>NZ_AUMS01000032.1 GCF_000430805.1 Chitinilyticum aquatile DSM 21506 | reverse complement strand
GGTGGCCGGCGAGGTCGTAGTGGTACAGCGTGTCGCTCACGATCTGGCCGTTGCTCGTGAGGGTTTTGCGGATGCGCTGGCCCAGTGCCCCGACGGGGGCAAATCGATGCATACCCATGCCGATATATGCATGTAGCCCTTTCATATAAAAATCCACAGCCACATACCCATGAAGTAGGCGAGAAACAGCTTGGGGGAGATGGATTGTTAAAGATCGGGGATTCGGAAAACAACATGGCTTTCGCCTCTGATTACGTTTCGCTAATCAGAGTTGCGCAGGCTCTCTTTGGCTTTACACCTACGTGGCATCGCTTTTTCTGGGCCGCCAATGCAATCCCAGACAATTCGATCACCTGATAAGGATGGAATCAGAATAATAACCTGTCCATCCCTACCTCCTCGAAGAATTATCACACTGGAGTCTGTGATTTCAATCAAATCAAGGTCTAATTTCTGAAGTAAATTTTTGTTAACTTCGCGCCCGGCATCAATAAGTGACTTCTGCTTGATAGCCTTCCGCTCTATTGTATCTTGAATTTCTTTTACCCGCAGCAGCCAATTATCTGTTTCTACTTTTGCACGATAATCGGAATATTGTGAATTTACAAAAATAGCAGAAATTACAATCAATGATGCACCTGCGATCGCCATAAAAAAACACTTCATGTCGGACTCCTTTTCAACGCGGGTGAATTGGCGGATCATTTGGGCCGTAATTGCTATCACCAAACCAGCCTTTGCAGTTTTGACATGGATTTCCTACAGAAATTTCGTCAGCCCTAGGATCATAGTAAACAATAGGATCTTTAGGGTTGCTTGATGTAGCCAAACCCCATGCGTGCCCAAACCCAGCATCCATCAGAAAATACCATCGATCATTATAATGACCCTTGGCAAGTTCTTCATTGACAATCTCTGTTTGCTCACCGCAATCTTTATAGTTATTAGGGTTTTTACACCCGGGAGACCAAGGATACATCCGACATAAATTGTTCCTCCATTTATTTGGAAGACGCAACTCATTTCGCGTCATCTGATCAACAATTTCTCGATATCTCTCGCGAATTTTTTCCACATCCTGATCACTCAAACCAAGTAAATCAACCAGACCTAGTGGATTTCCCTCCACATAAGCATACGTATTAATCCCCCCCGCTAGCCCAATCGGGTCAGACTGCATGTACCGCCCCGTCAGCGGGTCGTAGTCGCGGTAGTAGTTG
>NZ_AUMS01000031.1 GCF_000430805.1 Chitinilyticum aquatile DSM 21506 | reverse complement strand
CGCCTGACACTGAACCTGCGCTTCCCCGGCCAGTATTTCGACAAGGAAACTGGGCTGCACTACAACTACTACCGCGACTACGACCCGCTGACAGGGCGGTATATGCAGTCCGACCCGATTGGGCTGGAGGGGGGGATTAATACGTATGCTTATGTGGGTGGTGATCCGGCCTCAATGATTGATCCTAGTGGCCTGAGTAAAGCTGACGTAGATGCAATCTACCGTCAATTTGAAAAAACAGTAGTGAGAATGACGAAAAATAAAGAAAGAACCGACAATTGGATTATAAATAACGCATTGCCGGGATATTTAAATTGTGCTGATCAATCAGCAGATGTTTTGTATGACTTGATGATTAATCTAGGAAAAACCGATGATAAATGGAAATTTTATTTCAAAGATAACTTCAAAAGTAAATCATGGTGGCAGCCAGGACACATATGGGTAGAAGGAGATTCAAGCAATCCAAATGACCCTCATCTAAAACTTGATTCTTGGCATCATGGTTTTACAATGGATTATTGCAAATGCGGAAGGTAAAAACAAATGCAGCAAAAGCTGTTGGATTGATGATTCTATTGCTATTTATGGGTTATTTTATATATGGCAATATGCGGCCGCAATATACGCAGAAAGCTGTGATTGTTTCGATAATTAATTATGCCATTCAAAATAAGGCTGTTCTTTCTGAAAGGCCTTCAGGTTCAGTGAAATTATTAAAATCGCCAGATGATTTTGTGGATGTTGGCTATGTATTTAATCGATCGGCGGTCTTTAGAAATGATGAATACAATGTTTCTGTTGTTTTTTTTATTGATGGCGACAACGGCATGCATTGTTTCATTTTGTCTAGAGATGATGGTGCTGATTTGTGTCAAGCAATCAAAAAGTAAGTGCGGCTTATACAATGAGCGCAGCGAATTGTGCCGCACGAACCGACCGTGCATCGCCGCTTCGAGACGCGTAATCGGAGGCGCAGGCCGCGCCGTTTTCCGCATCCCCGATCTTTAACAATCCATCTCCCCCAAGCTGTTTCTCGCCTACTTTATTTGTATATGGCTGTAGCCATTTATATTAAAGGGTTGTATGCATATATCGGCATGGGTATGCATCGATCTCCCCTCGTCGCGGCACGCTGCCAGCGCATCCGCAAAACCCTCACGAACAACGGCCAGATCGTGAGCGACACGCTGTACCACTACGACCTCGCCGGCCACCTCATCGGCGAAAGC
>NZ_AUMS01000030.1 GCF_000430805.1 Chitinilyticum aquatile DSM 21506 | reverse complement strand
GGTGGCCGGCGAGGTCGTAGTGGTACAGCGTGTCGCTCACGATCTGGCCGTTGCTCGTGAGGGTTTTGCGGATGCGCTGGCCCAGTGCCCCGACGAGGGCAAATCGATACATACCCATTACTATATATGCATGCGAACCTTTAATATAAAAGGCTACAGCCATATACCCGTGCAGTTTGCAGAAAATCACTGGGGGGGGGGAAGGCGAGTTGTTAAAGATCGGGGATGCGGAAAACGACGCGGCTTGCGCCTCCGATTACGCTTCGCTAATCGGAGCTACGCGGGCTGACGACCAGCTTCATCAAATGGCCCCGGCAACGGGATGAATAACGAGTAAGCCCTCTTCACGATTGCGAAGCAGAAAGCAGTGATGGCCAACCGGTCGAACCGGCGGCAGGAAAACCTGATAGGTCCGAAGTGCCTCGAGCACGCCTAATCGTTCAGGACTTGCCGCGCGAATAGCCCATCATGGCCCGGGCGTTTGAGCCCACCGCAGAGGCCGGATATACGTGCGCAGTCGATCCGACGACCAGACCTGCAGAATGCTTGCAAACCGGGAGGAGTCCATATACGGGCTACGCGGGCTGTTATGCAGGGTTAATTATTTCAATATCACCAGAATTGGTGCTTACATGAACCAGTCCACCCTGCAAAGAATCAATCAACAATCCATCTTCTAAATAAAGCCAATCATCGAGGCAGTAATCGCTCAAAGCAGTTTTATCATCGAGGCAGACAACCACAACACCAGTCATCCCTCCTGAAAATCGAACGCTATCCCCGACACGAATAATTACACCGCTATCACTTATCATGGGCATCACCTAACAAAAGGCTCAATTGGAATTGCACCTTGAGGAGGCGGCGCATTATTTGAACCATCGGCAGCACCAACTTCTTGCCAGAAGCACTGGCAATTATTTGGATTCTGGTTGGCTTTATAAAGATTATAATGATCACCGGTATATGGATAATGAGGTTTTCCCGGAGGGACTTTATCAAATCGATACCCGATAGTGCCTGTCAGTACAACTTTTCCGCTTTGTGTTTTACAAGGTGGGCACTTTTTATCATCCGGCCCAAATTTGCACTCTTGAGTATTGTCAGTCGCATAGGAAAGATCCTGACATTTGCTAATATCTGCAGGGGTTAAATAGAGCACAACAGGCCCCGCAGCCGTCATTAGCGATCTGATGCACAGCGTTGTTAGTTGCCCCAATCCAGGCGGAATTAGCATCCCCCCTTCAGGAAAAAGACCAGAGCCTCCAGGAAGAATTACAGTTTGTAGACCATTAGGGTCAATAAAATTCAGTGAATTCCCACCCACATAAGCATACGTATTAATCCCCCCCGCTAGCCCAATCGGGTCAGACTGCATGTACCGCCCCGTCAGCGGGTCGTAGTCGCGGTAGTAGTTG
>NZ_AUMS01000029.1 GCF_000430805.1 Chitinilyticum aquatile DSM 21506 | reverse complement strand
GCCAGTGGCGTGTCATCCAGCCAGAGTATTTCCCGGCTGACTTTCCCCGTGCCGTCGCTTTCGCCGATGAGGTGGCCGGCGAGGTCGTAGTAGTGGTACAGCGTGTCGCTCACGACCTAGCCGTTGTTCGTGAGGGTTTTGCGGATGCGCTGGCAGTGCGCCACGACGAGGGCAGATCGATACATACCCGTGCAGATATAAGCATGTAGCCCTCCATATAAAGGGCTGCAGCCATATACCCATGAAGTAGTCACGAAACCATTGGGGTGAGATGGATTGTTAAAGATCGGGGATACGAAAAACGACGCGGCTTGCGCCTCCGATTACGTTTCTCGAAGCAGCGATGCACGGTCGGTTCGTGCGGCGCAATCTCCCGAGTGCTTCCTGCGGCGCAATTCGCTGCGCACATTGACGCCCTACGATTACGCCGTACGCGGTTTCATATAAAGGGCCACAGCCAGATACCCATGAAGTAGGCGAGAAACAGCTTTGGGGAGATGGGTTGTTAAAGATCGGAGATTCGAAAAACAACGCGGCTTGCGCCTCTGATTATGCTTCGCTAATCAGAGCCCCGTTGATAAATGAAATGCTGCACCCCTGATAACATCATATTCCATAATAGTATTGTCACGATGAAACTCACTGCAAAATAAAAAAGACCGAACGCAGGCCCACCATCAAATTGCATGGCAACCAAGACTGCCAGCGGAAAGCCAATCAGACGAAAGTAATTAATAACGCTCTGTTTATTTGCGCCCCATAGACAAAAAAACATGCTAGCAGCGTTCCATATGCACACGCCAAGAAAAATTATCATTCCATTCCTACTTAAATGAAAAGATCCTTCCGCAGCAAAAACGCCCCAAAAAAATATAGAACTGGCGATTAAACTAAAAAAACCGACAAATAGGGATGTAGCCCGTAAAAATCGCACAATCGATTTTTTTTGAAAAAATGAGTCTAATAAAAATTTCATTATCAATAGCACTCCTCGCAATAGCCATTTCCATCCCTACCTGCTCGAGGGTCGAACCATAAAGAAGGATCTTTAGGGTTGGTCGATATTCCCCTCACCCAGTTGTGCCCAGGGTACCAGAATGGCTTCATTTCGAAGTTACTCTCAACATCAAAAATCCATTTATCATCAAGGTACGGCTTGATTTTATCAAGCTCTTCAATGGTTTTCTCTGTTTGCCCTTCGCAGTTTTCATAATTCTCACACCCAGGCACACCATAGAAGCGACAAAAATTATTCCAATGTTTATTCGGGTGTCGCTGCCTATTTCTAGTCATCTCATCAACAATTTCACGAAATCGTTTTCTGATTATTTCCACATCTCGCGCGCTCAGGCCAAATGGATCAACCAAACCTAACGGATTTCCCTCCACATACCCATACGTATTAATCCCCCCCGCCAGCCCAATCGGGTCAGACTGCATGTACCGGCCCGTCAGCGGGTCGTAGTCGCGGTAGTAGTTGTAATGCAATCCGCTCTCTTTGTCGAAATACTGGCCGGGGAAGCGCAGGTTTAGTGTCAGGCGCACGCCGTCGCCGTCCGGGTCTTCGTTGGGGAGCTCCAGCCCGAACGGTTCCG
>NZ_AUMS01000028.1 GCF_000430805.1 Chitinilyticum aquatile DSM 21506 | reverse complement strand
CATCGCGACTTACCAAACCATGGCAAACTCCGAATACCGAAGAGTGCGAGCGTGGGAGACAGACATGGGGTGCTAACGTCCTGTGTCAAGAGGGAAACAACCCAGACCGCCGTCTAAGGTCCCAAATGCATAGTTAAGTGGAAAACGAGGTGGGAAGGCACAGACAGCCAGGATGTTGGCTTAGAAGCAGCCATCATTTAAAGAAAGCGTAATAGCTCACTGGTCGAGTCGTCCTGCGCGGAAGATGTAACGGGGCTCAAACTATGAACCGAAGACGCGGATATGTGTTTACACATATGGTAGGAGAGCGTTCTGTAGGCCTGTGAAGGTGTGTTGTAAAGCATGCTGGAGGTATCAGAAGTGCGAATGCTGACATGAGTAGCGATAAAGGGAGTGAAAAGCTCCCTCGCCGAAAGCCCAAGGTTTCCTGCGCAACGTTCATCGGCGCAGGGTGAGTCGGCCCCTAAGGCGAGGCAGAAATGCGTAGTCGATGGGAAACGGGTTAATATTCCCGTACTTGATATCAGTGCGATGTGGGGACGGAGAAGGGTAGGTCAGCCACCTGTTGGAATAGGTGGTTTAAGCGTGTAGGCGTGGGGATTAGGCAAATCCGGTCCCCTTTAACGCTGAGGCGTGATGACGAGGAATCTTTGATTCTGAAGTGATTGATCCCATGCTTCCAGGAAAAGCCACTAAGCTTCAGCTGATATTGAACCGTACCGCAAACCGACACAGGTGGGCAGGTAGAGAATACTAAGGCGCTTGAGAGAACTCGGGAGAAGGAACTCGGCAAATTGACACCGTAACTTCGGGAGAAGGTGTGCCCCGGTAGCGTGAAGGACCTTGCGTCTGGAGCGTGATGGGGTTGCAGTGAACTGGTGGCTGCGACTGTTTATCAAAAACACAGCTCTGTGCCAACACGAAAGTGGACGTATACGGAGTGACGCCTGCCCGGTGCTGGAAGATTAAATGATGGGGTGCAAGCTCTTGATTGAAGTCCCAGTAAACGGCGGCCGTAACTATAACGGTCCTAAGGTAGCGAAATTCCTTGTCGGGTAAGTTCCGACCCGCACGAATGGCGTAACGATGGCCACACTGTCTCCTCCCGAGACTCAGCGAAGTTGAAGTGTTTGTGAAGATGCAATCTCCCCGCTGCTAGACGGAAAGACCCCGTGAACCTTTACTGTAGCTTTGCATTGGACTTTGAAGTGGTTTGTGTAGGATAGGTGGGAGGCTTTGAAGTGCGGACGCTAGTTCGCATGGAGCCGACGTTGAAATACCACCCTGACCCCTTTGAGGTTCTAACCTTGGTCCGTTATCCGGATCGGGGACCGTGCATGGTAGGCAGTTTGACTGGGGCGGTCTCCTCCCAAAGTGTAACGGAGGAGCTCGAAGGTTACCTAGGTACGGTCGGACATCGTACTGATAGTGTAATGGCAAAAGGTAGCTTAACTGCGAGACCGACAAGTCGAGCAGGTGCGAAAGCAGGACATAGTGATCCGGTGGTTCTGAATGGAAGGGCCATCGCTCAACGGATAAAAGGTACTCCGGGGATAACAGGCTGATTCCGCCCAAGAGTTCACATCGACGGCGGAGTTTGGCACCTCGATGTCGGCTCATCACATCCTGGGGCTGTAGCCGGTCCCAAGGGTATGGCTGTTCGCCATTTAAAGTGGTACGTGAGCTGGGTTCAAAACGTCGTGAGACAGTTTGGTCCCTATCTGCAGTGGGCGTTGGAAGTTTGAGGGGGGCTGCTCCTAGTACGAGAGGACCGGAGTGGACTGACCTCTGGTGTACCGGTTGTCACGCCAGTGGCATTGCCGGGTAGCTAAGTCGGGAATAGATAAGCGCTGAAAGCATCTAAGTGCGAAACTAGCCTCAAGATGAGACTTCCCTAGGTCTTTAAGACCTCTAAAGGATCGTTCGAGACCAGGACGTTGATAGGTCGGGTGTGGAAGCGCAGTAATGCGTTAAGCTAACCGATACTAATAGCCCGTGAGGCTTGATCCTATAACCTGAGACGCGTGATTGGCTTAGGTGTGAAACGAGGCAATTGACCCGAGAAAGAAAGTCGATACGACGGGATAAGAAAGTTTAACTTCTTCTATTGAATTCAGCGTGGCG
>NZ_AUMS01000027.1 GCF_000430805.1 Chitinilyticum aquatile DSM 21506 | reverse complement strand
GCTGAAAATGCCGGCCTTTGAATGGGTTCATGTGCAGCTCCATCAGCAAAAGGGGATGATAAGTTTATCACCACCGACTATTTGCAACAGTGCCCCGTAGAACAAGCAGGCATCACGAAGCCCGCCACACCGCACACCCTCCGCCACTCGTTCGCGACGGCCTTGCTCCGCAGCGGTTACGACATTCGAACCGTGCAGGATCTGCTCGGCCATTCCGACGTCTCTACGACGATGATTTACACGCATGTGCTGAAAGTTGGCGGTGCCGGAGTGCGCTCACCGCTTGATGCGCTGCCGCCCCTCACTAGTGAGAGGTAGGGCAGCGCAAGTCAATCCTGGCGGATTCACTACCCCTGCGCGAAGGCCATCGGTGCCGCATCGAACGGCCGGTTGCGGAAAGTCCTCCCTGCGTCCGCTGATGGCCGGCAGCAGCCCGTCGTTGCCTGATGGATCCAACCCCTCCGCTGCTATAGTGCAGTCGGCTTCTGACGTTCAGTGCAGCCGTCTTCTGAAAACGACATTTGAACCGGGAACCTTCCCTTTTTGGCTAGGCGTGAAACAATGGTCATTTTCCCTATACCCAAAATGACCAGGAGGCCCGCATGAAAGTCGCACGCATCTACCTGCGCGTGAGCTGTCATTTTCAGAAGACGACTGCACGGAATATCAGGAGTCGGCTGCACTGGTGGATTGCAGCGCGGTGTACAGGGCCGTCTTGCTCACCTTGAGCCGTGTAGCGGCCTCTCGGACATTAAGCCCGTTGGCGATGTGCTCCCGCGCTCGCTGCAACTTGTCGGCGGTGACAACCGGCTTTCGCCCGCCCTTCCTCCCACGAGCGGCGGCGGCAGTCAACCCGGCCTTGGTGCGCTCGCGGATCAAGTCGCGCTCGAACTGGCCCAGCGCGCCGAACACGTGGAAGATGAGCCGCCCGCCTGGCGTGGTGGTGTCGATGGCTTCCGTCAGAGAACGGAAGCCGACGCCTCGCGCTTCCAGCGCGCCTATCGTTTCGATTAGGTGCGGCATAGAGCGCCCGAGCCGATCCAGCCGCCAGACGGCCAGCACGTCGCCGTCGCGCAGGTAGGCCAGCGCATCAGCCAAGCCGGGGCGGTCGGCCTTGGCCCCGGAAGCCGTGTCCTCGAAAACGCGCTCGCAGCCTGCCTTGCGTAGCGCATCCGTCTGCAAGGCGGTGTCCTGTTCCGCCGTCGATACCCGCGCATAGCCGATCAGTGCCATTTGCCGCCTCTCTTGTCCGTCATTCCGTCCGCCTATCTTAATGTCCGACAACCCGTTGTGCAATAACTTTGCTGGACAGTGTCCGGCATGGCCGACTAATGATCGTTTGACGGACATTGACGGTAAGGCATTTTTGCATTACTATGTGAAGCATCAACCTTGATTGCGAGGGCAAACCACCATGACCACATTGACCGTTACCGCACGGGGACAAGTGACGTTTCGGAAGGACGTACTGCAACACCTCGGCATCAGGCCAGGCGACAAGATCGAGCTGGACTTGTTGCCAGACGGTCGGGGCGTGCTCAAGGCGGCACGGCCCGCAGGGACGATAGCCAGCTTTGTCGGCCTGCTCGCGGGCAAGACGCAGAAGGTTGCCACCATCGAAGAAATCAACGAGGCGGCGGCGCAAGGCTGGGCAGGTAAGCAATGAAGGTCGCAGTCGATACCAACGTCCTTGTGCGTGCGGTTGTGCGTGACGATCCCGCACAAGCGGACGTTGCCGCCGCAGTCTTGACCGACGCCGAGTTGATCGCGGTCGCGCTGCCGTGCCTATGCGAATTTGTTTGGGTGCTGCTGCGTGTCTACGGCTTCCAGCAAGCCGACGCGGCCAGCGCGATCCGGGCACTACTGGCCGCCGCGAATGTGGAAGTGAACCGGCCTGCCGTGGAGGCTGGCTTGCTGGTGCTCGACGCGGGCGGAGACTTTGCCGATGGCGTCATTGCCTACGAAGGCAACTGGCTTGGCGGGGAAACCTTCGTTTCCTTCGATAAGAAGGCGGTGGCACTTCTCACGGCGCAAGGGCAATCAACGCGCCTTTTGTGACGGACATGAGCATGAACGAATTCCGCCGACTGGCCGCGAAGATCGACCAACACATGCAGCAGCTTGCCGCCCAGGGTGTCAGCGAGGCCCATGCCATCATCAATCGCATGATGGGGTACGGGCCTGACCTGCACAGGATTTGGGTCGGCACATCCGATCAGCAGCTCATGGCGCTGTCCCGCGAGTTCCCAGGGTTCTACCGCTACGCCCGCATCATGGAAGAGGCATCCGAAGCCGAGCGCCGCAAGGCTTCGCGGCCCTATGACGGCATGGCCGAGTTCTCCGAACAGCACAAGCAAATGGGCGCGCAACTGCTGACCACGGCGGCCACGCTTGAGCGTGGCGGCACTGTTGCAAATAGTCGGTGGTGATAAACTTATCATCCCCTTTTGCTGATGGAGCTGCACATGAACCCATTCAAAGGCCGGCATTTTCAGCG
>NZ_AUMS01000026.1 GCF_000430805.1 Chitinilyticum aquatile DSM 21506 | reverse complement strand
GCTGAAAATGCCGGCCTTTGAATGGGTTCATGTGCAGCTCCATCAGCAAAAGGGGATGATAAGTTTATCACCACCGACTATTTGCAACAGTGCCCATAGGCTTCATCAGCGCCTGACTGGCGAGCACGATTCCGGCCCTAGCCGCAGGATCGCGCAGGACGACCTAGTTACGAACCAGGCCGAGTGTTCCTGACATCCATCGGCACCATAGTTCTGCTTATCCGGCACGCGCGCGTCAGGGGTGTGGTGAACTACAAAGCAGACCCGTTGAGGTTATCAGTTCGATGCACAATCAGCAGCGCATAAAATATGCACAAGAACAGGAGCACCCTTCGCATTAAGCTGTGGTGGTAACAAGTAGTGCCGGGCTACCATCAGCGAGCATGATGCGCTCCCACAGCATTCGCCTTGGCAGTATGGAAGTTCCTCGCTCCAGTTCGGGCCGGTATCCACCTCGAGTGACCCCAGCCGCCCCTCATGCCAACCGAGCCCATTAAGCGCAGAGTCGGCCGCAACTATCTCGGGGACGCATAAACACGCAGCGATTTACCAAGGAGTTCGGCTAGGTCAATCCGCAATTCCCTTTGCCTGGCCGGAGATGCCGCGAGCAAACAATGTGTCCGGTCGCTACCAGATGGACTTTGTGGGCGGAGGATTGCACCAGACGCTTCAGCGCAGCGTCGTACGATGAATCGGAAGGCCCGGTAAGCAATTGAAGAACCGCTGACCACCTCCCATCCGACAATGCAAGGGTGCCCCGCTCCCAGCGCGACACGGTTGCCTGATCCACACCCATTAATTCAGCTAGGTGACTTTGCTTCATATGACGAAGCAACCGCGCCCTCCGCACCTGCCGCCCCCTGTCATTCGTCAACATTCTTCAGCACCTCAATGTCGTTCGTAGTGAGCCTCATTTTTTCAAGACCGCCGATGATGAGAGCCAGGCCTCGCTCGAATGCCGCGTCCGGACCGCCTTCGTAGACGATTTTCATCGCGCTCTGTAGGCGCGCCGGCATCGTAGACGCTGAGGTGGTCAACTGATCTTCGCCCCGCTCCTCGGCGTCTGCCTCGCTAGCTTGCTGCTCAAGAACAGCGCCGACGGTGAAGTAGCTGATTGCCATCAACGCATAGGTCGCGTCACCTGCCGAAAAGCCAGCATCGCAAAGGAAGCGAAGCTGCGCGTCGGCTTTTTCCATCTGCGGCGCGGCTGGCCGCGTCCCGGCATGAATACGCGCGCCATCGCGATAAGCGAGCAACGCCCGTCGAAAACTGCATGCATTGCCCTTCAGGAACGAACGCCAGTCGTCGTCATCCCTTGGCGTCGAATGCGTGTGATTTATCGTCAGCATGGCTTCGGCAAGTGCGTCGAGCAACGCACGCTTGTTCTTGAAATGCCAGTAGAGCGCTGGCTGTTGCACCCCGAGGCGCTCAGCCAGTCGGCGCGTCGTTAGACCTTCCATGCCCACGTCGTTAAGCAGTTCGAGCGCGGTTCGGATCACGGCCTCGCGTTGGAGCTTGTTCATTCGCGAATTCTCATGTTTGACAGCTTATCATCGATAAGCTTTAATGCGGTAGTTTATCACAGTTAAATTGCTAACGCAGTCAGGCACCGTGTATGAAATCTAACAATGCGCTCATCGTCATCCTCGGCACCGTCACCCTGGATGCTGTAGGCATAGGCTTGGTTATGCCGGTACTGCCGGGCCTCTTGCGGGATATCGTCCATTCCGACAGCATCGCCAGTCACTATGGCGTGCTGCTAGCGCTATATGCGTTGATGCAATTTCTATGCGCACCCGTTCTCGGAGCACTGTCCGACCGCTTTGGCCGCCGCCCAGTCCTGCTCGCTTCGCTACTTGGAGCCACTATCGACTACGCGATCATGGCGACCACACCCGTCCTGTGGATCCTCTACGCCGGACGCATCGTGGCCGGCATCACCGGCGCCACAGGTGCGGTTGCTGGCGCCTATATCGCCGACATCACCGATGGGGAAGATCGGGCTCGCCACTTCGGGCTCATGAGCGCTTGTTTCGGCGTGGGTATGGTGGCAGGCCCCGTGGCCGGGGGACTGTTGGGCGCCATCTCCTTGCATGCACCATTCCTTGCGGCGGCGGTGCTCAACGGCCTCAACCTACTACTGGGCTGCTTCCTAATGCAGGAGTCGCATAAGGGAGAGCGTCGACCGATGCCCTTGAGAGCCTTCAACCCAGTCAGCTCCTTCCGGTGGGCGCGGGGCATGACTATCGTCGCCGCACTTATGACTGTCTTCTTTATCATGCAACTCGTAGGACAGGTGCCGGCAGCGCTCTGGGTCATTTTCGGCGAGGACCGCTTTCGCTGGAGCGCGACGATGATCGGCCTGTCGCTTGCGGTATTCGGAATCTTGCACGCCCTCGCTCAAGCCTTCGTCACTGGTCCCGCCACCAAACGTTTCGGCGAGAAGCAGGCCATTATCGCCGGCATGGCGGCCGACGCGCTGGGCTACGTCTTGCTGGCGTTCGCGACGCGAGGCTGGATGGCCTTCCCCATTATGATTCTTCTCGCTTCCGGCGGCATCGGGATGCCCGCGTTGCAGGCCATGCTGTCCAGGCAGGTAGATGACGACCATCAGGGACAGCTTCAAGGATCGCTCGCGGCTCTTACCAGCCTAACTTCGATCATTGGACCGCTGATCGTCACGGCGATTTATGCCGCCTCGGCGAGCACATGGAACGGGTTGGCATGGATTGTAGGCGCCGCCCTATACCTTGTCTGCCTCCCCGCGTTGCGTCGCGGTGCATGGAGCCGGGCCACCTCGACCTGAATGGAAGCCGGCGGCACCTCGCTAACGGATTCACCACTCCAAGAATTGGAGCCAATCAATTCTTGCGGAGAACTGTGAATGCGCAAACCAACCCTTGGCAGAACATATCCATCGCGTCCGCCATCTCCAGCAGCCGCACGCGGCGCATCTCGGGCAGCGTTGGGTCCTGGCCACGGGTGCGCATGATCGTGCTCCTGTCGTTGAGGACCCGGCTAGGCTGGCGGGGTTGCCTTACTGGTTAGCAGAATGAATCACCGATACGCGAGCGAACGTGAAGCGACTGCTGCTGCAAAACGTCTGCGACCTGAGCAACAACATGAATGGTCTTCGGTTTCCGTGTTTCGTAAAGTCTGGAAACGCGGAAGTCCCCTACGTGCTGCTGAAGTTGCCCGCAACAGAGAGTGGAACCAACCGGTGATACCACGATACTATGACTGAGAGTCAACGCCATGAGCGGCCTCATTTCTTATTCTGAGTTACAACAGTCCGCACCGCTGCCGGTAGCTATTGACTATCCGGCTGCACTAGCCCTGCGTCAGATGGCTCTGATCCAAGGCAAACTGCCAAAATATCTGCTGGCACCGGAAGTCAGCGCCCTGCACCATTATGTTCCGGATCTGCATCGCAGGATGCTGCTGGCTACCCTGTGGAACACCTACATCTGTATTAACGAAGCGCTGGCATTGACCCTGAGGGCACTGTTGCAAAGTTAGCGATGAGGCAGCCTTTTGTCTTATTCAAAGGCCTTACATTTCAAAAACTCTGCTTACCAGGCGCATTTCGCCCAGG
>NZ_AUMS01000025.1 GCF_000430805.1 Chitinilyticum aquatile DSM 21506 | reverse complement strand
TCCAATCCGGCCAGTTTCAACAGGCTGGCGACCATGCCCGTAGTTTGGCGGAGCGCCAGATTGAAGAGATTTTTGACCATCAAACAGAACTGAATCGCTGCATCGCTGAATCGTTCGGCGCGACCACGTTTGCCGGTTGGAGCGGCAAACCATGCCATGTCCTTGTCCAGCCAGATCAACAGAGAACCACGCTGGCGCAGCGCATGAGTGTAGGATTTCCAGTTGGTGGTGCGGTACTTTGGCGGGGCTGGTTTGCTCATGCTGATGACGGATTGGGGGGTGATGTGGTCAGATCAAGCAGGATGCGTGCCGATTTGTGCAACAAAGCCGAAGAGAACTGTCTGTACGCATCCAAAATTTCCCAACTGGGCAATTTTCAACGCGTATGTACAGAATACTTACAAAAAGCGGTGTGGCTCCGAAAAAGCCCGCTGGGATGTGATTTTCTGAAAGAAATTCCGAATTCAAGCTGAAAATTCCCGCTCGAATGTGATTTCAGGAAGGATTTGAGCAAAATTTCAGACGGTTCGTAGCGTAAGCCGATTCATGATAAGTGTATCTGTAAGGTATGCGATACAATGCAGTGTTTTTTGTAAGCAATTCGGTGGTTGAAACACAAAATTGGATCGTAAAACGCTGCATAAATTACAAGAAGGCAGATTTGTGGCGCAAACCCGCTTAGATGTGATCATCTGAGACAAGACATCTATGCGGAATGTAATCTGATTGTGGACGGACGCAGTGACCTGCAATCCGTACTCGCTCGTCGCCAGTTAGGCGCCTGATCCGCAGTAAGCCGCAAAAGCATCGGCACTGCGCTCTTCGCCGGTGAATGGGTTGATGCTGTATTGACAATGTGCATGCGCCAGCCTAGATTAGTGATGTGTATTCATTGTGTATGCATTTATTATGCGAGACATTGCGATTAATCTGCGAGCCCATTCTGAGCAGCGCGATCTGATTGATCGTGCCGCCAGTGCGTTGGGCAAAACCCGATCTGACTTCATGCTGGAAGCTGCGTGTGAAAAAGCACAGGCCGTTATTCTTGACCGAACTTTTTTTGCGCTGGATGAAGCGGCGTTTGCGCGCTTCAGTGCAGCACTGGATGCACCTGTTGACGCCAATCCGGAGCTAGAGCGTTTGCTGTCCCGTCGACCAGCATGGGAAAAATAAGCTGATGCTTCATGCCCCCACTGTATTGCGGGCTGAGCACGATATCAGCACATTTGATTGTAATGAGCCAGTACTGAATGACTGGTTGTGCCGGCGTGCTTTAGCCAATCAATCATCGGGTGCATCACGAACCTTTGTTGTGACGGATGATGCCGGCGTGGTACATGGTTACTATGCCTTAGCAGCCGGCGCTGTTGACCATGCCAGCTCGGGCAATGCCATTCGGCGTAATATTCCCAACTCAATTCCCGTGATGGTTTTAGGCCGGCTTGCCGTTGACCATCGTCAGCATGGCCGAGGTCTTGGCGCTGATCTGCTGCAAAATGCGGTGCAACGCACCACACGCTTGGCGCAGGAAATCGGCATTCGCGCCATGCTGGTTCATGCGTTGAATGAATCAGCCCGCGATTTTTGCCTGCATTATGGTTTTGTGGAGTCAGAAATAAATCAGCTAATCTTGATGCTGCGGATTCGACTTGATTAACTGCTGGTTTGCTTATTAGCCGTGAAATATGGGGTGAATGACGCGTGTATTCGCCGCAAGCCAATGTTGGGGTTGCACTTCACAGACGACTTCGCCGGGTGATTACACTCAATCTCTCCTGCAAGGCCAGTGCCTTGCTAGATATGCATCACTGACCCTTGCTATCTACCGGTGCATGGTCAAGTTTGTGGTGTTGCTTGTTGGAAATGTGTGCAAAGAAAGCAACTGTGCCGTAGGCGATTGCCAGCGTGACACCTATGAATGCAAATAGCAGCGCGAAGTCCATGATTAATTACCTCCTGTGGTGAGTATAGCCGTTGCAATTCGCCAACCTGATAGGTCCTCGAAAATCAGATTACGCCTTTGGTCTTTAGCTAGTCTATCCAGGCTGAACCTTCCTGCTCGTATGAGCCGCGAGACTTTCACCACACATGGCTGGCTTTGCGTAAGGCTATGAGGGCGGTGCTGACGGCACCAGAGGCATACCCTTTGACATTATTGACACAAGTGAGGGTGATGCGTTTCTTACATAATGGGTACTCTATACAATCCGCCATGGATCTCAATATGTAGAACTCACCTCAGATGACTTCTTATTTGCCAGGCGGAAATCGGAAAGCACACTTGTCGGTGGTTGGCTCGGACCCGACTCCCCCGTCCTATGGCCCATTCAATCTCCCAGGCGATGTGTTGAGTGGCATGTTTGCTAATCTTAAGCGCGTTGGCCACGGCCAATACATTTCAGAAGCTCCTGTTGGCCACGACCGCTATGTGGTTACCTCAACTGCACCGATGCCCACTGCTGCGCACGAGCTCTGGGCTGCGCTAGTCGATGAGTTGCGCGAACGCTCCGTAGGTTCGCTTGTTCAAATCACGACGTCAATCCAAGGTATGGATGACGCAATCACCGCACTGCAGGGAATTCTGATTTATCGTTATTTCGACAATGGTTTCGACCTCATGACACCGGTGATGAAAATCCTCCGACTGCCGGGCCGCATTCAGGTCGAATTTGATGCGCGTATCATCGATGCGCTTCGGGGCGATGCGAGCCACGGCTGAAGACATTTCTCTGCACCTTGTCCAGGTCCTGAAATGAAAACGGACGGCAGCATGGCATTTCCCCTCGGTAAGACAATCTTCTTCGAACAGCCTTTCAAGATTTGCCCAACTGTCGCCAGTTTGCCTTGAGATCAGCTGATTTTTGCCAAGAGGCTGTCCATCAAGTGACTGATGGACAGGCCGAAAGTGAATACCACGTCGCTCATTGAGCCTTCTCCACCAGAATCCCGCGCAGAAAGCCATAGAGGACAGCTCCTGTGACCAGTAGTCCAACCCAGCCTGCCAGTGAGATCAGCGTCGCAGGGTAGTCTGCGATCGCAAGCCAGTAGAGGGTGTTTTCCGCAGGCCCAAGCTTACCCAGTCCGGTCCAGCATAAAGACGTGCATAGCAGTGCACAGCAGCAGGCGCTAGCGGGCTTGAGATAGTTGCGAATGGACGAAGGGCTGATCAAATCGTCACCTATGGAGCCAGCGCTCGTTTGTTGATGTCTGCTTTCCCATAAGAGCCGGTAGATTTCTCATGGTATTCATTTCTTATCGCCTGATAGGGAACCTTCGACGTCATCAAAAAGATCTCCCACAAACCAACGGCCATGTCGGCCTTTGTTCGTTAGTAGCTGAACCACATTCACCAACGAACCCAGATCTGCCACGCGGGCTGCTCTCGTGCCGGGAGGCGAGCATTGGCTAACCAGATGCAAGGTCAACGCTTCGCAATACCATGACGCGACCGATATTCCGAGATCTTGTCTACCAGCAGTACCACAGCAACCAGAGACAAGAGGACCGCGGACTTATCCAGTGCTTGTAGCCATGGCAGGCGCCCGTCCATGGCGGCATATATCAGCAGCATGGCGGGTACCAGCGGCACGGTCACGAACCCCCACAGATGTCCGCGCAAGCCAACCATTGGCCGGCGGAACAGCCACGCCCCCAGCGCCACCACCAGCGCATAGATGGCGGGTACTGTATTGAAAAGCGCCATCAGCACAAAGGGCATCAGCAGCACCAACAAGACAAAGCTGGCAGGTCTGTCACCCATCCACTTGAGTTTCGTGGTTTGGTGATGGTTGAAACCCGCCCAAAGGATGACAGCCCCAATCAGAAAAAGCATCGAGCACATCATCGAAAGCGGCAAGTTGTAGTCCATGGTTTATCCTGTTCGAATTACCAAAATGACAATGCTTTCTGAAAAGGCCCATACATGGGGAAAGGTCCGGTTTCAAGGAACAGTTCGCCGTGGAGCAGGTGTGGTGAACAACGTGCTCAAATGCCCGCCTGCGGCAACCAGTGAAAATAGGCGCCAGTTTCCGAATGATGGGACGACTGGCGCGCCCCGCAATGTCTCGCCGGCAACGGTTCCGGCCAACCCCGGAGATCAGGGTTCGGTGTCCGGTTCGATATGATCGCCCCGGGGAATAGCGCCAGACTATCTCCTGATAGGCCCGTCTGGCCGGCCCGCAACGTCATACACGACAGGATTTTCGTGCAACCCACGGAGGGTACTGTGTCCAGCCAAGCTTACGCTGAGGCAACACTTTGCTGGCGAATTGATTCGCTGATTAAATCAAACAGACGCAACATGCGCAATAAAAACCACTATAGGGTAAAAACCACAAAGAGCTAGAGGGTATTGATGTCGTGCATGGATCTCTCCGAAAGTTTGCATCGCTCGAGATTCGTGGTGCGCCCTTAGGAACAGATTCTCAGCCACCGTGAAGGCCTGGTGGACGCCCATACGCTTTTGAAAACATGAGGCCATCCGCTTTATTGATTCTTCGCCAAGATGGCCTTGCTTGGATGTGATGTATGCCTCGAAGAGTTGGTCAATTGCAAGCACGCCCCCCATAGTGATCGATGGCTTGAGGGAGAGAAGAAACAAAAATAAAAGCAGCCTTCAGGATGCGAGACCGTCTCGCGAATTGACTATGTTTAGCATAAGTATGTAATATTTATCGAATGGCTGTAAGTAGTTAGCCGAATGTCTAGCGGGGCAAGACCTGGACGAAGACGGCAGTTTCACTGCTCAACCCCGATAGCTTGCGCCCCCATTCCTAAAAGAAAAACCCCGTTTTTACGGGGTTTTTCTTCTTTGTGGCCACATTTAATTGGCGAGACATTACTGCTCCTTCCCCATAATGGGAATCCTCTCGGCAGCCACGAGAGCGGGATCTGGCAGCGAAAGGTGGACATTTGAAAAAGTGATGAATGCTGATTCTTGCCCGATTGAAACTCGTTGGTGAGATTTGGCAGTACAACCTGAACACCACCAGCTTGTCTGGTGGTGTTTTTCATTGTGGCCATGCTGTCGACGTGTAACTTTTAGGTACACCGGCCAAAAGAAAAGCCGACCCTGAATCAGGATCGGCATGGTTGCTTAGCGCGCGCTGGCGGCGAGCAGATCATCCGGAATGGATGCAATGCTGCCCAGCTTGGCGCAGGCAAAGGCACGGCAAATGGCCTCATTCAGGATCAGACTGCTGGCCGGCCAGTTGTGTCCAGATCACCCCGAACTGATCCATCAGAACAGACTCCCTTCATCCAGTTGGCGGGCGAGCTCCGATTTTGCTTCGGTGAGGGCAATCGACAGGCCGACCACGCTGGCCAGCGAAGCAAGATTATCCAGGCTGATCGCTTCGCGGCGATACGACCGAGCCATGACGGATGGATCGATACCGGCGGCGGCGGCCAGCTGAGATTTATTGAGTCCGCGGCGAGCAGCAAGCGTATAAATCATGGTCCATGAGGGGGTACGTTGTATTGTGCATTTGTGCCCATTTTGATTGCACTGGTTTTTGATATGTGCATTATTGCATATTTTTGGGTGGTAAGGGCATGAAAAACTCGACCGGCCAGAAGGCAAGTCGGGTGGTGGGTTAGTGAGTCTTGATCTTCTAGACTATGGATGATTTGTTCAATAGCTCAAAAATGGCCTGTTATGGGCATTTATAATCGATTACGCCTCATAAATGGGTTTATAATCGTTGTAAACGTATGCTTGATGACAGCCCAATAATGGGGCTATGTGCCGTCAAAACGTGTTTAACTAACCAAAAATGGGTGGTGAAATGACTGTACTGCGTGGGGCTACGGCAGGGGTAATCGCTGCTGAAATCGGTGCTCGGCTAAAGCAGGCGCGGTTAAATGCCAATATATCGATTGCCGATCTTGCGCAACAAACCGGGCTCTCGCGCAACGCCATTACTGGGGCGGAAAAAGGAAAGGTGCAACTTGTGACGCTGCTCGCCATCATGGTGGCGCTCAAGCTGACCGAGCAACTGGATCTGTTCTTACCACCGCAACAGATCTCGCCCGTTCAATTGGCCATGCTGCAGGGGAAAAAACGTCAGCGGGCAAGCAGGAAGTCTGCTGAGAAAAATCCGACTTCCTCCACGCATCATGGCGAGGAGAATGATTCATGGTAGCCAGACACGATGCCATCATCGTCTGTTATCAGGGCATGGATGCAGGTGCGGCAGCGTATGACCCAAATACAGGATTGACCACATTCGAGTACACGCCCCGCTTTGTTGAAACCGGTATAGAGCTTTCGCCGCTGCAGATGCCTTTGGTGCGCGGAAAAATCTATCAGTTCCCGGCATTGGATCCCGAAGCATTCAAAGGACTACCCGGGTTGTTGGCTGACTCTCTGCCTGATGATTTTGGTAATGCGGTACTGAATGCCTGGATTGCTCGTCATGGCCGCGATCCAAGGAGTATTACTCCGATTGAACGGCTTCAGTACACTGGCATTCGTGGCATGGGAGCCCTGGAATTTTCTCCGGCCAAAAACATGCACAGTCTGAACGCGGTAGCTAATGTTGCCATCGAAGAACTGGTCAGTATTTCTCAGTCCATTCTTGATCAACGACAGCAGTTTGATGTTGAGCTGGCCGGTGATGACGTGGGCACGATGATGTCACTGCTATCTGTGGGCACCAGTGCCGGTGGAGCTCGCCCCAAAGCGGTACTCGCTTTCAATTCCGATTTCACCCGGGTTAAGTCAGGCCAGGTTGACGCGCCAGAGAATTTCACGCATTGCCTACTCAAATTCGATGGTGTCTATGAGCAGCGGAGCGAGCAACAGACATTTGGTGACCCCAGAGGGTTTGGTGCCATGGAGTATGTCTACTACCTGATGGCTACCGACTGCAACATCAAAATGATGCCCTGCCGGCTGTTACCGGAAGGTCCCCGCCGCCACTTTGTTACGCAACGCTTTGATCGGGTAGGTAATCATAAAGTTCATGTCCAGACCTTGAACGGGCTGGCTCACGTCAGCTACAAACGGGTTGGGCAATATTCTTATGAAGAGCTGTTTCAGGTAATGCGCAGGCTTAGGCTGCCTTACGAGGATGCCGAGCAGATGTTGCGGCGTATGATATTCAACGTCATAGCCAGAAATCATGATGACCATCCCAAAAATTTCGCATTTCTCCTTGATCCAGCTGAACAGCGCTGGAGACTTGCTCCGGCCTATGATTTGGCGTTCAGTTACAAACCGGGTAGCCGATGGGTTAATAGCCATGCGTTGACCATAAATGGCAAGCGGGAAAATTTTGAACGAGCCGACTTATTGTCATTTTCTGCATTGAGTCCCCGTTTCACCCCTTCGCTGATTAACAACATCGTTGATGAGACGCTAGATGTAGTGAGTCAATGGGCGGTGCGTGCAAGGGTGGAAGATGTGCCTGAGTCCCTGATTCTCGAAGTGTCTGCGAGCTTGCGACTGCAGTTGTGATTACCGGTAGTCCAGCAAACTGCTTATGACCATGCGGTAGCCCTTGGGCTGAAAATGCACCCCGTCTGCGGTTTGGTGCATGCAGGCCTCGGCCGGCGGGGAAACTACCCACACCGGCCGGCCCGACAAGGCAACGCCTGAGCGTATAGCGTAATGCAGCCATTCCAGACGTAGTTGCTCATCCCTTGACTGGTCAAGCTGGCAGGGTCGCAAGATCCAATTGATGACTGCGCCGGAGTGGATAGTATACGACTTGGTTTTTTAGATACGCCGCAGCAGGCGCGGTGATAGGTCGGCGTTGTGGCTGAATTTCCGGTGCGCGGGGAGGTAAGGCCGATGCGGATTGTGGTGGACATCAACACCCATTCTGATCCCTCGTGATCATATCGCTGATGACTTGAGTGCAGGCCGCTGGTGACCTGCCCGGCAGCTTTTTGTCTGCAATTCGGCCAAAGCAGTCAGCCAAGGCAGCTACCGCGAAGGTCCGCTCTAGAACTGGAGGCCGTCACTCGCACCAGCAGCGTCCTGCAATCACCAGTAAATCAACAACGGGCTTCACCATCGACCGTTTAATCCTTCAATCGGCTCTCTCGGTCAATGCCAATAAGTGAAGACCTAGTAAGAACAGATTCCTGAAGAGGCCGGAGTTTTCATTCATTTGAGTGCGCGAGTGTAAAAGGCCGAAAACGCCACACACGCGTTGGAATTGGAGTCCAGCCCCAGCATGAACCGCTCACCGATGGTCGATTTCAGAGTGACGCCCTCGTCAACCGCGATTTTGTCCAAAGCGCCCGCTTCTCGCGCGACTTGAGCGAGAGCGAGAGCGTAAACCTTCGAGTCTGGCGTGCCGTGCACAGCCTCGACTACGCCGAAGTACACGTTCCAAAGCCGACGGGCAGCCTGGATTGGTAGATGTTCAGGCGCCACGGCATACACGGCGATGTGCGCCGCCAGTTGGAGCGCGGGAAGTGGCATGTCGGGCCTCGCGGTTGCGTGGTCGATCCAGACCGCGACTAAGGCGCCAATGGCGACGTCCGGCACGGTAGGATCCTTCAGCAATAGTCGGACGACGGTTCCGACGTGATCTATAACGCTCATGAAGTCCGTACCCGGCCCCCACATACCTTGGGCGAGCGACATGAAGGGCGCGACGTCGCGAAGCTGCGCAGTAGCCTCCAATACGCGGGGAGCGAGGCGAACCGTTTCCGGGATTAGAGCCAATTGATGCCTTAGCTGGATTTGTATTCCCACGTGCCAGTCGCAGAGTTGCGCGAGTTTGGTCGCCACTTCTTCCGTGGTCAGTAGGCCGGTCTCCTCCAATCCGCAGAGCAGGTCCAACGTGCACATACCGCCAGCGGCGAAATTGTCCTCCAAGATCCACATTCGTAAAATGGCGTCGTCGGAATAGACGACATAGTCGCCAGTGCGCGCAAGGCTATGAAGTTCGCGCGACGAGTTTGGCAGGTGCAGTTCTTCCTCGGAAATCGCTCCGTGGGGCTGAAGAATCTGCGCTAGGTGCGGCCTGAGGCGATCCTGCACATCGATGCACCTCTGGCGGTAGATGCTTCCAGAGAACGGCTGTGACATTCTCATCAGCTCGCCCAAAGTTGCTTGGGAAATTGCAACCTTGGGGAAGAAGTCGAAGACCTTGTCGAGCAGTTCGAGGTCATCGAGCACGAACAGAGTAAGCAAATCGAACAAGGGCACCCTTGAGCGGAAGGACTCGGCTTGCCGCTGCTCCCACGACCCGCCGACCATGTTCAGGTGGAACTTTTTCTCGACGGCCGTCGAACGCTTCGCCAGTTCCCAGAGATGTGCCACATCCAGCACATTCCCAAGCGCGAAACGTGGACGCCACGCGAAAGGCAATGGCAACTCGCCGCTTTGGAGCTGAGCTTCGAGCCGTACTCGTTGTTGCTCGTGCTCTTCCGACACTCCAATGGCGGACTTCATCGAGCGCAACATCTCTTCCGCGCCAGCTTCGGCCGGGAGCTCCACTCGGCGAAGAATTTTCGACAGGGGAAACCGTTCAAAGAAGGCGCTCATGCGCGCATGGAACTCCTCCTTGCGCGTATCGCTCAGCACCGCCGTCTCGAAGCTTGTCGCAGCGAAGACCATGCTAAGAAACCCCCCTTCCTCCCCCTCGTCGTCGCAGGATGCGAGCGCGCCCATGCGAAACGCTAGGTCGACGAGCCGGGGGCTAGTAGGGTTCGCATGCCGCTCAAGGTTGAACAGCATCTGGACGCACTCGACGCGCCGTTCCTTTGACTGCGCACGCTCCAAAATCAACTCAACTGCCGTTTTGGCCTTCTCAGTGAATCCCCAGCGCCCCATGATGTTCACGTAGGTGTTCAAAGCGAGCCCGTCCTCAACGCCGCCGTCGAGCATGCTCTCTAGGATGGACCTCGCCTCGTCGGACCGGCCCAACTGATCGAGCGCTAGCGCTTCGAATGCCATGATCCGCCCCGTGACCTCAAACTCTCGGCAGGCTTCCTCGCACAAGGCGAGCAGATCACTCCACCGCCCCAAGGTGGCCAAGGAGATTCCAATCCTCACAGCGATCGCTGGGGACAGACGAATCGTCGAGCGCACGCGCGTCGCCACGGCGAGAAACTGCTCGGCTTGCGTCTCAGAGCCAGGGTCCAGCTCTTGGAACAGTAACAGCGTGGTCGGTTTGGGGTGCCCAAGCTGTTCGTCCTCGCGGGCAAGATCAGTCAGCGCCTCGCCGCTTTGCAGCTGGTTCCTGCGCTGCGCGAGCAAGTAGTCCAAGATTGCCGCATGCGCCCGATCTTCCGCATCTCCAGAACGCAAGATACCGCGCCAAGCCCCGACCAGATGATCCCTGGCCATCACGTCGGCCGACAGGGCCGCCAGAACCAAGGCGGGGCCGAATAGCTGGTGCAACCGCCCTACCGTGTCGATGTTTGCCACCATCAACTCGACGCAATCGCGGTGCTTGCCGAGTTCGTGTAGAAACGTGACGCGGCGCAAAACTTTCATATTGCCGTCGGGTAGCCGGCTGTTGGCTTCCAAGGCCGCCTGGAAGTCGCCGCACTGGGCCGCGAGGGTCTCTGCTGCCGACTGGAGTTCGGCTTGCTGCGGCCGCTGCCGAGCTGCGGCCAATACCCGGGTGAGAATCTGCTCCTGCTTGCCGAGCATGCTCGCGGTCGCGATCCAAAGGTCGATCACGAATTCGGCATTCGACACCCATCTGATCTCCTCTAAGGCGGAAACGGCCTCTTCGATGTCAGCCCACGCTTCGCGCAGCGCGGCCGCGTCGAGCCCGATGGGGCCCGAAGGAGGAAGCACCTCATCCTCCGCCCCCCTTTCGCTCGATGCCTCGACGCGCGCGCTCCTCAACGCGATGGTGAACCGCGCTCGTGCCCGCAAGATTAGGAACAACAGCCTTGTCGACTCCCGTTTCTCATCCAAGGTGATGCCGTCGATGCATGCTTGCAGTGCCTGTTCGGGATTAGAGAACATGGTTTCGACAACGGCCCGCGCCGAGAGGCTCTCAGCACCATCGAAAGTGTCAAGAAGCGCGATGGCTTCGCCGTGCTTGCGGCTAGCGGCGAGGAGACGGGCCTTGACGCCGAGCAGCGCTGGGTCTGCGTCCGCGGGTAGCACGTCCATTATGTCCGAATAATCTGCGCCTTGGTCGGCTCTGAACCGCCTGCGCATCTCGCTCTCGGCCCAGGCCGCCCAGTATTTGGCCTGCGGTTGCGTCTCAGCGGCACTCTTGAATGCGTAGGCCGCACCATTGTCATCGCCTCGGACGAGGTGAAGCCGGCCTTTCAGGTACCAGTATTCCGCTTTCTCCATCGCCGACGCAGGCTCCAATCGCTCTGAAGCCTGCAGAAGCAGGTCCGCACACCTCTCCACGCTGCCCCTGGCGACTGCGGACTTCGCTTCGGTGAGCAGCCAGGCCAAGCTGCCGCACGGAGGATTGATCCAAACGTCGGCGGCGGGATCCGCTAGTGCTTGGGCAAAGACAATACTGCGGGTGGCTATGTTTCTGGTGATCGACTCAACCATGGCGACTCGATCCTCCGAACCGAGCGACGGGTCCATTCCGGCTACGCTGGTATCCAACGCATGCCCAACTCGAGAAAGACGATGTCGCTTCCGGACCTCGTTGACCAGATCCGTCGTGCGATTCAAGACGTTGGCCTTCGGAACGCGAATCGCGGCCTCTTTCTGTTCGAGGGGGATGGAGGCTATTTGGATACGGTCAAGCTCCTCGCGAATCCAGACGTAGTGAAGCGGGCACTCGCGGGGGTCCTCTGGATCGACGCTTAGGTCGCATAGAACCAGAAGGACCGGCTCGTCCGTGTTGTCGAAGTAGCGGAGCGTCGTGGTGGAGAGGCTGATGGAGAGGAAGCTCCCGTCTGCGCTGCACTGCGGCGAGCGCGTGCCCTTGAGCTGGAGGCGGAAAGGGTGGACAACCTGCTGCTGCACGCTGATTTGCACTTGGAGATCAAAGCCGAAGTCGTTGACGCCGCCAAGCTCCGTGAGCTGCCAGCCCTTGGGCCGCTTTGCGCGCAGACAGTCGTAGGCGTCTTGTCCGATCTCTTGCGAGTCGCCAGTCTGTGGCAATCCTTCGTCGTGTGGCATGTTGGCTTCCGTCCCTATTGAATCCAAAAGAGCTTCTCGATAACTGCCTAGCTCATTACCGTCTCTCTGCGGAGGAGTCAGTTTACCCAACCTGCCACCAAGGAGCGCAGGGCAAGCTGCGTTCCAGTTAGGCTGGCGCCCCTGAGGATGCGAGATGGCAGTGCAGAAATGTAGCTCGGCCTAGGACATATGGCGATGGCGCAAAGCGTGGAGCATGGAGGTTGATCCTTGCCGAGAGACACCTAACCGGCGCTTAGCCGACTGAATCAACCAGAACGCCGAACGACTGCATTGGCCGATTAGCAGTCACAGAAACCATCACGATGATCATATCTCATCAGCGGAGTGGTCACGAACGCCACAATGGTTAGTCACGAGTGACCAGATTCCGCACAAACAGTGTGGGTGATGCGCCGATGCTGCCGCGGAATTGCTGGTCCAGATTCCAGCGGATCAGCCGCTGGCGTTTGTGAGCGGAGATGGCGGTTATGAAACCAAAGGCTGTGCTACTCCGCGATTGTTGCCCGCAATGCAGAGGCAATCAAATGGCAAGCCTTGGCAAGAAAACACCGCCGGTGCACAGGCCCACAATGAAGCCTTGCGGGCGACGAAACAGCTGGGTCGGACGATCTGGAAAAAGTGGAGTGGCTACCACCGCCGTAGTTTGGAAGAAACCAAAATGTGCTGCCTGAAACTGCTTGGTGAGCGGGTAATGTCGCGAGACTTTGACCGTCAGGTCGCTGAACTGCAAATTCGTGCAGCACTGCTAAACCGCTTCACCCAACTTGGTGCGCCAGAAACGGTGCGCGTGGGATAGGCGCGTCTGGGGTAGGGGTACTCAACCTTCAACGGATTTATGCAACAAAGCCCGATCTAATAATCACCTGTCGAGCCGAGTTGATGCCCAATTCCCATGAGAGTCATGCCAAGTCAGTATCGAAAAGTCCACCTTCTTCTGCAGTTTTCTGCTTCTGCGGGACAGCGGCACAAACAAGAATAACGTTCTCAACAAATCCGAGCATGGCACGGGCGATGTCTATGTTCTGGCAGTCCAGCCAGTTGTCGTAGTCCCGTTCGGGAATGACCACCAGGCTGCGCTTCTCATCCCCCGGCTTGTGCATCCGGCTTAGCAATGGATGCCGGTCGGCATTGATGGTGATCTGGGTAAACGAGTAGCTGAGCAGCCCGCCTTCTTCTTCCCATGTACGCCACAGCCCGGCAACGGCAAAGGGCTCGCCGTCCTCGCGCTGGATCAGGTGCCGCACGGCTTTGCCGGTTTCGTAGCAGGGTTCGAAGAAGCCCAGCATGGGCACCAAGCACAGTTGGTTGCGTTGCCAGGCTCCCTTGTAGCTGCGCAGTTCGCCAATGGTTTCGGCACGGGCATTCATGGTGCTGTAGCGAGTGCCTGGCGGCAGATGGCGTTTCGGCAAAAAACCATAGTTGGCGAGCACGCACTGCTGCGCCAGATCACCACCGATCAGGATGGGGGCGGCATAGTCCTGCCACACTTCCTCACGCCAGTCCTCAGCAGGGGGCGCGGCGTGGAAGCGTTCCAGCACGGTTCGTTTCGGTATGGGGAGGTAGTTGACGCACATCGGCTGCAATCGACAAATAGAACATTCGTTCTATAATCGCCAGTATCAATCAGCTTCAAGGATACTGCGATGATTGCCTTTCTGCATGGGCCGTTTGCGGTCAGTGCATCACCGGTGGCTCTGTCCTGTCCGGTGATGGGCGTGGCCGTGCCGGCCGGATTTCCCTCGCCGGCCGAGGATTGGGCCGAAGACCGGCTGGACCTGAACCGGCGCTTCATTGCGCATCCGGAGTCGACGTTCTTCTTCCGGGTGAGCGGTGATTCCATGGTGAGCCCTGACCCTTGTCGCACCATTGCCGATGGTGCCACTCTGGTGGTGGATTGCCGCCGCGAGGCGCGGCATGACGATATTGTGGTGGCGGTCATCGATAACGATTTCACGGTGAAGCGCCTGTATGCACGCGGGCAGCGCCTGGCCTTGATTGCCGAGAATCCTGCGTTTCCGCCGATTGTGCTGTGCGAGGAGCAGGAGCTGAGCATCTGGGGGGTTGTTGTGGCCTGGTTCATGGAGCCACGATGATTGCCCTCATCGACGTCAACAACTTCTATGTGAGCTGCCAGCGGGTGTTCCAGCCGGTGCTGGAAGGCAAGCCGGTGGTGGTGCTGTCGAACAACGATGGCTGTGTGGTGGCGCGCTCCAATGAAGTGAAAGCGCTTGGCGTTCGTATGGGGCACCCGTGGCATCAGTT
>NZ_AUMS01000024.1 GCF_000430805.1 Chitinilyticum aquatile DSM 21506 | reverse complement strand
TCGCACCGATTGCGATGGAGCAGGGTCTGCGATTCGCTATCCGCGAAGGTGGTCGTACCGTTGGTGCTGGCGTCGTTGCCAAGATCATCGAATAAAAGCAGTTCACAGAGAAGAGCGGATTTGTTATAATTCTGCTCTTTCCGCAGGCGAGTAGCTCAATTGGCAGAGCACCGGTCTCCAAAACCGGGGGTTGGGGGTTCGAGACCCTCCTCGCCTGCCACAATATACGGGGCCGTTCCTTTGGGACGGCTCTATTTTATCGGTGCGCCGAAAAGAATATGGAAAGCGTAGACAAAATCAAAGTTTTTGTTGCGGTCTTGCTGCTGATTGCGGGTGCTGCTGCCTATCAGTTTGTGCCGGTTACCAATTCTGCCGTGCGTGTGGTGGGCTTGCTGCTTTCGGTGCTTGCTGCACTGGGGGTTGTCTGGTTCTCTGCCTTGCGCCGCGATTTTTTTGACTATGCCCGGGATTCCTGGAAAGAGGCAAAAAAAGTAGTTTGGCCGTCGAAAAAAGAAACCTGGCAGGTAACGCTGGTGGTGTTTCTTTTTGTCGGCGTTTTGGCGCTGTTCATGCTGATCGTCGATCAAGGTCTGACTTGGGTTTTTTATGACCTGATTCTGGGTCGTCACTGATCGCAATTGCTGAGGGTAGAGGCATGGGAATGCGCTGGTATGTAGTGCATGCATACTCCGGTTTTGAGAAGAGTGTGCAAAAGGCTTTGCGCGAGCGCTATGAGCGTGAGGGCTTGTCTCATTTGTTCGGTCAGATTCTGGTTCCGGTCGAAGAGGTTGTTGAAGTAAAGAATGGCCGCAAGGTGGTTGCCGAGCGCAAGCTCTTCCCCGGCTATGTTTACGTCGAAATGGAAATGACGGATGAATCCTGGCACTTGGTGAAGTCCACTCCAAAGGTGACTGGTTTCCTCGGTGGTGTGGGTAATCGCCCGTTGCCGGTCTCGGCTCGCGAGATGGAGGGTGTTCTCCGCCAGATTCAGGAAGGTGTCGAGAAGCCGCGTCCAAAGATTATGTTCGAGGTTGGCGAAATGCTTCGGGTGACCGAGGGGCCGTTTGCTGACTTCAATGCGACTGTTGAATCAATGGATTACGACAAGAGTCGCCTCAAGGTTTCCGTGTCGATTTTCGGTCGCGCTACACCGGTCGAAGTTGATTTCTCCCAGGTGGAGAAGGTCTGATTCACTGGGCGGCAATGCCGCCTGTTTTTGGGGAGTGCGTTACTGTCGTGCGCACGTTTGACCCGTTTTTAGGAGCTTAAAATGGCCAAGAAAATTATCGGCTACATCAAGCTGCAAGTGCCGGCTGGCAAGGCGAATCCTTCGCCTCCGATCGGTCCTGCACTTGGTCAGCGTGGTCTGAACATCATGGAATTCTGCAAGGCGTTCAACGCCGCGACTCAGGGCATCGAGCCTGGTCTGCCGATTCCTGTGGTTATTACTGCGTTTGCCGACAAGTCGTTCACCTTCGTGATGAAGTCGCCCCCGGCGACCATTCTGCTGAAGAAGGCTGCTGGCATCACCAAGGGTTCTTCCAAGCCGCATACCGACAAGGTTGGCAAGGTTACTCGTGCCCAGCTCGAGGAAATCGTGAAGACCAAGCAAAATGATCTGACTGCTGCTGACATGGACGCTGCCGTACGCATCATCGCCGGTTCTGCTCGTTCCATGGGTCTTGAAGTGGAGGGCGTGTAAATGGCTAAGGTTTCCAAGCGTCTTGCTGCCCTGAAGGCTACAGTTGATCGCAACAAGCTGTACGCTGTTGATGAGGCTATTGCCATTGTCAAGGCTGCTGCTACTGCCAAATTCAACGAGTCGGTTGATGTTTCCGTGAATCTCGGCGTTGATCCGCGCAAATCGGATCAAGTTGTTCGTGGTTCCGTTGTTCTGCCCAAGGGTACTGGCAAGTCGGTGCGTGTTGCCGTGTTCACTCAAGGTGCGAATGTTGAGGCTGCCAAGGCCGCAGGTGCTGATATCGTTGGCTTCGAAGATCTGGCCGAAAGCATCAAGGCTGGTAATCTGGACTTCGACGTGGTTATTGCATCCCCGGATGCGATGCGTATCGTTGGCGCCCTGGGTACCATCCTCGGTCCGCGTGGCCTGATGCCGAACCCGAAGGTTGGTACCGTAACGCCGAACGTTGCCGAGGCAGTGAAGAACGCCAAGGCTGGCCAGGTTCAGTACCGCACCGACAAGGCCGGTATCATTCATGCAACGATTGGTCGCGCATCTTTCGATGATGCCGATCTGAAGCAGAACCTGCTGGCACTCGTTGATGCCCTGCAGAAGGCTAAGCCTGCTGCGGCCAAGGGCGTGTACTTCAAGAAGCTCGCAGTATCCAGCACCATGGGTGTTGGTGTCCGTGTAGATACCGCTTCTGTACAGCAACAGTAATACGAATGAGCAGGGTCGTCCATTTTGGATGGCCCTGAACTGACTTTGGGCCCTGCCGCATGGCGGGGATTGTCAAAGACCGTAGGTGACCGGCGTGCCGGTCTTAATCCTGGTGACCAAACACCTGCCTACGTAGACGGTGTTCCCAATCAGACTGAATGAAATGCAATTGCAAATCTGCAGTCTCCTGAACATTGGTCGCCGTTTGAATTGGGTGGTGTGACCCTGTCGCACTGAACTGATAACCAATGGAGGTAGACCTTGAGTCTCAATCTGGAAGACAAGAAGGCCGTCGTAGCCGAGATCGCAGCAGAAGTTGCGAAAGCTCAGACTATCGTCGTCGCCGAGTACCGGGGAATTGAGGTTGCCAGCATGACTCAACTGCGCAAGCAAGCGCGTGAGTCCGGCGTATACCTGCGTGTTCTGAAGAACACGCTGGCACGTCGCGCGGTTCAGGATACTCCGTTTGCCGGTCTGGCTGACCAAATGGTTGGCCCGCTGGTTTACGGTTTTTCCGAAGATGCCGTTGCTGCAGCCAAAGTCCTGCACACATTTGCCAAGAAGGACGACAAGATCGTCATCAAGGCTGGTTCGTTTGATGGCAAGGTAATGAATGCGGCCGAAGTCGCTGCCCTTGCAAGCATCCCGAGCCGCGAAGAGCTGCTGTCCAAGCTGCTGTTCGTTATGCAGGCACCGGTTTCTGGCATGGCTCGTGCGCTGGGCGCCCTGGCCGAAAAGAAGCAAGCCGAAGCTGCTTAATTTCCCTTTTGCATTGATACAAGATTTCAGGAGTATTTAAACATGGCTCTGACCAAAGACGACATCCTCGAAGCCGTAGGCGCGATGACTGTTCTGGAACTGAACGATCTGGTTAAGGCGTTCGAAGAAAAATTCGGCGTTTCCGCTGCTGCTGTTGCTGTTGCTGGCCCGGCCGGCGCTGCTGCTGCTGCTGTTGAAGAGCAAACCGAATTCAACGTTATCCTGACCAGCGCTGGCGCTAACAAGGTTGGCGTGATCAAGGTTGTTCGCGAACTGACCGGCCTGGGCCTGAAGGAAGCGAAGGATCTGGTTGACGGCGCTCCGAAGGCTGTCAAGGAAGGCGCAGCCAAGGCTGATGCTGAAGCCATCGTGAAGAAGCTGATCGAAGCTGGCGCACAGGCTGAAATGAAGTAATCACCTCCGGGTGATCGCTTAAGGCAGGCGGAGTAATCCGCCTGCCCTTTTGCGTTTGTATCTGCTGAAGAATTCTTACAGCCGAATTTGTTCTGGTAAACGCCAAACCGGAAACCGCGTGTGCCATCCGGCGCCGTTTGCGGTTTGTCCTTTGCGCCCCACTCCATGGAGAGTTTATGAGTATGAAATACTCGTTCACTGAGAAGAAACGCATTCGCAAGAGCTTCGCGAAGCGGGCGAGCGTGCTTGAAGTGCCATTCCTGCTGGCTACGCAAATTGATTCCTACACCGAGTTCCTGCAGTTGGGTGTACCGATCAGTGAGCGTCGCTCTATTGGCCTGCAAGCTGCGTTCAGCTCGATTTTCCCGATCGTCTCGCACAACGAGAATGCACGCCTCGAGTTTGTTCACTATAGCCTGGGCGAGCCCCCTTTCGATGTGATCGAGTGTCAGCAGCGCGGCATCACTTTTGCTGCTCCGTTGCGCGCCCGCGTCCGTCTGGTCATCATGGACCGCGAAGCGGCCAAGCCGACCGTGAAGGAAGTCAAGGAGCAGGACGTCTACTTCGGTGAAATTCCGCTGATGACACGTAATGGTTCCTTTGTCATAAACGGTACCGAGCGAGTCATCGTTTCGCAGCTGCATCGCTCGCCTGGTGTGTTCTTCGAACACGACAAGGGCAAGACCCATTCTTCCGGCAAGCTGCTGTTCTCGGCACGGATCATTCCGTATCGCGGCTCCTGGCTGGACTTCGAATTCGATCCGAAGGATCTGCTGTTCTTCCGTATCGACCGCCGTCGCAAGATGCCGGTGTCGATCCTGCTGAAGGCCCTCGGCTATACGCCGGAGCAGATGCTGGCCGAGTTCTTCGATACCGATACGTTCTATCTCAATGAAGGCGATATTCACTGGGAACTGGTGCCGGAGCGCCTGAAGGGCGAGGTCGCCAAGTTCGATATCGTGACTGACGATGGCAAGGTGCTGGCGCAGAAAGACAAGCGCATCACTGCGAAAACCATCCGCGACATCAATGCTGCGGGGCTGACCCGTGTTGAAGTTCCGGACGAGTTCCTGCTTGGTCGCATTCTCGCGGTTAATGCCGTTGACCCCGATACCGGCGAAGTGGTTGCCAAGGCTAACGAGGAAATCACCGAAGAATTGCTGGTGAAGTTCGAGCAGGCCGAAATCAAGGAAGTTCGCGTCCTCTATACCAACGACCTGGACCAGGGGGCTTACCTGTCCATGACGCTGCGTACTGATGATGTGGCTGACCAATGGGCTGCACGCGTTGCGATCTATCGCATGATGCGCCCGGGCGAACCGCCGACCGAAGATGCCGTAGAAGCCTTGTTCAAGGGCCTGTTCTTCGACGAAGCGCGTTATGACCTGTCTGCCGTTGGCCGCATGAAGTTCAACAGTCGCGCCTATCCGGACAAGCATGACGAGCGCACGCCGGGTTGGCAGCGTCGTTTCTACGAACGTGTCGGCTCGCGTGGCCTGGAAGGCGCTGGCGTCCTGTCCACTGAGGACATCCTGGCAGTAATCGGCATCCTGCTTGAACTGCGCAATGGTCGCGGCGATGTGGACGATATCGATCACCTTGGCAACCGTCGCGTCCGTTCGGTTGGCGAACTGGCGGAAAACCAGTTCCGTGCCGGTCTGGTGCGCGTCGAGCGTGCCGTCAAGGAACGTCTGTCGCAGGCGGAATCCGACAACCTGATGCCGCATGACCTGATCAATGCCAAGCCGGTATCGGCTGCCATCAAGGAATTTTTCGGTTCCTCGCAGCTGTCCCAGTTCATGGATCAGACCAATCCGCTGTCGGAAATTACCCACAAGCGCCGTGTATCGGCTCTTGGCCCGGGTGGTCTGACCCGCGAACGTGCCGGCTTCGAAGTACGTGACGTACATCCGACCCACTATGGTCGTGTATGTCCGATTGAAACGCCGGAAGGTCCGAACATCGGTCTGATCAACTCGCTGTCCTGCTATGCCCGCACCAACGAATACGGTTTCCTCGAAACTCCGTATCGCCGTGTGGTTGATGGCAAGGTTACCAACGAGATCGACTACCTGTCCGCGATCGACGAGGGCAAGTACGTGATCGCCCAGGCCAACGCGGAAATTGCCGAAGACGGTTCGCTGATCGAAGAACGCGTAACCTGCCGCAAGCACGGTGAAACCACGACCGAATCGCCGGCGAACGTCCAGTATATGGACGTGGCTCCGAGCCAGATCGTATCGGTTGCCGCTTCGCTGATTCCGTTCCTGGAGCACGACGATGCCAACCGCGCGCTGATGGGCGCGAACATGCAGCGTCAGGCCGTACCGTGTCTGCGTGCTGCTGCACCGTTCGTCGGTACCGGCATCGAGCGGACCTGCGCGATTGACTCGGGTACCGCAGTGACCGCCATGCGTGGCGGCAAGGTCGACTACGTCGATGCGACCCGTATCGTGATTCGCGTGAACGATGACGAAGCCATGCCGGGCGAAACGGGCGTGGACATCTACAACCTCGTCAAGTTCACCCGCTCCAACCAGAACACCAATACCAACCAGCGTCCGATCGTGCAACGTGGTTCGCTGATTGCCAAGGGTGACGTGATTGCCGATGGCGCATCCACTGATCTGGGTGAAATGGCGCTGGGTCAGAACATGACCATCGCCTTCATGCCGTGGAATGGCTACAACTTCGAAGATTCGATCCTGATCTCCGAGAAGGTGATCGCTGACGACCGCTATACCTCGATCCACATCGAGGAGTTGTCGGTCATGGCGCGTGACACCAAGCTGGGTGCGGAAGAAATTACCCGCGACATCTCCAATCTGGCCGAGCGCATGCTGGGTCGTCTGGACGAGTCCGGTGTCGTGTATATCGGCGCCGAAGTTGAAGCTGGTGACGTGCTGGTCGGCAAGGTGACCCCGAAGGGTGAAACCCAGCTGACTCCGGAAGAGAAGCTGCTGCGTGCCATCTTCGGCGAGAAGGCTTCCGATGTGAAGGATACCTCGCTGCGCGTACCGTCCGGCATGTCGGGTACCGTCATTGACGTACAGGTATTTACCCGCGAAGGCGTCGAGCGCGACAAGCGTGCCCAGTCCATCATTGACGAACAGCTGCGCCGCTATCGCCAGGACTTGAACGATCAGTTGCGCATCGTTGAAAACGACATGTTCGAGCGTATCGAGCGCCAGATCATTGGCAAGATTGCCAATGGCGGCCCGAAGCGTCTGGCCAAGGGTACGGCGATTACTGCCGAATATCTGGCCGACATGCCGAGCAAGCATGACTGGTTCGACATCCGTCTGGCAGACGAGGAAGGTGCCCGCCAGCTGGAGGCGATGAAGGATCTGATCGCCCAGATGAAGGCCGAGTTCGAACTGCGTTTCGAAGACAAGAAGCGCAAGCTCACCCAAGGCGACGAACTGCCGCCGGGCGTGATCAAGATGGTCAAGGTTTACGTGGCTGTGAAGCGTCGTCTGCAGCCGGGTGACAAGATGGCCGGTCGTCACGGTAACAAGGGCGTGGTTTCCAAAATCCTGCCGGTGGAAGATCTGCCGTACATGGCAGATGGCTCGCCGGTCGACATCGTGCTGAACCCGCTGGGTGTACCGTCGCGGATGAACATCGGTCAGATTCTGGAAGTGCATCTGGGCTGGGCTGCCAAGGGCATCGGTCAGCGCATTGACGGCATGCTGCGCGAACAGCGCAATGTGGCCGAAGTGCGTGAATACCTGCAGAAGATCTATGGCAGCTCCGGCAGGCAGGAAGACCTCAGTGGCCTGAGCGATGACGAAGTACTCGATCTGGCCCAGGGCCTGCGTACCGGCATGACCTTTGCCAGCCCGGTTTTCGATGGTGCGAAGGAAAGCGAAATTCGCGAAATGCTGGAACTGGCCTACCCGAACGAAGATGCTCGCACCCAGCTGCTGAACTTCAACGACAGCAAGACTCAGATGCAGCTGTTTGATGGCCGCACTGGCGAGCCGTTCGAGCGCAAGGTCACTGTTGGCGTGATGCATTACCTGAAGCTGCATCATCTGGTTGATGACAAGATGCATGCTCGTTCGACCGGCCCGTACTCGCTGGTTACCCAGCAGCCGCTGGGCGGCAAGGCGCAGTTCGGTGGTCAGCGCTTCGGGGAAATGGAAGTGTGGGCGCTGGAAGCATACGGCGCCGCCTATACCCTGCAGGAAATGCTGACCGTCAAGTCTGATGATGTGAATGGCCGTACCAAGGTCTATGAAAACATCGTCAAGGGTGACCATCGTATTGACGCCGGCATGCCGGAATCCTTCAATGTACTGGTGAAGGAAATCCGCTCGCTGGGTATCGATATCGATCTCGAGCGCAATTGATCCGTGTGAGGTGTGAGTAGGGCGCTCCGGCGCCCCGCACCTGACTCTCACCCTCACAGGTGGGATCGCACGCTGTAGGTTAGGTTGGTGGGTATTGCCCTCTGGCCATTTTGATTAAATGGCTGTGGGGCTATACCCCGTGGTGTGTGGTCCCTCTCTTCTGGAGAAGAATTGATATGAAAGGCCTTCTCGAACTCTTCAAGCAAGTCGTTCAGGACGAAGAATTCGACGCGATCAAGATCGGGCTGGCGTCGCCCGAAAAGATCCGTACCTGGTCCTTCGGTGAAGTAAAGAAGCCGGAGACCATCAATTACCGTACTTTCAAGCCGGAGCGCGACGGTCTGTTCTGCGCCCGCATCTTTGGCCCGATCAAGGACTACGAATGTCTTTGCGGCAAGTACAAGCGCCTGAAGCATCGCGGCGTGGTCTGCGAGAAGTGTGGTGTTGAAGTCACCCTGTCCAAGGTGCGTCGCGAGCGCATGGGCCACATCGAACTGGCCTCGCCGGTTGCGCACATCTGGTTCCTGAAGTCGCTGCCGTCGCGTCTGGGCATGGTGCTCGACATTCCGCTGCGCGATATCGAACGCGTGCTGTATTTCGAAGGCTACATCGTCATTGAGCCGGGCATGACCCCGCTGACCCGCGGTGAACTGCTGACCGAAGAAGACTACTTCAACAAGGTTGAAGAGTATGGCGACGAATTCGTGGCCATGATGGGTGCCGAAGCGGTTCGCGAACTGCTGAAGGGCCTGAATATCGATCAGGAAATCGCCACGCTGCGCCAGGAACTGGAAAGCACCGGTTCCGAGACCAAGATCAAGAAGATCGCCAAGCGCCTGAAGGTGCTGGAAGCATTCGATCGTTCCGGCATCAAGCCGGAATGGATGATCATGGAAGTGCTGCCGGTGCTGCCGCCGGAACTGCGTCCGCTGGTACCGCTGGATGGCGGCCGTTTCGCGACTTCCGATCTGAACGATCTGTATCGCCGCGTCATCAACCGGAACAACCGCCTGAAGCGCCTGCTGGAACTGCGCGCGCCGGAAATCATCGTGCGCAACGAAAAGCGCATGCTGCAGGAGGCTGTCGATTCGCTGCTGGACAACGGTCGTCGCGGCAAGGCCATGACGGGCGCCAACAAGCGTCCGCTGAAGTCGCTGGCCGACATGATCAAGGGTAAGGGCGGCCGTTTCCGTCAGAACCTGCTGGGCAAGCGCGTCGACTACTCTGGTCGTTCCGTTATTACCGTAGGCCCGACTCTGCGTCTGCATCAATGCGGCCTGCCGAAACTGATGGCGCTGGAGCTGTTCAAGCCCTTCATCTTCCATCGTCTGGAAGTCATGGGTCTGGCGACCACCATCAAGGCTGCGAAGAAGATGGTCGAGTCGCAAGAGCCGGTGGTGTGGGATATTCTGGAAGACGTGATTCGCGAGCATCCGGTTCTGCTGAACCGCGCGCCGACGCTGCACCGTCTAGGTATCCAGGCGTTTGAGCCGACACTGATCGAAGGCAAGGCGATCCAGCTTCACCCGCTGGTGTGTGCCGCGTTCAACGCCGACTTTGACGGTGACCAGATGGCCGTTCACGTGCCGCTGTCGCTGGAAGCACAAATGGAAGCCCGCACGCTGATGCTGGCCTCCAATAACGTCCTGGCGCCGGCCAACGGCGAGCCGATCATCGTGCCGTCGCAGGATATCGTGCTGGGTCTGTACTACATGTCGCGTGAAGCCGTTAACGGCAAGGGCGAAGCTGAGCCGGATACCCAGAAGGCGCTGGAAGAGGGTTGCCTCGCATCCTACTTTGCCGATGTCAGCGAAGCGCGTCGCGCCTATGACAACAAGGAAGTGTCACTGCACACCAAGGTATTCGTCCGCCTGAAAGAATGGTTCAAGGACGAGAACGGTGAGTGGCAATACAAGCTGGTGCGCAAGCACACGACCGTGGGTCGTGCGATCCTGTCTGAAATCCTGCCCAAGGGTCTGGACTTCAGTCACGTCGACAAGGCGCTGAAGAAGAAAGAAATCGGCAAGCTGATCAATGCGTCGTTCCGTCGCTGCGGTCTGCGCGATACCGTGATTTTTGCCGACCAGCTGATGTATACCGGTTTCGGTTTCTCGACTCGCGGCGGCATTTCGATCTGCGTTGATGACATGCTGGTGCCCAGTGCAAAGATCGAGCTGCAACAGGCTGCGCAGAAGGAAGTCAAGGAAGTCGAAGAGCAGTACAACTCCGGTCTGGTAACCCACGGCGAGCGCTACAACAAGGTCGTCGATATCTGGGGCAAGGCGGGTGAAGACATTGCCAAGGCGATGATGGACAACCTGAAGACCGTCGACGTGACTGATCGTTACGGCAACAAGGTCAAGCAGGAATCGTTCAACTCCATCTACATGATGGCCGACTCCGGTGCTCGGGGTTCTGCTGCGCAGATTCGTCAGCTGGCCGGTATGCGGGGTCTGATGGCCAAGCCGGACGGCTCGATTATCGAGACGCCGATCAAGGCGAACTTCCGCGAAGGCCTGACCGTACTGGACTACTTCATCTCGACGCACGGCGCACGTAAGGGTCTGGCGGATACGGCTTTGAAGACTGCGAACTCCGGTTACCTGACTCGTCGTCTGGTTGACGTTACGCAGGATCTGGTCGTTATCGAGGATGATTGCGGCACCAAGAATGGTGTGAGCATGAAGGCGGTTCTGCAGGGTGGTGACGTGATCGAAGCGCTGCGTGACCGTATTCTGGGTCGTGTGGCGGTAGCTGACGTGATTGATCCGTCCAGCCAGGAAACCATCTACGAAGCCGGTACGCTGCTGGGCGAAGACGAAGTCGACACCATCGAACGCCTCGGCATCGATGAGGTGAAGGTTCGTACTCCGCTGTCGTGCGAAACCCGCTATGGTCTTTGCGCCAAGTGCTATGGCCGCGATCTGGGTCGTGGTCACCTCGTGAACGCAGGTGAAGCGGTAGGCGTTATTGCTGCCCAGTCGATCGGTGAGCCGGGTACCCAGCTGACCATGCGTACCTTCCACATCGGTGGTGCTGCATCGCGAGCTGCTGCGGCCAGTCAGGTGGAAAGCAAGTCGAACGGCAATGTGGCTTTCTCGTCCAATATGCGTTACGTCGCAAATGTGAAGGGTGATCTCGTGGTCATCGCACGTTCTGCCGAAGTGCTGGTGCTGGATGATCATGGCCGTGAGCGTGAGCGCCACAAGGTGCCGTACGGTGCCACGCTGCTGGTCAAGGATGGCGAGGCGATCAAGGCTGGCGCAGTGCTGGGTACATGGGATCCGCACACCCGTCCGATCATTACCGAATACGCCGGCCAGGTGAAGTTCGAGAACGTGGAAGAGGGCATTACGGTCGTCAAGCAGGTCGACGAAGTCACCGGTCTGTCCACGCTGGTCGTGATTGACCCGAAGCGCAAGGCAGGTGCAGCCAAGGGCGTTCGTCCGCTGGTCAAGCTGCTTGACGAATCGGGTAACGAAGTCAAGCTGACCGGAACGGATACCGCTGTAACCATCGGCTTCCAGGTTGGTGCGATCATTACCGTGAAGGATGGCCAGACCGTTGGCAAGGGTGATGTGCTGGCACGTATTCCGCAGGAATCGGCCAAGACCCGCGACATTACCGGTGGTCTGCCGCGTGTTGCCGAGCTCTTCGAAGCACGTTCACCCAAGGATGCCGGCATGCTGGCCGAGGTGACTGGTACCGTTTCGTTTGGTAAGGACACCAAGGGCAAGCAGCGACTGATCATTTCCGACCTGGATGGCCTGGCGCATGAATACCTGATTCCGAAGGACAAGCACGTCATGGTACACGACGGTCAGGTAGTGAACCGCGGTGAAACCATCGTTGATGGTCCGATCGACCCGCATGACATCCTGAAGCTACAGGGTATCGAGGCACTGAGCCGCTATATCGTGCAGGAAGTGCAGGAAGTCTATCGACTGCAGGGTGTAAAGATTAACGACAAGCACATCGAGGTGATTGTTCGCCAGATGCTGCGCCGTGTAATCATTACCGATGCGGGCGATACCTCCTTCATCCAGGGTGAGCAGGTCGAGCGTGCCGAAGTGCTGATCGCAAACGACAAGATGGCTGCCGAAGGCAAGGAGCTGGCCAAGTTTGACAACGTGCTGCTTGGTATTACCAAGGCTTCGCTGTCTACCGATTCCTTCATCTCTGCCGCATCCTTCCAGGAAACGACGCGTGTTCTGACAGAAGCGGCAATCATGGGCAAGGTTGATGATTTGCGCGGTCTGAAGGAAAACGTGATTGTTGGCCGACTGATCCCGGCAGGTACTGGCCTGGCTTACCACAAAAACCGCAAGCGCACTGCCGAGGTTGCTGTTGACCCGATGGCCCTGTTTGCTGAAGCGGCGGCTGAAGTAGCGATGGAAGAACAATCGTCTTCCGAGTGATTGCAGTCGGTGATTGACTGGGGACTTGAATTCTCCATATAATTCAAGTCTTTTTTCGGCGGCGACCCTTCTCGGGTCGTCGCTTGTTCCATTTCCGCGTGCGGAAATGCTTGGGCGCAGCGCTTTGCGCTGTGTTGTTAACCTGGTAGGAAAGAAACAATGCCAACTATCAACCAGCTCGTCCGTAAAGGGCGTGTTGCGGAAGTCTCCAAGAGCAAGGTTCCTGCTCTTGCAGCATGCCCGCAGAAGCGTGGTGTGTGCACTCGTGTGTACACCACCACTCCGAAGAAGCCGAACTCCGCTCTGCGTAAAGTGTGCAAGGTTCGCCTGACCAACGGTTTCGAAGTCATTTCGTACATCGGTGGTGAAGGCCATAACCTGCAGGAACACAGCGTGGTGCTGATCCGCGGTGGTCGTGTCAAGGATTTGCCGGGTGTGCGCTATCACTGCGTACGCGGCTCGCTTGATCTGGCTGGCGTTAAGGATCGTAAGCAGTCTCGTTCGAAGTACGGTGCGAAGCGTCCGAAGGCTTAAGTCTTTCAGCTTGTTCGTATCGTGTGGTCGATGGGCACGACCCTCCGGGTAAACCATCGAGTAAGTGGCCTGTTTTATGGCAGGCCGTGGGGATGACCCCGACTGAATGTCACATTAAGGAAGTATAAAATGCCAAGACGCAGAGAAGTACCGAAGCGCGAGGTTCTGCCGGATCCGAAATTTGGTTCCACTGAACTCGCCAAGTTCATGAACGTTGTAATGCTCGACGGCAAGAAAGCCGTTGCAGAGCGCATCGTTTATGGCGCACTTGCCCAGATCGAAAAGAAGGGTGGCAAGGATGCAATTGAAGTTTTCACTACCGCTATCAATAACGTGAAGCCGATCGTGGAAGTCAAGAGCCGCCGTGTTGGTGGCGCGAACTACCAGGTTCCGGTTGAAGTACGTCCTAGCCGTCGTCTGGCATTGGCGATGCGCTGGGTTCGCGAAGCGGCTCGCAAGCGTGGTGAAAAGTCCATGGATCTGCGTCTGGCCGGTGAACTGCTTGATGCGGCTGAAGGTCGCGGCGGTGCGATGAAGAAGCGTGATGAAGTTCACCGCATGGCTGAAGCGAACAAGGCTTTTGCCCACTACCGCTTCTAAATTGCGATCATTCATTAAGGAATAAGCCGTGGCTCGTAAGACTCCCATTGAGCGCTACCGCAATATTGGTATTTCCGCTCACATTGATGCCGGCAAGACCACTACTACCGAACGTATCCTGTTCTACACCGGTGTAAATCACAAGATCGGTGAGGTTCATGATGGTGCTGCCACCATGGACTGGATGGAACAAGAGCAGGAGCGTGGTATTACCATTACTTCCGCTGCAACCACTACCTACTGGAAGGGTATGGGTATGCAGTTCCCGGAACACCATATCAATATCATTGATACTCCGGGGCACGTTGACTTCACGATTGAAGTTGAGCGTTCCATGCGTGTTCTGGATGGCGCCTGCATGGTTTATTGTGCTGTGGGTGGTGTTCAGCCCCAGTCTGAAACCGTTTGGCGTCAGGCGAATAAATACAATGTGCCGCGCCTGGCCTTTGTGAACAAGATGGACCGTTCTGGCGCCAACTTCTTCCGCGCGGTTGAGCAGATGAAGATTCGCCTGAAGGCAAATCCGGTGCCGGTGGTTGTGCCTATCGGTGCTGAAGACACCTTCGAAGGTGTGGTCGATCTGATCAAGATGAAGGCCATTATCTGGGATGAAGCGTCCCAGGGTATGAAGTTTGAGTACGGCGACATTCCGGCGAATCTCGTCGATGTAGCTCAGGAATGGCGAGAGAAGATGGTCGAGTCGGCTGCTGAGGCCAATGAAGACCTGATGAACAAGTACCTCGAAACCGGCGAACTGTCGGAAGAGGAAATTGTTGCTGCGCTGCGTGCACGCACCCTGGCTTGCGAAATCCAGCCGGTACTGTGCGGTTCCGCCTTCAAGAACAAGGGTGTTCAGCGCATGCTGGATGCGGTTATTGAGTTCCTGCCGTCGCCGGTTGAAGTTGAGGCGATCAAGGGTACGGATGACCGTGGCAATGATGACTCCCGCGAGGCTTCGGATTCGGCTCCTTTCTCGGCGCTGGCTTTCAAGCTGATGAATGACCCGTATGTTGGTCAGCTGACCTTCTTCCGTGTCTATTCGGGTGTTGTGAAGTCTGGTGACTCTGTTCTGAACTCGGTGAAGGACAAGAAAGAGCGTATCGGCCGTATCGTGCAAATGCACGCCAATGACCGCAAGGAAATTGACGAAGTTTGCGCAGGTGATATTGCCGCGGCGATTGGTCTGAAGGATGTCACCACTGGTGAAACACTGTGCGACCTGGATAAGGTCATTGTCCTTGAGCGCATGGAGTTCCCGGAACCGGTAATTCACGTGGCCGTTGAGCCGAAAACCAAGGCTGACCAGGAAAAAATGGGTTTGGCGCTTGGTCGTCTGGCGAAGGAAGATCCTTCTTTCCGTGTTCGTACCGACGAAGAATCTGGTCAAACCATCATTTCCGGTATGGGCGAATTGCACCTGGAAATTATCGTTGATCGCATGAAGCGCGAATTCGGCGTCGAGGCTAACGTAGGTGCGCCGCAAGTTGCCTATCGTGAAACCATCACGACCGTTGCCAAGGATGTGCAGGGCAAGCATGCCAAGCAGTCTGGTGGTAAGGGCCAGTTTGGTGATTGTACGATCACGATCGAGCCGTCCGGCGAAGGTAAGGGTTACATCTTTATCGATGAAATCAAGGGTGGTGTGATTCCGCGCGAATTCATTCCGTCGGTTGATAAGGGTATCCAGAATACGCTGAAGTCTGGTGTTCTGGCTGGCTTCCCGGTGGTTGATGTTACTGTTCGCCTGACCTTTGGTTCCTACCACGATGTTGACTCTTCCCAGATTGCGTTTGAGCTGGCTGGCTCGATTGCATTCAAGGAAGCGATGCGTCGTGCTAAGCCGGTAATTCTCGAGCCGATGATGGCTGTTGAAATCGAAACCCCGGAAGAGTACATGGGCGACATCATGGGTGATATCTCATCCCGTCGCGGTATTCTGCAGGGCATGGATGACAACCCGGCAGGTGGCAAGATGATCAAGGCGGAGGTTCCGCTGTCCGAGATGTTTGGCTACTCGACCACTTTGCGCTCGATGTCGCAGGGTCGTGCTACGTACTCCATGGAGTTCAAGCACTATTCCGAAGCGCCGCGCAATGTCGCAGAAGCGATCATGAGCAAGAAGTAATTAGTATCGGTGGCTGAGCCCTCGGGCTTGGCCCTCTGCATATTCGCAATATCAAGGAAGTTATCAAAATGGCAAAAGAAAAGTTCGAACGGACGAAGCCGCACGTAAACGTAGGTACTATCGGCCACGTTGACCACGGCAAGACCACCCTGACCGCTGCAATCACCACCAT
>NZ_AUMS01000023.1 GCF_000430805.1 Chitinilyticum aquatile DSM 21506 | reverse complement strand
AGAATGGTAAACATTGGAAAGAAAACACCGCAGGGGCAGCCGCCCGCAATGAAGCATTACGAACGACGAAGCGTCTCGGCCGAGCCATCTGGAAGAAGTGGAGCGGCTACCATCGGCGTAGCTTGGTTGAAACCAAGATGCGGTGCTTCAAACTGCTTGGCGAACGGGTGATGTCGCGAGACTTTGATCGTCAGGTTGCCGAACTGCAAATCCGAGCGGCATTGCTGAACCGCTTCACGCAGCTCGGGATACCGGAAACGGTACGCGTAGGATAACTCCATCCGGGGTTGGGGACGCTTGGACCGAATTGGGTTTGTGCAACAAAGCCGTTCTCTTCTGATCTTGTGGCAATCAGCCGCAAGCGGTACAGATCAGCTATTGCCCTATACCCGCAGCGCCCCATGCTTTGGCCGCATCGCCTATAGCGCCCGCTAATCGTCCAAGCCAAGATTCAAGCAGCGGCTGAATGCGAACTTCCAGAAACTGGATGTCGTTAGCCGACATGCCGACCTCCGCAAAGGAGGTCTTCCACCTCGAACTGATCTTAAAAAACAACTCAGCGATCACCATGCCAGCTTCAGTCCGCGAGTAATAAAAATGGTGAGCCTCGTCCAATATCTGCGATATTGTCGGAGAGGCATTGCTTCCGGTTAACGGCATCCCCATGTACTGCAGGTTCGTGCCTTGTGGGTGAATGTCGAATACCGGAGCGAGCCGGTACTTTCCATCCCCAGCATGCAAGAACCCATGATTCTTCACATGATCATCGGTATTATCGATCAGCATATTAAAAATCATCCTGCGGAATAGCTCTTGGCAGTCCTCCTTGGGAGCGGCCCCAAAGCGGGTGATTGCCTTGGCCAGATCTACATAGCTTCCCTCGCCAGATTCATAGCGGACATTCAGTAGTCCCGCTGCCGACAGATAATGGATGCGTACTTCGCCGGTCGCAGTCCTGGCACGATCAAATCGTTTGACCAATAAAGCATTACCACCGTTAATCTGGACGCACCGGTAAGGCCCAACCTGAATCCTGCACTGGGCCGCCAAGTCCAAGGCACCGGCCTCGGCATACTGGTAATCAAAGAGATCATCGTGGAGAGGGAATTTGGCCAGCCACAATTCTTCATCAACATGAATGCTTGTTTTGGGTCTTGCACCACCCAGCGAGCCACCTTGGTTTAGCAACCGACGGACATTTATGGGTACTTCATCGCCATATTGAATCGCCATAGCCATTCGGTATAAGTCGTCCAGTGATAATGTTTCTTCCGCTATTCTGCTCGGTTCTTCGTCCATCACGACCACTGCACCAACGCGATTGGTGTTGGTCATGCGCAGCATGTCCAGATCATCCAGCGACCGTCCGGCATTGGCCGCAGTAAGCACAAGTCTGCCCCATGCATCCGGCAAGGAGTCCAGCAAATAGGGAGGGAGAGCGCCACCATCTCGAATTCGTGCCGCCGGCAACCTGTTAATCGGCCTGGCCAGATCAGGATCAGGATGAAACCGTAGCGAATGGGTCGCCATGTACTGCGTACCGTAACTGAGCGTGCCTTCCTCCAGGACCCCAATACGCTGGATCTTCAGTAGCGCAGCCTTGGTTGGCAGGGGCTGGTTGGGCTGGTACAAACCAAGCAATAGGGTGTGGATCTGAGTGTCCATCAGAAATCCAGCTCATCTTTTCGTGGGATGGTACCGTTGCTGGATCGCACACGCTTTGGGAGGGTGTTGGTCTGGGTAAGGGCCTCAATCGGCACCGGTGCCACCCCGGAAAGGCTGTCCAATGCACCATGGATTGCGAGTGCTTTAGCCAGCAGTCCTATTTGAGTCGTCGGTGCGCCTTTCTCCAGCGCAGTGTAGGTTGCTGCGGAACATTGCAAGCGCTCAGCCATCTGAGCAATCGTGTCCTTGCGCAGAATTCGAAGAACCTTTAGCCGATCGCCAACCTGCGTGAGATATGTCTGTGTTGAGGCATCAACTGCACTCATTCTGACTTGCTTCTTCATATTAAAATGTGTCTTATGGCTATTAATGCATAATATAATAGCGCTTAAAGTGATTGCAAGAACATCCTCGGCATGCAGCTCACGATGCGCGAGTCCGGCGATGCTAGACATCGACCTTTGGCCCTCTTCCCGGTTTGATATCTTCCCCCACCTGAAGGCGGAGGATTCCTATGGCGCTCAGGCGCGGCATTGAGCAGCTCCTGAGTCGCTTAGGCGGGCTCCTGCTGCTGGCGGCATTACCTCACCGCTCACTTCTCAGACGCATCGGGCGTGCCCCACCCTGAGAATGTTGATCGCGCCGACCAGATCAGCGTTTTCTTCGAATCCACATCCGACACAGTAGAAATCCGCTTGCGTCTGCCGGTTCTCCGCTAATACATACTCGCAGGCCGGGCACGTCCAGCTCGTGTTCTGCGGTGGCACCGCGATGAGATAGCGGCCATTCCATGCCAGCTTGTAATCCATTTGGCGGCGGAATTTGAACCAACCATGGTCGAGAATGGTTTTGTTAAGGCCGGATGCTCGTGATCATAATGGCGAGGAAATTTGGCAGACTATTGGCGATGCAGTGTCTGCCGCAGATGCAGATGCTGCTCTCGGCGTACAAATCCGATACCGAGATCGAGTCTCTCAGCCTCCAGTTCCACACTCAAAACGGTCATACGCTGGCGCCGACAGATTCAATCGGGCAAAAATCCCGTACTCATCACTTCTTCCAACGTCCACGGGCATTGTTCTGAGAACAGTGCTTCTGTGAGGCCCGTTTCAACCTCTACCCAGCCTTTGGCCTTGGAATAGGCTTTGAGGATGGTCGCTTCCATCTTCGGACGGAGACTTGGGTTCTCTTCCAAGACGTCCTCGACTTCTCTACGCAGATTCTTGATTTTGATCCCGAAACACCGACTGCGAAGTACCGGCTGGAATTGCCATTTCAGCAGATGTTGCAATAGATGCCCAAGCCTCAAGTTGACATCCTCCCCCGCCTAAAGGCGGGGGAGGATGTCAACACCCAGCCTACCCGCATCTATGACGCACGGGCAGGGAAGTTTGTTGGGGAGCAGCCCCCTCACCTAGACGGAACAAAGCTGCGCGGAGAAGATGGCAAGGTGTATGTTGTGCAAGGGGGAGTCCCTGTGCTGCAGGGGTAGCTGGGAGAAAGTGTAGGCCCCGGTGCCTCTGCTCAGTATCTGAGGGGTTAGGCTAGTGCCTGCAGGCGATCCAGCGTGTCGGGGTAGCGCTCAACCATCTTGAGCAGAACAGCCGCCTGTTCATTCGGCTTGGCGCGCCCCTGCTCCCAGCTCTCCAAGGTGCGCTCCTTGATGTGCAAAGTACGGGCGAAAACCGGGCGGGAGAGGTGCAGTCGTTCACGCAACGCAGCAATTTCTTGCGGGCTGATGGTGACGTGGGTGGGTACGGCGACGGAATACGTGCGCAACGTGCGCTTGCCCTCGCGCGATTCAGCCAGCGCGGCCATGCCTTCTTGCAGCTCGGCAAACAGATTGCGTTTCATTTTGGTGATCTCCTTGCTTGCAGTTCCTGCTCAAGCATTTTGGCAAAGGCCTTGCGCTCGTCTTTGGTCAGGTCGTCCATCTCATCTTTGTCGTACAGGGTAAACAACCAGATCTGCTGCCCGGCGACGTAGCGGTAGTACAGCACCCGCAGACCGCTGCGCGTTCCCTTTTGCCGACGCTTGTCGGTAAAGCGCAATTTACGCAAGCCGCCGGTATCCGGTATCACATTTCCCGCTTCCGGGTTGTCCAGTAACAGCAGTTGCAGGCGACGGAATCCCTCGTCATCCAAATACTCTGCGCGGTAAAGACTGAACGCCGGCAGTTCGACAAAGAGTTGTTTCATGGTGAAAGTGTACGCGAATTACGTAGTTCCGCAAGTGGTGTATTAATCGCGCCCCACCAGTTGCCGCAGAGTTTGATGCCATCTACGGCCCCGGTGCCTCTGCTCAATACCTAAAAGGCTAGATTCGTGGGGCAGCTTGGTGTGCGATTAAAGCAGCTCTCGCAGCTCGTTTAGCACAATATGCTCGGTACGAGCCAGATCTGGTAAGAGCGCAGCATAGCTGGCCGGGTCTTGCGGGTCGCGCAGTTGGTCGCGCAGCTTGCGCTTGCACTCCGCGCTGTCGAGGCCTGGGGGTTGGCCCATTAGCTCAAGCAGCAGCCCTTCCAGACAATGCGGCCGGATCACTACCAGATGCCCGCGCTGTCGTCTGAGCTCGTCTTTTTTGGCGGGGCTGGCCGGGATGTCTGCGTCGCACACCGCCACCAGTCGGTCAAAGCCGGACTGACAGCGCGCCGTCCCTAGTAGCGTGTGAATCACGTTATCCGCCCCTTTGCCACCCGCAGGTCGAACTGTCACCTTGGCGGCCCCTGGGAGGTGACAGCGCAACTGCACCAGATGGCGAATAAACGCGACATCGCTTGGCCCTTCGCACAAGATTAGTACCGTGCTTTTGGCTTGCCGTTGATGCCTTCTCATAATTCTGGAACACCGCCATAGGCACCTGCGAGATACTTGGCGGCAAAGTTGTCACGCCTGCCGACGCCTTGCATGTCGCGTAGCGACCACGCCTCGCTGTAACCGTCGCGCTTTTCGACCAGTACGATTTGCGGCTGATGCAACTGGCTGATCAGCTCCGCGGCGTGGGTGGTGCACAGCAATTGCGCGCGGTGTGGGTTGAGCTCGGGCTGCAGAAACAAATCGAGCAGTGCTTGACGCATATGCGGGTGCAGGTCGGTTTCTAGTTCGTCGATCACCGCTAGGCCGCCTTGATGCAGAGCTGGTAGCACCGCACCGAGCAAAGCAAATAGCGATTGTGTGCCACTCGATTCGGCGGCCAGCTCACGCCTGATCACGCGCTCGCCGCGCCGATGTACCGCAATTGGTACGGAGTAGCGCCGTTCAGCCTGGCCATCGTGCCAAGTGCGCTCATCAAATTCGATGTCGGATACATCGATGTCCCAGCGCTGCAATTGGGCTACGGCCTGACGCAATCGCTCAGGGTGGGCGCAAAAGAAACTGGTGGCCAGGCTGGAGCGTAATGCGGATGGATAGCGGCCAAACAAGTCGATATTGGCGTTGATTGATTGCCGGAAAAAGCGCCACACTGGCATTAGTTCGGTGACGTTGTGCTGGGCGCACCACGAGAGCAGCGTCACGTCGCGCCGTAACTCACGCGCCTGTGCGCGGCCGGCTCCCACTACGCGCGGAGGGGCATCGTCGCCACCATCCTGCCGCTCGAAAACACGGCGGAACGCGCGTGTGCCCTTGACCTTGAGGGTTTCGGACAAGATGCCTGCGGCGCTTAACGCCAGCGTGTAACGATAAATCTGCTTGTCACCAGCTTCAAATTCGATCTCAAAGGTACTGGCTTCGTCCTGGTGTAAGTCATGAGCTAGAAGTGGGCCCATGCTGTCTGGTGGGGATAGGAATGAATCGGCAGCGATGTCGGCCAGCGTCACCAGCGCTCGGATCGCGTTGCTTTTGCCCGATGCGTTGGCGCCGAGCACCGCCAGGACGGTGGAGACCCGATCGCCGCGCTCCGTCAGCAATGCCAGATGATCGTCTGGCTCGCCCGCAGTAAGGCGAAAATCCAGTGTCAGTGGGTTATGAAATGACTTGAAGTTACTGGCAGAGAAATAGTAAATCATGGGCTTTTTGGCGTTAATCTGCAAAAAATTGCAGAATTCAAACAAGTATTGATGTTTTTTATGGGGAAGGCAAGCAGTTGTGCGCTTAGCGTGCATCATCCAGCCAAGCGGCATAGCTCGATATGTGAACTGCCCCGCGCTCGGCGGGGCTGTTGCTTATGCCGCTACGGGGCCAAGCTCGCCGGCCAGCTTAGCAAGTCCTTTTGCTGTGACAAGAACCTGCGTCACCACTTTGTCTCTAGCCGAAGAGGATGGCTCAGTTTTGAGCCATGTCACGAGATAGCCGGATTTCCGGCTATCCAGTCAAAACAAGGGCTTGGCAGTTTTCCCCCAAACGGGGGAAAAGATCGCCCGTCTTTATGCCGCCTTGCGCAAATCGTGCCGTAGCGTTCTGCCCTTGTCTTGCAGGACGCGCAGGTTGAACAGCAGCGCCTCAAGATGCTCGATTGCGCCGCGTGCCACCATTGCTGAAGCAGCGGACGCCACAGCGAATTCGCGCATGAATTCATCCATTTCCCGTGCGGACTGCAGCTCAGGCATGGTATCGGGAGGCAGCAGTTCGCCTTCCAGCGCCACCCTGCTCATCAGGCTGACCACATTGATGAAGTCCTCGGGTGGCACTTCCTTGTAGCTCACGCCGAATTTCGACTTGACCGCTGACCAGAGCGTAATGGCCAGCTTCGCCTGCTTGTCCTTGGGGGCCGCCGCTACCAGCGCCTTATGGTGCCGTCTTTACGGCATCCTGCTGCTCGATGGTCAGGCCATTGGGCAGGACCTTGCGGGTTTGCTCTTTTCGGTAGTTGCTCTGGATGTGTTGCTCCATCGCATTGAACGCGGCGATGTAGCCTTCCTTGATGGCGCGGCCTGTTTGCCGGTGAAGCCCATGACCAGAAACATGAAGCCGTCCTTGGTCATTTCGTAGGCTTTGTACTGGTTCCTGCGGAGCCCGGACCCTGATTTTCCTGATAGCTATTCATGGATGGCCGCGTCGACCAGCTGCCTCGGGCGGGGTAGTAATGCTGCATGGCAGACCGACATTGACGGGCGTGGCCGCAATGATGCGGCCGGCGTGGTAACAGGCTGGACTGGCGTACCCCCAATTATGTAGGCGTCCTCGGGCGCGTAGGGGCGAGCCATGCCGATAACGGTGTGTGACGGCCAGCTGGACAGCTGGAAATGGCAGGATACTGGCAAAGGAGTGCTGACCAGCAGGCAGACCGATAACTGGCGCGTGGCTGGCGCCGGTATCCCGCAGCTGCAATACGGCCTATCTAGTGACGACTGGCGCTGGCAGGAGCGTTTGCCCGGCATTGTCACCAGCAGGATTTCGGATGCTGTGCGCTGGAGTGATGGCGTTCTGGTGACGCAGACGGGCAAGCTGACCGATACAACCAGCTGGCTGATATTTAGAGCGTGATGGATCGAACTGCTACGGATGCTGCAGTGGCAAAAAGCAACATGGCCCTCAACCAGCAGCAGGTTACCCAGCTACGCAATCAGCTGCTCGGCCTGAACGACCAAAATGACCCACAGGGCCAGTAGCGGCGGCAGCTGGGTATGCAGATCGGGATTATGACCGGGGCGAAGGCGGAGAATCCCAAGGATTATCTGATGACATCGGGAGGCGGGCAGGTGTGGGACACTAAGGCCAACGCCGTGCTCACCCGCGCCTTGCCACGCTTGACCTTGTCGACGGCGGTTTTCATGGTATCGTAAATGCCTCGGCGCGGGATGCCGCCCAAGACGGTAAACGCCTTGGTTTGCGCATCGAACAGCATCTCGTGACTTTGCGTCGGGTAGGCCTGCACCACAAACGCCCGACTGGCGCACAGCTTCAAGTGCGCAGCCAAAATCTTGCGCCAGATGCCACCAATCACCAGCCGTTCTTCGCTCTAGTCAAACTGGAAGGCCTCACCCAGTTCAAACTGCAGCGGCACAAAGGCGCGCCCCCGTGTTGCTCCGCCTTGGACTCGCCACTGCCGGATATAGTCGGTGACCCTGCTGTAACTGCCGGTATATCCCGCTGCCTTCAATTCGGCAAACAGCTTCAGCGCGCTACGCCGCTCGCGCTTGGGCCGGTGCAGGTCGGTTTCCAGTGCCTTGGTCAGCAGCTCAGCAAACGGCGTCAACTTGCTGTCGGCGATGCGCTGGCGCCGGTAGGTCGGCACGGTACCCTCGGTCTCCTTGAGCCAGCCCCGGATCGTCTTGCATGTCAGTCCAGTACGTCGCTCGATCTCGGATAAGGACAGATGGTCGCGGTAAAACAGCCGGCGGATTATTCCCAGTTCTTTCATGGTGATCACTCCGTTCTCCTGCTGAAAAATTCAGCAGATGGATTGAACACCCTGGGTAATTTTTAGTGAGTAGAACCCGCTAAAACTGGGTAATTTTCAACGCGTACGCACAGGCTAGTTCAAGCAGGATGCGTGCCGATTTGTGCAACAAAATTCGTTCGCTCCCTTACTCTTCACTACCCAGATTTTTCGTTTCAAGGTCATATTTGATATAGTAAATCGGCAGCAAAAATTTTCTTCTTAAATTTTCCAAATACTTCTTGGACTCATGCGAAATATTAACCGGGCCTACGACAATTAATCTAGAAGCTCGAGACTCGTCTGGGTAATACGCATACTCCATAAGCTGTGCCAATGCCTCGCGGATGCACTGCTTCGAAGTATTTGCCGTCTTCAATTCATAGAAGACATAGCCATCAGAGGATCGAACCGCGACATCAATTTTTGTACCAAACCCAGTTTCCTGTTCACAGGATACATTGTCCTTTCCATAGATTTCAGCGAGTTGCTCGTATATCTGCTCTTGCATCTGGTTGTGCACCAGATCAATCTCCTTCTTCTGACTACTATAGCTAGCAGTAGTGCTATCCTTCTTCGCAGTAAAACCGGGCGTGAAATGAAACTTTCGATCTTCAATACCTAGCGGATTTCCTACTTTGTTCTTCAGGTTGTAATAGTCCGACTTAACCGCTGGATCCTTCGATGAGAACAATCGTGGCTCCTCAAGAAGATGCATGTCCTCAGGGCGGAACTTTATGCAGCAGAAGCTATCTGGATTTATGTCCTTAAATTCATCTACATCTGCGCCTACGGCTTCTAGTTGGGCGAACATTTCTTTTAGCCACCCATTTTTCATGTAGGTCGCATGCACCGATCGGGATTCATCCGAGGAAACAACGTGGATGTTATGGATCTCGCCTAACCACCAGCGCTCCTTCTTTGCGCTATTGATTGTGTAAAAGGAGATATTGAATATCTCTCCTTCATACTTCTCGCGATGCTGCCCAATTGCTTGGATATACGCGTAGTGGTATCCATTGACCAACTTGCTTACGTCGAACAACCATTCCTCGTGTCCGTAGCCGGTCTTAGTTTCATACGCGCCAGAACTGCCACTTGCGACCTTGCCTGCTTTGCCTGATGGGTATTGCCATTTGTTAGCGTTCCAACAGATCCGCGCCACTTTTTCTTCGTTCATACCCACCTCTTCTAGAAGAACTTAATTATATGAAGACACTCTACGCATGCAAAATTTCCTCTTGGTGTACGTAGAAATTGATCAAAATGTGATGAGATAAGGCAGTACGCCCTATGTTGCATGATCAAAACACACCACCAGAACAAGAATTGCATTAGATTTAATTAAATTAGCAAGAGAAACAGCAACAATCTTGCTAAGATGCTCTCATTTGTAAGCAAAAAACTTCGTGACCACGCCATCCGATCTTAGAGACAACCAGCCTAATTTCGGTCTTCTTGCTCATTTGCATAGCAGGGTTTGGCCAGCCCATAAGCTATTTGCGTTGAGCCGTAAGCTCGTGCATCGAGACATGGCTGCCTCAGCCTGATACCCGCAAATATTCATGTTCAATTCTGCTCAGCGTTCAACTTTACTGTATGCAAGAGCATTCTGAATGTTTCCCAAAGGCAGCCTCCACTGATCAAGAGTTCAACTACTGGACATAAGCAAACCAGCGCTCCAGCAAGGCGCGCTCGACCTTTTGCACATCTCCGGCGGGATAACTGATGCTCAACTTTAGCGACTCCGGATCGTTCAGCCAGCAGCTGATAAAGGGAAGTCTGTGGTTGAGTTCAAGTAGTCTTGCCAGACTCAGTGCCATCGGCTCAATGTCGCTGAAGTGCTTAGCCAATGCCGAATGTTTAACCGTAGTATTCAGCCTTTCTACATTCCCGTTATCCGATTCGATCAGCACCCAGTTGGCACTTCCAGCAGTAGCTGGGTGCCACTTGCCTTCCATAGTCAACACATCGTGTTGTTCATCGTGCAGAAAATGAGTGACTTGGAGTTGTGAAAGTGTCAAATCTCGTTCGCCATTGAAGAGTTCAAACTCAAGCCGATCCGCGTAATGCAGCACCTGATGAAAAGCGAACTCCATTTCTGATCGGGACAAGAATGCCAAGCGTCCGTTATCCGGAAAGACGGGCAGATCCACCCGAACGTACAGATAGAAATGGCTATTTGCCGCATCAGGGTTCAAGGCCATGCGTGCAAGTGGGTATTCCTGAGCTAGCTTCACGCCCAGCTCAGGCAGAATCTCGTCGTACACGCCATTGATCCCGGCCAGATCAGCACGAGTGGCGATCGGTGAAATCAGCGACAAATAGTAAACAGGCGCACTGACAAGCACCGAAAACTCGGCAGAGCTGTGCTGTTCGACCAGAACCGGTTGCCTTCGTAATTGTCCGCAGCGATCGACCATAGAATCAATCACGAGAATCGCGTTCGGATTATGCTCATTTTCTGCCACCGAATACTTCTTGTACGCCGTAGATGAGAGGATTTGCGCAAGCAAAGCTTGAACATGCTTAGCGATATCAGGCTGATCGTACCCTTCACTAGGCCGGTACGTCTGATGAGTCTCGAACGTTGCTGGATACGGATCGCCCTGCAAGGACTGCGCATTCTTGGGGGTTCGCAGGTATTCACGCCAGTTTTCCCGAGTCAGCTCGACTGAGCGATCAAATGCCTCTTGAACACAGGCGTCCATTTTTTCTTCGACATGGAACTTTCTGGCAATGAATGACGCAACCTGATCTTCATCGACCGAATTCGTGAGAAACGGATAGTGGATCGCCAGCTCAGCCTGTCCTGTTTCCCTGAGCATGGCGTTAACCTTGCCAAACAGGCGATCAACGCGGCCCACGCGCTGCTCATTATCACCAGGTGAGCCTGCCAATCCGTAATGATGAACCTTGCGACACTGCAGATGCAGATTCACCCCCTCCTGAAACACCGATGTAGCGACCAGCACATTCGGGTAAAAGGGGCTGTTAAAGCCTAAAATCAGGCGTTGCCGATTATCCGACTGACCACTGGCATACCATGCCGGATTCTGCAGCGAGGTCAGGACGCGCCACTCTTTCTCCCATTCCCCTGGCTTGTGATCGATGATTTTCTCACACAGCATTTCAAAGCTATCTAGCGCACTTCTAAAATAGGCAAGCAGCAAGGAATGCTTGATACGCCCCTGATCGGCGACAAACGCCATGAAGTCAGCGTACCTATTCTGCACATCCTTTGTCGAAGAGCCAGACAAACGATTGAATTCCGTGAACCAGCCGTAAAGTTCGACCATCACCGGGCTTGCGAACAAAAAACCCGCTTTGATGTAGTTGGCAAAATTCTCGGCAACATCTGGCCTCGTTTTTGCCCACCCGGACAATATGTGTTGATGCGCCGCGGAGAGCTCCGGGTAGACCAGCGACCATACCGTTTTGATCTCGGCATCATAGGTTCTCGCTTCGTATGCGCGCGATGTCACTTCAGCGTACCTGGCAAAGACAGGATGTCGCGCAAAGCGCGCATCCCTTGCGGCGCTGACATAATTCGCCCGGACCTTCCCCCCCTGAAGGTACTGGTAATAGTCCCTGTACCCTTCTTGCATGTAGTCCCTGGCGGGCTCGAGAAACATTGCAAACGCACTTTCCGGCTTTCTGAAGCGCAAACTGACATTGGTCGCATCCGTGCGACCGTTCTTGCCCTTTTTGACGACAAACAGATCCGCGATGGATGAGCCAAGATAGGCATCACCCTCGGAGTCGGGGTGAGATGCTTCATCATCTTCCAGCTCTTCCTCAGACTCCACCGATCCGGACTGACAACTCCGGACCAGCTCATCGAAGCCTGCTCTAGACCATGCCGGAGTGGATTTACGCCATTTCTCAACCGCCGGATCATCTTCGCTCAACCCCCAGGCCAGGCAGATACGCTTTGCCAGCAGGTTGTCATAGGCTTCATTGAGCCGTTGGGTGAGCTCCCGAACAGATGGAATGCGACGAACAAAAACGAGATGCTTGTCTTCATGAAGGTCCCGATGTGCGGCAAACAGATCCACGGGCAGGCACTGGGTGACCAGCTGGCCATATTTGGGATGATCGGGCAGATGACCAAATGCAGAAGAAAACTGTCCGGTCAGTCTTGCCAGTAAATCAGTGTCCCTGGCCTTGGAAAAATCCTTGCCACTGAACTCCTCTTCCATCTCGGCCGCATCGGGAGCTTCTGCATCTGGTGCGACGACCCGGCCGACAGATTCGAATCCTTCGAGAAAGCCATACAACAGACTCTTGTTCTCCCGGGTCATTCCCAGCTCAGTCACCAGCTTTTTCTGGTACAGCGCAAAGAACAATTCCGATTCCGGTCGTTGACCGAAATCGCATGGCACATCCTTTTCACAGCGATACGCACGTTTCGAGAAGTCTTGTCCCTTGCCCTGCATGCGCCGGAAGCGGCGAAGACCGTACTTCTTCATCAGGGCATGAGCGGACACATCGTCGCCATCACCAGATGTCATGAAATAGTTCAGGATATGATGTACATCCTGTAATCGGGTATGGCTTGGCGTTGCGGTAAGCAGCAAAGCCCTCCGGGCAAGCCGAGCGCCCGGCCTACCGAAAAACTCCAGGGCTGCACTGACCCGTTGCGATCCGCCCTCACGATTGCGCAAGTAATGCGCCTCATCAACGATGATCAGATCAAACCCGGCGCCACCCAGTGCCCTCTTGATACGATCATGGAACGCTTTTGCGTACTGAGCCGCGAGGCCAGCATTGTCTTTGCCCTTTTCAGCAGATGGAACAAGCCCACTCAACGCGTGAATAGTCGTCAGAAATAGCTGCCCAGCACCTGCTTCAACCGCCGCCACCAACCCCTCCAGTTTCGGGCAGATCTGGATGGATTGAACCGGAGCGCCATCAACTCGACTCTTTACGCAGTGATCGTGTGCCCGGTAGTGGGAGCGGACAAATTCATCGTATTCACGCCGCCAATGCGCGCAGATATCTTTATTAGGAGCCATGATCAGCACTTTGGCGTCAGGCTTCATTTTCCAGAGCAGTGCCGCGACACCGAGTGCCTGGAATGTTTTACCCATTCCGACTTCATCTGCCAGCAATGCGACGCCTAGACGAGAGAGCAGATTCCATAGGTACGCCACGCCTTCTGCCTGTTTGGCAGGCATGGAAGTCGCATGAGCCTCATCGTAATGCCAATCGGGGTTATTGCGGTCGAAATTGATCCAGTTGGCTACCCCGCCGGGCAAAAGAGAACCCCATTCATGCGTCGACATAGTGGCACTCCTGCTGGATCAATTTCAGGTATTCGGATGTCAACCCGACAGGCAAATCAGGCAATGTTAGTTGCAGCGCATCCCAGCGTGATTGGGGCAGGGAAAGCTCGGAATACCCCAGCTTCTCACGCAGCGACAGCGCGGTATGACATAGGGTGCACACTTCCTGCGCAAGAAACCAGTCGAATAGGCTGGGCTCTGCTGAAGTGAATCTGTCGCGGGCTTTTTCCACCAGCTCCATCAAACAGCCAGGACGGACAAAGACCCAGCGATTGAGTTCATCCACCGCCCGAATGCTCTTCAATTTGGCCGCATAGTGGTGGGTAGCCTGGAATAGCCGGAAATAGCTAAGACTTCCAGTACTCGGGGCGAGCTCCGCCACGCCCTGTGGCTCGGATGCCAATTCCTCGACCAGGGTATCGTTGTACGACATGCCGGCAATACGAAACGGAATGTCATCATCCGATGATGGCTCATCACCAAGAACAAAGGCATTCAGCAGATCAAGCAGGGACTCGAAGGCTTGGGGTCGGCGATAGGCAAGCCCCGTTTCCGTGATCAACCCCCGAAAGACCTGCTTACCCGCGTTCAATACCTCAAAACGTCGCTCGAACAACAGTGCCGAAGAATCCGGTATGACCAGCTGTTCACTGTAATTGGGCATCCATTTGAGGGGCAAAGCCACCGGATAGCCGGGTAAACTGAGCTCATACCCCTCAGATGGCTCACCCTCATACCATTGGCCAGAGATGATGTAGGACTGCTCTCGCCAGTCAAACACGACACGAATATCAAAAGGCAGTGCATCGGGAACGTCCAGCTGCTCCTCTTGCAGCAGCCCCTCCGAGGCACAGGCATTTTTATCGACTCGAATTCGTGTCCCGACAGCATTTCGCCAAGAGCCAGGGTCTGTGATGATTACCCCGGCCTCGACATTCACATCCCGGTTCCATTCTCCTGAATCCGTTGGCAAATTAGCCCCCTTGCTGGTGAAATTCCAGGAGCCGATAGCAAGCTTGCTACCCAGTTTCCATACCTTGGCATGACAGAGCTCAGTCTGCTCATGTCGCGGAGTCGGATTGTCATAGAGACATAGCATGTCGGATTGACAAAGTGCTTGCAGCGCATCCGTCCATGGAGTGCGGATAAACTTCCCCTGAATCCGATCAGGCACCAGGTGTATTGACAGCGTTTCCCCTGCAACAAGGCTTTGCAGCTTGCCGAAAAATGCGGGTATATCCCTGGGCAGGTAAGGAGACCAGACCAGCAACTCACGTTCAGACATATCGGCAAAAAATTGCTCGATGAAGGGCTTTCCCTGAAAACTGTGTACGAATTGCCATGTTGCTTCACCATCAGGGAAAGTGTTACGGCTTGCTGGTAACCCAGCTGGCAAACCTGTTTTGGTGGCAATTTCGGCAAAAAACGTTCGCACCGAGTCATGTTGTGTTCGGGTATCGATTCGATGAAAGACAAACACTTCCTGATTTCGCCCCCAGCCACTTACCGTCAGATTGGCGCTCCCGGTCCCCAGAATCCCGTTTCCGTCTTTATCTTCCAGATATATCACCTTGGGGTGGAAAAGACTGTCTCTGGAAAATCGCCCATTCCAGCTGGCCGGACAAACGCCATGGACCGGGATTGCCGTTCGCTTGTTTCTGTCTGCCTCCATAAATCTTCTGTCGCAGAAAACACGGAAATCGATCTGTTTCTCGGTCAGCGCGACCTGGAGATGTTCATAGTCCAGACGTGTTTTGGGGGGCTCCATCGCTAGTACCGCAGGCAGCAGATACGTCTCGATGAATTCGATATTGATGTTGAAACTCGTCAGCCAGACATAGCGAAGCTCGCCAAGCGTTCCAAGTTGCTCCCTGAACTCACTCAACAACTTCATGCCATGCTCCCCTGATACCCCTGCACCAGCGACTGGAACTGGGGCAGGTAATAGCTGTGATACCAAGCGCCTTGAGGCCACTCCGCCTCGGCAGGGCAGGCCATCGGGCGCGCATGGACCCGAACATCGCCATCAATGAGATTCAACCAGGGTTGCTGGCCCCGTCCATGCATGACGCGAGCGTGATAATCCACCAGTATCCGGATCTGCTCGAGCAGGGTCGAAGCATCCGCCAAGCCAAGCAGCGCCTCAAGACGCAATCTGGCAGACCCGCCAAGCACAACGAGCAATCCAGCATTGTCCCGCAGTCGCTGCGCACGCAACGGAAGAGTTGTTTCGTCTCGGTCGAAGTCACTCCATCGCTTCATGACAGCTTCCAGAGACTGCGATTTCTTATGGGTAAGGAGGGTAAACAAAAGCATGGCATCCGCAAGAAACGGTTCCAGCTCCTCAATGTGTTCCAGCTTGGTCCGCTCTTCGAGCGACAAGTTGGTTCGATTGGTTCGTCTCATGAACTCTTGGGGCGAGAATGTCGCCTGCGGCTCGTTCTTGGCGGTTTTATCCAACACATCAAGCAAACATCCGGCAGCATCACGGTCCAGATCGGTCACTGAAAGCCAGTATTTCCGAGCATAGGAACCGACGATTTGCGGAGAGGCAAAGCCCTTGACGTAGAGCGCGGAAATTTCAGCGGGGATATCCTGAAACGCTATCATCGGCTGCCGGCTGGATTGACTTAGCAATGTCTTCAGGTGCTCGACTAGCAGCTCAGCCAGTTGGCTCAGGGACTCGTGCTGTCCGATAAAAGTCTCGGCGACCTGCCAGACCGAGGCAGAAGTAGGCAGCTGATAATGGTAGTACTTGTCGAAGAAGCCGAGCTCGATCATCGGCGTCTTGTAGCGGCCGCTAACACCAAGACTCAATTGGCGAACCAGCAGTTGACCTGGTTTTTCAACTGTAAAGGCGAGCGTGGGATTGCCGCTGCTTTCACTCCAGCGCAAACGCGCATTCGAAATGCCCAGCACACCAACAGTTTCAACACCCTGTCCCTGGTACTCATGTTGCAGCATGGAAAACACAAACAGGTTTTCCAGATAAAGCAGACAGGCGTAGCGAAATGCCAGCGAGTCCTTGGTCTCATACAGCGCAACGAGATCCTTGCTCAATTGCACTTGCGCGTCCTTGATCAGACGACGCACCAGATAGTGGTTGAACAGGTTGAGGGTGTAGTTGCGTACATCGTTGGACACGGAGTTGACACGATTTCTGAAAATTCGCTGTCCGTAGGCAGACCAGATAACCAACATCCCAAGTGGGTCGATGTACGACTCACCGCTCAAACTTTCGTCAAATTCAGTCAGGAATTTTCTTAGAAACATAAAATGGAGTTAATTATATATGACATGTCTTGTAATCTGATACCGCAAGAATCATGATTCCGTAATCATCTATTCAAGGCACTGATCGAACCATGGGTGTCAGGATTAATTGACCATATAAATGATTGAACATCAATCATGTCCCTTGGCTGGAGTCCCGCTTGGGTAAGTGCTTCGAACAGAAACTTGCCGAGAGCCTCGACTCGCTGCAGGGTGCACCAGTTCAGCCGACTTTCATATTGGATATCCCATCCACATGCTTCTGCTGCGTACTTTGTAACCTCAGGCTTGATAAAAACCCGCGACTCCGGGTGATAAAGAGCTCCGTAGTATGTGGCAATGGTCCATTTGGTACATCCGTCAGCTTTCCCAAGAACATTAACCAGCGCATCAAAGGCGGACATCCGGTTGGAGGCACTGAACAGTTCATCAAAGAGCCCCTGTGCTAGCAAAGGCTGCAATCCTGCATCCTTCAATGCAGCCTGCCATTTGATCTTTTCAAAAGAATGCAGAAGGTTGGTCTTGCTTTCGATTTTGCCTAAGCGGATACAGATTTCACCAAAGCGCCCTTCAGCGAGCATTTCGCTCCATGTTGATTCAGAAAGCAAAGAGTGGGCGAGTTCGGCAGCATTAATCTTGTAGTTCCGCTCAGACTGCAGATAGTCGGGATCCTGAAAGCCTTCTTCAAACAGCGTGCAAAAATAGCGCATGCATGCCGCCAGAGGCAGGACCTTCGCTTTGCCCGTTAACACCTGAGGTGCAAGATTCTCTAGCAAAGGATGAGCCTGCAACTCCACAGGAGCAGGACTCAAGAAAGACGTAGGCAACGCGAACTCCTTGCCACCAGCCCCGATGAAGAAAACCGAGACATAACCAGGATCTGCCTTGAAGACCTTGCCGACACCCCATTCGCTTTTCTTGCTATGCACGACGTAGTCATTTACTTGCCAGTTCATCACTTTCACTCCTGAATTCACTGCGTCATCATCACCACTTGATGCTCGGGCACGGCTCATCACTAGCTAGAACTTAGTTCGCGTGACTAGCCAATCTCCAGAGATCCAATATCCTCTCAAGCCTGCTAGATCCAGTCCCAGCGCATTATCTTTTCCGCATGGGATTTCTGCCACATCATGGTAATCGAAAGTCTCATTAGCCAATACACGCAAGCGGCTTTGTTGCACAAACCCAATTCGGTCCAAGCGTCCCCAACCCCGGATGGAGTTATCCTACGCGTACCGTTTCCGGTATCCCGAGCTGCGTGAAGCGGTTCAGCAATGCCGCTCGGATTTGCAGTTCGGCAACCTGACGATCAAAGTCTCGCGACATCACCCGTTCGCCAAGCAGTTTGAAGCACCGCATCTTGGTTTCAACCAAGCTACGCCGATGGTAGCCGCTCCACTTCTTCCAGATGGCTCGGCCGAGACGCTTCGTCGTTCGTAATGCTTCATTGCGGGCGGCTGCCCCTGCGGTGTTTTCTTTCCAATGTTTACCATTCT
>NZ_KE387262.1:14299-35277 GCF_000430805.1 Chitinilyticum aquatile DSM 21506 | reverse complement strand
TTCACGCAGCTCGGGATACCGGAAACGGTACGCGTAGGATAACTCCATCCGGGGTTGGGGACGCTTGGACCGAATTGGGTTTGTGCAACAAAGCCCTGCCAAAGCGGTCTATCGCGCATGGCCGCGCGAGTGCGCGACGAGCATCGCTCCTGCACGACCGAATACGGGCGCAAGCTGCGCCATCTTTGGGATAATCCAAACGGGAAATGAATAAATCGAAATTGAAACACGACGACGCCCTGTGCCGTGCCCAATGCATTGCATATTGCATGATGCGGAATTCCTGAACCGATTAGCCACCATCACGCCTCAACGTTCAAATTGCTTGAACGTGAAAAGGCGGAGATCAAACAGCCGAGCGCAGCCACACCGAATAACGGTGCGAAAGGAGTCAGCTGGACGCGTAGCTAATCAGTGAGGCACAGGAAAACCTATGGGGAATGGTTGGTGGAACGGCAGCGATCATACTCCTCGGCCAAAGACTGGGTCAACACAGGCGTGGCTGACCTGATCCAGGTATGGATATATCCGCAAATTTGTGTAACCCGGTCATTGTGACGTCAAAGCTAAACGGCCGCTTTGGCCGAACACTTGCCTACAAGGTTTGGTGGACAGGCAGCTCATCGGCCAAAGCCGACTTTCATCTTCAAGACATCAATGTCTATTTGTAGTTACATTGCAGACGCTAACGACAAAGCTCACCTGCCGCTATGGAGCACAGTGGAATAGCGGTCAGGTGGAGCGCATTGTTAGGGTGTGCTACTCAAGCAATGATAAGGTCGAAAATCCATTTCGATTTCGCCCATCCTGCAAGAAGGTATCTGTCCCCGCTTTCCGTTCTGTGGAACTTTGAAATCCACAACCTGATCCTGTTGAAGAGGTTTCGCACACCCTCCTCGGATTCAGACTGAAAAACCATGACACGATATCTTGAACGGGCAACCAGTAATTTCTCGAAATCTTCCTTGATTGCATCCTCGCCCCCCCATTCACTTTCCGCAACTAGAGGAACATCAGTTATGTGGTGCGCTTGATCCGACTGATACCACACAACGTCATAAAGCCACTCTTTTCCCTCGTCAGAATCACATCCGTTTGCTGCCGTGAGCCAGCCGAAATCTCGTCCGATCTTCACGATAACCATCTTAACCGCGATAGTCCATGGGCTTTCACCTTGCCATTGCTCGGCTGTAGCTCTTGCCGGAACCCCTTCAAGGGCGTCCTTGATTGCAACCTCGATGTAATCCATATTGCACCCTAACGTTTGAATTCTGAGGACAAGCCAGCGAAGCTGGCGCAGGTCCGCTGCAATGAAAGGTTAGGTTCTCGTGAAGTATGCACAGGCGCCAATTCCGACTGCAAACCAGAAGACCATTCTAATTAGCGAACCCAACTCGGCATCCATCACATAGTGCCCTTTCGCGCTTCGTTGCAGCCGGCCGAAGCCCGGTTTAACGAATTCTCGGATTGGTGTGGGTTCAACAAACACCTTTCCGCAGGTGAATATCGGCACGAGAAGCCACGCCGTTCCGTAACAGAACAGCTGCAACACTGCCTCGATGATGGGCTGAAGGATAGCCTCGGCTATAGCGCTTAGTGGCATTCGCAAACCTAACGTCTGAATTCACCGGCCTTGCGCGGCTTTATGCGCAAGGTCCGGTGGAATGATGGGTTCGGCCTCATGGCACATCAAAGATTGCTTGCCAGTTGGATGGGGAGCCATTAGAGAACGCTTCGCCAGCATCTTCGTCTCCGTCCCAGGCGCCAATGAAGTCCTCAGACTGGCCGGGGTGCATGAACAACCCTAAGTGATATGGCCTTCGTGTCTTACGTTGCACATAACCGAGGCGCCAATAGTCTTCGTCATCTGAGAAGATAAATCCTTCAACCTCAACCGTTGCGATCTGATGAATATGTTCGTCAAGCACTTCGAAGGACGCTGGGTCAGCGTTCTTGGTTATTGAACTCTCCAGTAGTTCCGAGTTGAATTCGGCGACTTCTGCAAGGATGGTCAAAAAGTCAGTCAGATCGTAATTCGCCCCAAGGTTCTTGTCACCGCTGGCGGGTGCCTTATATGCGATCAGCTCGCGCTGTGCTTTGAGCTGCAAAGCAGTTTTCTTCATCTCGGCCGCTAGCGACTTATTGAACTTTGCGACCCAATCAAATGCCACATTGATGGCACGAGTGTGCGAGATTGCCATCAACTCGCCAGAATTCCAGTCCTCTGTAGGAATCGTATAGACGAGGCCACGTAATAGGGACAGTGCGGCGTAGTACTCAAAGTATGGATTGGCCGCGCGAAGCCCGGAGGTGCGCGCAAATTCGAGGCTATTGAGAAGAACGGTTGCATTGAGGATCATCTTGGTCGTGAAGTACGTGCGGCACGACCATTCGGAGTTCCTTTCGCTTGTCCAATCTTTCGTCAATTTTGCGTATTGCACTGTAATACGGTCAGCGACCTTCGCCAGTTCTTCCTCTGAGCACAGGTCAAAGAGCTTTCGGTATGAGTACGCCCAAGTTCTACCTGCATGCTGCACGATTCCTCCTTGAGGCCGAACGTGAAATATACACCTGTGCAGGTCTATATTTGGTTTGTCTGTGTGTATAACTGAGCATGCTACGCGTTTTTTTCATTGTTTTTCAAGCATGTGGGGTTGATGATGCCTGAAAGTTCACAGCCAGATGGGACTGCTGCGCCGCGCTTGCTGGATGTACTGCGCGACCCGCGCTCTGGCGCACAACGGCGACATCATCAGGATGAAAAACTGCTGCAACGTGCGATGAAACGGGCTGTGGCTGCCGCCGGAATTGCCAAGCCAGCCACGCCACATACACTGCGCCACAGCTTTGCCACCCATGTGCTGAATAAAGGTGGGCGCGGCGTGAGCAGCCCCCTGGATGTCCTGTGAGTGCATGATTGCTCACGCACCAGAGCACGCCCTTGTTCTTGAATGTCAGCTTTGTTGCCGGTAACAGTCTATGACGCTACTGTTCTCGACAGGGCGCTTTGGCCGAGGACCGTACTTCGCCCATTGTCGTCGTTGATACGCTGAGCGACGGCAGACAACAACTATTTGGCAAGCTGCCATACACAATTTATCCATCAAAACATGGCATTAGTTTTTTCCTGCTGTTTTTGACCACTTACGCGGCAGATCGTTTTTTCGGTCGGGAATATCGTTCGTTCCGTTGTCGAGCCCGGCAACCACAACTTTTCACGAAAGGAAAAACCATGCCCAAATCTTCCAAATCCGGTTCCCGCTCTCCCATGACCCCGTCAGCGGCTGCGCGCATCCAATCCGTAGCTGCACGTGCCAATGGTGGCACGGTTTCAGCAGGTTCTTTCGCTGCACGTGCTCAGGCAGCGGCAGCTCACAACGCTACCGCCAAGACTCGTAGCGGCGAGTAATCAGACCTGTACCTCCGGGTGAAGTCACCCGGAGGCCTGGAGCGAATAGTGAAATACAGCAAGGATAAGGCCATTGCCGGCCTAGTTCGACGGCTTATCCATGAAGGATGGAAATTCCATATGGGTGGTAGGCATGGCAAACTCGTTTCTCCAGAGGGAAGACGGTTGCCTGTACCTTGCACACCCAGCGATTACAGGGCTTTCGACAACTTCAAACGGGACCTGCGTAAGCTGATGCCCTCCTGCACAAAACTCACATGACAGAAGAGAAACTGCTGCCTCCTTACCCACGCATGGGTGAGATTTACCGAACATTGGCGCTGGCATTCGATACCAAAGCCAAAAATCGGGATGTCGACAAATACGCACGCGAAGGTGATGTCGACTGGAAGTTGCCCAAGAGCTTGGTCAATGAACTCTTTTTCAAACCCTTCTGTACTGTGCTTGATGATGAATACGCAAGAGCGCTCTGCCAGTCCCTGATCAGTTTCTATCAGGACTACATCTCGCTCGTCAGTTCGCTGGGACTGGATGGGCTTCTGCGGGAGCAGTCACTCCCGGCCCTCGTCAAAAGTTATCTGGTTCCGCACGGGGCAATGGTTCTCCATAGTTTTGCCAAATCGTTCGGAGGTCCGAAACTCGCACGACTGCTCGATTCCGAGCAGACCTCGATCGCCGCTGTTCTCGCATGGCAAAGTCCAGATGATCCTTTCGCACTGGCGAAAGCTGCCTATCCAGCATCTACCGGGGCAGACAAGACCTCCCGGGAGAAGGTATTAAGATGGATTCAGGGAACGCAGCTTCCTGACCTGCCAAGCATCAGGCTGTTCCTCGCCGACCTGGAAAGGCATGGTTCGGTTGAGCAGGTGCGCAGGATTCCCGACCTGAAAAGGTGGCTGATGATTGCGCGAGCCATCGATTGGCTTGAGCGCAACAGCGATGGATTTAGTCCGAAGTCCTTGATGCTTTCCTTCATTCAGGGGGGAATGCCCGCAATCGATATTGGAAGAGCTTTGTCGGAGGTACACAACAAAGAAAGCGAGCGACTTTCCGCTTTGAAAATTCCTGCTCTGATGCTGTCCGAGAACCTGAAAAGAACCACGTCGAAAAGGCATGGCGAACAGAAGCAAAGACGTCTTGATCTTGAAGAGTTTGGTTCCTTGCTGAAAACGCATGATCCCCTTGGCAGGACTCATTACTGGCTGGAGTGGCTTACGGGACGATGGGAAGTCTTTTCAGGAAACCTTGCTGCTGCGCTACCTCATTACAGGAGTGCAATCGCTTCAGCGAGCTATCGGGCGGGAGCGGCCCAAAAGCAGATATTGACGGAGGCATTGGTGCTCGCCGCTGTGTGCGAAGACTTCAAGTTCCTAGCGAGTTTAAAGCATCAAGCAATCGCACTCGGAATTCTTGAGCCTCCTCCAGAGATGGATGCGGACGTAGTCCAGGATTGGGAAATCGAGCATCTTCGAGACCGGTTTCATGCCGTATTTCCTCTCGATGGGCTTTTCCCCGAGGCTGACTGGACCAATCCAATCCAGCAAATTTTCCCCGCTCTACTGGTCGATATCGAAACGATAGAAAAACGGAATCCGGATCTTCGCAATCCGAATAGAGTCGTTACTCTTAAACTTCCTGATGGGCAACAGCGTCGCTGGTCACAGCTCAGGCTTTTTGCGTCTTTCGGTAGGCAGGATGCTGTTCAGCAACTTTTGGGAAAGGGGGCTGACGTCGATAGGCTGGACCCTCAGGGTGCTTCAGCATTGCTATGCGCCATCCAATACGCATCCCGGACCGGCAACAGAGAGACGCTGGACGCGTTGCTAGCAGTCCCACACAAGCGTGAAACATTGGATTCACTGACAATGCGGAAGCAGATTTCCCCGCTATTGGAGGCTATCGACTATGGAGAGCCTGATGTTGTGGAAAGCCTGCTCAAAATGGGGGCGAATCCAGAACTCCGGGGGAACATCGTAGGGGAAACCCCCTTGTACCATTGCATGTCTCTCCTCGGTCAGATCCGCGATCCGGCGAAGATGTATCAGTACCTGCATGCTTCTTTTCATCTCGATTGGGACACAGTACAACAGGAAACGATGCGCAGGTACGGTGTCGTGATGACTGGTGTCTTCGGTGAAAAAGGGGGCTTGGATGAATTTTTGAAAGAGCCACAAAACCGTGAAATCTACGAGAAAGTAGTCTCCGCGATGGTCGAGCTCATGTTAAAGCGTCATTCAGTTCCGAAACTCATCAGGATCGTCGAACTCCTGCTTGAATATCGCGCCGACCCGAATAGCCCAATGAGATACCCTGTGCCCGGGAGAACGCCCATGATGCTGGCCGCGGAAATCAACTCTGGTTGTGCGTTCGACCTGATGCTCCGTCATGGAGGCGAGCCGTTCATTAGGGATTCGCAAGGCTCCGATTGCATCAGGATTGCCCAATCTTTCAGAGCCGCCGAGGTTTTTTGTTACATGCGAAGCAAGGGAATCATGTAATGGCAGCTTATTGGTTCACAGCCGCCACTTTTGACTAGAAGCTCTATGACCGCTTTGGCCGAACAGCTGCCAGCCAGGCTAGGGGTACAGGCAGGTCATCGGCCAAAGCCGCCCTCCAGCTCTTGCCTTCTAAACGTCCGTTTAGAGCCACAAATCAGCCCATAGCTAGACAGTAGCTCTGTCCGTGAGAGTATTCCGTTGGCCTGTGGAAGAATCTTATTTGTCCATATCTGGCTAAAAGAAAGCAAAAATGCCAGCCCAAAGGCTGGCATTTTCATTTGATAAAGCTAATTAATCCTGCCGGTCATCCTTGCTCTCCAGCCATAGCGCATTGACCAGTGCAAACAGCACGGCAAAGCCGAGGCCGAGAATCCAGTTGAAATACCACATTGTCGTTCTCCCTTTCAGTAGACGGTTTTGTCGTTGGCACGGATGAAGTCTTCGGTGACCTTGCCACGCATCACCCGATACGCCCAGGCGGTGTACGCCAGCACGATGGGGGTGAAGATCAGCGCCACCCAGAACATCACATTCAGCGTGACCTGGCTCGACGCGGCATCCCAGGCCGTCAGGCTCATCGCAGGGTGCGAGGAGGATGGCAGCACAAAGGGGAAAAGCGCCACGCCAGCCGTGAGAATCACGGCCAGGCACGCCACCGACGAGCCGGCGAAAGCGCACAGGGTGCGCCCGCGTGCCTGCAGCAGCGGCGCCAGCCCCGCGCCGAGGTAGGCCAGAGCGGGAATCACCCACAGCAGGGGCTGTGCCCGGTAGTTGGCAAACCAGCCGCCGGGTTGCTGGGCGACGTCCTTCATCAGCGGCGACAGTACACTGCCCGGATCGGGCATGCGCACGATCTGGAAGCCGTTGAGTTGTGCCACCCAGACACCTGCGGCACTGAAGCTGATCAGCAGCACGATACTGGCCCAGCGCGAAGCCGTGCGGGCACGCTGCTGCAGTTCGCCCTCGGTGCGGTGCATCAGAAAGGTTGCGCCCTGCAGGGTCAGCAGGCTCAGGCTGACCGCGCCGCACAGCAGTGCGAACGGGTTGAGCAGCGCCCAGAACGAGCCGGTATAGAAGGAGCGCATCGTGTCATCCAGATGGAAGGGCACGCCCAGGAAGAGATTACCGAATGCCACGCCGAACACCAGCGCCGGCACGGCACTGCCTGCAAACAGCGCCCAGTCCCAGCTCGCGCGCCAGCTGGCCGCAGGCATCTTGGAGCGGTACTCGAAACCGACCGGCCGGAAGAACAGCGCAAAGAGCACCAGCAGCAGCGCCCAGTACAGGCCGGAAAACGCCGTGGCATACACAAACGGCCAGGCGGCAAAAATCGCCCCGCCAGCGGTGACAAACCAGACCTGGTTGCCGTCCCAGTGCGGTGCCACCGTATTGATCAGCACGCGGCGTTCGGTATCGTTGCGACCCAGAAAAGGCAGCAGCACGCCAACGCCCATGTCGTGGCCATCCATGATGGCAAAGCCGATCAGCAGTACGCCGACCAGCAGCCACCAGATCAGTTTGAGAGTGTAGTAATCAAGCATGCTTGTCTCCTCAGGCTTGCTGCAGGCTGGTCGGGCCAAGCCGTGCGTACTTGAACATCAGATAGAGTTCGACCACCAGCAGGACGGTGTAGAAGCCCACAAAACCGGCCAGCGAGCCCATGACTGCCCCCGCCGAATGACTGGAAACCGACAGGTGCGTCGGCAGCATGCCGTATACCGTCCACGGCTGGCGGCCATATTCGGCGACAAACCAGCCGGCTTCGGCCGCGATCCACGGCATGGGCAGCCACCACAGCGCCCAGCGCAGCAGCCAGCGTTTTTCGGTAATCGTGCGCTTGGCGCTGTACCAGAAGGCCAGCCCGAACAGCAGCAGGAAGGAGAAGCCCAGCCCGACCATCAGGCGGAAGCTCCAGAACATCGCGAACACATTCGGCACGGTGGTATGCGCCGCCTCGTCGATCATCGCCGGTGTAACGGCATTCAGGTCGTTCGTGTAGCGCTTGAGCAGCAATCCGAAGCCCAGATCGGCCTGGTGCTTTCGGAAAGTGGCTTCCGCTGCCTTGTCCTGTGGGTTCTTGCGCCAGCTTTCCAGCGCCAGCACCGCTTCGCGGCCCGACACGATGCGTTCGCGATTCTTCGCACGGATATCGTGAATGCCCGGCAGCACCTTGTCGGTGGACCGCGTGGCGATCAGCCCCAGCGCATAGGGTAGCGAAATTGCCCAGTCATTGCGGCTGGCGGCATCGTTGGGCCAGGCCACCAGATTGAGTGCGGCTGGAGCCGGCTCGGTTTCCCACATGGCTTCAATGGCGGCAAGCTTGGATTGCTGCGATTCGGAGACCGCATAACCCGATTCATCACCCAGAACAATGACCGAGGCGGCCGAAGCCAACCCGAAAGCCGCCGCAATGCGAAAGGAGCGCTTGGCAAATTCGATGTGGCGCCCTTTCAGCAGATACCAGGCCGAAATGGCCAGCACGAACATCGAGCCGGTCACATAGCCGGCCGATACGGTGTGCACGAACTTGGATTGCGCCACCGGATTGAAGATCAGCGCGCTGAAGCTCTCCAGCTCCATGCGCATCGTTACCGGATTGAATACAGCCCCTACCGGGTCCTGCATCCAGCCATTGGCGATCAGGATCAGGATTGCCGAGAGATTGGTGCCCAGTGCCAGCAGGGTCGTTACGGTCAGGTGGCCCACTTTGGACAAGCGGTTCCAGCCAAAAAAGAACAGGCCGAACATCGTGGATTCGAGGAAGAATGCCATCAGACCCTCGATGGCCAGCGGCGCCCCGAAAATATCCCCGACATAGTGCGAGTAATACGCCCAGTTGGAGCCGAACTGAAACTCCATCGTCAGCCCGGTGGTGACACCCAGCGCGAAGTTGATCCCGAACAGCTTGCCCCAAAACTTGGTCATTTCACGGTAAATGGGCTTGCCGCTCATCACGTAGGCGGCTTCCATGATCACCAGCAGCCACGACAGACCGAGGGTGAGCGGTACAAACAGAAAGTGATACATCGCGGTGGCAGCAAACTGCAGCCGCGACAGATCAACCAGACTTGAATCAATCATTCTTCTTTCCTTCTTGAGCGGGTTCCCCGGGGGCTGGTGCCAGATGGGCGGCCATCTGCTCCTGACTGATGCGCACCTTGTAGGGGCGTACAAACTCGTGCCACAGGCCGTACAGCACGGCGGCCTTGATCAGCACGACGGCCAGCAGATGCCAGCGCAAGTGCCCGGAGTGCAGGGACTTGAACATGCGAGAAACTCCCGTGCGGGCAGTGATGCCCGTGCTTGCGCAATGCAGAACGTACTTACGCCAGCCACAGCCAGTACACAGGGTATGGCGGAGAGACGTCTGCCTTGCTGCTTATTGGATGCCGGACAGGGCCGGCAGAGAATCAGACGGGAAAGAAAGTGGGCGGAGCACGGATGGGAATGGCACGCCAGAGCGTGGCCGCCACAAGCAGCGGGCTGCCCGCTGCCGACCAGGCGGCATTCGGTACAGGCATCAGCAGGATGCCTGGCGCGGCCTGCGAGATTTCGGTGTCAGCCTCCAGTGTCGGCTGGCAGCACAGTAGCTCGCCGCCATCCGGGCAGGAATGTGGCTGGGGCTGTGTACGGGAAAGGACAGAAGCGGCGGGGGTGACCACCGAGCACATGACCAGGGCCACGGCCTTGGGACGGGCGGCTTGCGTCAGCCAGCGCAAGGCGGGCGATGCACTGACCGCCAGTACCATGCACACGCACAGCAATAGCGCGAGAAAACGCCGGCTGGCGTTGCTCATGTCCTCTCCAGGGAAGGTTGGTAGCGCTAATGCGCTATGGCAGGCACCGGCCGAGTTCGTGAGTTCTTTGCTCGGCAGGAAACGTAGCCACTTCGGATTGTAAAGCACATCTAAGTGAATCACGTGTTTCCACCATGATTTCTGCCTTACTCCCATGATATTACTGGAATATCCGCGGGTTTTTTCTTGTGCGGCCCTCCTGACTAAACCCGCGGACTTTGATGGTTACTTGCAGTAATTTGGAAGATCGCATCTGAATCTATTAATGATCCAGTCTTTCGATCCCCAGAGCTTTCAGTACGTATTTTTCGTAGATCGGCTCGGATGAGCCTGCCTTCATTTTGTGCAAAAAATACTTCTCGAAAGCGATCTTGGCCATGTGCACCCACTTGCCTTTGGCAAACCAGTTCACGTTACGCGGTGGCAACTGGGGCAGTGCGACAAACGCAGCGCCCACATCCCCCATATCGGCCAGACAGATTGCATTCCAGCTGCCTTTAGCTTGCGGCTCATCGCCCGCCAGTTCTGCGGCAATATTCTGCACGATGGCACTGACCATGGTTTCGATCATGTAGCCCGTCTTGGGTGCTCCAGTCGGCACAGGTGTTACTTCGACTGGCGGTATGGAGACGCACACCCCTGCGGCATAAATCTGCGGGTATTTCGGATTGCGCTGGTGTTCATCAATCAGCACAAAGCCGCGCGGGTTGCACAGCCCGTCGACAGCACCCAGCGGCTCAATGCCCTTGAAGGCTGGCAGCATCATCGAGAGTTTGAAAGGAAGGGTATGCTCCCGGAGCAGATTGCCCTGCCCATCCAGTTCGTTCACATGCATCTGCCCGGCCTCAACCCGGGTCACCCTTGCGTTGCAGATCCACTTGATGTCGTGGCTGCGAAATTCACTTTCCAACATGGTTTTGGAGTCGCCCACGCCCCCAAGTCCCAGATGGCCGATGTAGGGTTCGCTACTGACAAAAGTCATCGGTACTTTGTGCCGTAGTTTTCGTTTTTTCAGATCGGCATTGAGGATGAAGGCATATTCATAAGCGGGGCCAAAGCAGCTTGCACCCGGCATGGCCCCCACCACCACCGGCCCTGGCTCAGCCAGAAATTGCTCGTAGGCAGCATGTAGCTTTTCAGCATGATCGACGGTACAGATTGACTGTGTGTGTCCTGCGATTGGCCCTGCACCCTCGACCTCATCAAACGCCAGCCGTGGGCCTGTTGTTAGAACCAGAAAGTCGTAGTCGAGGACGGTTCCATCCCTCAGGAACACTCGTTGGCCAGCCGCATCCAGCGTGTCAAGTGGCGACGCAATGAAGGCAATGCCGTGCTTTTCCAGATAGGGCGCGATACGAAAAGTGATCTCGTCGCGTTTGCGCCAGCCAACGGCAATCCAGGGGTTGGACGGCACAAACTGGAAGTAGTCAGCAGCGCCGACAACCGTAATTTTGTGTGTCTTGTCCAATTTCTCACGCAACTCATAGGCAGCTGGCATGCCGCCTATTCCGGCGCCAATGATGACGATGTGTGCCATGGCTTTCTCCTGACTGTGATCAGCCCGGCTTGGACTGGTCTGCGGTGTGTGCAATTGGTAGAGCAGAATTCAGGCGTGCCGGATACACGCCCATGTTGCATTCATCGTCGCCTGTCCTTTACGTGTTCTTCAGCAATCTCGTGCAGCGTGTCCGCAAAAACAGGGCGGCAATCCCCTGCCAGCAACAGAAGCTCATGCATGATGCAAACGACATGAGGGTTTTGAATGCGGTAGTAAATGCGCTTGCTATCCCGGCGCGTCTCAACGAGACCCGTTCTGCGCAGTACCGTCAGATGTTGCGACAGATTTGGCTGATGCAGCGCAATACGCTGCTCTAGCTCACCGACACAGCGTTCACCGTCCAGCAGGCAGCACAGTATTTTCAGCCGCTCTCGGTGACCAAGCGCCTTGATGCACTCTGCACCGCTTTCCAACGCTCTGGCGTTGGGATAGTCATCAAGCCACATTTGTCCACCCCGATTGATGTCTGCGGGACTGTCCATGCAACCGTCTGGCGGCCCTGTCTTGCCAGTCCGATTTGATGCATCTATTTATATTATATAAAACAATATTTTGTTTTGTGCCAAGACCATCCGTCGTCTGCTAGCTTATTTGCAAAGCGGCTGTGATAGCAGAAGTTGTTCTTCTGCCCACTTTCCTTATCCGGAGGCTCATCATGCAACAATCCATCAGCCAGCAATTGCAGGAACTTGAACGCCATGGCTCGCCGAAACATCGGCAGATTGTGTCGCTGACCTATCTGGTTTCAGCGGCTAGCCTGTTTGGTCTGAGTCTGGCGAGCGGTCATCTGGGATTGGCAATCGTTGCACTACTGCTGCTCTTGATGCGGCATAACTCGCTTGAGATGGAAGACCATTTTGGCGAAGCCCGTAGAATCATTCATCAAGAACAGGCAAGTGAGTGCGATGTCGAGGTGACAGATACCACGGATGATTGCGGCGGACATCATTACTACGCCCGAATTTGTACGGAAGGGGACACGCCTGATCGCAGCTTTGAATTCACGCCAAACGGCTGGATTCCTGAGATCGGCCGACATCATGCACAAGGCTATTTCACCGGTCGCGAAGGGTATCCGAAGCTGCTGATCACACCCAAAGGGCTGATCATTCCCGACTGACAATTGGCATGTGCTTGTCTTGCTTGTCTGCTAGTCGCGTGGCGGCGAAGTTTATACACGCTCCAAAAGCATGCCGGAGGAGAAGGTGTCCGCCATGGTCAATCACTCAGCAGTGCATTGATTCTGGCAAGAGGATCATCTTGGTTGTTGCCTGCTGCGAGAGCTAGGTTCAACGCGGACTCCAACGCCTGATAACGGGCGCGCACCAGCTGGCTGCGAATCAGATAATAGGCTTGTCTGGCATTGAGCCAGTCTAAGGTCGTACGCGCCCCGACTTCACGCCCGGTCGCTGTTGCCTCCAGCCGCAAGCGGGCAGATTCCAGCGCCTGTTGCAGTGCAGCGCTCTGCGCCAGAGCCGTGTTCAAGCCATACCAGGCCGTTCGCACATTCTGCATGACCTGGATGCGGGCTCCAGTTTCTGCCTGCAGTGCTTTTTCAGCCAGTGCCTGACTTTCGGCATATCGCGCCTCGCGCATTCCACCGGTGTACAGGGGAATGCCCAGCGCGACCCCTACCCAGCCGTTGTCATTGTCGTACCCTGTATTGTCCTTTCCCGAGCTACGCTGCTGCCCGTACTGGGCAACCAGCGCCAGTGTCGGGCTGCTCAGCCCAGCGTATTTGGCACTTTCGTGCTCGGCAATACGTTTTCCGCTGGCGGCAACGCGAAGTTGCTGATGACTGCTTAACGCCGCACTCAGCAAGGGCTCCAGGGCAGAAGGGCGCAATACATCGAGTGACACCGTCAAGGGCAGGTGGGGCATCCCTTCGGCAGACAGGCCAGTCAAATCGGTATAGCGGGCCTCACGGACTGCCAGTTCATCCTGCAGGGCGGCGAGTTGCGCCATCTGTGCATCACGACTGGCCTGGGCCTCGCGTAAATCCGTTACTGCACGCTTGCCGACTCGGAATTCTTCCTCGGCCAGTGCCAGTGCCTCCTGCGTGGCTGAAAGCTGAACGCGGGCAGTGTCAAGCTCCTCCCGTGCCAGTAGAACTGCCAGGTATGTTGTTGCAACCCTTTGCATCAGATGGTCACCAGCCAATACCCCTAATGACTCTGCAAGTTCAGCCTGGGCGCGCAATTGAGCCGCCTGTGCATCCAGTACCGGGTCATACAGCGGCTGGCTGGCGCTGAGAGTCCATCGGGTATCGCTGCCCTGCTTGATTTCGCTGCTGAACGTAGCATCCGTGAAGGTTCCCATACCCGGTGCACTGAATTGGGCGCCACGAGTCTGGCTATTCATGTCCAGCCATCCGGCGCTGGCGGTCAGACCCAGTTGCGGTCGCCAAAGTGCTGTTGCCTGGTCGGCTCGGGCTTGTCCTGCCCGGCGCTCGGCCTGCGCTGCCAGGTATTGTGGATCCTGGTTGCGCGCAGCCAGCCAGCTGCTTTGCAAATCAGCAGCACTGCTGCACAAAGACAGCAGAAACAATGCCGGAATCGTATATTTGCTTACCCGCATGATGATTCCTCCCGGGTTCAGCAGCCGCCCCGTATGCCCAACTTACGCAGGATGATCTCCAGCGGACACCAGCGGCTAACGCTACTTTGCAGCAGATTGGCACCGACAAAGGCGGTGAACCAAAGCCAGTAGCTGCTGATGAAAAGCGGGCTACCGGGCGCGCCCAGCGCCAGTGACAGCAGGATGAAGCAGCCGGCAGCCAGTCGGACGATTTGCCAGGATGTCATGACATTTGCTCCTTGGGTTCGTAGCGGTGCCGCCATGCCACGTAATACAGCAGCGGAATCACCACCAGCGTGAGAATGGTCGATACGAGGATGCCGAAAATCAGTGAAATGGCCAGCCCGTTGAAAATCGGATCATCGAGGATGAAAAAGGCTCCGATCATCGCGGCCAGCCCAGTCAGCACGATGGGCTGAGCGCGTGTCGCAGCGGACTGAATCACCGCCTCGGCAAATGGCACACCGGAATCGGTCTGCAGGCGGATGAAATCGACCAGCAGAATGGAATTGCGCACGATGATGCCAGCCAGCGCGATCATGCCGATCATGCTGGTGGCGGTAAATTGTGCGCCCAGCAATGCATGGCCGGGCATCACGCCAATGATGGTCAGCGGAATCGGCGCCATGATGATCAGCGGCGTGAGATAGGAGCCGAACTGTGCGACCACCAGTAGGTAGATCAGGATCAGCCCTACCGCATAGGCTGCGCCCATGTCGCGGAACGTTTCATAGGTAATCTGCCACTCGCCATCCCACTTGATGGCGTAGTCCCGGTAGGGGTCGGAGGGCTGGCTGATGAAGTACTCGGCGACCCTTCCTCCGCCAGGAGGCTGAATATTCGCAATGGCTGATCGCATCGAAAACATGCCGTACAGGGGACTGTCGAGCTTTCCGGCCATGTCACCAACGACAAAACTAACCGGCAACAGATCCTTGTGGTAGTGCACCTGCTCCTGCTCATCCTGTTGCACGCTCACCAGTTCGGACAGCGGCACCAGCTTCCCTGAAGCACTGCGTACCGACAACGACAGCAGCGTCGCCAAGCTACCTTGACTCTCAAGCGGTAGCTGGACACGTGCTGCGGCAGGGTACTTGCTGCCGTCATGCAGCCAAGTCACATCGGCACCAGCCATTGCTGTCGCAAGTGTTGTGGCTATCTGGACTTGAGCGATCCCCAGTTGTGCCGCCTTGCTGCGGTCGACTTCGAGTGTCTGCCGCGGTGCAGCTGCCACCGTACTGTCATCCGTATCAACAATTCCTGCCGTGCGGGCGAAAATCGCGCGCACCTGCTGTGCCAGCTGGCGTCGTCCGGCCTCGTCCGGGCCATAGATTTCTGCGACGATGGGGGCAAGCACTGGCGGCCCGGGCGGCACCTCGACAACCTTGACGCGTCCACCATACTTGCCGGCAATCGCTTCCAGTGCCGGACGCACCCGTTGGGCGATGACATGACTCTTGTCACTGCGATGATGCTTGTCGAGGAGGTTGACCTGCAGATCCCCCACATGGCTGCCCTGGCGCAGATAATACTGACGAACCAGGCCGTTGAAACTGATGGGGGCTGATACACCCGTATAGGCCTGATAGTCTTTTACTTCTTTGGTCGTAGCCAGATACCCCCCCATTTCACGCAAAACGGCAGCGGTATCCTCCAGTGGGGTTCCTGCCGGCATGTCCAGCACGACCTGGAATTCCGACTTGTTGTCGAAGGGCAGCATTTTCAGCACTACCAGTTTGCCCACCGGCAGCAGTAGCGACAGCACAATCAACGCCGCAACGCCCAGCCAGAGCTTGCGGCGATTTTTCCCTCCGCGTTCCGAATCAAGAAAAGGAGTGAATACGCGCCGGGCCAGCGTATCAAGCCGGTGGCTATGGCTGGCATGCGTGGCTGGCTTGAGCCAGTGCAACGCCATCCACGGCGTAATTACAAAGGCCACCGCCAGCGAAATCACCATGCCCATGCTGGCGTTGATCGGAATCGGGCTCATATAGGGCCCCATCAGACCGGAAACAAAAGCCATTGGCAGCAGCGCCGCTATCACGGTAAAGGTCGCCAGAATCGTTGGGCCGCCGACTTCATCGACCGCGCCGGGGATCAATTGCAGTAGCGTTTTTTCCGGGTGCAGCTGCATGTGGCGGTGGATGTTCTCGACTACAACGATCGCATCATCAACCAGAATGCCGATAGAAAAGATCAGCGCGAACAATGACACCCGGTTGAGCGTAAAGCCCCAGGCCCACGAGGCAAACAGGGTGGCGAGCAGTGTCAGGATCACCGCGCTGCCGACGATGGCCGCTTCACGCTTCCCAAGCGCAAAGAACACCAGCGCGACGACAGAAGCCGTAGCGAAGAGCAGTTTCTGGATCAGCTTCATCGCCTTGTCATTCGCCGTTTCGCCGTAATCGCGCACGGTGACGACCTCGACATCGGCAGGGATGACGGTATTGCGCAGTTCGGCCATGCGCTGCCCAACCGCTCGTGCAACATCCACGGCATTCTCGCCGGGCTTCTTGGTCACGCTCAACGTCACAGCCGGCCACGTCTTGGCCTGCTCGCCAGCACTACCAAACCAGACATAGCGTGTTGGCGGCGGGGCGCCTTCATGCACGCGGGCAACATCCCGCAAATACACAGGGGCTCCGTTCTTTACACCAACAACGATGCCAGCCACTTCATCTGCCGAAGCCAGAAAGGGGCCAGTCTCCAGCCGAACAGCCCGGTTGCCGGCAACCAGCTCGCCCAGTGGCAGGCCCTGATTGGCGGTCTGCAAGCTCTGATTGATGTCAGCCACTGTCAGGCCCGAGCCATTGAGCCGTGTCGGATCAAGTTCGACCAGCACTGCCCGGCCCGGCCCTCCTGTAGTAACCACTTCGCGGGTGCCGGCAACCCGCTTGATGTCAGCCTCCAGCGCATGCGCTACCCGCTCCAGATCGCTGGCCGGCATGCCATCTTTTGCATGCAGCGTGTAGGCGACCACCGGTACATCGTCAATACCCTTGGGCTTGATGACGGGCTCGAGCACACCCAGATTAGCGGGCAACCAGTCACGGTTGGCGGCAATGGTGTCATGCAGGCGTACCAGTGCTTCGGTTCGTGGTACACCGACCTTGAACTGCACAGTCACGACCGCGACGCCGGGCTGCGATACCGACATGACGTGTTCGACTCCCGCCATTTGCGAGAGCACCTGCTCCGCCGGCGTGGCCACCATTGCTTCCACATCGCGGCTGGATGCGCCGGGAAAAGGTATGATCACATTGGCCATCGTCACATTGATCTGAGGCTCTTCTTCGCGTGGTGTAACACCAATCGCGAACAGCCCGAGCAGCAGCGCAATCAACGCCAGCAGCGGCGTGATCTGGGCGGTGAGAAAGGCGCTGGCGATGCGTCCGGACAAACCCAGTCGTTCGCTCATGGCTACTCTCCGCCCAGCTTGGCCGCCGCAACCGGATCAAGTGCGACCCGCTCGCCGGCGCGCAGGCCGGCACGGATTTCCACCAGACCATCACGCAGCGGCCCGGGCCGCACCAGCCTCAACAATGGTTTGCCGGCTGCATCGACCACATACACCAGAGTCAGTTCATTGCGCCGGACGACACTGCTGGCCGGAACATACAGTCGTCCCTGTTCGGCTGCGCCGGACACAGGCAACTGCACCCTGGCAAACTGTCCTGGCAGCGGTGCGGGTGTCAACGATGGCAAGGGCAGTCTGAGGGTCACCGTATGAGATTGGGGATCAGCAGCCGGCAATACCGTGAGCATGCCGGCTTCAATACTCCGGCCATTCAGCAGAACGATTGCGCGCGCATCCTTGTTTACCCGTTGCACCAGTTCCTGCGGCAAGGTGACACTCACCCGCATCGCGTCGGGACGGTATACCGTCACTAACAACCTGCCGGGCATGGCCATGTCACCCGCTTCAATGAATACGCTAGTCACCACGCCATCATATGGGGCGGTAATGGTATAAAAACCGCTTTGCGTCTGAGCGGCACCAGCCTGGGCGATCATCGCATTCGCATTGGCCTGTGCCGCACGGTAACTTGCAGCGGCGGTATCCAGTGCTGCCTGGCTGATGTACTGCTTGGCAAATAGCTGTTGCTGGCGTTGATACTCGCTTTTTGCTGCAGCAAGTTGCGCCTGCGCAGCTTCAACCTGCGCGCGGCTGGCTGTGGCCTGTTGTCCGGCCGCGGTATTATCGATGCGCACCAAAATTTGCCCGGCCTTGACTTGGTCCCCCGCTTTTACCGGCAAGGCAATGATGCGCCCAGCCACCTGCGCGGATAACTGGCTTTGCTGCACGGCTTCGACAACGCCATCGGCAGACCACTCCTGTCCGCCATTACTGCTAGCCACTGCCACAGTGGCAAGCCCACCGGCAAGTGATGATGTGGAAACCAGGGCAAGCAGCATCAACAGAACTCTCAGCATGGCAGCCTCAATAACGGCATTAATATTATATTTGTTAGTATATTGTATGTTGTCAACAATACAAGCACTTGTACACTCGATGTAAATCGGTGATCAGAGCTACGCTTTGAACTCCCGTTACCTCCTACCAGTCTAGGTTAGTGCAGCGCATCATTTACAAATAAAGAAAGCCCCGCCAAAAAGCGGGGCTGACAGCGAATCCAGAAGCTGGTTGTGTGTTCAGTGCTGGCAACAGCCTCCACCGGCGGGTTGGTCGTGGTGATGACTTTGACCACAACAACGAGCTTTCACTAACTCGGGCAATTCACCTCTGCCAAACTGCGTCATCGCATCGTTGGCACTTTGCCCGGTTGTGCAGGCATAAATGCGGATGCCCTGATCAGCAAAGCGCGCCAAGGCACCTTTGCCCATATTGGGCGTCAACAACACATCAATTTCGATTTGCAGACCACAGGCATGCTGGTTCTGCAGATCAATCGTCTGGGTCTCCATGGTCTCCGTATCGAAAATCAGCAAGCTCGCTGCGTCAGAGAAATGTCTGGCGACAACAGAATTCAGTTCTGCAGGCTGTTCAATCGGTATACATAGTTTCATAAACTACTCCTTAGCAATCGACAGGACTTGGTAGGCTGTGCTGGCTTGCAATCGCAAGGCCTTGCCTTCGATGAGTGCCTGGCTCACTTTCTGGCGTGCCCTGTGCAATATGAGTGCGAAAGTCTGACGGGATACTCCCATCAGGGTGGCAGCTTGTGCTTGGTACAGCCCTTCCAGGTCGGCAAGTCGCAATGATTCAAGTTCATCCGCTGCCAGCACGATCTCTTCCAGCTCGCATAGCGGAATACCTTGAGGCTTGTAAAAACGATCAGACAGGGGGCCGTGAATGCGGCGACATTTCAAAGGGCGTGGCATAGAAATTTGACTGAGTGATTGCGATCAAGCTGAGCCAATAATTATTGGCATATGCCAATAATATGCTGTATTTAGTCTTGTCTCTTGCTCAAGATCAACGAATCACTCTCTGTCATGGTGAAAAGACTCTGGCCTATGAGCGCACACGGCGACGAAGGAGAAACAATCAAGCATTGTCTGAGCCACAGTAAGACTCCGATCAACAAAAGGAGTCTGTCATGGAATCGATTCACCACCGAGAACCTTGGAATAAAGGCAAGCTAGTTGGACAGAAACCACCACTCAAGCTGAAGGACATTTGGGCAATACGGATTCATTTGCAGCAGCAACATTGCATTCGGGATCTGGCAATGTTCAACCTAGCGATTGACAGCAAGCTGCGTGGATGTGATCTAGTCAATTTACGCGTACGAGACATCAGCCATGGTCATCAAGTCCTCGCTCGTGCCATGGTCATCCAACGTAAAACGCAACGACCTGTACAGTTCGAGTTAACTGAGCCGACCCGCGTCGCAGTTGCTGCGTGGATAGAACATGAACACCTACAACTCGAGCAGTACCTGTTTTACAGTCGCATCAAGAAGTCTGAGCACATCTCTACGCGACAGTACGCTCGCATTGTTCATCAATGGATAGCTATCGCAGGGCTGGACACTTCTGTCTATGGCACGCACTCCATCAGGAGGACGAAAGCGGCACTTATTTACAAACGTATGAAAAACCTGAGAGCTGTGCAGCTTCTACTCGGACACACCAAACTTGAAAGTACGGTGCGCTATCTTGGCATCGAAGTTGATGATGCACTGGAAATTTCAGAGCAAACGGAAATCTAGTTCAATATTAGAGCCGCCACTCGCATAAGCCGGTCGGTGGCTCAGCTTGCAGCAGTCTCTACAAATTTTCAGCACTTAGCATAAGAGGATGGAATCGCTTGGGTTCCAGAGCTAAAGAGTAGGCAGCTTAGCTTTCCAAACCAGTCGCTTAGGACGGGAAGAGTGAACGACAGCTTTGGCCGATCAGCAGTCACTGAAACCACCACGCTGATCATATCTCATCAGCGGAGTGGTCACGAACGCCACAATGCTTAGTCACGAGTGACCAGATTCCGTACAAACAGTGTGAGTGATGCGCCGATGCTACCGGAACTGCTGGCCCAGATTCCAGCGTATCAGCTGCTGGCGTTTGTGAGCAGAGATGGCGCTTATGACACCAAAGGCTGCTACTCCGTGATTGTTGCCCGCAATGCCGAGGCAATCATCCCTGTACGGAAAAATGGCAAGCCTTGGCAAGAAAACACCGCCGGTGCACAGGCCTGCAATGAAGCCTTGCGTGCGACGAAACGGCTGGGTCGGACGATCTGGAAAAAGTGGAGGCTACCACCGCCGTAGTTTGGTGGAAACCAAAATGCGCTGCCTGAAACTGCTTGGTGAACGGGTGATGTTGCGAGACTCCGACCGTTAGGTCGCTGAACTGCAAATTCGGCCGGCACTGCTAAACCGCTTCACCCAACTTGGTACACCAGAAACGGTACTCGTGGGGTAGGCGCGTCTGGGTATAGGGGTACTCAACCTTCAACAGATTTATGCAACAAAGGCATAGACCTATGAATCTCACATTATACCCGCGTAGCGGATTAGGGAGAGTAGTTCATGGACTTCATCATTCATAACGGCATGTTCTGCTGGCACAGCGAACCGTTGTGAATGGTGAAGCAGTGACGGTTGTGCTGATACTTCAGCATCAAGACCTGGACCAGGTTTCAACATTCATAACGGCATGTTCTGCTGATACAGCGA
>NZ_KE387262.1:0-14033 GCF_000430805.1 Chitinilyticum aquatile DSM 21506 | reverse complement strand
AACATTCATAACGGCATGTTCTGCTGATACAGCGACCCGTTGTGAATGGTGAATCAATGACAGTTGTGATGGTACTTTTGCTTCTAGTAGGTGTCGCGGATTTCAACATTCATAACGGGTTCTACTACAACGGCAATTTTTCATCGGGACTTGGCAAAGCCGCTTTGGTTTGTTTCTTAAGGGTCACATGAAGTTTCGCTTTGACTCCAGTGCCTTCGATTTGCCAATCAAGAAGAAAGCCTACCTTGATCAAAACTGCCAGTGCTACTTCCAACTGTTGCTTGAACCGATAGACATCCTTTGTCTTGGTCTTTGACAAGGACATCAGGGTAGTCAGCAGCATTGGGTATGGTTTGCCGCTGTGATTCGAATAAAAACTATGTGTCCACTGAGCCAAGCGGTTTCTTGTTTTCTGGATGGTTTGCCGCGTAGTCCAGTTGTGTACACTGGTGAGTTCGGGACGGAAAATTTCCAGGATACGGCGGTCAGCTCTAAACTCAATTTCACCAGTTGAGTTGCCAGATTCATCGTCGATGTAACGCAGGTGATCCAGAAAATTCACGTCGTTCACATCAACTACTTTCTCACCACGATAGCGTTGCTGGATGCGCAGAGTGGCATTCCTCAGCCTGGTAATTGAAGATTTCAGCCGGAAGTACGCAGGTTTACTATCACCCCAGTCCAGATCCTTCAGAAGTCGATACGGGCGTGTGCGTTGTGTCAGATCATCCATTGGCCGGTCACGTGACAGAAACACAATTTGCATCCAAAGTGTCAGGTCATCCTGAGTCAACTCTTCGCCGGTGTAGTAGAGGATAATGTCATCAGTACTGAAAATTTCCTGGTTTTTCATGAACGGCATGGCTGGCAACATTGGTTGCCCCAAACGATCAAGTTCACCAGTGAAGCTTGGAGGGCGTGAAGTACCAAAGAGTGCGCTTTTGGTCAGTGCGCTTGCCATAGGTCGTGCTGATTCGCCCCAGAAGAGGTCTAGCTGCTGAGACATTGGGCGCAAAGCCATCCTGGCTTTTGCTTCTTCTGCTCTATCCTGTAGCGCCGCAAGGGGAGCTTTGGGCAACTTTTTGTGGTCTTCCATTGGCGTTGTACGCTCTGTTTTTGAGTAAAGAAAGAGTAAAACCAAGAGTAGCGGTTGTGGATTGTTGTAAATTCCCCAATGTAATCAACGTTTTGACTGGCCCAGTCTACTCATTGATAACGGGAGATTTACTACAACCACAACGGTACTGATCACAAATCACAACGGTAAAAACACATCCATAACGGTACTGATCTACATTCAGAACGGGTTAGTTACTGAGTGAAGAACTCGCTAGTAGTTGCTGATTTACAAGTTTTTTTTATTATTCCCCTATGTAAACGACAACGCAAGCGTTACAATAATCGTGAAATTTCTTCGATTATTGGAGAGTGCATTGTGGAGAAAATTGCATTCCGTTCTGCTGTCGCTGTTGAACTGGCTGGTGTCCCCAAGATGGACTACTACAAGATCCGACAGCTTACTGGCCGGGATTCCGAAAGCGTTCGTAGCGCCAGGGCGGACTATACCCCTGATGATGTGAGAACACTGAAGCGCGCCCTCATTGAGGGCTTTGCTGCTTGGCAGGATTCGGATAAACATGTTCCTTTGGTTGCTATCCGTATGTCGAAGGGCGGGGTAGGCAAAAGTACAATCTCAACCAACATGGCGATTGCGACTGCCATGCGTGGTTATCGAGTGCTGGTCATTGATCTTGATCCGCAAGCTTCGACCACTGAACTCTTTGGCGTCGATTCTGAGAGTGATGTACGCACTGTGGTCTCTGGTGTACTGGAAGGTCATGCACTCAAAGACTGTGTTTATTCCATGTCCAACGAGGCTGTGCTCCACCTGATGCCTGCTGATCAGCTGGTCGCACATTTTGATCCCAAAGTTGTTGCAGTAGCCCACCGTGAACACTTGCTTGAGAAATTTCTTGAGCGTAATCGCGATTACATCAAGGCCAATTACGACATCATCTTTCTCGACACAGCTCCAGGTTCATCTTTCTTGAACCTCAATGCATTGGTGGCCTGTGATCTGGTTGTCGCGCCCATGTCGATGGATGGCATGAGCCAAAAAGCACTGAAACTGCTGCGCACTGAAATCATGGAACTTAAGGATTGGCTGGGTGTTGATCGCCAGGTTCTGTTTGTCGCAAACAACTATAACAAATCCCAGACGCACAGCCGGCAGAACTTGGAGGCCATGCAACATGGGTTCGGTGATTACTTGGCCAAGGCAGTGATTCCTGCCAATGTCAGCGTGGCACGTCAGATTAGTGGTGGTATTGCTCGTCCTGTAATTCTTTCAGAACCGAACCGCCCCGCTTCGTTGGCGATTCATCAACTAACCCGGCAGATTCTGCGAACCGTCGGTATGTATGGCGTTGATCCAGATCCTGTCGATGAGGAGGCTGACGAATGAAAGGCTCAATGTTCTCTGCTCCGGGCGCAACAGTAACGCCGAATCCCGATCTGGTCCCGTTTGGAGCAAAACCTGGTAAAGCTACATCGCAGCGCACTTCGACTGAAGTCATCACTGAAATCGGTGACGAAGCGGTGTTGGATCTACGGATTGATACGCTGATTTCCAATCCTTATAACTCCCGTCATACCTACGATTCATCGGAGTATCAGCAAAACATCATTGAGATGGCTGAGTCGCTGGATCACAATGGTCAGCTTTCGCCGATCCTAGTGACGCAGTTGACCGATGAACTCCGTGAGCTGATCAAACTGCGTGGTGATGAAATTAGTGCTGCCGCACAGTATGTGGTCATAGATGGTGAAACCCGCCTTCGCGCATTGCGCCATAGCGCTAGGTTGGAGGCAAGTCAGAGCCCTGGGTCTCGGATGCCAACGATCCGTGCGATCGTACGGCTTGGACTGCTTCCGAAGGATCTCTACGAACTGGCATTCGTAGCGAATGAGCAGCGCAAGGGGCATAACGATGTGGATCGTGCTATTGGCTGGCGGCGTGTCCTTGATGAAAGCGTGTACAAGGATGCTGCCGATTTGGCTACGGCGCTCGGGGTCAGTGACACACTAATTAGTCTGGTAATGTCATTCTGGCAGGTTCCAGAAGAGGTCCGGAGTTTTGCCAAGGCATGCCCGAGTGTGTTTTCTGCCCCTACTCTGGGCGAAATCCGCAACATGCAAAATCAGCTTGGCAGCGATAAGGCAATCGAACTGGCCATGGCCGTGATGGATCGCAAACTCTCACAGCGGGCAGTAAAAGCTGAAAAGACCAAGATGATATCTGCACACCGTGCAGCGGCAACACGTTACCAGGGGTATCAATATGATGGCCGTGGTGAGAATGGCCTTCATGTAAAGGCCAAAGAAAAGTCCGTGGGCAGGATAGATATTAGTCTGGTAGGCGTTTCCGAAGCTGTGCGTGAAAAATTGGCGCGCTTCCTTGAAGAGTTGGCTCCAGAACATTAGGCACTTTAAGCGCTTAAATACTTACGCTTCAATGTAAGGTTTTAAGCGCTTAAAACAAAAAGCGGATGGGTTTTCCATCCGCTTTTTGTTTGTAGAGCAGGCTGAGAAAACGCTTAGCCCAGATCCCAGACGCTGATCAGGAGGGGCTGCTCGGCTGTGCATTGGTGGATGAGTGGCATGTTGAGTTGTTTGACGGCTGAGCTTCTTGCTGTGCCGCTCTGCAGGCTGAGCAGGATCGGCAGCACAAAGGACGCCTTGCTGCGATACTCCTCGCACAGATGGCTGCGCTGACTGGGTAGTTGCTCGGCCTCACCTGCCGCTACCAGTTTGCTGATCCAGTGAAGCCCTGTTACTGGCTCTTCCCAGCTTGCCAGCAAAAGGGGGCTTTGCTCCGTGCCCCAATCCGGAGGCACGGAATCAACCGTGATTACAAACCACCAAGCACTCATAACTAACTCCTGATTTTCCGGCAGTGTGCCGTGCGTGTGGGTTTCACTGGCCAATACGGACAGTACTGGCACCATCCCTTTTCCGATCAACGCGAATCTGTACTTCGATCCGTTCGGTCATATCTTGAACATGTGTAATCACGCCAACTTTACGACCTTGTGCTTGCAGCGTATCAAGTGCACCCATCGCCACTTGCAGTGTGTCTACATCAAGGCTTCCAAAGCCTTCGTCAATAAAGAGCGATTCGACTTCCATACGTTCTGCCGCGAGCGAGGCCAGGCCGAGCGCCAATGCGAGCGATACCAGGAATGACTCTCCGCCAGAAAGCGAGAATACGGAACGAATCTCGTCACCCATATCCTGATCGATAATTTGTAGTGCCAGATTGTTTGGAATGCGTTCCAGCCGGTAGCGTCTGTTCAACACATTCATATGCAGGTTGGCATGCGCAAGCAAAATATCCATCGTGAGTTGCTGAGCCTGATTGCGGAATTTCTTGCCATCCTTGGAGCCGATCAGTTCGTTCAACCGCTGCCACCGTGATGACTCCTGGCGTTGTTTCTCGATGGTATCCCGCAAAGAGACGGCGGCAAGTTGCCGATGGTCATCCTCATCACGAAGGTGCTGAAGGCGAAGCATCTGTTCCATGGCCGTTTCGCTAGCATGACGAGCAGTTTCCTGCCGGCTTTCCCAGTCCGTTTGGCTTCCTTCTGCTGGATGATGTTGCATATGCTCATTGCGTCGCGTCTGCAGGGCATCTAGTAATGTCTGCTGATCGCGCACGGTTTGATCGATTGTTTCGAGTTCAGACTTCAGTGCGTCGAATTCTGCTGGATCGCAGGTCAACAACTGACGTAGTGTGGCGATGTCATGAATACCTGAGTGTAATCCTTGCTCCATCAGCCAAGTAGCAAGGGCCCTACTGGTTTCGTGACGTTGGATTTGTAATTGAACTGATTGTTGCTGCAATGTAAGTGATTTACTTTCCACGCCTTTCAAGGCTTCCCGAACTGCTTGACCCTGTTGAAGGGCTTGCTGGTGCGCCTGCTCTGCCCGCTGTGCCTCCTCGACTAAGCGGCCTTCAACATGGTCGGCATCTTCGCCGTTGAGAACTGTGCTGCGCTGTTGTTGAAGCTCATCCAGGACCGATTGCAGTTTCGCGCTTTCACGATGGCAGTTTTGTGCCTGAGTCTGCTGACTGTGCATGGTGGCCTGGAGACCGCTCAATTCGGGTTGTTTTTGCTGCCACAGTTGTGTGGCTTCAGCCAATTCCCGCTCATGCTGAAGGTAGCTGGATACATGCGACTCGATGTCGCGGGAAAAGTCATTGGGACCGGCTAGCCATTGCGCTTGCCAATCCTCATGTGTTGCGGTGCTAAAGGCCCCGACCAGTTGAGACATCAGTTTTGTGCACAGCGATTCTTGACGCTGGAGCAGATCTTGCTGATGTGCAATTTCTTTTGATCGGTTTTCAATGGCTTGCTGGCACCGTGCCTGAACCTGAGTGGCTGCTTCACAAGCCTGCCGGGCTTTTTCGACATCCTGTTGCAGTTGATCGATTTCACGCTGGCAGGAGAGTGTCTCATCGATGCGCTTCGTCAGGGTGGCCAAGTCTAGCTGCAACTGGTCAATCGTTGACTGGATGGCGACGACACGATCATTCTCAATAATGTCATGCCAGGGTTGCCCAGCAGTGAGCCATGCCTGTGCGCTCGCGGTGATCGCCGCTTTGCTCAGGCCTTCCGCTTTCACAAGCTGCTCTAATTGCTGTTCGTTCCGTGCCAGGTTCTGTGCAACCTGTTGTTGTTGAACACGTAGTTGATTGATGGTGGTCTCGAGCTGTGCAACTTGTGCTTCGGCCAGTGTCAGAACTCGTTCAATACCGGGGTCGCTTTCCCGGTAGGGATGGGTAGTGCTACCACAGACCGGACATGGTTGGTCGCTATGAAGGGTGGCTCGAAGCTGGTCTACATCGTGACTGCTGGCAAGGCGTGTCTGCTGAAGTGCATCGATGTCGGCACGCAAGCGGTCTTCCAGCGCCTGCAACTGCTGTTGCAAACTCGTGTACTCGTGGGTAAAGCTTGTTTTTGTTTCGTTGCCAATATGGATTTGATTCAGCAGCGTAGCATGCTCAGCTTGATCGTTCTGCCAGTTGCTCCAGATGGCCAAGGCCTCTCGAGCATGTTCCAGCTGCTCGGTGATTCGAGACTGCTGTTGTAGCAATACGGCTGGATCATCACTCAGCTTTTGCCGTGAGCGACGAAGTGAGGTTTCGCAGTGTTGGTGCAAGGCCTGGCGATCTCGTACTTCCTGATCTGCCATTGCGAGTTGCTGTTGCAGTTCAGGCAAGGTTTGCTGCTGGGTAGTGATCGTTGCCAGTAGTCGCGTTTGTTCCTGTTGTGCCTGACCGGCATCAATCAATACGGTCTTCCACTGGGCCCAGTGATTGGCAAGCTCTGACCAATTACTGTTCTCCTTGAGCCAGGTCTGTGTTGTGGTGATGCGCTCTTGTAGAGCGGAGAGTTCTGACTGCAGTAAATCCTTGGCGGCAGTGCTGGCTAGCAATGCCTGCTCCGCCTCGGCGGTATGTCGATTGGCTTGTTCGACTTGGGGCCGGGTGTGCTGAATTCGAGTGTCCAATTCGCGTGCAATCAGCAATTCAGGCTGGGAGTTCGCAACGGATTGTTGGGCCTGTTCACGATGGAGTGAGGCATGTTGTATTGCCGTATTGGCATCCTGCAACTGCTGTTGCTGCTCCTGCAATGCGGTGGCTGTTTCAAGTTGCTGCGCATCATTTGTGTGAACCTGCTCCTCAATCACATCGTGTTGACTGAGCAAGTGCCGTGCTTGCGATGCCTGTGTCAGTTGTGCCAGTCGCGTTCTTTGCTCCGTGGTATCGTGCTGTCTTTGCTGCGCCGCTGCGAGTTGGTTGAGTGTCTGCTGTTGTTCTGCATCCAGTTTGTTCAAGTTGTTGAACCATTGCAGAACGATCCCTGCATGTTCCAGTTCCTGCTGGCGTTGTTTGAGGCTTCCTTGCGCATCCGCGTATTGCTGCTCAAGTTGTGTGCGTTCTTCTGCCGTCATTGGTTCGCCCTGCGCAAGTTGATTGAGCAGTAGAGCGAGCTTCTCTTCTTCGTCCTTGTTACGTGTGAAGGCAAGCATGGATATCCGGCTATAAATTTCTGTTCCGGTCAGTGCCTCCAGCAAGTTGGCACGTTCATCATCCTTGGCTTTGAGGAAGGCACTAAATTCATTCTGTGCCAGTAATACCGATCGTGTGAATTGGTCGAATGTCAGTCCAAGGCGTTGTTCAATCTCTTTGAGTGTCTCTGAGAGTTGTGTCGACAGGATCTGCAGTGTGTCGGGCTTGCCTGTGTCAGGATTATTCCCTTCCTGAATTGTGGCTAGACTCATTTGTACATTTTGCAGTCGTCCATCAATCCTGCCTCGCGCGCGGCTGACGTGCCAATGAGCGCGATAGCGTTGCAGATCATTGGCAAGAAAATCCACTTCGGCCCATGCCTCGCTGCAGCGGCGGCGTAGTAGATTTCCGGTTTGATATTGGTTGAGTGTTTCATCGCCAACATCCTTGAGTGCACCACTGCGACCAGCCAGCTGATAGGCTTGTTTGAGCCGTGGTGTGTCATTGAACAAGGCCAGGCACATGGCATCCAGCAGCGTACTTTTCCCCGCGCCAGTGGGACCGCTGATGGCAAACAGACCGGTATTCAGCAAAGGTTCACTGGTGAAGTCGATGGCAAACTCACCGGACAACGAGGCAAGGTTCTTCCCGCGAATGGCTAGGATTCTCATGCGTGGATCTCCTCATGCAGAGCGATTGTCGCCAGCTCATCAAAGGCGGCCTGCAATTCAACGGGCGGTATTTCGCCATATTTGATTTCATAGATATTGCGAAATACATGTTCTGGATGGAGTTGCTGCATCCCATCCAGGCCATTGACGAGCAATACGTGTTCCGGGTTTTCTTGTCGGATCACTTGGGCATCAATCCTGACCAGCCGGACGGGTTTACCTGTCAAGACTTCTTCAATACGCCGTCTTAAGTCTGGTTCAGGTTGTGTTAGAGCGACGCGGACTTCCAGGTAGGGCTGCACGTCAAATGGCACCTCTACAAGGTCAAGTGCGGACAGCACTTCCAGAACTTCTTCAATGTCCGCGCGCTGTTTGGGTAATCGCAATAAAGGAACCGATCGTGGTATCGGCAAGGGCGTGATGCTGTCGGGTTTGCTTCCAGCAAAATCGATCAGCACGACCTGGTGCACATAGTCTGTTTCAGTGAAGGACATTGGTAATGGGCTGCCGCAGTAGCGGATGTGCGGGCTGCCAACTTGTTGAGCCTTATGCAGGTGCCCTAACGCGATATAGCTGAAAGCCTCGCCGAAAATGCTGGCAGGTAAAGCCTCATTGCCACCAACAATCAATCTTCGCTCGGAGAGTTCCGATACATCGCAACCGACTAGATGCAAATGTCCAACACCAAGAATTGGGGCATCAATTTTCCCTCTTAGCGTGATGGCATGTTGCAAGGCCGCGTCATATAGCGCTGCGACGCCATCCTGATAACTATCTTGAGCTTCTGGAATGCGAGGTAGATCTGCAGGACGCAAAAAGGGCAAGGCCACGCACCAGCCTGATGGCCTTGATTTATCAGGCCCCAAGGGCAATACCAGTCGACTAATGTCGATATCCCCTGCTTCATTGCGCGGGACGGTGCCGATGAGGGTTACACCAAGCTCTCGCAAGATCGGAGAAGGAGCTTCCAGGCGATGAGCGGAATCGTGATTCCCTGCCGTGACGATTATGTCCAGGTTAGCCCGCTGCTTTAGTACCGCGCTGACAAAATGATAGAACTGGCGCTGAGCCGTGGCGGAAGGATTCGCGGTATCAAATATGTCTCCCGCGATGATGAATACGTCGGGCTGATAAATATCTAGCTGCTTCAACAACCAGGACAAGAAATGCTCATGCTCAACACTGCGTTCATGGCCATGAAAGGTCTGGCCGAGATGCCAGTCTGAAGTGTGCAGAAGTCGCATGGTTAGATTCCCTGAGGGTTGTTTTCGATGCAGCTACACCAACTATACGAGATCAAAATGATCGCGACAAATAATTTAAATGATGCTAATGTGAGTGTGTGCCCGTCGTCACAGAAGATAGCGAGCATCGAGTAGCTCACTCCATTGGCACTACCCCGAGAGGAGGTCTGCGCGGGTAAGGACTAATGGCTCATCTATCGATACCAGAATCGATGCCCGGAAAATTCGTGCTTTGCTGGAGAAATGCCATGAGCAAAAACGAGAATCTGTTTGCAATTGCGAATGATGCCAGCCTAGGGGCCGCCATTCGATCCTGTCAGAACCGGCTCGTCTATATTGCACCAGGGATTACCGCGACTTTGGCCGCGGCTATCGACGAGCTGCTACAGCGTGCAGAACCGCCCGCCATAACCGTCATCATCGATACCGATCCGGAAGTGTGCCGATTGGGTTATGGAACGGAAAAGGGACTGAAGCTTCTTCATCGGGCCGTTAAAGAACGCCACATGGTTTTGCGCACTCAGCCAGGTATCCGCCTAGGCGTGTTAATGAGTGATGAGCAATGTTGGGTTTATACGCCAACGCCATTATTGATTGAAGCGGGCTCCGATCGAGAAGGGCAGCCGAATGCGATGCTGCTTGGTAATCCCGACCTTATCCACGCCGTCGCGATGGCGACCGGAGCAGACGGCTTTGCCGAAGAAGATATCCCCTTGCCGGGGCAAGCTGAAATTGGTCGTTGTTCTGCAACAGAAAGTGCAATTCAGGAAACTTTGCAGGACCTGCAGCAGTTACCACCGAAGCCCTACAATCTTGCGCGTATCGAGCGTGTGTACACCAGCAAGCTTCAGTACGTCGAAATGGAAGTCAGTGGTTACAAGCTGTCCGCCCGTCGAGTTCAGGTCCCGAATGACTTGCTCGTGGGAAATGACAAAATCTTGGAGGAACGCCTTCATAACAGCTTTGCGCTGCTTGAAGGGAAAGAGTCCCTCTTGGTGGAGATTGCCGCGGAAAATCCCCGAACCGGGTTACCTGTCTTGGATGATGCAGGAAATCCGAAAATGGTCGTGTATTCAGAGAAACAGATTGATGAGGACCGCAAGGCGATTGCCAAAGATTTCCTGACGACCATTCCTGGGTATGGCCAATTGATAAGTCGCGCCCGCCGTGAGGCATTTGATGTACGTATCAACTGGTTCAAAAACCGGATTGAGGCCTATCGCGATAGTGTGTTCCGCAGGTTGGATGAGGCCGTGAAACAGTCTGTCGATGAGCTTGTTGAGGCACTGCTGCCGACTATCAAACGCGCTCCGCCAGAACGGTTGCTTAAAAATTGTCTTGCTCATGAGCCGACTGATCAGGATCTGCGCGAAGCGCTAAAGGATGAATTGCATGGTGTTTTCAAAACAGGGGAAAAGTTCTTTGTGCCGTCGGTCAAGGTGATTTTCAAAGATCTCACCTATGAAACGATTCAGGATGAACTGTTTCGGCAGTACGTAGAAGCCTCGTTTAAGGGGCTGCGCGCCTCGGATTTCTTTACCGAGTTTGATGCCGCGCCTGAACTGTCGGTTGTGGATTGATCTTTCAAAGTGGGGCTCAGCCTTTCTGGGCATTAAGGTCTTGTTTTCCCGAAGAGGCGGAAGGGGTCGATGCTGCATTTTGCGATCATTAGTCATCAAAATGATGATTATGCGACATCGCTAATGTAGCATTGTGCGACAAAGAAAAACCAAAATGGTGCGCAATGACTCAGTCCATAACCGAAGAACAGCTAGCGGCGCTAAGCCATAACCAACGCGAACGTCTGACCTATCTGGAGTTCTGCCTGTATTTCCTGGGAGAGTTTCGGCGGGCAGACTTGATGGCGCGTTTCAGTATTGCCTCTGCGATGGCAACCCGCGACATTGGCCAGTACAAACTACTGGCAGAACACAATCTGGAACTTCATCAGCCCAGCAAAGCCTACCGTATTTCCAGGCAGTTCGTGCCGGTGTTCGAACATCGCCTTGAACAAGTCATGGGTGCGTTAATGCAAGGGGAGGGCTATGGCGTTGAAAGCACTGGCGAGGCGATGCTGCCTTGCGAATACCCCAGCATATTGAACCGGCCGCAATTGCCCATCTTGGGGGCTGTTACTCGAGCAATACGTGCCCAGAAGCTGCTACGTATTCGATATCACTCAGCCAGTAGCGGCGAGCAGGAGCGTGTAATCGCACCATTTGCAATCGTTGATAGTGGATTACGCTGGCATACCCGTGCATTTGACCGGCTACGCGAGAGTTTCATCGATCTGGTTATCACTCGGATCGTCAATGCTGAGGTGCTTGATGATTATCCCAAGAAGCATGAGCTGCCGACCGCTGACATTCAGTGGAATCGCGTGGTCGAACTAGAGTTAGTACCTCACCCCGCGCACAATGATGCTGCGATTGCCGAGCTCGACTATGGAATGGCGAACGGCGTACTAAATGTGCATGTTCGTGCTGCCAACGCCGGTTATATGCTTAGGCGCTGGTTTGTAGATTGTTCGCCAAATCATGCCTTACAGGATGAAGCTTGTCGTCTATGGCTTCGCAATGGCATCGCTTTATATGGTGTTGAGAGCGCCAAGTTAGCTCCTGGGTATGATGGGCCCTGATGCAGTCATTATGCTCGCTGGCTCCATCATACCTTGGTGCATATTGCAGAAATCAGTTGTGGGTTGAGTGGTTTTGTGAACTTCAGCGTTGAGTTTGCGGTGAGGTTCTAACTGAGGAAACCCATCTTCATCGGCGCTTCCACCTTATGCCGGCACTCCTTTTCCAACGCGCTAACCAGTTCAGATGCACGCTGGAGTGGGTTAAAGCGTGACTGTCGAAACACGGCCGCAAAATCGCCAGGAGTCAATGTACGAAGCATACCGAGGCTCTGCAAATCGTGCCCCGATGGTTCGGTCAACCCGAGAGAATTACAGTAGCGCAGCAACAATTCCTGTGACTGCCTAGCATCCAGATAATCGAAACGTACCTTCAGATCGAAGCGGCGCATCGCCGCGTGATCGAGATCGCCCATCAGGTTGGTCGATGCAATCAGAATCCCACGATAGCGCTCGATTTGTGTCAGCATCTCATTAACCTGGGTAATTTCCCAGCTGCGCTGGGCCTGCTGTCGATTCTGAAGAAAACTGTCCACCTCATCGATAAGTAGTACTGCGTTTTCTTCTTCAGCTTCATTGAAGCTGCACGCAATGTTCTGTTCGGTACCTCCGACATACATTGAGAGCAGGTCCGATGCACGTTTAACAAGCAGTGGGCGCTCAAGTTGCTCAGCAAGCCAGCGGCCAAAGGCGGTTTTACCTGTGCCCGGTGGTCCATATAGGCACAGACGGGCAGATGGCGACAATTTGAGCCGTTCGGCAATTGCAGCAAGATCCGCATCGGCACGGATAAATCGTGGATCATATTCTGGCGGTGCGGATTCCCTGTTGACGTCCGGCAGCGGCACTTGGTATTGGGCTTTCAGTGCGCTTCGAATCAAGGTCTCGAGTGCTTGGCCAGGAGGCATGGCATCGGGCTGCTCTGCAATAGTGGCTACCACATTAGCTGTCCGCATCAAAGTAGCGGGACTGAGATCGCTGGACTCTGCGAGCCGACCAATTGCAACATCGTCCAACCACAGACCTGCTTGGCGCGTAATGAGTTCTCGGCGATAGGTCCTGGGAGGGGCGTCCAGTTCGATGATCATATCGAATCTGCGCAAAAAAGCCGCATCCAGCCCTTGGATCCGGTTAGATACCCAGAACGTCGGGAGGCGGTTATCTTCAAGCATGCGGTTCATCCATGCCTTATGAGATTGAGCAATGCTGTGCTCTTGCTGCCGGTCATTGAAAACATCTTCCACCTCATCAAAGAGGAGGAGGGTTCCGTGCTGTGTAAAGAATCCCTGTGCGCTGCGGTAGGCTCTCAAGCGAGACTCGCCACTGATGGGATCGCCTTCATCGTCATCACTGCTGATTTCGTAGAGCGCAACACCAAGATGGCAGGCAATCGCACGAACCAACTCACTTTTCCCTGTGCCAGGCCGGCCATGCAAAAAGATATTCACTCCCTGCCGATGTTGAGCAATGACTTGTCGGAGATAGGGGAGCAGCAGAGACAGCTCTTTATTCAGATAGGGATAATCAGCAAGCGTGAGTTTTGGCTGCGGTGATGGATTGACCATTCCGCGCAACAGATCGATCAGGTGTACATCTGGGATTTGCGCCTGATCGGCAAAGGCTCTGGATAGCAGGTCGAGTTTTCCCCTCAACATCGTCATGTTGTTTTGGTCGATACTGACAAGGCCTGTGCGGGCCAGTTTGCCATCGCGACGCAAGGCTTGTGAGACTGCTTTATGAGGTTGCTGCAGGATTGCTGCAACCGCTGAAACCAGTTTATTGCTGCTGAGGACGCCGATTGTGTCACCAGCATCATCCAGCGTTTCTTCGGTATGAAGAAGCACCGTGAATGCCAGAATCCAGCGTTCAGTGTCATTCAGTCCCGCAAGGCTACTGAGCATGTCCAAATTCTTTTGGAATGAGGCTGGCAGAATATCCGGGCTTGTACTGACTTTTTTTTCTGCCTGCGCGTGGACATTCCGCAGGGCAAGCAGAGCTTCACTCCGCTTGTATTCCACTCCGATATCCGTTTCGGCGGGATAGCGAAATCCGATGCGCGCAGCAAGCCGTGTTTGACGGACACTGTCTTTCCCAAGAAACAGCAAATGACCATCCAGAAGGATGAGCATCCTCAGAGACCAGAGGCACACAAGTGGGTGGGCTGGGCTCGCACCCTCAGTATCTTCATCATGGAAGTGCGGCATGAGTATTCCTCCATCGGTTCGTCAACGTAATGATGAAGGATATTCTGGACGTTTAATGTCCATTGGTAAGGGCAAACTGAATATCAATTACTGTCTTTACGCTTGCGTGGGCTTTGTTGCACAAATCGGCACGCATCCTGCTTGATCTGACCACATCACCCCCCAATCCGTCATCAGCATGAGCAAACCAGCCCCGCCAAAGTA
>NZ_AUMS01000020.1 GCF_000430805.1 Chitinilyticum aquatile DSM 21506 | reverse complement strand
GGCACTGTTGCAAATAGTCGGTGGTGATAAACTTATCATCCCCTTTTGCTGATGGAGCTGCACATGAACCCATTCAAAGGCCGGCATTTTCAGCGTGACATCATTCTGTGGGCCGTACGCTGGTACTGCAAATACGGCATCAGTTACCGTGAGCTGCAGGAGATGCTGGCTGAACGCGGAGTGAATGTCGATCACTCCACGATTTACCGCTGGGTTCAGCGTTATGCGCCTGAAATGGAAAAACGGCTGCGCTGGTACTGGCGTAACCCTTCCGATCTTTGCCCGTGGCACATGGATGAAACCTACGTGAAGGTCAATGGCCGCTGGGCGTATCTGTACCGGGCCGTCGACAGCCGGGGCCGCACTGTCGATTTTTATCTCTCCTCCCGTCGTAACAGCAAAGCTGCATACCGGTTTCTGGGTAAAATCCTCAACAACGTGAAGAAGTGGCAGATCCCGCGATTCATCAACACGGATAAAGCGCCCGCCTATGGTCGCGCGCTTGCTCTGCTCAAACGCGAAGGCCGGTGCCCGTCTGACGTTGAACACCGACAGATTAAGTACCGGAACAACGTGATTGAATGCGATCATGGCAAACTGAAACGGATAATCGGCGCCACGCTGGGATTTAAATCCATGAAGACGGCTTACGCCACCATCAAAGGTATTGAGGTGATGCGTGCACTACGCAAAGGCCAGGCCTCAGCATTTTATTATGGTGATCCCCTGGGCGAAATGCGCCTGGTAAGCAGAGTTTTTGAAATGTAAGGCCTTTGAATAAGACAAAAGGCTGCCTCATCGCTAACTTTGCAACAGTGCCAGCGTGGCTACCAGGCGTTTCGTGCGAGCGGCAGTCTCCAAGACTTCCGGCCTCAGCTCGACGAGCTGGGCCGCCTGCATCGGCAATGGCTGTCCGACCTGGAAGCCTTCAAAGACTCGCTGCGCACGCAGGGCGCAGAACCCAAGGTGCTGGAATACGTGAACGAGGCTTTCGGCCGCCTGGCCGAGCGCATCAAGCAGCTTGCCGGTTGATCGCCGGAATTTTCGGCGGTTCCGGCTTTGTCGCGCCGTGCACAAGAGTTCTGAGCAATTCCGATCTCTCGCGGCGCTTCGTGCATAGAACTTCTGACCGTTCCCGGTCAGAAGTTCTATGCACACACGGCGGCCAGCCCAGTGAACTGGTGCAGTCGCCTTCTGAAAACGACAGCCGGTTGCCTTGGCGGGCTTGTCACAAACCTACGTTTTCAAGAAGAAGGAAACCGCATGCCCCGCCGTTCGATCCTCTCCGCCGCCGAGCGCGAAAGCCTGCTGGCGTTGCCGGACACCAAGGATGAGTTGATCCGTCACTACACGTTCAGCGAAAGCGACCTCTCCATCATCCGGCAGCGGCGCGGCCCGGCCAATCGGCTGGGCTTCGCGGTGCAGCTCTGCTACCTGCGCTTTCCCGGCGTCATCCTTGGCGCTGATGAGCCACCGTTCCCGCCATTGCTGAGACTGGTCGCCAACCAGCTCAAGGTCGGCATCGAAAGCTGGGACGAGTACGGGCAGCGTGAGCAGACCCGACGCGAGCACCTGGTCGAGCTGCAAACGGTGTTCGGCTTCCAGCCGTTCACGATTGGCCACTACCGGCAGGCTGTCCAGTTGCTGACCGAGCTGGCCATGCAAACCGACAAGGGCATCGTGCTGGCCAGAGCCTTGATCGAGCACCTGCGGCGGCAGTCGGTCATTGTGCCCGCCCTCAACGCCGTCGAGCGGGCGAGCGCCGAAGCGATTACCCGCGCCAACCGGCGTCTCTACGACGCCTTGGCTGAGCCGCTGACGGACGTGCATCGCCGTCGCCTCGACGATCTGCTCAAGCGCCGCGACAACGGCAAGACGACGTGGCTGGCCTGGCTGCGGCAATCCCCGGTCAAACCGAACTCGCGGCACATGCTGGAACACATCGAACGCCTCAAGGCGTGGCAGGCGCTCGACCTGCCCTCCGGCATCGAGCGGCTGGTTCACCAGAACCGGCTGCTCAAGATCGCCCGCGAGGGCGGCCAGATGACGCCCGCCGACCTGGCGAAGTTCGAGCCGCAGCGGCGTTACGCGACCCTGGTGGCGCTCGCCATCGAGGGCATGGCCACCGTCACCGACGAAATCATCGACCTGCATGACCGCATCCTGGGCAAGCTGTTCAATGCCGCCAAGAACAAGCATCAGCAGCAGTTCCAGGCATCCGGCAAGGCGATCAATGCCAAGGTGCGGCTGTTCGGGCGCATCGGCCAGGCGCTGATCGAGGCCAAGCAAGCGGGCCGCGATCCGTTCGCCGCCATCGAGGCCGTCATGTCCTGGGATGCTTTCGCCGAGAGCGTCACCGAAGCGCAGCGGCTCGCGCAACCCGAGGACTTCGATTTCCTGCACCGCATCGGCGAGAGCTACGCCACGCTGCGCCGCTACGCGCCGGAATTTCTCGACGTGCTCAAGTTGCGGGCCGCGCCCGCCGCCAAGGACGTACTCGACGCCATCGAGGTGCTGCGCAGCATGAACAGCGACAACGCCCGCAAGGTGCCCACCGACGCGCCGACCGAGTTCATCAAGCCGCGCTGGCAGAAGCTGGTGATGACCGACACCGGCATCGACCGGCGCTACTACGAACTGTGCGCGCTGTCGGAGCTGAAGAACGCGCTGCGCTCCGGCGACATCTGGGTGCAAGGCTCGCGCCAGTTCAAGGACTTCGAGGACTACCTGGTGCCGCCCGCGAAATTCGCCAGCCTCAAGCAGGCCAGCGAATTGCCGCTGGCCGTGGCCACCGATTGCGACCAGTACCTGCATGACCGGCTGACGCTGCTGGAAACGCAGCTCGCCACCGTCAACCGCATGGCGCTGGCCAACGAGCTGCCGGACGCCATCATCACGGAGTCGGGCCTGAAGATCACGCCGCTCGATGCGGCGGTGCCCGATACCGCACAGGCCCTGATCGACCAGACGGCGATGATCCTACCGCACGTCAAGATCACCGAATTGCTGCTGGAGGTAGACGAATGGACGGGCTTCACCCGGCACTTCGCCCACCTGAAGTCAGGCGACCTGGCCAAGGACAAAAACCTGTTGCTGACCACGATCCTCGCCGACGCGATCAACCTGGGCCTGACCAAGATGGCGGAATCGTGCCCCGGCACGACCTACGCCAAGCTGGCCTGGCTGCAAGCCTGGCACATCCGCGACGAAACCTACGGGGCGGCACTGGCCGAGCTGGTCAACGCGCAGTTCCGACATCCCTTCGCCGAGCATTGGGGCGACGGCACCACGTCATCGTCGGACGGCCAGAACTTCCGCACCGGCAGCAAGGCCGAGAGCACCGGCCACATCAATCCGAAATACGGCAGCAGCCCAGGGCGGACGTTCTACACCCATATCTCCGACCAGTACGCGCCGTTCCACACCAAGGTCGTGAACGTCGGCGTGCGCGACTCGACCTACGTGCTCGACGGCCTGCTGTATCACGAATCCGACCTGCGGATCGAGGAGCACTACACCGACACGGCAGGGTTCACGGACCACGTCTTCGCGTTGATGCACCTGCTGGGCTTCCGCTTCGCCCCGCGCATTCGTGACCTGGGCGACACCAAGCTCTACATCCCGAAGGGCGATGCCACCTACGAGGCGTTGAAACCGATGATCGGCGGCACGCTCAACATCAAGCACGTCCGCGCCCATTGGGATGAAATCCTGCGGATGGCCACCTCGATCAAGCAGGGCACGGCGACGGCCTCGCTGATGCTCAGGAAGCTTGGCAGCTACCCGCGCCAGAACGGCCTGGCCGTCGCCCTGCGTGAGCTGGGACGCATCGAGCGCACACTGTTCATCCTGGACTGGCTGCAAAGCGTCGAGCTGCGCCGCCGCGTGCATGCCGGGCTGAACAAAGGCGAGGCGCGCAACGCGCTGGCCCGCGCCGTGTTCTTCAACCGCCTGGGGGAAATCCGCGACCGCAGCTTCGAGCAGCAGCGCTACCGGGCCAGCGGCCTCAACCTGGTGACGGCGGCCATCGTGCTATGGAACACGGTCTATCTGGAGCGGGCCGCGAACGCCTTGCGTGGCCACGGTCAAGCCGTCGATGACGGCCTGTTGCAGTACCTGTCGCCGCTCGGCTGGGAGCACATCAACCTGACCGGCGATTACCTCTGGCGCAGCAGCGCCAAGATCGGCGCGGGCAAGTTCAGGCCGCTACGGCCGCTGCAACCGGCTTAGCGTGCTTTATTTTCCGTTTTCTGAGACGACCCCATTTAGCACTTCATCGACGAAAAAAAGGATGAAGGCCAACGATTCCGACAGTGTTTGCTCGTCTTCTTCTTTGTGGTCGTAACGATGATGCTCAATCCGATTTCGACGACCTTGCATCTTCTCGATCACTTCACGCGACTGCTTGAAAAGTCCGAGCCCAAGATTATCGAGACGGTTCATCGCCTCTTTTGCACCGACCGTGATTGAATCATCTTTAACGGGCTTGTCGATATCCCGATAAATAAGCAGGGGGTTGACGCGATAAAGTTGTTCCTTGAGGAAAAGCTCTATCGCATGGAAAACCGTCATGATGGCGTGTTTGCGGCTCGAATAGCTCGAATCACGCATGAAGTAGTCGATCCCAACCTGAAGCGAATCAATCGCGTTCAAATAGATTTCGCTCCGCTGGCTATTCGCCTGGCCCTTACAGTTTTCCAAGGATTACCCCCAAATCGACTTGAATCCGTTTGATTGCGAGGTTCAGTTCAACCTGCTTGGCAACCTGCCTTTCCTTGGCGGCCAGGCTTCGGAGACGCCCAAGTTCAGTTTGCAAGCGTCTCGATTCCTGCAACGCCCGATGACGCTCAGCCGCCTGTTCGCGGGACGACGAAATACAAAAGACGCCCGTTACGAAAGCCGTTTGCAGCGCGAGCACGGTATCCATCCAGCCCTGGTAAAGTGCGTGAAGGGATGAGCGTGGCTGCTTTTCCAGCGGCAAGGCATCGACAAACAGTTCAACCAGGTCTGGCCGTTCAGTTGAATACAGGTTGGCCTCCAGGATGTCGCCGTCCAGCACAGTCTTGCCAGCTTCGTTTTGCGCCCAGCGTTTATGCGCCAGCGAGATGCTGATGCCGCCCTGGGATTGCGCCATCAGGAATGTCGGATAGGGGATGGCACGATGTACCAGTTCGGCAATACGGCTGGCTTTGGCCTCCGGGCGCAGGCTGATGCTCAGGATGGCGATTTCGAGGTAATCACGGGCCTCATCCTGATAGGCCGGAATCCCTACCGTTCCCGGCTTTAGTGCAGCCAGCCAATGAATGTCATCGATGCCGTCGGTGATGGCGCGTTTGTCTGCTGCCGTCGGCGCGCCCGTTTCGACCAGCATTTTCTTGGGAATACGCTGGTTGACCGCAGCATTCTCTGGGTAGCCCAGGGCTGCGACGAGATGAGGAAGATCGAAACTGACGGTCAAGCTGACTGCTCCGGCAGGATCACCATGTAGGCGATGACTTCAAAATCGTTACTACCAGCGAACTCACCTTTCAAGGCATGGGTTCCACCCGGCGAAAACAGGCTGGCTATCGCCCGTTCCTCACTCTTGCCGACAATCGAGGCTACGGCTGCCGCCAGCAATTGCTGCACAGAAGCCATGTCCGCGCCGTGCCTGGTCTGCTTGTCGAAACGGTGGATGGCCGCTGAGTCAGGGGTGTCACGGCCAAGGCTGACGCGCTTGAGCCAGTCCAGGATGCGCTTTGCCTGTGTGTAGGGCAGTTCGACCGCCCCTGCCTCGCTGACGTGGACGAGGAAATGCGGAGCTAACGGGTAGCCCGCATCGGTAATCTTCTGTGCGGCGGCCCCTTCGGCCCGCAGGCAAAAAACAACACCGGGCGTAATGTCAGCATCCATGCTGGTGGTAACGGAGCAAGCGCCCAGCGGCAACGATTCGAGCTTCCCGGGGTGCGCTTTGAGGTACTGCGCCAGGTCGATACGGAAATCGGTCAGCGTCAAATCGGTAATCGACACACCGGAAGACAGGTCTTCAAGGTCGATCACCGTGTCCTGCAGCTTGAGCAGTTGCTTGCGGCGGTACTCTAGGTCGTTCATGGGGTTGCCGGACTGCTGTTCAATCAGGTTTTCTTCGCCGGTTGCCGAAATGTCGAGCAAGACCATGCGACCACTGACCCGCTGTTCAAGATTGATGTACTCGTCCAGCTCCATGTTCGGCCAGAAATTCACCAGTTGAATGCGCTCGTTGGGGGAACCGATGCGGTCGATACGGCCAAACCGCTGGATGATACGAACCGGGTTCCAGTGAATGTCGTAGTTGATAAGCCAGTCGCAGTCCTGCAGGTTCTGGCCTTCGCTGATGCAGTCGGTGGCAATCAACAAGTCCAGTTCGCCTTCATGTGCCAGATCGGCGGGGCGCTCCTTGGATCGCGGTGAAAAGGCGGTCAGGATGGATGCGAGATCCTTGCGGAGATGTGGCAGGCTAGTCTGGTTCCGCCCGGAGCCTGTCACCAAGGCGCTTTCAATACCCAAGTCAGCCTTGGCCCAGACCGATAGCTGTTCGTAGAGGTAGGTTGCGGTATCGGCAAACGCCGTGAAGATGATGATTTTCTTGTTGCCTGCATTGGTTGGATGCTGGCACTTGTGGGCAATGACTTCGCGCAAGGCGGTCAATTTGGCATCCCGAGCCGCATCAACCTGCTTGGCTGCCGCATAGAGGGCTGCCAGGCGATTGCGATCCTCGATCAGGTCATGCCGCCAACGCAGTAGATCAACGTCAGTCAGCAGCACCTTGACTTTGCGCCCAACCAGCAGGCTTTCAAAGGCTGGATCGTCAATGTCTACGTCGGCAATGTCCAGTTCTTCAATCTCGGGATCGTGGGCCTCGATACGTGCCAGCGTTGCTTCCACATCCTTCAGTTGGCGCTGAACAGTCAGCGTGAAGGACGACACCGCGCTTTCCATACGCTTCAGCACATTGACGCGCAGCAGGTGGATCAGGCTCTCTTCACGGTCAACCTGCCGGAAGAAGCTTTCGCCGCCGCGAATCTGGGTGCTGTACTTGGCGTCGTAGTCAGCTTGCTTGTGCGGCAGGACATAGCGAAGCGGCGCATAGGCAGCCAGGTTCAGCCGACGAATCTCCAGGTTAATGTCTCGTATCGAACGGAATTCACCGGCGCGATCCACATCGGGCTTGATGTTGATCGGGGGCAGACGCTGAGGGAAGGAGCCGGTTTCAGCCGTACCGTAATACTTCTGAATGTGCCTACGTGACCGAGCAATGGTCAGGTGGTCCAGCAGCGTGAAGTAGTCGAAGCCCAACATCTCAACCAGGCGACTGGGTGTTTTCTCTTCATCGTCGAGGCTCAGCCAGCGGTTGAACTGGGCTTGCGCCTTGCGCGTGGTGGCCTCGATGCTGGCGATGCCATGTTCCATCAATGCCGTGTCGTCGCCTTCGGTGGCAAAGGCGATCTGGTTCCGTAGATCAGCAAGTCGGTTATTGACCGGCGTGGCCGATAGCATCAGCACACGGGTTTTGACCCCTTCCTTGATGATGCGGCGCATCAGGCGGTCGTACCGTGATTCGCGGCCCTTGTGCGTGGCCTTGTTGCGAAAGTTGTGTGACTCGTCGATGACCACCAGATCGTAGTTACCCCAATTCACATGGGCCAGGTCAATATCGCCCGACGTTCCACCTTCCCGCGAAAGGTCGGTGTGATTGAGTACATCGAAGTTGAAGCGGTCGGCAGCCAGCACATTTCGCTTGTCGTTGGCCTTGTACAGCGTCCAGTTGTCGCGCAACCGCTTCGGACACAGCACCAGCACTCGGTCGTTACGAAGCTCAAAATATTTGATGACGGCCAGGGCCTCAAAGGTTTTCCCCAGACCCACGCTGTCAGCAATGATGCAGCCGCCAAACCGGTTCAGCTTGTCGATGGCTCCGACGACGCCATCACGCTGGAACTTGTACAGCTTCTTCCAGACCAGCGTGTTGCGGATGCCGGTGGCAGACTTAACGATGCGCTCCTCATCCATTTCATCTTCGGCATGGCTGAAGAGGTGGGAAAGAATCAGCGCGTAGAGTGTAAATGGGGGGCAGTCGGCAGCCAGAGTTTCCAACGACTCGATAAACGCCTGCTTGCTGGCTTCATCGTGAGGAAGGCTGTTCCACTGCATGTCGAACCACTGGCTCAACATCGCGGCTTCATCAGCCGTATCGGATGCCTGGATGAGGTTGAGGGGGTTGCCAGGGGTAATCCCCAGACCATCGCTGGTTAGCCCAAAGGAGCCCATCACCACTTGCTGGGCAGCGCCATTCGAGTCACGGACAACCGCCACTCCTTGCGGCACCTTGCCTCTGGCAACGCGAACCTCTGCCTTTCCTTTGGCCCACTCCGCACATCGCTTTGCCAGCCAACGTGACAACAACTGATTCCTGGCCGGTCGGTCAGCTTCGTTACCCAACAATTTCAGTTCGCCATCAACGGAAGGAATAACGATGTTGCTCTGCTTGAGTGTCGCCAGCTTGGGATGCAGCGCCGAAAACGCGAACAACGAGAACTCCGGGGTCACAACATCGAGTTGACCGTCCTTCTGCAGCTTCGGATCAAGCAGGTCGATAACACGATCAGCGCCTGAATTTTTGAGCAAACGCATGGCCTAGTTCTCCCCTGGATTCTGCGCGGTCGCTGACGGTTGTAGCTTCGCCTTCTTGGCGTAGTCCCTGACCAGCACCTCGATCATGGACGCAAGGGAACGGTGTTCTTGCTCCGCAGCCTGACGTAGCAAGTCCTTAATCTCGGCAGTGGTCCTGATAGTCAGCGTTTCGTTCTTTTGGCGTGGCATGGCGGACCTCGTTGGCAAGACTGCCAATGTACTGCCATTTTGGGGGCAACTCAATGCTAAGCACTCAATATCTTGCTTGCACGAAAGGCCGATAGTGGGTAAACGAAATTTTACACCAATTCAAGCTTACTATTAATAATCCATCGGCATCAGTTAAGGCCGCTCCAGCGTCAGTTCGTCGCTATGCCGCAGTTCCTGCAATAGCATCCGACAGTGCTTCAATAACCAGGCATTCAAGGCCGTAAAGCTGCTTCAGGACGCAATCGTCTCTAATTGCGCATTCCGCCACCCACACAGCGTCATTCGACGGCACGCATAAAGAGAAGTATCGAAAGAGGATGGCGAGATTATCTCTGCCGGCACCCAGCCTGAGGCTAGACATGGCTAAATTTCAAACAGCCAATTAACTTACTTGATCCAGAATCCCCGAGCCGGAACAAACCCAAATCCAAGTGCCCGCAACTCCCGTCCCAGGTCACTGGAGCTTTCTCGATACTCAATCCAGAATGCCCCGCCTTTACTACGAAAATCATGAGTACCAATACCGTGGCTATGGCCTAATACTAGTTGTGTCGCCCTGAGGATCGACGCATCAACAGCGGCCTTCGACTTCATGGTTTGGTTGCGGACTTGAGGCGTCTGTGAGCTGGAACCTATGCGATCCAGTTGTGCCATCGGATTTGTCGAGCTTGCGAAGATGCTCACTAAAGCATCAGCTCGGACGCTTTCTGCTCGTTTGAGAGCGGCAAGCGTCAGCGCCTTACCGCAAGCCAGTTTCTCTGCATTGGACAGGATGCGCAGGAAAAGTCGTGCAGTGACATCGGCATCGACCAACGCACGGTGGAAATTGCCTTCGGCAGAAAGATTCAAACGTGCAGCCAGCGTACCCAATTTGTGGTTCGGCATTTCCGGATAAAACCGTCTTGCCAGCAACAAAGTACAGAGCGAGTCTGTTTTCGTTGAATGGCCTGCCAGCGCCGCCTCATGGGCGAGAAACTTCATATCGAACGACGCATTGTGCGCAACAAAGGTTGCCCCTTTTGTCAGAGCGAGCACTTCAGACATTACCTGGTGCGCAGCAGGAGCCTTGGCGACCATGGCATTACTGATCCCCGTTAACTGTGTGATGTGTGCCGGGATATAGACCCCTGCATTCACAAGACTCTGATAACGATCAGTGATGACACCTTGCTTGATCATCACCACGGCCACTTCGGTGATTCTGGCTCCCTGCGCTGGGCTGAGGCCGGTAGTCTCGAAGTCAATGACTGCAAAATTGTCCATGGTTCATCTCGGCAAATTGGCCGCAACAGGATTGAATAAGCCACCCAATGTTTCATGCTGCATAGGGCAATCGCCTGCTACGCAAACAGCTTTCCAAGCACCTGCTCCGATGCCCCACCAGTACGGTCAAACACCTCAAGCTCATCTACAGGCAGCGTGGCTAACCTGAAGGCGCCATTTCGGCGCGTGAGAACGCAGCCTTCGGAAGCACCTTCCTGCCATACCAGGACAAAACGTGCTTCACCATACTGGGAACACTGCGGCTCAAGTTTTCCTGAGAGCAGTGCCTTTGCCCCCTTAGGACCATCGATGGCATTTTCCAAGGAATGATGCGTGTTGACCTTCCGCCAGAGATGGTTTGCTTGAATTGCACGATACTTGATTTTGCCGCTGCCGCGCATCGCGGCTGTGATATGTAAGTTGTCGTTCCTGGCTTTCTGTAAGACGCTTGGAGCAATGACAGAGGCTACCGCTGCCGTAACTGGATGGCCCTGATTTTTTCCCTGCTTCGCCACCTTTGGTTGCGTGTTCGGCGCGGGACTAGCCTGCACATTGGGTGATCCCAAGGTCTGCACGGCATGGCCTGGCTTCACAAACCTCGGAAAACCTGGATACAAGGCTGTATGTGACCCAGCATGGTTACTCATCCCAGGAGCCGTCAACGTACCTTTGGGCTCGGCATAACTTTTGATCCAGCGCTCCGGGCTCTCACACCAACGAATATTGAATGCGGCTAATCGTGAGAAGAAGTACAGGCTGCTATATGGCAAATGATCGTGGATCCACCAGGCCATTTCCTGCCATGAACCACCCCGCTCAATCTGGTCGACTAACCAGGGTACCACGATGCAGGCAGTCGCACCGATGTGGCCATTTTTGTCGCGATAATCCCAGATGTGGTGGCCATAGTTGGCTGCATTACTTGCACAATTGAGCTTATTGCGATTGCCAAAATCATTCACTTCTGGAGAGCGATAAGCACTCCGAATATGAATCCGTCCAAAGGTATCCTGCAGTGGCTCCAGCAGCTCCTCACAGAGCCGTCGACCTGCATGGATGGCCAGGTCGGGAAACTCAGGCATGTTGACCAGCATGTAGGAAGCTGCGATTTCGCTATAGAGAAAATCGCGCATGAAGAAGCTCTTTGAAAGCCTCACTCGGGACAGCTCTTCCAGGGATTTGTAATCCTGCTGCATAGCCTTTCGCTCCTGTGGTGACCATGATGCTACTGCATGCCATGCGCGTATTCGCACGAGTGCATAAGCTGCACAACTCGTTTGCTTTTAACGGCCCCGCACAGAGGATGCGCTGTCTGGTCGCGGGCCGGCCGACGCGGTAAGTCGATACAATTCAGCGGCTACGACAGACTCGAGGGCCGCTTAACCGCTTACGTCGTCATCCCGGCTTAGCAAAATCTCTGCGATCAAGTTGCGAGACACCGCTCTGCACATTGGTCAGTTACAGGAACAATACCTAATAAAACGCACAATGTCATCATAATGATGACCATATGTGCTCATATTATATATTAATGCCACAGAATGATGACAGAATGTGCCAGATGTGGAGTCGCCTAACTGGGCGTCTGGATTTGGCGAGCGAGATAGTACAGCACCTACTCAGTCGCCCCTGAACAATTCATAGGCCAATGATTTAAATGGCAAAACATGCCATTTCTCTCCCATGAATTTGCAAGTGTTCATTAAAATCGACGCGTTTCCTTGCAAATTTTCGATACCCGCATGGGCCCCAAACCGCTGACACCGGAGCCCAATGATCTGTTTCGCCAACGTCTGGATGAGCTGGTCAATCTCCGGCACCCGCTGGTACAACTGACGCAGCATATTGACTGGTCTGTGTTCGAGCGGGAATGTACGTCATTTCTCGTCCGCTAAGCCGATTTCAGTCTGTTGCACTTACTCGTTGAATCCGCCACATGACACTCATGTTTCCCGGCGACCAAGGTAGCTGTTATATGACCAACAGCACTCGCTCCAGCTAGGCCGCGTCATGTGCAGCCACCGAGCCCACCGGCACCGAGAGCTTCAATTCACAAGGTCGTTCAGCTGCACCTCTTCGCCTCCGTTGTACATGTCACTGGCCAATTCGCGTTTCTGACTCAGAAGAATGTCGAGTTTGTTTTCAAACGTCGCATACCCTTCCGCCACGATCGTCGGATAGTAGACATGCACCGGCTTCTCCTGTCCGATCCGGTAAGCCCGATCGGTTGCTTGATCTTCCTTTGCAGGATTCCATGGTCGGGTGAAATGGATGACGTGATTCGCAGCCTGAACGTTTACCCCAAAACCAACCGCTGAAGTGGACAGAATAATCACGCCGAAGCCAGGCTGCTTCTGGAACTTGTCGATAATGAGCTGTCGGCTTACACCCTTTTTCGCCGTTGCACTGGTGTCCCCGTTTACAACAGGAACATCATCAAGATCGAAACGATCCATGATCACGATTTTTAGATCGCGCTGAATGTCACGCAACTCAGTGAAAATAATGGCTTTTTCCTGTTTGTCGCGAATGTGATCAAGCTGCTGGACCAGCCACTTCATCTTTGGCGAAACATCGAATAAGGGTCCTTCCGCTTTCACCGCATGCGGGTGGGCGCACACCAGTTTGAGCGTGTGCAATAAACCAAGCATCGCGATGTTTCTATCCCCAATACGCTGTAGCAGTTCTGCCTTGTGACGATAGGCAGCCAGTTCCGATTGGTACAGTCGATCCTGCAGAGGGCTGATAGGTAATCGTCGACACGCAGCATCTTCAAGCTTCGGCGGCAAGTCCGCGACTTCAGCCTTAGTTCTGCGCAAAAGTTGGGGAGCCACCAGAGCCCGGAGCTGTTCCAGGGCATGACGGTCCTGGTCTGTATTGCATTCGATCGGCCTGCGGTATAGACGTCCAAATTCGTTTAAGGCGCCAAGGAGACCTGGCTGGGCAAAATCGAACAAGCACCAGAGATCAATCAATGAGTTTTCAACAGGTGTGCCCGTACAAGCAACACGGAAACGTGCGTCTAGTGCCTTGGCGGCTTGGGTGACGAGAGCCCCTGGATTCTTGATTTTCTGTGCTTCGTCACAGACCACGATACTCCATTTCTGGCGTCCAAAGGACAGCTCCTGATCACGCAATGTCTCATAGGTTGTCAACACAATAGCCGCATCAACACACCAGCCAGGGCGAAGCAAGTTGCGAATGCCTTGTGCTTGCAGCGATGCAGGTATTTCACTGCGCTTGAGCTTTACGGCGGCCAAGGCATCACCATATAACTTGAGCACGGGCATGCCTGCAGTGAGAAAGAAGCGGTCGAATTCGCGCTCCCAGTTATCCAGCAACGAAACAGGGGCGATGATGAGCACCGGTGGTGATTGAGGTTCCTGCTCGCGCTGCCATGCAATGAATGCCAACAACTGAAGTGTCTTACCTAGACCCATGTCATCGGCAAGCACGCAGCCTCCAACTTGCTCAGGTGAATGACGGTATAGGCACTGCAGCCATGCTAGGCCATAGCACTGATGCTGCCTTAGGCTGATTTCTGGTCTGAGCGTTGCAGGTAAGTCAGGAGAAGCATCCGCTGGCAAACTCTGAACAGCGCTACGCCAATTTTCAACATCGTCCGTATTGGACTCAATTTGCAAACCGATGCGGGGACCAGCATTACCGGCACCTGATCCCTCAGTTTTATCCTGAAATTTCTTCGCCCACTCATCCCGTACCATCTTCGCCACGAGAAGTCGCACTTCCAGTTCCAAGCCGGGTATGCAGACTTTTTCGAGCTGTTGGGTCTCAGCGGCATCAATCCGCTCACAAAACTCATCGAAGTGCAGACGATTGTCAGTTTCCCAACGGCTTAGCAACTCAGGATCAAGTCCGAGTTCCGCCAACTTCTCTTCAGGCAGCCAGCTTTGCTTGTTTTCTGGCTGGATAAATACAGACTTGGGAGCTGTGAGCTCTCCAATGCCTACAACGCGACTGCCATATTGGCTAAGGTCGAAAATCCCTTCCAGCCATTGACCCAGTGCTTGCTGCTGCCAGTCTTCTAATAGTCGTTGTAATCCCTTGAGTGCGTCGAGGTGGAAATCAGCCAGTTCAATTTCATAGCCTTCCCAGAATCCGCATTGCGAACCAGCGGCAAGGCGGACCTCCAGTTCCTGGACAAAAGCTGCAAATCGCTCAGGCATGTCATAGTTGAAGGTCACTGACGGCTGTTCAACTACCGAAATTGGCTCAAGCGTTATTACGACCCTTGCGATCTGAAGTTCATCAGACAGGTAAGGTTGGACGTTGAAGCGATGGAAAAAGATCGCCGCTTCTTCTCGGGATCTTTCAAACTCATCCAGATCGATGACAGAAAGTTCCTCATTGCCAAGGAACTGTGCTGGATTACGAACAAATGCTAAGGCGGAGTCTCCCACCACACGACGACCCGGCAAACGCTTGATGTTGCCAAGTACTTCTTTGACTTCAGGTGGAACCAGAATATGAACGATCGAACCATCCTTCTCAAGGATGTGATAACGATCCTGTACTTCCTGATAAGCATCGAATTGGTCTAACCACGAAGCAGGCTGGTCTGCAAAACCAGGCGATACTTCGATCAATGCTCGGTCACCATGCACGGACTTACGCATATTGATGTTGATGCGATCCGGACTCAAGACGATGGTTTTGGCAAGAAAACCGTCCATCCTTGCCTGGGCGATTTTGGCTACCTTGCGAATCTTGGCCCAACCCTTCTGATTGGTTGCTTCTCCAGGCGATTGTTGCTGCTGCACTGCCAACTCTTTCACGGCATTTAGCACCCTCCAACTCGCCTCCGGCATGACTCCAGTTGTTTCAGCTTCACAAACGAATGCTCCAATGCGTTGCAAGCTGCCAGACATCTGCGTTCCATCACCCAGCTCCCAACCCTTGATCGACACTCTGAAATCAGCATCGCTCAGGGATCCTTGGCTGACTAAAACAGGAGTGATTGCTAGCTGTGGTAATACATTCAGCAAGTAAAGGCTGCTACGATGCTCTTCCTCATGCAGAAGCTGGAAGTATTCTTCCCAAGGTAAGAAAGCACTGTCTTGCATCGAAACAAGCAGACCTTCTTCATCCAGTTGCTCCAGATAAAGCCTGATTTCACGCGAGGCGCCCTCACGATAGAGCTCTGCCCGGTGCAGCGGCGGAAAATGTAGACCATCTTCAGCATACTCGGGAGTAATGCTAGAAGTTGACGCTAGGGGCTTGTCTTGTTTCTTTCGCTGAAACAGATTCTTGAACATGTTCATTTAATCCAATAGCCACGTGCCGCATATTTAAAGCCCCACCCTATCAGCTTTCCATCCACTGAAGCTATCCGGGAATTCGTGATAAACCAAAATACTCCATCTTTACTGCGGTTATCGACTTCGGGCAGATTGCAATTCTTGTTTTTTAGCTCATTGCGCGCAGCGCGAATAACATCGTCTACTCGCCGCTGATGCTCTGCATCTCGAGGATTCGTTGAGCCACGACCAGCCATTGATGGTAATGAATTATTCCGATCATGCCCTGTTCTCTTGATTGACTGGCTTGAACTACCGGTCGGCCTTGGGGCGCTAGAATGCGGATCTGCACTAATTCCAAGCTTCAATAAGAGCTGATCCGCTTTATCTTCCCAGCCTGACATGTGATTAAATTTGTTTTGCTTTATCCCTACAACGCCAAGCGGCATCAGTTTCTTCAAATCATCGTTTAAATGAAGATACGCAGATTCAATACGATATGGCAACGTGTCATGATGATAAACGTAACATGCATTGCCGGTTCCAGAGAATTCAACAAAAACATAGTCTGCTATTCGCATCATGAATGCATTGTCATATGGTCTTCCACCTCGCAGTTTTGCGAACCGACCTTTGTTCTTCTCTCTGAATTCTATGAAATCAGCACTTTTATCATAGAATGCATCGTCACCAAGTACGAGTCTAGTGAACGCCATTTGATTCACAAATCGTAGCCAATAATTGAGTCGGCGTTGATCTACACCGTCTTCACCTTGAAGCAGCTTGAAGAAATGTTCAAGATCATCTTTGGCAAACCAGCGTAAAACCATCTTGAGCACATCTTCATTTACATGCTGTAGCCACAAGTTCTTTCTAAGTCCAATCTGTGGACTACCCCATCGCTCAAGGGCAATGTCTTTTAGTTTGTAGTGAATCGTGTCGTGAGAATCACTGACTGAATAACGTGCAAGGATCACAGAAAGAATAAGATCTCCGTGCAATACAAAAATATCAATAAGTCCGATTAGCTTATCGATCCGACCATAGAATTCAGAATCCCCCATTCTTTCAAGACTGCTAGCCATGTCATCAAATAGAGAAGACCAGAGCCAGCTACTTTCTGGTATTTGCAGTGTGGCTTTGAGTTCTGATAGTTCAGATAAGTCACCATCCAATATTCTTTTGGCCAAATGTAATGATGGGGTGTCAGAAAAAACTGACACATGACGTTTGACAATCGAAATCCATTTCTTGGCGATGGTTTGCGATGACTCGATCTGTTTGAAGCCGGAAAATATCAATCCACGAAGAGCGATCCATGCTGGGTTGTCTTTACGCCGTTCATCGCAGAATCCAAAATAGGATGCAACCAGTCCAAACCATGTTTTCCGGCGTAAATCGGCTTTTCTTATCTCGTCAACGTAGTGAACTCTGACCTTTTCAAATAGGTCAGTACGTTGCAATATACATTTTCCATCGATCACTGCGTCAGTCAGGCCGTAGCTGATCAGGCGCCAGTCGCGCATACTCATCGATTCGCCTGCAATCAGCTTGCGAATTGCTGCACGCCTTTGATCTAATGGAGGAATGGGAGGTGCGCCAAAATCAAAACGTTGATTGACATCATGGCTAGCCTGTTCCAGCCCAGTGAATTTTCTCAATGGCGATATATCGCGCTGTGTAGAAAACCCATGCCTGATCAAGATAGAAGCCAGCTTTTCTTCAAGGTTGCGTAATGAATGACTCATGGCATGCTCAATTCAACTTGCATAGCTCGGGCTTGGTAATCTTGAACTCTGGCTGCCCTTCCCCCTTACCGGTTTGTTCTTTCAAGCCGTAAAATTGCATGCGGAGTTCAACACGGCGACTTGCTTCTTTACTCTCCTTGGCATTATTGAATGAAACGCCACCCGCCAAGAAAAGATCACGAACAAGTTTCTGCTGCCTAGCGTCCAGATTCATCTCCTGCACTCTTCGCTCATCCAGAAGGCTGCACATCACCCATTCAGAGCGTTGCAGGCTCAAATGTAGGTTATAGAGGTAGGAGCCATCGGTATCAGTAAAGCCTTCAATCAAAATTTGTTTAAACCACTTTTTCCCTTCCGGACTCTCGGCTGCCTCCAATACCAATGGAACAATATCACGCAATGCGGCAACACCTTCAGGTCCGAGTCGATAGTCGTCGTATCCAAAACGGCCGGCTTCGCCAAAGTTGATGCGATTTTCCTGGCAGTTAACATTTATATTTCGATTTTGTTGTGCCGCCTTGAGCTTCAAATCAGCGCACAAGTTTTTAATTTCTGCAGCCCGATCCTTCTCACCTTTGGTTTCAATTGCAATTTGTTGTGTAACCATCAGCAGCGATGCCACCATCACCACCAGAAACAAGACCATCAATGCAGTCATCAGATCAGCGTATGAGATCCAAAACGGTTTTTCGCCTTCATCTTTGTTGCGCGGCTTTTTGGGAGGGAGTCCAAGCATGACTTACTCCTTATCACTTGACCAGGCGCTTGCCCAGCACTTCCGCGATGGATTCGACACTGTCGTTCAATTCTTCTACTCCACCCGCAAGCGCTTTTACGGCTTTATCCAGCTCGGCGTCCATGCTTCCAAGAGATTGATTCAGACTCTTCACTACTCCATCACCGAATGTATTGAAGCTCTTGCTCAGGATACCTTCGGCCTTATCAAGGAATTCCGAAGACTCTCTGTTTACCCGCTGCATGCTTTCAAAAATGGTCTGCAGTTCAGCCTGCATTTGGTTGCGCGATTGCGCATCAAGACGACTCTGTGCGATTACGGTTTCCAAGGTGGCCATCATCTTTTGTACGGCTTCGCGCTGATTCCGATATTCAGCAATCTGCTCGCTGAGGCCTTGAATGGCTGAACTCACGCCTTGAGCACCTTGTTGCATCTTGTCAGCTGCGGCACCACTTGCTTCACTCATCCGCTGCGCAGCAGAGGCTGCAGCGCCAAATACTTCCGCCGCGGTACGCATCTTGTCAGCACCAGCCTTCATGCCTTCGAGGCTACTTGCCGTGGCTTGTGCCAACTGCTCGATCGTTGTCTGACTTTGGCTATGCTGCGTATCCATCGCAGCAAGCAAGCCATCAATTCGCTGACCAAAGCTCTCCAACATGGCGATGCTTTCATTGCGCAACTGTTCTTGGGCAGCATGTGCTGTTTGGTCCATACCATCACGGCTCTGCTCCAAGGTCTGCATGACTCCTTGTAACTGAGAACCCAGCGTGTCCACTGTGGCGGCCATTTTGGTCATGGTTTCTTGGTGTGCAGATCCAACCGAACTCTTCAACCCATCAACAAATTGATGGAATTGTTCCGCCATTTGTTGCTGCCTTGTTTCGTTTTCCGCGAATAATTTGCGCATTTGTTCTGCCATTTCTGCACCGGCACTCGCGCCTTGTTCACCTATCCCGCTTACAGCCTTTTGCAAACTAGCAATCATTTCATTCATGCTGGCTTGCATGACACTCTGACTGCTTTGCATATCTGCCAAGGTCTTGGCGAGTTCCTCGCGCACTTGGCGACTTCCCTCTGTGCTAGCATTCTGCATTTGATCAATCAGTCCGTTGAATGATTGCTGCATCTGCTGCATCGACTGCACGCTTTGCTGCATCATCCCCTGCATTCCACTGAATTGCTGACCAAAGGTTGATTCGAGTTTCTGCATGAACGTAACGAGCACATCCTGCAACAGGCTATGCACACGTTCGCTTTGATCACCGCTGGCAGCTTGTACTGAGTCAGCGATTTTGGTGAGAGGATCTTTGAAGCTGTGCTCAATACTTTGGCTGATCGTTGCCGCCATGTTTTGACCGGATTCACGATAGACCGAGCCAAGTGAATCAGCAAGCCGCATGTTTTCTCGTACTTGACTATCAACAATGTTCTGGAGCATCTCTCGGAGATCAGTCACCAGGCTGTCTTTGAGCATTTTTGCTTGTTTTGCGCTTTCCTCACTGCTGCGGACCAGAGAAGCCAGATATTCCTCGCCGACTCCTGAGTCGAATAGATGGTCAATAGCTTCTGTAAGCTCTTCGAGTTTTGCATAACAAATCCGAAGATTTTTCTTTTCGGAGTTTGTTACATACATTGCCATTGCAATGGCAAGGAATGACGCCAGAAATGCATCCCTGACACCGCCGAGAAGCAATGTAACGCTCCCCTGGATTTTCGTTGGGTCAGTTGGATCAAATGCGGAAAGCCCTACCAACAAACCAAGAAAAGTACCAACAATACCAATGCCCGTTAAGATACCTGGCAGATGCTTGAAATATTCCGTACGCAGTGGCGTATCAATGATGTTGCTTTCTGCAAAATAGAATGATGCGGGCACCGTTGAACGGGTGCGTATAACACGATATTCACCCTCTACATCTTGCATCTGATCGTGAAGCGTTTCCTGATATTCACTCCACGTATGCTGAAGGGAAGTAGTCGAGAAAATCTTGGCTAACTCGCTCTTGCGTGCACCCGATGGCAAAGCAGAAACCTTGTTGATTTCGATGGTCAATTCGGCAAGCATCCTCTGCATCTTTTTTGCAGGGAAACGATATTCCTTCAAGTATCTCAGCAAAAAGCAAACGAGTAGTATGCACACCAGAAGAGGCACAGCCAATTGTACATAGGGGACAACGTGCGCGGGGATCGACACGAAAAGGAAATCAATATTCTTTTCCACAAGAACTCCAAAATTCAATTACAATTACAGAATTCAGTCAGGTTTGAATCTGGCAAATTGTCGTAAAGCGATAGGCCTATAAATAACCTTGTCATGGATGAGTGTAAGGATGCATATTTTTTTAATGCTCATCCAAGAAGCAGTTTCAATCTAAATTTGGTTGAAAGAGCCAGATTTTCGTACGTGATTTTTAGGCTTACTCGCATAGCAATTTACGGATGTTAACATTACCTGGGGTCTCTACTTGCCGGTTCGCTTCAATAAGTCAGGGCATTCGGCACACGCTCAGCACCATCATATCAATGCTTTAACATCATCATTTTGATCCTCTGGACCGTATCTAGGCAAGCATATTTTGTCAGACATGCAACATGTTGGGGTCATCAAACCGATCAATTCGTAAGGGTTTGAATAGTAAGGAAGTGCGTCACTCATGGTATCTGATCGGAATTAGTACCCCTATGCCACAAACAACCCTGTTCCAGCTATGAGGAGGTCTGCATGTACTTTGAAACTGAAAACCGGTGGTACAGCATCGAGATTGCCCAAGACCTCTTCGATCTGATCGTTGTGAGGCGCTGGGGGGGACGCCACAACAGGATTCATGGCGAACTTCGACAAGCTGTTCTGTCACAGCATGAAGCGACATCTCTGGCTGAGAAGTACTGCATGCAACGCATGCGCCGCGGATACGCGCTAACAACGACGTAATCCGTACGCAGGCACATCTTCCTCCGCCACAAATCATCAGCTATTCTCTGCGCCCCACTGGAATGACATAGGGAATCTAGCTATGGAACGCAATCAATTCGGATATTTCGCTGGCCAATTGAAGCTTCTCGGCGAAGGAGGCATTGATCATCCTTACTTTACTTTAGGCAGAGATCGCGACTATGAGCTGCGCTATATCCCTTTCGAATACGTCAACCAATACGCCCAGTTAGTTATCGTTGGTATAACACCGGGAAATAATCAACTATCTCTCGCCTATTCGAAGGCACAACAATTAATCCAGCAGAATCGCTCAGAAGACGAAATTCTGAGAGAGATCAAAATGGCGGCAGCCTTTGGTGGTTCCGTAATGCGGCCAAATTTGTTGAAACTGTTGCGTCACTTTAGATTCGACCGTTTACTCGGCATCAACGATGTTGAAACGCTGTGGGGTGTAAATGCGCACTTACTAGATTCTACATCGGTAATTCCGCATGTCACCTTCAAAGCAGGGAAAATGTTCGCTGGAAGCTTCAATGAAATATTGGGTTCGCCATTACTCTCGGAGTGCTTTCTTGATTGCTTTGTTCCTTCGGTTTGCGAGATGCCGAAGGAAGCTATGTTTGTAGGACTTGGCCCATGTCCACAAGCCGCGTTGGAATGGTGCGTAAACGAAGGGATGCTCCAGCAGAAACAAGTTTTAGGAGCTTTCTGTCATCCATCCAGCGCTGGTGGTAGTACGACCCGCTACTATCTGCGGGAAATCAAGCGGTCTGATTTAGCAGCAGGGAACCCAGTTATTCATCGTTGTGACTGGCTTGATGCAGCATATTCTCAGATGAAACATTCTACAGATGAATTACATGCTCGTTTGGCGCTCGCGGAAAAAGAACAAACCCCTTCACCAGTCTCCTCCAGAGCTCCTTTTTTTCCAACACAACAGCCTGCAATAGATGCAGCCATGCCTTCTCCCGCTATCGGTACATCTATCCATGGCATCGAGCAGGAACACGATGCACTCATGATCAGTGAAGCTATAAAATATGGCTATACTCTTAAAAAGATGACCAAAAAGATTGTTGAATTTTCGTCACCTGCAGGCCAGATAATTTATCTGATCAGAACTAATTCAAGCATAAATAATATCAAGGCCATGGTTCATCCAGCATTTGAAAAATCAGAACTTAGCAAATTTGACGGAATTGAAAGCATCAGTGATGATTACCGTTATCACTCAAACATGACGGGTTTTCCAAAGAAAAAGCACAAGGGTGAAACTGAAACTGCGTATGGATGGCAGATAGAACTACGAAGTTTTAATGGCCTTGCTCAATTCCTTGCATCGTTTAAGCTAGCCACTCCATAATCATGTTGATGGTCCCGTCTTAATGACGGGACACCATAAAATTGCATACCAAAACCGATTATCACCCATAATCAATCGTGACTAGATAATGTCCAGCTTTAAACACCAACGCGCAACAGTAGTTTGAACGCTGTGCGTACTAATGCGATGGCGAATTCTCCTTAAGCCTTCTCCATACCTTGTCTCAAGACCATAAAAAGACTATATTAAGTCTTACTCGAGACTGGAGCACCGCCATGCGCTTCTCATCACAAGTCAAGCCGATCAGCTATCTCAAAGCCAACGCAGCCGAGGTTCTGACTCACCTCGCGGAGCAGCGCGAACCGATGGTCATCACCCAAAACGGTGAAGCTAAGGCTGTGCTGCAGGACGTCGCTTCGTTCGAAGAGACGCAGGCAACACTGGCCTTGCTAAAAATTCTCGCGTTGAGTAATCAGGATGTGGTCGCAGGCAAGGTCAAGCCTGTGGCTGACGTCGTTGCACGCCTCCGAGCCAAGCGAGCCTCAGTCTGATGGCAGACACATCCGCCAAGTTTGAGGTCCTGCTCACTGAGGGTGCGGAGCAGGACTTGGAGGCCATCCACGACTACATCTCCGAGTTCGACTGTGTGGGCAACGCCAACTATGTATTGAATGAGTTGATGGACGTTGTGGATAGTCTCTCGAAATCTCCGGAACGCGGCAGCTATCCAAAGGAACTGGTCGGCCTTGGGATTAAAGAATACCGCCAGACCTTCTTCAAACCCTATCGCGTGGTCTACCGTGTCATAGGTAACCAGGTCATTATTTACCTGATTGCAGACGGACGTCGTGACACGCAATCGGCTCTCGCTCGCCGCCTGTTAGGCGCTTGACCCGCAGCAACACGCGGCAGTGCTCATAAGCTCGGAAGGCCAGCCAGCGATCCAGTTGTGCCTTCGGTTTCGACGTTGCAGTGAAGTTGCTCGCTAGAGTGTTAAAGCCTTTTGCATTCCTTAATTGCTAAGATCTGAGGGCTTGGTTCAGCGCTTTGGCCCAGCACAGGTATTCGTCATGGTCGTGTCACCGGAAAATCAATGGTCAAGTTGTGCCTGGATTACGGACTCCATGAACTGTACTTCTACGGGTAGGCACAGGTGGTGGTCTATCCAAATCAAAAGGATACGCGCAATAGTTCAGCGTCGATTAAGGCCTCCTGTCGGGCATTGTACGCCCCCAGACGGTGTCACGAGGTTGTTGTGGTTCAATGATTTCGGACACCAACTTAGGTCCTTGTTTGCCAAAGCACAAGATCTAGCTTCTTCTCATCTGACGTTCCCGTATTGGGATAGGCACGGTTAAATTCTTGAACAAGGTACTTCCCGGTGCTGGTCTGAAGATATGAAGCAAACATGTGTTCAAGCTCCGCATGAAGCTTGCAGATCTTTGGGCCACGATCTAGTACGTTCGGAGAAGGCAAACGCAACCCCAGGTTTTTTAGTACGACCGAATCTATAACAGGCTTCGAGGTCTGCAATGTAGCAATGAGCTTGCTTGCGAAAGATGCTTCATATCGACCAGTTGCCTCTAGTAGCAGATCTAGAACCTCTTGAAATTGAAGTTGTTCGCGCTTGGCCTGGGCCATAAGGCTATAAAATGTGTTTTGCCACGCAGGCCCGCGACGCACACGATAGAAATGGTTGTAGCGTCTCCGAAATTCAACATCTTCAAAGAATGGGTCAATGCTGACCCTGGCCTGAAGCCACAAATATTGCTTCAGGCCAGCTTCGATTTTCGGAAGTGCGGCGTCAATCTGCGCGGTAGAAAGTTGTATATGCATTGGGTATGGAGCCTAACGAGAAATATGCACCTGCACAGATTCATATGGGTTGAATATGAATCACTGCATGCTACGCGCATTTTTTATAAATTTTCAAACATGTCACGTTACCTATGCCTGAACGAACACCGTTTGATTGAGCCGCCGCGCCATGCGTACTCAATATGCTTCTACATTTCCATTATGAGTAGCGAAGGGCCGGAGGATGCTCAGCTCACCTGCAAACTGAGGGGGTGCCTAGTGGTGCACCAACAGTACCTTCTTCATTTCAGGAAGTTCGGGGATAGCTAAGTGCGATAGTGTGCATCATCCACGCCAGCATGCTGTCCTGTGGCTGTGTTCATATCTCTGCAATAAGGTATGCTTGGCGTAAGCCAATCGTATCGATGCCATGAGCGCAGTATGTCCGCATCATTAACCCCCAAATGCCTGATTTTTGATCTGGAAACCGTTCCACAAACTGGGAGCGAAGAGGAAAAAATCATCAAGATCGGCGCATTCCGTCCGGACACCCTGCAAGACCTAGAACTTAAGACAAATAAAGAGAACTTACTTCCAGCGCTCTCCGAGCTGGATAGCCTGTCCGAAGGAGCCAGTTTTGTCCTAGGACATAACATCCTGGCGCATGACCTGCCGATCCTGCAGCGGCAGAATCCGGATCTGAGACTTCTGCAACTTCCTGCCATCGATACGCTCCGTCTCTCACCACTCGCCTTTCCCCAAAATCCCTATCATCGACTGATCAAAAACTACAAGCTGATCAGAGATACCATCAACTCACCGCTCGCTGATTGCCGCGCCACCTATACGCTGTATCAGGATCAATGCCTGGCCTTTGACAAGCTGGCTGCACACGATACACACGAACTTCGGGTCTACCATGCTTTGATTGCCCCTATCCCGGGACCTGGGCTCGGTAATTACATGCTTTATCTCGCGGGCGAACCCGCCCCTGGGCTGACTGAATTGCGCAAACTCATTCCTGATCTGCTGCAGGAATCAGATCCAGCGGTTCGGCGCACTCTAAAGGTCTGTGTCACTCGGCTGCAGCAACTACTCGAGCAGGATCTGACCAACAAAGCGATGCATTGGCCGATCGCCTATACCCTGGCCTGGCTACGTGTGTCCGGTGGCAATTCGGTATTGGCTCCCTGGGTGCGCCATCAGTTCCCGGCCGTCGCCAAGCTGATCCATGAGTTGCGTGACGTCCCCTGTGGCAGTTCGGAATGCTCCTATTGCCGGTCAATCCATGACCCTCGTCATGAGCTCAAGCGCTATTTCGGCTTTGATCATTTCCGTAGTGAACCCCGCAACACCCAAGGCGGTAGCCTCCAGGAGGATATTGTGCTGGCCGGGATGCAGGGCAAACATGTGCTTGCGATTCTGGCCACAGGCGGCGGCAAATCACTCTGCTATCAGTTGCCAGCGCTGAATCGCTATTACCGGAACGGTGGTCTGACCATCATCATCTCGCCCCTGCAATCCTTGATGAAGGATCAGGTTGATGGCTTGCTCAAACGAAACGTGCACAGCGCGGCTGCTCTCAATGGGCTGCTTACTATGCCGGAGCGGGCAAATGTGCTGGAAAAGATCCAGATGGGTGACATCGGCATTTTGCTGGTGTCACCTGAACAGTTCCGGAACAAGGCTTTTCGTAATGCGATCGAACACCGGCAAATCAATGCCTGGATCTTCGACGAAGCGCACTGCCTCTCCAAGTGGGGCCATGACTTCCGCCCAGACTATCTGTACGCCGCACGTTTTATTCGCGAATTTACCAGTCATGGCGATTTGGCTCCGATCGGCTGCTTCACGGCGACCGCCAAACTGGAAGTGCTGGATGACATTCGTGACCACTTCAAGCGTGAACTCGACGTGCAATTCGCAGAGTTCTTCGGTGGTCATGAACGAACCAACCTGGATTTCAGCGTGATTCAGGTCCATCGATCCGAGAAATGGTCAGCAACCCACCGTTTGCTGACTGACTCTCTGGAGCATGCCCCAGGCGGTGCCGTGGTGTTTGTCGCTCGCCGCAAATCCGCCGAAGAACTGGCGGAGTTCCTCAAGTCGCAACGCTGGGCTTGCGAACATTTTCATGCGGGGCTCAAGCCCGAGCATAAGAAGGAAATCCAGGAAGCCTTCATCGCCGGCGCCTTGCGCGTGATTGTCGCAACCAATGCCTTTGGCATGGGCGTCGACAAGCCGGATATCCGATTGGTGATTCACGCAGAGATACCTGGCTCCCTCGAAAACTACCTGCAAGAGGCGGGTCGCGCTGGACGTGATCAGCATCAAGCAGAATGTGTACTGCTGTATGACCCGGATGACATCGAAACCCAGTTCGGCATCACTGAACGCTCGAAGCTCAGCAAAACCGATATTGACCAGATTCTCAAAAAACTGCGGAATTCCGCCAAACGGGTCAAGGATGGAAAGGTCATCATTACCGCTGGCGAAATTCTGAGCGATCAGTATGTGCATACCAGTTTTGAAGCCGATGATCGCGACGCCGAGACCAAAGTTGCAACGGCGATTGCCTGGCTCGAACGTGGGCATTTTCTGGAGCGAAACGAAAACCACACGCAAGTTTTCCCCGCCAAACTTCGCTTTACCAGCATGGAAGAGGCGCAAGCGCGCCTTGCCAAGGCCGATTTGTCAGATCGACGACGGCAGGAATACTCCTCGGTGCTATCCATTCTCTATGCAGCCGAGGCAGACGAACGCGTCACCACAGATCAGTTGATGCAGCATACCGGCCTGACCCAGGACGAGGTAACCGCAACGCTTCGTCAGTTGGAAGAGCTGGAATTGCTGGTGAACGATACACAAATTACCTTGTACGTTCATGCAGGCATTGCGAATGGATCGCTGCAACGGCTCGAACGTTCCATCAAGCTCGAGAAAGCGCTTTTCAGTTTGCTGCGTGAGTATGCTGCCGATGCCGATCTTGGTGAGTGGCAAGTCTTGAATATTCCGGAATTGACCACTCGCCTGCGGGAAGAGACACAAGAAGAAGTCATCCCACTGCATGTGTCTCGATTGCTCAATGCCTTGTCCTCAGACTCGGATGACTCTGGAAAATATCGCGGTAGCTTTGAACTCAAAGGGTACGCGCAAGACTCAGTCAAAATCCGTATCAAGGGCATGCGCACTTGGTCAGATATTGAAGAAATGGGCGAAAAACGCCGCCTGCTCGCTCTGAAAGTATTGGACTACTTACTCAAGTGTGTCGAAGGCCAACGTGGCAAGGATCTCTTGGTCGAGACCACGCTGGGTAGCTTGGTCGGAATTATCGAATCTGATCTCGAATTGTCGACCATCGTACGGCCAGATAGGCGCCAACCCGCCATACAACATGTACTGCTCTACCTGCATCAAGAAGAAGTACTGGCATTGAATCATGGGATGACCGTGATGCGGCGGGCGATGACCATTCAGGTCAATGACGAACAAAACCGGCGTTATCAGAAGGATGATTATGACCCCCTCGCCGAGCACTACAGCGAGCGGCGGATCCAAGTGCATGTCATGCGCGAATATGCAGAGATTGCACTTAAGGAGATGGCCGATGCGCTCCGGTTGGTCATGCACTATTTCACCTTACCGAAGCGAGATTTCCTGAAGCGGTACTTCTCAAGCAAGAAGGAAGTACTAGGCCTTGCGACCAGTGAGTCTTCCTGGCGCAAGATCATTGACCCGCTCAATGAGCAACAACGCGCCATCGTCACGGATGAAGAGGATCATAATCAGCTGGTTCTGGCTGGTCCCGGCTCAGGCAAAACCCGAGTCATTGTCCATCGGGTCGCATACTTGCTGCGCGTCAGACGCATTCCAGCGCAAAGCGTGATTGTGCTTACCTTCAACCGCCATGCCGCCAATGAAATACGCAAACGCTTGTACGCTCTTGTGGGAGCGGATGCATTTGGATTGACTGTCCTGACCTATCATGCAATGGCCATGCGCTTGATGGGCGTGAGCTTCAAAACCAAAGACCGCGTGGATGAGAACGAACTGGCTCAAGTTATTCAGCAGGCAGTTGCCTTGCTCGAAGGTTCACGTGAGGCGATGGGCGAAGATGAACTCAGGGATCGTTTGCTGCAGGGTTATCAGTACATCCTGGTGGATGAATATCAGGATATCGACGATTGGCAATACCGGCTGGTGTCGGCATTGGCAGGACGGAATCAGGATCCGGAAAACAAGTTGACCATCCTGGCGGTCGGCGATGATGACCAGAATGTGTATGCATGGCGCAATACCAGCAATCGCTACATTGAGCAGTTCCAGCAAGACTATCAGGCCAGGACTGCATTTTTGGTCAGCAACTATCGTTCGACACGGCACATCATTGCCGCTGCCAACATTGTTATTTCTCACTGCCATGCCCGTTTGAAAGCTGAGCGCCCGATATGCATCGACCCTCTGCGCCAAGCCACGCCACTCGGGGGACGTTGGCAGTCACTCGATGGTGAACGACAGGGGAAGTTGCTGCTACTTCAGTTACCTTCGGATGATCTGGGTAGTGGCAATGTGCAATGCCAGGCAGTGATGAACGAGCTAAACAGACTGCTGCAACTGGATCCGGGAAGTAGTTGGACAGATGGTGCCGTTCTCGCACGTACGCATGAGTACCTCCATCCTTTCCAAGCCTGGTGTGAACATCACGGGATTCCCTATGTGCTGGCCGCCGACAAGAACAACCAGCTACCCATTACACGGCAGCGTGGCTTTGTTCTTGCAGTGGATCGACTCCGCGCACTGGCTCAACAGGACATAGCAACCACCGATGCCATCCGAGTGATGAAGGATGGCAGCGATGATCCTGAGTGGCTTACATTCTTCGACTCAGCAGCAGAACAACTCAAGGCTGAATTTGGTGACTGTACTCTGGCGATACCTCTGCTCGTGAATTGGCTCTATGACTATGCTCGGGAATGCAGACACTCAGGGAAACGAGGTCTCTATCTGGGGACAGTCCATTCAGCGAAGGGCCTCGAATTCAAGCATGTCGCTATGCTGGATGGCGCCTGGAATGAGGCATCGGATGAGGAACGACGGCTGTTCTATGTGGGAATGACCCGAGCAATGGAGACGTTAACGCTATGCCAGTTTGAACAGCATCGGCACCCTTTCATCAAAGCGCTGAATGGGTACGAAATGCTCGTTCGTCCTCAAGCCTTTACTCCCCTCCCCCAGCTCAATCTGCGCTATCACCAGCTTAGCCTGAAAGAAATTGATCTTGGATTCGCGGGTCGACACCATTCCGCCGATGCGATCCATCAGCACTTGAGTGGCTTGCGCGTTGGGGATCGCTTGACACTGCAGACCGAGACCAGTGGCCGCTGCCTGTTCATCAACCAACAGGGGGTTGTTGTTGGCCGAAGTTCGAAGGCATTTAAGCTACCTGAGCATCTGCATGAGAGTGAAGTTGCTGCGATTCTGCTGCGAGATAAGGTTGATCAGGAAGACCAGTATCAATCGAGTTGCAAAGTTGAGCGTTGGGGAGTCATAGTGCCGCGCGTGATTTCCATGGACATTCAAGCAACAGTATAGAACTCTTGCTGGCCTGTTACTTCGATGACCTGCAGCAGCCGTCTAGTCGCTTCTGCCTCTTTGTCCGTGCACTGCCTGAGCATGCCGTGGACCATGCTCGGATCATCCTTGGCAATATCGACAATGCGCAGCATCTCAGCGGTAGCCAGTGCATCAAAGTCGGAGCGTGCATCGGCGGCATAGTGCTGTGCAAACGCGGGTTTCCGCTCCATGAGCTGGCCCACAAAACGCGTGTACCAGAACTGCCCCGGGCTCGTTAACAGCAACATGTGCCCGTGCCGGAACTGTAGACAACCTTGTGTGGCTTCATACTGAACACGCAACTTACCATCGCCGAGCTTGGCTAATGCACGGTTAATGAATTCCAGCTCGCGGAAAAATGCAGCCATGAAGGTAGGACTCTTCGGATTAAACATATCTTCCCCTTAGGATCGGCGCCCGGCCAGAAGGCCAATCACGCGAGCGGCAACACCTTCATCAGCCAATCCAGAATTGACTGTCTCCGCACTCACCACAGAGGCACCCGCGATAGGGGGCTCAGCAGATGTGCACAGATGATGGTTTTGCCAAGGTTTCCAGAATAGTTAATGGTTACGATACGCATTTCATTTATCCTCGGTTGGTTTTTTCAAAAGTTTGTTTGGACCGCTATACACACTAAGGTCGATTTTTTTCCCAAATCGAATTTGATCTGGCGTTGTTATCTCTCCCGTCCACAACCCTGCAGCTATCAATCTTTCCTTCGCTTCTGGCGTTATATGGCTCAACCCTCCTGTTGATTGATGGTGTTTCAATTCTTCCGATGGAACTTGGGCAATATCATCCTTAACAATGACACCATCGTTCATTACTGCAATCTCATCCGAATTTACTTGAACATTGTGCAGGACGGCTTTGGCAATTTTCTCTGGTTGAAGAGCCTCCTCTTTGCGAATTCGTTTTATGTATGTATCGAAAACAGAAGGAGTCATTTTCATTTCCTTCTCACGATTCAATACTTCAAGAACCTCCTCGCGGGTCATCCGTAAAAGTAGGCCTTTAACTTCAGGCCAGATGGCACGGAACAGCTTCATCTTCTTCTTGGTTTTATGAATCATGTCGCAAAAATCCTTTCGATCATGTCTTCCGTGAGTATTTGATATGTTTGTCCCATGTTTGTCCCTCTTCGACAAGAATTTTCACTATAGGGTTGGGCATTTTGTCCCGTGTTTGTCCCGTGTTTGTCCCATTTTTGTATCATTCTTGACCCGTATTTGTCCCATTTGACCCGCCACGCAGCATTGCCATCCTGATTTGTCCCTTCTTTGTCCCTCTTTTGTCCCATGCTCCCTTGACCCGCCCTCGGCCGTGCGCTTCAAATACGAGCCGACTCACCCCCTTCCGAGCAGAACGCATTAGAAGTACACTGAGACCCCCAATTATCACCAGCAGCTTCGAAGTAATGACACCGCCCGTTTCGCGCAACGCTAACCGTATCGAGCTACTGCAACCGCCACTTCGCCCTGTGCACTTCAGCGAAGACCGGCCACGAGTTCACCAGCTGCCGCATATTTCGGAAGCCTTCGCTCTTGGCTATCGCCTCATGCGCATGCAGGAAGGCCTGGATAGAATTGATGCCCTGCTGGACCGAATCAGCGAGCTACTCAAACAGTCCCAGCCAATTAAGAAGCCAGGGGCGTTACTGATCAATTTCGATGTCGTCGAAGATTCAGATGGACGCTTGATGCGGCCTTACCCTTATGTCGTGATCAGTAGAACAAAGACATGGAATCCATGGAAGCGACTACCTGTTGCCAATTTAGCCCGCCGCCCCAAAACGTCTGGTGACTTCACGCACAACCTTTACGCGACCAAATTACTCATCCATCATGCGCACAAACTTCTATCGAAACGTGCAATGTATATGGATGCAATCGACCGCTTCAAAAAAGCAATCAGTGGCATCGAGAAAAACCTGGACACGATTGAGGCAGATACCCTCGCGACCTTTAAGGAGGTCGAGACCTTTATTGAGCCAATTCCACCTTCACCGCCTCGGGCTCCTCGCACCCGCCGCTGATTCGCACCACAGGCCGCCACGAATTAGGCGGCTTTCTTTTCAAAGCAGAATCCTTTTCTGATTGGCTTTCTCCATCCCCGCTCGCTTGCTCGAGCGAAGCTCTCCCGCGCTCGCTCCTTCACAGCATCCTGATCTTGTAGCTGCCCTAGACCACACTGGGAGCCTTTTGCAGCCCAGCGCCCAGCATCCTTCATGGGCAGTGCACGACCCAGCCCCGCGCCTTAGCCGGCAGGCCGGCTGCGTCACTGCGACATCCAAACCTGAACTTGCCCAGGTGCACCCTAGCCAGCCGCAGTCGTGCCGCCACCCGTTATGAATGGTGGAAACCGGAACCGGCCAACCGGCAGTGTCGGCCTTTGCGGCCGGCAACCGGCGCATTCCAGCGCGACCTTTGGCACGGCTCAGGTCGGGAACAAGCCCTCCCATCGCCGTGTGAGCCTAGGCTTAGATCTTTTCGAAAAGGCGGTGTGTGTGTGTGGTGAACCGGATTTTGACCAATCAGAAAAAGAGACTGGCCGGCTGCGCCGCCTGCAGTGGCTGCGATTACAGGCATCCGCACAGCAAATCCGAGGCAATGTTAACCACACTTGGAGATCTGTCATGCTGCAACGTCTGTCTGTTCTGTTTGTTGTTCTGGTACATGCCGCTGCCTGGCTGCGCGCATTCGGTGTAGCCGTACTGAGTGACCCACTGGACGCCTGGTTGAGTCGGCGTGCCTTCGACAAAGGCTATGAAGCGCCAAACCAGCCGGCACCACACTGGCTGGCCAGCGCGCCGATGCTGCTGTCGTATCTGGACGGCCAACGTGCCCGTGAACGGGATGACGAGGAGTTTCGGCAGCACCAGCGGCTGATGAAATACCTGCCCGCCATGCTGCTCTCGACTTACCGAAACGGGGAAGACATCGTGTTCCTCAACCACCAGTTCCACACTCACAACTGTGATGCACTGATTATCGGGCCTTCCGGAAAACCGTGTTCCCTTGGTCCGGTTGCTACATTGAACGAGCGCATCTGCCGAGATGTCATCGAGCAACTGTCTTCCGGCCACAAACTGGGCTTTGCGCGCTAAGCTGTCCCCCCGATACCCGTTCCCATGTGGAGCGGGCATTTTCTTTTGCACACGTGTGTCTAAAAGTTACACGTTTACCTGTGGTGTCTCGCAGCCATCGCTCTCGTCCTGTGAGTCTTAAAGTTACAACGGTACTGTCGGCAATCGTCTGTACCTAAAAGTTACACCACCTCGGTTTAGAAGGTCGCGCACCACCAAACTCCGTGCAATGCCAACCCATGGAGACATCATGCAAGACCTCAACACCCTTGACCTGACAGGCCCAGCTCTGGACTGGGTTATAGCCAACCTTCTCACTCGTCAAGCCGTCTACCGGTTGCACCAAAACAGTATCGGCGCATCGGTGTATCGCACCGAAGGACTGCACCAGGCCGGCATCAGCTTCGCCCCCGGCAACCCGGGTGTGACGTATGCCAAAGATGTCTGGCCGATTCTGACCAACCCTGCATCGTGAGCATCGATCGCAGTGAATGCACCGGCATCTGGACGGTGATCGCACGGGAAGCCGAAGCACTCTGGTCCGCCAGCAGTCTGATCCTGAATGAGGCCATTTGCCGTGCCTTTGCCTGCGCCAAGCTGGGCAGCATTGCATCCATACCGGATGATCTGCTCGCCGCCTGCGCGCGCTAAGCAATCCATGCCGATCCTGATTTCAGGGTCGGCTTTTCTTTTGGCCGGTGTACCTAAAAGTTACATGTCGAACCTCCATGGCCACAATGAAAAACACCACCAGACAAGCTGGTGGTGTTCAGGTTGTACTGCCAAATCTCACCAACGAGTTTCAATCGGGCAAGAACTCAGCATTCATCACTTCTTCAAATGTCCACGGGCATTGCTCGGAGAACATATTTTCACTAAGGCCAGTTTCACGTTCTGCCATGGTTTTTGCCACGTCATACGCGTCAGTCATTATTTCGTCCAAGCTAGATTTCAAACTTGGACTCTTGCGTAGGCGGATAATGATCCGCTTACGTTGTTCCTGAATGGTCAACCTCCAGCTTGAGCCGCGCCGACTTGGTTGGAATTGCCATTTCAACAAGTGTTGCAATAACACCTCAAGACGTGATTCCAACTCGTGTCGCTCGCTATTTCCCACGCTTTCAATCTCCTCAATCAGGTGTTCCAGGTCTACTTCGTCCAGACGGCCAGAGCGCAGCAGGTTTACCTGCTCCAGTGTCCATCCGTAGAAGTCCTGCTCATAACGAATGCTCATTGCTGCTCCTTTATCTGCACTTCGTCTTTCCATGGGTTTCCCCGTTTGTGGCACTCAGCCTGTCGCTTGCCAAGACGACTCAAGACTCATTAAACCGCCGTCCCTCCAAACTGGCTGTTCCACCCATTTCGGTGTGAGGGCTGTCTACCCGGGGATTCCCACCCCAAGCACTACGCATGACGCTGCGCTGCGATATGCACCAGAACCAGGCTGCACTAGCCATTCCTAACCGGTTCAAATTCATCATACCTGATCCGTGCCAGTCGACGAAGACACCCAACACAGGTGGACTGCCAGCATCTGTACCTAAAAGTTACACCTCGGCATTACCTCCCCGCGCACCGGTAATCCATCCGCAACGCCAACCAATCACTGCGCCTGTTGCGGCGCTACGGAGAAAATCATGTCGTATTCCACCGCTCTGCAAATTTCCACTGAAGATGTTCTGTCGGTACTGAGGTCCCATCCGGTTAACCTTGGCAAGTTTGAGCCGTCGCTGTTCAGCCTCTCCATCGTGGAGCTTGCCGAGCAGATCTTCGCCGGTCTGGATGTCGACGCCATCGCCAGGGCCACGCTGAAGGTCTGCGGCGCCGAAGCGGAGCTGCTGGATTTGCAAACGGCTGAAGTGCATCGGCGGATAGCGCAAAAGCTGGCGGCCGACGGCATCATCGAGTGGATCGGCGATGAGGTGTCGCTGGCCTTCAACATCGAGCTGTCCCGCACTCGCATCGTGTCCGATCTGCTGGGCCAGTTCATGGATAGCGATCACATGCCGTGCATGGAAAGCGAACTGGCTGCACACTGCTTCGAGTCCCTGCTGCTGAGCCTGCACCACAATCGCGTGATCCAGAGCGAGAAGGGATTGCACCAGGCCATTTCGGCATCGGTGCACGCGGTCGCGATGAACCTGAACGACGGTGTTCGCGTGTTCACGCACGAAACCATCGCTTGGGATCAGTTCAAGTCCTTCCTGGCACATGCCAGAGAAGAGGACGCCACCGGCGGTATTGTGGCCTATCGCTGGGAAGCCACAGCAGACCAGACGTCCACGGAACCGGTGCTGCGTCGCATCGATCGCGACGATGACATGTTGAGCCGTCTGGTTGATATGAAGCAGTTCAGTCTGCTGATGATCGACAGCGGTAATTCGGCTGGCGATTCGTGGAAGTACATCTTCCATCCAACGCTGGGCCTGGGCATCTACGTCCAGGAATAAGCAATCCTAACCTGCGCCGGTTTCAGCTTTTTCTGAGCCGGCGTTTTTCATGCGCGCTTGCCGCGTGCGTCGTGAGCGCTTTGGTGTACCTAAAAGTTACACCGCGACAGCTGCGGCATTAGAGCGTCACGCACGAAAAGTATTCCCGCAACGTCCTAACAACTGCGCCACGCTGCGGCGCATCGGAGAACCTTATGAACATCGCAGAGTTTGTCGAAAACAATGTCGCCCTGCACGGCCTCGCCGTCATCGCCGTATTCGGAGACCAGAACAATCCACCGTTCGCATACACCATCGGTCTGGCGCAGCGTGGCCAACCGGATCTGCTCATCATTGGCGTGGGGCAGGAGGCAGCACACTTCTTCCTCAACGAAGTGGCCCGGCGCATGCAGGCTGGCGAATCGTTCCCTGATTGCGAGCCGATTGCGGAGCTGGCCAACCTGCCGTGCGCGCTGCGCGACATCCCGACGGCGGCAGCCATCGAGCGGCATGCCATTCAGGCCAACTATTATTACGCCGACAAAGGCATCACGGACTATCGCTTCCGGCAACTGGTGATTTCCGATCGCGCAGGGCTTCTGCCCTGGGAAGATGGATACGACCACGCCTATATGGATCCGCGGCAAGCTTGCCTCTGGCGCCAGGCTCACTAACCCCACCACCCGACTTGCCTTCTGGCCGGTCGGGTTTTTCATGCCCTATCACCACCCAATAATGTGCAATAATGCACATACCGAAAACCAGTGCAATCTAAATGGGCAAAAATGCACAATCCAACGCGCCCCCTCATGGACCAGATTTATACGCTTGCTGCCCGCCGCGGACTCAATAAATCGCAGCTGGCCGCCGCCGCCGGTATCGATCCATCCGTGATGGCTCGGTCGTATCGCCGCGAAGCGATCAGCCTGGACAATCTGGCTTCGCTGGCCAGCGTGGTCGGCCTGTCCATTGCCCTCACCGAAGCCCAATCGGAGCTCGCCCGCCAACTGGATGAGGGGAGCCTGTTCTAATGGATCAGTTCGGGGTGATCTGGACACAACTGGACGGCCAGCCGGTCAAGCTGGCCGATATGGTGCTCACCGATACCGAATTGCGTATCACCCGGCATCCGGAGGGGGATGGTTGCCCGGGCTTCAGCATGCTGCACGACTTGGCAGGCAAATCCGGGATGAGCTGGCCGCGCGCTCAGGGACAGGATCTGCCGCCGCAGCTGCAGGCTCTGCTGCCCCCGCAGGATCCGCACTCGCCAATGCGGCGTCTCATGTACCGCTTGCTGGATGACCGCAACCTTGAACGGCGCGGCCGGCAGCCGATCGAACAGGAGTGGCTCTTGCTAACCCAGTTCGGCGCCGGCGGCATCGGCCACCTGGATGTGTTTGCCGACGACCGTTGCGCACGCCACTACTACCAGCAAGGCGGATCCGTGGTACCGGAGCTGACGTCGGCCAGTGCACTCTGGGCGAGCTTGCGCGATGGCTTGGCCAATCAGCATGAGGCTGATGATGCGGCGGCCATTCTGGCGCACATGCAGGTTACCGGTGTGTCCGGCATGATTCCGAAGCTGTTCACCCACCTGGGCGATGATCATTCCCCGGTACTGGTGAAGGTCGAGCCGCCCGAGTATCCGCGCGTGCTGGCGATTGAGGCGCTGGCGTTATCGTTGCACCGGCAGGCCGGGCTGCCCGTTCCTGATTGGCAGTATCACGAGTTTCCGTATGGCGAAGAGCTACTGGCCGTGCTGGTGCTGGATCGCTTTGATCGCGACGGGCAAGGCCAGCCCATCCCACAGGAGTCGTTCTACACCTTGCTGCGCACCGGGAATCCGCGCAAATATCCGACCCGTACCGATGGAACAATGGAAACACTGTTCACGGTGGCCAGTACCCCCGGCCTGGTCGCCAATCCGCACGCGGTCAAACTCGGCATCTTCCAGCGCTTCGTCATGGCACTGGTGACCGGCAACGGTGATCTGCATTCGGACAACTTCGCGCTGATCGGCCGGGCGGGAGAGGCCACGCTGGCACCGGTCTTCGATCCGGCGCCCATGCGAGCGTACCGCCGCTTCAACAAGAACCACGACATTCTTTCGGCACTACCGTTCTCGGGCATCGGTGGCGTTGATGCCACCGACGGTGATGGCGGCCCTCTTCCCTATACTTCCTCGGGCAACATACCGCCCGATCTGCGCGCACGCGTGCTGCAGTTGGCCAAAGCAGGCGGCATCCGCACCAACGAGGCGAATGACTGGATTGATAACGCACTGACGGTCACGGCGGACTTTGCCGACCAGGCCTGCGAGCTGCTCGAACAGGCGCCGGAGGCAGACCGCAAGCTGAAGCGACCCGATGTGGACGGTTTCCGGGCCACGATTGCGGCCATGCGGGCGGCACTGGCGTAATGGTTGTGTCTAAAAGTTACAGGTATACAGCTGGCCGTGCAGCCGATGCGGTGTAACTTTTAGGTACACCGCTTGCCGCCATGTACTGCCGGATGACGCCAGTTGACACTCCATCCAAAATGGTTGTAATTTTGTATGGCGCTGGCACGCGCATGATACCGTCTTCCGAAGCTCCTCGAGCAGTGCTTTCACGATAATTTGGCCGATGCTTTCATCCTGGCCTAATGCGGTGGCGACGGTGACACTGCGTACTAGGCCGTTAGGATTGAACGCAATGAATACAGCCAGCATCCGTCCGTCCACCGTGGACGGCATCAAGCAGCTCGCCAAGAAAATCCGCCGCGAGCGCAACATCACCCACACCATCGCTCTTGATGAAGCCAGCCGCCAGGCCGGCTTTGAAAACTTCGTGCACGCGCGCCGCCAGCTTGAGCAACCACTTTACCCGGTCTATCTGACCGTCCACTGGACGCTCCCGCAATCCGAACCCGGCGAGCTGCGCGCCGGCCGCGAAATCTGGCGCATTGACCTCAACCGACCCCTTCCTGACATTATTGCCAAACATCGTGTCCGCGCTGCGCGGGGTCTTGCCGGCTTCCGCATGGAATACGAAGATCATCTGGAACACCGCACGGATACAAAGGGACAGGATCTGGCAAGACAGGTACTGTTGTCCGCGGCTCGCGCCCTGCGTTTCATTGAGGTCACCGGCTTGCAACCCGTTTCGACCCAGAAGCACCGTGATTGCCTTCGGCAATTAGCACGCGTCCCCGGGCGCGATCACCAGTCGCAATGGTTTGATCCACTCACCGGCGCCTGCCTGATGCTCGATGAGCCGTATGAAAATTTGGTGCGTCACGTAGCGGAAGATCGGCAGAGATGGCTCGATCACCATCAATTCAAGGAGGCTTCACTAGCATGGGAAGGCATTCACCGCCCCGGTGAGTGTTCTCCACGTATGCTTGGCGACGACGCCGATCTGTTGCAGCGTATCGCGGTAAGAGTGGCGAAGTTGAAGCCCATTTCCATGCCGGCGATTTGGCCACATGAGACCTCCCCCTATGGCGATGAGTTCACCAGTCCGAAACGCCAGGCTGATGCGAATCCACGCCGCCCGCGTCCTGGCCCGATCCAGCATCCGCGCAAACATACCGTGCCTTACGGTGGAGCCCCCGGCATCCCTTCTGAATGGCGCCCCAAAAAAGCCATGCCGTTTGAATTGCACCAACAGCTCGGTCCGCTCATGCACTCACTCAGCTCCGGATTCACTTCTCGAGTCACCACGAAGCTGAGGCGAGTCCATACCAAGCTGGAGGATTGGGTGATTCTAGAGCATAAACATGAGCACCCGGATGCAGTGTATGACGTGTATTTTGGCCCTCAAAAATCTTCTCTCTGCTCAACGGATAACGAGCGACTGGTGGCGCTTATCAAAGCCCGAACAATCGTTGTGCAAGGCTACGACAACTGCGTACCACGGCGCGAACTGCTTGCGGCCCTGGACGCCGGTATCGCTGAAGTCGAAAAGTACCTGTATCAAAATCAGTAATTGCGGAACGGCAAGACCACAGCCAGTTCGGGGGCACGAGCTGGCTGTTTTTGTTTTCATGTGCCGGTGTAACTTTTAGGTACAGCCCGTCGATGCCGTGGGCGGTTGTCGCTCAGGCCTTGGCCACGGGAATCTCATCCCATCGGGTTGTCCAGCACGGCGATACCAGGTTCTGTCGCATCTTCCAACTCTGATTGTTGCCGGTGCTGGCCACGCGCAACGTGCCACGCCCCCAGCGCCGGTTGATGGCATCCATGGTGTCATTGAGCAACGCCCGTTTCAGTGGATCGGCTTGCTCGGCAAACAGGTACCCCTGGATGCCGGTACGGGGCTGCAGATCCAGCAGCATCACACCCGCCTTGGCATAACTGAATCCGCGCCGGTAAATGCGCTTGAGCACCCACAGGGCCGCCCGCGTGAGCAGCAAGGTGTCATCACTGGCTTGTGAGAGCGGTACCGCAATATGCTTGCTGTATTGCGGATCATCCGGCCGGAACGGGTTGGTGCGGATGTAGACAGCCAGCCCGCCGGCAAGCGATTGCTGTTTGCGCAACTTTTCTGCGGCACGGGCCACATAGGTGCTCACGGCTTCGGCCAGTTCGCGGTACCGGCAAATCGGCTGGCCAAACGAGCGAGAGCAGAGGATCTGCTGCTTGTCCGGCGCATGATCTTCCAGGGCAAGGCAGGAGACGCCATTCAACTCCAGCACCGTGCGCTGCAGAACCACACTGTAGCGCTGCCGGATCTGTTCGGGATCCGCACGGGCCAGATCGGCTACACAGTGGATACCTTCGGAATTTAGCCGCTTGCTGATGCGCGGACCGACGCCCCAGACCTCGCCCACCTCAACATCCAATAGGTATTGCTGGCGAGAAGCCGGGCTGAGTACGTCCCAGTCACATACCCCGGCGAATACCGGACGTTTCTTGGCCAGGTGATTGGCAAACTTGGCCAGCGTTTTGGTTGGAGCGATGCCGACACAAACGGGTAATCTGGTCGCCTGCCGCACGGTATGCCGGATGGTCTGGCCAAGCACGGTGAAGTCCGGATACACGCTGGCCAGTCCCCCCAAGCCGAGGAAGCACTCATCAATCGAGTACACCTCCTGATCGGGGCTGAATTCCGCCAGCACCTGCATAACACGGTTGCTCATGTCGGCATACAGCGCATAGTTGCTGCTGAACGCCAGAATGCCGTATTGGTCTGCCATGTCGCGCAACTGATGCCACGGGTGCCCCATACGAACGCCAAGCGCTTTCACTTCATTGGAGCGCGCCACCACACAGCCATCGTTGTTCGACAGCACCACCACCGGCTTGCCTTCCAGCACCGGCTGGAACACCCGCTGGCAGCTCACATAGAAGTTGTTGACGTCGATGAGGGCAATCATCGTGGCTCCATGAACCAGGCCACAACAACCCCCCAGATGCTCAGCTCCTGCTCCTCGCACAGCACAATCGGCGGAAACGCCGGATTCTCGGCAATCAAGGCCAGGCGCTGCCCGCGTGCATACAGGCGCTTCACCGTGAAATCGTTATCGATGACCGCCACCACAATATCGTCATGCCGCGCCTCGCGGCGGCAATCCAC
>NZ_AUMS01000019.1 GCF_000430805.1 Chitinilyticum aquatile DSM 21506 | reverse complement strand
GTGCTGCACCATTCGGATCGGGGCAGCCAGTACTGCAGCCACGATTACCAGCAACTGCTGCGTAACTATGGCATGACGGTGTCGATGAGTCGCAAGGGCAACTGCTGGGACAACGCGCCGATGGAGAGCTTCTTCAACAGCCTGAAGAACGAGCGGGTATTCCACCGGCGCTACGCGACGCGGGCGACAGCCAAGGCAGACCTCTTTGATTACATCGAGGTGTTTTACAATCGCAAGCGCCGGCATTCGTCGCTGAATTACGAATCACCGGCAACCCATTACGCAGCCTGGCTGGAGCGAGAAAAGCTGGCCGCATAACCGCTACCTTGGTAGCCGGAAAGTGCGGGTAACCTCAGTGGTCAACAAATTTCGGACAGTAAATTGAGTTGCTTTTCCTTGATCGCCGGTGGTGTGCCGCTGTTAGTTGAATGCGGGCGCTGCCAGTTGTAATACGCCATCAAGTACATTCCCACATCCCGATTGGCTTCCTCGAATGAACCGTAGCCCAGCTTGGGTATCCATTCCGTTTTCAGGCTGCGGAACAGCCGTTCCATCGGGGCGTTATCCCAGCAACAGCCGCGCCGGCTCATGCTCTGCGTGATCTGATAACGCCACAGGCGTTGCCGGAACACGCGACTACCATACTGGCAGCCCTGGTCACTGTGAAACAGCACGCCCTTGGGCTTGCCGCGCTGTTGCCATGCCTGATCCAGCGCCTTGCAGACCAAGTCGGCATCCGGCCGCTCCGACATGGCCCAGCCCACCACGCAGCGCGCATACAAATCCAGCACCACGGCCAGATAGGCCCAGCGAGCCCCAGTCCAGATGTAGGTGATGTCACCACACCAGACTTGATTCATGTGCTCCGGCTGGAATTGACGATCCAGCAGGTTGGGAATGTCGGGCCGCTCGGACTTCGGGACACGATAACGATGTTGCCCCGGTTGTTTGCTGGCCAGTCCGGCTTCACGCATCAGCTGCCGCACTTTGTAACGGCCTGCCTGATAGCCTTCGGCTGCCAGCATCCAGACCAGGCTGCGGCTGCCCGCAGACTGGCGGCTCAGCGTGAAGAGTTCACGAACTTTGGCGCGCAACGCGATCCGTTCGCCATCAATCACGGTGCGACGCTGGCGGTAGTGGTAATAAGCGGAGCGGCAAATGCCAAAGGTACTGCAGACCAGCTCTACGGGTTCATGCTCTCTTAACTGGTCTACCAGCGCGTACGATTGATCTCGTCGGCCATCAAGAGAGCGGTAGCCTTTTTTAGAATGGCTTTCTCCCGTTCCAGTCGGTCAATGCGCGCTTCCAGCTCCTGAATGCGCCGCTGCTCGGGCGTCAGTGCCTTGGCCTGGGGTGTGACCCCATTTTGTTCCTGCCGCAGCTGCTCGACCCAGCGGCGCATGATGGTTTCGCCGACATTGACGGCCTTGCAGGCCTGGGCGATAGAGTAGTTCTGCTGCACGACCAGAGCGGCAGCTTCAGCTTTGAATTCAGGGGTAAAGGTACGACGCATTCTGCTCATAAGACACCTTGTTGCTGGTGGTGAGGTTACCACCTTAGTTGGTGTCCGAAATCATTGAACCACAACAATCAGTCGCTAACACATGCGGATCGAACAATACTTCGGATTGCTCATAGAGGAATGAGCTCGCATCAAAAGGTGTATCTAGGGCACGGTAAAGGGTCTCTTTTGTAAATCGGCATGCAAAACTTTCCAAGTTTCCGGGGTAATCGGCATCCAATAGTTTCCACCCCGGGTTGTGCAACCATCCGGCTTTTTGCCGGAGAAACCTGGGGTGTTATCCATGGACCTCATCGCCGAAATCCGGCGTCGCCATCTCGTCAGTGGCGAGAGCATTACTTCCATTGCCCGTAGCCTGAAGCTTTCCCGTCCTACGGTCCGCAAACATCTGCGCACCACCTCATCACCCGCCTATCAGCGGCAACATCAGCCTGCTCCCAAGCTTACTGAGTCGTTCCAGCAGGTGCTCAGCACTTGGCTGACTGCCGAGCAGACCGTGCCCAAATCACAGCGCCGAACGGCGCAACGGTTGTTCGCGGGTTTGCAGGTCGAGGGGTATCTGGGCAGTTATGACTGCGTACGTCGCTTTGTTAAACGCTGGAAGGCTGGCAACACTCGCCCATCTGTGACGCAGGCCTTTGTTCCGCTGTGTTTTGCACCCGGCGAAGTTTGCCAGTTTGACTGGAGCCAGGAGCAGGTCGACATCGACGGCATCTCGCAGAAGGTCAAGGTGGCACACTTCCGCCTGGTGTATAGCCGACAGATGTTCGTGGTCGCCTATCCGCGCGAAACCCAGGAGATGTTGTTTGATGCACATAACCGGGCGTTTGCCTTCTTCGGCGGCGTACCGTAACGGATGGTCTACGACAATCTCAAGGCCGTTGTGCAAACCATCCTGACCGGCAAGGAACGCCAGTTCAATCCCCGCTTTATGGCACTGGCCAACCATTATCTGTTCGAGCCGGTGGCGTGCACGCCAGCGTCAGGCTGGGAGAAGGGGCAAGTGGGGAATCAGGTCGGCAACATCCGGGAATGGTTGTTCACGCCCAAGCCGCGCTTTACCAGTCTGGCCGAGCTCAACGACTGGCTGGCACTGCGTTGCCGGGAACTGGCCAGTCGGCAGCATCCTGCGGAGGATCGGCCGATTGCCGAGGTCTTTGCAGAAGAGCGAAGCACACTGCGCGCCATTGCTGCGCCCTTTGATGGCTACCTCGAAGAGATGTTGCGGGTATCCAGTACCTGCCTGGTACGCGTCGATTACAACCGCTACAGTGTGCCGGCCGAATTCGCGGGCAAAGCGGTTTCCGTGCGTCTGGCATCAGATCGGCTGCGCATTGTGCACGACATGCAAACCATCGCCGAACATCCCCGGCAGTTTGGCCGGAATCAACTGGTGTGCGATCCCTGGCACTATCTGCCAGTACTGGCGAAGAAGCCGGGGGCGTTGCGCCATGGTGTGCCGTTTATCGAATGGGATTTACCCATCCCGATTCGCCAGGTCAGAGACCGCTTGCTCGCGCAGCCCAAAGGCGACCGTGCCTTTGACGAGTTGCTGCAGCTGGCGCGGGAAGCGGGCCTGGAGCCACTGCAAGTGGCGTGCGAACTCAGTCTGGAAGCGGGTGTCGTGACCGGCGCCATCGTCATGAATGAACTGCGCCGTTTGCTGGCGCCACCGCAGCCTGCCGTCATCAGCTTGCCCCAGCAATTGCGGCTACGCAGTGAACCGCTGGCCGATTGTGCGCGGTATGACGTGCTGCGTGGAGGTGCTCATGTCCTGCATTGACCGTATCGCCCAGCTCAAATCGCTGCAGTTGTATGGGATGGCGGCGGCCTGGAGTGAGTTGCACGCTGAGAAGCCGCGACAGCCTCCGGCACCGGAAGCCTGGCTGGCGCGACTGATCGAAACCGAACAGCAAGACCGGCAAACCCGCAGCCTGCGTTACCAGCTCAAAGCAGCGAAATTCCCGATTCATCGTGATCTGGCGGCCTTTGACTGGGCAGAAACCCCGCTACCGCAAAGCCAGATTGAGCAACTGGTCAGCAGCAGCTTTATGGAAACCGCACACAACCTGATTCTGGTGGGGGGAACCGGCACCGGCAAAACCCATCTGGCCACGGCACTGGGCATTGCCGCGATTCACCGGAACAAGCGGATTCGCTTCTTCAACGCAGTTGATCTGGTCAACCAGCTGGAAAAGGAAAAACAGTTGGGCAATGCAGGCAATTTGGCCAAGCAACTGGTGCAAATGGACGCAGTGATTCTCGATGAACTGGGCTACTTGCCGTTTCCAGCCTCAGGTGGCGCGCTGCTGTTTCATCTGATTAGTCAGCTGTATGAGAAAACCAGCCCCTGATTTCACGACCAACCTGTCCTTTGGCGAGTGGGTCACCGTGTTCGGCGACGCCAAGATGACGACGGCCTTGCTGGATCGACTGACGCATCACTGCGAAATTCTGGAAACGGGTAACGACTCGTTCCGGTTCAAACAGCGGAGAAATCAGGCGAAAACTGGCTGATCAAGTGGAAACTCTTGGATGCCGAACGGTGGAAAATATTGGATGCTGATTGACAAACAAGGCTGCGCCGTTTCGGATTCGTACGGTACTAAGCGACAACGGCAGCGAGTTCACGGATCGGCTGTTCAACAAGCAAAAGCAGGCCAGTGGCGAACATGAGTTCGACCGGCTGTGTGCCGCACTGGGCATCGAACATCGCCTGACGAAACCACGCCATCCGCAAACTAATGGGATGGTGGAGCGCTTCAATGGCCGGATCAGCGAGGTGCTGGCCACGCACCGCTTCGACTCGGCAGAGGATCTGGCGCAGACGCTGACGCGTTATGTCTGGCTCTATAACCAGCATTTGCCGCAGCGGGCGCTACAGCCCCCCCCCTTCAAGCGATGAAGCAGTGGCAGCAACAAAGGCCTGAGTTATTCAAAAAGCGTGTAATCAATCGAGCGGGACTGGACAGGTAGCCGTATTACGACGCAATTCACGACTAAGTGAACTGGGCGCGCGATGGGTCACGCGGGCAATCTGCCTCAGGCTATGACCTTGAGCGAACATCTGCATGATGCAAGCCCCCTCTTCAGGGCTGAGATGGTGGTAGAGAGAAGCCATGGCGACACCTTATCAGGGTGTTGCACTTGGACCTTGAGACCGCCCACAATAAAAAACCGGGCAAGGGCCCGGATTTTTATTGGCTGCAAATGCGAGTAGAAACTCAGGACACAATGTCCAGCCCGTACAGCAGCGAAAAAATCATCAGCAGCACATAGGCACCACTTATGGCAATCAGCACGCGGCTGGCAGTTTTCGGATTCTTGAAAAAGGTGTCGGCAAACGAATTTGCCACAAACAGGGCGCCCAGGCAGATCAGCCAGCCATAGGACAGAAACCACTCGATCAGATCTTTCATTTTCCGGATATCCAGGAGAGCGTAGGCGGCTCGCAGACCGCTCATATTTTACTACTATGCCTTAGCGCGCATGGTTTTAGCATTTTAGTGCCGGTTTGACCAGCTTGCTTGCGACACCGGAACAACACCTTGCTGCCGCGAAGGCTTGTTCAGCATAGTGCGCCGCAGCAAACTTGCCGCAAGGAATTCACGCAGCAGCTGCCCAAAGTGCGTCGCCGCAAGAGGCATGATTACAGCCATGCCGCCCCGCGCGAGGGCGGTGACAAACGTGACGTCTGGCGTTATATTTTCGTTTTCGTGCCGCAATAGCTCAGTCGGTAGAGCAACTGATTCGTAATCAGTAGGTCGGGTGTTCGATTCACCTTTGCGGCACCATAAGAATCAAGGGGTTAGCGTTCTCCCTGGACCCTTTTTCTTTTGGCACCGTAGCGAAAACGTAGTGTGATTTACTACGCTTTTGCGCCACTGCTTTCGATCCGTGCCGCTGCAGCGGACAAATGCTCCGTTGCAAACTTGGCATAGCGATCCACCATGGAACGTGATTTCCAGCCCCCAAGGTCTTTCAGCTCGTCGCAGGATGTCCCTGACTGACGATGCCAAGAGGCCCATGTGTGCCGCAAATCGTGAAAGCGGAAATCTGTAATCCCCGCCCGTTCCAGTGCTTTCAGCCAAGCCGTATTGCTCAGCTGCCAGCGGATCGGTTCACCTTTGAAGGTAAAGCAGAACCGGTCATGTTTGCCGATCTGCTCCTTCAGCACTGCTACTGCATCGCGATTGAGCGGAACGCCTCGCGGCGTGCCGTTTTTGGTCTGATCCAGCCAAGCGGTTTGCCTGTCCAGATCGACGCGCTCCCATTCCAGTCCGGTAATTTCCTTGGCGCGACACCCTGTTGCCAGAGCAAAACGCACCACAGCGGCCAGATGCGGCGGACACTGTGCAATCAACTGGCGGGCTTCCTCACGGGTTAGCCAGCGGTCTCTTGCCACTTCGCCGGCAAGCAGGCGGATTTTCGGGAAATTTCCGGCTTTGTTGCATAAATCCGTTGGAGGTTGAGTAACCCCAAACCCCAGACGCACCTACCCCACGAGTACCGTTTCTGGTATGCCAAGTTGGGTGAAGCGGTTTAACAGTGCCGCACGAATTTGCAGTTCAGCGAACTGACGGTCAAAGTCTCGCGACATCACCCGCTCTCCAAGCAGTTTCAGGCAGCGCATTTTGGTTTCCACCAAACTACGTCGGTGGTAGCCGCTCCACTTTTTCCAGATCGTCTGACCCAACCGATTCGTCGCTCGCAAGACTTCATTTCGGGCCTGTGCACCGGCGGTGTTTTCTTGCCAAGGCTTGCCATTTTTCCGTACAGGGATGATTGCCTCGGCATTGCGGGCAACAATCGCGGAGTAGCAGCCCTTGGTGTCATAAGCACCATCACCGCTCACAAACGCCAGCGGCTGATCCGCTGGAATCTGGGCCAGCAGTTCCGGCAGCATCGGCGCATCACCCACACTGTTTGAGGTGACTTCGATGGCACGAATTTCCAGTGTTTCTGCATCAATACCGAGATGGACCTTGCGCCACTGCCGGCGATATTCGGTACCATGTTTCTTGGTTTTCCACTCGCCTTCACCCAGCATCTTGATGCCGGTGCTATCGACCAACAGATGCAGGCCAGATGTCTTACTGCGATAAGGAATCTTGACCTGCAGGGTTTTCTGTCGACGCGACAAGGTGCTGTAGTCGGGCACAGGCCAGTTCAGGCCTGCCAGCTTGAGTAGGCTGCCAACCATTCCGGTCGTCTTCCGCAGAGCCAGATTGAAGAGGTTTTGATCATCAGGCAGAACTGGACGGCGGCATCAGTGAACCGCTCCGCACGACCCCGTTTGCCGGTCGGAGCGGCAAACCATTCCATGTTTTTATCCAGCCAAATCATCAGCGAATCTCGCTGGCATAAGGCTTGATTGTAGGTATTCCAGTTGGTTGTGCGGTACTTGGGCGAGGCTGGCTTACTCATGCGGGACGGCGGCGCAACGGCAAAGGGGCTAGTTCAAGCAGGAAGCGTGCCGATTTGTGCAACAAAACCACTTTCATGGGTAATTTTCGCAAAGCACCTTTTCTGTACTCTCGACTCGACTGTGCTCTCGGCGATCATTCATTGGGGAGTTTTCAAAACCGCAAGCCCATCACCCTAGCCGCCCCCTGAGCGAGCCTTGCCGTTTTACCTCATACACCAGACGCACACGCTTTTAATGGCCTCCAAATATTGATGGCGCTAGCCTGAACCCCTCTTTGGGTTGTCCTTTTTATGGTGGGTATTTACTCACACCCCTTTCATTCAAAGCGCTTCGTAACAATACCTATCACCCCATAATTCTGGCAGCACGGCCATCGACGAGGCGCTCGCTCGCCTGCGCGAAGTAGAACCACTCGTTGCCCGGCACTGCGATCGGGCTGGGGAAAACGATATAGCCATCACTCGGTGCGGTCAGCGCCGTGCCGTTGGCACGGTGGCCGATCACGTCGCCAGCCTTGAAGTGATCGAAGCTCGCCCATTCACGCACGAAGCGGTCGCCTTCGTCCATGCGGTCGATTACCTGGCTGAGTTTCAGCAGCTCGAATTCGGCCTGCACCGTCGGCGCCGGTGCATCAATCAGGCCCAGGTGCGCCAGCGTATTGCGGATGGCGCGATAGGCGACTTCCGGTGCTTCCGGATCATTGTGCTGGCCGCATTCCAGCGTCAGCGCATAGCCGCCGTGCTTGCGGGTGTATTCGGTGGTGCCCACGCCATAGCTCGGGTCGGTGCTGAGCATCTGCGCGCGCAGGCTGGCGCTGGCGTGCGCGAGACGATATTTCACGCCTTCGGCGTAGGTATCGAGCCAGCCTTCGACAATGCGCGTGGGGCCGAGGCGCAGCGCCAGCGCTTCTTCTTCCGCCGCGCGGGCGAAGGGCAGCAGTTCGCCAGTGTTGTTCTGCGGCCCGAGCATGATGAAGGGCTGACCCGGCGGGTTGGTAGTGGAGTGCAGATCAAGCAGTACATCCTGATCGGCCAGAATCGGGCACAGCACATTGGCGATGTGGTCTTCGAAATCCTGCGGGATATTCGTTGGCGCGAGATTGCGGTTCAGATTGCGGTCACCATTGCGCTGCACTTTCGCGTGCGCCAGCGGGTTCGTCACCGGGATCAGAGTGAGACGCCCGCGCAGGATGGTCAGCTCTCCAGCATCCAGCTCAGCCATCAGGCGTTCGATCGCCAGCGTGCCGCAGATTTCGTTGCCGTGCACCGCGCCGAGAATGATCACGCGCGGGCCGGGCTCGAAGCCGGCATAAACATGGGATTTCAGCATGTGCGCGCGATGCGCGGGAGTGGCGGTCGTCATGGCGGGATACCGGCGGGTTGTTGCAGACAAGGCCGCCATTATCGGCGCAATCGCGCAGACTGCCTACTGTGTAACGGATTACAGGCCATGCTGGCGTGCAGGTGTTAGGCTGGAGCCATTCTGTAAATCCGTACGCTGCAAAACCATGATGTTTGCTCCTGTTGGCGTGCTTGGCATCGCGCTACTCGCGTTTTTACTCCCGCTGCTGATGCTGCCGCTGTCCTGCTTCATGTTTCTCGCTTTTCAGGGGAACTGGAAGTTTGCGCAGTGGCTGCGCTCGCACAAACTCGTGTTCTGGCTGCTGATCGCCCTGCAGGTGCTCAGCTATGCATTCACCGTACTGGTGATTGCTTCTTTCAAACAGTCTGCCCGCGAAGGCGACATCGAGCGTGCACAGGCAGAAATCCGCCGCCATCCGGTACTGACGCAGGCCAGTATGGTGCGCAGCATTCTGGCACCTGCGGGAAGCAAAATCGATCTGGGCTACAGCGAGGACTGGAACGAGGCCAGCAGCGCGGAATTTGCTAGCCCGGTGAGCTGGCAAGGACTGCAACTGAAGCACATTGACTGGCGCTACGGCAGGCTGAGCCTCGCCGCCCCCGGGCAGGTGGATGGCTGGCACTGTGCCGCCGGTGAAGTGCTGGCAACACACAGCCTGTCGGACATGCCGCTGCGTCTGGCGTACTGCACACTGGCCAGCCCCACCGTTTTGCCGGACATCACTCTGCCAGCCGGAACCAAGGTGCAACGCGATATCTACGTACCCCAGAACAGCTGCATGGCGCGCTGGACGGCAGCGGCAAATCGCGCCCTCGAAACCGGCAGCAAAGCTCCTGCGCCAGCGGATTGTGCCGACTCGAAAGATGAAGGGGTCGTCGCGGCATGGCTGCTGCACATTCCAGCCACCGCGACACCGATCCGGTGGAAAAATCAGCACTGGCACTCACTGACTCTGCAAGTGGACATCCAGACCCGCAAACTGCTGGGCCATGGGGGCGAACTCGCTCAGCCTCCTGCCAAGGCCGCTTCAGCTCCCTGAGGTGCAAAATTGTCAGCATCGGCAAGGGCGTGCTGCTAGAAAGGAAAAACGCGGTGCGATGCAGCCTGTCGCCCTGTGCCTGCCCTTTTCAGTCAGGAGTCCATCATGCCCATTGCATCCAGCCAGCGCGGCCAGGTCAGCATTCTGTCCCGCGTCGATTTTCTCCGCATGGCCTCGCGCGAATTGCCGCAGGCCTTTCTTTTTCTGGTCTACGACCAGTCCGACGAGCGCACGACCAAGGCACGCTCGATGCTGATCGACTACCTCAGCGATGCCGGCATGGTGACCGAATCGCAGGCCATCGAAATGCACAAATCGATCCTGATGTATGAAAAACCGGCCGATGCCGTGCGCGCCTGGCAGCAGATCAGCGATCACAGCAGCGCACTCGGCGTCCATGTGTTCTGGCGTGGCATGCAGGACGAAGCGCTGCACCACGACCTGCAGCAGTCGCGCCCGAAGGAAAGTAGCCCGCTGATCCGGCATTGAGCCGGCTGGGCCCGCGCAGATAATGACGCTGAATCAGGGAAAACCCTGATGATTACCCTGATTGTCCGGCTGACGGGCAGCTGCGATGATGTCCGGCCCTGTCTGCCGAACGTTCGTCGATGCTTCCTGCCCGTGGCCTGGCCCTTTCCGTTACTGCCTCCGTCGTCTTCGCGGCACTTGGCGCGTACAGCGCCTGGCTGGCGCCGCTCAACGGCGAGCAGGTATTCGCCTGGCGGATTGTGTGGACCATTCCGGCGATGGTGCTACTGCTGTCGCTGCTGCGCGCCTGGCCGCTGTTCGGGCAGACACTGGCGCGGCTGAAGCGTGAGCCGCTGCTGTGGCTGGCGCTGCTGGCCAATGCCTTTCTGCTTGGCATCCAGCAATGGCTCTTCATGTGGGCGCCGCTGGTAGGGCGGCTGCTGGAGGTAACGCTAGGCTATTTCCTGCTGCCGCTGGTGATGGTGGTGATCGGTCGCGTGTTCTACGGCGAACGCCTCGCCCCCCTGCAGTGGCTGGCCGTCGGAATTGCCAGCCTGGGCGTACTGCACGAATTCTGGCGGCATCAGGCCTTTTCATGGGTCACGCTGCTCACGGCGCTGGGCTATCCGCCCTATCTGATGATTCGCCGCGCGGTGAAGCTCGAACCCGTCGGCGGCTTCCTGCTGGAAATCCTCTTCATCCTGCCCTGGGCCATCTGGGCGCTGTCGAACAGCACGGTGGTGCAGGATTTCAGCCTGCGCCCGGCGCTGTGGCTGCTGCTGCCGGGGCTGGGTATCCTCACGGCGATTGCCTTTGCCAGCTATCTGGCCTCCAGCCGCCTGCTGCCGCTGGGCGTGCTGGGCATTCTCGGCTATCTGGAACCCGCGCTGCTGTTCGTGCTGTCGATCTGGCTGCTGGGCGAAGCCTTCACGCCGGGTGACCTGGGCACCTACATCCCGATCTGGCTGGCGGTACTGCTGACCTGCCTGCACAGCGGCATGACGCTGCATCGCCAGCGGCGCAATAATACATAGATATGTATTAATTCTAAGCCCTTTTAAATAAAGGGATTCATACGTACACCCACAATATCAGGTCGCTTCTCAGCAATACCTGTTCGAAGTGAGCCCTGGATATCGGCTTTCGCCGGCATGACGGGTTGCAGAGCTGGCTACCTCATCAGCATCTTGAATCACAGCTGGGATTCGATCGGCAGAAACTGCAGCAGGCGTACCCACAGGCGCTGGCGGAAGGTGGTGTTGGGTTCTTTCTTCCAGTTGCGCACGCCGCTGACGTCCCGCCACAAGAGCCCTGTCTTGCGCCGGCTGAGTGCATAACTTTCGCGGCTGATCGTCGCCTCGAAGCGCTCGCCCAGCAAGGCCGCCAGCGCGGGGTTATCGAACAGCACGCCGATTTCGGTATTGATCTCTACCGAACGCGGGTCGAGATTGAGCGAGCCGACAAACACGAAGCGGCGATCCAGCAGAAAGGTTTTGGCATGCAGACTGGAACGCGAGCGGCCCAGCCATTTCTTGCGCTCGATGTGCTGGCTGGGGTCGGGACGCAACTCGAACAATTGCACGCCGGCCTGCAGCAGCATCCAGCGGTAGCGCGCATAGCCGGCGTGCACGGCGGTGACGTCGGTGGCAGCGAGCGAATTGGTGAGAATGCGGATCTGCACGCCGCTGCGCGCACGCTCCCGCAGCCACAGCATGCCCTTGAGGCCGGGTACGAAATACGGCGACATGATGTCGAGATGATGCCTTGAGTCGGCCATCAGCGGGCTGAGCTGCTGCGTCAGCGTCACAGCCTGCGGCTTGTCCAGCGTCTTGTCCGGATGGTCGTACAGCAGCTGCGCAACGCCCCAGTAGAAATGGAGTGCAGCCTGCTGGCTGGGCGCGGCATCGAGCCGGCGGCTGACCGAGGCCAGATAATCCGCGCCGTATTCGCCCTCCAGCCGCCGCAGGATCTGCGCGCGCAGGTCTTCCAGTGCATCGGGCGGCAGACGGCGCTGGTAGAAGGCATCGACGGGCAGCGACAGCTTGTGCTGCCAGTACAGCTCGAACGATGCCGCCACCTCGGGCACGACTTCGCCAATGCACAGCACGTCGAGATCATGGAAATCGACATGGCGGTTGGCACCGAAATATTCATCGCCGATATTGCGCCCGCCGAGGATGGTCGCCACGCCATCGGCGGTCAGCGATTTGTTGTGCATGCGGCGGTTCAGCCGGAAGGCGCCCAGCAGCAGCCCAAACCAGCGCAAGCGACGCCAGGCCACCGGGTTGTAGAGACGTACATCGATATTGGGGTGGCTGTCGAGTGCGCGCAGCAGCAGATCATCCGGCTTCGAGCCGAGATCATCGATCAGCAGCCGCACCTGCACGCCACGGTCGGCAGCCTGCAGGCAGAAAAGGGTCAGCAGGCTGCCGGTAAGGTCGTTGTTCCAGATGTAATACTGCAGATCGAGCGTGTTTTCCGCACCGTGAATCAGGCCCAGGCGCGCCAGCAGTGCATCTTCCCCATCCATCAGCGGCGACAGCCCGCTCTGCCCCGGACAGGCGCTGCAGCGCGCCCGCATCAGCTCGACGAGCGAGCTGGGCCGCAGCTCATCGGGCTCGTCTGCCTCCAGCGGGCGCCTGGGTAGGCGGCCGCAGGCTTTCAGCAGGGCATGACGCAGGGTCTCGGAAATCCTCGGGCGCATGGTGATCGCTAGTGACGTATCGTTGGGGGCTGATCAGTACCCGCCGAGTCTAGCAGAGCATCCACTCCTGCCCGCCAGCCACACCGCGAGTTCGGTAGAATCTGCAGCACTTTTCCGACGCTCCCGAAGGTTTTGCCATGACCGTCACGATTTATCACAACCCGCGCTGCAGCAAATCACGCGAAACGCTGGCGCTGCTGCAGGAACGCGGCCTGCAGGCAGAAGTGGTCAATATCTGAAAAATCCGCCCGCAGCAAGCGAGCTGGCCGAGCTGGTGCGGCTGCTTGGCATCACCCCGCGCGAACTGCTGCGCACCAAGGAAGCCGAATACACCGAGCTGAATCTTGCCAATCCAGCGCTGGATGACGCAGCGATTCTGGCCGCCATGCACGCCCACCCGCGCCTGATCGAGCGACCGATTGTCGTCGTCGATGGTCAGAAGGCCGCCATCGGCCGTCCGCCGGAGGCCGTGCTCGCCATTCTGCCGGCGTGATGCTGGTTCTGCTGATGCTTTGTTTGCGTGCCCGCTGGAGCACTTTTTGCGCCGAATCAAGGCGTTGCGAGCGCCGCATAGCCGGTTATGTCAGCGAAGCAACAACGCAGAGTCGGCGCAAAAAGCGCCCAGCCCTCCGGGTTTGGCTGTGTTTGGCCTGATACTGCGTTGCAAAGCCCTTGCATAGAATGACTATGCATCGGGCTTCACGCCTTGTTTCAGGCCAAACACAGTACAAACGGACATCGCAAACAAAGCATCAGCAGAACCTCACTTGCCGGCAAGGCTGATGCAAGGCAAGATCGATCTTTGCCCGATTCTTTCGCCCCATGCGTCCCCTGTTTATCGCCCTGCTGCTGGCGCTGCTGACCGCCTGCAGCAAAACCGACCCTACCCCGCCGGCCAGCGCCAGCCCCGCCACGACGGCCAGTGCCGCGGCCGCCAGCGCTCCGGCCATCCGTCACCTGAAACAGGCCGAGCTGCCCGCCGGCGTCGAGCTGCGCGGCAAACTGGTTGATGCCTTGCGCTGGCAGGATGCCAACGGTGACAACCTGCTGTTGCTCAGTGAATGGAGTGAAGAAGGCAAGGTCACCGAGGAAGCGCCAGACGGCAGCCGCTCGGCCTACCTCGCCGCCGCGCATTACCAGCTCGGGGGCAGCAAGCCACAGCGGCTGTGGCTGCTGAATGACAGCGTAAAAGATTGCGGTTTTGACGTGGCGGCGGCCTTTGATCTGTCAGCCACCCGCGTCGTCGATGCCGATGCCGATGGCCGTACGGAAACCCTGCTGGGCTACAGCATGACCTGTACCAGCGATGTCAGCCCCTACACTTACAAGCTGATTGTGCATGCGGGCAAGCAGAAATACGCACTGCGCGGACTGGATCGCTACGGCGTGATCTTCCGCGATGAAGAAAACGGCGATTATGTCGGCCCGCCGCTGCTCAAGGACTGCAATGCCGCCGCGCAAACGGCCGCCCGCCAGCAACTGAAAGACAGCATGTGGAGCGAGATCGATGGCCCGCTGCCCGGCTGCTATGAAAGCGACGCCGATTTTGCACAGGCACCTGCCGCCACCAAACAATACGCGCTGCAGCACTGGCATTCGCTGATGCAGAAGAGTGACTCCCGCTGGCGCGCCAGCCTGACCCCGCTGGGAAAACGATAAGATGCGTACACTTTCCTTGCTCGCCGCCCTGCTGGGCAGCTCCGTCCTCCTCCCCGCGCACGCCGCTGTCGTCTGCCACGCACAGAATCTGGCCGAGGCCGCGCAATGCAATGCCAAACACGCCAAGGCCAAACGCAACTGGCAGGAGCAGATGGAAGGCCGCGACCTGCCGCGCGAAGCCGGCCAGCCGCTCGACATGGCGTTGCCTCCGCCCGTCGAAGTCTTCACCCAGTTGCTTGGCACGCCGCCCGCCTATGTGAATTTCGATGGTCCCGACTATGCGGAAAGCCGCGTCGCCCTCTTTGCGCTCGACAAGCCCGACCGTTTTGCCCTGGTGCTGCCCTACTCGATCGGGCTGCGTGAAAAAGACGCGCAAGGGCTCCTGCCCTATATCACCTTCCTGCCCGAGACACCGCAGATGCTGGTGTTCATCATTGCACTGCCCGATGGCCGCTGGCCGGAGCAAGGCAAGCCGCAGGTGCTCGCCTATACCTCCAGCCCCAGCGACACCGGCTGCGCGCTGGGTGGCCTGCCGGCCACCGGCGGCAACCCCATGCCGGAGCGCCTGACCGTCCAGCGCTTTGCCGCCTTGCCCGACCGCGTCTTTCTGAATCTGGAAACCGGCTGGATGGAAGGCTATGCCGGTGGTGGCGGCCGCTTTGTCGAGCAACGCCTGATCGAGCTGGACAAACCCGCGCTGCTGAGCGAGCCGATCCGCTACCGCGAGCCGCAATACACGGTCGGCGGCGAAACAGCGCTGTACGACCGCGCCTGCGCCCCGGCGTGGTACAGCCAGTCACTCGCCGGCAGCTGGAACAAGGACGGCACGCGCCAGCATCACGAGTATTACGGCGAATGGCGCTGGCAGATCGTCCCCAGTAAAAAGAAGGGCTGGTCACCCGAACTGCAACTGCTTGACCTCACCGCCAGCAGCCGCAAGAAAGCCGTCGTCGCGCGCTGGTCGACGTCCGGCCTCCGCGATCCCTTCGAGCTGATCGACAAGCGCCTTGAGCAGAACCCGATCAATGGTTTTGACTAAGCCCATGCAGCCCATCGACTGGTCCGCATGGAGTCGTGATGCAGTCAAGCAAATGCAGGCGCGCAATGCGCGCTGGCAGGAACACTGGCAACTCAAAGGCGCGGCTTACCAGTGGGATCTGGACACCGCCACACTCACCTTCACCACCCCGCAAGGGCAGGTCATGGCCGAGTTGTGCGTCGCTGGCACGCTGGTTGAGTATGACGAATTCCTCTGGGGCTGGGCCAATGACATGCTGCCTGCTGCGGCCACCAAATCTCTCAAGGCCGTGTTCGATTTCGGCGAAACCCATGATCTGTCGCTGCTGACCGACTTCATCATCCCCGGTGGCCACGCCCAGGCGCTGGAATGCCTCGCACTGGCCGCCCGCATTCTGGATGCCGAAGGCGTGTTCATCGATCAGTGCGAGGGAGTGAAGCTCTATTTCATCCTGCGCCATTTCCGGAGCATCTAATGAGTAAACGCAGCCTGTTTACACCGCTTCGCTTAGTGAAATACCTGGCCAGCGGACTTGCCCTGCTATGCATCGGCGTCCTGCTGGCCTTGCTGGTCTACAATTTTGCGATCTTTCAGCCCCACCGTCATGTCATCAGCGAGCTGCTTGCCAAAGCCACAGCTGAAGAACGCGCACTCCCACCTGCCATGCGCCACCTGCTCAAAACCAGCCTGTGCGGCAAGGAAAGCACCTACACGGCAAGACTAATATGGCGTTCCTGCAATCCGGATTGCGCGCCCGCAGGTAGTGTGATCGAACCATGGCTGTGGGAAAAACTGGTGCAGCTTCACCTTTCCGAAGACGAACAATATGGGCTGATTGCCTCGTCGTCCTACATGGGAAATGGCCGCTATGGGTTCAGCAATGAGGCCATGGCCCGATTCCAGCGCCCCCTGGCATCCCTGTCGGAAACGGAAATGGCTACGCTCGTCGCGCTGGTCCGGGCTCCCAGTGCGTATTCCAGCTCTGCCGAGCGCCTCAGCAAAGCGCGCGATACACTACTCAAGGCAAGCAAGGAGCAGCCATGAGCCAGAACCGCATCCTCCTCATCGAAGACGAACCCGCCATTGCCGACACGCTGCAATTCGCGCTGCAACGCGAAGGTTTCAGCGTGAACTGGCATGCGCTCGCGAAATCGGGCGAAGCGGCGCTGGCGGCGGAAGGCGCGGATTTGCTGCTGCTCGACGTCGGCCTGCCGGATGACAGCGGCTTCGAGGTGCTCAAGCGCCTGCGCCGGCACAACGAAACGCTGCCGGTGCTGCTGCTGACCGCGCGCGCCGAGGAATTCGACCGCATACTGGGGCTGGAGCTGGGCGCCGACGACTACGTCGTCAAACCCTTCAGCCCGCGCGAAGTCGCCGCCCGGGTAAAGGCCATCCTCAAGCGCAGCCGCCCGGCAAACCCGGACACCCATACGTCGATAAGCAATGAAAATAAATGGTTCCAGCAGGATACCTTAGGCAAACGCATCAGCTACGCCGGCCAGCCGCTGACACTCACGCCGTCCGAATACCGCTTGCTGAGCACGCTGCTGGCCCACCCGGGGCGCGTCTACAGCCGCGCGCAACTGCTCGACGCGCTGGGCGAAGCGGCGGAAGACAGCTTCGAGCGCACCATCGACAGCCACATCAAAAGCCTGCGCGCCAAGCTGCGCGCAATCACGCCGGACACCGACCCGATTGCCACGCATCGGGGGTTTGGTTATGCACTGGAAATGACTAAGTTTTAATCGTTTTTTTTGGGGGGGGGTACTTTGAAACAACCATTACCCGCCCCTATTGCCATCCATTACTATTCCCATTAAAGAAATGCGTAATTCGACATCAACATCTAAATTGTGAGGTCTAAGGTGGGTTCTTGGGTTCGTTGCAAGTGTGAATCTCTCGTTCATAAGAATTTGTTTTGCGGGGCAGGGATTTCGCTCATTGTTTCAGAAAACACAATCGATGGAAATTTCGAAAATATGAACACAGAAAATTTCATATCATCGTTAATTGAAAGCTCAAGCAAATTGCTGAAGTGTAGCAACTGTGGCAGGCTGATCCTGATCAATGAACAAGAAGATAAGCTTGAAGTTGAATTCTTTCTCAATGATAAGTAAATCTCACCAATTAATTACAATCGCAAAAACAAGCAAACCTTCAATTCAGCGCAGTAGGCACGAACAGCGCAGCATATTTTTATTGGAAATTGGTGCTTTTGGATTTCTGGAAAGTTGATGCGCTTCTCCCTACGAATCTTTCTCGGTTACTTCCTGCTGGTCGCCCTGCTGGCAGTGCTGCTGCTCAAGCTCGTCGGTGACGAGATCAAGCCGGCGGTGCGGCAATCCACGGAAGAAGTGCTGATCGACACCGCCAATCTGCTGGCGGAAGCCGTGCAGGCCGATTTTGTCGCCGGACAATTGAACGAGAGCCGCTTTGCCGCCGCGCTGCAGGCTTTTGCGGCGCGCGACCCGGAAGCCAATGTCTGGGGGGTAAAGCGCGATCGCACCTTCCTGCGCGTGACCATTACCGATGCGAAAGGGCTGGTGCTGCTCGATTCCTCCGGCCAGGATGTCGGTGCCGATTACAGCCAGTGGCGCGATGTGTATCGCACGCTGCGCGGCCAATACGGGGCGCGCAGCACCCGCGCCGATCCGAACGATGAATTGTCCACCGTGATGCACGTCGCCGCCCCCATCCGCGATGGCAACAAGATCGTCGGGGTGCTGACGGTGGCACGGCCGAACTGGGCGATGCAGCCCTACATCGAGCGCAGCGAAGGCAAGCTGTGGCGTGCCGGCGCACTGCTGCTGGCGGTCGGCCTGCTGCTGGGCGCGGGCTTCTCGTGGTGGCTGAGCCGTGGCATTACCAAACTGACCGATTTCGCCCATGACGTTGGCGCGGGCAAGCCGGTGGCGGTGCCGCACTTTGTCGCCAACCGTGAGCTGACGACGCTGGCGCAGGCGCTCGGGGAAATGCGCGAGAAGCTGGAAGGCAAGGCCTATGTGGAGAACTACGTGCACGCGCTGACGCACGAGCTGAAGTCGCCACTGGCCGGCATCCGCGCATCAGCCGAGCTGCTTGATGAGGATCTGGATGCAGACGATCACGCACGCTTTGTCGGGCATATCCGCGCGGAAACCGCACGGATGCAGCAGATTGTCGATTACCTGCTGCAGCTGGCCACGCTGGAGGCGCGGCGCAGCCTGCACGAACCGCAAGCCCTCGCTTTGGGGGAGCTGGTCGACGGTGTGCTGCTGGCACTGGCGCCGCAAAGCGGCCATTGCGTGATCGAGCACGCGCCGTGGCCGGATGATCAAGTAATGGGCGAGCGCTTCCTGCTGGAGCAGGCGATCCGCAATCTGCTGCAGAACGCGCTGGACTTCACGCCGGCCGGCGGCGATATCCGCATCGGCATTACCCGGCAGGGTAATGCCCTGCAGCTCACTATTTTCAATGAGGGCGAGTCAATACCTGACTATGCCTTGCCGCGGTTATTCGAGCGCTTTTATTCGCTGCCCCGCCCCGGCACCGGGCAGAAAAGCACCGGCCTGGGCCTGGCGCTGACGCGCGCCATTACCGAGCTGCACGGCGGCAGCGTGTGGCTTGCCAACAGTGAGGGCGGGGTCAGCGCCCACCTGCGTCTGCCCTTGTCAATCGCTTGATCAAACCAACGCGTTCCGTAACATTTCGGTTACAGGAGCCGTTTCCGGCCAAGACTTACAATAACGCCTGTCGTGAAGTGAAGCTGCTTTACGGACTTCTGCACTTGTTGCGCCAACACCGTCCGCACCGGAGACCCGCCATGAGAAGAATCCGTACCCTCGCCCGATCACGCCGCCGCTGGCTGCGCGTGGTTCGCCAGCACTGGCAGGCTCCTTCCGAAGCGCCCCCGGCAGAAACCCCGCCCAAGCCGCACTGAGCGTCTTCGCAGCCCGGGATCAGAGCGCCGGCTTGCGGCCCGCGCGGATGCGCTCCCACAGCGTGGCCCGCGCTGCAGCATCTTCGACGGGCTCAAGCCAGATCAGCCTGTCGCTCTCCGTCGTTGTGCCGAATTGCTGCACGGTATTGCCCAGCCCCTGCTCCTCGACCAGCTGCCGGCTCATTTCCCTGTCCAGCGTGAAGTTGATCCAGGCGTGCGCCAGCGACGGATTTTTCGCGCCACGCAGGATGGCCCAGCAATCCAGCCAGGCCAGCGCGCCTTCTGCCGGAATCACATAGCCGATGTCGGCGCCGGCCTTCTGCAGCAGGCTGACCTGCTGCTCGCCGTAATTGGCATAGATCAGCGCGACCTCCGATTCATTGAAGAGATCGACGACTTCTTCGGGGGTCTTGTAGAAGGCCAGCACGTTATTGCGCAGCTCGACCAGTTTGATTACAGCCCTCTGCATGTCCTGCTCGGAGAGATGGAACGGATCCTTGATGCCGAGCTGCATCGCGGCAATGGTGAAGTTGTGCGCGCTGCCGTCATAGGCGAGCACCTTGCCACGATAACGCGGGTTCCACAGCTCGGCCATCGTGGCAGGCGGGGTCGTCACCAGCTTACGGTTGTAGATGAGGCCCATTTCGCTGTGCGCGTAGGGCACGGCAAAGCGCTTGCCATTGCGGCTGAGCGCGGGAATGGCCTGATACGGAGCGAGCTGCTTTTTCAGATTGGGAATCTGCGCCGGCAGAACCGGCTGCAGCAGCTTCTTGTTGATCAGGCGCTGCAGCTCGGCCGTATTCACCGCAACGACATCATAGTTGCTGCCGTTATTGCGGCTGGCGCGCCGCCAGAGTTCGTCATCCGAGGTAACGTAGGACACCACGACATTCACGTCATGCTGTTTTTCAAACAGACGCACCTGCTCGCGCTCGGCATAGCCTGGCCAGGCCAGCACGCGCAGTACTTCCCTGGCACTGCCGGGCAGCGCCAGCAACAATCCCAGCAGTAGCATAATCAATCGCTTGCAGACCATTCCGTGTATTCCTTCGCAGCGGCATTCTGCCCGTTCTGGCCATGCCGTTGCCATTTCATGTTGCCGTGTCCGAATACTAGCCGCCTGCTTCCGGCACACCAAGCACGGCGGCCTGTTTTTTACGGCCTGAGCAGCCGGGAATGGTGCCTACGCCCGCTGCGGCAGCCCATGCCGCCAGTACCGGCATCTTCACACAATCTCCACACAAGCCGCATTTTCTCTCCATGCAGCCATCGCATCATGCCGTGGTCGGGGCTGCAGGCATGTGGCCCGCCAATTGGCTACAAGGAGAGAACAATGAAACTGGCCTGGAAAATACTCACTTGCCTGGCGCTGATCGCCGGAATGATGCTGGTGATCGGCATGGTGCGCTCGCTGCTGAACGAGAGGCAGGGGCGCGCGGAAGAGGTGCGGCAGGAAATCGCGCAGTTCAGCGCTGGCGAGCAGGTGCTCAACGGGCCCTTTCTGGTGATTCCGTATACCGAAACCGTATCCACGCTGCAGGAAACGCAGAATGACAAGGGCGTCACCAGCCGGCGCTGGGAAGAAAGCACCCATGAGCAGCAGCTGGTGCTGGAGCCGGAGCAGTTCTCCCTGGACGGCAAGCTGGAAGTCGAAACGCTGAAGCGCGGCATTTTCGAAGCGCCGGTTTACCGCAGCCAGCTACAGCTTGGCGGCCACTTTTTCATGCCGGCAGCGGACAGCATCGGCCGCAAGCCGGTATCCGAGAAGGAGAAAATCGTCGTCAAGCTGGGCGAACCCTATCTGGCGCTGGGCATGAGCGATGTGCGCGGCATCCAGCAGCTGGGCGGCAAGGCCAATGGAAATGCGGCGAAATTCGCCCCCGGCACGGAACTGAAAGCGCTGCCCAGCGGCGTGCATGCCCCGCTGGCCTGGTCGGGTGAGGGCGGCACGCTGCCCTTTGCGCTCGAGCTGAAACTCGCCGGCACGACACAGCTTTTGCTGCAGCCCGTCGGCAAGGAAAGCAGCGTGGCCCTGTCCGGCAACTGGCCGCACCCGAGCTTCTCGGGCAATTTTGCTCCGGTTTCGCGCAGCGTGAATGCGCAGGGCTTCAGTGCCAAATGGCAGACCAGCCAACTTGCCACCGGCGGCGCGCAACTCGCCACCGGCTGCAACGCGGCAGAGAACGATGGCAGCTGCAGTTCGCCGCCCGTTGCCCATCTCGGCCTGCGCCTGCTCGACCCGGTTGACCGCTATGTTCTGAACGAACGCACGCTGAAATATGCCGAGCTGTTCATCCTGCTGATGTTCGGTGCGGTCTTCCTGATGGAAGTCCTCAAGCGCGTGCAGGTGCATCCGGTGCAGTACGCGATGGTCGGCCTGTCGCTGGCGCTGTTCTTCCTGCTGACACTGTCGCTCTCTGAACACCTGGGCTTTGCGCTGGCCTACCTGCTGGCCGCTGCTGCCTCGGTGCTGCTGCTGGGCTATTACGTCAGCTACATGCTCGCCGGCTGGCGGCGCGGGCTGGGTTTTGCCGGCATTCTGGCCGCGCTGTACGGGCTGCTGTACGGCATCCTGCAGTCGGAAGACATGGCCCTGCTGATGGGCAGCCTGACGCTCTTCGGCCTGCTGGCGGCGGTGATGGTACTGACCCGCAAGCTCGACTGGCAGGCACTGGGCAACCGCACGGCACAGACCGCCAAGCCGGTGGCCAAAGTGATGCCACAACCGGAACCGGAACCGGCAGCCAGCTGAGCAGGCGCGCCGCACGGCACGGACTTGCCGTGCAGCACACATACCTAACACCCCATGCATCCACAGCCATTTCATACAAATGGCTGTGGATGCATACCTATCAGCAAAACAACAACCCTGCGGCCATCCGCCTGCCGTCCGTCGCATCTGCAACTGCTGCAGCGCAGCAATTGCTTGCCCCACTGCCCCGTGCTGGCTATGCCGATAGGACACCACGGAGGGCATCATCATGCTGCGACATACCCTGAGCGCACTGGCCTGCGGCCTCTGCCTGTGCTCCACCAGCCAGGCCGGCATCTTCGATCTCGATGCCAGCATGAACGGCATCACCGAACAGCGCAGTTTCGATTCGCTGCAGGATGGCATTGACCTCTACCAGCAGCAGAATCTCTCGCAGCTTTTCGGTGGCGCCTACACCGGCAGCGAAGCGGTCAGCAGCACGCTGAACGTGCGTGGCCTGCCGGTCAATCTGGCATTCCCGACCACGGGCAGCAGCACGCTGGTTTTCACGATTCCGGTGCTGGGCATCAATGAAAGCTTCACCGGCAGCACGCGTGATGCCAGCGTCGATCTGTGGGAAGACTACCTCAAGCACAACCCCGACCTGCTTGAGCGGATGATGAAGAAAATGGTTGAAGTTTCGCCGGTTGACCCGGTCGCCGGCAATCCGAATTCGATGATGAGCCGGGGCGTCGTGGCAGACAGCCAGGCGATGTGGGGCGGCAGCGGCAATGGCTGGCGGGAAGGTGGCAACAATCGCGTCGGCATCGGGGTGAGTTACGCGCGCATGCTGTCCTCCGCGCGCGGCGATGCCAAGGAAATGGACAGCGATACGCTGACGCTGCCACTGGAATACTCGCACCAGTTTGCCGAGCCAAACCACGAACTGCTGATCAGCATGCCGCTGACCTACACCGAGGCGGACAACTCGAAAATTTACGACGGCAAGCTGGGGATTTTTTACCGCCGCCCGCTGCAGGACAACTGGGTGGTCAGTGTGGCGGGGTCTTTCTATGCCACCGGCTCGCCCGACCTGCTGACTGCCAGCTACATGGCATCGGCCGCCATTGCATCCAGCTATGTCTGGTCAGGCACGGACTGGTCGCTGACGATGGGCAACTTCATCGGCTACTACACGGCGCTACGCACCAGCTATGACGGCACCAGCATCAACCCCGGCATTGCCAACACCGTGTTCCGCAACGGCCTGCTCTACAGCACGCTGAGCAATTGGGTGGTCGATGGCGACCCGCTGTTCTGGGAATGCTACGCGGTGAACACTTACTTCACCGGCACCGACCTCTTCACCCAGTACCAGAACGACATCGGCATCACCATCGGCACCCGCCGCCCCATGCACAGCAAGGAAGCCGATTACCGGCTGGGGCTGAGCTACACCTTCGGCAGTGACGTGCAGGCCTTCAAGTTCAATTTCGGCACGTGGTTCTGAAACGGCATTTACTGACGCAAATACAACACATAAAGAAAGTTTAAGCCCGTCATGATGGAATGAGCCGGAGAATGCAGGTTTCCGGCTTCCAGGCATGACACTGCAATGACGCATAATCCTTACGCACCACCCGAATCCAGCCTTGAGAACAGCTACACCCCAAGCAGCCAGCCTGTCTGGCGCAAGGGCAAGATGGTCATCATGTCGCCCGGTGCGGCCCTGCCCCATTGCTGTGTCAAATGCAACGCCACCCTGCCGAAGCCACCCAAGCCACGGACGCTGTACTGGCACCATCCGCTGCTCTACCTGCTGATTTTCGTTCAGATCGTGGTCTACGCCATCGTGGCCATGATTGTCCGCAAGAAGGTTTCTGTTGCCGCCGGCCTGTGCCCGGCGCACCGCAAGCGCCAGCTGCTGGGCATTGCGCTGGCACTCGGCGGCTTGGCTGGCGGTTTCTGGCTCACGGCCTCCGCGTTTTCCAATGGCCAGAACCTGCTGGGGGCCCTGGGCATCCTGCTCATCGTTGGCGGCATTTTTGGCGGCTTCCTGATGGCGCGGGTTGTTTATGCGGTCCGCATAGACGCCACGGAAATCCGCCTGCGCGGCTTCGGCAAGGCGTTTCTTGATTCGCTGCCGGAGTATCCGGGCTGAACGAGTCGGCACAGCAGGGCGGCAGCACGGCAACTGCCGGCTAGCGCCGGAAACGCAGTGCCTGCGGATAGGGGTAGTAATCCTCGACCCGCCCGGCTTCGATGCGTGCCTTGGCCTGCTGCCAGAATTCGGGGCGCAACAGGTCGGCGTGGTACTTCATGAAGGCGCGGCGCACCGGCAGGTGCGTCAGCAGGAAGGTACCGAATTCCTCCGGGTAGACCTCGCCCTTGTTGCCGGTGTACCACGCCTCGCCGCTCATTTCGAATTCCGGCGTGGGCGGTGGCGGGATGCGACGGAAATCGCAATCGGTCATGTATTCGATTTCGTCGTAGTCGTAGAACACCACGCGGCCCAGCCGGGTGATGCCGAAATTCTTGAACAGCATGTCGCCGGGGAAGATGTTGGCAATCGCCAGCTCGCGCAGCGCATTGCCGTAATCGCGCACCTTGTCTTCCAGATCCTGCCCGGTATGCGTATCCAGCCAGATGTTCAGCGGCTGCATGCGGCATTCGATATACAGGTGCCGGATCACCACCGTGTCACCCTCGTCCTCGATCATCGTCGGCGCCAGGCGCTTGAGCTCGTCAAGCAGCTCCGGTGCGAAACGGTGTTTTGGCAGCGCTACGTCGGAAAATTCCAGCGAATCGGCCATGCGCCCGACGCGGTCGTGCTGTTTCACCAGCTGGTATTTTTCGCGCACCAGCTCCCGGCTGACTTCCTTGGGCGGCGCGATCACGTCCTTGATCACCTTGAAGACGAATGGAAACGACGGCAGGGCAAACACGATCATCACCATGCCCTTGATGCCGGGCGCGAACTGGAACAAGTCCGATGAATGCCGCATGTGGTGCATCAGCTCGCGGTAGAACATGGTCTTGCCCTGCTTGCCCAGCCCGACCATGGTGTACAGCTCGGCGCGCGACTTGTCCGGTAGCAGTTCGTGCAGAAAACCGACCACCGCCGACGGCACTTCCATGTCGACCATGAAATAGGCACGCGACATGGAAAACAGCTGCCGCACCATCAGCGGGTCGAACAGCGCCGCGTCGATGTAAAGCTCGCGCGCACTGCTGCGGTACAGCGCCAGCGCAAAAGGCTGGTCGTGGCCACCGGCGCGCAGCCGGCCGATGATGTAGGCCGCATTGCTGCGATAAAACGGCGCGACCAGCACCTCCAGGTGCGCGCCATAACCCAGCCGGGGCAGACGACCCAGATGCCGGTACAGCGCCTTGACGGTTGCGCGGATATCGCGTGCCAGATTCTCGAAGGGCAGGCGGAAACCGAAATCGGCCATGGCCTGTGCCAGCGTGGCGCAGAGATTGTCGTGGGTCGGGTAATAGCTGCGCCAGCTCGGCGGCTCGGCTTCCAGGTATTCGGTGGAGACGGCCGGCCGGTAGAAGATGTAATCGTTGTGGAAATAGCTGCGGTGCAGGATGCGGCAGCACACCGAATTGAAGAAGGTTTCCGCCAGCTCAGGCTGCTTGTGCTGGTTGAGCAAGCCGATGTACTCGGTCTTGATGCGGGCCCACTCATCCACCGGCAGCGCCTCGGCGGCATAGTCGCGTTTCAGGCGCTCGGTGGCCTCCCTGACTCGTATGTCGTAATACGCAATCCGCTCGCGCACGGCCGCCCGCTGCGCTGCCGCATCGCCCGCCTCGAAATTCGACTGTGCATGATGGCAGCTGGAGCGGAAGACATGATAGTGGTGGTTGAAGCCATCCAGAATCGCCTGGGCCAGCGCACGTGCGCTGGCAGGGCTGGTGGCTTGGGCGCTGGGGGCAGGATGATTCATGGTGGTATCCGGCAGGGGCTTGCTTCACTGTAGGCGAAGCCGGCCGCCTCTGCGGCGCTGCAGCATCCGCGATCACCCTGCCGTTGTGGCATAGTGCGGCCATGAACTCGGCCATGCAATGGTTTGTCTACCTGATCGAATGCTGCGACGGCAGCATCTACACCGGCATCACCACCGACGTGGCGCGGCGCTTCGCAGAACACGCCAGTGGCCGTGGCGCCCGCTACACGCGGGCACGACCACCACGGCAGCTGCTGGCGGTGCTGACTGCGGCCAACCGCAGCGAGGCATCGCAAATCGAATACCGTATCAAGCAGCTGACTCCGCTGGCCAAGCGCCAGCTGGCGCAATCCATTTCCGGCCCCTTACAGCAGCGAAAGGACTAAGATAGCGCCATTACCGTCATTACATTGCGGAGTATGCCCATGCGTTCCTTCCTCCTCGCAGCCTTCCTGCTGATACCCCATGCCACCTTTGCCGCCAGTTTTGACTGTGCCAAGGCAAGCAGTGCGGAAGAAAAAACCATCTGTCGCAATCCGGCACTGGGCAAACTCGACGAACAGCTGGCAGCCAGCTATCAGCAGGCGCTGAAGCAGCTGGCCCCGCCCTGGGATGCCAGGCTGCGCCAGACCCAGCGCGAATGGCTGAAAAACCGCGTGGCGGATGCCGACCCGAAGACGCTCGACAAAGCGCTGGCGGATGCCATGCAGGCACGCATCAAGGAACTCGATGGCGCGGTGCGCACAAGCAACGGCGTACAGCTGCTGCAACTGCACTACCACTTCGCCCTGCCGGTCGACAAAACCGACATTCCTTCCGACAGTGTCTGGGCGGCACAGAAAACCGTAAGCCAGACCGTATCGCCACTGTTCATCATCAACGACATTCCCGGCAGCAAGGGTTTCAACCAGTGGGTGGAAAAGAACTTTGCATTGCCCGATCCCAAAACCCCGGCAACCGAAGAAAGCGGCAACAGCCTCAGCCCGCACTTTGTCTCGCCCGAATTCCTTAGCCTGAGCAATGCAAGCTGGGTGTATTTCCTTGGCGCCGCACACCCGATGTCGGGCAATACGCAGTACAACTACTGGCTCGCCAAGGGCCGGGTCCTGCAGGCGGGTGATGTATTCAGTGGGCGTGACTGGCAGAAGATCATTCTGGCGCGCGTGCACCAGCATCTGAAAAAGGAAAAGATGGATGATTACGCCGACGCAAAAACGGTGGCCGACTACGTGCTGTCGCCGGATTGCTGGGCCATCAGCCCCAAGGGCCTGACGATCGTCATCGCCCAGGACGCCATCCTTTTCCACGCCGCCGGCCAGCAGGAAATCAGCATTCCCTGGGGCGCCTTTCTCGGCATGCTGAAACCGGAATTCCGCACAGTACTGGGGCAGAACAAAGCCCCCTGAACCGCGGTGTTGCATTCCTTGCCATGACTGCATCAGCGGGCACTTCTATTGCTTGACCTTGGCATGGCGTCTGCCAATCTGTACGGGTTACCCCTGATCGGGTAACCCTAAAAAACAGAACAGGAAGATGAGGAATGAAAAACCGAACCACGCTGAATGCAGCCATGCTGCTCGGCGGATGGCTGCTCGCCGGTGCCGCCGCGCAGGCCTGCAGCCCCCCGCCCATCTCGCCACCGCCCCGCCCGACCGGAATCGACGGCAAATTGCCGGTCACCTATCCCGACCTCAGTACCAGCCCGACTCCGAGCCCGAATCCCTGCCCGATAAAGAGCTACGGCTACACGGCCAGCATGCCGAGCCTGAACGATGCGGAAACCGATCGCCTTTACGCCAGTGAAAACCCGCTGGCGCCAGCCTGGGATGGCAGCCGCGCCTACACCGGCGGCGAACTGGTCAGCTACAACGGCGAAATCTACAAGGCCAGGTGGTGGACCCAGAACGACCTTCCCGGCAATGCCTACGGCCCCTGGGAGCTGCAGGCCAGCGCCAGCGGCCCTGCGGCCTGGAACGGCACCCGCGTTTACAACGCGGGCGACCAGGCCAGCTTCAAGGGCACGCTCTACCGCGCCAAGTGGTGGACGCAGGGCAACGAGCCCGGCGTGGAATGGGGCCCGTGGGAAGCCATCGGCGCCGTCACGCCGACACCGCAACCAGTGAGCACACCAACACCGGCTGCAGCACCGGTTCCGTCGCTGACGGGCATCTCGAAGCCCCCCTACTACATGCCCAGTGGCGGGCCGGTACTCGGGGCCCGCCCTGCCGCGTTCAAAATCGGGGTAAACCAGGTTGAAGTCAGCGGCCAGAAGATGCTGGAGGTTGGCTACAGCAGCACGGCGGCCTATACGAACTACCGCTATGTCGCCACTGCCGAGTGCACCATCGCAGCTGAAAGCACCCTCATCGGCGATGGCAGCAGCGCCCCGCCGCAATATGTGGAACTGCGCATGGACGGCCGCCCTGTCGGTCGCGTGCATGCGGACCAGTTCATTTCGCCGCCGCCCTACCCCGGCCCGCCGCCACCGGATCTCTACAGCCTGCAGCAACGCATGCGCCTGCCGGATGGCTCCTGCATGTACAAGCCGGGCGATTATGTCGCGAGCTGGAGCAGCAACTCGTTCGCGGGCACGCAGGTCACGGTGCGCATCCCGCGCGGCAACGGTGATTACTGGAAGCCCGACAGCAAGGATCACTACCTGAGCGCGTGGGCCTGCAACGGCAACCTCTGCCGACCGAGCACATTGCTGTGGCACACCCGCATGGGTACACCGGCCTGGTAAAGCAGCGGCACGCCATGAAAAACCGCCCATTCGGGCGGTTTTTCTTTGGGTATGTGCACAAAGCCATTCCTCTAAAATGGCTACAGGTCAATACACCGCAATGTATACCCCGGCTCAGGCTAGCTTCTTCTCCATGAACACCGCACGGCCAAATTGCGGGTCCAGCTCGTAGGGCTTGAAGCCGCTGCGGGCGTAAGCGGCTGCAGCGCGCGGGTTGCCCTCCAGCACTTCCAGCGTCAGCTTGCAGCAGTCACGCGCGACGGCGAGCGCTTCCGCTGCCACAAACAGCGCATCCACCACGCCGCGCCCGCGCCAGCCGGCATGCACGATCACGTCGTGCACATTGAGCAGCGGCCGGGCGGCAAAGGTCGAGAAGCCTTCGATCAGGTTGATCAGGCCCACCGGTTCTTCGCCCGACCAAACGATAAAGGCAAAGAAATCATCGCGCGCGGCCAGCCGGGGCACCAGATTGCGCTTGGCAAATTCCGACAGGCCCGTGCCACCGCCCATCGGGTCGGCAGCATAATGGTCCAGCAGCGCAATGAAGGCCTCGGCATGGCGGGAGAGGGAAAAATCGACGGGCAGAGTGCGGAATTCAGGGGCAGACATGGCAGAACCGTAGCGGAAATGAAATCAGCCGCCATGATACCGCCAAGACACTTGCGCGTACCCGCACTCCGGCACCCCGCAATCACAATGCCCTTTCTGCCGACAGCGATTCTGGTCTACAACACAGACAGCATCCCGGCACATCAGCCTCCGCCGGTCGTGCCGGTTTCACCCTTCACCTTTCTGCGGAATGAATCATGCGGAAACTTCACGGCCTGATTGCTGTAGCCAGTCTCTTGCTGAGCTCCCTGCTGGCCGCCGAAACCCTGCGCACGGCAGCACAGGACAGCGCCCCGAAATTCATCCGCAACCCCGGTGGCGCCAGCACCGGCATCAGCATCGAAATCATGCAGGAAATCAGCCGGCTCGACCCCGGCATTCGCTTCAGCGGAGGAAATGATTTCCTGCCGCTCAAGCGCATCGAAAAAATGCTGGAAAACGGTGAAATCGATGTGTTTTTCGGCTTCATCAGGAGTGCCGAGCGGGAAAAGCAGTATGTGTTCATTGATCCCCCGCTGTATTTTGTCTCCGATGTACTGGTGGCACGACGCGATGACCCGATCGACATCCGCCATCTGGAAGAGCTGAAAGCGCTGGGTGACAAGGGCGTCGTGCTCATTGCCAAGGGTGTGTCGCAGGGTGACCAGCTGAAGAAAATGGACATCCAGATCGATGACGGTGGGCGATCACTGGAAACCAATCTGCAAAAGCTGGTCAACGGGCGCGGACGTTTTGCCTTCCAGTCGGAAATCGAAATGAAAACGGCCATCCGCATCGGCCCGCAGGCCTTCCGTGACCAGCTGCGCATCCTGCCGGCCCGATTCAATACCGGTGGCCGCTATATCGCGTTTTCCCGCAAGGTGCCGCCGGCAACCATCAGCCGAGTACAGGCCGCGCTGGACAGGCTTGAAGACAACGGAACGCTCAGCCGGATTTACGCCAAATACGCCCAATAGAGTCAGCCAAAACAGGCTTGCCACTCTGCTTCGGCAGCTGCCGAGAACACCGGATGCTGCCGCTGAATCAAAGAGTGCATTTCCCCTTGCCCGATCATTTGTGTAGTGTTTTCGCAATAACTATATCTTGCGCTCCGCAATGAAATGTAAGTAAACGTGACACGTCCCTTGCAGTAGGTAATTCACCTTATGCGCCATCACCAACTCGTCCCTCTCGCAAACCGTATTTTTCAGAACTTGAGTGGATTTCGTTACTTTTTGCCGAAGTAACGCCAAAAATCAATTTCCTGCATTATTTGTAACGCCGTTCGTCGGATATTTCCTTTCTAGTGTCTTGCGCTTAGGGTTTCAGTACCAGGCCTTGTCTGACTCGTCGCCGGGCGCGGCCCTTTTCGCACTGACTGCAAGGAGGAAATCATGTCGAACCCAGGTCCCGATCCCCGGGAGCTACCACTACTGACTGCGCTGCGCGGGCTTGCCGCGCTGCTGGTCATGCTGTTTCACGCCCGCCTGATTCTGTTTCCGCAATGGAAGGAAGCACTGGCCGCTCACACCCAGCTGCTTGAAAATGGGTATCTGGCGGTGGATCTGTTTTTCATTCTCAGCGGGCTGGTACTGGGGCATGTGTATCTGAACCTGATGCGCGGCACTGACCAGCCACTGCGCTACCGCCAGTTCCTGTGGCTGCGGCTCAGCCGCATCTATCCGCTCTTTCTGCTGACGTTGCTGCTGCTGGTGGCCTGGGAAACCATCAAGCAGGCTCAGGGGCTGACCTACTACGGTGGCCCGCTGTTCGGCAGCTGGGGCATGAATGGCATTCCGGCTTTTGAAGGGCCGTTCAACCGGCTGGAGGCACTTCCGGAGCAGTTTTTCCTGGCGCAGGGTCTGCTGACCAAATCGATGCTGGCGTGGAATGTGTCATCGTGGTCGCTCAGCGTGGAATGGGGCTGCTATCTGCTGTTCCCGCTGTTGCTGCCGCTGGCCGGCTGGCAAAGCCGCTGGCGCTGGCTGGCCGCACTGCTTGCGCTCACCACGCTGGGCGGCATTCATCACCAGTTGGGTTCGCTCGACGCCACCACCGGCATCGCCGCCATGCTGCGCGGACTGGCCGGTTTCGTACTTGGCCTGAGCCTGCTGCCCGCCGTGCGCCAGCGCGTGCTGGCCCGCTGGCTGAATAACGACGCCGTACTGGCCGTACTGGTTGTCCTGCCCTTGCTGCTGCTGCACCTGCCGCAAAGCCTGCCGGTCAGCCTGGCGCTGATCGTGGCCTATGCCCTGCTGGTGTACGCCGCCGCCATCCAGCAGCCGCGCCCAAGCCCGGTGTTTTCCCTGCTGGAAAACCGGCTTACCCGCTGGCTGGGCGATCTGTCGTTTTCCGTTTACCTGTGGCACACGGTGCTGCTGCTGGCCGGCGTCGAGGTGCTGAACTGGCTGGCTCCGGCGACGCTGGCAACGTGGTACGCGCAAACCGGCTGGCTGGCGGCACTGCTGGGCATAGGCAGCTTCGTACTGCTGACACTGGCCGTGTCGGCGCTGAGTTACCATTGCTTCGAGCGTCCGGCGCAACGCTGGCTACGCCAGTGGCACAGCAGTACCATGCGCAAGACGCAGCTCGCCACCGCAGGGCGTGCAGGCTGAATTCCTGTCTACCCATATGCACCAAGGCCATCCAGAAGGATGACCTTGGTGAGGGGTATATATTCAGAGCTTAATATTTGAAAAGGCCCTGTCAGCATCACCCTGCATGTATAGCAGAGGCTGGTTCTCACTCAAGGCAACGCAATAACAGCACAAGAACCAGAGATGGGCGGTACCCTTGCCTGCCTCTGGCGAGCCTCCTTTGCTCTGCGAGCCGCGGGGCAGGCAGTTTGCAATAAATTCTTCATTCCCGTCCTGCCCTGCCACTGCCTAAGCTGAACGATCTGTCGCCATGCCCCCACCCGGCTGCGGCGATTTTTCCATCCCAGCGCGAGCCACCATGCAATTTGTCCGTTTGTTCCCGATTACACTGATGCTGATTGTGCTGTTGTCCCCCCTCTTGCGCGCCGAGGAGCCCCCCGCAGACACTGAGCAGGAGCGGAGCGTGCAACGCATCTGGCTTAATGCAGGTTTCCTATCCTATCACCCTGATCGCAGCCGGGGCTTTCGCGAGCAGAATTGGGGATTTGGCGCCCAGCTTGATCTGGACGATGAGTGGGCCCTGATGGGTGGCCAGTTCCTCAATAGTGAAAACCAGCACAGTCACTATCTTGCGGCTGCCTGGCAACCACTGAAACTGGGGTCTTTCGATCTGGGTCTGGCCGTTGGCGCGATGGATGGCTATCCCCGCATGTCGGACGGTGACTGGTTTCTGGCCGCGCTCCCATTACTGAGCTGGCGCGGTGATCACCTGGCCGTGAATGTGACAGGCACGCCCAAAATTCGCGACAAAATCGACGCCATGATCGCCATTCAACTAATGTGGCGCGTGTGGTGATGGCAGGCTGACATTTGCACAGGCGAAAGCAGCAGCGCCGATAGCCAAAACCGCATCGTCGCCTTTCTGAAATCCCGCCACAGCGCGGCCTGCAGGAGTCATTCCGCAGGCCGACAGTGAACAGGTCGTGAATGCACCGGACGAGACGTGTATTTTTTCGGCAAGGCCAGCCCCGGCCAGACTGGAAACCACAAGATAGCACAAGGCCGCTCACGGGCGGCCTTGTATTGTATATACCCAAAGCCTTTAACAATAAAAGGCTACATGGCAATACCCATATTGGTATCAATCACCACTTCATCTCGCCCTTGGCGACCTTGGCGCTGAGTTCCAGCGAGGATTCTTCGCCGGCCTGCGGGTATTTCGCCTTCATGGCGCCAATCAGCTCGGCGGAGTTCTGTGCCTTGGCAGCGGCAGCACGGAAGGCTTCCACGTAGTCGCGGGTGAATGTCACGGCGCTGATGTCCTGCGCGGTACCGGCGGCGTAATGCCCCGGGATCACGGTTTTCGGCTTGAGCGCGGCGATGCCGTCCAGCGTCTTCAGCCAGTCGAGCTGCGATTGCTCGCTTTGCGTATCGGCCATCCACACATGCAGGCCGTTGAAGTTCACCACGCCGCCAACGACGGCCTTGATCGACGGAATCCACACATAGCTGCGATCCGGCTGCGGGCCCTTCAGGTCACGCACCTGCAGCGTCTTCCCTTCCAGCTTCAGTGTGTCGCCCTGCAATTCCTGCGGCACGATGGTGGTTGCCGGCGCATCCTTGCCCAGCTTCGGACCCCAGAAGGCCAGTTTCTTGGCGCGGGTGTGCTCGATGTGCTCGATGGTGGTTCTGGTGGCCAGCACCTTCACGTCCGGATAGGCGGCCTTGATGGTTTCCAGGCCGAAGTAGAAGTCCGGATCACCGTGGCTGATGTAGACGGTGGTCAGCTTCTTGCCGCTGGCGCGGATCATTTCGACCACTTTTTCGGCTTGCGAACGGCCAAACTGCGCGTCGATCAGGATGGCATCGTGCTTGCCGGATACCAGCACCGACGTCACCGGGAAAATGGCCTCGTGGCCGGGATTGTAAACGTCCAGCTTCAGCGCATCGGCAGCGAGTGCCGGTGTGGCGGCGATCAGGCCAAAGGAAACGATGGCACCGGCCAGCAGGCGGCGGGTAAAGGTGGTGTTGCGGTTCATGGTGTGCGTCCTTGTCTGGGTTGTGCTTGAGTGCATGGACGCCATCTTAGTTGCGAATACCGCTGCAAAAAAGCGTAGAATCCGCGCTAATTTGTTGCAAAAAACGGGCATATCAATGGACAGGCTGGCAGCAATGCGGGTATTTGTGACGGTGGTGGATAGCGGCAGCCAGTCGGCAGCGGCGGATCTGCTTGATCTCTCGCGCCCGGCCGTATCGCGCCATCTGGCCGAGCTGGAACACTGGACGGGCGCCCGGCTGCTGCATCGCACGACACGCAAGCTGACGCTGACACCCGCCGGCGCCGAGCTGCTGCCGCGCTGCCGGCAGATGCTGGAGCTGGAAGCCGACATGCAGGCCGCAGTGGCCGTGCCGGACGATGCGCCACGCGGATTGCTGCGCATCACCGCCAGCAGCTCTTTCGGTCATGCGGTGCTGGCGCGCGAAGTGGCCACCTATGTGGCGAAATACCCTGGCGTCACCATCGACATGCAGCTGCTCGACCGCGCGGTGAATCTGGTGGATGAGCGCATTGATCTGGCCATCCGCATCGCCCGCGAGCTTGATCCGAACCTGATTGCCCGCAAACTGGGCCGCTGCCCCTCGGTGCTGTGCGCCGCCCCCGCCTGGCTGCGGGAACACGGCATGCCCGCCGGTGTGGAAGAGCTGGCGCAGCGTTCCTGCCTCACGCACAGCTACTTCGGAAAAAGCCTGTGGCAATTCACCCGCCTGAGCGACAACACGCCGGTCAGCGTTGCCGTCAGCGGCAATATCAGCGCCAACGACGCCACCGCACTGCTGCAGGCCTGTGTGGCCGGCGCCGGCATCGCCATGCTGCCGCGCTACCTCGCCACCCCCAGCCTCGCCAGCGGCGAACTGCAGACCGTGCTGGATGGTTTTGCACCGCAGGAGCTGGGGATTTTCGGCGTCTACAGCTCGCGCAAGCATTTACCCGCCACGCTGCGTACGCTGCTGGATTTCCTGGCAGAACGACTGGCCGCCTGATCACCGGCCATAAACGTGACAGGTATCAAGGCAGAGCCATTTACCAACAATGGGTATAGCGGGATACCCAGCAATACACACAGGCAGCCAGCGTTACGCTTGCCCGCCAAATCGGCAAGCCACAGCGCAGCAAAATCGGGCGCTCGCGGCCCACACCACCTTGCGCTTTCGTGCGGCCACCAGACATCGACTGTCTGCTGCCCCCGAAACGGGTGTATACTGGCGGTTCTTCATCTCTTTTGAAGACTCACGGGGACGCCATGGTTTCGACGGGGGTTACAAAGCGGATGGGGGCATGCCGGGATTTCAGTCACCCCGTTAAACACTGAATTTATATAGTCGCAAACGACGAAACTTACGCACTGGCTGCTTAATTGCGCCAGTCTCTACACCGCAGAGCCCTTCGGGCGGGTCGGGTCAAACCGGCAGTAGAGTCATTAAGAAGGGATCGCCTCGGTTCGGGTTACTTGAGCCGGGGTTAAATCCAAGGTAACTCGCTCTCCCCAAGCCTGTCGGTCGGCGTGGAAGGGAGTTAAATCCAAATGGCTAGACTAAGCATGTAGAACCCTTCGTAGAGGGCTTCCGGACGCGGGTTCGACTCCCGCCGTCTCCACCAATACACAAACCCCAACTGTTCTCAGTTGGGGTTTTTCTTTGCCCAGCCCCGCCGCTACAAGCCTTGTGGCGCAAGGCTTCCGGACTGGCTACGGCACAAATTTTCCGGATCGACCGACCGCTGATCTCTGTGCCGACTATTTCATATGTCATCTCTCAGCCCCACCCCAAAAGTGAAGTCCGGAAGCATGGTTTTGCATTTGCCATATAAATCATGGCGTTACTTCTGGACTTGCCGAACGAGTTTTACAGTAGACATGCTTGGGCAGTCCACACGAAGCATCTGACGTCACTAACTACGGATCTCTGCGCAGGCCATTTTATAGGCTATGTACCAAAACCGTGGTGCAAGCCTCTCCCCATTGCTTCCTGCAGGCAGGCTTTCGGAGTGATGGCTTTGCCGTACCGTTTCCAGCATGCGCCGCCATCTCAGATAATTCTCCAGATAATGCGTCGCCACACAATGGAAGCGGCGCATCCAGTTCTTCTGCCTACGGTGATAGGCATTGACGTTCTGAATGTGGTACGCCCCTCTTTGACCCGACTTCCCGGCTTGGCTTGTACGACCACATGGGTCATGCAGGCCTCGCGGGTAAAGCGAGCACAAACCGCCGCACCATCGGTACAGAGAACGGCATCAGGGTCAACCAGCGGCTTTAGCTGGGAGGCGACATGATTCGCATCCAGCTTGGACAGCTTGAAGTCTGCGGCATGACCGGAGCGATCTCGCACCACCAGAACCGGAATTTGTTCAGCTCCGGAGCCGCGCGTTTAGGCAACACCGCCGCGACGGCGGGCCGGACGAGGATTAATTAAAAATCTAGCCAATCATCTCGGTCAGGTTTTGCTACAAGTCGAGCGTTCTTATAAGCCCACTCGAGAGGCATAATTGTCTCTGCCGAATAACCAGCGCCTTCACGAGAAACTACCAGCGCCCGTGTCTCACTAGTCTCGTTCCCGTTGGTGAAAGTAATCGGCAGCAACATTTGAATCTTCTTCAATGCCGGGTAGTAGAATGGTACCGCCGCGCGGAAGTTGCGCCGCACCCGACTACGCGACCGATCTAGAAGTTGCTCAAATTTACTGGCGCACTCATCGTCACTCATTTCTCGCCATGCTTCAGGGAACCGCGTCCGCCTTTCGTCAAACAGATGAACAAAATCCGGGAATATTTTGAGCTCACAGTCTAGGAGAAGGTGGTCACTAGGTATCTTCGATTGTGACGCGATATCGAAGAAGTAGCTTGGTGACTCTGGCACGATCGGGAAATTTTTACCAACAAAATTCGCGTCAGTGAACTTATCAAAAGTGTATTTCGACGGCTTATTTGGGGTATATTTGAAGATCGCGAAAACGTCTTTATCGAATTTGTTCCCTAGCGATGTATTGAAGGCAGCCCCAGAATCTGAATAAATAATCTTATCCTCGAGTTGAAGTCGCTCAAAAGTTCTCTCTATGAAGGAAAAAAGGACATCGAATTGCTTACGCTTAACAAATTTGGTGACTTTCTGCTCGTCCCATCCCTTAGTCGCTGCCTGCGAACGCAACGAGTCTTCATCAAAGGATGATGATGACCACTTCTCCCGAACAGCGAACTCTAACGCTAACTGCTGAATCGCGCCCTCGTAATCAGGAAAATGGGCGAATCTAAAAAGAGCGCTTCTACTGTCATATTCGATACTCTCAGCTTTGCCCCTCCCACTCTTACACGGAACAAAAGTAACGTCTTGGCCAATTTCCATTGATATCTTGCTCTTCTTGCTTATGTAGGCTTCAAAATCGGTGTAATGAGCTAGATATGTATTTTGATCTGAGCCACGAATTATGCCGTATCCGGCCGACTGCCAAGTTTCGATAGATCCTTTTATTCTTTCCATTTTTTTATCCTTTGAAATGCACACCCAAATCTTATTTGATTAAGCTCGATTTCAAGCGGAGAGCTAACGGAGCTACCATTCAGGGGTTGGACATCCGTTGAAGCCCCGCAACCAAGCATGATGAATTCCCCTTGCTACTCCAGAGTCGGCGTAAACCAACCCCTCGCACCCCTTCGCCAAACTGTTCGCGTAGGTTCCTTTCCCAATCGCCATCCGGATCGTCGCCTTTCTCCAGTTCACGTAAGGTGGCCGTTGTCTTCCCGGTAACCTTCTTTTCGTAGCGCCCCCCCTGTAAACAGCCCCAGGGTGTCTGCATTTCTTGTCGCTCCAGCCAAAACTCTCCTCCGTCTTTGTTGCTGCCAGCAATCCTGTAGTGAAACAACTCAACCGGTAAAAACAAAATATCCGGAGATATTCTCAAAGAAGCGTACCGGTTCTCACGGATCTCTATGAGATTGGGTATTACTGGCTGGATTTTTTCTTGAAGCCCTTTGGCTAGCTGTATGATGTCGCTGGCATTAACCCATCCGTTTGCGAGCAATTGGATTCTGCGGGCTTCCTGTATCGGGAAGCTGCGCGCATGCCAACCCAATAGCATGAGGAACTGCCATTCCTGCTGATCTAGCGGCGAAACCGGCGCAATTGGCTTTTCTTTTCCGGGCTTGCCAGAGTAAAAAAAACTTTTCCCAGGATGTCCTGGCAAATCCAGCATGCAAGACTCGTCGTTGTAGGGAAGGGGAGATGTGCTGGAGTCAGGGACATTCAATAGCTGTTTATCAAGTTCATCGCCCCATGCCTGGCGCAATGCTTCCACATATGCGGAAGCCCCATCGGGTCGCTGTGGAGCGGCGATATCTGCAGCGGAAAACCACGTTAACGTGCCGGGAGATGTTGACACCTTATCGAGCAGGTGCGTCTCACCAGATTGGGTCAGCTTGATCTGGAATAGGTTGAACCTGTAAGAAGAGTAGGCATGCCGATTCCCTGCACCATTGACTTCACGGTAAATCGGGATGGAATTGCTCAATGGCGTGTAGGTGTAATGTATCCCCACCAGAAGCCCCGCCTCTTCTTCAAGTTCTCTTTCCAGCGTGCGGGCAATGTGCTGAGTAACGATCTCGGATTCTGGATCAAAAATCGTTTTCAGAATGTCGTGGCGTTCTCGAACGTCGACGGGTAGGTCAGTCAGACTGAATCGTCCGCCCGGCAGTACATATGATTTTTCACCTGGCCGTTTTTTGTCCTCACGATGGTGCAGGAGGAAATTGTTACCCAGACGAATAAATGCCCAAGCAACGTGTACTGTTCTGATTGTCTTAGCCTGTTGGTTGAATTTTAATCGGCCGAGTTCTACCCGATGCAAGAGAGAGCGCTGCTCCTCCTTCGTCTCGGGAGGCCGGTCATCCCCTTGTTCCCAATAGTCAGCGGGCAGCAGTAATTGACCTGGGGTGGCTAGTGTCGTTAGCCAAGAACGCCCCAGCAAGGATGCAGGAAATGAGACAAACGTCCATTTACCACTCCGAAGCTCAATCGAATCAAGCAGAGACAACGCCTCAAATTGGCGTCGCAGTGTGTAAACCAGCGACACTGCGGTTGCCTCTGTAGCGCGGCCTTGCTCAATAAGCACTGTGACGATTTCAGTTTCATGGCAACTTTCGCGTTGCCGGCCCTCTTCGGCATGAAGGGGTAGCATCGAAAGCACAATATTCAGGAGTGCCACAGGATCGGCCTTGATTTCGTGATTGTTATTCACGGAAAAGTCATCCGCTGACTGCTGGCATTCCCCACTCATCTCCGCTAAGCCTCCTCTAACTTTTCTATTTTTGCGCTCATAGTTCGTTGCAACAAGCAGCACATTTCGTGCCGCTACACCAGCAAGGAATAAATCATGGCACAAATCAAATCCAATGGCATCTTTATCGGCCAAGGCAATGTAGGCCACGGCGCAGTGGTTTCAAAAACGGCCTACGAAGGCACTGTCATCGCCCGAGCGATGGAACGTGCCGGCCACAACCCCCACCTCAAGGGCCACATCCACGAGGTTCTGGTGAAAGATGTACGCAATGCCCGAAACCTGCTCACCCTAAATGGCGCCAGCACCGAACTGACCAAGAGCACCACAGCCGGCACCGTCGATCTGGTAACCACCAAGGGCGGTAAGGTCATCGAGCGCCTTCAGGTCAAGGACGTCACCAGCCAAGCGGGCATCAACAAACTAGTCAAGCAGTGCGCCGATGGCAAGTATCGCAGCGCACAACTGGTCGGCTCTGAAGAAAGCACCCAAGCCTTCAACAAGGCAGCCGAGAAGGCAGGTATTTCCAAGCGCATGACTAGTACTGGCGTGTCGTCGAAAAGCACCGAGTCACTGGCGCAGCGTGCCGGCGCAACTGGTAGCGGCAGTCTCAGCAGCGCAATGGGCCAGGCAGCCAAGGCCGGCGGTGCGGCCGGGGCAATCATCGGCGGCGGAGTCGCTGCAGTGAAAGGCTGCATAGACCTGATCGAGGGTCGTGCGGATGCAGTGGAAGTAGCCGGCACCGTAGTCAAGGCCAGCGCCAAAGGCGGGGTCAGCGGTGCCGCGGCTGGGGCTGCCGCCACAGCCTCTGGGGCCGGAGCCGTGGCCGCAGTCTCGGCGCTTGGCATCACCGGTGTGGCAGCAACCGCAGTGACAATTGGTGCTCCACTTGCGGTCGCCGTCGGGGTCGGCTACGTCGCCTCGGAAATCTTCGACTGGCTCTTCGATTGAATCAGTGCTTGCCACAACACAGGAGAAACCACCATGAGCCTCACCGTTCGCAACGCAGCAGGAGAATCCGTCCAGCTGGCCGACTCCCCATTCGCACAAGGCGGCGAAGCGGCTGTCCATGCTGTTCCCAACTTTCCGAGTGTGGTCGTCAAATTGTACCACCCACAAGTGCTGCAAAAACGAAGTGACGCCCTGCGTACCAAGATTGATGCCATGAGCAGCGATCCTAAGCTTGCGGGTCTCAAGCAGCACCCAGGATTAGCTTGGCCGCGTTTCTCAGTATTAGACGAACGTGGTCAGTGGCGTGGCTATGCTATGCGCAAGGCTGCTGGGGTACGTATGAACGTACTCGCCCATGCAATGGCATATCGTGAGCAATTCCCTGACCTTGATCGACCCGCCGTGGTGGCATATCTGCTGAATTTGCTCGGTACGCTGAAAGAATTGCACGCTGCGGGCGTGATGGTCGGCGACTACAACCTAGCCAACTTCTTGTGCGACCCGGATAGCGATACGGTTACGCTGATCGACTGTGACAGCTGGCAGCTCAATGTGACGGGCAATATATACCGCTGCCCGGTGGCGGCTCCGGATATGCTCGCGCCCGAATTGCAAGGCAAGGAACTGGCCAAAATCAACCGAACACTGGAAAGCGAACTTTTTTCGCTGTCCATACTGATCTTCAAGGCACTGATGCTTGGTCGCCATCCCTACGATGTTGTCGGCGGAGCCGGTCCCGTGGAGAACATCCGCAACGGCTATTTCCCCTACGGCCAAGGCGGTGGCGGTATCCCGAAGGGGCCTTGGTTCAATATCTGGAGCCATCTGCCTTTCAAGTTGAAGGAGCAACTAATCCTCAGGCAGCCACCAAACTGGATTTGTCGTTGGTGGAGAGGCTGGTCAGGTTGCCGGTTTTACTGCGGATGTCTTTGAATTCCTGCGCGACACGCAGGACCAGGCTTTCGATTTGGGTGGCAAGGCTCATAGGGACTTCCTCGAATTAAGTTAGCCAGCGGCTTTTGATGACACGCCGGCTTGATGGATTGGTTTTGGAATGAATGCTGGTGTTGGTGGTACCGGCAGAGTGCTGAGAAGCAGGGTCGATCTGTCGCGCTGTCTGGCTTTCTATGCCAAGTTGTCGTTCAAGTTCGCGCCAGTGCCGATCTTCGAATCGATCCAGCCCGACTGATGCTGCCGCCGCGCGGGCGTAGACATAGCAGTCGAGCGCCTCATTACGTTCACGCATTTTTTGCCACTCGCGGATCGCGAAACCATGGCGATCACGCCGGGTAATCAGTTGCTCGGCGCACAATTGCTGGAGGTATTCACCATCCACCATGGGCAAATGCACATAACCCGCCGGATACTCTGGCGTGCATCCGTCATCGGCGAGATCAGCTGGTTTGCGCAGGTTGTTGTAGAGCTCCAGCTTGGCGATGCCGCCAGCGACGGAGTACACCTTGATGCCACGGCGCAGTTTTTTACCGCCGATGGTGATGTCGACGGCGGTCGGTGTGCCGATTAGTGCCGCACCACCCATGGCGCCGGCACGAACACCTTTGACGGCCATGACCCGGGGATCATGCGTCCCCCGAATAAATGAATAGGCTTCCTGGGTGGCAAAGCCGGTATCGATTGCCAAGCGTTGCAGCGGGAGTTGAGCCCCGCTGGCATGGGTCCAGGTTTCGCCAAGCAATTGCCCTAAGTCCTGCCAGACATGATCGCGGGCCGTATCGCCCATCAGAACACGATGCTCAATGAGCCAGGATTCCTTGCCGGGACCGAATGCCCAGACAGAAACCTCGATCCGGTCTTTTTGGATATCGGCACCCGCAGTGAGTAGCAAGGCGGGTAGCGGTATCTGGCCGACTGGATATTCTTCGCGCCGTTCCAGCAGACGTTGCCAATCAGGCGCTTCGCCATCTTCCAGCCAGGTTTCGCCCAACTCGGTATTTTTGAAGGTCTTGATGGCTGAGCTGGAGCCGGTTTCTTGATTCACGGCAGCCTCCCAAGCGGCGGCAATGTCAGCCCATGAGCGCCAGCCTACCGGACTGTAGAGCGACGACAGATGAAAGCCGGTCGTTTTGCTTGGGCAATCTGGGTTCTGTGCGATCCACTCACCATGCTCCAGCATCCAGGTTTTGTGATGCTCGGCAATCGGCTGCTCGCAGGACTCGCACACATAGGCCACAGATGCCGGCCGGCCTTTTTCCCATCGCAGTTGTTCAAAGCGCAACCACTGGGCATGGCCACAGTGGGGGCACGGCACAAAATAGCGCTGCTGGTTGGATGCTTCATATTCACGTTCGATGGCACTGGCACCAGCAATCGTCGGTGTTGAGACAATGAAGATCTTCCGGCGGGCAAAGGTCCGGGTACGGGCCTCGGCCAGTGAAATGGCATCACCTTCGCCTTCGACATCAGCGGGATAACCATCCACTTCATCCAGAAAAAGATACCGCACTGGCATTGAGCGCAAGCCGACCGCGCTATTGGCGCCGGTCATTACCAGTACGCCGCCGCGAAACTCTTTGGCCAGAATTGTGTTGCCCGAGTCTCTGGCCCGGGCGGGCGCGATACGCGAGGTCAGTTCTGGCGACTCATCAATCAATGGATCAACCCGCTGCTTCGAGTTGCGTTTGGCCATTTCGACGGTGGGCGAGACCGCCATCATCGGGCCTGGCGATAAATGGATGACATAGCCCATCCAGTTATTGCCGCATTCGGTACCGCCGACTTGAGCGCCTTTCATAAAAACGACACGCTCTACCTTGGAGGTGGGCGACAGGCAATCCATGATCGCTTTCAGGTAAGGCGTACGACTGGTGCGCCACCGGCCGGGCTCCGAAGCCGATTTGCCGGAGAGATATCGGTACTGATCGGCCCATTGCGAAACCGTGAGCAAAGGATCAGGCATCAGACCTTCACGCCAAGCGGCATCAATGGCCAAAGCACCGTTGTAGGGCATCACCGTGGGCTTACCTCATCAATCAATCCTCACTTGGATTTCAGTCATTTCGGTCAGGTGATCCCGAACCGCGCGTTCAAGCGTGATGTGCAGCGTGTGTGGATCAACCAGCAATTCGGCTGCCATTTGTGCAGACACCCGCGATGGCCAATTCAGCCAGGCATCACGTTCTGCGCGTGCGAGCTTGAATACATGGGCGACTGCCTGGGCCCGATCGACCAGCTCACCTTTCAAGCGCGCCAGTCGGACTTTGCCGGTCTGGGCTTTCAGTACCTCATTGGCGGTTCTGGCCTGCAGCAGGGTGGTGCCGCCACTGAGGCCTGCTGAGGCATCACTGACGGTATCCCGCACGGTGGACAGGGCTTCATTGGGCACGGCGCGGACTGAGCTGCGCTGCTGTGCCTGATCGGTGTTGTGGGCCCATTCGCGATTCGCGCGAGCTGGGTCGATGGTGCCATCGGGCTCTGGCGTAATCCGTCCAGCCTTGATGGCTTTGCGCACAGCTGCGTCAGATACCCCGCGTTCGCGAGCGTAGGCGCGAATCGAGATCCCCATGTAAATACCCAAAAATAAGATTAAGAATCAACTTGATAATCAATTGGAATGAAGCGATGAATGTGTTCACCCCAACCGGAGCAATGATCATGAACACCATCGATACCATCCTCGGTCAGATCGCCCAGCAGCACCTCGGACTTGAAACCCTGGACACCCGACACAGAGACAGCCTCGATTTTTATGACCTGGCGGTCTGGAATCTGCGCGCCGCACTGGCGGCGGCCTATAGGGCTGGCCAACAAAATCAGCCAAACCAGCGCGTGCATTTTATCGATCAACGCGGCCGCCGCCGCTCGGGTCAGCTTCAAGGTTGGCGTGATGGCAAAGCGGTCGTGCTACTGGCCTCGCAATGTACAGAGTTGGTTGCACCTGCTGATTTGATTCAGGAGTGAGTACACCCAGGCCTGCTCTGCAGGCCTGATTGAAACTCCGGTTAAAAGTAGAACAAATGACTTGATTGTGTGCCGAATTGAAGCCTTCATGTTGACACGATAACGCATAAGGGGCAGCAAAATGAATAGCCTACGCCAACAACCCATTGAAGTATTTGTGGCCCAAGTCGGGGAATTTGAAACCCTGCTCAACCGGTTGCAAACCATGCTGGACGATCACTTCAGCGTCGACCCCGACGACGTCAAATGGGGAGACGTCGGCGACATGGGCCATCGCATCGAAGTGCTCAAGCAAATCACCGACGCCTATTTCAAAGAAGGCGAATTTGCCAAGTAATGACCTGCGCCCCGGGTGACCGGGGCTGAGGAGATTATCATGCCGCTGAGCGCTACCCAGCAACAAATTCTCGATGCCGCTACTCGTCACCCGACTGGCTTGCTGGTCTGGTTTCCTGACAAAGTCAACGGCGGTGCGCGTGACTGTGTCCTGGCCAGCCTGTTACAACGTGGCCTGATTGAGCCGCACGTTGGCGGCTACAGGGCCAGCCTCAGTGCTTATGCCGCCCTTGATCGTGCCTACCCAGCCGCCGTCGCCCAAGGCGCCACACAGCTCGAAGCTGGGCCAACACCGCGCAACCCGCGCGCCAACAGCAAGCAGGCACTACTGATCAGCATGCTGCAGCGGCCTGAAGGCGCTACGATTGAGCAGCTTTGTACAGCAACGCAATGGCAGGCACACACTGTCCGAGGTGCGCTGGCGGGAGTCGTGCGTAAAAAACTGGGCCTTAACCTATCGTCTGAAAAAATGAGTGGCCAGCAGCGAACCTATCGCATTACTTGATGCTGTAATGAGGCCCTGTTGAATATTTAAAGCTGAAAACTATTATTTCCGGATGTAATTCAGCCCTCAACAGGGCTCGGTTTCAAGTCGAAATCTCGTAGGACGTGCTGCGTCCGCCGGATGCGGATTTACACAGCACGCCCAGATTCAGCAGCTCATTGATGTCGCGCAGGGCCGTATCGCTGGAGCACTTGGCGATGGCGGCCCATTTTTTGTTGGTCAATTTGCCATCAAAACCATCCAGTAGCCGGTTCAGCACTTTGATCTGCCGTTCATTGAACGGAGTGCCCAGCCAGCGCTGCCAGAAATTTGCCTTGGCCAGAACGGCATCTAGTGTGAGCTGGGCTTGCCCGATGGCGCGGAGCAAGGTTTCCAGAAACCAAGCTAGCCAAGGCGTGATATCCAGCGTGCCTTTCTGCGTTTTTTCCAAAATATCGTAATAGTCGCTTCGTTCGCGCTGAATTTGCGCCGATAGACTGTAAAAGCGCTGCGCGGTACCATCCGCGCGTGCCAATAGCAAATCACCGACAGCGCGGGCGATCCGCCCATTCCCATCGTCGAACGGATGCAAGGTCACAAACCACAAGTGCGCAATGCCAGCCTGCAGAATAATGTGCTCCTTATGGGCAGGATGATTGAGCCAATCCAGAAAGCGGGCGACTTCTTGGGTTAGCACCTCTGCCGCTGGGGCTTCATAGTGCACTTTTTGCCTGCCAATCGGACCGGACACAACCTGCATGGGGCCATCTTCATCTTGTCTGAATTCGCCAATCCGGATTCGGCTCATTCCACTAAAGCCAGTTGGAAACAGAGCAGCATGCCAGCCAAAGAGCCGATCCAAGGTGAGCGCTTCCGCGCAGCGGGTCGTCGCATCAAGGACCATTTCAACAACGCCTTCGACGTGTCGATCTGCCGGTGCCAAGGCGCCAATATCAACGCCAAGACGGCGGGCAATGGATGAGCGCACGGTGGTAATGTCTAAGTACTCACCCTCGATTTCGCTGGTTTTAAGCACATCTTCGGTCAGTACTTGCAGGCTGGCCTGATCACGCAGCGCCATACCCACATCGCTGAGTCGTCCCAGCAACATTCCTTGCGCACGACAGACATCGGCTAACGGTTTTGCTAGTACCGTCAGATCATAATGCCACGTTGGCCAGTCTGGAGATTGCCAGATGTATTTGTGTTCACCGCTATTCATGCGGTGATTATGCGGGGCATTCACCGCATCGGCAAGTTAATCACCGTGAAAATTGCGGCGAATGGCGCTTTTATTCACCGCAAGCCAAGGCGGGGGACTGCAATCCAGTGTCAAACGCCATCCCATCCACAGCCCGGATCGCCTGCTTGCCGGAGTAGTCCTGCCAGCGTTTGATGATCACATCGACATACTTCGGATCAAGCTCGATCAGCCTGGCGCGGCGATTGGATTTTTCAGCGGCGATCAAAGTGGTTCCCGAACCGCCAAACAGATCCAAAACGATATCCCGCGTCTTACTGCTGTTGAGGATGGCGCGTTCGACCAGCTCGACCGGTTTCATGGTCGGATGCAGATCGTTTTTGGCCGGCTTGTTGATGAACCAGACATTGAGGTTAACCGCGAATTTCGGATACCAAGCGTAGCCAGATAAACTGGCATACGGAGGTATCGATGTACAAAATCCCGAAGCAGAGCTTCACCACCGAGTTCAAGCAAGAGGCGGTCCGCCTGGTCGAAGCCGAAGGCAAATCCCCCGCCCAGGTCGCCCGCGACCTGGGCATTTCCGAGCAGACACTCAGCAACTGGCGCAAAGCCAGCAAGGCGGGAAAACTGGCCGCCGGAACTGGCAAGGCCATCACGCCCGAGCAGATGGAGTTATCCCAGCTGCGCGCGGAGAACGCCCGACTGAAGATGGAGCTCGAAATCCTGGAAAAAGCCACGGCGTACTTCG
>NZ_AUMS01000018.1 GCF_000430805.1 Chitinilyticum aquatile DSM 21506 | reverse complement strand
TCCAATCCGGCCAGTTTCAACAGGCTGGCGACCATGCCCGTAGTTTGGCGGAGCGCCAGATTGAAGAGATTTTTGACCATCAAACAGAACTGAATCGCTGCATCGCTGAATCGTTCGGCGCGACCACGTTTGCCGGTTGGAGCGGCAAACCATGCCATGTCCTTGTCCAGCCAGATCAACAGAGAACCACGCTGGCGCAGCGCATGAGTGTAGGATTTCCAGTTGGTGGTGCGGTACTTTGGCGGGGCTGGTTTGCTCATGCTGATGACGGATTGGGGGGTGATGTGGTCAGATCAAGCAGGATGCGTGCCGATTTGTGCAACAAAGCCGCTTTCATAACTAAAATAGTCAAATTACGAATTGTTAATCTATCACCCAACCGTCAGCCAAAAGGTTTTCCACTGAATCATATGTGATTTGCCTACCGCCAGCCACGGTGAGTACAAGGTTGCCTGCTTGTAATTGTGTTACAGCTGCGGTGGCAAACTGGCCTTGCCAGTTTTTGAAAAACAACGTTGGATGTGGCAGCAAGAAATAGCCACTGTTAATATCGCTGAGCGTTTCACGCGTGATCCACTGGGCTTGTATTGTCCAGCCTGTACTAGTCCATCTCATAAATGCGCTTATCAACGTAATCTGATAGCGCAAAGGTAGCGGCTTAGTTGGACATTAAGTGGGTATCATCCTCATGGATGTACTATGTTCCGTCAGTGTCAAATCCAGCAAAATTGCCACTTTAAGCCCGTCGAGCAATTGACTGACGGCGTTCGCTGATAGAGTCCCAACCGGATAGGGGAGGATGGCGCTCTTCCAGTGCGTCGAGCCATCCACACAATTGGGCATTATCCCTTTCTTCATGGTACGCAGAAGTTGGCACTAGAGGTATTGGGCAAATTTCGAGCGGGCGTAGCGGTTTGACTGTACCGAAGGGTTCGCCTGTCTCCCAGTGGTACTCAACAAATAAATAGGGCGTCGGATACATCTTGTATCGCGAGATTAGAAAGCCACGTTCCTCGGGGAGCCAGAGGCCTACGTAAGCGTTGCGCGCCCAAATTGCATAGGCCATGCCAGCCTGCATTTGGTCGATACCCAGATAGTTGGTGCTCTGCTTCATACGCAGATACCAAGCCATGCGTTGATCGAGTTCAGATTTCATTTACTACTTGGTTTTAAGCGTGGTGTGCCAGAAGCTATGGTACGTCCAAGCTGTACTGGGGGAAGGTTGTTATCGAGAGTGCGATCAAACTGGCTAAATGTGGCTTGCCGCGCTTGCCATTCGGTCGAGTTGCGCAAGTGCGTCATTGCACTAGTGACCCGCTTATATGCATTCTGCATGGCTGTTTCCTGTGATTGTTGAATCCAAGAATGGAAAAGCAGGTGATGTTCGTTGCACATGTATCACCTTACAAGTCAGCTGACTGTTAGTTCTAATGCAGAGGGACAAAGGACAATTTTGACTAAGTGTGCGCCATGCATTGGCCTTCAGGCCTGTGAAGTATAGAGCTTGTCATCCTCCCCGTCCTTTGGGCGGGGAGGATGACAATCAGGCGAGCTGTGAGATTAGGGATTTTCTTGTACCTTGCTTACGTTTGCCAGTGCCTCTTGAGGGAAGTATTTGCTCAGCGTCGGGCAGAATGGGTCATCAATGCAAAATACCGGTCCGGCCGGGAGTGAGGATCTCATTGTCTGCATTGCCTGAGCCACGATCTTGATATCGGTTGCATCCGGATAGTGTCGTAAGAGCCACTTCGCCTCATGTCGGATGTATTCAGGTGTTTCCGTGTTCTTGATTAGGTTTTGTAGAAACTCTCTCGTTTTCAGAACTGCTAAAGTTCGTTCTGAAGGCATGGTCATCTCGTTACTCCCAAAATTTGAAAGATTCAAAGCTCAACGATCAGCGTGTCCTGGAATGCAGGGTTTTCCACGCGGTTATGGGAGACGTATCCCCTTGGATTGCAGATGATCCGCGTCTTTCCGATCACATAATCGGAATTGTCATGGCAATGGCCATGTACCCACAAATCCACACCGTCCATGAGTTCCGCAAGGTTGGAAGCGAAGGCTGCGGACAGGGTTGAATCGGCAAATCGTGGATGCACACTGCCAGGGTGCGGAGCATGGTGAGTGATGACCACTGTTTTGCCATGAAAGGGTATTGCCAGCGCTTCACTCAGCCATTGCCGGTGTTGCTGGTGGATGGCAAGTGCATCTGCGGAACTGAACAGACGAAGTAGGCCTGCTGTATCGCTGCGGATCATGCGGTGGTCTGTTAACCGGCGCTCGGATTCGATCATGGCAAGAAGTTGTTGCTCAGATCCAAAGAGCTGGTAATCGGTCCAAAGGGTGCAGCCTAAAAAGCGTACATCGCCATGAATGACGCTACGACATTGCAGAACGCTTGGAGATTGATGCTGCAGTGCACACATCAGCGCGTCGTGTTGTTCGAGGCATTCCCCGTAATATTCATGATTACCAGGAACGTAAAGGGTGGGCATGTTTTTGATGTTACGGCGCACCCACTGCAAACCCTTAAACCCTTCCGAAACATCTCCTGCAATGATGGCTAGATCAGCATCAGGCTCTTCGACTTGGAAGGGATAAATGTCGATATGAAGGTCACTTAGGATCCAGATTTTCATTCGCGTGATTTCGCTCCAGTTCAGCGGCCTGACGCTTATTACGTGCAGCGATGTACATGAAGAATCCAAGGATGCCAAAGGCGTAAATCAGTGTGATCCCCATGAAGGCAAGGGCCAACTTGAAGGCCATAGCGAACTCCTATTCTCATTACTGGTAACTGGATACCTTGGCGGTTACACAGTGCTAATTGACATCTTTCTCGCTCGTAACAACGATGCTTGTCGAGCATTGGATCTGCCCTAGTTCTGTCCTATGACCAGTATACCAATGGCAAACTCTCGTACAGATTTTTTACTATAGGGTTGTTTGTTTTCCCTAGAGTCACTGGGGCATCTTTTCCGAGCTTAGTCTTTGATCGGCCCAAGTGCCTTACAGTCCCTTCGGATAAGCGGCGGGCGTTTAGCCAGAATCTCGCTCCCTCATTTTGCCCAATCCACAGTCTCAGCACTTCCTTTTCTCCGGCCAGATCGACGCCCAGCGTCAGATAGATGGCTTTGTTGCGCACTGCGCCGTCACGGACATTGACGTGGATGCAGTCGAGGTAGACGATCGGGCAGACGCGATCCAGCGGGCGGGACTGTCAAGCCTTGGCGTCCTTCATCACCGCTTCAGTAACGGAAGGAATTAGGCTGGGTGATACCTCGGCACCATACATTTCCTCCAGATGCGCCTGAATTTGCCGTGCCGTCATGCCGCGGGCGTGAAGTGAGCGGATTTTGTCGTCGAAACCGGTCCTGCGGGTCTGGTCTTGGGGATCAATTGCGGCTCGAAGGTGCCATGCCGGTCGCGTGGAATGTCGATGGGCAAGACACCCAACTCGCCCTTGAGCGTTTTGCGGCTGCGGCCATTGCGGGTATTGCCGGCAGGATTGGTGACCGGCTGCTGTTTGTCGCGGCCGAGGTGCTCGGCCATTTCGACTTCGAGGGCTTTTTTGATGATCGGCTTGGTTAACTGTTTGAACAGTCCATTCTCGCCGATGAGGTCTTCGGGTTTCTGATAGTTGGCCAGCAAGCTGTTCAGTAGTTCATCTGAGATAGCGTGTTTAGGAGTAGTCATGGTGTTTCCGATCAATGCGGCGGTGTCCTGCCAAAAGACCGTCTGCACAAAATTCTGCACAACCTTTAACCAGCATCTGCCACAACGGGCACTGCAGCATCAATCCCCGCTTCAAGCGATGAAGCACTGGTAGAAGCAAAGGCCCGAGTTATTCAAAAAGGGTGTAATCAATCAAGCGGGAGTGGACAGCTAATCACCTAATATAGACTGCGCGAGCGTGCAGGTGATTGGCTGTTGAATAAGGCGTGCATACGCTTGTACCCGTATCAGGGCGCCGAGTAATTCACGGGTACAGTCGTGAAAGCGTGCAGCAATGAATTCGGCCACTTGGTCATCGATCGTATCCTGATTGACCGCAGCTGCTTTCAACAAAATTTTGACGCGCATGTCGTGATCAGGCGATCGAATATCTACCATTTCTCCTGCAGACAGGTAATCAACAAGGCGAGTCTGCAGGTCGGGTATCTCGGCGGGCCTACTCTCGCCAGTGATGATGATCCTGTGGCCGTTGTCCTGCATTATTTTGAAAAGACGGAGTACCTCTTCCTGTACTGGAACGCGACTAGCAAGGAAATGGATGCTGTCTAGGAGAAACAGGTCAATTGATGAGGAGATTTCCCGGTAGTTATCAATCGTCTTTTCTCGGATGGCTTGAAGCAACTCCAGTTCGAGTCGTTCTGCACTGAGAGAGCGAATGTTCAATCCAGGGCTGAGTTGGTGAATTCGATGGCCAGCAGCATGCATAAGATGCGTTTTGCCAAGGCCAATGCCACCGTATATGTATAGTGGTGTGTTATTGCGGCATTCCATGATGTGCTGCACCGCAGCTTCTGCTTGCTGGTTGCTGATGCCGCTGACCCATGTGTCAAACGTTAGATGCGGAATAAGCCCAGTTTGCTTGATTCGGCAGCATAGCTCTGCATCACATTTCCTGTCGGGCCTTGCTGGCTTTTTTTGTGTCATCTGCTTCAATCTCGTTGGGTTGTTTCGGAAGATGAAGGCGGCTCAGACTTGTCCGTGCAGTAGGCATGTGACGGCAGAGAACCGACACACACAAGACGATTCGAGCGTGTGGCGTATGGTTACGAAAACAACGCCGATGTGGTTGGCGCGATCAATGTGCTTCGCCGCGGCGAAGTCATGCTGTGTAGTGAAGGGCAGGACTGTGCTCGGTTAGTCTTTGAAGTGAACGGAGCGGTAATGCCGTCAGCAACAGGAACCCGACAAAGCAATCAGGCCGCTTAAGTAGTCAGACGCAGTAGACATCACCCCCTCCTTTCCGGTCTTGAGACCGGCGAGGGTGAGAGAGAGGAGGGGGAGGACGTCAATACATCAGTAACATGTACGTCGCTGTTAGCGTGGTTTCTGTTGTGTAGGCCACACCAAAGCGGATGATCGCATCGTTGTCGCTGCATTGCTCCAAAAGTCGCATGCAACCTATGACTTCGCTACGCTTCATAACGGAGGGTGCTCCGCGGAATTGGCACATCACCGAGTGGGCTGGTCGATGGCTCGGCAAGTTGGTCAGGAGGCGACTGCTGAGCTGTACGATATCTTCACCGGGCTTATAAACCTGCTGGCGGATTACAACCCGGGTGTGGGCATCTAGTGAATCCTTGATCTGGCTGGGCCAGAGTTCGATCAGCGCCGGTTTGGTATACAGTTGTATCAGCGCTGCAAGTTGCTCTTCACCAGTCAGATAACCTGGCTGCTCGGGTTCATCAACCCATACCTGCGGATACGGTAGCTTGCTGACGGCCATGGGCGTGTGGAGGGGATTCAGCCAGATTAACAGGCAGCGTATGTGGTGCTGTGTGAGCATCAGTTGTCGTAATTGGCTGCGAGTCTCTGTGTCATCGCGATCAGCCAGAATGATGGCGAGCGCAGCATCACCTTCCGTTTCACAATGCGAGAGGAGCCCGGATAGTTTCTTAGTGACTTCGCAACTGCGCACACCTAGCGGGTGCAAAGTCATCTTTTCCTGCAGGTTGCTGTCGTACAGTGATTCGATCATCGGACTGGAATAGGTTTGCACGCATTTCCCTTATTTTTACTAGCCCACGTAGAACACCCTTTGCTCGGCTAGTCGTATCTGCTATCAGTCAATTACCCAGCCCGCGGCCAGCAGATCCTCGACCGAAGCATAAAGCTGTTGCCGACCACCTTCCTCGGTGAGTATCAACATGCCGGCTTGCAATTCCTCTACAGATGAGGTGGCGAACTGGCCTTGCCTGTGCTTGAAGTGCAGAGTAGGGCAGGGCAGCAAACAAAACCCGCTACGGACATCATCCAGCGTTTCGCGCGTAATCCATTGGGCTTGTTGTGACCAGCCTGACGAATTCTGTGCCATGTTTTTCGCCTGTCGTTGATTAATGACGCAACGATAGCCATAAGACTGGACATTAAACGACCGGCGGGTCAGTTTTTCGGCCGGGATTGTAGGGGTGCATGACATTGCGCACCTCATGCTTATGGAAAGCCTCCAGCCCTGCTGACTGATGGATGCATTCCAATTTATCCCCGCCGGCACGTCAGCAAAGTGGCGGCTCCGTTTACGAATCCAACACCAGGCCAGCGGGAGGGCCAAGGTGGATGGCTACATCCACAACGGGTTTGCTGCTAGAGAGAAACAGCGCAATGTTCAACGAACAGGTCATCGGGCAATAGATCGTTGAGCAACAGCAGACGCTTGATTTCCGGTATTCCTCTTCGCCCTCACGGCGAAAAGCCGAATCGGTCGCGTTCTGATCGATTACTGCGCTGGATGCCCCAGTGTTCAGCAGGCGTCTTTCAAGTTCATAGGACGGAGGTTTGCACCGCATTGGTTCGGTAAGCTGCGAATCTGTATTGCTTCATACCTACTGCCCTCTTGGCCGGTAATTATCCTGCATGGCTTGAAGCATTTCGATCATCCGGGTTCGCAGTGAAGCAGGTTCAAGGACAATCACGTTCTCCCCCATCGCCAACAGCCACCAGAACAGGCGGTCATCGTCGCTCACCGTCGCCGTGACAATGCAATCCTTCTCGCCGTCGGCTTGGATATCCATGTCATCCGACAAGGGCTGGTCGATCAGGTGCTGACTGGTATAGCGTCCCATCTGCAGCTTCAGCGCAATCGGTTCACCTTGTATGTAGCGAAAGGCTCCACTGGCTAGGTAATTTCTTAAGCAGAAATCGCGGGGATAACTGAATGGTTCATCCAGTTCCTGCGCTGAAATGAAGCGGTCAATCCGAAGATGACGGTTGTCGTCATAGCCGTCGTAGCGCGCCACCAGATAATAGATGTTATCCACCTCGGCGATGCCCAGTGGCATCAGACGCTTGGCATCCTGCACCTGCTGATCTCGCTTCTTATAGCACGCCAACAACCAGTGTTCATTTAGCAGGGCGCTGATAATTGTTTGCATCAACTCCGGCTCGATGACCGGAGGCGGCAACAAGCCCGGTGCAGACTGCACCTTGTCGAACCAGGATCGTTCTTGCTGCAAATCCGGTCTGGCCAATGTGCTTTCAGCCTGCTGCATGGCCGGCTGCAGGGCTTGGAACAGGCTTGCTGGCAGGAGATGATTCAAGCGCTGATTGACCAGCCCATGCAGGAACGCCTCATGACGACTCATCGGCTGGTAGCTTCTGCCTCCACGCGCACGCCACCAGCGTTTGTGGCCGCTGGCCTCTTCGCACACCACCCTCTGCAACGCCAGCAGCGCTTCCAGATCGCGCTTAATTGTCTTGTAACTGACCTGCGGATCCAATGTCTTTGCCCATGCTTCGAGACTGGCAGAGTTATGGCCGGGAACTCCATTGTTCTCAACAGGCAAAAAATCCAGCAGCGCCTGGCGCCGCTCTGAAATATCGGTCGTCGTATTTTTCGGCAAGTTCTGCCCTCCTTCCTGGACGTTACCCGGGGCATCCGTCCACCAAACATCATGCTATTTCAGCCAGACACTTAATGTCCAAAGTCACTGCGATACTGGCTATTAAACCGGAGAGGAAGCCGAGTTAATGTTGATCCATATATTACACACCAATAAGATGTGATGTAATTATTTGACGGGAAATTATCAAGAGCAGGGTAATGTAACTCATGATTTTTGATATCTCATTCTGCCAGAACAAAGGCAGCTCCAGCCAGCAACAGGATGCCCTGCTCATCCACCATGAAGTATTCCTGCAGGCAACACTGCCCGTGGCGCAATGCCGGAATCATGGTGAGGATCTGGTGCTGGCAGTGGCAGATGGCATCGCCTCCAGTCCGCAAGCCCAACTGGTCAGCCGACTGGTTCTGGAACAACTAGCCGGTGCAATTGCCGCTGGCGAAACTCCAGACGGGAAACTGGTTCGCCAATTGCAAATTGCACTCGCCTACCGTTATGGCCGCGACAAAACATTTGGCACCAGCACCACCATCGCCATGCAGGCCAGCACAGATGACCGTGCATACGTCTACAACGCGGGCGATATCCGCATTTATCACATCGTCGCAGCAGGCGTCTGGCAGCAGTTAAGCCATGACCATACTTTTCTGAACACACTGATTGCCAACGGCGAAGCCCGGGTGGGCGAAGAATATGCCTCCATCTACTACATCCTGGAGAGCGCCCTGGTCGCCGATCCTGAAGTCCCGGACTTCCAGCTGCATTAGCGCGATATCACCACGCATGCAGATGACAGTTTTCTGCTGTGCAGCGACGGTGTACACGACATATGGGCCGACGATGTATTGCAAGAACTTTTCAACCCGGAACTCGCCCTGTCCGAACAAGTGACCTGCTGGAGCAATGAAGTATTGCGGCGCGGTGCGCCGGATAACCTGAGCATCATTCTGGCCACGATCCAGTCATCGAGTGCTGACCACTAATTTGACAGAGCATCCCATGCCATCGCTATCCAAATCAAAAATCATGGCTTACCGCCAATGCCCGAAGCGAGTCTGGATTGAGGTTCACCACCCAGAATTGCAAAATGAATCGGACAAAAGTCAGGCCAGCTTAGCCTGTGGCTACCTGGTGGGTGGCTTGGCTCGCCAGCATTATGACCCACAGACCAAGGGGGTTCATATTGATCATATTGCAGACGGATTCAGCGAAAAACTGGTGCAAACCTCGAATAGCTTGACGTCTGAGCAGCCCCTTTTTGAAGCGGCATTGGAAGCCGAAAATGTGATGATTTTCAGTGATCTCTTATTGCCGGCACAGCAAGGCAATGCAGGTGGCTGGGATATGTTTGAACTGAAATCCACCACACATGTGAAGGATTATCACCGCGACGAAATTGCCATCCAGGCCTATATAGCCAGACAGGCCGGCCTGCCACTAAACAAGACGGTAGTAGCACACCTGGACAAGGAATGGATATATCCCGGCAATGGGGATTACCACGGGCTGCTCGTTGAACACGACCTGACCGACGAAACCATTGCGCGTGCTGGAGAAGTAGCCAGCTGGATCAAGGCAGCCAAGGAGACAGTTTCTCAAGAAAATGAACCACAGATGAAGACGGGTAGCCAATGTGAAACGCCCTACAAATGCGGTTTTTCAGACTACTGCTTTCGCAATCAGCAGAAGGCAATCCACCCGATTCATTGGCTACCACGCCCCAGTCCCTCACTATCCAGCTATTTGGAGCAACACGGCATTACAGAACTACGGGATGTTCCGGATGATCTGCTGAACAAGCAGCAAAAACGGGTGAAGTACGCCACCTTGTCGGGAACGGTATTTTTCGATCAGCAGGCCACCGCCAGAGCCCTATCCGGCTTTCAGCTTCCGGCCTATTTTCTGGACTTTGAAACCATCTCTTTTGCCGTACCGATCTGGGCAGGTACTCGCCCCTATCAAAAAACTCCCTTCCAGTTCAGCGTGCACCGGATGCTGGGTGCCGGGCATATCGAGCACAGCGAGTTTCTGGATATCTCCGGCAACGACCCGGCCGAAAAACTAGTACGTTCGCTGCTTGCAGCATGCGGCAAGGAAGGCCCGATTTTTGTTTACTACCAGGCGTTCGAAAAAGGCCGTATCAACGAGCTTGCCGAACGTTTTCCCGAGTTTTCTGAGCCATTACTTGCTCTGAATGAGCGGATTGTGGATCTGCTGCCCATCGCCCGTGAACACTATTACCACCCCAACCAGCATGGAAGCTGGAGCATCAAGGCCGTGCTGCCTGCGCTGTGCCCGGAGCTCAGCTACGACGATCTGCATGGCGTTCAGGATGGCAGCATGGCCATGGACGCCTATCTGGAAGCCATTGCAAGCGAAACCAGCCCGGAACAAAAACAGCAAATCGAGCAGCAGCTACTGACATATTGCAAGCTCGATACCTATGCCATGGTTCGGCTGTGGAGTGAATTTAGTAATTCGAAACTAAATCTAAGCAATAAAAACTAATTTTCAAATAGGAAACAGCAGCATGGACGAAATGATAAAGCAAATTAAGAAAGACCTTGTTGATGCATATAACGATCTAAGAATAAATAGCGAAATGGCTATGCAAGCCATAATTTTTCAATCATTGGAAAAATTTATTAATAGCAAGAAAGTAAGCAAAGGCATAAGGATATTTGTCGAGCCAAGCATGCTGGGGTTTAAACCTGACACGGTAATAGTCAATATAAAGACAAAAAAATACTTGCGGTGCTTGAATACAAATGCATGCCGCACTACTGGCTTAGCAAAAGCAAATTGGAAAACGACATAGAAAAACTTGCCCATATTTCCTCTCACGACGGAGCAATAGATATTGACTACTTTGGGCCAAATAGATCTTTTGACAAAAAGACTGGCATATTCCCTCACGAAAAATTCACTACCACCGAAGAAACAATCTTCATATTCGCTGTCATCTCGATTGGAAACGAAATCACAAACAGCGATGTACATGCAAGGACCATATACCAAAACGCAACAAACAACACCAGACCTGAAAACTTTCACTTCCTAAACATAACAACAGATGAAGGTACAGCCAACATAGTGCAAACAAACATGTAACGTCAAAGAATTAGGAGTAAATGACATGCCTGCCATTATCAAGCACATCGACAAAATTTCCAGAGAAAAACAGCGTGGTGTCCTGTTTGTCATTTTCCATAAAATCTTAACACCTTCTGACACAAGTGAAAGAAAGATACCTTTCGAGGATGTAGACTGGCGCGAATTGCCTATTCGCGCCGAAATCATCAAATGGCTGGATGAGCAAGGCTTTGCTTGGGAGCGCTGCGGAGAATTTGCGTCTGAAAACGTCATGTGCAGTTATCGCGGGCAAATCTACATCGACATTCCTTTTGATCGGAGCAACCCGGATTACCTCAAGATTGAAGCGTATCTGGAAAATCCCGATGGCAGCATGCGCTATCCGGATGCCACGTTTTGCTACCTGCCTTTAGACAGGGCAATGCAGAATGCCTACCATGATGAGCCAGGCTTCTGGGAAAAATGGGCTGAAAAATTCTGAGGTTCAATACCGTCTCAGCCGCATCATTTCGGGATTGGTGCGGCTTCGCTGCGAATGAACTCAACAATCCCCGCTAGTATTTCCATTTTTAACGCGGCAAATGTTGCAATAGCTCACGGTGGACTAGGATTGCGACTTGGAGGGGGGCGATCCCTACTCGTCATAGTCGCGAATACCAGTGGGCTGATACTGCAATATTCCGCCAGAACCAGCTTTGCAACAGCCATGTCGATATTGATTTCATGCATTGAAAGGATATTAAATAATCTGCCGAGAACGCAGTTCGGATTCAAGTCGCCGAACTTTATTATCGAAAAATAACTTAATTGAAAACCTATTTGTCGCACACTTACTTTCAAATTAGCGCGGAATAACCATGGGTTTTGTTGCACAAATCCGCACGCATCCTGCTTTAACTAGCCCCTTTGCCGTTACGCCGCTGTCCCGCATGAGTAAGCCAGCCTCTCCCAAGTACGGCACAACCAACTGAAACACCTACAATCAAGCCTTATGCCAGCGAGGATTGCTGATGATTTGGCTGGATAAAACATGGCATGGTTTGCCGCTCCGACCGGCAAACGGGGTCGTGCCGAGCGGTTCACTGATGCCGCCGTCCAGTTCTGCCTGATGATCAAAAACCTCTTCAATCTGGCTCTGCGGCAGACTACCGGAATGGTTGGCAGTCAACTCAAGCTGGCAGGCCTGAACTGGCCTGTGCCCGACTACAGCACCTTGTCGCGTCGACAGAAACCCTGCTGGTCAAGATTCCTTATCGCAGTAAAGCATCTGGCCTGCATCTGCTGGTCGAGAGCACCGGCATCAAGATGCTGGGTGAAGGCGAGTGGAAAACCAAGAAGCATGGTGCCGAATATCGCCGGCAGTGGCGCAAGGTCCATCTCGGTATTGATGCAGAAACACTGAAAATTCGTGCCATCGAAGTCACCTCAAACAGTGTGGGTGATGCGCCGATGCTGCCGGAACTGCTGGCCCAGATTCCTACGGATCAGCCACTGGCGTTTGTGAGCGGTGATGGCGCTTATGACACCAAAGGCTGCTACTCCGCGATTGTTGCTCGCAATGCCGAGGCAATCATCCCTCTCCGGAAAAATGGCAAGCCTTGGAAAGAAAACACCGCCGGTGCACAGGCCCGAAATGAAGCCTTGCGAGCGACGAAGCGGTTAGGTCGGACGATCTGGAAAAAGTGGAGCGGCTACCACCGCCGTAGTTTGGTGGAAACCCAAATGCGGTGCCTGAAGCGGCTTGGTGAGCGGGTAATGTCGCGGAACTTTGACCGCCAGGTCGCTGAACTGCAAATTCGTGCGGCGCTGCTAAACCGCTTCACCCAACTTGGTACGCCAGAAACGGTGCGCGTGGGATAGGTGCGTCTGTGGGTTGGGGTTACTCAACCTCCAACGGATTTATGCAACAAAGCCTCTTGGGACCGCCCCTCTTGGGCTAAAATCGCTTAGCTAACTGTCCAAGTTAAGAAATTGTCTTGCACATTCTTTTAGTGTTTGGTCATGCAAATCCAGCACCGGTCTGATCGAACCCGCTACGTCCCGCTGGTAGCCACCAGCCAGATTCCAGGCCACAGGCAGCGCAAAACGCTTGCAGTATTCGAACACGATCCGGTCCCGCCGCAACATCTGTTCGCTGCTCAAAAAGCCGCCTAGCGGGTCATTGAGGTGGGGGTCGGCACCTGCCTGATACAGCAACAGATTACAGCCCGCGAACGAGGTCATGACCTGTGGCAGATCAGCCAGGAATTGTTCTGCATGTTCGGGCAAGGTAGTCCAGTGCTGGCCCATACTGACATGCTGAATCCAGTGTTTAAGACCTAGCCGGTTGATAATGTCCTGGCTCCCGTCCCCGTAATGCACATCGCAATCCAGTATGGCAATCGTGCTGATCAAACCGAGCTTTTTGAGTGCTAGCGCTGTCACCAGCAGGCCATTGAACGTGCAGTAACCGAAGGCTGCGTTATGACTGGCATGATGAAAGCCGGATACGGGCGCGATTGCCACCTGCCGGTTGCAAATGGCTTCACGTGCAGCAGCTAGCATGGCCCCAACCGTATAGCGACAGGTTTCTGCGAGTGCAGGGTCTTTGCTGCGAAACCCGTTGGCAATCGACCCCGCGAAAATGCCTTCAACATATTCGGTCGCATGCGCCATCTCCAGCAACGCATTGGTGACTGGCTCGACATCGTGGAGCTCTAATGGGATGTCGAGTTTCTGCCAGGAGGCCAGCACCGCGCGGGGCTTGCCGGCGCTGGGTGAAAAGCTGGCGACTTGGCCAATCATCCGTTCGGAATAGAACACCGGTAGGGCTGAGAGTGGTGCTGTTTGCCGCATCATGACAGTCCTCCATTCGCGAGGAGGTATCCCCAGCGAGCACCATCGGCATCGGCTTCCAGTAGCACTTGCTGGTATTGCCGGACGGCATCCATGAGAAAGCCAAAGTGTTCCTTGCTCCGTCCATCCAGATCGTTCTGCAGGGCTTGCGCATCGGCATGCAGGCCACAGGCCAGCAGATACTGCTGATACCCCGCCACATTCATGCCGGTCGGTACCATGACATGCCTGGCAGGGGCAGGCAGCGAATCGTCGCTCAGCAAGGCCGGCAGTCCTTGCTGGCCAGCTTCGTCTGCAGGCAGCAGTGTGACCACCCCCAACGCTCCCTGCAGGGACTGCCAGTCCCGCAGCAGCATCAGGGCAATGGTGTTTTCCGGGGCCAGGGGGGCTTCAAGCAACGCGAGTACGGGCTCCGGATCAAAGGCGATATGGGTGCCACTGGGCAGTAAGGGCATGATCTGCTCCTGAGCCGTGCTGCGGCTGGGTGATGAGTCATGCCGCCATCTTGCACCTGGTGGTGGCTCACCAAATGCACTGGCTGGCGAGCTGAATGGCTCAACCGTCGTGAGCCACTATCGCCAGCCCAACGCCTCCGCGATGGCCTGCACGCCGGCCAGTGCACCACTTTCCAGGCTGACGGCGCCCGTGGGGTCGTTGGCTTCGGTTGGGGTAATGCTGATCAGGGGGCAACTAGACATGGTCCCGACTGAGCAGGTGTTCTCCGGCGCAGCGGACAGTGGCAATCATAGTGCCGCTCCCCAGTTCGATGATGGCAAGGCGCTGCGGGTTTTCCTGCCGCCTTCCATGGCCTGCTGCAGTTCTGTATCTGGCACATCAAGCGCGGGCTCCGGGCTCCGCGAGACCGCTTCGACGTAATCCAGCGCAAATGAGCGGTTTGCACCTCGCATCCAGAAAGCTTAACAGGCTGAGCTAGAGAGTGTGCAGGGACGGCTTAAGAAACTGCGCACAGGCTAAATGTCCGCCAGGTTTGCACAAACATGTCAGAAAAGTGAGATGCACCTGTGGTGCAGTGGTTCGGTTATTCCTTTGGCTAGCCAGCTTTGACTTTGTGAGTTTAGGCCTTGCTCGTAGGCCCAGTAGGCCACTTGGCGGCTAGCATTGCTATCCACTACAAACCCGAGTTCCGAAAGATGCTCGCCGATTTCATTTCCATGCAGTTCAAGTCGTCTCAGCCATTTTTCCAAATGCGGAAGACCGGCAAGTAGCTCGCGTTTGTCATTATTGCAGCCTCGATGGGCGAGTACGAAATTGTGTGCCAGATCCCGCGGGTATCGAGACCATGCAATAAAGTGATCTACTTCTGCTTGTTCACTGATTCGCTCTTGGCAATAAAAGCAGCGATTACCCTGAAGTGGGGCCAATATTTTCGCTACCTCGCGCAGAGGGGAGCGCTCTGCACCGAACATGAAGACTTCCAGGTCATCATGCTTGCCAATAATCGGATGGTTCAAGCGGTTATTTCGAACATGTGTGACCCAGCCAGACTTCGCTAGCTGCTGAACCAGTCCTTGATACCGTCGCAAATTGAAGACCACGCCGGGCTTCAGGCGAATGCTTCTTGGTGAGGATGGATAATCATAGAGAAACGGCTGCTGCACGCCTCCAAGCACTTGCAGGTGTTGCATAGGCATATCGCGAACGGTACGTGCGATATTCTTCAGACAGGAAGGCCAATCCTGATGGGTTTTTGCTAGCGCTAATTGACCTCCACATGCAGCATAAATTTTTTGCAGCGGTGCAGTGATCGCAGCCCGTTTGCCTTGGTTCTGATGAAGGAGTTCAGCAGCTGCTGCTTGATCTCCTTGATAGGGGGCCATTTGGCGCCAGTAAAGCTCCGCAAATTTCTCGGCGACTGTGGCCATGGATAGCTCAAGAGCCTCGCCGGAATCGTCGCCTCGCTCGATGGCGAGCTCCGCAAGAGCAAGAATCAACGCGAATTTGTACGTGGCGCTAAATTCGCCCTCGCTAAACAGGCGCTGTATCTGTTGCAGAAATGAGATCTGCTCTTCTGCGCTTGGAAGGCTCATTGTGGTGACCAGTAATTGGCTTTCTCCGGGATGACCCATCTTACTCCGCCTCGCGGATCAGCCAAGTCACCCGAGTATCGAGGAATGAGGTGAATGTGTAAGTGCGCTACTGTCTGGCCTGCAGCGGGGCCGTCATTAATACCGATGTTGTAGCCATCAGGTTTGAACTCTTCTTGGAGAGCTTGCTTAGTCTCATCTAGCAGCAGAATCAAGGCCTCCCGCTCAGATGAAGTCAGCTCGAAGAAAGAGCTAACATGCCGGTGCGGAATGATCAGTGAGTGTCCGGGGGAAACAGGAAAGCCATCGAGGATCGCTTTGCCGAACATGTTGGTTCGTAATACGCGATCTGATGGCAGGCTACAAAAGGGACAAGTGCTATTCATTGTTTAGTTTAGTACTCAGTTGGTTGTTCGATGTACGCTCGTTGAGCGTACGCACTACCAGCCCAGCGTCTCCGCGATGGCCTGCACGCCGACCAGCGCACCACTTTCCAGGCTGACGGTACCCGCGGGGCCGTCGGCTTCGGTCGGGTTGATGCGGATCAGGGTGGTTAACTCGACATTGTCCCGACTGAGCAGGCGCTCTCCGGCGCGGCGTACCGTGGCAATGGTGGTGCCGGCCCCCAGTTCGATGATGGCCAGGCGCTTTGGTTTATCCAGCCAGCGGTTCAGCCGTTGCCGCTGCTCATCGCTGCGCTGTCCCAGCCACTCCCAGTCACCGAACATCAGGATGTTCGGCCGCATCAGGGCGCCACACTGCGGACATCTCGGCAGTTTGCCCAGCCAGCGACAATGTTCCGCGTCGATCTGCGGCTCCAGCCAGTCAGCTGACTCGATCCGGGTCGAACAGGCATCCAGACATTGCAGATGATGAATTGAGCCGTGGCACTCGCTGATGCGCTGCGCCGCAAAACCGGCTTTCTGGAACTGGCCATCCACATTGCTGGTGAAGACCGCGGCACCATGCAGCAGGCGCTCTCCCCAGCGGTGCAGCACGTGGAAGCCCTCGTGTGGTTCGGTTTCGCGGTATAGCTTGAGCCGGTGGCCATAGAATCCCCAGGCCAGCTCCGGGTCAGTACGGAAGGTCTGCGGACAGGCAACATCCATGAAACTGAGCTGGGCGCGTCCGAGTGCCGGGTAGGCCTCCCAGAATCCTTGGCCGCCACGAAAATCCGGTAGGCCAGAATCCACCCCCATGCCCGCGCCAGCGGTGATCAGCAAGCCATCGGCATGGCGAATCCGGTCTGCGGCCTTGCGGGCGGCTGCATGCAGCGGGCTGAGATTCAGTGCAGGTGTGTCAGCAGGGGCTGGCTTGGCCAGCTCTGCCGCGTAATGCCCGAGCGCGGCCTGCAGCTGTGCCACCACCGCCTGACGCAGTGTGGGGGGATCGAGTACTTCGACATCGGCACCATGCCTGAGGATGTCCATCACCAGTTCCCGCTCCCCGCGATACGGCAGTTGCAGCAGATAATGCTCGGCGTCCAGCCATTCGCCGCTCTGGTCGGCATGCCAGGTTTCGCGGCTGACGTAATGGGCTGCCTTGCCGCTGAAGCACAGGCGAGCCCACTGTCGCTCATTGCCACTGAAAATCCCGTAACCACCTTCCAGTGCCTGCTGCAGTTCAGCATCCGGCACATCCAGCGCGACCTCCTGGCTCAGCGCGACCGTCTCAACGCTATCCAGCGCAAACGAGCGGATGGCATTGCGCAGATGGCACCACGCTTCCAGATACCAGGCATTGCGATAATGGGTCAGCCGCTGCGGTGAAACGATGCGGGCCGTCGCCTGCTCGGCTCCGGGGGAGCGATACTGCAGACTGAGCCGCTGTCGTTGCATCACGGCATGCGCGATCGCCTCGAAGTGTGCCGGCGCAACCGGGCGATGCAGCGAGGGCAGCAGGCGAATACGCCGCTGCACCGCATCCGGATCCAGTCCTTCCTGGGCCAGCAGTGTGCGCAGGCGTGCTTGAAACGGTCCCACGTGACCAGAAAGCAATCCCGGCTCCAGCTGGGAGAGCACATGCTGCATCGACAGCAGTGCTGTGGCTTCCTTCGCGGAGAACCAGAGCCCCGGCATTTCGAACTGCCCGGCCTGTCGGTCCGATTCGAAGCGGTAGCCCCCGGCCTCGCGATCCCAGATGATCGGCGCCTGCAGGCGATCGCGCAGGTACTCAATATCGCGCTTGAACGTGGCCCGGGAAATCTCCAGCTCATCCAGAAACACGCCAATCGGTACCACGCGGCGCTCATGCAACAGCTGATTGATGCGGAAAAATCGTTCGGACTGGCTCATGATGGCATCTCAGCAAGTCGTGCAACTGACGGTTGACGGAATTAGTCAAGACTGATTGTTCGATGTAGTAAATGGAGATTAGCGGAATAGCAAGCGAGTCCCTTCATCAACACAGCCTGCAAACGACCGTCCATTAAGCAAAGCCAGTAAGAGCTCAGGGATGGCAATAACACCAGCTTCCGTGACCGTATATTGTTCAGCACTACCAATAAGTGAGCGCTGCATCAGCCGGTATTGGTGTGTTCCGATGGATTTGCGGTTAGCTTCCAGTTCTTTGAGCAGTTTGTTCCAGGCTTGCAGCTTGTAAATGGCTAGGCTGCGATCCGGCAAGAGCACAAGAACTAGTTCCTCCCCCTGCCGTGCCCACCCCATAGGTAGGTTCACATGGTTCATATCTCTTGCCTGGCAATAGGTATCACATGGAGCTCATGCAGCAGATGATTGCTGCGAAAAAGCACTGGGACTGGTTCATATGGACAGTCTGAATTTTTTTAGCGAATTCTAGCGCTAAACTGGCTCATTGCATAAGCTCAGAATCAGTTAGTGAAGGCTCATCATATGAGCTACTGGCTGTTTCATACTGCCTTCATCCTGTGACCTGCTGCATAAGGAAACAACCGTGACGTATCCGCTCCCTCCGATTGAGATACTGGATAGTGGTGCAACGCGCCGCTGCGTCGCGTTGCTGGGCGACTCCATCTTCGACAATGCTAGCTACGTCCCCGGTCAGCCCGCGGTGATCCAGCAACTGCAAGCCAGCCTGCCCGAGCCGTGGCAGGGACTGCTGCTGGCTGTTGACGGAGCCGTGACCCGCGATGTGCAGGTGCAACTCCAGCATCTGCCCGAGGAAGTCAGCCATGTGGTCATCAGCAGTGGTGGCAATGATGCCCTGCAATGCCTGTACCTGCTTGGCGACCGGGTGAATACCATTGGTGAAGCCTTGACTCAGCTGCAACGGCATATCCGCCAACCGTTCCGCCGGACCTATCGGGATATGCTGCTGCAGGCAAAGTACACCGGACGCCCGGTTACGGTCTGCACCATCTACAACAAGATCCCTGATCTGGGGCTGGCTGAGCAGGCCGCGCTCGCGCTCTTTAACGAGATCATCCTCGAAGAAGCCGCCAGCCTGCACATCCCGGTGCTCGACTTGCGGGTGATCTGCGACGAAGCAGACGACTACTCCGATGTATCGACCATCGAGCCTTCTGCCCGGGGTGGGCAGAAGATTGTAGATGCCATTGTGACCAGCTTATTCAACGAACCTGATCATCACCAGCACTCGTTTGCCTGAGGCAATCCAACCTGCAAGAGGACGTCAAATCATGGCCAAACTGCCCAGCGGAAGAAACGTGGCGATCACTCCCGATCTGTTGTTCGAGCATCTGGAAACGAGCAATTTCATGACCTGGATGAGCCTGCAGCTTGAACCGATGTCGCCCGAGCAAATGGCCGGGTATTTCGATGTCATCGAGTTCCGCACACCACTGGTCGATCCTCCCAAGACGGCCGAAGAAGCAGGGCCAAGAACCTACAGTGGCTTTGGCGTGGCAGAGGTGATGACAGAAAAGTGCACCTGGAGCCAGGAGGATAAAACGGCATTCATGCAGTGGTTGAGCGGCAAACCAACCCAGGACTGGATTCTGGAACAGTATGGCGAATTTGAGAAAATCCTCGCCCAGGGGCCGGGCCAGGTGCATCACTCGGTGCTGAACCAGCTTGGTGCCAAAGATCCTGCAGATCTGGGACGCAAGATACTGGATTCCTGACGGAGCGCAGGCTAATAAAACTAACGATCACAGGATCGCCCGATGAACCATGATGAGGCCTTTGGCCCGGAGGAAACCTGGAGCATGCTGTTTGTGATCTGGTTCCAGTCCCATTTTGGCATCAGCAAAAGCACCCTTGAGCGTATCCGAGCTATCGAATGGCGCCGGCATGCGCAAAACAGGACCCCTTAAGCTGTGTACAGCAATTGCTGGGAAACAAGCTGAAACTCCCTCGTAAAGCTGGCGAAGCGGGACTGGCAGATGACACGGATGGCTGTGAACTTTGAATAGTACAACTTTATTCCATTTCATGTCAGGCAATACAATCTCTGTGTAACCTTGGTGGTTGCTATGGTATTCGATGCGTTAGGGAGATGGGTATGACGGGTTTGCACATCACATTCGGGCTCAATCTAGACGGTCAACGTACCGAAAAAGCGCGCAATGTTCTGGGTCATGCTGCGGTTGGGCCAATGGGGTTGTTGCAGATCCTGGAGGATCAGTTGGGATTAACGGCCATATTCCCTGCTCATGCCGAACGCGTTATTCAGTATCGGGATTGCTTGCGTCGTTGTGATCGTGCTGATCGCTTTTTCCATCAGAGTTTTGCCACGGATCCGTTGGGTACAGCAGCCACCTTGCTTGAATGGCGTGATCAGTGGTCCCTGCATGGCTGGAATGGACAAGTTGCCGCAGATGCTCCGTTGCGACTGGTAGATATGGCGGATGTGGAGGTGCTGGCTGCTTTTTCGGTAAGTCCCAATGTGGGGCAGCGTTTGCGCCGAGTGTGCGAACAACTGAAAGTACGACAAGCCAGAATTGATAGTCTTCGCTGTATCGACCCTCTGGCGACATTGCCCCTGACATGGCAGAACATGTTTGCCAAACTGCCCGTTAAAGTGGAGCAGGATCTTCAGGGGGCCGGACACGGCTTTCTGGGCGAACTGCAGCAGCAGCTCAAACTGGCTAAATCCGGTCTTAAGGGCAATGTGCTCAAGTGGCGGGATGATGGTTCGGTACTTGTAGTGCAGTCAGAGACGGAATGCATTGCCGCATCCTGGTTGTCGGTACATTTGCCCGATGAAGCGGATACGTTGCTGGTTGCAGGCGAAGCAGGGGCCGTCCTCGATGGTTGTCTCGCTAGCGCAAATCAGGCTCGATTGGGCTTGAAAGCTAGCAGTGCATGTCGTCCTGCTTTGCAGGTATTGCCTATGGCGCTGGCATTGCTCTGGGACCCACTTGATTATGGTGCGCTGCTGCAATTTCTTACCCATCCCATCTGTCCGATCCGGTCAATGGCTCGCCGCAAGCTTGCTGAGAAAATTGCGGATGCGCCGGGTGTGGGGGGGGAGCGCTGGCAAAATGTTCTGAATGAGATCGCCGAATACTATGGTCCAGAACAAGCGGAAGCCGTACGCGCCCAGATTGCAACCTGGGTTGAACATCGACGTTTTCCTCTGGAGGAGGGGGTTCCTGTCGAGGTGGTTATGGAACGGGTCAGGAACTTGCAGCGGTTTTTCCGGCATCGTCTCGGTGATGAGGATGTTGCTGCACAGCTGGCTTTTCAGGCGGGTTATGCCCAATGCTCGGCGTTCTGTGAGGCTCTGGATGAGTTGCTGAGACAGGGGGAATTTTCTCTGCGGCAGCGGCAATTGCAAAAACTGGTCATGCAGGTAGTTGGCGCGGGCGCTCTCAATCCGCTCGGTGATGCTGAAGCGGGCGCTTGTCTGGTGACTCGTTATCCAGGAGCCGTCATTGAACAATCACGACGCGTAATCTGGTGGCAGATGGGGATGCCGGTTTTGCCGAGCAATTTGCCTTGGTCTACCCGAGAAATTCAGTCGCTGGCTCATGCGGGATGCCAATTGCCTGCTGTGAGTGATCAGTTGGATCAAGCTGCCGTGCAGTGGATGCGGCCTGTGATGGCAGCGATGGAGCAGCTTGTACTTGTTTTGCCTTCGCCGGGTAGTGAGGTGCATCCACTCTGGCAGATGATCTGCTCGCTGGTGGAAGAACCTGTGATTCAGCCGCTTGAGCGCCTTATCGAACAAGGCGGGCAGGGCATGGTTCCTCTGAAGAACATCCGCTTGCCGTCAAGAAAACGCTGGTGGACTTTGCCGGAGGACGTGTCGGTCGAATTGCGACCGAAGGAATCTTTCTCGAGCCTCGAGCCGATGCTGTTCAACCCCTATCAATGGCTGCTGAAATACCCCGCAGCACTGCGCGCTTCGCGCAGCATTACACTAGGGCATCCCTTTAGGATGCTTGGTAATCTCGCTCATGCACTGGTTGAGCGTTACTACCTGCGCACCGATGCACTGCAGATGGATGATGCCCATTTCGCACAGTGGTTCGATGAAGAATTCAAGACTCTGATTTTGCATGAGGGGGCAGTATTGCTCGCACCGGGAAAACGGGCCGAGCTCGAAATGTTCCGCCGACGACTGGAACACGCCATGCTGTCCCTGCGAAAACTCGTCGAGTCATCAGGTATTGTAGATGTAATCCCCGAACAGCCCTTGTCCGGAACCTTCCCTGGTGGCGAGCTGGCAGGCTATGCCGATCTGGTGATGACCAATCAGCAAGGTGCTCGGGTAGTGGTCGACATGAAGTGGGCTGGGGCCATGAAGTACCGGGAAAAATTGAAAGGGAACCAGCATCTGCAGTTGGCGATGTATGCCGAATTGCTGCGCCAGGACACCAAGGCTGCGCCATCCGTTGCGTATTTCATCCTTGATAGGGCCCTTTGCCTGGCTGCGGATGATCATGTCCTGCAAGGCGCCGACGTGGTTAATTCCGCAGATGGTGAGGACACCGCCCAACTTTGGCGACGGTTTATCAACACCTGGCGCTGGCGTGCCAAGCAGATTCAGGAAGGTTTATTTGAGGTGGCCATGGATGGAACCGAGCCGGATGAAGACTCGACGCCTCCCGACAATAGCCTGGCAATGGAATATCTGAACGAGGCCTACAACGACTACCGCACCCTGGCCGGATGGAGCAACTGACATGAGTATGAATGCCAAGATCACCTTTATCAGTGCCGGTGCCGGGAGTGGCAAGACTCACCGGCTTACTCAATTGCTGCATGAAGAGTTGCAGAGCGGTGGCGTGCGGGCATCCGGAGTGATTGCAACGACGTTTACTAAGAAGGCAGCGGCCGAATTGCGGGAGCGGGTGCGCGAGCATCTGCTGAAGCAGGGGAGCTGGGGCCTGTCCAATGCAATTGGACAGGCAAGGATTGGTACCGTGAACAGTGTGTGCGGGAAGCTGATCGAGCGTTTTGCCTTTGAAGCGGGTGAATCGACGGAGTTGCAGGTGCTAGAAGAATCGCAAGCCAGCTTGTTGCTCAGCAGGGCTATTGATGCGGTGCTGGACGAACAAGCGATGCGTGAGCTGCTTGCGTTGTCTCATCGGCTGGGATTGGAGGACGAGTGGAAGGAAGCGTTGCAGACGCTGGTGACGCAACTGCGTACCAATGATATCTCCCTCGGAAGAATCGCAGGTTTTGCCGAACAGAACTGCCAGGCACTACTGAGCCATTTCCCTGCTGTAACCAAACAGGATCTGAGCCAAGCCTTGTTGCAAGCGATCCTTGCTGTACTGCCCGTCATCGAGCTTATGGCCAGTGAGGGTGGAAAGGATGTCACGAAGAAGTATCTGCAACACCTCCACGTGTGCACTAAGGGACTGCAGAGGGGGTGTTTGCCCTGGAGTGACTGGGTCAAGCTCTCCAAAATGAAACCCGAGGCAGCACTTACAGCACAGGTTGAATCGATTACCTTGCTGGCCGAACGCTATGGGGAACACCTTCAGCTACAGCAGGATCTGCGGTCATATCTCAAAACCATGTTCAGGCTGGCTGAGCAAGCTCTGGAAAACTATCGCCAGTATAAGCAGGAGCTGGGGGCACTCGACTTCGCAGATCAGGAGCATTTGTTGCTGAATCTGCTCGATCAGCCCGACGTTGCTACGGTGCTTCGCGATGAACTCGATCTGCTGATGGTGGATGAGTTTCAGGATACCAGTCCCATTCAGCTTGCCTTGTTTCTCAAGCTGGCTTCCTTTGCGAAAAAGGTTTATTGGGTTGGTGACATTAAGCAGGCAATTTATGGTTTCCGCGGCAGCGACACGGAGTTGATGCTGTCCATTATCAATGCGCTGCCAAAGATGGGGGCGAGCAAGGAGGTGTTGCCATATTCCTGGCGCTCGCGCCCGGAACTGGTCAACATTGTGAATGCCGTGTTTGCCCCCGCATTCGCCAATAGTTTGACGAAAAATGAAGTCGAGCTTAGTCCGCGTCGTGCCGAAACCATGCCAAAGCCGGCATTCGGCAACTGGATTTTGCACGGAAAAAACGTATCGGATGACGTCCGTGCCGTAGCTCGTGGCGTGGTTCAACTTGTTCAATCCGGTTACACCATTTTTGATAAGTCCCAGAAAAAACTGCGATCGGTCCGATATGGCGATGTCGCCATTCTCTCTAGGACCCATGATGGCGTCGTCGCGTTGGCGGCCGCACTGTCTGCACAGGGGATTCCGGTTGCAACTGCCCAGCCTGGCTTGCTCGCAACCCCGGAGGTGACCTTGGCTTTGGCCTGTTTGCGCCGGCTGAATGATCCGACCGATACCATCGCGACAGCCGAAATCGTCGCTATGCATGACGGACTGGAGCCGGAGGTCTGGGTCGCAGATCGTCTTCGCTATCTCAGGAAGTCCAACAAGCCTGATCAATGGATGGAAGTGGCGTGCGAAGATCATCCCGTCCATCCGTTGCTGGCCAAAATTGTGGCTCTGAGGGCTGATTTGCCGGTGATGTCGCCCACTGAAGCACTGGAATCCGTCATGGCCATCTGCCATCTGCCGGAAACGGTGAGCGCCTGGTCTGAGACTGGTGATCGTGCGCGCGTCCGATTGGCCAACCTGCAGGCTTTGAGCGAATTGGCGCGACACTATGAGGAGGTCTGCCAGGTAGGGCAGATGGCTGCATCGATTTCTGGGCTGCTGCTTTGGCTCGGAGAGCAGGCTGACAGTAATCAGGATATGTTGGCAGAACCTGCGGTCGATGCCATCAGGATCATGACGCACCATGCGGCCAAGGGGCTGGAGTGGCCGGTGGTGATCCTCACTGATCTGGCCAAGGATGTGAATAGTCGTCTCTGGGGGATTAGTGCCCAGTCAACCCGTCCTTTCGATGTGCAGCGGCCTCTGGCCGATCGCTTTATCCGCTACTGGCCCTGGCCATTTGGAAAACAAAGGACAGTGGAATTGGCAGAGCGCATAGAAACTACACCCATGGCGGCGGCGTTCCAGGCATCTGCCATCGAGGAATCCAAGCGCTTGCTTTATGTCAGCATGACGCGTGCTCGTGATCTGCTGATCCTGGCACGGCAACGCAGGAAGCTCTCTGGAGAATGGCTCGACACTGTAGCTGCAGACTGGCTGCTGCAGGATGAAGAGAGTGACTCGATTACTCTGCCTTCTGGCGAGCAGATTTCAGCCATGCGCTGGGAGCTTGATGCAGGTAGTCTTGCAACCCAGCAGAAGGAAGATGGGGAAGGCGTGTTGTTCGGCTTTGGCACTGTTTCATCCGCGCGTGACAAGATTCCGCTGAAATTCAATCCCTCGCAGGCCGCCTCTATGTCTGCAACTGCAATGGATACGGTCCAGCTTGGTGAGCCTTTGGTGCTTTCTTCATACGAAGACAAGGATGTGCTGGGTACCGCTATCCATTCGTGCATCTCTTTGTCGTTCACAGATCGTCAGGTGCCCTTGAGTGAAGGCGAAGTGGTTCGAGTGCTTGACGCTTACGGAATGCAAGGCGCAATTTCAGCGAACTTGCTCACTCAACGTATTCAGGAACTGCACCAGTGGATCGCTGGCCGCTGGCTAGCTGTGACAGCTCATGCCGAAATTCCCGTGCAGAGTGTGCTTGCGAATGGGCAGATTTTGAACGGGCGTATCGACTTGCTGCTCGACACGGCGGACGGCTGGATTCTGATTGATCACAAATCCTCGGTGCTGGAGCCGGGGAAATGGTCAACGCTGGCTCCGAAATATGCCGCACAGATGTCGGCCTATGCATCTGCCATTGAGAAAGCTACGGGACGCAAGGTGGCGGAGGCATGGCTTTTCCTGCCGGTTGCGGGTGGTTGTTTGCGGATGTCGGTCGGTGCGACGGCAGAGGAAATCGCTACGACGAGCTTCTAACTAAGAATTCTTTGTGATTGAACGTTGTGCTCGAATCCTATAGTTGAAGCCCATTTTTTAATATGGGTAATTGTGTTGTTAATTGTCGATGCAACTGTTATTGGTAGATGAAATGAATAAATTCGAAAGTTATGGCGTGAATTTTGAAGTGATTCCTGTTGGATATGGGTTTGATAAATTCTCAAAAGATGATGAGAGTTTTATAACTTGCCTTTTGAGAATTCTCGGTTTTATTGCATCTAAAGATGGCGTTGTGAATCTACAAGAGTTTGTTGCGATGCAGCAACTAATTGAAAAGTTCGAATGTTCTTCTTCAGCAAGCATGATTCTTATCTCTGCCGTGTCAACAAGAACAGATCTTTCTTATAAAGATCTCATCGTGAAATTGAAGCGGAGTGCATCCGGAATTGATGGTTTGGTTCTCCGCCAAGCATTCGCATTGTCGACTCCGCTTCTGCAGTGTCAAGGCACTGATAGTAGGCGTTTGGCTATTGAGCTCGCCCAGGCTCTTGGTATTGAACTGTCTTCGGTAGAGCTTGCTGTTTTCCCTGAAGAAACTAAGGCGGGTATTTCGTCTATCGCTACTTCTATAATTAATCGGGTTCGTGGAGATGATTTCACTCTTATTATAGATGAAGCTCAGAGAATAGTCGGTGGTTCATGGGTGCATGAATTATCATTAGAATACAAGAGTGGCAAGATTAAGAAGGAAGACCTGCTTGGTAAAATTCGTGATGAATTAATTGTTTTGAAAGAAGATATAGATAATTATGAGGAGGGGTTCGATAATCTGAAAGGCAGTTTTGTTGTTCCGAATGAAGCTGCTGCAATCTATGAACTTCGTCGGCAGACTGAGATTCGCATCCATATCTTAAGAGAGCGGGTCGGTTTGCTAAAAAAACATTTATCCGAAGAGATAGATGAGGCTATTTGTGATGCTGGTAACTCGTTCGAGCTGGACGTTCTTCGCCGCTTGCGTAATGACTCAGGAAGGAAATCCATCGTTTGGAGTGATGTTGCCCGATCCATGGGGAAGGAAATAGAGCTAAAATTGACTAGAATTGTCAGTAGGTACGAAGAGTCTCTCTCTGTACTCGAGCATGAAATTTCAAATTATCAGGATCAACTGGCAAAAACGCGGTCATTGATCATGGACAGAGTTCATCATCATGCGGTTTCTGCTAAAGCCCCCAGCTTGCGACTGCGAACACGCGTGGCATTTGCCATGAATGATTTGGCATCTGCGACATTAGTGACCGAATTCTTGGTTGGATCCGGGTGGGCTATGGCAATCGGAGGGAAGTTGGTTGCCATCTCAAGTCTGACGGTTTTGACTCCGATGCTTCCATATATTGCAGCTGCAACATTGACATCTATTTTTGTGAAGTATTTATCTTCGATAGGGTCTTATAAAGAAAAAGAAATTGAGGCTAAAAGGAAAGACCTTGAGCAAGAGATGAGGGCACGTCTTAATAGTGCGCGTGATCGTTTTCATGAGCAGATTGACAAGATTGAGAGCGCATTTATTCAGCATGCCAGAAGCAGCTTAATGGGGTTGGTGATAGAGGCTGAGGCAAGTGAGCGTTATATTTCAAGCGCGCAACAAATTGTCAACCATATAATCAATGAGAATAGAAAGAAACTGTTGCTGTTGCAGAGCCGAGTCGAGGGCGTCCTACAGACAATGTAGGAGTCGATTTGAGTCAGTTTCCTGCAGCAATTTCCAGCGCACCCTCGATCCACTGGATCATGCCGCCTTGCGCTATCAGGGATCGCACCCCTATCGAATACCCGCGCATGCAGACCATGCAAAACGCTACTCAACAGGGAATCGGGGAATCGCAGCGCTGGGCTCGTTGCGTACTACCTCTAACAACGATCTTCACCATATATGACCAAGATGTCGTGGATGGTGGTTGATCGGAATGAGCGTTAAACCTGACCGTCAGGATGGGGAAGCATATATAGCGTCGACTGGTGTATATCGAACTTCGGATCAATGCCCATGAACGGTCTATGTGATACGCGAGCGAACAGCTGCTCTCCTTTTCTGCCACCGGGTGGCGCAGTTTGCCGTGAACTGCGCCATTTTTTCGCGCTAGTTTTGGCGCAGTTTCATAAATAGCGCCATAATTGCGCCACATATATCCCGTACGGCGCCACAACGCGATGTCATCTACCTCAGAGTTACTGAACAGTATCCAAGCATCCGAGAACGGATTGACACTGGCCGAACTGCTGACCGCGCACCCCGGCATCGCCAGGCGAACTGCGCAGCGTCTGATCGCAAAGCTGATTGATAGCAGGCAAGTCAAAGCCGAAGGCGAAGGTCGGGCTCGTCGCTATTTTCGTGCAGATACTCAATCTGGCAGCGCTGTACCAGCCACCATAGTCGATCGTTTCCCGCCTTTCATTCCACTGTCTGCTGATAGCCAGGACATCCTTGCCTATATCGACCAACCTCTGGAGGCACGCAAGCCGGTAGGCTACCAGCGAGATTTGCTTGATGCTTACCGCCCCAATGAGACATGGTATTTGTCGGAGCCGCTGCGCCGCCAATTACATCGGATGGGCAGGACGGCTGACGCTCGAGAACCTGCGGGTACCTACAGCCGCGCCATTCTGAACCGATTGCTCATCGACCTATCATGGGCATCAAGTCATCTGGAAGGCAATACCTATTCCCGGCTCGACACGCGTGAGTTGATCGAGCATGGCAAGGCTGCACGTGGCAAGGCGGCCATCGAAACACAGATGATCCTGAACCATAAAACAGCGATTGAACTGCTAGTTGGAAACATCGATGGTGCGGAATTCAACCGCTACACGCTGATGAACTTGCACAGCGCTTTGGCAGAAAACTTGCTGCCCAATCCCGCCGATGAGGGGCGAATTCGCCAGCACGCCGTCGATATCGGCAAAAGTGTTTATCGCCCGCTCTCAACACCGCAGCAGATCGACGACGCACTGGGGGTGCTTTTGGGCAAAGCCAACCAGATTGCCGATCCGTTTGAGCAATCCTTCTTCATGATGGTGCATTTGCCCTACCTGCAACCTTTTGCCGACATCAACAAGCGTACCTCGCGATTGGCCGCGAATCTGCCGCTGTTCAGAGCTAACCTATGTCCACTAACTTTTCTGGATGTGCCGGAGCAAGCTTACAGTCGAGCTACTCTCGGCGTATACGAAATGACTCGCGTCGAGCTTTTACGTGATCTGTATGTCTGGGCCTATGAACGTTCTACGCAGGAATATCTGGCGATCAAACAAGACTTGGCCGAGCCTGACCCCCTTCGCTTAGCATGGCGTGATTTCATCAAGCAAACCATTCGTGAAGTCATCACGCACCCGGAACTTGAACCGTTTTCCTGTATTCAGTGCGCCGTGGCTGAACGTATTCACGAGGATGAACAAGCTGCCGTACAGGCACTGATTGTTGAAGAGCTCCGCAGACTGCATGAGGGGGTACTGGCGCGCTACGGATTACGACCGTCCGAATACACTGCATGGAAGGCCGTTCATCGGCATTAATCCTTGCCGTCGGTCCAGGATCAATGGACTACTTTACCTGGCGCTAGGCCGATGAATGATTCGATGCCATGTTCTCTGATTTCACAAAGGAACAGATCGAAGGCGTCCTGATCGCTTTCGAACTCACCATCGAAGATGGTGGAGTTGTTGTATTGATCCACGACCTCAAGTGTCCAGCCTGAATCAGGCAGGCGGTAGATGCACACCTCCACCGTTTGTTCGTTTACGGTGTACATCTGCTGCAGAGGAGAAAAGATCAGATCGATATCGTTAGGCATTACATGTCCCTAAGCAGTTGAGGCGCCAAATCGCATAATAACAGGCAGACTTGTACTCTTACGCGCCCAGCTGCTTCATGAGTATCTGCTCAGCCTCCGCGGTCATCACCATGCTGACGGCCATGCTTGCCCGAGTCATGCCCACAAACAGCCGACGCCGAGTTTGCTCATCCAGTTCGGTGAAATCGAGCTCGGTTAGCACGACAGCGGGCGATGATTGCCCTTTATAGCGGCTGATGCTGTCGATCAGGAGTTCCCCGTCCCGCCAGATCGGATTGCCATCGTTGTCATAGTTGCCGGTAAAACTTTTGACATTCCAGCTACCCAGTTGATCAAGTGAACACAGTGCAGAATGCCGATGGCCTCGGAAACTCAACACCACGATATCAGACAAGGCATACCCTGCCTTTTCGAACTCATTCACAGCAGCGCGGGTTGCGCTAAAAAGATCATTGTCAGTTTCAGAGTACAGACGCATGGATGGAAGCGAGCCTTCCAGAGGTGAACGGGCTTCGATAACTCGGCTGCCCAGTCCCAGCGCGTTGATCATGGCGCAAACCATGCGCGGTGTTCGATAGTTATCTGGACTGTCGATGCAAACTGCCTCGGGAATATCGAAGGCCTCGCGGCTATAGACTCGTTGGTCTTCGTCGCCCAGCACATACATCCGACCATTCTCTTTGAGTTGCTTCGCCAGAGCCAAAATCCATTCCGGTTCGAAGTCCTGCGATTCATCCACGATCAGCAGGTCATACCGTGGCTGAAATTCATGCTCGAGATAATGGCGCTCGGATTCCTTGAAAAACTCGGGATCTGCAAAATTGGGTTCACCTTTCCGTTGGCGCCAGAGGCTGACACAGCCTTCATGAAATGTTTGTGCCTGCACGCGGGGAGGCAGACTGGCAATCATGCAGTCTGCAAGCGCGCGGTTATAACAGACGTATAGCGCGTGTTCCTTAGCCGTAGATTGCTCCAGCAGCTGGAACGCAAGTTGCGTTTTTCCAGAGCCTGCTGTGCCTTGAACCTGGATGATGCCGCTGTTGTGACGAATCCTCGGTATCCAGGTAGACAGCCCACCAGCGAGTTGATGGACAGTATTTGCAAGCTGTTTCGCACGAGCTGACAAGTCCAACTGGATCTGGAATAGGTTTTTCAGGAAAGCCGAAACCCGCTCGCCTTGTGCCGACAAACTTGTTTCAGGAAGCACTTCTCGCACCCGCTGTGCCAGTGCATGGCATTCTCTAGCGTCAACAATCAAGGATCGGGGGAGTGCCAAGCCGGCTCCTTTGAGGCAGCGGTAATCTGGCAAGACTAGGAACATTGCTACATGAGCATTGCTGATTCCCACTTCATTTAAACGACCCTGCAATACACGCTGCTGGATTTGGCACTGCCTGCTGACATTCTTCTCGCCGGACGTGTAGAGCTTGAAATATTGACCTTCACGCTCCAACACATCCCCTGCCTTGATTTCACAGATGACGAGATCGCCACATCCGTTCATTACGACAACATCCAGCTCACCATGATGTTCGCGTCCAGCATCGACCCGGGCCCAATCCAGATGATGAAAAACCGTGTAGTGATCTGAAAGTTGCTGCACCAGTTGTTCGATGATTTGCAGCTCACGATACATACCGCCATGGGTTTGAACCGATGGCAGGGTGCTTGGATGAAGTCTGGCCATACTCAGTGCCGTGTGAGGTAATGATTACGAAAAATAACAGAAGCATGACGTTCTGTGTTTGCTTGTGTGAGCCGGGTTCCTATCGAACACGCTCTGTGTGGCATACGCAATGTGGTGCTGGCATGTGCGCATGGGGACATTTAATGATCATCTTGAGCCTTATCATGACAAAAAAAGATGCTGATTCTACTGCGGTAGCAATTCGAAAATGGTTAATTGCAAATTGAAGCCGTTTCGCATTCTCGGCTGGAAGCTGCAGCATGACAAGCCTTTGTGCTGTCTGTGAGGCCGCCAATAACAGACACCAGAATTTCATTATCCGGGATCCCATCATATTTATTTGGAGCCCGGGACGGCCTGGTACCTAACGACCAAGGTGTTAGGTATCGATCTGGGAATATATCTGAAATTGAAGACCTACTTTACCATAGCTCTTGCTGAAGACCTAAATGGAGTGTTGGACCTTCTGTGGTTGCACGGGGAAGTGGAGTTAGTTATAAAAAACCGAGCAAAAGGACTCGTAGTACACTGCTCGTCATGAACTTTGAAGAACATTGGCAAAGCCTCGAAAAGTGTTGCATTAATATCTACGTGTTTCATAAAATGAATAAAAGTCGATGCCATGCTTGAATAAAGCACTAACATGTTTCATAGTTTCAAGCCATGGAAACGATCATGAGGCCAACTACCAAGTGCAACTTATTGCTTTGATTTTATTAATATTTTATATGTAATGGATAGTGCGGATTTTACTCTTACGGAGGAAACGTATGCCTTTTCCCCTTTATATTCTGGTTTATTGTGGTTTCAATTTCAATAATTAAAGATAGATGACTATGGCACTTATTAACACAGATTGGTCAAAAGAACTCGCGCAAGTAAAAGCAGCGGCCGGGGAATTAATAGATGAAAAAGTCGATCCATTAGTTAAGAGTTCTTTAACGCAAGCAGGGCAGGAACTTTCACAAGTAATTTTTGAGGCAGGAAAGCAGGTGGAAGCGAATATTAAGATGCTTTCAGAAGAGATACATAATCAACGGCGTTTTACGAAAGAGGAGCTGGTGATTCTGATTGACTACGCATCTGAAAAATTAGCATCTACCATCGACGAACGGCTCGCTATAGCAAAGGCTGAAGCATCTTCACTTGTTTCAGAAAAACTCGCTCAGCTAAAAACAGAATTCGAGGATGCCGCCATAAAAAGTCGCAAGACGCTTTATACAAATATTGCGCTTTCTGTTTCTGCAGCCATTGCAATGGCAATAGTTGGATTTATCTATAAAAAAATCTCATATGGGGAACTTGATATATTTGTGGTATTTAGAGTGTTTCTACTGTCCACGGCTGTAGGTACGGGCCTGTTTTCTTTGCTTAAAGCAATCACTCATTGGCAATCGCTGAATCGTACTAAAAAGAACATTGCAACAACGCTTATCGGTTATGCTGGATCAGTGCGGCCCAATGGAGCGGCCGGCTTATTTGTAATTTCCATGCTGCTTATTGTAATCTGGTTCTCACTATCTTATTATATAAAGTAGTTGTAGTTCTGCGCATTATTTACTTGCAAGAAAATATGTTGCCTTTTAGGTAAAAGCAGAATTAACTAATGGTGCTTGAGTGTGCTTGATGTGACGTTTATGCACTAATCTGATTGGTAGTGATTACCCAGCCCACGTATAGTGGTCAAGCTGATAAAATTTGTAACTCGATTATTTAAGGGGGAGGTAATTGTGGTTGGGAACAATCTGACATATTCACATCAGCATACAGTTCTGTGATTATGTGAGAAAATACACAAAAATACATTAATGCCTACACTGGTGTATATATCATGTTCGGCATCTGAACATCATTGCCGTAACTTCTTCATCCATTCTTAATTTTTACGGGAGGATCAAATGTCTGAGAACCAATACACGCAAGCTTATTCGGACGGCAGCTTTTGGGATAAAGTCAAAGGCTACGCCAAAGCAGCGGGCGAATCTGTTCTAGAGCCTGCTCTAAAGCTTTACTACGCTGCATCAGATCCAGACACGCCAGTTTGGGCCAAGGGCGTCATTTACGGGGCATTGGGTTACTTTATTTCACCAATTGATGCCATTCCCGATATAACACCTATTATCGGTTACACCGATGACTTGGGTGTGCTTGTTGCTGCCGTAGCGACAACTGCTGCTCATATCAAGGATGAGCATGCTCAGAGGGCGAAAGAAACCCTCAAACAGTGGTTTTCTTGAGAAATCTTCAAATTACTTGGGCTACCGTATCTTAGGCACACTGGGGGGCCGTTATCTAACTGGTCGTTCAAGTGGACGCCATCATGGGCCATCCCGATAGTATTTTATGGTCTCGATTGGCGTCCTCTGAGCCTCCGACTGAATTGCCGCCGCATCTTGAGGATACATATATGTGTGATCAGTGGTTGTTCTTATGCGTTTTAGGGTTTATTGCCGGGGCGTGGGCGATTTTCATTGCATTTATAATTCTGACAGCATTTTTATTCGGAGGTGTTTTTGCGAGAAATAAAATAATCAAGATAATTTCTATCGTTATTCTTGTTCCCGTGTTGTTAATATGGTTCGGTGGTTTTATTCTGCAATTTATTGGGAGACTTGGGGTCTAGCTGTCCAGTTCCTCTCTTTTGATTGCACGCTTTTTTAATAAATCGGCCCTTTGCTGCTGCCAATGCTTCATCATTTTAAGGGGGGGCTGTAGCGCAGAGGCAGATCCAATCTGCGAGAAACGACCATCGTGATGAAATGGCCGTCATACTTATGGATGCAACACACTTTGAGCTGCGTTATTTGCAAGCCTCCAGCATACCAGAGCATGATATTTGGGAGACTTGAAGTTGTCGGTATCACTGATTCAGATGCGCAAATTGCAGTATTTATTAACTTGCGCATTTGGCTAGCGGAACGGATTTGTATTGATACCCAAGGTGGATAGATAAGTTGGCTAGTGCGGCTTGTTGCTCGTAAAAGTAACATCGAGGCTGCAAAGCTGCTGGATATCGGAAATTTTGCAAGGTATATCATAAATCTCGCATTGAATGCATACCTTAGTTCGCCATCTTTCCAAGTATTGTATTCGATCATAAATTGAAAAAACATCTAAATAGATAACGCCCCAGTCAGACCATAAGCAAGCCACCCTATCAAACTTAATAGATATCGCCAGTCGCAAAAAATGCGCCACTTCATATTAATATATATTTAAATAGGCAGCAGTTAATCAAAACAGCACTCAACAAGGCAAGCATGGATGACTTACTATATGGCATCGTTTATAATAATGAAGACGGATTATGCGCACTGAGCTTTATTGACGTTAGCGAGATATTAAGGCGACTAATCTATTCACGAGTTGCCAACCCAGACGATAGCAACTACCACTTAACGTATCATCCAAGAGTACAAAACAGTCGCAAAGTGATGGATCTGCTATTTTGCCTTCAAGCAAGAAGAATCTACATTGAAATTCAGAAAGCTAGCTCCATTAAGCATAAGAAGGGTATAGATACAAAAATATTTGGAGGGGATTTCGATGGAGTAACAATAAGTCCAGTCGACGGAGTTTTGTCGAAGTTGTATTACTCAGCAAACGTGGACGCCAATAGTATTGGCTTAGTCATTTTGCACGGAGGCGACAGAGATCAGTGCAATTCTGCGAGAAGTAGTATTCTGAGTACGATTAGAGGATTAGATCGCCCTATCAATTTCTGTGAGAAAGTATTCGTACTCACTATATGGGAACTAGTTGGAATGATTCGCGATCAGAATTTACCAAATAATATAGAAGGCCTGATTGCAAATTTGATGAAAAATGGACGCCTTCATTTGGGAGAAAATTAACCCGGAATCTTTCAGCCTTCAGCCCGAGCCGGCATTGCAGCACAAATCGGCAGGCATCCTGCTCGATCTGACTCCATCGCCACCAAATCCGTTGTTGTCTGCATGTGCAAGCCAGCCCCGCCAAAGTACCGCATAACCAGCTGGGAATCCTACAATCATGCGCTGCGTCAACGTGCCTCTCTGCTGATCTGGCTAGACTAGGACATGGCATGGTTTGCCGCCCAGTCGGCAAACGGGGGAGCGCCGAACAATTCTGCAATGCAGCGATTCAGTTCTGCCTGATGATCAAAAATCTCTTCAATCTGGCGCTCCGCCAAACCATGGGCATGGTCACCAGTCTGTTGAAATTGGCCGGATTTGACTGGCCAGTGCCTGATTACAGTACCTTGCAGCGGCTGCAGAAAACGTTGCAGGTGCTCATTCCTTACCGGAAGAATCGTACGAGTATTCATCTGTGTCCGTCCGGGATTTGGGGAAGTCTTCCCCTGATTTGATTTGTGCAACAAAGTCATACTAGTTGTTCCTTGCTGAACATCGACAGATACTCTCCCTTGGGCAGGAATTCGCGGATCAAGCCGTTGGCGTTCTCATTACTGCCCCGCTGCCAAGAGCTATACGGATCGGGAAAGTGCATCTTGATGACGGTACACGCTATCAGCATCCTGATGCCGGCTCAGCTCTTTCCCTTGATCGTAGTGACGTAACCCCAAGTTTGTGTTGCAAGCTGCTTTGAAGTCCAATCGCAATTCCAGTTTAACATGGCCCGACTTATAGTCACGATAATGACACTTATCATGACTAGTCGGCTAGAATGAATGCAGAGCCAGATGAGTTCACGCCATGACAACATTGACGCCACAACCCAGCTTCAGCGGTGTACCCGCTGAGCTGCAAAAATCCTTTGAAGCCGCGATTGGCTACTTGCGCGCTCAGCTGGCACCAGCCACGTTACGGGCATATCAGTCAGACTTTCGGATTTTTTGTGACTGGTGCGAACGGTTCAAGTTGGCAACGACACCGGCTACTCCCGAAACCTTGGCGCTGTTTCTCTCCGATCAAGCAGACTCAGGTGTTGCGGCTGTAACCTTGGAAAGACGCTTGGCATCGATTCGCTATGTGCATCAGATGAAGGAATTACCGTCACCGACAGACCATCCGTTAGTGCGGGGTACGTTGACTGGTATCCGGCGTATCCATGGCACGCTGCCTCGCAATCAAAAAGAGCCCATCCTGGATCATCAGGTGTTTCGCATGTTGCAACTCACGCCCGATACGCTGTTAGGTTTACGTGATAGGGCGATCATTGCACTAGGCTTTGCAGGTGCGTTTCGGAGGTCAGAACTGGCTGCACTCGATGTGTCCGATCTGAAATTTGACCAGGCCGGCAACTTGGTCTGCTTGATCCGGCGTGGCAAAACCGATCAAGGCGGCAGTGGATTTGAAAAGCCCATCTTGAATGGTCGACGCCTGCAACCTGTTACGCATCTGAAGGCCTGGTTATCCACTGCGGGGATTGATGAAGGGGCTGTTTTCCGACGCGTTGACTGGGCGGGTGCCGCAACCGAGCAGCGCCTGAGCGCGCAGTGGATGGCACGGGTGGTGAAGAACTATGCTAACCAGATTGGACTCGGCTTCACTGAGTTTGGGGCACATAGCCTTCGGTCAGGTTTTATCACGTCCGCTGGTGAGCGGGATGTTCAGTTGTACAAGATTATGGAAGTCACCGGTCAGAAAGATCCTCGAACAGTATTACGCTACTTGCGGCGCGCAAATCTGTTCAAGGATCATGCTGGTGAAGATTTTCTTTAAAATTAGTCCATAGAGTTATATGTCATTATTTCCACGCGAGCCTTAGCCAATTCGCTCATACCTTGGCAAAAACATCCTCGACCGAGCGGGCAACAACATACCGTGCGGCATCTGCCTCGCTCGCCAGGGCCGTAAAGTGCGCTGCACCGCACTTAATCTTGCCGCCTTCCCGATCCCGAAGCTCATCGTCAAACAAGCTACCCTTGGTCTCAACAACGAAGTACAGGCGCTCCTGACCGTCCAGCGTCACCAACACAGCCCAGTCGGGGTTGTACGTCCCTAGCGGGGTCGGCACCTTGAACCAGCCGGGCAGCTTGGCATAGACCTTGACCGCCTCGTTCTTCTCAAGAGACTCCGCAAAGTCACGCTCGATGGCCGAGTCGTAAACGACATGCTCGTACACCGACCTTTCGGTATTGAGCACCATATTTTGCAAGTAACCAGACACCTCTTCCGACTCGAATAGCTCCTGCGCGTAGTAATGCTCGTCACCGAGGCGCTGGTATTTAATGCCATCGACCAAGGCCAGGCGCTTGCAACGGTTAATTGCGTCCGAGGCCAATTCGATGAACTGCTGCGGATTGCGCTTGAAATCGTTCAGCCGGGTGCTCTCGGTCAGGATGCGGGCAATCGTCTTGCGAGTCAGTTGGGTTCTGTCTTGCAGTTCCGTCAGCACATCGGGCAACTCAATATCCGCCTCATAGAGGGCGATGGATTCCGATACCGACAGCAGCGAAGCGTCGACACCCGCCTTGCCAATCGCCATGCCAGCCTTCTTCCACTGCAGGCGGGTTTTGGACACTGGCGGAGCATCGTCCAGCGCCTGGATACAGCGTTCGATCAACTTTTCGTTGTCGAATTGAACGCGATACGTGGTTTTGTGCTTGATTCGGTCCCACAGGGCCTTGAAGTCCGGGCTGAGTAACACCGATTTTCTGACAGCAATCGGTTTGCGATCATCGGCATTCATGACTTCCAGCTTTCCGGAAAGCTTCTTCAATACCGCCACAATCTGGTGACGCTGAGCTTCAAATTCGGCGGGTAGTTGCAGGTCGCCCGTTTTCAACGCCGTTTTCAGCGAATCCTGCACCTTGCCCTTGTCGCTGATATAGCCCTGAGCCTGAAGGTGGCCCCACAAGGTTTTGGATGCCTCGAAGCCCAAGGGCGACACTTCACCACCATCAGCAGTCACGGGGATGCCGGCAAATTCGTGGGCATGCACCACGCCGAACTGAATCCCGGTGTCCTTCTCAATATCCTTCTGCAGGTTCTCGGCAAACTGCTCGTAACTTTCCGTGGCAATCACAGTCAGCGTATTGATCTCGAAACCACGTAGCCGCTCGCCCTTCTGATTGACGCACAGGCGCAGCCCGCGGCCAATCGTTTGCCGACGCCACCGCTCGGTTTCGCGGGTTGAGAAGTTGCAAATCTGGAAGACGTTCGGGTTATCCCAACCTTCCTTAAGCGCCGAGTGCGAGAAGATGAATTTCAGCGGCGACTCGAAGGAGAGCAGTTTTTCCTTGTCGCGCATGATGAGGTTGTAGGTATCGTCGTCGGCAGCCGTCGTGCCGCTCGTGTCCTTGAGCATTTCGACCGTTTTGCCGCCGACCTTCTTCTTGTCGATGGAGAAATAGCCGTTGTGCACCTCATCAGCAGCCGTCGCCAGGTCGATCTCGCCAAACAGGCTCTGGTAGTCGGGGTGACGTGCCCAACGCGTGTACTCTTCCTCGAAGATCACCGCGTATTCGCCCTTCACCGGATTGCCCTGCTCGTCGTATTGCCGGTATTTCGCCACCTCGTCGATGAAGAACAGGCTCAAAACCTTCACGCCCAAGGGCCGCAGGCGTTTTTCCTTGTCCAGATGTTCCTTGATGGTGCGACGAATCATCTCCCGATGCACGGCGCTGGCATCCACGTCGCCCCAGGCTTCGCCGATACGCAGAAACACCTCGCTGCCTGGCACCTTCAGTTCCAGGAACTGGTCGCTGCTTTTCTTCCCAGTACCGGCGCGGATTTCCCCGATGCGTATGTCGGCATACAAGGCTCGTCCGGTTTCCTGCTCCAGGTCGAAGCCATCCTGAACGGTAATCGTGTCCCGGCGCACCACGCCAGCCGCGTTCTCACGGTCAACTTCGATGCTGGCCGAAATCACGCCGCGCTTGTTGTTGACCGCAAGCAGCTTCACGTAGGGCTTGTTGTTACCGCCCTGCACGGTGGCCGCTGCCACTTCGATCTGCTTAACCAACCGCTGCTCGTAGGCATCCACGGCGTCCAGGCGATACACCATGTTGTGCTTTTCCACGTGCGTCGCTGAATAACGCAGGGTGCAAAGCGGCGACATGTGCGCCAGTGCCTTCTTGCCCTTGCCGTCGATACCGCCATCAACGCTTTGCGGTTCATCTACGATCAGGATCGGGCTGGTCTGCCGAATCAGGTCGATGGGGCGCTCACCGCCCGTTTTCTCGCTGGCCCGGTACATTTTGTTCTTGGACTTCTCACGGCGCTTGCTCTCGTCAGACTCTTCCGCCTGTGCTGCCGCTTCGTCACCGAATTTGTTGATGGCCCCGACCGTGATGACCATGATCTGAATGTTCGGGCTAGTCGCAAAGTTACGTACCTGGCCGAGCTTGTCGGAATCGTACTGAAAGAACTCGTAGCCCTTGGCGCTGGGGTACAGCCCCTCGAAATGCTCGCGGGTGATCTGCAGCGTCTTGTTCACGCCTTCCTTGATCGCCACCGACGGCACCACCACGACGAACTTGGTGAAGCCATATCGCTGGTTCAACTCGAACACAGAGCGCAGGTAAACGTAGGTCTTGCCCGTGCCGGTTTCCATTTCCACCGTGAAATCGAGCGGCTGCTTGGATTCCAGTGGCAGCGAGGGCGGCAGGCCATTGCGAAGCTGCACCTGCTGCAGATTCTCGTTCAATTCCTCATCGACGATCAGTTGCAGGGCATTGCCGATACCACCGCTTTCGGTGAATTGCTTGCCTTCAAAGCTTTGCTGATTGCCAGCACCGCCCAAGGCTTGCGCCGTAACCGTGAAAACGGAGCGGCAAACCTCCTGGCCCCGGAACAGGTCACAGACGGCCTCGATGGCTTCGATTTGGTAGGGCAGGTCCGATTCAAAATGCAGTTTCATTGTTTGCCCTTCCTGGGAGCCGGAAGTGACTTCACCATGCGATCAAAATCCGACTCAATCCGAGCATCGTCGATCACCCGAAACTTGGAAAACTCGGTTTCCGCATGGCTTTTCGCCAAGTCAGCCGACACCTGACCGGCTCCGCGCAGGATTTCCCTGTCGTTCAGCGTCAGAAATCCTTCCAGCTTGGTGATCCAGTCCTTCATGGTCATCGCAATACGCCGTGCAGCCTGACCTTCCGCAAACACCAGGTATTGCTCGGCCAGATTGTTCAGGGCGCGCAGTTCTTCCTCGGTCAGATAGTTTTTGGCAACGCTGACATCGCTTTTGCGAATCCGCGCACCACTCCAATTGGTCAGCCCCATATTGGGCTGGCTGCTATCCGCACGTTGCTTAATCAGTTCAGCCGCCGTGTGGCCGTGAATCGCGTAGTGCACTTTGTTCTGCACCGTGGCGAAAAACTCCTGCGTAATGGCGGCTGTCGAGTCGTAATCGACGCTGGTCGCGTAGATGTCGGTGATTTTTTGATAAAAACGACGCTCGCTGGTGCGGATATCCTGCAGGCGGCGGGTCAGTTCGTCAAAGTAGTCACGTGCCTGGCCGGGGTTCTTCAGGCGCTCATCGTCGAGCACGAAGCCTTTGACGAGGTATTCCTTCAGTTGGGCACTTGCCCACTGCCGAAAGCGAACGCCCGCCTGGCTGCGTACCCGGTAGCCCAAGGCCAGCACCATGTCGAGGTTGTAGTGCGCCACCTCGTAGTTTTTGCCATCGGCGGCAGTTGTTCGGAAAAACCGAACAACTGAATCCTCGCGCAATTCCCCATCCTCGAAGATGTGCTTAATGTGTTCGCTGATGGTGGTCTTGGCCTTGCCAAACAACTCGGTCAGTTGCTTCTGGCTCAGCCACAACTCTTCGTTTTCCAGCACCACGGAAAGCTGGGTCTTGCCATCTTCCGCCTGGTAAATCAGAAACTCGCTCATCACAGGCTCCGCACTTGCTTGATGCCGTGTTGTTCGAGGATCGCGGCCAGATTGCTCTTGGCAACATCGTTCTCGAAGGCGCTATCACGGAACACCGCCGTGGTGTCGCCCACCGTGCCTTGCTCCTCACGCCACGCCACCATCCCCAGCGCCAGGGCTTCTACCTCGACTGCCTTGATGCTTTCGACCAGACAGGCCATCAGCACACCCGAGCCGACGCTATTGACCTGCTTGCCAGCGATTTCCCGCTTCTCGATGGGAACGCAGAGGTCCAGACCCAGCTTGAGCAGGATTTCGTAGAGGATGTCGTCGCTGCCACGGCCTGACTCTAGGTGTTCGAGGTGATCGAAAAGCGAGGTTTTCAGATCGTTGACCGTGGGACTCCAGGCGCGGATGTTGGAGGTATCCAACTTAAAGGCTCTAAAACCTACATCACCAACCAATAGCTGCGATTTACTCTCCAATCGCTTTGCAGACCGTCGAAGTCTCTCTCTAGTTAGTGCAGCGATGTTTTTCGCAATACCAAGTGTCTCACAGCAATTAGCTGCCATTGCTTGTTCTTTCACTTCGGTATCTAGTGGCTCCGGCAACTGCACAAGTACGAATCTTCGGCGACCGCCATCATCCAAGTTTTGGGCCATTACCGCATGGCCGGTAGTTCCTGATCCTGCGAAAAAATCGAGAACAATATCGTCACTTTCTGGATTCGTGCCGATATTAATCATTTGTCGAATAAGCCTAGTCGGCTTTGGATTTGAGAATGCAACCCCCACGTCGGAAAACAACGACTTAACCTCTTGCGTACCTTCTTGATTGTGCCCGCAATCCTTATGAAACCACATGGTTTCAGGCACAACGCCGTCGCTGACCTCTGATAGATACCGCTTCCTTCTTGGTTTGCTGCTCCCATCCGCACCGAACCACACCTGATTGGAGCGAATAAGCTCCAGCATTTCTTCCTCAGGGTGTCGCCAGCTTGTGCCTGGTTCAGGTGCCCACTCAGTTCCGCTTGGTCCTTTTATCGAATAAACGCAGTTATCCCGATGCTCCATTCGGAGTAAGTCACTCGAAGCCCAAGGCCCTCGAGGATCGTTATCTGGGTTCTTATATCTTGCAGCAGCCTCTTCACTACGTGGCAACAAATTGCGTTTCCAAAGCTCTTTCCTTCTGGCGAATACAACTACAAAGTCGTGACGCTCTGAAAAGTATTTTTCATCATTTTGGGGCGCGAATTTTTTCTCCCAAATAAGATTTGCCACAAAATTTTCAGACCCAAAAATATCGTCCAAAAGCAGTCGTAAGTGCGCGACTTCACAATCATCAATAGAGACGAAAATTGCTCCGTCGTCCTTAAGCAAATCTTTGGCTAAACGCAATCGCGGATACATCATGTTTAGCCAGTCAGTGTGAAACCTTCCACTTGCTTCTGTATTCTTTCGAGACGCAAGAGAGCTAATTTTCCCCCCACCAGTATCCCGCCATCCCATCAACTGCTGATAGTTTTCGATGTTGTCTTGGAAGTTGTCCGGGTAAACAAAGTCCTTGCCGGTGTTATATGGCGGGTCAATGTAGATCAGTTTCACTTTCCCCGCGTAGCTCTTTTGTAGCAGCTTCAGCACTTCGAGGTTATCCCCCTCGATCATCAGGTTCTGCGTCGTTTCCCAATCAACGCTTTCCTCCGGGCAGGGGCGCAGGGTTCCAGTGCTCGGGGTCAAAGCAATCTGCCGAGCCTTCTTCTTGCCATGCCAGTTCAGGCCATATTTCTCGTCGGCATCGGTCACAGTCTGGTCGCCAACCAAGGCTTTCAGCACATCGACATTGATGGCCGCGCCGTTCGCACTTTCCGTCACTAGTTCGGGAAACAGGGCTTTAAGTTGGGCAAGATTGTCGGCCACGATATTGGCCGACTGGGCTTCGGGGCTGTTGGCTTCGATTTTTTCGATACTCATGAAATTCTCGGTTCAATGATTGGTGTGTCTTGCATCTTGGTATTCCTGCTGTGCCTACTCGTCGTATTCACAGCAGGGGTGGTCCGTCAAATAGGTCCGGCCACAGCAGTCGCATTCGGCAGCGTCAATATCCGTGTTGCAACAAAAGCAGAATGGTTTGTCGTGATAACCAATGACCAGGAACTCTTGCCTGCAGATTGGGCAATCTAGCGTTCCACGAAACTCATCGGGTGTATCGGCCTCTTCTTCACGCCATTGCGGCCAGCGTTGGTGCATCCAGCGTTCAAGACGGTGGCTGGCAATCCAGTAAAGGTCGCGCCGGTCGTAGACGTGATCCTGGATTGCACGTAGACGCTCAGGCGTTAGATCATCGGCAAGTCTTTCATTTAGGGGTCGTCTCAGAAAACGGAAAATAAAGCACGCTAAGCGTGCGTGGAGGCTGGCACCCAGCGGTACAGCGTCGGAATGGACACGCCGAGGTTCTTGGCCACGTCCTTGGGCGGCACCCCGCTGGCCAGCAGCTTCTTGGCCGACTCGATCTTGCTGTCGGTCATCTTCGGCTTGCGGCCGCCTTTGCGGCCGAGCTGCTTGGCGACTTCCAGCCCGGCGCGGGTGCGCTCGACGGTCAGCTCGCGCTCCATTTCGGCAAGGCTCGCCATGACGTGGAAGAAGAACCGCCCGGATGGTGTGCCGGTGTCGATGGAGTCGGTGAGGCTCCTGAACTGGACACCGTGCTTGTGCAGATCGCCGACCAGATCGACCAGTTGCTTGACCGACCGGCCCAGCCGGTCGAGCTTCCAGACGACCAAAGTATCGCCTTCGCGCAGCATTTCGAGCGTCTTGGCCAAGCCAGGCCGGTCTGCCCGCGTGCCACTCACCTTGTCCTCGAAGACCTTTTTACATCCGGCCTTGCTCAAGGCTTCGCGTTGCAGCTCCAGGTTCTGATCCTGCGTCGAGACGCGCGCATAGCCAATCAACATGGCTTGTCTCGCGCCCGGTCGATGCGTTCCTGCATCGCCTGCATCACTTCTTCGTGGGTGTACGATCTGGCGTTGGCGTCGGTGGCTTGCCGCAGGGCTTCCTCAACCTCGCGCGTCATCCGCTCGTAATCCTCCGGCCACAGCGCTTGCTCCATGCGCAGCGACGCCTGACCCAGCAGGTGCAGCAGGCTGAACAGCCGCATGTCGTTGGTGGCGACGATGCGCTCCCGAATCTGCTCCTGAATAGCTTCGCTAGCCCGATGCGCTTGTGGTGTGGCAGTCCCCTCGTAGTCAGCGGGGAATTCCGCTTCCTCGGCAATCCTTGCCCAGGCGCTGGCCAGCGCCTCGATGGTTGACGTGCTCATTTCCGCCGCTCCTGTGCTCTTTGGCGAATCAACCGGCCAAGGGGCCTCGACGCGAAAACCAGCAGCATCACGCCTATCGGATACCAGGTCGAGAAGACCACCAAGGCATCGAAGGCTGGCCGTCCGGTGTTGGTAGGCAGTACGGCGGTCACAGCCATCAACCCGCCGACCGTCCAGATGATGCGCCACACGTAGGGCATCACGCGGGGCACGTAGCCGTCATCGAAAGCGGTCTGGTAGTAGCGGCGCAGGCCGCGCTCGGCAAGCGCCTGGCGCTGCCGCTCCGACAGCGCATCCGTCCGGCCATACCAGCGCCGGAATGGTGGACAGCGCAGCAGCAAAGGGGTGAAGAGGATCATCACCGCCACGATCGCGACACCCCACGCCATGACGGCGCCGGCATCGGGCCGCTTGGCGTTCTCGATCACGGGCGCGAAGACGCCCGGAGCACCGATCATCCAGAACAGCGCAATGTGCTGATGGAAGGAGAGCTTCATTTGCTCATCCACTTGCGCAGCAGGCGCTTTTTCAGGGAGGCGCGTTCTTGCGGGTTGCGTCCCTTGTGATTGGCGATGCGATCCGCCGTGGCGGCCTGGCGCTTGACGGGCCAGTAGGAGCGGCCATCCTTGCCCATCGACCAGACGCTGCTGGCCTGGTTTTCCAGCAGGGGCAGATGGGCGCTCAGGGCTTCGGGCGACGCGCTGGTCAGCGCCGTGCGCTCACGGGTGCGCCAGCGCTGATGCCAGAGCTTCTTGTCCTCGCGCTCGCTGCCGCAGGTCGTGTGCCCGACGATGGGTGTTTTGCGGCGGCTGCGGCTCATAACGTAGTGGTCTCCAAGAACATTCAGGACTGATCCCAGGCGTCGATGGTCAAGACCTGATCGGCAGGACAGGCGGCTACGCGGTCGGGAACTGGATGGTGTTCAGTCTCATGCCGACCCCATTCGATTGATCGCGTCGCTTGCGGCACGCTGCGACGCAAGGAGGTTTGCGACCTGGTTTAGCAGCCGTGTCCGCTGCATGTCTGTTACCTATCTCCCCGACCGCTCATTGGACCAACTCCAGAGATTGGGCTCTATCGCTCAGCCAATACGAAACCGGCATTGGCTGATGCCACAACCGAGACGAACACAAATGGCTCGGTACCTGTATTTCGCGCCCCGTGCACTTGGCCCGGTCTTGCCACGGCTATCTCACCTTCCCTGAGGACACGAACAATCCCATTGCCCTGAAAGTAATCAGCCATTCCCGACAAAACAGTCCACGTGTCTTGGCCGTGAGGATGAATGTGAGCCGCAATTTCCTGCCCGGGATGGACATGCCAAACCACGATAATTGAGTCTCGGGTTTCAAGCACAACGGAACGAATAGGCTCGCCTTCGGACGGCTGAACATACTCGGCTACAGAAAATATTCTCGATTCAACAGTCATCGGAGATCCCTCTTTCACAGTGCCCCCAGACAGGCTGGATATGAGTTCTAACTCGAATTTGAACGGGAGGCTGGTCGTGCGGTCGTGCAGTTGCCGATGAGCGTGTCGGCTGCTGCCTCCTTGCCCACCAGCGAACTCACGTCCGTTGCGGCCATCCAGAAGGTCTTGCCCGAGCGCGGCTCATAGGTCGCGGGATCGAACACGCCAGAGGGGCCGAACATCGGCGGCTTGATTGGTCATGGCTCCATGCCTTTGTCGTTACGGTCTTCATCGTCGGCATCCTGACGCACGGCGGGCAATTGCTGGAGCAACGCCGGCAGCCATTCCTGTACCGTCTCCCACACCACATCGAGGTTGATGTCGAAATAGCCGTGAGCCATGCGATTACGCATATTGCGCATGCTGCGCCACGGCACGTCGGCATGCGCCTGGGTGAACTCGACGTAGCCATCCATCACCTTTGTGGCCGCCTCGCCGATGACGATCAGGCTCATGATGACGGCCTGCTGGGTGCGCTTGTCGGCCAAGAAGTCGTCCTTGGCCATCCCTTCCACGAAGCTGCGCGCATCGGTTGCGGCCTGCTGAATGTGGTCGAGGTAATCGGGCAGGCGGTTCTCGCTCATATCGGTTGCGCCTCCGCGAGCACCTTGGCCCGGAACTTCGGCGGCAGGTCGCCGGGAGTCAGCAGATCGACGTCAACGCCGAGCAGCGATTTCAGTTCTTCTTCCAAATCGCCCAAGTCCAACAACGTGGCACCGGGCAGCGCATCGACCAACAGGTCGAGGTCGCTGCCATCCCGGTCGGTGCCATGCAGCACCGAGCCGAAGACGCGCGGGTTCGCGGCGCGAAAGCGGCCTACCGCTTCACGCACTGCGCTTCGCTTCATGTCAAGCACAACAGACGGTCGCATGGGCATCCTTTCTTATCGAAACTCGTTGAGATGATATGCAATCAAGAATAGAATTTCAAGAACTATTTTCGAGAATCGCAATGCCTTGATTCCCGTGCCGCGCCGGTGTCATTTTCAGAAGACGACTGCACCAGTTGATTGGGCGTAATGGCTGTTGTGCAGCCAGCTCCTGACAGTTCAATATCAGAAGTGATCTGCACCAATCTCGACTATGCTCAATACTCGTGTGCACCAAAGCGAGGTGAGCATGGCGACGGACACCCCACGGATTCCAGAACAAGGCGTGGCCACTCTGCCTGATGAGGCTTGGGAGCGTGCGCGCCGTCGTGCGGAGATCATCAGTCCGTTGGCGCAGTCGGAGACGGTCGGGCACGAAGCGGCCGATATGGCGGCTCAGGCGCTGGGCTTGTCTCGGCGCCAGGTATACGTTCTGATCCGGCGTGCCCGGCAAGGCAGCGGCCTCGTGACGGATCTGGTGCCCGGCCAGTCCGGTGGAGGTAAAGGTAAGGGGCGCTTGCCGGAACCGGTCGAGCGCGTCATCCACGAGCTACTGCAAAAGCGGTTCCTGACCAAGCAGAAGCGCAGCCTAGCGGCCTTTCACCGCGAAGTCACTCAGGTGTGCAAGGCTCAAAAACTGCGAGTGCCGGCGCGCAATACCGTGGCCTTACGGATCGCTAGCCTTGACCCGCGCAAGGTCATCCGCCGGCGGGAAGGCCAGGATGCCGCTCGTGACCTACAAGGTGTGGGCGGCGAGCCTCCTGCCGTGACCGCGCCGCTGGAGCAGGTGCAGATAGACCATACGGTCATCGACCTGATCGTGGTCGATGACCGCGACCGGCAACCTATTGGCCGCCCGTACCTGACCCTCGCCATCGACGTGTTCACCCGCTGCGTGCTCGGCATGGTCGTCACGCTGGAAGCGCCGTCTGCCGTTTCGGTTGGCCTGTGCCTCGTGCATGTCGCCTGCGACAAGCGCCCTTGGCTGGAAGGACTGAACGTGGAAATGGATTGGCAGATGAGCGGCAAGCCCTTGCTGCTCTACCTAGACAACGCGGCCGAGTTCAAGAGCGAGGCCCTGCGCCGGGGTTGCGAGCAGCATGGCATCCGGCTGGACTATCGCCCGCTGGGACAGCCGCACTATGGCGGCATCGTGGAACGGATCATCGGCACGGCGATGCAGATGATTCACGACGAACTGCCGGGAACGACCTTCTCCAACCCTGACCAGCGCGGCGACTACGATTCCGAAAACAAGGCCGCCCTGACGCTGCGCGAGCTAGAGCGCTGGCTCACATTGGCGGTCGGCACCTACCACGGTTCGGTGCACAACGGCCTGCTCCAACCGCCGGCCGCGCGCTGGGCCGAGGCCGTGGCGCGTGTCGGCGTACCGGCCGTCGTCACACGCGCTACTTCGTTCCTGGTCGATTTTCTGCCGATCCTCCGGCGCACGCTGACCCGCACCGGCTTTGTCATCGACCACATCCACTACTACGCCGATGCGCTCAAGCCGTGGATTGCGCGGCGTGAACGCTGGCCGTCCTTTCTGATCCGGCGCGATCCGCGCGACATCAGCCGTATCTGGGTCCTGGAACCGGAGGGACAGCATTACCTGGAAATTCCCTACCGTACCTTGTCGCATCCGGCTGTCACCCTCTGGGAACAACGGCAGGCGCTGGCGAAACTGCGGCAGCAAGGGCGCGAACAGGTGGATGAGTCGGCGCTGTTCCGCATGATCGGCCAGATGCGTGAGATTGTGACCAGCGCGCAGAAGGCCACACGCAAGGCGCGGCGTGACGCGGATCGCCGCCAGCACCTCAAGACATCAGCTCGGCCGGACAAGCCCGTTCCGCCGGATACGGATATTGCCGACCCGCAGGCAGACAACTTGCCACCCGCCAAACCGTTCGACCAGATTGAGGAGTGGTAGCCGTGGACGAATATCCCATCATCGACCTGTCCCACCTGCTGCCGGCGGCCCAGGGCTTGGCCCGTCTTCCGGCGGACGAGCGCATCCAGCGCCTTCGCGCCGACCGCTGGATCGGCTATCCGCGCGCAGTCGAGGCGCTGAACCGGCTGGAAGCCCTTTATGCGTGGCCAAACAAGCAACGCATGCCCAACCTGCTGCTGGTTGGCCCGACCAACAATGGCAAGTCGATGATCGTCGAGAAGTTCCGCCGCACCCACCCGGCCAGCTCCGACGCCGACCAGGAGCACATCCCGGTGTTGGTCGTGCAGATGCCGTCCGAGCCGTCCGTGATCCGCTTCTACGTCGCGCTGCTCGCCGCGATGGGCGCGCCGCTGCGCCCACGCCCACGGTTGCCGGAAATGGAGCAACTGGCTCTGGCACTGCTGCGCAAGGTCGGCGTGCGCATGCTGGTGATCGACGAGCTGCACAACGTGCTGGCCGGCAACAGCGTCAACCGCCGGGAATTCCTCAACCTGCTGCGCTTCCTCGGCAACGAACTGCGCATCCCGTTGGTTGGGGTAGGCACGCGCGACGCCTACCTAGCCATCCGCTCCGATGACCAGTTGGAAAATCGCTTCGAGCCGATGATGCTGCCGGTATGGGAGGCCAACGACGATTGCTGCTCACTGCTGGCCAGCTTCGCCGCTTCGCTCCCGCTGCGCCGGCCTTCCCCAATTGCCACGCTGGACATGGCTCGCTACCTGCTCACACGCAGCGAGGGCACCATAGGGGAACTGGCGCACTTGCTGATGGCGGCGGCCATCGTCGCCGTGGAGAGCGGCGAGGAAGCGATCAACCATCGCACACTCAGCATGGCCTGTCGACAACCTCTCGCGCAACCAAGACATCGCGGTCGGACTGCAAGTGATCTTGAAGCCACGGGCCCGTCCCACCCCGACATGGACCTCGATGCCCGAACGGACGTTAGATTTCGAGTTCTAGGCGTTCTGCGATGAAGGTTGGATCCCAGCCGGGATTGAAAGTGTCGACGTGGGTGAATCCGAGCCGCTCGTATAGGCCACGCAGGTTCGGGTGGCAGTCGAGCCGCAGCTTGGCGCACCCCTGCGTTCGCGCGGCATGGCGGCAAGCCTCGATCAGCGCGGAGCTGACACCCCGGCCCGCATGTGTCCGTCGCACCGCGAGCTTGTGCAGATATGCGGCCTCCCCCTTGAGGGCGTCGGGCCAGAACTCGGGATCCTCGGCCGACAAGGTGCAACAGCCGACGATGCCGTCGCTGCAACTCGCGACTAGGAGCTCGGATCTCAGGACGAAGGTCTCCGCGAATGTCCGGTCGATCCGCGCGACGTCCCAGGCGGGCGTTCCCTTGGCGGACATCCACGCCGCAGCGTCGTGCATCAGCCGCACAACCTCGTCGATATCACCCGAGCAGGCGACCCGAACGTTCGGAGGCTCCTCGCTGTCCATTCGCTCCCCTGGCGCGGTATGAACCGCCGCCTCATAGTGCAGTTTGATCCTGACGAGCCCAGCATGTCTGCGCCCACCTTCGCGGAACCTGACCAGGGTCCGCTAGCGGGCGGCCGGAAGGTGAATGCTAGGCATGATCTAACCCTCGGTCTCTGGCGTCGCGACTGCGAAATTTCGCGAGGGTTTCCGAGAAGGTGATTGCGCTTCGCAGATCTCCAGGCGCGTGGGTGCGGACGTAGTCAGCGCCATTGCCGATCGCGTGAAGTTCCGCCGCAAGGCTCGCTGGACCCAGATCCTTTACAGGAAGGCCAACGGTGGCGCCCAAGAAGGATTTCCGCGACACCGAGACCAATAGCGGAAGCCCCAACGCCGACTTCAGCTTTTGAAGGTTCGACAGCACGTGCAGCGATGTTTCCGGTGCGGGGCTCAAGAAAAATCCCATCCCCGGATCGAGGATGAGCCGGTCGGCAGCGACCCCGCTCCGTCGCAAGGCGGAAACCCGCGCCTCGAAGAACCGCACAATCTCGTCGAGCGCGTCTTCGGGTCGAAGGTGACCGGTGCGGGTGGCGATGCCATCCCGCTGCGCTGAGTGCATAACCACCAGCCTGCAGTCCGCCTCAGCAATATCGGGATAGAGCGCAGGGTCAGGAAATCCTTGGATATCGTTCAGGTAGCCCACGCCGCGCTTGAGCGCATAGCGCTGGGTTTCCGGTTGGAAGCTGTCGATTGAAACACGGTGCATCTGATCGGACAGGGCGTCTAAGAGCGGCGCAATACGTCTGATCTCATCGGCCGGCGATACAGGCCTCGCGTCCGGATGGCTGGCGGCCGGTCCGACATCCACGACGTCTGATCCGACTCGCAGCATTTCGATCGCCGCGGTGACAGCGCCGGCGGGGTCTAGCCGCCGGCTCTCATCGAAGAAGGAGTCCTCGGTGAGATTCAGAATGCCGAACACCGTCACCATGGCGTCGGCCTCCGCAGCGACTTCCACGATGGGGATCGGGCGAGCAAAAAGGCAGCAATTATGAGCCCCATACCTACAAAGCCCCACGCATCAAGCTTTTGCCCATGAAGCAACCAGGCAATGGCTGTAATTATGACGACGCCGAGTCCCGACCAGACTGCATAAGCAACACCGACAGGGATGGATTTCAGAACCAGAGAAAGAAAATAAAATGCGATGCCATAACCGATTATGACAACGGCGGAAGGGGCAAGCTTAGTAAAGCCCTCGCTAGATTTTAATGCGGATGTTGCGATTACTTCGCCAACTATTGCGATAACAAGAAAAAGCCAGCCTTTCATGATATATCTCCCAATTTGTGTAGGGCTTATTATGCACGCTTAAAAATAATAAAAGCAGACTTGACCTGATAGTTTGGCTGTGAGCAATTATGTGCTTAGTGCATCTAACGCCGGAGTTAAGCCGCCGCGCGTAGCGCGGTCGGCTTGAACGAATTGTTAGACATCATTTACCAACTGACTTGATGATCTCGCCTTTCACAAAGCGAATAAATTCTTCCAAGTGATCTGCGCGTGAGGCCAAGTGATCTTCTTTTTGTCCCAGATAAGCTTGCTTAGCTTCAAGTAAGACGGGCTGATACTGGGCAGGTAGGCGTTTTATTGCCCAGTCGGCAGCGACATCCTTCGGCGCGATTTTGCCGGTTATTGCGCTGTACCAAATGCGGGACAACGTAAGCACTACATTTCGCTCATCGCCGGCCCAGTCGGGCTGCGAGTTCCATAGCTTCAAGGTTTCCCTCAGCGCCTCGAATAGATCCTGTTCAGGAACCGGGTCAAAGAATTCCTCCGCTGCCGGACCTACCAAGGCAACGCTATGTTCTCTTGCTTTTGTAAGCAGGATAGCTAGATCAATGTCGATCATGGCTGGCTCGAAGATACCCGCAAGAATGTCATTGCGCTGCCATTCTCCAAATTGCAGCTCGCGCTTAGCCGGATAACGCCACGGGATGATGTCGTCATGCACGACAAGGGTGACTTCTATAGCGCGGAGCGTCTCGCTCTCGCCAGGGAAAGCCGAAGCCTCCATAAGGTCATTGAGCAATGCTCGCCGCGTCGTTTCATCAAGCTTTACGGCCACAGTAACCAACAAATCAATATCGCTGTATGGCTTCAGGCCGCCATCCACTGCGGAGCCGTACAAATGCACGGCCAGCAACGTTGATTCCAGATGGCGCTCAATGACGCTTAGCACCTCTGATAGTTGGTTCGAAATTTCGATGGTCACCGCTACCCTCATGATGTCTAACTTTGTTTTAGGGCGACTGCCCTGCTGCGTAACATCGTTGCTGCTCCATAACATCAAACATCGACCCACGGCGTAACGCGCTTGCTGCTTGGATGCCCGAGGCATAGACTGTACAAAAAAACAGTCATAACAAGCCATGAAAACCGCCACTGCGCCGTTACCACCGCTGCGTTCGGTCAAGGTTCTGGACCAGTTGCGTGAGCGCATACGCTACTTGCATTACAGTTTACGAACCGAACAGGCTTATGTCCACTGGGTTCGTGCCTTCATCCGTTTCCACGGTGTGCGTCACCCGGCAACCTTGGGCAGCAGCGAAGTCGAGGCATTTCTGTCCTGGCTGGCGAACGAGCGCAAGGTTTCGGTCTCCACGCATCGTCAGGCATTGGCGGCCTTGCTGTTCTTCTACGGCAAGGTGCTGTGCACGGATCTGCCCTGGCTTCAGGAGATCGGAAGACCTCGGCCGTCGCGGCGCTTGCCGGTGGTGCTGACCCCGGATGAAGTGGTTCGCATCCTCGGTTTTCTGGAAGGCGAGCATCGTTTGTTCGCCCAGCTTCTGTATGGAACGGGCATGCGGATCAGTGAGGGTTTGCAACTGCGGGTCAAGGATCTGGATTTCGATCACGGCACGATCATCGTGCGGGAGGGCAAGGGCTCCAAGGATCGGGCCTTGATGTTACCCGAGAGCTTGGCACCCAGCCTGCGCGAGCAGCTGTCGCGTGCACGGGCATGGTGGCTGAAGGACCAGGCCGAGGGCCGCAGCGGCGTTGCGCTTCCCGACGCCCTTGAGCGGAAGTATCCGCGCGCCGGGCATTCCTGGCCGTGGTTCTGGGTTTTTGCGCAGCACACGCATTCGACCGATCCACGGAGCGGTGTCGTGCGTCGCCATCACATGTATGACCAGACCTTTCAGCGCGCCTTCAAACGTGCCGTAGAAGGCACTGTTGCAAAGTTAGCGATGAGGCAGCCTTTTGTCTTATTCAAAGGCCTTACATTTCAAAAACTCTGCTTACCAGGCGCATTTCGCCCAGGGGATCACCATAATAAAATGCTGAGGCCTGGCCTTTGCGTAGTGCACGCATCACCTCAATACCTTTGATGGTGGCGTAAGCCGTCTTCATGGATTTAAATCCCAGCGTGGCGCCGATTATCCGTTTCAGTTTGCCATGATCGCATTCAATCACGTTGTTCCGGTACTTAATCTGTCGGTGTTCAACGTCAGACGGGCACCGGCCTTCGCGTTTGAGCAGAGCAAGCGCGCGACCATAGGCGGGCGCTTTATCCGTGTTGATGAATCGCGGGATCTGCCACTTCTTCACGTTGTTGAGGATTTTACCCAGAAACCGGTATGCAGCTTTGCTGTTACGACGGGAGGAGAGATAAAAATCGACAGTGCGGCCCCGGCTGTCGACGGCCCGGTACAGATACGCCCAGCGGCCATTGACCTTCACGTAGGTTTCATCCATGTGCCACGGGCAAAGATCGGAAGGGTTACGCCAGTACCAGCGCAGCCGTTTTTCCATTTCAGGCGCATAACGCTGAACCCAGCGGTAAATCGTGGAGTGATCGACATTCACTCCGCGTTCAGCCAGCATCTCCTGCAGCTCACGGTAACTGATGCCGTATTTGCAGTACCAGCGTACGGCCCACAGAATGATGTCACGCTGAAAATGCCGGCCTTTGAATGGGTTCATGTGCAGCTCCATCAGCAAAAGGGGATGATAAGTTTATCACCACCGACTATTTGCAACAGTGCC
>NZ_AUMS01000017.1 GCF_000430805.1 Chitinilyticum aquatile DSM 21506 | reverse complement strand
AAGTACGCCGTGGCTTTTTCCAGGATTTCGAGCTCCATCTTCAGTCGGGCGTTCTCCGCGCGCAGCTGGGATAACTCCATCTGCTCGGGCGTGATGGCCTTGCCAGTTCCGGCGGCCAGTTTTCCCGCCTTGCTGGCTTTGCGCCAGTTGCTGAGTGTCTGCTCGGAAATGCCCAGGTCGCGGGCGACCTGGGCGGGGGATTTGCCTTCGGCTTCGACCAGGCGGACCGCCTCTTGCTTGAACTCGGTGGTGAAGCTCTGCTTCGGGATTTTGTACATCGATACCTCCGTATGCCAGTTTATCTGGCTACGCTTGGTATCCGAAATTCGCGGTTAACCTCACTTCCCGCAGAAGAGGCACTGAAGGAAGCGGTGAGGAAAGGTGAACAGGCGGTCATCGGCACAGCACGCCCGGAAGAGATGAGCACCACGAACCGGGTACGCGCCCCATTTCTTCGCTTTCTGGCGCTGGGCGGCGACGAAAAAACACCGGTACATGAGCATGGCGTAGCTTTGCAAGGTGCCTGGATCGACGGGACGCTCGATCTGATAAGGTGTGAAATCCAGTCCAGTATTCTCGCCATCAACTGCCACTTCACAGCCCCTCCGGTACTGCGGCATGCACATATTCATGGTTTGCTCGTGCTATCAGGATCGAAATTTCCGGGATTGCTAGGCGATGGGCTGTGCGCGGATGCGGACATGTTTATGCGAGACTGTGAATCAAGCGCAGAAATCCGCCTACTCGGCGCAAGGATAGGCGGCGACTTCTCTTGTAGAGGCGGCGTCTTTGACGGCCATGACAATGCAGCCCTATCTCTCGACAAAGCGAAAATCCAAGGCAGCATATTTCTAAACAACCATTTTAAAGCGTCCGGCACGGTACGTTTGCTGGGTGCGGAAATCGGGAGCATCCTCGAATGCTCTAGTGGTCAATTTGACGGTAAAGACAACTGCAGCTTGAATGCAAGCCGAGCAACCATCAAGGGCGATATTTTTCTCAATGATGGATTCAGCTCCAGCGGAACGCTTTGCCTTTCGGGGGCACAAATCGGTGGAGGCCTCATTTGCGAGGGTGGACAATTCAGCAGTCAGCAAGGGTTCGCAATCGCCGCTGAATTGGCGCAAATTGATCGCAGTTTTCAATTTCGGAATCTGAAAAAAACCGTGAACGAGGTCAATCTGGCCGGCTGTCATATTGGCCAGCTCGTCGACGATGTCGCCTCTTGGGGTGACGGACTGGTGCTGGATGGTTTTGTATACGGGCACATTGCCGGTGGCTCGTCGTGCGATGCGGCAAAGCGAATCGTGTGGCTACAAAAGCAACAGGAAGATCAGGTCAATGACCCGCAGCAATTCAGGCCGCAACCCTGGAAGCAACTGATTCGCACGCTACGCTCGATGGGGCATCTGGAAGATGCACGGCAGGTGGCGATCGCGTATGAAAAACACCGTCGCCAAATCGGCGTGGTGCAAGGCCACATTCCGCGCTTTTTCCATTGGGTGTTTGGCTTGCTGATCGGTTATGGCCATCGCCCATTGCGACTGCTGGCAATCATGTTCGGTGTATGGCTGGTCAGTGCGGCACTGTTCTGGATGGCGGCGCTCAACGGTGTTTTTGCGCCGAGCAATCCGCTGGTTTTTAATCACCCAGACTATGCGACCTGCCGCCCCGGTTATGAGTCGCCACCCAACTTGCCAGTCAACCCTGACAATCCAAGCGGCAACTGGTATCTGTGTGCACCGCTGGCTGGTGAATACACCGGCTTCAGTCCGTTCGCCTATTCGCTGGACCTGCTCTTGCCACTGGTCGATCTGCAACAAGAGCACGACTGGGCACCGTATATTCCGACGCCGAAGGCAAACATCTTCTCGGAGCTGGGGCAGTTTTTTGCCGCTAACGTATGGAAATACCATGCGACCCGACTGCTGGTCTGGCTGGAAATCCTGTTCGGCTGGTTGGCAAGCCTCTTGCTGGTGGCCGTCGTGTCGGGCCTGACCAACCGGGACAAGGATGAATAAGCAATATCAAGTCGATACATCAACGTGTATCACATCACAGACCGACAGTATTGACGCCTTCGCAGCAACGCCGCCCACACCGACACGCTGCGCGGGCGGATCAAACGGCTCTGAATATACTCTACAATCTATACGGCCACAGCCACTTCAAATGAATGGTTTCGGGCTTATACCTATCAGGCAAGAATATGCAACGCGGCAATCTGTTCCGGCATGCCGGTACGCCATCCGACGGCGAGCGCTTCGATCTGCTGCTGGCGCAGCGCAATCTGCTGATCGAACGCATCGTCAGCTCGCCGCGCATCGCGGCGACAACGTACGTGCAGGAGCAGGATGAATGGGTCGTGCTGCTGCAGGGTGAGGCAGTGCTGGACGTAACCGGCGAGTTGGTACCGCTGGCGGCTGGCGATTACCTGTTCCTGCCCGCCGGCACGCCGCACACGGTCTGCCGCGTCAGTGACGGCGCACTCTGGCTGGCAGTGCACCTGCATCCGGAAGGCCACCGCCCGGCCACCGCCAATCAGTCCGTCACTGGCTGATCGCGTATTCGACGGTCACCACCACGCGGGCGATCTTGTCGATGGTGGATTTGTCGTAAGCACCGCCGTAGTCGTCATCGCTGCCGCCGCCCTGCGCGGGCAGGATGTAGAAAGCGCCCTGATTGGCCGACTTCATCGCGCCCACGGTCGCGCCGCCGGTCTTGGCGAATTCGGTCGCGCGGTCATGCGCATTGCGCGTGGCGTTGGCGATCAGCGACATTTTCACGGCTTCCAGCGTGCTGACCAGATATTCGGGGTCGTTCACGCGGATCGGCAGGCCGCTTTCGACCAGCTGCACGATCTTGCCGGCGGCGGCATCGACGCGCTTCACGTCATTGCTGGCCAGCTGCACACTCTGACTGGCCACATACTGCTCAACCTCGCGCGTGGGACGGCCTTCCTCATCCTGCTTGTATACCACTTCATATTCCTCGCGGCCGAAGGCAAGCTGTTTCTCAGTGAAACCCTGCTGCTTGAGAAACTCGACCAGCGCAGGACGATTGGCACGCAGCTGCGCAAATGCCGCCGGCAAGGTCGTCGCCCCACCCTGCACGATGACGCTCCAGCGCGCCTGATCGGCGCTCACCGCCTTTTCCGCCAGCCCCTTCACCGAAACCGACTGCTTGTTGCCGCTGATGCGGCCCGCCGTATAGCTGATAATCGCCGACGAGAGCACCAGCCCCACGGCAATGCTGATGCCCAGCCCCAGCATCGAATCACGCAAACCTGCCATGCTTTCAACTCCTTGACTTGAATCCTGCATTAGACACACGAGACGACCTGTACCGCAATGGCCGCGCTCACTTGCCCGCCACGATCCGGCTGTTTGGCGTTCGTGATTTCATCCTGCGCCTGCTGTCGCCAGGGCATGCCACAGCCAGCTCCCAACAAAACATACCGATCACGCAACAACCATGAATGCACTCAACATTATTCAGACCAAATTCAATAATAATGGTGAAAGGTATTGGTCAGGCAGTGACTTACCACTGTACTACCGTTGGCTCGGAAACCGCGATGAACAACCTCCTGTACAAACCCCTCTCAGAAAGTCCACGATCACCTGTACTCGCAGCGAGATCAGGCAACCGCCCGCTGATGACCGGCCGGGCGATGATGATCATGCTGACAGCATGCGCATTCGTCCTGTTTTGCCTTCTTGCAGGCAAACTGCAGCCGGCCAGGGCGGCGCAAAGCGGCAATGACACAAGCCGCGCCACCTACTACCGTCTTGAGGCTGACGTATTCAATATGCAGCTTGTCGGCCAAGCCAGGCAACGCATCACTGCAGCAAAGGCGGAAAATCCGGGTGATGCCTGGATCTACATGGACGAATCGCTGCTGGTGCTGATCGACGGTTACAAAATAGGCGACTGGTACAGGCTGGACAGTTTCCAGCCAGGCACAGCCGAGCGGGCCTTGACACTGGCGGCGAAGGCCAGAGAGCTTGCTCCCGGCAACAGCCAGGCCCACGCACATTACGCACGCATACTCATCCTGCAGGGTGATTTGCGCGGCGCATGGATGGCGCTCAACAAGGCCTACGAGCTTGACCCTTCCAATTTTCATGCCTGGTATTTCAAGGGCATCGTTGCCGAACACATGAAAGACGCCCAGCGTGCAGAGCAGCACTTCGCCGAGGCCGACCGGCTGGCGAAGTTCGACTACCAGCGCCGCTTGGTGAACATCCACCGCCAGCATGTGGCTAAAAATGTCGGGGACACTGCCGAACAGGAAAGGCTGTTGCTGGAAAATATCCGCAACAACCCCAAAGACGCCCTCATGTATGGAAACTATGCGCACTTCCTGATGGGAAAACAGCGCTATGCAGAGGCGGAACGCTACTGGAAAAAAGCCATCGCCATCGAGCCTTACCGCGAAGCAGTTCGGCAACTGCAGATCACGCAGCGCAAACAGGCAGGGCTGCAAAAAACACCACACCAGTAACAGGCTGCAACACGAAGCTCAGAGCGCTCCCGTCATCGCGGCGACAAAATCATCCTCCGACTGCGCTTCCAGCCGACCGCTCAGGCAGGCGGCGCGGAACAGTTCGTAATCGCGCTCGCTCTGGTCGGCATACGCTGCGGCGTAGCGCACCAGCGCGCTGGCAAATTCATCGTCCTGCCCCAAATAGCCGCTGATCTCGCCGGCAAAACCGCCACTGCGGGCGTGGGCGCGCGCCAGCACCCAGCCGCACAGCTCGCCGTAGAGCGCCATCACCGTCGGCGAATAGCGCTCGATGGCCGGCGAGATTTTCATGTCGCGCAGCTGGCGGAAGTAGAAGTGATGCCCACCGGCATGCGACCAGCCGAGGAAAATGTCGCTGAAGGCCTGCATCAGCCGCTTGCCGACAACGACGCGCTGACCTTCGTTGGCGTAGGGCGAAACGCCCGCCGGCACATAGGGCGCCAGCACCGAGGGCCGCGCTTCCTTGATCTGCAGGAAGAGCGGTTTATCTTGTTCGTCGGTCAGCAGCAGCACAAGGCAGCGCGTGCCGACACTGCCGACACCGACCACCTTGCACGCCAGATCCTGCATGCTGAAGCGCTCCAGCAGCTGGCGGTGGCTGATGCTGATCGTCGCCAGGTATTCGCCATACAGCTGCTGCGCCAGCGCCTGCCGGTTGCCCAGCAGCATCTTGCGCTCTTCGGCACCGAAGACCGGGTTTTCGCCGAAGATGTGAAACAGTGAGGGCAGCTCGTCGTTGATCTGCCAACGGCCCTCGACCTTGCTGCCGATCTTGGGCAACAGGCGCTCGTGCGTGCGTTTCTGCGCCTTTTTCATTTCGCGGCCCAGCACCTCGCGCGCGTGCTCGTCGTCGATGCTGTCGAGCAGGCGCTCGTAGCTGATGCGGTCATACCAGACCTGCATCGCGCCCTTCTCGGCGTAATGCGCCATCCAGCGCTGATAGCTGCGCACCAGCCGGTAGACGATCTCGTCCGCACTGTGCCGGCTGAAGCCAGCGGTGCGCGCGGCCAGCACGAAGCTGGCCGCCAGCCGCTTCACATCCCACTCCCAGGGGCCGGGGTGCGTTTCGTCGAAATCGTTGAGGTCGAACAAGAGCGTTCGCTCGGGCGAGGCAAAACCGCCGAAGTTGCCCAGATGCGCGTCGCCACAGATCTGCTGGATGATGCCGCTGCAGGGCGTGCCGGCCAGATCGTGCGCCTGCAGCATGGCAGCGCCGCGAAAGAAGGTGAACGGCGACACCAGCATGCGCCCGTAGCGCAGCGGCACCAGCCGGGCAATGCGCCCGGCGCTGCTGGCCTCGAGCAGGGGCAGCGGATCGCGCCTGATATTGCCGGGCTCGGCATGGCCGGCCAGCGGCACCTGCTGGCGCCGCGCCCGGCCACGGGAAGTCTGGGCGGCGGAAACGGTGGACATGGTGTGGCTCCCGAGATGAGAACCTGATTATGAAGGTGCGCCCCTCCGGAAAGGAAGCGCCTTTTGCTGCGATGCAGTACAGACGGAGCTGCGGCGAGATGGGGCTGCCGCCCGGCATTTCGTCACAGCATTCCTGTGATCTATCACCACAGACAGGACACTGGCATTCTCCTACAGTAAGCGCATTCCATCCACGGAGCATTGCCATGACATCCCGCCCCCTGCTTGCCGCCCTTGCCGGCACCCTGATCGCCCTGTCGGCCACACCAGCCATGGCGCAGGATCCGCTCGTCAAACCGGTTCACTTTGCCAAGGGCACCAGCAGCAGCACCATCAGGGACACGATCAGGGGCGAGCAGTACATCGACTACAAGCTGGTCGCCCAAGCCGGCCAGACGATGAAGGTGGAGCTGAAAACCAGCAATGGCAGCAACTATTTCAACATTCTGCCGCCGGGATCCAGCGCGGAAGCCCTCTTCATCGGCTCAACATCGGGCAACCGCTTCAGCGGCCAGCTGGCTGCGGACGGCGAATACACCGTGCGCGTGTATCTGATGCGCAGCGCAGCACGCCGTGGCGAAAGCGCCAGCTTCACCCTGAATGTCGGTATTGATGGTGGCCAGCTTGCCGTGAGCCACGATGCGAAAGTAAAGGGAACCAATTACCACGCCACCGGCGAGCTGCGCTGCAGCTTCTCCGGCACGCCCACGCAGTGCCACTTCGGCGTGGAACGCATCGGGCGGGGTGCAGCGCTCGTCACCATCACCCGCCCCGGCGGCCAGAGCCGGACGATCTACTTCGGCCACGGCAAGGTGGACTGGAGCGACCGCAGCCAGGCGGAAAAGAACATGCCCTTCAAGGCCGGCAAACAGGGAGACAGCAACCTCGTCACCATCGGCATCGAGCAGTACGAGATTCCCGACGCCGTGATCTTCGGCGGCTAGGCCGCCATTTTTCCCAAGGCGGAGCATCTCCCTTTCCCGGATGGCGGCACAAGCAATATGGCATTAATACCCCCAGCCACCGGAAACTTCACTGCATGCCGATGGTCTGTGTCCGGCTGGAAGGCGCAGCCTAGGCGGCCTTTTTTACCCGACTACCCGGAGCCGCATGAACCCCACCCCCAGCATCCCTAGCGAAACCGGCAGCAGCTGGTTGCTGCTGTTCGCTGCCTGGCTGATCGCCGCCTGCGGCACACTGGGCGCGCTGTTTTTCGGCGAAGTGCTCGGCTACGCGCCATGCACCTTGTGCTGGTATCAGCGCATCGCCATGTTCCCGCTGGCGATCATGCTGCCATTCGGGCTGTTTCCGTTCGACCGGGGCGTGGTGCGCTATGCGCTGCCACTGTCACTCACCGGGCTGGTGGTCGCGATCTATCACTGGCTGCTGCAGCTCGGACTGATCGCTGAAAATGCCAGCCCCTGCGCACAGGGCAGCAGCTGCGCCGAGGTCAGCGCTGAATGGTTCGGCTTTGTCACCATTCCGCTCATGTCCGTTGTCGCGTTTGCCCTGATCACCACTTTCTTACTAGCCAGCAGGCTCAAACCAGAATCATGAAACAGAAACTCCTCTTTGTCGCCGCCGCACTGGGCCTGCTGACCCTCTTCATCGGTGGTGCGCTGTATGTGAAACAGCAGCAACAAGCCAGCATCTCCGCCCAGACAGCCGCCAACCAGCAGGCACTGAACCGCACGCACGCCCCCGTCTTCGGGCCGGCCGACGCGAAGGTCACCATCACCGAATTTCTCGACCCGGCCTGCGAGGCCTGTGCGGCCTTCTATCCCTTTGTGAAAGACCTGATGCAGCAGCATCCGGGGCAGATTCGCCTGGTGGTGCGCTACGCGCCACTGCATGAGGGCGCCGGCAGTGTCGTCGCCGCGCTGGAAGCCGCCCGCCTGCAGGGCCAGTACTGGCCGGCACTGGAAACCCTGCTGGCCACGCAGAGCCAGTGGGCCGTCAACCACCGCGCCGATTTAAGCCTCGCACTGGCGCAGCTTGCGCCACTGGGGCTGGACATGACGCGTCTGCAACAGGACATGCAGAGCGAAAAAATCACCGCGATCATCAGGCAGGACATCGCCGACGCACAGGCGCTGGGCGTGAACAAGACACCGAGCTACTACGTGAACGGGCAGCCGCTGCAGAGTTTCGGCTACCAGCAGCTCACCGACATGGTACAAGCCGCGCTCAACGCCCGCTAAGTGCCGGCTGCCGCCAGCCGCCGAGAATAATTGACAGGGAGGTTGCCGTCAGGCTTCCATCAAGCATCGGCATCAAGGACGCCAAGCTCGCCGTGGGCAACGATGCCGGAGTAAAAGGCCCCCTACGCACCTTCGGCGATAAGCAGGCACCTTCAAAGACGCTCCACACACTTACGCTGCACTTTTGTTTTATTGACGCAAGCCACAATCACTTCTAAGGTATTCCCGCCGCATACCCCCGCCAAGGATTACCACATGAACACCGCCCGCCAGATCGTCAGTGAACACTGGGAAATGTTTGTCCGCGAAACACCGGAGCAGCTGTTTTTCATCTCTGTCGCGATGGACGTGGTCATGAACCCGCCAGCCGATCTGCCGCACTGTGCCCGCATCATCATTCCGATTGCGGCACCGGGGCGCAATGGCGGCCCGCAGGGGGAGGAATCGGAGCGCCTGTGGCAGATGGAAGACGCTCTCTGCGCGGTGCTGCACGACTGCGACACACCGAATTGTGTCCTGGCCGGACGGATGACCTATGCCGGGTGGCGCGAGCTGGTCTTTCTGCACGACAACTGGGATGCATTCCGCCCGCCGGTTGGCGGCTGGATGCAGCAGCACCCGGATTACGCCATCGACGTGGATGAATCCGAAGGCCCCGGCTTCTGCAACGATTACCTGCGCCCGACGCTGGCCGACCAGTTTTTCATTCTCGACAACAGGGTGATCCGCCATCTGGTCGAACAGGGCAGCAATCCCGAGCTGCCGCACGATCTGGAATACTTTTTCCGGGGCGAACCGGCTGCGCTCGCGCAACTGCGCGAGCAACTGGGCACACGCGGCTACCGCACCGGCGACGCCAGCCAGCCCGGCGAGCTGCTGATGGTGAAAACCCTGCCGCTGCATCTGCCGCTGGTGGTACAGGAATCGCTGGCGAATCACGAGCTGGCCAGCATGCTGGGCGCCGACATGGATGGCTGGGGGGCTGCGGTCGTGAACTGAGTGTGATGACGCCTGCATTCCAGCAAGAATCGACAAGCGCCTGTCATGCCGGCGGACTAGGCTTGCAACTCCTGTCCGAGTGAGGAGCAAGCCCGCATGAAAGCCCATTGCCTGTGCCGGTCGGTCCGGCTTGAAACCGGTGAACATCACACCGCCGATGCCTGCCATTGCAGCATGTGCCGGCGCTGGAGCGGCGGCCCGCTGCTGGCGGTGCCCTGCGGCAGCGATGTGCGCATCGAAGGCGCCGAGCACATCACCGCCTATCGCTCGTCCGACTGGGCCGAGCGCGCCTTCTGCAGCAAGTGCGGTTCGCACCTCTATTACCGCTACCTTCCCACCGGCGAGCATTTCGTCCCGGCCGGCCTGTTCGAGGACGACAGCGGGCTGACCTTCACCATGCAGATTTTCGTCGACAACAAGCCCGCCTATTACGACTTTGCCAACGACACCGAAAAACTGACCGAGGCCCAGGTACTGGCGCAATTCGGCGCAGAGTAGCGCGGCCGCCTCAGCAGCTCACGCGCAGCTCCTGCGGGCTCATGCCGAAGCGGCTGCGAAAGCGCACGGCAAAGCGCGAGGGCGAGGCGTAGCCGCACTGCTCGGCGATGCGTGCCACCGGCTGGCGCGAGCCCTGCAGCAGCGCCAGCGCGCTGTTGAGGCGCACCTGCTCCAGCAACTCGCGAAACGACGTACCTTCCTGCGCCAGCTGGCGGCGCAGCGTGGATGCGCCCACGCCAAGCGCCACGGCCAGATCGTCCACCGTCCAGTCGCGGCCCGGCTGCAGCAGCAGCATCTGCTGCACGCGCCGTGTCAGCGCCGCGCTGCGGTCGATGAAGAGGCTGCCACCGTGGCCGGCCAGCGCCAGCGCCAGCAGCAGGCCCTCGGCGCGGTGCTGCAGCAGTTCATCAGGCTCCTGCTGGCTGGCCGCGGCAAAGACCTCATCCCACAGCCGCGCCGGCAGCGCGTCCAGCGGGCAGATCAGCGCAGGGTCGGGGCGCGCCAGCAAACCACCAAACACCCCGGCATGGCTGTCGCGGCAGTGCTGCAGCAAGGCCGGCGCGAACTGCAGCACTTCGCAGACATACGCCCCGGCCTCCGGCAGATTCATCAGCTCCAGCTCGGTGCCGGCCGGCGCCGCGACCAGCTGGCCAGGGCCGGCCTGCTGGCGGTGCTCGCCATCGATGAGGACTTTCTGGCCGCGCCGCACCCGCATCAGCAGCGGTGACCAGCACATCACCCGCCGCAGATGCTGCGCGCTGCGGGCGGTGATGGTGCCCTGCTGCACCACGCGCAGCTGCACGGGGCCGGTCTGCGGCGGGGAATGGGTGAGGGTGTCGGTCATGGCGGTCTAGGTTAGCGGTTGGCCGGGCGCTGGTAGGTGGCGGTCAGCTCGGCCTTGCCCAGGGCATGCTGACGCAGCAGATAGCCGATCAGCGCGCCGCTGGCATTGGCATCGACCGGTAGCTTATCAGTATCGAGCGCCCAGACGGTGAACTGATAGCGGTGCGGCGCATCGCCTGCCGGCGGGCAGGCGCCCCCGAAACCGGGTGCGCCATAGTCGGTGCGCGTCTGCAGCGCACCTTCCGGCAGCGCAACCGCGTCGAGCGTGCGGCTGCCGGCGGGCAGGTTCACCACCAGCCAGTGCCACCAGCCGCTGCCGGTCGGCGCATCGGGGTCAAACACCGTCACCGCCAGGCTGCGCGTCCCGGCCGGCACGCCCTGCCAGTTCAGCACCGGCGCGGCATTTGCGCCCGTGCAGCCGAAGCCGTTGAATTCGTGCAGCGCCGGCATCGGTTTGCCCGCCTGCAGCGTCGGGCTGGACAGGCGGAAATCGGCGGCGTGGCTGGCGGCGGCCAGCGCGAGAAAGGAAAGGGACGAGAGAATCAGGCGTTTCATGTGGCTACTCCGGCAAGGGAAAGGAGCTGCCAGTCTAGGGATTGCACGCCATCGCCACGGTGCAGAAACGCTCGCCCGCCGTGCCGAAACGCTCGGGCCGGTTGCCCGGTCGCCACAGAGACTCAAACAGAGCATATACCCTGCACTCCTTTTGCTCATAACCCAATAAATGAAATGGCTATAGACAAATACCCAAGCAAATCACACAAGAGCAGCAGCGTATACACGCGCAACTGGCTACCCATCATCACGAAGTAAACTGGCGCAGGCATACTGTGCGTTTTTCCTCTTGTGCCAACCGCCATGCGATCCTTCCTGCTCGCCATCCTGCTGACGCTGTCAGGTGCTGTCCACGCCCGCACGGTAGGCATTTTCACTGGCGCGGGAACCTGCAACGGCTGCGGTGAAACGGTGGGGGCGTTTTTTACCGCGCGCCATGACCGCGTCATCTACCTGAACGAAAAAACACTGAATGCCGCTACGCTGGCGCAGCTGCAGGTGTATGTGCAACCCGGCGGCTCGGATGACATCGACGAAACACTGGATGCTCTGCGCCCCGAGCAGATCAAGGCACTGCGCCAGTTTGTAAAACGGGGAGGCAGTTATCTGGGGATCTGCGCCGGCGCCTATCTGGCCGCCCGCTACAGCGATCTGCCGAGCCGCAAACCCGCTTTTGCGCTGGTCGGGCTGGACGACATCAGCGCCGAAATCGCCAGCGATCAGCCCACCCTGCTGCCCGTCATCTGGCAGGGGAAGACGCGCAAACTCTACACCCAGAGCGGGCCGCATCTGGGCCGGCACGCGCCGCCGGGAGCCACCGTCCTGGGGCGCTACCAGCGCAGCGGCCGCATTGCAGGGCTGCTTACCCGTCATGGCCAGGGCAAAGTGATGCTGCTGGGCCCGCACCTGGAAGCCGGTCGGGACTGGTATCAGGCTGACGGCCTCTCCTTGCAGTACGGCACAGCCGAAGCCGAATTTTCCCGCCTGATCGGGCTGCTGTAGCCCCCCCAGCACACGGGGTTCGCGTCCGCTTGAATCGGAGACAGAAGACGGCGCAGATGGCACCCTCCGTTGCCCTATCCGTAATCCCGAGAGCTGGCGTTCCGCCTGTCCATACCCGGCATGGCGACCAAAAATTACCCGGCAGCACCGGTAATGCTCCACTGCGCCGGGATAGACCAGCGGCATAGCATGATGCTATCGACCTCATGACAGGAGCCTGTGCGATGCCCACCCCGCGCATCCCCCCGTTGCGGATCATTGATGACCGCCCCACAACTTCCGCCCGTGCCCGGGCCGGCCACCGCACAAAGCCGCAGCCCAGCCCGGTTCCGGGCTACCTGGCCACGCTGCTGGCGTTTGTCTTTCTCCTGTTCGGGCTGTTCAGCAGTCAGCAGATCTATCCGTCCATCCACCTGCCGGTGTGGTCCGAAATCGCCATTGCGCTCTCGTTTCCAACCATCGTCTGGGGAGCGGTCAGGCTGGGTTAAGTCGTGGCGGGCAACGGTGCAGGCGCAGCAGAAACACGGCAGCGGCACGCACTGATCCTGGTCATAGGCAGAAAGCACCTGCCATGTCTCGCCGCACGCGGACTGACGAGTGCCGCAGGCACATGCCGGATGGTTCCCCCACAGCCCGCGTGAATCCTCACACCGCGCAGCACAACTATTCACAGGATGCTCACGGCATGCGCCTTCTACAATGCCGGCCTTTCCAGTCTGCCTGCGAGCACGCCATGCGCCACCTCATCCTGCCTGCCCTGACCCTGCTGACCAGCGCCTGCACTTCACTCAGCCAAAGCGAATGCCGCACCGGCGACTGGTATGGCATCGGCCTGCGTGATGGGCAGGCCGGCTATGACTCGCAGATTGCCAATCACGCCAAGGCCTGCAGCAAGCAGGGCATCAAGCCCGACCTCGCCCAGTACAACCGTGGCCGCAGCGAAGGCCTGCGCAGCTATTGCACGGCCGCCAGCGGCTATCAGGTGGGCCTGCGCGGCGGCACAGCCGGCAATGTCTGCCCGGCGGAAAGCCAGGCCGCCTTCATGGGTGCCTACCAGCGCGGCTACCAGCGTTACACGATTCAGCGCGATCTGGACCAGACCGAGGCGCGCATCGCGCAATACAGCGACCAGCGCGGCAAGCTGCAGGACAAGGTATATGGTGCTGCCAACGACAAGGATCGCCGCCGCTGGCAGCGCGAGCTGGACAACCTGAACCAGCAGCACCGCGACGACCGCCGCAAGCGCGACATCCTGCGCGCCCAGCTCATCGCCGCCCCGCTGCTCTACCCGCAGTAAGCACGGCCAGATCACATCCCGCCGCACTGCGGCAACCGGCAGGATGCCAATCCCGGAACAAATATAAAGCGGGCAAGCACCGGCAGGCCGCGTAAAATGTCCGCTTCCCCCACCCAGGTCCGCCCCATGTTGAATAACGATGTACTGCGCAGCATTCGCTTCATGCTGGATTTGTCCGACGCCAGAATGGCCGAGATGGTGCAGGCCAGCGGCCATGACGTCAGACTGGACACCATGCAGGCCTTTCTGAAGAAAGTGGACGAGCCGGGCTTCGCCGAATGCGACGACCTCACCCTCGTGCAGTTTCTGGATGCGCTGATCGTGCTGCGCCGTGGCAAGGACGAAAGCCGCCCCGCGCCACCCATCGAGCTGCCGGCAAGCAACAACCTGGTACTGAAAAAGCTGCGCACCGCCTTCGAGCTGAAAGACGACGACATCTGCGCCATGCTGGCCGCCGCCGGCTTCACCGTCTCCAAACATGAGCTTTCTGCCTTTTTCCGCCGCAAGGATCACAAGCACTTCCGGGCGTGCGGTGACCAGTTCCTGCGCCACTTCCTCAAGGGCCTGACCCAGCGCGTGCGCAAAGTCTAGCTGCCGGAACGGGTGAAATAAATCCACGGGTATTGCCTCGTAGCCCAAGTAAGCCAAAGGCCAGCGACATATACCCTGCAACAGACAAGAAGCAAATCCCGCCGGGGGTTTGCGCTCCGGAAGCGGCCCGCCCAGGCCGCAGCGTACGTGCAAAGATCGCGCCGCGTGCGCGAATCAGACTTTGCGCCCCCCCTACTTGGCTTTCCATGCAATCCATGTGCATCAGTACGGCCTGCCAAAACGGAGAGCGAGAAATCTTGCAGGTATACGAGCAGACAGCATTAAATTGATTGCTTATGCAGGTATACCCACCACCTGTATATAGCCACCACACAGCTCCGCGTCGCTGCCACAAACTTACAACAACCATGCACTTTCCGGCAGCACCCCCCAGCCATCCCGGTACACTGATCCGGCCGGCCAATTCCGGCCGGCGCGTTAAAGCGGCACAGACCGCAAGACAATGAGGATGGATAAGATGAACAAGAGCAAGAAGATGGCGCTGCATGCGCTGTTTGCCACCGTACTGGCCGGCCTCTTTCCGGCCGCCTTCGCCGCGGAAAGCTGGCAGGCCAACCGCGCCTACCAGAAGGGCGAAACCGTCAGCCACGATGGCGAGGACTGGCAGGCGCGCTGGTGGTCCTACGGCGAGGCGCCCGGCGCCGAGTGGGGGCCGTGGCAATCGGCCCATGCCGCCAGGCGCGGCATGGCCACCGTCGCCGGCGGCAGCTTCATGATGGGGGCAACCATCGAGAACGGCTTCAATTACCCGAACGAGACGCCGGTGCATCCGGTCACGCTGTCGAGCTACCAGATCGGCAAGACCGAGGTAACCTTTGCCGACTACGACCGCTACACGCGTGCCACCGGCCGCACGCCGGCCAGCTCGCTCGACATCGGCCAGGTCGAGATGGGGCGCGGGCAGAACCCGGTGATCAATGTCACGTGGTTCGATGCGATCAAATACATCAACTGGCTGAACCAGCAGCACGGCTGGCCCCGTGCGTATGACGAAAACACCGGTGCGCTGCTCGACTCGGCCGGCCAGCCGACCCGCGATGTGGGCAAGGTATTCGGCTACCGCCTACCGACCGAGGCCGAATGGGAATACGCGGCGCGCGAGCGCGGCCGCGACATCGTCAACGCCTGGGGCAACGGCAGCCCGCTGGTGAACGGCAAGCCGACCGCCAACGTCGCCGACGCCAGCTTCATGGCCTACTTCGGCGAGCTGGCCGCCGGCTTCACCCCCTGGCCCGACTACGACGACGGCCATCCACGCCTGGCACCGGTGGGCAGCTACCCAGCCAACGCGCTGGGCGTGTACGACCTGTCGGGCAATGTCTGGGAATGGACCAACGATGGCGAGCGCACGTTCACGGCTGAAGCGCAGCACAATCCGCTTGGCCCGGTCGACAGCCCGGTGCGCATCCTGCGCGGCGCCAGCTGGGACAACACCTTCGACATGCACCTGACCGATCGCGCGCCAAGCGCACCGACGTTCAGCAATCCGTCGATCGGCTTCCGGCTGGCACGCTCGCTGCCGGCCGGCACGCCCGCGCGCTAAAGCCCGCCCCATCCGGGTCACACTGGCCGGGCGGCGTCCGGCCAGGCGGCGGCTGGCGCGGCATGTCGCGGAGATCTGGCGGGACTGCGCCAAACACAATCCGCCATCCGCAGATCATCGCCACCGAGTACGGTGCACTCGTCGGGGTCAATGCGCATCGCCAATGCGCCACATACGTGCTCCCGCACTCAGCGCATCCGGCGCAATCCCCCGAGGGGACTCCCTTCGGGGCGTTCGCTACGCTGATTGTCGCCCGACCGCGCTCGTTCCCAGCCAACAACAAGCCCCGCATCGCGGGGCTTGTTGCCGGGTATTGCCATGCAAATGGCATAGTAAAACGCCTGCAGCCCCATACCCATGCACACACCCAAAGCCGCTCACATCCGGCGTCGGGCCAGCGGCAAACTGCGGCGACGTTGCATTCCTGCATCGCCCCTGTGGCAGATCAATTTATCCGGAAAATCAGCCGTGGTAGGCTTTCAGAAAAAACAAGCTTTGCTTACGCAACCACAATCATCAGGGAGTTGATGATGCAGAAACGACTCGCCGCACTGGCGCTGCTGGGCATGGCGCTGGGGGCGCAGGCCGCCAGCAGCGATTTGCTGGGCACCTACGCCATCCGGGACAAAGGCCAGCTCAAGGAATTCATCAAGGTGTCGCAGGACAGCGGCGCGGTGGTGATTTCGGAAAAGCAGAAAAACGGCAGCTGGTAGGGTGTGCAAATCCCGCAGGGGTTTGCGCACCGGAAGCGGTTCGTCCAAACCGCAGCGCACGTTCAAAGATCGCGCCGCGTGCGTAAATCAAGATCTGCGCACACTACATAACTTTCTGGATAAGTTGCCATTCAGTCATGGCAAGCAAAACAGTAATTAGAACGTGGTTACTCCGGCACCGGTGCAGCCACAAAGATGGATCAGCGCGGGCACGACCCGCCCTACAGGGCTGAGGATTTTAAGGTGATAGCAGGAATATTTATTAGAAACTACAAAGCATTTAGCGGCCTAAACTTTATAAGACTAACAAATTCCCACCTTGATCCACTTCAAATATCGATTGGAAACAATGGCGTTGGCAAATCATCAATCCTTGAGGCAATTGATGCTTTTTTCAACAACAGAAAATGGAACCCGCACAAAGACGCAAAACACGATGACGTATATTGCGCCCCAATATTTCTAATCCACAAAGGCCGAAACAGCATCAAATACCTCGATGAAATGTCCACCCACCTATGGGACTGCACCGAAGAAACACTACCACCAATTCTCAAGTCACAACGCGCACTTGCCGATTTCTTTTCGTTTAGAGACGAAATAATTGCAAACAACCCAGAAACAAGGAACACCCACTGGCTGTTAATTTGCGGCACAAAATACACAGACCCAGACCACATATTTTTCGGCGCATTTGACCACACTATAAAAAAACACTTCGAAAACAACTCAATACCGACCCCAACACAGATAAAAAATTTCATTTGCAACCGCTACACATACCTTTACCTGCCAGTTGAAACTGGGGTCAGAGAAACCCTTCAACTCGACAATGTCGCACTACAAACCATGGCGGGCAAAAAGCTAACTGAAGAGATCGACAAAATCCTCAAGGAAAGATCCATCGAATTAATCAAGGACGGAAGAAAAAACAAACTCAGCATTGTAGAATTGATATCATTCTGGCTAGACAACTTCCTGGAAAGCATCAACAGCACTGCAAAAACCGCAAACCAAGAATATCAGTACAAAAACACAGGACGCATTAAAAACCTAAAAGCCAGCGACATTCGACATGACGTTATTGAAGCATTCTTCACAAAAAGAACATTATTCAAAGGCGACAGATCAATTGACCAACTAAGCTCTGGCGAAAAAAGAGCAGCCCTCGTGGACCTTGCAAGCTGTTTCTTATCCAGCGAAACCAGCAAAAACAAAAACTACATACTAGCCATCGATGAACCTGAATCATCAATGCACACAGCAATATGCTTCGATCAATTCGAAAAACTAGCCAATCTCTCGAAAAAACTCAACCGACAGGTATTGATTACAACACACTGGTATGGATTGGTACCCATGTTACAACTTGGCACGCTATGCCACATATCAAAAAACCCCAAACCTAGCGCCGCATTCTTCAACATGCGGGACTTATTAGAAAACCGGGGAGACTTTCCTGACGACATTGAGATGAAAAGCTATTTCGATCTTGTTGCCTCAATAATAACAATAATGAAACACAAAAAAACAAACTGGATTATATGCGAAGGCGCAGACGATGCAAAATACCTCGAACACTACCTTAAAAATAGCATTGAAGACTTAAAGATAATACCCGTTGGCGGAGCATCGATCGTCATAAAATTATTTAACTACCTTTTTGCTCCACTCTCAGAAAAAACCGAACAAAACACCCTCAACGGCAAAATACTCTGCCTAATAGACACCGACATCCAAACTGCTGATTTTGAGGGAATGCACACAAACAAAAAGGGAACGATAGCACTTAGAAGATGGCAAGTTTCTCTTGAAAACGGGATAAACAAAGTCAACCTAGGCAGATTAACAAACGAACCCGCGAGGCACCCCATTATAAAGGGGTGCGGTCATGGGTGCAGTGCAGGCGGTTGGCCAGGCTAAATCAAGCCTAGGTTTTTTCGGCGTAGTTCTCATGGATGGTGGGCATACCGAAGACGGTATGTCGATCAGTATTCCACGTGTCGTGACGGAAAAAGCGCTGCCGTACAAGGCCGCGTTTGATGCGGCACATAGCTTCTGCAGCAGCACGGCGGGCGCTATTGGCTTTTACTGCAAGGAAGCTCAGGGAATCGGGGGCTGACCATGCAGGCCAGCACCGTCCACGCTTCTGCCATTGCGCAATGCAAGGCCAGTATCGAAGCCGCGCAAATCAACCTGCCGCGCGGTTTTCAAGTTGCATCCGGGCAGCAGCCCCTGCGCACCATTGCGCCAGTTCGGCCAATGACACAGCGCCAGCGTGAAATCCTCACGCGCCTTTTCTATCAGGTCGAAGAGTACGGCTCGCACATTCAGCACGTGGCAAAGGCCGTCAAGCTGTCCGGTGTCGGTGGCTTCACGGATGCCGAGCTGAACGGCGTCACGAATGCGGCCGCACAGTTGCTGGGCCTGATTCAGCAGCGCTTTGATGCTGACGGCGCACTGCTGCTGCGCGATAAGAAACTCCCCGAAAAACTCCGTCCGCGCCGGGCCGCGTAATGTCATCGCACTTCCACCCGGATCGCGTCCGCGAGCGTGTCGGCGCGCGCATGAATGCCGACTTGAGGCAGGTGCTGCACGGTCTGCCGCCGTCGCTGGCAAAGTCGATTGCCGGGGAATGGCGCGCGCGGATCAAGCGCGACACCCTGCGCGATGCGAACCTGTACGCCGTCAAGCGCGCTGCCGAGCTGCATAAAATTCGGTTGCCCATTGGCCTTGATGATGACGAATTGCGGCTGAAGGCGCGGGAGCTGGCAAAGGCTGCGGCATTGGATGCGGGTAGTCCGCCTGAGATCGTTTTGCGCTCTTGGGAGCGGGTTCCGGATCTGATGGCGTTCAAGGACGCATGGAACAAGTGCCGACTTGATGTTTTCGAGGGGTTGGCTAAGCGGGTGCAGTCCGAACGCTGGTGGCGTCGGCAGCTGCGCCGGGAAACGCTCCGGGCTATCGAAGTCGAACACGTCCGCATGGGCGACGTGCACCGCAAGCGCGATGTTTACCTGAAAGACGAATCCTTTGCCCGCCTGCGAGCCCGTCAGCGTGCCGCGCAGAAGTCGTTGCAGAACGCCGTCGCTACAAACGAATCAGGCCTTGAAATGACGGTGGCAGAGCTGGCCGCGCGGAGCGTCAGCAATCCGGCCATCCGGCGCACGGAACTGATGGTGCGCGTCCGGGGCATGGAAGAGATTGCCGATTCCATGGGCTGGGTCGGCCTCTTCGTCACCATCACGGCACCGTCGCGCTATCACCCGTCCAGCCGCAAATATGACGGACATTCGCCACGTGATACGCATGACCTGCTGATGGATCAATGGAAGCGCACCCGCGCCATGCTCGGCAAGCTGGGTATCGAGCGCATGGGCGTACGGGTTGTGGAGCCGCATCACGACGGCGCACCGCACTGGCACATGCTGCTGTGGTGCGACAAGCGCCAGCGCGGTGCACTGGTGCGCATCCTGCGCCGCTATGCCCGCGAGACAGACAAGCATGAGCCAGGTGCGTGGAAACACCGCTTTACCGTCAAGCACATCGACCGCGCCAAGGGTTCCGCAGTTGGCTACATCGCCAAGTACCTGAGCAAAAACATCGACGGTCATGCCGTCGGCACGGATGACGAATCCGGCCTGTCTGCCGAATCCGGCGCGGAGCGCGTCAAGGCATGGGCGAACCTGCACCGCGTCAGGCAATTCCAGATCATCGGAGCGCCGTCGGTCACGGTCTGGCGGCAGCTGCGCAAGGCACCGATTGCCGAGTCACAGGGGCATTTCTTCCTGCATCACATTCACGTGGCTGCCGACATTGGCGACTGGTCGGCCTACACGCGCGCCGTGTGGTCGGTGGGTGGGCAATTCAAGCTCAAGACAGAGCCGCTGCGGAACTGGGTCAACACGGAAACGGGGGAAACGGCCCTACCGAGAAACTGCTACGGCGAAGAGGTCAAGGTGCCGTGCGCTGTCGTCATTCTCGACAGCGAAAACCGCACGATTGAACGGGTGCTGACTCGTCGGCATGAGTGGACGGTGGAGTGGCACGGCAAGGCCGAAGGCCGCGCAGCTTGGACTCGTGTGAATAACTGTAACTCGCCGGAAGAGCCGCACTGGCAAACCGGCGATTTCAGGCCCGCATGGGCCGATCAGGCAACGCTGCAGAGGCTGGAAGCGCTGCAGCGGCAGTACGAAAGCGACGCGGCAGCGGCGCAAGAGGTCATCAAATCAACCGGGCCAATGCAGATCCGTTTGCTGCCGCCTGTGCCGGAATCGGCACGGCGCGGGATGTGGCCCATCATCAGGGAGAAAGAAAATGGGTGTGAAGCTGGACGCATTGAAGCAGAAGTACAAGGCCTTGACGGGGGCCAACATGATGACCGCCAAGCCGCACGCGGAAGCCTTCGCGGCGGCGGCGGTGGAGCATGCGGAATACATGGAATCGGCCTTGCGTGAGGCCCGCCAGGACAACGCGAATCTGGCCGCAGAGCTGGCACGGCTGCGTGCTGTCGTGGCCGATCTGTGCGCCCGCAACGGTCTTGCCGGGGCGCTGCAGTGAGTAAGCCGGCGCGCATGAAAATCGGGCAAATCAAATGCCCGTGCTGCGGCAATGTGCAGCCGCTGACAGAACAGGCCAACGGTCTGGCAATCATGTCCTGCAACTGGTGCAACGTGAAGGTACAGGCCTACGGCAAGGACGCTGATACGGCCTTGCGCCGCATGGCCGGCATAAGCCAGGTCAAACAGGAACCAGAAAAAGCGCCAGAAGTGGTACCGGAAAAAAAGCCGAATCCGGCTGGGGTTCGTGACGAAGGCGGCATTTTTGGCCGGCTGAATAACCTGCTGTCTGAAGCAGCATAACAAGGGGTACATCATGGAAGTGAAGGGAAATAACGTCGGTGACACTGGCGCGGGTTTTGACTCGCTCGCGGCACTGCAAAGCATGGCGGAAGTGCATGATGCCGAGGTAGTCGCACCGTTCCTGCAGACTGATTTGCCGCAGGATGCAGGGGGTTCTGAGCAGGTAGACGGTGACTACACCACGGTGACGGAGGCAAAGTGCCTTCTGAAGGCTGGCCGGCTGGCGGCGGGCCAGTTCTATTCGTGCATTGGCCGCATCTACACCGATGAAACAATCGACGGCATTGCCGAGGCGCTGGCACCGGTCATGGATAAGTATGGCCTGACCGGGGGTGACTTCTTCAAGCAGTGGGGGCCGGAAATCGGGCTGGCAATGGTCGTGATTCCGCTGGGCTACACGACGGTACAGGCCATCCGTGCAGAAAACGAAATGCGCCGCATGATGGTTGATGCGGCGCGTAAACAAGGGGGTGCAAATGCCGGTCAGCAGCACGCGGAAGAAGAGCGCTTCGCAGACGTCACGCAGTAAGGGCGGCGCTCCGGCAGGCAGCAGAGCGAAGCCGACAGGCAAGCGAGCGCGCAAGCTGGACGTGAATGTGGTTATGGGGGCGTCTGGATCAGGCAAAACCACTTACGTCATGAACGAGATTGACCGGCTCAAGCCTTCGCGACTGATCGTGTGGGACGCCAAGGGGGAATTTGCGGATGAAGGTTATGCCCAGACCGTGGGGAGCGTGGCGGAACTGGTCAGGGTGGTGGTGGCCGCTGGGCCGTCCGGCGCATTCAAGGTAGCGTACCGGCCAAAAGGAACGCCAGCGCAAGTGCGGCGGGCATTCGACCTGATCGCCACACTTGCCTTTGAAGCCAAGAACCTGACCTTCGTGGCGGAAGAGCTTTCGGAAGTGTGTCAGGGCGGACAATCCGACTCGGCGGGCTGGCGAAAGTGCATCACCCAGGGCAGAACGGAGGGGCTGACGATCTACGCGCTGAGTCAGCGCCCGGCCCTGATTGACAAGAATACGCTCGGCAATGCCAGTCTGACCCGTTGTGGCCTGCTCGACTGGTTGCCGGATGCCAAGCTGATGGCGCAGAAGTTCCGGTGCAAGCCGGAAGAGCTGCTTGATATGCCGGAACTAGCATTTATACAACACACCAGAGGGGGAATTACGCGCGGATCAATGCTTTCTTGAACTTTTTTTGCACCTAGCACCGGGAGTAGAACTACTAGTTGCTGACTAGTCGCCTACTCCACTTTGACTCCCCTTTGCGGGAGTCTTTTTTTTGGCGCGAAATGGGAAGAGCAACACAGGCCGGGGGCGGCCATCCATTCACACAGGGAGTAATTCACCATGAAGCAACACGCTATTTTCGCGCTCAAGGTCGCCATTGTGCTGGCCATCGTGTATCGCGTTCCGAAGGTTCGCACCGTCGTTCTCGGCGCATAAAGGGGGCGGCTATGTCGCAAGGAAAGAAACTGCTGCCGTTCTTCAACGTCGGTGCGAACAGCACCGCAACGCTGGAACTGCCGCGCGGTGACACATACGAACGCATCACGCTGCAGCTCGGCGGCACCGCGTTCACCAAGTCGCACATCACGTCAATTCGACTCCGCATCAATTCCAAGGTGGTGCATGAATGCTCGGGTGCTGACCTCGACAAGATGAACAACTACACCGGCATGGCGTCCGACGCTACTCTGCTGGTGCTCGACTTCTCCGAGCTGTATGCCCGCGATCAAGCCGGCCAGCTCATTGGCGCAATCGGCACCATCAAGGGTGTGGCCTCGGTCATGCTGGAAGTGGACATTGGCGGCGCAACAGCACCGACACTGCAAGCCTACGCCCAGGTATCGGCTCCGAAGGAAATCGGCGTAATCAACAAGCTGCTCAAGTATCCGGTCAACATCGGCGGTGCCGGCAAATGGCCGATCAGCTTGCCGTATGGTCAAAACGGCACTGCCTACAAGCGCGTGTACGTCATGAGCAACAACATGACTGCGCTGGAAGTGAAAGTGAACGGCGTCACCATTCACGAATCCGTGAAGGCGATCAACGAGCATTGGCAGAAAGAAAACAAGAAGGTGCCGCAAGCCGGCATGTACGTGTATGACCTGATCTGCGACAACAACCTGTCCGACATGCTCAACACCGCTGCAGCCAACACCTTCGAGTTCCTGCCGACCTTCAGCGCCGCTGAAAACATCGTCGTGTACGTCGAGGCAGTCGATTTGCTGCAGAACCTGTAAAGGGGGTGCGCAATGTCTGATCCGATCGTAGTGAGCAACAACAGTGACACGGCCAATTTCTTCAACAGCCTGAAAGACATCCTGTCGGTCGGGGTGTCAGGCTATGACCTGTACCTGAAGAAGAAATATCCGCAAGTCGCTGTAGGCGATGACGGCAAGCTCTACATTCCGGGCCAGCAAACCACCGACACGACCACGGCACCGACGCCGGGTGGCGGCAACATGATGCTGCCGCTGCTGATGGTCGGCGGTGTGGTGCTGCTCGTCGTCGTGCTGTTGAAGGACTGAGCCATGCCGATTGATAAGGCGCTTGATCTTGGCAACGTGTTCGGCCAGCTGATTAGCGGGCTGGGCGCGGGGCTGTCTGGCGGCCCGTCATCGGCGTTTCAGGACGTCATGCAGAACCCTATTGTCGGGGGCGGGCAGAACGTCATTTTCGGAAACGGCAACATCACTGACAGCACGGCAACGGGCGACAAAGGCGGCTCGGCATTTCCGGGGGGAAATGGCGGCGGCGGTGGCGGTGGTGGCGGCGGTGGCTTGGGCGGCGGCGGTCAAGGGGGCGGTGGTGGCGGCGGCACGGTCGGCGGCATGTCGGCAAATATGCTGATGGTCGGCGGTGTGGTGCTGGCGCTCATTATCGCGGCGAAAAAATGGAAGGGGTGAGCATTCACCGGGTCGCGTGGGCCGCCGTGCATGACGATGAAATTAAGTCGGCCATGCATGGCGACCCGCTCGCCAGCCTGGACGAATTCAGGCATTGGGTCGAGTCACGCGCCGCAGTCCTGTTTGACTTCCACGCGGCAGGCCGGCGCATTGGCTGCGCACTCGTCAGCGCCGAACAGAGTAACGGGCATAACCAAGCCGTGATTATTGCCGGCTGCAGCCGGGCCACACTGCCGGAACTGCGCGGAGCAATGCGACTGCTGATTGAACAGCTCAAGGGGTTTGACAGCATCCGCACACACGTCAGCAGGCCGGGGCTTGTGCGCCTGTGGGGCGGGCTGGGGTTCCAGCAAACAGAAGTCGTCATGAGGCGAGAACATGGGCAGTAAATCGAGCAATTCCACAACACAGAACATCACGACAAACGACCGGCAAATTGCCGTCGATAACGGACTCGGTATTGCTGGCGACGGCAACATACTGACCATCACCACGAACAACACCAGTACCGATCATGGCGCAATCGAAGAGGCAGCGAAAATCACGCTGCAGAGCATTGACGCCAATTCAACGGCACTGAAAGACGTACTGACAGCGAATGCGCTGTCGCAAAAGCAAGCCTATGACTTCAGCCTGAAGGTGAACGACTCCGCCTTTGCTGCCATTGGCGAAGCGCATAGCGTAACAGGCAAGATCAGCAGCGAAGCCATGAAGGCAGTGGAAAACGCAAACAAGACCGCGCTCACGGAAACCGAAAAAGCCTGGTCAAAAGCAGACGAAACAAACCGGCTCGCGGTGCAAAGCATCAACAGCGCATGGAACAACGCCAAGGCGGCGGCAGACGGCAAAACGCTGGGCGACCTGAAGCCGATCATGTTTGCAGTAATCGGCGTGTTCGGCCTGTTCGTCATCAGTAAAGGGGGCTGGCGGTGAGAACTTATCAGGCATCCATTCTGGCAGGCGCAGCAGCGACCTATGCCATGCAGGGCCGCTACTTCCGGCTGCTGGACGTGTCCGGCGCGGTTGACGTGCGGATTTTTCAGGGTGGCCGGATTGTCGAGGAGGCCGTGCAGGTCGAAACCGGGTTCTACACCATCCCTGAAGGCGGTTTTGACCGGGTTGAGCTGGTCAGCGCATCAACGCAGAACGTCAAGTTCGCCGTCACCAACGGCAGCGGCGGTTATGACCGGGCAGTGGGCAGCATCAGCATTGCCGGCGCCATCAAGCTATCGACAGACCAGAGCATCGGCCACTTCCCGGAAGCGACAATCAACACCGGGGCCGCCCAGCAGATCGCCGCAGGCGACGCAGGCCGGCGCGGGCTGCGCATCTACAACGCGGGCGGCACCACGCTCTACATCGGCGGTGCAGGCGTCACGGCGGCCAACGCGGTAATGCAAATCGGCCCGGGTGGCTATATCGATGAAACCCAAGTTCCGACGTGCGCATGGTACGCAACCAGCGACGTGGCAGGCGGCAAATGCCGCGTCATGGAGGTGCGCTAATGGGCTTCATCAGTCAGGGCCGGCTGCAGAGCCGCAAGGCCATGAGCCAGCTCATTACCGCATCGGGCGTCTGGAATGCACCAGCTACCCTGATTCGCGGTAGCGCCGTGGTCACGCTCTGCGGTGGCGGCTCGGCATATGCAGCGATGGGCGTGCGCATCAAGCGCCGCATGGATTTACTGCCGGGGCAGGCCTATCCGGCTGCAATCGGCGCAGTAAACGGTAATACCGTTTTCAATGGCATCAGTGCCGGCAATGACACCGTAGGCGACTTGACGTTTGAGGGCTACGGCAAGTCGAACGTCGGCGGTGCACTCTTAATCGAATGGGACGAATTTCTATGAACATTTTTGCAATGCTGAAGGGCAACAAGGTAGACAACCTGATCGTTGCCGACGCGGCCACGGCCAGCCTGTTTGTTGACGTCTGGAAGCTGTGGGACGGCGCAGTGCTGGCAGACGGCAAAGCCAATGCCGTCATTGGTGCCACGTACAACAACGTCACAAAAGCATTCACGGCACCGCAGTAATGACCAGCGCTGCTGACCCGCTCGGGCTGTATGACTGGTTCAAGCCAGATGACAAAAGCCCGTCCAGTTATGACGCCGGCAGCGGTACGAAGGTAGCGCCGATCGGCATTTACGAATGGTTCACCGAAGCAATGAACAAATCCATTGTCGCGCCGGACGGCCTCTATCCGTGGCTGGATGAACGCACGCAACAGGTAAAGCAGGACTGGTCGAACTGGTCAACCGTCGTGGCGATGCCGACGGAAATCATGCAGCGCTTTTACCAGTGGTTTGTGGAAATCGCAAAAACGGCATGGGAAGAATTCAAGCGCATTGCCGGCTTATTGACAGGGGCAGCCGGGGGGCTGGTTGGAGGTGGGGCGGTGGAAAATATGACTTCGAGCGAAAGCTTTATTCTGATGAAGAAAATGGGGGAAAGCTTCCAGCCTCGTGCCTATGATCGCCCGGAAGGCGGCGGGAAGGTGATTGGTTACGGCCATAACATCGTGCTGCCTAAGGACGCGAAGTATCTGAATGCTGTGCTGTCTGAAGCACAGGCTGATGCGTTGCTGCGTGAGGATGTGCGGGTAAGGGAGGCCGACATTAAGAAGCGAATCCGCGTTCCTCTGAGTCAAGCCAGGTTCGATTGCTGTGTCGCGGCCTTCTATGGGATGGGTTCTGACGCTCAAAGCGATTTTGTGAAGGCGGTCAATTCTGGTTCAGACGCTGAGGTGTTGCGAGTGTTGGCCTACTACGTTGGATGGGATCCGAAGAGCCTGGACGAACAGGGAAAAAAGCTGCCGTTTATGGGGCTGATTCTCTGGCATTCGGTGGTAATGGCGGTCTGGATGGGGCTGGCAGATTGGCCGAAGGGTTACACAGAAAAGGAAATTGCGGGCCGGAAATATCTGTATCTGTGGAAGCAGAACCAGACCCGCAATCAGTATCCGAAGAGCTGGGGAAAGTACGTCAGCTAAAGAGCTTTTTCCCTGACTTGCTTTCGATGGCAAAGCAGGCCCGATCGTAGATGTCGAATATCTCTTCAATGCTGGTCATTGATGGGGTTTCGCCTCCAAATACTTCGGAGCGGGCATCGGAGAAGGCCTGATCTACGAATGCTTTACTGACACCGTGTTTTTTTGCCTGCTTCACTACATGGCCGTAGTAGTCGAATTTGGCACGGCCTCCGGGTTCAAAAAGGCCTTTCTCGTTGAGCATGCCGGGGCAGGAAGAAAGAACAGGCTCTTCGAGTCCTGATGAAAAAGCAGGGGCCGAAAGCAGGGCAAGGACAAGGAAAAGGGTTTTCATGATTGCACCGTTTTGTATGTTTGAGCGAAGTATAGGGCCGGGGAGGCTGAATTGACGATGAACGCGGGGCGCATTGTGTCAGGCATCACACGCGCCAATCCGATCATGCTGGCCGCTGTGGCCGGCGCTGGCTGGGTGGCGTGGGTGTGGCTCACGAAGAAAAGCGGCGAATCACTCGGCAAGGCACTGGTCACGCAAACCGGCGAGGCCGCGATTGAGGTCGTGAAGGCGACGGGCGGCGTGGTGTACGAAGGTGCCGAAATGTGGCTGCAGGACATCAAGACCGCAGCCGGCCAGCAGAACCGCAAAGCCTTCCTGCTCGACGTGCAGGCACTGGCCGGCGTGGTGCCGCAGTCGCCTATCGAGGAAAACATCATCCTGTCCTACATGCCGGCCGCAATGATGGCGCTCGACGGCTTCCCGATTCTGGAAGCCTACCCGGCAATCAAGGCGGTGATGGCGGGGCGCGCGGTGCACGAATACCGGCAGGCTGTTGGCATTGAGCCGAAGCCGCCAACAAAAACGCCGACCTACCGGGAGCCGGAAACCGGCATCGGTGGCACAGGTGATTACGGGCCGTGGTGGCTCAAATAACAGACTCGGGGAGGGTCAACACATGAAACGCACTATGCAACACCTTCTGGCACGCTTGCGCGAGCCGTCCACATGGGCCGGCATTGCCGTTGTCGCCACCGCCTTCAATGTCAACCCTGATCATGCCAGCGCCGTCGTGCAGTTGGGGCCGGTGCTGGCGGGTCTGGCCGCGTGCTTTCTTCCGGAAGCCACCGGCACGGCGGCGCAGGAATAAGCCATGCGACTGCGACCGGTCATGATTGCGGTGGCTACCAGCGTGGCGGCAATGCTGGTCTATGACTGGCTGAAGAACCACGTTTTCAAGTAGCAGAAAGACAAAAGCCCCGGACGGCGGGAACCGTTCGAGGCTTTCTAAACAACATCTTAGGACGGTAAGACATTGCGTAAAAAGAAGTATATCAGCGAACGGCTGAAGTTTGAAATGACGAAAGAGGAAATCAGGGTGGATACACCATTTACTGAGCGAATCGGGGATGCGGTTGCTTTTGCAATCAGGGCTGCCGGGGTTGCGCTGGTCATGGCCGCAACGCCGGCAATCGTCATGGCGCTGCGAGGGATGGCTTGATGCAGCAACACCGCTGATTCTCGGACTGGCGAAATAATGCACACCGCTCACAAAGCCCAGCTAATGCTGGGCTTTGTGCGTTGCGTCAATTGATCGCAGACACTGCCAGAAGTTGACAGCACAATTACGATGATTGCCGAAGTTACAACAAGGCAAACATCATGCGCGGTTACAGACAGATTTCAATCAGCGAACGCCACCAGATTGCCGCCCTACTCTCGGTCGGGGTCACGGATTATGCCGATATTGCCGCCAAGCTGGGTCGCGCCGTGTCCACCATCAAGAGCGAACTGCAGCGCAACACCCTGCCCGGTCAGCCTTATGATGCCGCCACGGCACAGCAGCTGGCCAGCGAGCGCAAGGCCAATAACGCCAAGCGCCTGGACGAAACGGTGTGGGCGAAAGTGGAAACGCTCATGGCAGAGGATTGGAGTCCCGAGCAGATCGCCGGCAGCAAGGCATGCCGCGTCAGCCACATGAGCATTTACCGCTGGGTTGCTGCAGACAAACGCAAAGGCGGCAAGCGCTACCGCATGCTGCGCCACGGCAGGCCATACCGGCAGCGCCACACCAAGGAAACGCGCGGAAAGATACCGAATCGCCGGGACATTACAGAGCGTCCGCAGATCGTAGAAACCCGCGAGCGCGTCGGGGATTGGGAGCTTGATCTGGTCATTGGCGCGCAGCATCAAGGCGCACTGATCAGCCTGAATGAGCGCAAAACCGGGTTGGCCCTGCAGAAGTGGGTGCCGGGGAAGCATGCTGACGCGGTAGCTGATGGCGTCCTCGCCCTGCTGCTGCCGCTGCAGTCGCATGTCAAAACCATCACATCGGACAACGGCATGGAATTTGCCGAGCATGAGCGCGTAGCCCAGCGGCTGGGGGTGGATTTCTACTTTGCCAAGCCTCACGCGCCATGGCAGCGCGGCAGCAATGAAAATACGAATGGGCTGATTCGGCAGTATTTCCCGAAAGGGGAATCAATGAAAACGGTTGAAGAGTGGCGGATATACAACATGCGCAAACAGCTAAATACAAGGCCGCGTAAAAGATTGGGCTACAAAACCCCACTACAGGTATTTGCAGAGTTGACAGGAATGGAATACGATCAGGCCGCGAAGTTGATAAGAATCACGTAATCCGGGGTGCCAGCTGCTTCGTTTGTTAATCCGCCCTATTAAAAGTAGGCCAACCAGGTGACCATACAAAAACAACCATAGAAGACGTTCTAAACCCCGAGAAATTCTTTAATTCGGTAAAGAAAATATCCGGAACATTATTCGATTTCGATAATGACTATGAATTAAACACATCAGCCGAGTACTCACTCATCAACCACAACAATTTCGCAATAAAGGCAAAGTCGCTAAATGGATTCCAACGCCAAGCGGAGATGCGCGACTTCGTCAACAAGAACAAGTATAAATTAAGTGCAAGCTACACAAACGACACGATTCCTAGCTCTGCATTATGGGTCAAACACTTTGTCGAAATATTCAAATAAAGCACACAAACCCTAATTTATATCAAGCAAAAATTGATCTAAAACCACTTATTAAATCACCAACACAACGTGACTCACAATAAAAAACCCCGCGTCCGCGGGGCTTTTTGTTCAGGGTATTGCTCTACAGCCTAATCAATCCAAACCATCACGCCACATACCCCAGATTCGGCGCCAGATCGCGTTCGGCCTGGGCCACGCTCACGCCACGGCGGGCGGCGTAGTCTTCCACCTGATCTTTGGTGATCTTCCCCACGCCAAAATAGCGCGCCTGCGGGTGGGCGAGGTAGAAGCCGCTCACCGCTGCGGTGGGCAGCATGGCGTAGCCCTCGGTCAGCGTCATGCCGATGTTGGGCGCGTTCAGCAGCTTGAACAGCGCCACTTTCGATGTGTGATCCGGGCAGGCCGGGTAGCCGGGTGCGGGGCGGATGCCGGTGTATTTTTCGTCAACCAGCTCGTCGTTGCTCAGGTTTTCGCCGGCGGCGTAGCCCCACAGCTCGGTGCGCACCTTCCAGTGCATGTGCTCGGCAAATGCCTCGGCGAAACGGTCGGCCAGGGACTTGAGCAGGATCGCGCTGTAGTCGTCGTTGGCGTCTTCAAAGCGCTTCACGTGCTCATCAATCCCAATACCTGCGGTGACGGCGAACGCGCCGATGTAGTCGGTGACGCCTGATTCTTTCGGTGCGATGTAGTCGGCCAGGCACAGGTTGGGCTTGATGTCCCCTGACTTCGCCTTGGGCAATTGCTGGCGCAGGTTGTGCCACAGCATGGCAACTTCGCCCGTGGATGGGTCGCGCAGCTCGATGTCGTCGTCATTCACGCTGTTGGCCGGGAAGAAGCCGATCACGCCGGCGGCAGACAGCCACTTTTCCTCGACGATTTTCTTCAGCATTTTCTGCGCGTCGTCGAACAGGTGGCGGGCGGCTTCGCCGACCACTTCGTCCTGCAGAATCGCCGGGTAGCGGCCGTACAGCTCCCAGCTCTGGAAGAAGGGTGTCCAGTCGATAAACGGAACCAGCTCGGCCAGATCATACTGGGTATATTCCCGTACACCAGTAAATGAGGGGGCTACCGGCTTATACCCTTGCCAATCCGGCGCGAACTTGTTGGCGCGGGCTTCCGCCAGATCGATCAGCTTGGTGCGGTCCTTGGCCTCGAAAATCTCGCGGGCCTTCTGGTATTCGGCCTTCACTTCCGCCACGAACGGTGCTTTCAGGTCATCGCTGAGCAGGTTCGAGCACACGCCGACCGCACGGCTGGCGTCGGGCACGTAGATCACCTGGCTGTTCTGGTAATGCGGCTCGATCTTCACCGCAGTGTGGACTTTCGACGTGGTCGCGCCGCCGATCAGCAGCGGAATATCAAAGCCCAGGCGCTGCATTTCCTTGGCGACGTGCGCCATTTCTTCGAGCGACGGGGTAATCAGGCCGCTCAAACCGATGATGTCGGCGCCGACTTCCTTCGCCTTGTCCAGAATGGTCTGGCACGGCACCATCACGCCCAGGTCGAACACCTGATAGTTGTTGCAGCGCAGCACCACGCCGACGATGTTCTTGCCGATGTCGTGCACGTCGCCCTTGACGGTGGCCATGATGATCTTGCCCTTGGCCGGCGCGTCGGCCAGGCCCATGGCGATCTTTTCGGCCTCGATGAAGGGCTCCAGATGCGCCACGGCGGCCTTCATCACGCGGGCGGATTTCACCACCTGCGGCAGGAACATCTTGCCCGAGCCGAACAGATCGCCCACCACGTTCATGCCGTTCATGAGGTGGCCCTCGATCACGTGGATCGGGCGCTCGACACTCTGGCGCGCTTCTTCGGTGTCCTCGACGATGAAGGTGGTGATGCCCTTCACCAGCGAATGGGTGATGCGCTCCTGCAGCGGCAGCGTACGCCAGCTGAGGTCTTCGCCGGATTTCTGCGCGGCATCGCCCCGGAAGGATTCGGCCAGCGCGATCAGCGCGTCGGTATCCGCCATCGGGTCGGCACCGTCCATGAGGACCACGCGTTCAATCGCGTTGCGCAATTCGCCCGGCACTTCGTCGTAGTTTTCCAGCGCGCCGGCGTTGACGATGCCCATCGTCATGCCCTGCTTGATGGCGTGATACAGGAACACGGCGTGGATGGCTTCGCGCACCTTGTTGTTGCCGCGGAAACTGAACGATACGTTCGACACGCCGCCGGAGACCTTGGCGTGCGGCAGGTTGCGGCGGATCCAGCCGGTGGCTTCGATGAAGTCCAGCCCGTAGCGCGCGTGCTCCTCGATGCCGGTGGCCACGGCAAAAATGTTCGGGTCAAAAATGATGTCGGCCGGATCAAAGCCGACTTCGTCGACCAGGATGCGGTAGCTCTTTTCGCAGATTTCCACCTTGCGGGCGTAGGTGTCGGCCTGGCCGACTTCGTCGAACGCCATCACGATCACCGCCGCGCCATACATCTTCAGCAGCCGCGCATGGTGCTTGAAGGCCTCGACACCTTCCTTCATGGAAATCGAGTTGACGATGCACTTGCCCTGCACGCACTTCAGGCCGGCCTCGATGACATCCCATTTGGACGAGTCGATCATGATCGGCACGCGCGAAATGTCCGGCTCGGCAGCGATCAGGTTCAGGAAGGTGGTCATGGCTTTCTGGGCGTCCAGCATGCCCTCGTCCATGTTGATGTCGATCACCTGCGCGCCGTTTTCCACCTGCTGGCGGGCGACTTCCAGCGCGGCCGGGTAATCGCCGTTCAGGATCAGGCGGGCAAAGGCCTTGGAGCCGGTGACGTTGGTGCGCTCGCCGACGTTCACGAACAGGTCGTTGTCGCCGATGTTGAAGGGCTCCAGGCCCGAGAGGCGGCACTTGGCCTCGATCTCGGGCAGCGGACGCGGCGGCAGGTCTTTCACGGCCTGATAGATCGCGGCAATGTGCGCCGGCGTGGTGCCGCAGCAGCCACCGATGATGTTCACCAGCCCCGATTCGGCCCATTCGCGCACCTGCGGCGCCATGTCTTCCGGCAGCAGGTCGTAGCCAGTGGGCGCCAGCGGGTTGGGCAGGCCGGCGTTGGCGTGGACAGATACAAAGGTGTCGCTGATGCGGCTCATTTCCTCGACATAGGGGCGCAGCAGATCGGGGCCTAGCGCACAGTTCAGGCCAAAGGAAATCGCATCGGCATGATGCAGCGAGTTGTAGAAGGCCTCGGTGGTCTGGCCGGTGAGCGTGCGGCCGGACTGGTCGGTAATCGTGCCGGAAATCATGATCGGCAGGGCTTCGATGTCCGGGCGGTCGGCAAAGTATTTCTTGATGGCGAACACGGCCGCCTTGGCGTTCAGCGTGTCGAAGATGGTTTCCACCATCAGGATGTCGGCGCCGCCCTTGACCAAGCCGTCGATGGATTCCAGATAGGCCGTCACCAGCTCGTCAAAGGTGACATTGCGGTAGCCGGGGTCGTTCACGTCCGGGCTGATGGAAGCGGTGCGGCTGGTGGGGCCGAGAATGCCGGCGCAGAAGCGCGGCTTGTCCGGGTTCCTGGCGGTTTCCGCCACGCACAGCTCTTTCACCAGGCGGGCGCTAGCGTGATTCAGCTCCCACACCAGCCCTTCCATCTCGTAATCGGCCATCGCCATCGCGGTGGCGTTGAAGCTGTTGGTTTCGATGATGTCGGCGCCGGCATCCAGATATTGCTGGTGGATTTCCGCGATGATCTGCGGCTGGGTCAGCACCAGCAGATCGTTGTTGCCCTTGAGGTCGACGTGCCAGTCGGCAAAGCGCTCGCCCCGATATTGTTCTTCGGAAAGCTTGTACTGCTGGATCATGGTGCCCATGCCGCCATCGAGCATCAGGATGCGTTGTTTCAGCAGGCTTTTGAGGTGTTCGGTGCGGGTCATGGGTTTATCCGGATTGGCAAACTGCAAAACCGTGAATCTTACCATGAAGCGCCAGTACCTCACGCCGCACCGATGCGAGGAATGCCGCGCCTGCCAGCACCGCAATACATTGCCATGTACTTTGCCATAGCCTTTCAAACACAACGGCTACAACCATATACCCTGAAAGCCCTGCAGAAATCGATGCCAGTGGCAACTCGCTGCCCCGCCCCGCACGGCCTGCCACCGGTCATAATGCCAATGAAATCAATCAGCTAGGGGCATACAATCAGTACATGAATGGCTCCCGAGGAGACCCGCCATGGAAATCAGGTCAAGCAGCATGAGCTACACCACGCCGCCGAGCAGCATCAGCGCGACCAAACCCGCTACCCCGCCGAATGGCGAGCTGGCCAGCCAGATCAGGGATCAGCGCGAGGCGCTGCGCAGCAATGCGAAGAACATGGCCGAAACGGTGTACATCTCGCAGCAGGCGCAGCAGATGCTCAACACCTATACCAGCAGCTACCAGGCTGCCACCGGTCAGGATTCCTCGACCAGCGGCGGCAGCGCTACCGGCAGCATCAGCGCCAGCGACATGATCGAAGCCACGCAGAAACTGCAGACGCGCCAGACCCGCATGGCGGTGGCCGAGTATGCGCAGCAGCAGGCACAGGCCACACCGCCGGCATCGCAAGCCCCTGCGCCGCAGCCGCTGGAGGCCACGCCAGCCGGCAGCCAGGCAGACAGCGCCAGTTCGGAAAGCCGCCGCATCAGCCTCACGGCCTGATGCGAAGGCCGCCGGCTCTCGTGGCCGGTCAACCACACCTCACCCACCGGGCCTCGCGCCCGGTATTTTTTTGCCTTGCATATTGCTTGCAAATTGCCGGCGGCTCGGACATTCTTCCTTTATATTGCAGTGCAATAATTCATCGCCCCAAGGCCCCTGCCTGCCGCAGACCAGCTGCGACATTCATTGAAATATCAGTCACTTGATCGAAGCAATCAAAAAGGATGGTGTTTATGTGGATCAATCAATCGCAACTGGAGCAGGCCATCCAGATGCAGGGCAAGGTTGCCCGCCTCTTTCAGCAACGCCTCGGCGCCGCCAGCGAAAAAGCGCTGGACTCCCTCCCGCCACTCTCTGCCACCACGTTGCCAGATCCCAAATCCTGGTGGGAAAGCGGCGCGGACTATCTGCGCGATAGCGCCGAGCGGCAGGTCCTGTTCTGGGATGTGCTGCGCCAGCGCGGAGACCAGTTCCTGAAGCACGAGGCGGCCGGCAAGCCGCCGGTGCTGCATTTCGATTATGAAATCGTGGTCGACGCGCGCAATTTCATGCGTCCGGTGAACTATGCGCTGGCCCGCATCATTCCGCCCGAGGGCGAGGCCGCAGTCGATCCGGCGCGGCGCCCCTACGTAATCATCGATCCGCGTGCCGGCCACGGTCCGGGCATCGGCGGCTTCAAGCAGGATTCGGAAATCGGCATGGCGCTGCAGGATGCGCATCCGGTGTACGCGGTGATTTTCTTCCCGCGCCCCGAGCCGGGCCAGACCCTGGCGGACGTGACGCTGGCCGAGCAGGAATTCCTGCGCTGGATCATCCGCCAGCACCCGGACGCGCCCAAGCCGGTACTGGTGGGCAACTGTCAGGGCGGCTGGGCGGCGATGCTGGCGGCAGCTGGCGCACCCGAGTTGGTCGGTGCCATCGTCGTCAACGGCGCGCCGGTGTCCTACTGGGCCGGCAACGACAATAACCCGATGCGCTATTCGGGCGGCATTCTGGGCGGTGCATGGCCGGCGCTGCTGGCGTCCGATCTCGGCAATGGTGTCTTCGACGGCGCGCATCTGGTCAGCAATTTCGAGAACCTCGACCTCGGCAACACGCTGGTCGACAAGAGTTACCACCTGTATGACAAGGTTGATACCGAGCCGCCGCGCTTCCTGGAATTCGAGCGCTGGTGGGGCGGCAACTACCTGATGAACGAGGAAGAAATCCGCTGGATTGTCGAAAACCTCTTCATCGGCAACAACCTCGTCGAGGGCACGGCGCACGGCAGCAGCGGCGCATACGACCTGAAAGCCATCCATGCGCCCATCGTCGTGTTCGCCTCGCTGGGCGACAACATCACCCCGCCGCAGCAGGCCTTCAACTGGATTCTCGATCTTTACCCGACCACCGATGCGCTGAAAAATGCCGGCCAGGTCGTCGTCGGCCTCGTGCACCAGAGCATCGGCCACCTCGGCATTTTCGTGTCCGCCGGCGTGGCGACCAAGGAACACGCCAAGATCGTCGAACTGATGCACGTGATCGAAACGCTGCCGCCAGGCCTCTACGCGATGAAAATCGTCAAGGACGAATCGGCCGATGGCGGCTGGCGTGCCGAGCTGACCGAGCGCCGCGTGGAAGAACTCAACAAGGTGCAGGAATACAAACGGCAGGACGAGATTCCGTTTGCCGCCGTCGAGGCGGTTTCCGAATTCACCACACGCGGCTATCAGCTTTTCGGCCGCCCGCTGGTGCGCGCGCTGACGAACGAGCCCATGGCGGCCGCCAGCCGGGCTCTGCATCCGGTGCGCCTGCAGCGCTGGAGCTGGTCCAGCCTCAACCCGGCCGCCACGGCCATCGGGATGGCCGCCGACCTGCTGCGCGACAAGCGCAAGCCGACTTCAGACGACAACCCGTGGCGCGCCTGGGAACGCCAGCTGGCAAAACAGATGTCGGCCACGCTCGACCTCATCGGCAATCTGCGCGACATGAGCATGGAGGCGCTGTTCTTCCAGACCTACGGCTGGCTCGCCATCCAGGGCATCGGCGAGGAAAACCGCCTCGACCGCCAGCAGCCGGTGGACCACAACCATGTTGACGATGCCACGCTGGCCGCGCGGCTTGGCGAAGGCGGCGTTGCCGCCGGCCTGATCCGGCTTGGCCTTTTGCTGACCCGCGAAGGCGACACGATCCCGCTGGCGCGTCGCCAGTTCACCATCGACTGGCTGCAGCAGCAACCGCAGCTGCAGGCGCTGACGGACGACGCACTGCGTGGCCTGATCCGCGAGCAGAGCCTGCTGGTATGGCGCCTGCACGATGCGGCGCGTGCCAGCCTGCCGGCGCTGTTTGCCAATCCGGCCGATCTGGATGCGGCCTTCCAGACCTACGCCCGCCTGGCCGAGCTGGTGCCGGGTGAATACGAGCAGCTGTCGAGCCGCCTGCAGGCCTTGCGCAGCAACTTGCAGCCTGCTGCGACTGCCAGCACTCCGCTTGCGTCAGCGCAGGCTCCGGCGCAGGATGATGCGCTAAAGTCCTCCCCAGCCACCAGCAAGCCGGCGCAGAAGGCAGGCCGCGGGACGGCTGCCCCCGCAGCCAAACCGGCGGCGGCAAAACCGGCTTCCAGCAAGGCTGCTGCGCCCGGGGCTGCCACGGCCAGCGCCAGCCCGGCCGCTGCCGCAGATACGAAGAAAGCACCGGCGCGTACCCGCAAGAGCACGCCCAAAACCACACCCGATTCCGGCAAGTAACAGGAGCAGCATCGCATGGAACAAGCATTGAAAGGCAAGGTCGCCCTGATTCTGGGGATGGCCAACGAAAATTCGATTGCCTATGGCATCGCCAAAGCACTGAAAGCACAGGGTGCCGAACTGGCGATCACTTACCAGACCGACCGCACGCGCGACTTCATCGCCCCGCTGATCGACGAACTGCAGCCCGGCGTACTGGTGAAATGCAATGTGCAGGAAGCCGGCAGCCTCGAAGCCGTGTTTGCCGACATCGAAGCCAAATGGGGCAAGCTCGACATCGGCGTGCACTCGATCGCCTTTGCGCCGAAGGATGACCTGCACGGCCGGGTGGTCGATACCAGCGCGGAAGGCTTCATGATGGCCATGGACGTGTCGTGTCATTCCTTCATCCGCATGGCGCGCCTGGCCGAGCCGCTGATGAAGGATGGCGGCACGCTGCTGACAATGAGCTATTACGGTTCGGAAAAAGTGGTGCCGAATTATGGCGTGATGGGCCCGGTGAAGGCCGCGCTGGAAGCCAGTGTGCGCTATCTGGCCAACGAACTCGGCCCGCACCGGATTCGCGTGCATGCCGTATCGCCCGGCCCGGTGATGACGCGCGCCGCCAGCGGCATTCCGGCCTTCGACAGTCTGCTGGAGCAATCAGCCGCCCAGGCACCGATGCGCGAGCTGATCGACATCGACGACGTGGGCGCGGCAGCTGCCTTCCTGTGCAGTGATGGCGCCAAACGCCTGACCGGCACGACCTTCTATGTCGACAGCGGCATGCACACACTGGCGTAAATACATTCCTGATTATGTCTCTCTTTCAGAAACCCTTTTTTCGTCATGCCCGCGAAGGCGGGCATCCAGAGCAAAGCTTGATTTCACAACCTTCATCTGGATTCCCGCGTACGCGGGAATGACGATTCTGAAGCAGAGACATAGCCGGAAATACATTAGATTGTATTGCCCTGCAGCCATTGCAAATAAATGGCCGCAGGGCAATACCCATATAGACAGTAAAGCCCGAGCAGCAGACGATCTTCCTGCACACGGAACCATCCGCTCCCTCACCCATTCCCGCCTCCGCATCTTTCCACCTGAGCTGTCAGACCAACCAGCGTGAACTTGCTCCGCTACGGTATTCAGGCCAACACGCCGTAAGTTTGCTACAACACAGACTGCTGCCCCTTTAACGCGGAGAACTGCACCATGCGCATCGTCCATAAACTGCTCGCCCTCGTTGCCCTGGCGGCCCTGTCCATTGCCCTGCTGACTGCGGTGAATTACAGCAAATTCATGACCGTACAAGTCGAGGCCACCGACATCACCGACAATGTGCTGCCCTCGGTCGCCGTACTCGCCAATGCCGAACTCGAATTTGCCAACATCCGGCGCTATGTGCTGCTGCACCTGATCGAGCCGGATCTGAACAAGAAGCAGCAGATCGAAGAACAATTCAAGACTTCGGTGAAAAACCTGAATGATGGCCTGAAATCCTATGAACCGCTGGTCGTCGACGACACTGACCGCAAGAATCTGGAGGCCGCACGCAGCGAGCTGGCGCTCTATCTGCCGATGGCGCAGGAAATCCTGGATCTGTCGTCACAGAACATGCTCGACAGCGCGCGCGAACTCGTCAACGGCAAGGGTGCCGCACAGGCGGACAAGGTGTTTGTCGCGCTGGACACCGCCGTGAAATACAACAACACCCTGACCGAGACATCGAAAAAACACATCGCCTCGGCCATTACTTCTGCCATCAGCCTGTCAATCGGGTTGGGGCTTGTGCTGCTGCTGGCCATCTGTGCGATCGGCTGGCTGATCGCGCGCAGCATCACCAGCCCGCTGGCCGGCATGCAGAAATTCGTGACCGAGCTCAGCCAGGATTACAACTTCACGCGCCGGGTCGAGGTCAGGAACCGCGATGAAATCGGCGAATCGCTGCTGGCACTCAATGCGCTGCTGGATTCGCTGCAGCAAAGCATCAGGCAGCTCAACCAGGTCGGCGTGCAGGTCAGCGGCTCGGTGGGCAACCTCTCCACTACCAGCAAGGAAATGTCGCAGTCCGCACACGGCGTCAGCAGCGCGGCCTCGAGCATGGCGGCCGGCATCGAAGAAGTCACTGTGAGCATCAGCCACGTGGCTGATCGCGCGCAGGAATGCGACCACACCGCGCGCGAGGCCGGCCGGCTGGCGGCCAGCGGCGGCGCGGTGATCGAAAGCACGATCAACAACATCAACCAGATTGCCGAGCAGGTGCGGCAATCTGCCAGCCAGATCGAGTCGCTGAAGGAACGCACGGCCAATATCAATTCGGTGGTGAACGTGATCAAGGAAATTGCCGATCAGACCAATCTGCTGGCACTCAACGCTGCCATCGAAGCCGCCCGCGCCGGTGAACTCGGCCGCGGCTTTGCCGTGGTGGCCGACGAAGTGCGCAAGCTCGCCGAGCGCACCGGCTCGTCCACGCAGGAAATCATTTCCACCGTATCCGCCATCCAGAACGAGGCCAACAGCACGGTACACACGATGCAGCAAACCGTGCGGCAGGTCGATGAAGGCGTTGCGCGTGCGCAGGAGGCCAGCGCCGCCATCCGCGAAATCCGCCAGAGCACCGACACGGTGGTTGACCAGGTCAGCGAGATTTCCGGCGCGATGCGCGAGCAGAGCTCGGCGAGCTCGGCCATGGCCCAGCAGGTCGAACGCGTGGCGCAGATGTCGGAAGAAAGCAGCGCGGCGGCAGCCAGCACGGCCGACGAAGGCAGCCGGCTGCAGCGCCTCGGGCAGGAGCTGGATCAGGCCATTGCCCGCTACAAGGTCTGAACCGCACGCCGGACAGCGCAAGGCAGGAATTGATCAAGGTAAAGCGTCCCGCCCGGAGGCGGGAAATTTGGCAGTCAGTCGGTTAAACTGGGGCGGAATACTCGAGAATCCGATCTCAAACTCCAGCCGTCCAAGACATGAACAAGTCCGGCCCGAACCGGACAGGGGACATCATGCAAACACAGGCAATCCGCATTCACGCCCACGGTGGCCCGGAAGTGATGCAGCTCGAAACCATCGAGCTGCCCGCACTGCAGCCCGGCGAAGTACTGCTGCGGCATCTGGCCATCGGGGTCAATTTCATTGATACCTACCACCGCAGCGGCCTGTATCCGCTGGCGCTGCCGGCGGGCCTGGGGCTGGAAGCCTGCGGCGAGGTTGAAGCCATCGGCCCGGGCGTGCGCGAGTTCCGCCCCGGCGACCGCGTGGCCTACGCTGGTGGCGCAACCGGTGCCTACGCCGGGAAACGCATCATGCCGGCCGACCGGCTGGTGCCCGTCCCCATCGGCATTGCCGACGAACTGGCCGCGGCAACACTCTTGCGCGGCATGACGGCGCAATACCTGCTCAAGCGCACCTTTGCGGTACAGCGCGGGCAGACCATCCTCTTTCATGCGGCAGCCGGCGGTGTCGGCCAGATTGCCTGCCAGTGGGCGCGCGCGCTGGGCGCGCACGTCATCGGTACCGTCGGCTCGGACGACAAGATGCCTCTGGCCCGCCTGTACTGCGATCATGTGATCAATTACCGCGAAGAGGACTGGGTGGCCGCTGTGCGCGAGATCACCGGCGGGCGGGGCGTCCCGGTCGTGTATGACGGCGTCGGCGCGGATACCTTTGCCGGCTCGCTCGACTGCCTCGCGCCGCGCGGCATGCTGGTGAGCTTCGGCAATGCCTCGGGCGCCGTACCGGCGTTCAACCCCGGTCTGCTGGCGCAAAAGGGCTCGCTCTTCTTCACCCGCCCGACACTCGGCCATTACACGGCCACCCGGCAGGAGCTGGTCGATACTGCCGCCGACTATTTCCACATCCTCGAACACGGGCAGGTGCGCGCAACGGTCCAGCAGCATTTTGCGCTGGCCGACGCGCCGGAGGCTCACCGGGCGCTGGAATCGCGCAGCACCACGGCCTCGACCGTGCTGCTGCCATGAGGGCGGCCTGTGGCATGAATCCACTGCATCTCGTATACCTGCACGGCCTGCTTTCCAGCCCCGCTGCCGGCAAGGCGCGCGCAACGCGGGACTGGCTGGGGCAACACGATCTGCCGGTGGCTTTCCACGCGCCGGTACTGCCCACCGCACCGCAGGACTGTGCAGCCATCATCCGTGATCTGCTCGCACCACTGCCAGCGGAACACACCTGCCTCATCGGCAGCTCGCTCGGTGGCTTCTGGGCCACCTGGGCGGTGGAAACCTTCGGCTGCCGCGCGGTACTCGTCAACCCGGCCGTGCAGCCCTCCGCGCTGGTCGCGCGCTACGCCGGCGCACAGCAGAACCACCATACCGGCCAGACGGAAATCATCCTGCCGGAATATGCCGACCAGTTGCGCAGCTACGAGCGCCGGCCGGCGCACACTTCGCGTTACTGGCTGCTGGTGCAGACCGGCGATGAAACGCTCGACTATCGTGCCGCCGTCGCGTGGTACGCCGGCTGCCGCCAGAGCGTCGAAGAAGGTGGCAATCACGGCTTTGCCGGTTTCGAAAACTGGCTGCCACGGATACTCGCATTCGCAGAAGGAAAGGACGCATGACTCCGCAATCCGCCATCCTGCCGGAACAACACCGGCACGCCCTGTTCATCATGTTGCGTCGCCGGCTTGGCCGCCGCGCCGATGCGCAGCTGGCCCGTTATCTCGCGGGGCTGCCCGCGCGCAGCCGCGACATGCTGGCCAGCCGCCCGGAGAGCCGCTTTGCCAGCGCCATCGGCGTGTCGGCGGATTTCTGGCCCGAGCTGTATGGTCGCGAGCGTCCACAGCTGCTGCGGGCCTTTCCCCACATCGCCGGAGCGATCCATCCCGCCCCCGTAACCAATACCGATCTCTTCCTGCACCTGCGTGCGGATGAAGCCGATGTGCTGCACGATTTCGCTGCCGAAATGCTTGAGCACGTGCAGGAATGGCTGGAGCCGGTGGAAGTCATGCCGGCATTCCGGCGCCACGAAAGCCGCGATCTCACCGGCTTTGTCGACGGCACCGAAAACCCGGCCGCCGATGAACGCGCCGCAGTGGCACTGGTCGGCAGTGACGATCCGGACTGGGCCGGCGGCAGCTACCTGCACATCCAGCGCTATGTGCACCGCATGGAAGCCTGGAACAAACTGCCGGTCCTGCAGCAGGAAACCATCGTCGGGCGTACCAAGCAGAGCGATGAAGAATTGCCGGATGAAGACCGTCCGCGCACGGCGCACATCAGCCGGGTCGTGATCGAGAACGAGGCTGGCGACGAGCTCGAAATTCTGCGCCAGTCGATGCCCTACGGTGTCCCGGGTGGGGATCGCGGCCTGTATTTCGTGTCCTACTGTCACACCCCGCTGCATTTCGAACGCATGCTGGAACGCATGGTTTCGCCGGGAGATGACGGGCGCGTCGATCACCTGCTGAACTTCAGCCGTGCCGTCACGGGCGCCGCATTCTTCGTGCCCAGTATCGAGCGCATCGAGCGCCTGGCAAGCCAGATGAGCCAATAAGCGGCGACTGCGGCAATCCCCGATTGCCGACAGCGGGTGCTGCGGCATGATAGGCTAGAGGCGATGAGACCAAACGGCCGCGACTGCGCGGCTGAAAAGCCATGACACAGAGGAATGAGTGATGAGAAAAGTGCAATGGGCAGGCCTGCTGGCCATGCTGGCCGGCGGACTGGCCGTAACGGGCTGCGGTAACAAACAGGATGCCGCAGATGCCGGCAGCAATGGCAGCACCACCGTCAAGATCGGCTTTGCCGCCCCGCTGACCGGGAGCCAGGCACATTACGGCAAGGGCTACCAGAACGGCGTGCAGATGGCGCTTGATGACGTCAATGCCAGCAACCCGCAGATTGCCGGCAAGCCGGTGAAATTCGAGCTGGTGGCCGAAGACGACATGGCCGACCCGAAAACGGCCACGCAGATCGCCCAGAAATTCGTCGACATGAAGCTCGCCGGCATCGTCGGCCACTTCAATTCCGGCACATCCATCCCGGCATCGAAGATCTATGCCGATGCCAAGCTGCCGCACATCGCCATGGCCACCGCGCCGGCACTCACGCAACAGGGCTTCAAGACTTCGTTCCGCTCGATGACCTCCGACACCCAGCAGGGCTCGGTGCTGGGCAAGTATGTGGTGGAAAAGCTCGGCGCGAAGAAAATCGCCGTGATCGATGATCGTACCGCCTACGGCCAGGGCCTGGCTGACGAATTCGAGAAGGCCGCCAAGGCCGCAGGCGCCACCATCGTCAAGCGCGAATACACCAGCGACAAGGAAACCGATTTCTCGTCGATTCTCACCAGCATCAAGAGCGCCGGGCCTGACCTGGTGTTCTTCGGCGGCACCGACGTGCAATCAGGCCCGATGGTGCGGCAGAAAGCCCGCCTCGGCCTGGCGGCTCCGCTGGTTTCCGGTGAAATGACGCGCTCGGATACCTTCCTGCAACTGGCCGGCACGGACGGCAACGGCACAATCGCCTCGCTGGCCGGCCTGCCGCTCGAGAAAATGCCGGGCGGCCCCGACTTCGCCAAGCGCTACGAAGCCAAGTATGGGGCAATGGAAATCTACACCCCGTATGGCTACGATGCAGCCCGCATCCTGCTGGCCGCCATGCTCAAGGCCAATTCGGCTGATCCGGCCGTCTATCTGCCGGTACTGGCCAAGACCGAGCATCAGGGCGTAACCGCCGCCAGCATTTCCTACGACGACAAGGGCGATCTGAAAGACGGCGCCATCACCGTCTACAAGGTTGTCAACGGCAAGTGGGTCGTCCTGGAGACCCTGGGCGGCAAATAAGGGTATTGCACTACAGCCCTTCTTACAAAAGGGCTGTGGACACATACCCTGCAATGCAAAAACCCGGCCGCGCCGGGTTTTTGCATTTGGGAAACCGGAAGCGGCATCCGCCCGCCCCCTCCTTGCGCCAGAACAGGCATCGGACGCCCGAATCGTCTACGATGGATGCACATACAGTATTCACCCTAGGCTCTGTTGACGTTTTGTTTGCGTTTCCGCTGGCGCGTTTTTTGCGCCGAATCAAGGCGCTGGCTGCGATGCATAGTCAGCTATGTGAGCAGGCGGCAACGCAGAGTCGGCACAAAAAACGCTCAGCCCTTCGGGTTTGGCTGGTTTTGGCCTGACCCTGCGTTGCAAAACCTTTGCATAAAGTCACTATGCGACAGGCTTTGCGCCTGGTTTCAGGCCAAAATCAGCTCAAACGGAAATCGTAAACAAAACGTCAACAGAGCCTCGCGCATGACCTATTCCTCGATGCAGCCCCGCCCTGCCCGTGCAGAAGACTTCAGCGCCATCGTCGCCTGGCCCCAGGATGCGATCGAATTGCGCAACCTGTTTCCGCGTGCGCGCTGGCCGGCCGATCAGCAGGCACTCGCCGCACATCTGGCCGAACACAGTGATGGTCTGGTGCTAGCCGATCATCGTGACCAGCCCATCGCCTATGCCTCCTTCTACAACGTGCAGCAAAGCGGCCGCGTCTGGATCGGCCACCTGATCATCCACCCGGCCTGGCGCCGCCAGGGGCTGGGCGCCCGCATGCTGAAGGAAATGGAAGCGCTGGCGCGCGAAACGTTTGCCGCCACGGAGCTGGCTACCATCTGCTTTGCCGACAATGTCGGCGCGCGGGTGTTCTATCAGCGCCAGGGCTTTCGCGCCGAGGGCTGGGAAACGCGGCTCGATCACCGCGAAGAATCGGTGCGCGTGCTGCGGCTGGTGCGCCCCTTGCCCGTCGCAGCACCCCAGCCAGCCGGGACTGCGGCCTGAAAATGACCGGCGGACTGCACGGCCGGCATGCGCGCAGCCGGCAAATCAGGCAAAATAGCGGGCTGTTTTCCAGTGCTACGCGCCCGGAAGCCGGCCCATGCCGCCCTGGCGCGTTGCAAACCTGCTTGTCTCGCAAAGGATAGCCATGAGCGGCCTCACTTCGACCAATCTGACCAGCCTGAAGAAAATCTATTCCGGCAAGGTTCGTGACCTCTATGACATTGACGGCCAGCGCATGCTGATGATCGCCACCGATCGCCTGTCGGCCTTCGACGTGATCCTGGCCGAGCCGATCCCGGAAAAAGGCAAGATTCTCACCGCCATTTCCAATTTCTGGTTCGACAAGCTCAAGGACGTGGTGCCCAGCCACTTCACCGGTGACCAGCCGGAAGACGTGGTCAGCGCGGAAGACCGCGCCCAGGTCGAAGGCCGTGCGGTCGTCTGCAAGAAACTCAAGCCGGTGCCGGTTGAAGCCATCGTGCGCGGCTATATCGCCGGCAGCGGCTGGAAGGAATACAAGCAGCACGGCACCGTGTGCGGCATCCAGCTGCCGGCCGGCCTGCGCGAAGCCGACAAGCTGCCCGAGCCGATCTTCACCCCATCGACCAAGGCGGCCGTCGGTGACCATGACGAAAACATCAGCTATGCCCGCTGCGAAGAACTCCTCGGTACTGAACTGGCGGCAAACGTCCGCGATACCGCGATCAGGCTGTACAAGGCGGCCAGCGAATACGCAGCCACCCGCGGCATCATCATCGGTGACACCAAATTCGAATTCGGCCTTGATGAAAACGGCACGCTCTGCCTGATGGACGAAGCACTGACTCCCGATTCCAGCCGCTTCTGGCCGGCCGACCAGTACCAGCCGGGCAGCAATCCGCCGAGCTATGACAAGCAGTTCGTGCGTGACTGGCTGGAGAGCACCGGCTGGGACAAAACCCCCCCGGCGCCGGCGTTGCCGCTGGAAGTAGCCGAGAAAACGGCAGCCAAATACCGCGAAGCACTGGAACGGCTGACCGCCTGATTGCCTGCAAAGCCCGTCCCCGTGACGGGCTTTGTGTTTTCCGGACTGCAGGAACTGCAAACCGGCTGACTTGTGCCATGCTGTGGAAATGGATTCTGCCGCCTTCTCCCCTCCCTTTGTGATTCCGCCCGATGCTGCCGCCGAGCTGGCCGCCATCCGGGCACTGATCAACAATCACAAACAGGAAGCCATACGGCGCTGCGAGGCACTCAGCCAGACCGCGCGCCGCAACCGTCAGCCCGCGACGCTGATTGCCGTGGCCGAACTCTACGGGCTGGTCGTGCCGCAATACGGCCGCGACACGCTGTTCGAAGCACTGCAACTGGCGCAAGCTTATGGCTGGATCAATGCCGAAGCCCGCCTGGACGAACAGATTGCCCGCAGTTATTACACCACGGGCGATTACCGCCCGGCGCGGCAATTCTGGGAACGAGCCCTGACGCTGGCCAGCCAGCCGGACGGCGAACGGGAAACCTGGCTCTACGGCCAGATCGGGCTGGGGCAGGTTCACGATGCCCTGGGCAACCATCCGGCGGCCGTCGCCTGTCACCAGACCGCGCTGGAGCATGCACTGGCGACCCAACTGGACGATGCCTATCTGCTGGCCAAGATCCGCATCAATCTGGCGGTCAACCTGATTGCCTGCCAGCAGGATGCCGAAGCCCGCATCGCGCTGGAAATGGCGCTGGAGGATTGCCGGAACGCCGGCCTGCTCGATTACGCGGCAGAAGCGCTGAGCCGGCTCGGCGAACTGGCGCTGCGCGAAGGCGATCTCGTACTGGCAACGGAACATTATCAGGAAGCGCTCGTACTCACCCGCCGGATCAGCTACCACTGGGCTGAAACAAGTGTGCTGCGCCAGCTCAGCCTGCTGGCCGCGAAACAGGGCGACCGCGCACAGGCACTGCGCCTGTGCTGCGAAGGTGTCGGGCTGGCCGAAATGATCGGCTATACCCGCCAGCGCATGGAGATGCTCGCCGAGGCAGCCGGCCATGCCGAAGCACTGGGAGACATTCCGGCGGCCTACGGTTTTCTGCAGGCACATACGCAACTGCTGCGCCGGCAGCAGCCCGCCGTCATTGTGCAGGAAGGCAGCCATGCGCCGGCTGACCGCCAGCAGCAGCGGCTTTTCGCACTGACGAATCACGCCCTGATCGAAGAAGGCAACAGCGCAGAAGCCGTCCACCACCTGCTCAGCGAAGCAGCCTCGCTGCTGCAGGCCGGTGGTGCCAGCCTGTGGCTGCTGGGCACGCAGTGCGGCCTGCAATGTGTCGATGCCGGCGATACTGGCGCGCCTGCCAGCATCGACCCCGAGCTCGGCCAGCCACTCTACCGGCAGTTGCAGAACCGGCCACAGCTGAACGCCTGCCTCGCCCGTGAACACCCCCTCATCGGCCCTCTGCTGAGCTCCTGGCGACAGGAACAGCCCGTATCGATCCTGCTGCAGGCGGTCAGCGATGGCGAAGCCAGCTGGGTTCTCTGGCTGGAAAGCGGTCAGGCTCGCCGTAACTGGCTGCCGGATGACGAAGCCCTGCTGGAGCAGCTCTGCGACATCCTGCAGCGCATTCTTTCCCGCCAGCGCCAGCGTGCGCTGCATGCACAGCTGGAAGACATCAACACCGCCCTGCAGAACGACAATCGCGCACTGGCCGAACATGTCGCCCTGCGCGGTGCAGCGCTGCAGCAGGCACTGGCCCAGCTGGCACACAGTGAACGGCTGGCGACGACCGGACGGCTGATGGCCGGCATGGCGCACGAGCTGAACACCCCGCTGGGCGTGGCCATGACCGCCTCGTCGACGATCGCCAACAACCTCAAGCACCTGATTGAGCGCATCCGCAACGGCAAACCGGGGCGCGACGAGGTGCTAGCGGCACTGCAGCACTGCAGCGAGGCCGCCGCGCTGACCGACCGCAATATCCTGCGCACGGCCGAACTGATCCGGCGCTTCCGCAGCCTGAGCAGCCATCAGGATGAAGAAAGCCGCACGGATTGCCGGATCGATGAACTGCTGCAGGCAGTCTGCAGCCTCTATCAGGAAGAACTGCGCCGGCACGGACACCTGCTGCTGCTGACAGTACCGGAAGGCCTGCTGTGGCCGGTACGACCGGCTGCATTGCAGCATGTACTGGGTCAGTTGCTGGGCAATGTGCTGGAGCACGCCTTCATCGACCAGCGCAGCGGCTGTGTACAGCTGGTGGCGCGGGAGAGGGATGGCCGGCTGCAGCTGCTCATTCACGACAACGGCATCGGTATGGCGCCCGATGCCGTCAATCATGCATTTGACCCGTTCTACCTCAGCCAGCTTGGCCAGGGTGGCGGGCTGGGCCTGTATGGTGCCTACAATCTGGTGACCGCCGTACTGGGTGGCGAGATTGCCATCCGCAGCCAGCAGGGCAGCTACACCGAAGTCACACTGAGTCTGCCGGCCTGAACATACCCATTAACCCATAAAGCCGCAGCCATTTCTAGTAAATGGCTAGTGGCATATACCTGTCAATTTTCATCAATACAGCCGTTCACCATACAGCGGTAGCGGGAAGACTTTCCGCCAGCCCGCCGGCTCCGGAATGGTGAGCGAGGCCGCCGGTTGTCGGCAACGTGCCAGCACGGCATGCCAGAAAGCATCATCACTCCCGGGCGCAAGGCCGGACAGCTCGGCGGGCAGACAGAATATCGGGCGGCCATCGAGCCGCTGCGCCAGTTCCTGCGTGACCGTGCTATCGGGCAAGCGGACATAGGCCGCCGTTTCGGCACGCGCACGCCACTGCTCTGCTGTCATGCGGTGCACGAAGTGGAAGTCATCGTTATGCGGGCCACGGCTGCGGAACAGACTGGACGGCAATACGCCGGCGCGCTCGAAAGCGCCGGTCAGGGAAGGCTTGTGATCGCCGAACACGGCAATCGCGAGCGGGCGCTGGCGTTGTTTCGCCTCCTTCTCCAGTTGCCCGATAAAAGCCGTCATGTCCCGCATGGCTTCGCCCAGTCGGAAATCATAATCGGCCCGGCCATAATCGCCGCCAGAGCGGGTAAACGCCCCGTGCGTGCGCACGGTGATCAGGAACATGAAGTTGCGCGTTGCCTTGGGACTTTGCCGGTACGCGTCCAGGGCGCTGTCATAGAGCAGCGCATCCTGCGGCCAGCTGCGCGTGCGCCAGGGCATTTCCTCGACAAAGCGGGTGTAGTCAAAACCGAAACGCGGGTAGATCTGGTTGCGTTTCCAGAAATTGGCGTAGAAATTGTGCAGGCCGCTGGTGCGGTAACCAGCTTCCCGGAAGCGCCGTACCAGCGTACGGGCATCCGGCCGGAAATCCGCCGCATGCCCCTGGTAATCGATACCCGGCAGCACTGCGGATGACAGACCTGTCAGCGCCTCGAACTCGGCCTCGGCCGTGCCACCGCCGTAAACCGGGCTGAGCAGGTAGAAGGGCTGGAAACCCAGCGGCTCCAGCTGCCGCATGGCGGTCGGAAAACGGGCGTCAAAGGTGGTGAAACAGCCTTCGCAGAGGATCATCACCACATCGGGCAAGGTCGGATCAAGCAGGGGCTCGGCCTGGCGTACATAAAAATCGTGCGGCCCGGCTCGCGGTGCACTGATGACTTCCGCCGTCTGGAACAGGTGCGTCAGCAACCCGTTTTCACGCACATTGAGCAGGTAGTTGTAATCGTGATAGCGGATGCCGCCGGTCTGCAGACTGCTGCGCAATATCTTGGCGGCCGCATCATTCCATGCAACCTGGATGCCAAGCAGTAGCGGCAGGGGAGCGGCCAGCAGCAGTGCACGCAGCCAGTGTCGCCGGCTGCGCGGCGGACGGTATGCAAGCCCAAAGCACAGCGCGGCCAGCAGCAGGAAGGCCGCAACATACATCGATGGCGCAATGTAGCTCGACAGCGCCACCCCCTGCGACACCTCCAGCAGATCGCGCGCCAGCAACGGCTCGCCGGTTTGCGCCTCCTTGATGCTGCTGGCCAGAATCAGCAGAAATTCGATTGCCAACGATGCTGACGCGGCGGCCCAGCGCGCCAGCGGCAATGCCAGCAGCCAGAACAGCAGCAGGCCGAAGAGCAGGCGGCCGGGCGAGAGCTGGCCATCCAGCAACAGCCGGCCGGCCAGCAACAGCAAGTACGGTCCAAGGCGCACCAGCCACAGGCGCAATGAGGCAGGCAGCGCCTGCCAGCGCTGCAGCAGCGGAGCGATCAGTGAAATCGGTGGCAACATCCGGATACCGTAAAACGACACAGCGGCCGTTCAGACGGCCGCTGCAGGGTCCTTGTTCATCAGAACCGGATATTACCATCGGGTGACGCAAAATCTGAGTGAAGGAATTACCGCCTGTCCTCCCAGTCATCGACTGCATGCAGGGCATGGCGGGCAATGTGCTGGCGATAGGTGTCCTCGAAACGCCCGCCCATGAAACGCGCCTCGCGGATGCTGGCAAATGCCCCGCCCGACATGTAATCGGCATGCAGTTCATATTCGTACAGGCGTACGAACAGATCCGGATCACGCTCGGCCGGCGATAGCTGGCTGAGGCCCGAGGCGATCACCAGCCCCTTGTCACTCCAGTCGGCCAGCTCCGGATACGACATGCGCATCTGGTCGGCCAGCGTGCGCACCCGGTAAACCGTGCTTTTTTCCGGCCGTTCGGCATCCCAGTCGTAGCTGATGCCAGCATCCTCGAAACGCAGTTGGCAAACAGGGAACTGCATGTTCACACGGCTTTGCCGGATCAACTGGCGGTCGGCCTGAATGGCTTCGGAATCGTTGACCGGGTCGCGCGCGGGATAGCGCTGGCGCAAGAGCCAGTGATCGTACTCCAGTACGACCCAGCCGTTTTCATCGGGCGCATCGTCCAGAATGCGCGGGGCAGGATGGATTTCATCACCCCCCTCCTGCACCAGCCGCCGCGCATAAGCGGCATCGCAGCGATTGGCCGTCCGCCCTCGGAACAGCAGGTAGTCAGGCCAGCGCCCGTGATGCACCACATAGCTGCAGTCATCGCGGAACACGACCGGTGCACCGGGAATTTCGCTGGCATCAGGCAGGATATGCGTCAGCACCTGCCACTGGCAGCCATTGAGTTCGACATGGGGAATTTCGCTGTGCGCCATCGCCTGCGCGGCGGTAATGACGACCGGAAACTCGCCGCGCTCTTCAATGATGGCGTACCACGGCTGGCCGCCGGAAGTCGGCGGCGGATAGGGCAGCGGCGTCAGACCGGTGCGGATGCGCTCGAACAGCGCACTGTGCTCCCAGTCGGGCTCGGCGGGAATATAGGGCCGCAAACCGCTGTGCGCGGTAATGGCGAGATTTTCCGGCATCTGCCAGCTGTTGGCGACCTCGATGAACTGCCCGGCGGCCTGCAGCAGCAGCAGGTCATGCCGGGAATAGCGCCCGTAGCGCCCCGGCAGGTATTCGTCCTGCAAAGCCAAGAGCGTTGCCGCCAGCCGGCGAACCAGCTCGGGATGCGCACCGTCCAGCGCAAGGGCGATCAGCTGGGGGATGCTGAAATCACTGGCCAGAGCCAGTGCCTGGGCCATGCGATTTTCATCGGTGGCCAGCCAGGTAGTACCGTCACGATTGCTCATGCTCACTCTCCCTGAGGTCATCAATCAGCAGCAGACTGATTGCGCCCGCGATTATTGCTATCCGGATTGACAGCATAGCCCGTCGATTGTTGCGTCGCAGCATAAATCGCGTGACAGCCGCCGAATGGCAACCTCCCTGTCCATCCGGCTTGCGCAGGCCGTCTCCGCCGGCTAGTTTGCACACTATGAATGCCTACCGCTTGCCGCCATGACGCTTCTTCATCTTCATCCGCTCTGGAACGCCACAGGCGAATGGCACGCCCTCTTTGCCCTTTGCCCGCGCGAACAGCAAGCCTGGCTGGCCGAACGCCTGCAAGCCAGTCCATCACTGCATGATCTGCCCTGCTATCTGCCGGGCGCAGCGGCGGACCTGCCGCCGCTGCAGCCGGTCGTACTGCGCGGCCAGTACTGGCAGGGCTGCGATGCACTGATCTGTGCGGGGTTTGAGGCGCCCGGCTTTCTGGCCACTCTGCCCGCCGGCTCGCTGACCTATGGCCCCGGTTATCTCCTTCCCGCACAGGCACGGGCAGGCCATCCCAGCCAGCCGGCGCTGATGCAGATTCTGGCGCTGGTAGTGGCGGACGCCGAAACGCACGAGCTGGAAGAAGCATTTGCACTGGCTCCTACCCTGACGCACAGCCTGCTGAAACTGGTGAACTCGGTCGGCATCGGTAGCCGTGTCGACATCACCAGCATCCGCCACGCCATCACCGTGCTGGGCCGGCGCCAGCTGCAGCGCTGGCTGCAATTACTGCTGTATGCCGAACAGTTCGGTAATGATGGTGAAAATGCCGCCCTGATGACCGGCGCGGCATTACGCGCCAAGCGACTCGAAAACTGGGCGCAACAGGGCTGGCTGAGCCAGCCGGCCGACAGTGCCTTTCTGGTCGGCATGCTCTCCCTGCTCGATCGGCTGTTCGGCCAGCCGCTCGCCGAACTGCTCGGTGAACTGCCGCTGCCACCCGCATTGCGGCAGGCGCTGCTGGCACAGGAGGGTGAACTGGGGCGCGCGCTGCATTGCGTCATCACACTGGAAAGCGGCAAGGCTACCGAACTCCCCTCGCCACGAATCACGCCGCGCAGCTGGCTGGAAAGCGAGATCAGCGCTTTCGACTGGGCAAGGCAAATCCAGGCGTATCGTGGCAATGACCGCGCAGAATGAACTGGACATCGCCGCCCGCCTGCTGGGCGATCTGGAAGCCTCCCTGCTGGTACTGGACCCGCAGGGCTACATCACGGGCTGGAATAGCGGCGCCGAAAAACTGTTCGGCTACTCTGCGGCAGAAATTCTCGGCCAGCACATCCTGCTGCTGTATGCCGATGAAAACGAAGATGATGCGGGGCTTTTCAACAGTGTCTTTTCACTGGGACGGGGAACGGTCGAGGTCCGCCGCCGCCGCAAGAATGGCGAGGTATTCTGGGCGCGCATCCAGCTGATTCTGGTGCGTGACGATGCCGGCAGGCCGGAACGCCTGATCGGCTTCGTGCACGACATCAGCGAGCAGATTGCCGACCGCGAGGAAGCCCATCTGCTCACCAGGGTATTCCAGAGCACGCCCGACGCCATTGTCATCACCAATGCCGCGCGTGAAATCATCAACGTCAACCCGGCGTATTGCCGCATCAGCGGCAACAGCGAGCAGGAAAGTCGCGGGCGGATACCCGGGTTTCTGGCGCATCCCGAGCTGGCCAGCCACATCGATGCCGGCCTGACCGCCACCGGCCACTGGGAAGGCGAATTATGGGAGCTGAGAGCTGACGGCTCGCGCTATCCGGTCTGGCTGACCCTGTCCGCAGTCCATGACAAACGGAATGAAATACAGAATTATTTTGCCGTCTTCTCCGACCTGACCGAACGCAAGGCCGCCGAAGAGCAGATCCACCGCCTGGCCTATTACGATTCGCTCACCAGCATGCCCAACCGCAGCATGCTGTTCACGCTCCTCGAGCAGGCGCTGGCCGAAGCACGGCGGCAACGCAATACCGGCGCCATTCTCTGTTTCAATCTGGTCGGCTTCAAGGCCATCAACGATTCATTCGGGCATGCAGGGGGCGATCAGCTGCTGATCGAACTGGCCCGGCGCATCCGCAGCTGCCTGCGCGAAGAAGACGTGCTGGCCCGTTTCGGTGGTGACGAATTCTACATCGGCCTGTTCGACATCAGCCTGCGCGATGATGCCGCACTGGTCGCCCGGCGCATTCTCGATCAGGTTGCACTTCCTTTCGAACTGGAGCGCCAGGAAGTCATTCTCAAGGCGCACATCGGCATGACCATCTACCCGGAAGACGGGCGCGATGCCGACCGGCTGATCAACGATGCCGCCGTCGCCATGTACCGGGCCAAGCAGGCTGACCAGCCCTTTCTGTTCTATTCGGCAGAAATGAATCGCCGCAGTCTGGCCCGCATCAAGCTTTCGGCCGATCTGCACCATGCCGTCGAACGCAACGAACTCTGCCTGCATTACCAGCCGCAGATCAATCCGGCCGATGGCCGCATCCTTGGCGCGGAAGCACTGATCCGCTGGCAGCACCCGCAGCGGGGGCTGCTGCTGCCGGGCGAATTCGTACCCTTTGCCGAGGAAAATGGCCTCATCGGTCTACTGGGTGACTGGGTTATCGACGCCGCCTGCCGGCAACTGGCGCAGTGGCATGAACAGGGCATCCATCTCGACCGCCTCGCCGTCAACCTCTCGGCCCGGCAATTCCAGCCCGGACTGGCCGACAGGCTGCTGGTGATCCTGCAGCGCTACGCGCTGTCACCCTCACAGCTCGAACTGGAGATCACCGAAACCCTGCTGATGCAGGTCGATGAACGCATGACCGTCATGCTGAATGAACTGCACGAAGCCGGATTTACGCTGGCGCTGGACGATTTCGGCACGGGGTATTCCAATCTGGCCTACCTGCTGGCCTTTCCCATCGATTATCTGAAAATCGACCAGCGCTTCGTACGCGGGCTGCCGTTTGATGCCAACAACGTCGCCATCGTGCGCGCCATTATCGGCATTGCACAAAATCTGGGGCTATCGCTGATCGCCGAAGGCGTCGAAAAACAGGACGAAGCCCATTTCCTCGCCAGCATGGATTGCCATTTGCTGCAGGGCTTTTATCTGGCCAAACCACTGCCAGCCGATGATTTCGCCAGCCTGCTGCAGGCCAGCCCGCTGGAGCTTGCACCCAGCTAATCATCTTATTGCGCCGGGGAGCCCTGGCAAGGTCCGCTGCCGTACAGGGACGGCCAGCAAGAGAAAAGTCAGCGGTTATTGCGTACCCAGTTGCGCCATGCTTCATAGAGCGCGGGAGTTCGTGCGGCGACCACTGAGCGCTGCCAGGCATTTTCCAGCCAGAAATCCGGCTGGTGAATGGCGCCGACCACGCCACCGGACTCCAGCAGGATCAGCACACCTGCCGCGTAATCCCACAGTTTCTGCCCGCCATGCAGCATCACATCGGTCCGGCCAGCCGCCAGCCAGCACCAGTCAATGGTTGATGCGCCGAAATTGCGGTGGTTGTGGAAGGGCCCGACGGTGACAACCCGCGCGGCCAGATGGCCGGACAGCCATTTGGTTTCTATGCTGGCCACCGCATCAGCAAGTGCCTTGTCATCGGCAACCAGCGGCAGACGCTCGCCATTGAGCCAGGCACCCTGCCCTGCAGCAGCAGAAAAACACTCGTCCAGCACGGGCACATACACGACGCCGAATTGCGGGCGGCCTTCCCGCATCAGCGCAATCGACAGCGCGAAATAAGGCAGGCCGTGCGCAAAATTGGTCGTACCATCGATCGGATCAACGACCCACAGTCCGGCCGGATGATCGTGCCAGAGCGCCTCCTGCTCGGCTTGCGTCATTTCCTCGCCCAGCACCGGGCAATCAACAATGCCCGGCAACAGACGCTGGAAAGCCTGCTGTGTCGCCAGGTCGGCCTCGGTAAACAGGCTGCCGTCGTGCTTTTTCTCGGCCACCACCTTCTGATAGCGCGGCATGACCTCGGCAGCAGCAACGTCCCGCACCACTTCGCGCAAGCGTTGCAGTTGTGCCAGCACAGTCCTCTCCAAGCCCAGCTCCCCTTCTTCCCGCGGAAGAAACCGTCGATTGCAAAAGCGCTAATTTACACCAAGCAGCCCCGCTGATGATGCGTTGCATCAGCAAAATGGCGCCAGGTATTCGCCCTAAGGTACAGCCCCAAAGGAAGAAGGCAGCATGAAGCGATCCACCCCCATCAAATAAAAAGGGTATGAGGCTGGAGCCATTCTATGAAAATGGCCACAACCGCATACCCTTTAGTGTATTAAAAATCAGTCCGTGATCAGCTTGTTGTTCTGCAAGAGATGCTGGATCACCTGCGCGTCGGTGGTATCCGATCCGATCAGATCAACCCCCTTCAGCACGATGGTCTGCGTTTCCTTGCCGCTGAGATAATTGCTGCCAACGGCTCCCGGGGTGAACTGGCCATCGTGGCTGATATGGATCACCGTGTTGGCGCCATCCTTCTGGAAGTGCAGGTACTTGTCGAGCGTGCCGCTGTTCTCGCCCTGCAGCAGATCGCGCAGGTCCAGCACGTCCTTGTCTCCGGCATTGGTATTGAAGTCCATCACCAGGTCGGTTGCCCCTGCGACAATCTTGGTCGTACCACTCAGACCAAGGCCATTGTTGCCCCCTGCATTGCTCGCCCCTGCAGTAGCGCTCTGGTCTCCCAGCACCCACTTGAACGTATCGTTCCCCAGATCGCCGCGCAGCACATCACTGCCGCTGCCGCCCACCAGCAGATCATCACCACTACCGCCACGCAGGGCATCGTTATCTGCGCCACCATAGAGCTTGTCATTGCCTGAACCGCCATAAAGGACATCGGTGCCTTTCTCACCATAAATGGTGTCATTGCCACTGCCACCATTGGCCAAATCCGACAATGGCTGCACCGGGGCAATCACGCTTTGAACAAACAAGCCGGCGCTATCAAGCAGCTTGCTTTCATCCATGGTCATCACGCCAGTTCCAGCGAGGAAACTTTGTGAGACAGAGGATGTGTTGTTCGGCAAGGTATCGCCCATGAAAATCAGGTCATTACCCGCTCCCGACTCCACCTGGTCATTCGAGGCACCGGAATAGATCACCTGATCCGGACCGCTAGTCACCCCGCCAGTCGGGTTAGTGACAGTTTGCCCGGTTGTCGGATCAACCGGTTTACCGCCCAGTTGCAAGATGAAGGTTTTGTCATCCGACCACTGTGACTCGCCATAATTAATTGTGATCTGGTCATTCAGCCCACTGCCTACGATCAAGGCGCCATTGTTATTGACCGATATTCCAATCGCACCAGTGACGGCAAGCTGCCCGTCGGAAACCTCATATTTGAAAGAGCCGAACGGCGTAGCATTCTCGGTGACATTCAGCGGGCTAGTGTATTGCAAGCTAGTCAACTGAGTCGGAGTGAGTGTCATGCCATTGGTGACTGGAGTGCCATCCGGCAGCATCACAACACCGCCGCTTGGCAAGCCGGTTACCTTGATTGTCAAAGTATCGCCAACATCCACATCCTTGGGCAGTGCGATGCCCAAGTCTTTTGGCACCCCTTCCAAAGCGACCACGTTATGACTATCAACCACCGGCGCATCATTGACCGGGGTGACATTGACCTTGACGATCGAATCCACCTTGCCACCATGGCCATCACTCACGGTCACCGTAAAGGTATCGCTACCGTTGTAATCCTTGTTCGGCGTGTAGACATAAGCGCCGGTCTTGGAGTCAATCGTGACCGTACCATGCGTCGGTGCCGTACCGGGCTTGAGCGTATACGTCAGGATATCGGTCACATCCGCATCGGTCGCAACGATCTTGCCATTGAGAGCCACGTCTTCTGGCGTGCTAACGGTCTGGTTGCTGCTGACCGGCGCATCATTGACGGCAGTAACCTGTACCGTCACCTTCGCCGTATCGGTTCCGCCCTTGCCATCGCTGATGGTGTAGGTAAACGTCGCCGGCCCGTTGTAATTGGCATTCGGTGTAAACACCACATTGCCACCCACCAGAGCCACGGTGCCGTGCGTCGCATCCTGCACCGAGATGATGTTCAGCGTATCGCCATCCGCATCACGGTCATTGGCAAGAAGCGTGGCTTTGCTGATCGTCAGCGCCGTATCTTCGGTTGTGGCATAGGGCGTCTGGCTAGTCAGCGTATAGCTGGACAGCGGTTTGTATGTGCCCGTTCCAGGGCGCAGCTCGGGCTGGAACACGGCCTGCCCGCCTTGATCCCAGTACAGGATTTCAATGGTATGCGCACCACTGCTACCCACGGTGAACGAAGCATGCTCGGTACCGGTCGGCGACTGATTCTTGTTGACCTCCGCCACCTTCACGCCGTCGATATAAATTACATAGCCATCGTCCGCAAGTACCTTGAAGTTATAGGTACCGGCATCAAGCGTGATATTGCCGCTCATGCGGATGATTGCGTCAGTACTGTTGGCCGGATCGGTATTCAGCGTAGACGCATCACTCCCCAGGAAAGTCTGCAGATTATTATTGCCGCCCAGATCACCATCATTCAGTGAATAACTGATGTTTTTGGCTGTAAACACGGCAGAGGCATTATGCGTAGCGATGAAATCCTTGATCATCGACAGTGAGGTCAGATTACCGCCATCCGCCAGCGCCCCCTCCTGGTACACAAAATACTCAGCACGCAAGCCCGTAGTGCTTGCCGGATCATCCACTGCATCAGGGGCATCATTCACCGGGGTGACGCCGATCTTGACGGTGATGGTGTCACTGCCACCCTTGCCGTCGCTGACGGTGACGGTGAAGCTGTCGTTGCCGCTGTAGTCCTTGCCCGGGATGTAGTTCCAGGTGCCGTCGGCATTGACGGTGACGCTGCCGTGCGCCGGGTCGCTGCCCTTCGTGAAGGTCAGGGGGTCGCCGTCCGGGTCGGTGGCCTTGAGCTGGCCGCCCACCGGGGTGTCTTCCTTGGTCGTGACGCTGACGTCGTTGCCCAGCGGGGTGCCGTTGTCGTCCACCAGCACCGGGTTGTC
>NZ_AUMS01000016.1 GCF_000430805.1 Chitinilyticum aquatile DSM 21506 | reverse complement strand
TCGCGAGCCGGCCTTGGCTGTTGCCTGGCCCGCCATGGCGTCAGTCGTCTGCGGGACCTCGAGCCACCGGCATGCCCGGTCAAGGGGAAACCGTTCAAAGCGTATGAACCCGGGTTTGTGCATGTGGATGTGAAGTACCTGCCGCATATGCCGGATGAAACGGCGCGACGCTATCTGTTTGTTGCGATTGATCGTGCCACCCGCTGGGTATTCGTGCAGATCCGGCCGCACAAGACGGCGGCAGCGAGTTCACGGATCGGCTGTTCAATAAGCAAAAGCAGGCCAGTGGCGAACATGAGTTCGACCGGCTGTGTGCCGCACTGGGCATCGAACATCGCCTGACGAGACCACGCCATCCGCAAACGAATGGGATGGTGGAGCGCTTCAATGGCCGGATCAGCGAGGTGCTGGCCACGCACCGCTTCGACTCGGCGGAGGATCTGGCGCAGACGCTGACGCGTTATGTCTGGCTCTAATAACCAGCATTTGCCACAGCGGGCGCTACAGCACCAATCCCCCCTTCAAGCGATGAAGCAGTGGCAGCAGCAAAGGCCAGAGTTATTCAAAAAGCGTGTAATCAATCGAGCGGGACTGGACATCTAGCTAACAACAAATCCAAAATTCATATACCCCCACAAACGCCAAACGATGGTGAACCTTCGGCTACTAAAACCCGGCACGGAAAACTCTACAAGTAGAAAGCGGCATCACTCCAGAAAGAAGCTGCTGCATCTTTTTGTGCCAGTATCGGCACACCGCCTGCAAGAGGCCAGTCAATGGCGATATGCGGATCAGCCCAATTCAGCGAACGATCAAGTTCCGGATGCCAGAAGTCGGTTGTTTTGTAGAGAAACTCCGCGACATCACTGACAACGAGAAACCCATGGGCAAAGCCTTCAGGAATCCAGAGCTGGCGCTTGTTTTCGGCACTCAGTGATACGCCAACCCATTTACCAAAAGTCGGAGATGACTGGCGCAAATCCACCGCCACATCAAATACTTCGCCGAGCGTGCAGCGCACCAGCTTGCCCTGCGGATGCGGGGTCAGCTGGTAATGCAGTCCGCGCAAGACTCCCTGCACCGAACGAGAGTGATTGTCCTGCACAAACTGGACCTCGCGCCCGATGGCTGCGTTGAAGTGCTGCTGATTGAAACTCTCGTAAAAGTATCCTCGATCATCACCAAAAACACGCGGCTCGATAATCTTGACATCAGGAATTTCGGTATCGATTACATTCACAGGGATATTCCTTATAACCCACAATAACAATGCTCAGGAGTAAATACACCCTGGAGGCTTCAGGCTTCATTGAAAAATCAAATAATCAACGCAGGGTTTCTTTGGTGAGCCGGAGCAAATATTGGCCATAGCCTGTTTTTTTGAGCGGCTGCGCCAATTCAACAAGTTGCGCGACACCAATCCATTGCTGCCGATATGCCACTTCTTCAGGACTGGCAACTTTCAATCCCTGCCGCTGCTCGATAGTCTGGATAAAAAGACTTGCTTCCAGCATGGACTCGTGTGTCCCCGTGTCCAGCCAGGCAAAGCCACGCCCCATGGTCTTTACATCGAGAGTTCCGCGCTTGAGATATTCACCATTCACATCGGTAATTTCCAGTTCGCCACGCAGCGAGGGTTTAATACCTTTGGCGATGTCGACAACAGCATTGTCGTAGAAATAAAGACCGGTCACGGCATAGTTCGATTTCGGCTGTGCGGGCTTTTCTTCAATAGATAGAGCATTACCTGCCTTGTCAAAATCTACCACGCCATAGCGCTCGGGATCATGCACATGGTAGGCAAACACGCTGGCGCCTACCTGCTTTGCGGCGGCATCCTGCAACAATTCGGCGAATTCGTGCCCATAGAAGATGTTGTCACCGAGAACCAATGCAACATTGTCATCACCGATGAAATCCTCACCGATAATAAAGGCTTGAGCCAATCCATCCGGACTGGGCTGGACTGCGTACTTGAGTGAAATACCCCACTGGCGGCCATCACCGAGCAGCTGCTCGAAGCGTGGCGTGTCCTGCGGGGTTGAGATGATCAGGATTTCACGGATGCCCGCCAGCATGAGTGTGGTGAGCGGGTAGTAGATCATCGGCTTGTCGTAAATCGGCAGCAGTTGCTTGCTGACCGCGATGGTCGCCGGATAAAGCCGGGTGCCGGAACCTCCGGCGAGGATGATACCTTTGCGATTATTCATGTTTGTCTTTTCCCGGATGTCACTTGGCAAGCAGGGTCATTACCTGCTGCACACCTACCTGCCAAGGCGGCAGGCGCAGATTGAATGTGCTTTGCAGCTTGCTGGTATCGAGGCGAGAATTCGCCGGGCGCGGAGCAGGCAGCGGGTATGCGCTGGTCGGAATGGGCGCAATCGTCTCGGCAGTACACTTGAGGGTATACCCATGAAGCCTAGCATTATCATTAGCTTCCAGCGCATACCCATGCCAACTGGTTACCCCCTCGGCGACCAGATGATACGTACCAAAGGGGAATACAATAGGCAGATCCGCATGCAGATAGCGGGCAATAATCTGTGCGGTAATGTCTGCCAGCAAGGCCGCCGAAGTCGGTGCGCCGATCTGGTCGGCGACCACGTTCACCGCATCGCGCTCCTGCATTAGTCGCAGCATGGTTTTGAGGAAATTGTTTCCGTGCGCGCCATACACCCAGCTGGTGCGGAATATGAGATGGCGGCAGCCGCTGACGCGTATGGCATTTTCACCTGCCAGCTTGGTTTTGCCATACACTGACCGTGGATTTGGCACATCCTCTTCGGTGTACCAGCCATCTTTACCCCCATCGAACACATAATCCGTGGAGTAATGCACCAGCAGCACTCCGCACTCAGCAGCCCAGCGGGCGAACTCGGCAGGCGCGCCGGCATTGATGGCATGCACCAGTTCCGGCTCGCCTTCCGCCTTGTCAACCGCCGTGTATGCAGCCGGATTGACTATGACATCCGGCTGGACCCGTGTCAGTAGAGCACGAATGGCGTCAGGATCACTCAGATCGCACTCGTAGCGATCCACTGCGATTATCTCGCCAAGCACGGCAAGACTTCGTTGCAGCTCGAATCCCACCTGGCCAGCCGCGCCGGTGACGAGTATTTTCGGAAAAGCCATGCTTACACTCCGTACTGGGTGGATACCCATTCGCGATAAGCGCCGGAAGTCACATTCTGAATCCAGTCCTGATTTGCCAGATACCATCCCACCGTTTTACGGATGCCAGACTCGAAGGTTTCTGCCGGTTTCCAGCCCAGCTCCTGCGAGAGTTTGGTCGCATCAATCGCATAACGCCGATCATGCCCCGGGCGATCAGTGACATAAGTAATCTGCTCGGCATAGCCCTTGCCATCCACCCGTGGTCGCAATTCGTCCAGCAAGCTGCAGATGGTATTTACCACATCCACATTGGCTTTTTCGTTCCAGCCTCCTACGTTGTAGGTCTCACCAAGCCTGCCCGCTTCCAGTACGCGCCGGATGGCCGCACAGTGATCTTTCACATACAGCCAGTCGCGAATTTGCTGGCCATCGCCATAAATCGGCAGCGACTTGCCGGCCAGTGCATTAAGGATCACCAGTGGAATCAGTTTTTCCGGAAAGTGGTATGGGCCGTAGTTGTTCGAGCAGTTGGTCGTCAGCACCGGCAAGCCATAGGTGTGATGCCATGCGCGCACGAGGTGGTCGCTGGCGGCCTTGCTTGCCGAATATGGGCTGTTCGGCTCGTAGCGGTTTGTTTCAGCAAAGGGTGGGTCGCTGGCTTCAAGCGTGCCATAGACTTCGTCAGTGGAAACATGCAGAAAGCGGAAAGCTTCCTTTTCATCAGCAGCCAGGTCATTCCAGTAGGCGCGCACACTTTCCAGAAGGTTGAAGGTGCCCACCACATTGGTATGTATGAAATCGCCCGGCCCATGAATCGAGCGATCAACATGCGATTCGGCTGCAAAATTGATGACTGCACGCGGCGCATGCTCAGTAAGCAGGCGTCCGAGCAGTTCGCGATCTCCGATATCGCCACGGACGAATAAGTGCCGCCCATCGCCATCAAGTGATTTCAGTGTATCGAGATTGCCGGCATAGGTCAGCTTGTCGAGGTTGATCACAGGCTCATCAGAGCCAGCCAGCCAATCCAGAACGAAATTGGCGCCGATAAAGCCGGCGCCTCCTGTAACCAGAATCATGAAATCAAACCTCTCGGGATTTTCTAGACGTTTTCCGATAAACCAGCCATTTCGGCGTTTTGAACCGCGTAATGCAGCGATAAAGCCAGAGATAGCCGATCACAAAACAGATGGCGGTAATTTGCAGCCCGAGTGTTGAGTGCCATAACAGGGTTGCAGGCACCACCGAAAGGGAGGCAAAAAACCACAGGTAAGGGGAAGTCATGCTGTTGCGCATGGTGCGCTCTTCCGGACAGGAGCTGCCAACAGCCCAGCGCATCATGCGTTTGTAGATCAACTGGTGCAGGTGGGCAGCATCCGGCATGCCGGGGTGTGCCTTGCGGTCAAGGCGGCGCTGTATGGTAAAAATAGTCTCAACGATTGGGTAAAGCAGCAGCACAGAGGAGTACCACGGCGAGACGGAAGGATTGCGCATTACAATTGCAATCGCAAGCGCAGCCAGCCAGAAGCCCAGCGTGTAAGCACCACCGTCGCCGAGAAAAATCAGCCCACGTGGCCAGTTCCACAAGGTGAATCCGAGACAGGCGCCGATCATGCTTACAGCGGCAACCATCACAAGACGGTCGCCAACCTTAAAGGCCACGTAGCTCAGCGAAGCCAGCATGATCATGCCCACCGCACTGCTCAATCCGTTGTAACCATCAATGAGGTTGAAGGCGTTGATGATGCCGAGAATGGCGGCAACCGTGACAATGACAGCCAGCCAGTGATATTGCACAAGCCAATCCACGATGGCCATATCGGTGCGAATAATCAGCCACCCCAGTAAAGCGATGAGGAGCAGGCATGAGACCACCATGGCAAAGAGCCGTGTTTTGATAAGGCCAATCTTGAGGATATCTTCAGCCATACCGCCAGCAAATGCGGGAAATGCACTCGCGAGCAGCAAGGCGAATGCCCCGCCCAGCGAGGCGCCATCAAAAAGGTAAACCAACGGAATATCTAGCAGCAATGCAAGCAGGAGCGCCAAGCCGCCGACACGAGGAACAGCGAAGGCGTGGAACTTCTGAGCCCCATCCAGATCATTGTCCGCAGTCAAGTGAGCATGTGCGTGCCGGAAGCGCACCAGAAAAAGGCACACAACAAAACTTACAAAAAACGCAGACAAAAAGTAAAGTATATTCACAGAAAGTCGCAAGCTTGATTGCAGCGGGGAATTTTATCGCAAAAGCACAGCGCCTGCCTTCAAAATACTTCACATTGCAGCATCAGTTACGCCAGCCCCAGCGGTTGAAGTACTTCACTGCAGAAGTCAGATGCAGCAGCAAAGCCCTGCCCCAGCGATAGGATGCCTGCCCGTGGCCATGCACTATATGTACATCCGGATTCATGACCAGAGTATATCCGGCTTGTGCAATACGCCGGCACAAGTCGTAGTCCTCAAGATAAAGGAAGTAGCGCTCGTCAAACCCCTTTAGCTTCTTGAGCACTTCTGTCCGTGCCAGCATGCAGCATCCGGAAATAAGCGGAACGGGGGTCGGAGAGCTGAAGCTTTCGTCACGCATCTCATAATGCGCGATGCGGCACCTCAGCCACTCAAACTTCGGCAGGAAGCGCCTGCCAAAGAGAATGAGGGGGCTTGGCAAGCGTTTTGCCAGAAACTGGCGTGAACCATCTTCATTGCGAACATCCGGCATCACAGCGCCGCACTCCGGATGAGCAGTCAGAAAACTGAGCAGTACTGGCAACGGACTGCTCGGCCAAGTGACATCCGGATTAAGAATGAGGTGAAAGGAGCTCTTTTCCAGACTGACATTTGCCAGAAGTCGATTGTGCCCTGCACCAAAACCAAGATTCCGCCCTGCACAGCCATAAAACCAACCTCGCCGCGTCACTTCTTCCCTCAGGTTCACATCACCCTGATTGTCAAACACCAGCACTTCCGCAATGGCGCCATCTCCGGCCAGAAGATCAAACAGAGGCAGCAATTCTGCAACGGGGGTCCGGTAGATCACCAAGCCTACGGAGCATTTCGCAAGGGGATTCGCCACAACACCACTCCAAAAGCGAACTGGCATGCCTTGCGGACATGCCAGCACTCACAGCGTTAAATGCCTGAACCGGTCAGAATGCAAATGCCACGGTTTCCGGTAACAGGGCTGGCAGATTGTATTCAAACAGCTTCTGCGTGGAACTGACTCCATCCGGAGACTTCGTCACGCGGCAGGCACTCATGCTGGGCTCTGCACCGGTCACCAGGATTAGTCGGCCGGATGCGCCCAGCTGGGTCAGCAGTGGCGCCGGTACATCAGCCACAGAGCCGCTCACCAGAATCACATCAAACGGCGCCAGTCCTGCCTGTCCATCTGCCGCAGAACCCTGCTGCACTTGGGCGTTTTTGACTCCGGCCTTGGTCAGTGCCGCATTGGCAAACTGGACCAGACTCGCATTCTGCTCGATGCCATACACTTCCTGTCCTAGCCCTGCCGCCAGCGCCACCAGATATCCGGTCGTCGCACCAACGACCAGCACGCGGTCTGTTGGCTTGATGGCGGCTTCCTGCAGGAAGCGCGCTTCGATCTTCGGCGCCAGCATACGGGCACCATCACCTACCGGCAGCTCGATATCGGCAAGCGCCAGTTCGCGTTTGTCGGCGGGAACGAAGTCCTCGCGCTTTACATCCAGAAAACGTTGCAGAACCTTCTGGTCGGTGACGTTCCAGGGGCGAATCTGTTGCTCTACCATCAGGTAGCGGGCGCGTTCCCAATCCATTTTTTGCTCAACCTCAAGGCTTACGAATATCAGGCGGCCAGCGGCCGGATTTGACTTGCAATTATCCCATAAGTCTTTAAGCTCTACACACATCAATCGCTAGGGGTTCTGCTGTCACGTATCCGCCCGGATACACGATGCAGATGAGAATCACCCTTGGAACCTGATCCGGTTAACACCGGCGTAGGGAAGCGAGTTGCGTATCTGCTACTCCCTCTGTGCCGCGTTTAAAAGACCATTGGAGAGTAGTGTTATGAACAAGCCCACCGAATTCCGCGCCGACACGGCGCAAGTCGACGAAGCAGCCATCCAGCCGCTGCCCAACTCCCGCAAGGTTTACGTACAGGGCTCCCGTGCCGACATCCGCGTACCGATGCGCGAAATCAGCCAGGACGACACCCCGACCATGTTCGGCGGCGAGAAGAACCCGCCGATCTATGTGTATGACTGTTCGGGCCCTTACACCGATCCGAATGCCAAAATTGACGTCCGCAAGGGACTCGAAGCGATTCGTGCCGCGTGGATCGAAGAACGCAATGACACCGAAATCCTCGATGGCCTGACCAGCGACTACGGCCGCCTGCGCGAGGCCGACGCCAGCCTCGACCACCTGCGCTTCGACCTGCAGCGCAAGCCGCGCCGCGCCAAGCCGGGCATGAATGTTTCCCAGATGCACTATGCCCGCAAAGGCATCATCACGCCGGAAATGGAATATGTGGCGATCCGTGAAAACCTGCAGCGCGAAAAGTACATCGAGAGCCTGAAGGAACTCGGTGCGAAAGGTGAAAAGCTGGCTAAGATGATGCTGTTCCAGCATCCGGGCCAGAATTTCGGCGCCAACATTCCGGAAAAGATCACGCCGGAATTCGTGCGCGATGAAATCGCCGCTGGCCGCGCAATCATCCCGAACAACATCAACCACCCGGAATCCGAGCCGATGATCATCGGCCGCAACTTCCTGGTGAAAATCAACGGCAATATCGGCAATTCGGCAGTCACCTCGTCGATTACCGAAGAAGTTGACAAGATGACCTGGGGCATCCGCTGGGGCGCCGACACCATCATGGACCTGTCGACCGGCAAGAACATCCACGAAACCCGCGAGTGGATTCTGCGCAATTCGCCAGTACCGATTGGCACCGTACCGATCTATCAGGCGCTGGAAAAGGTGAACGGCAAGGCCGAAGACCTGACCTGGGAAATCTTCAAGGACACGCTGATCGAGCAGGCCGAACAGGGTGTCGACTACTTCACCATTCACGCGGGGGTGCTGCTGCGCTACGTGCCGATGACCGCCAACCGCATGACCGGCATCGTGTCACGCGGCGGCTCGATCATGGCCAAGTGGTGTCTGGCGCACCACAAGGAAAACTTCCTCTACACCCATTTCGAAGAAATCTGCGAAATCATGAAGCAGTACGACGTGGCCTTCTCGCTGGGCGATGGCCTGCGTCCGGGCTCGGTGTGGGATGCCAATGATGAAGCGCAACTGGGCGAACTGAAAACGCTGGGCGAACTGACGCAAATCGCGTGGAAGCACGACGTTCAGGTGATGATCGAAGGCCCGGGCCACGTGCCAATGCAGATGATCAAGGAAAACATGGACCTGGAACTGGAATGGTGCCACGAAGCACCGTTCTACACCCTGGGCCCGCTGACCACCGACATCGCCCCCGGCTACGACCACATTACCTCCGCCATCGGCGCCGCGCAGATCGGCTGGTACGGCTGCGCGATGCTGTGTTACGTCACACCGAAGGAACACCTGGGACTGCCGAACAAGGATGACGTGAAGGAAGGCATCATCGTCTACAAGCTGGCGGCGCACGCAGCCGATCTGGCCAAGGGCCACCCGGGCGCGCAGATCCGCGACAATGCCATGTCGAAGGCGCGCTTCGAATTCCGCTGGGAAGACCAGTTCAACATCGGCCTCGACCCGGATCGCGCACGCTCCTTCCACGACGAAACACTGCCGAAGGAAAGCGCCAAGGTCGCCCACTTCTGCTCGATGTGCGGCCCGCATTTCTGCTCGATGAAAATCACGCAGGATGTACGCGAGTTTGCCGAGAAGCAGGGTCTGCAAGCCAACGAAGAAGCGCTCGCGAAAGGCATGGAAGCCAAGGCGATCGAATTCGTGCAGGGCGGCGCCAAGCTGTACGACAAGGCCTGATTACCGAACCAACACCTGCCTGCAAGTGGGTGGCTGTAAAACCTGAAAAGGCTGCGTTGTTTTTACAACGCAGCCTTTTTATGGGTATATCCAGCCAAGCATTAACAATGAAAGGCTCCAAGCATATACCCAGAAGACAGACACACCAGCATACATCATGACAGCAAAATTTGTAGTCGATCAAAGCCAGACTACCTTGCTCCGCTAAGATCATCCGATTAATCAGCCTCCGGAGCTTCGCCATGCCACAGACCAAATTTTGGTTACCCGAATCTGACATCCCGACGCATTGGTACAACGTCGTCGCCGATATGCCCAATGCGCCCGCGCCGGTGCTGGGGCCGGATGGCCAAGCCATTGGCCCGGATGCGCTATCGGCCATTTTCCCGAATGCAGTCATCGAGCAGGAAGTCAGCCGCGAGCGCTGGATTCCCATCCCCGAACCGGTGCGCGAGATTTATCAGATGTGGCGCCCGACCTGCCTCGTGCGCGCCCACCGCCTGGAAGCCGCGCTGGGCACACCGGCCCACATCTATTACAAGTACGAAGGCGCCAGCCCGGCCGGCTCGCACAAGCTCAATTCGGCAATCGCACAGGCGTATTACAACAAGCAGGAAGGCGTCACCCGCATGACGACCGAAACTGGCGCCGGACAATGGGGCAGCTCGCTGGCACTCGCCGGCCAGATGTTCGGCATCGACGTGCGCATCTATATGGTGAAAGTGAGCTACCAGCAAAAGCCCTTCCGCCGCTCGATGATGCAGGCCTGGGGCGCAACCGTGCTGGCCAGCCCGAGCATGGAAACCGCCAGCGGCCGCGATGCGCTGGCCAAAGACCCGAACAACCCCGGCTCGCTGGGACTGGCGATTGCCGAGGCAGTGGAAGAAGCCGCGTCGCGCGCCGACACCAACTATGGTCTTGGCTCGGTACTCAACCATGTGCTGCTGCACCAGACCGTGATCGGGCTGGAGGCAAAGAAACAGTTCGAGATGGCCGGCGAATACCCGGACATGATTTTCGCGCCGTGTGGCGGTGGCTCGAATTTCGGCGGCGTGGCCTTCCCTTTCCTCGCCGACAAGGCTGCCGGCAGTGATGTGCGCCTCGTCGCCGTCGAACCGGCCTCCTGCCCTAGCCTGACGCGCGGCCATTACGCCTACGACTTCGGCGATACCGTCGGCCTCACGCCGTTGATGAAGCAGTACACACTTGGGCATGATTTCATGCCACCGTCGATCCACGCCGGTGGCCTGCGCTACCACGGCGCCAGCACGCTGGTCAGCCAGCTTTACCACGAAAAACTGATCGAGGCCGTGGCTGTACCGCAACTCGCCACCTTCGAAGCGGGCGTCACCTTTGCGCGCGCGGAGGGCATCATCCCCGCGCCGGAATCCTGCCATGCCATCCGTGCCTGCCTCGACGAGGCACAGCGCTGCAAGGAGGCGGGCGAAGCCAAGGTGCTGTTCTTCAACCTCTCCGGCCACGGCCACTTCGACATGGCGAGCTACGACAAATATTTCAGCGGCCAACTGGAAGACTACGCCTACCCGGAAGAGGCGATTGTGGCTGCACTGGCACGCCTGCCGAAGGTGCCGGCCTGAACGCCTGCGTCACCATGAAAACGGGCGGCCCAGCCGCCCGTTTTTCATAGCACCGCCGCCACTCAGGCCAGCAGCATGCCACGGAGCATGAAATAGACCATGGCGGCCATCAGCGCCGAAGCGGGCACGGTAATCACCCAGGCTGCGGCAATTTTCATGATCTGCGAGCGCTTTACCAGCTCCTGGCGATAGACCTTTTTCAGGTTCTTGCGCTCCATCTTGGAAAAGTGTGCGGGATCGAGCTGCTGGCGCGCCTGTTCTTTCAGTTCGGCCAGCATCAGGCCCTTTTCCTGGATCGTCGCCCTGTCAAAGCGCGCCATGAAGGCCTCGATGGCCTCCTGGTCATCTTCCGGATGATGCGCCTTGATCTCGTCCAGCGTGCGGGCGTGACTGGCCTTCAGGTATTCACGGAGGAAGCCCACGCCAAACACGCCACCAACGGCGATATGGGTCGAGCTGACCGGCAGCCCCATCTGGCTGGCCACAATCACGGTAATCGTCGCGGCCAGCGCAATGCAGAAGGCCCGCATCTGGTCGAGCTCGGTAATTTCACTGCCAACGGTGCGGATTACCTTCGGGCCGTACAGCGCCAGCCCGATCGAAATACCGAGCGCCCCGATCATCATCACCCACAAGGGAATCGCCGCCTTGCCGTGCAGTTCGCCGGCACTGGCCAGCGCATCATTGATCGCAGCCAGCGGGCCGATGGCGTTGGCCACATCATTGGCGCCGTGGGCGAAGCTAAGCAGTGCGGCAGCAAAGATCAGCGGCACGGTAAACAGCTTGTTCACACTCTGCTTGGTATTGCTGATCTGGCTCTGGCGGGACTTCAGCAGAGGGCGCAGCACCAGCATCACCACCACACCGGCAGCCAGTCCATACAGCACGGCCGGCAGGAAATCGACCTTCCACACCTTATTCAGCCCTTTCAGGATCAGGTAGGTGGTGAAAGTCCAGGCCATCAATCCGACCAGCAGCGGCACAGTATTGGTCGCTGCGGCCACCATATCCTGCCGGTAGGTGATGGTTCGCTTGATCAGATACAGGAACAGCGCCGCGAACACCCCGCCCAGCAGCGGCGAAATCACCCAACTGGCAGCAATCGTGCCGACCTGCCCCCAATCGGCGATGCCGAAACCACCGGCGGCAACGCCAGCTCCCAGTACGGCACCGACAATCGAATGCGTGGTCGATACAGGCGCACCGACCGCGGTAGCCACATTCAGCCACAGCGCACCGGCCAGCAGCGCGGCCATCATGATCCAGACAAAGGTCTGCAGATCGGGAATCTGCTCAGGGTCGATGATGCCGCTGCGGATGGTGGTCACGACATCCCCTCCGGCAATCAGCGCTCCGGCAGCCTCGAAAATGGCTGCGATGATCAGCGCACCACCCATGGTAAGCGCCCCCGATCCGACCGCAGGGCCGACATTATTGGCCACGTCGTTGGCACCGATATTCATCGCCATATAGGCGCCGATCACGGCAGCGACGATCAGCATGATATTGGGAGGCGAGCCACGCAAGGCGGTATAGAAAATGATGCCGACGATGAACAGCAGGGCAACGCCCAGACGGATCAGCTCGGCATGGCCGGATTTGGCTGCGCCATGCAGCTTGTCGATTTGCAGATGGTTCATGGGGGAATGTGATGGCAGATCAAGCGGCATGAGACCACCAGACTCAGTCAAAGTTGCACCACCGGTCGCGGCACTTCTGCCCGGCGGTGTTACGACGCACGCCGCATGCACATAAGCCACTGATTGCTATATACTTCCGCGCCTTGTTGCCCCAACCGGATGTCCCATGTCGCTGTTGCCCCACCAGATCGAACTGCTCGCCCCCGCCAAGAACATCGAAATCGCCCGCGAGGCCATTCTGCATGGCGCGGATGCGGTGTATATCGGCGGCCCGAGCTTCGGCGCGCGCCACAATGCGGTGAACACGGTCAGCGAGATTGCGGAACTGGTGAAGTTCGCGCGCCGTTACCATGCGCGCATCTTCGCGACGCTCAACACCATTCTGCACGACAGCGAGCTGGATGCGGCGCGCGAGCTGGTGTGGCAATACTACGACGCCGGTGTCGACGCGCTGATCATCCAGGACATGGGCCTGCTGGAGCTCGACCTGCCGCCGATCGAGCTGCACGCCAGCACGCAGTGCGATATCCGTGGCAAGGACAAAGCGGTGTTTCTCGCCGATTCGGGCTTTTCGCAGATCGTGCTGGCGCGCGAGCTGACCATCCCGCAGATCCGCGAGATTTCGGATGCCTGCGGAAACCGCGCGACCATCGAATACTTCATCCATGGCGCGCTGTGCGTGGCGTTTTCCGGCCAGTGCTACATCAGCCATGCCGACAACGGCCGCAGCGCCAACCGCGGCGACTGCTCGCAGGCCTGTCGCCTGCCCTACACACTGACCGACCAGAATGGCGGCGTGGTGGCCTTCGACAAGCATCTCTTGTCGATGAAGGACAACGACCAGAGCGCGAACCTGGAAGCACTGCTCGATGCCGGCGTGCGTTCGCTGAAGATCGAGGGCCGCTACAAGGACATGGGCTATGTCAAGAACATCACCGCCCACTACCGCCTGCTGCTCGACGAAATCCTCAACCGCCGCCCGGAACTGGCGCGAGCCTCCAGCGGGCGCACCGACATCCTGTTTACCCCGGACGTCGACAAGAACTTCCACCGCGGCCACACCGATTATTTCGCCACCGGCCGCAAGATCGACATCGGAGCCTTCGATTCACCGAAATTCGTCGGCACAGAACTGGGCACCGTCACGCGTGTGACGCCGAAGTATTTTGAGCTGGAAGCGCTGGAGCCCTTGGCCAATGGCGACGGCTTGAATTACATGAAAAAGCGCGAAGTGGTGGGTATGCAGGCCAACACGGTTGAAATCATCAATCGCGAGCAGAACACCTGGCGGGTATTCCCCAACGAAGCGATGAGCGAACTCGAAGGCCTGAAACCCGGCCTGACCATCCACCGCAACCGCGACCACGCCTGGGAACAGGCACTGACCAAGAAGTCGTCCGAACGCAAGATCGATGTCTGGCTGACCCTCGCCGATTCGCACCATTCACTGACGCTGACCGCGACGGACGAGGACGGTTTTAGCGCATCCAGCACGCTGGAGCTGGCGCTGGAGCCGGCCCAGAATGCCGAGAAAGCGCTGGCCGGCCTGCGGGACAACGTTGCCAAGCTCGGCAACACGATCTTCAATGCCGTCGATGTGCAGCTGTCGCTCAGCCAGCCGTGGTTCGTGCCGGCCAGCCAGATCAACGCACTACGCCGCGAGGTGATCGAGCAGCTTGAAGCCACGCGCATTGCCGGCTGGCAGCGCCCGACCCGCAAGGCCGCGGTCGAGCCGCCGGTACCCTACCCGGAAACCTCGCTGTCGTATCTGGCCAACGTCTACAACCACAAGGCACGCGAGTTCTACCACAAGCACGGCGTGGCGCTGATCGATGCCGCCTACGAGGCGCACGAGGAAGCCGGCGAAGTCAGCCTGATGATCACCAAGCACTGCCTGCGCTTCTCGTACAACCTCTGCCCCAAGCAGGGCAAGGGCATCATCGGCGTGAAGGGCCAGATCAGGGCCGAGCCGATGACGCTGAAAACCGGCAACGAAACCTACACGCTGAAGTTCGACTGCAAACCGTGCGAGATGCACGTAGTGGGCAAGATGAAGCCGCACATCTTCAAATCCGCACCGCCCAGCATCATCCCGGCCACGCCGCAGCCCATCACTTTCTTCCGCGAAAAACCGGCCAACATCAAATAAGCAGGTATATTTCTGCAGCCATTGCAATAAAAGGGCTGCAGAAATATACGGCACCGGGTAAGCAAAGCCCGGCCGTGTCACCCGGCCCGCACATTTTTCCAATCATCCCTGCGGGCCGATGAGCGAGTATGCTGGCAGCTTATCCGGCACGAACGCGATGAAACAGCTGCAGGCATTACCCTCCCCCTTGCTGGCCCCGTGGATACACAGCTTCCGCCGCTATGCCTTTGCGGCGGACGACCCTGCCTGGCTGACACGCTTCCCCGGCACCGGCGCCGAGCTCTGGCTGGAAGAAGCCGACGGCCACGCTGCGCGGCACAGCGAAGATGGCCTGCTCTGCCTGCGCAGCGTCTGCCTGCCGATGCGGCAAAGCGGGCAAACGGTCTTTGCGATCCGTTTTCGCGCCGGTGCGCTGCCGTTTTTCACGCGCACGCCGCTCGCGGCACTGGTCGACCGCTTCACGCCCCCTGCCACCATCTGGCCGGAAGCCGGTAATGCACTTGCCGCAATCCGGCATTGCCGCGATTTTGCGGCGCAATGCGCGCAGGCGGAGGAATTCCTGCTTGCCCGGCTGCAAGCACGACCGGAGCTGGAGGCCATGCACCGGCTGGCCGGCACCATGCATGAGGAGTGCGCGGGCTTTGTGCTGGGCGAGTATGCCGAGCAGCAGGACTGCCACCGCAGCCACCTATCGCGGCAGTTTCACGCCACGCAGGGCGTGAGCGCCAAGTACTACCATCGCCTGTGCCGCTTCGAGCGCTTCCTGCGCGCAGCCCTGTTCGACCCGCAGCCTTCGCTGGCGGGGCTGGCCTGCGAATACGGCTATTACGACCAGGCTCACCTGCACCGCGACGTCCGGCAGTTCAGCCGCAGCTCGCCGCTGCAATTGCTGAAGGATGCCGGCCCGCGCCTGTTCTATTCGCCCCGGCCGGCGAATGCGCCGCCGGGGCGAAGCTGAGAAATCAGGCGTCCGCGTCGCCCGAGCGGCCCAGCACCGGGTGATGGTCAAAACGCACGACGCCGATTTGCGCACGGCCGGCAACAGCCTCGGTCACCATCGCCACGCCCCGGTGGCCGAAACCGCCGCACAGCTCGATGGCCACGCAGCCTTCATCGGCCAGCGCAACGGCCGTCCGGCAGGCCTGCGCATAATCCGGCACAGCGATGGTAATCATCTCGGCCAGCGGTGTGCTGACCAGCCCCCGGTGCAGGGACGGATCGGCTTCGGGAACAACAAACATGAAAGCAAAACGCAAACTCATGGCATGACTCCGTTACGGTTGATCGAGCAGACACTGTAGCGCCCGGCCCAAGCACCGGATTGGAAAAACGTGCTGCGCCCGCCACCGGAGGATCGGTGCAAGAAGCGCTTGCAAGATGCTGAATCTGCAACGGATTCCGGACTGCGTCACGCTGGCAACCTTATGTCGGCCTCTTGCAGCCGTTACGGCAGATTTTCCTGTAAGCCGGCATGGCATCTGCCATTGATACAGCATGCGTATATGTCAGCGGTGACGATGATGGTTGATACCCAGATGCCGATGTGGATTGCCGTTCCGCCAAGCCTGCTGCAGCTTGACGAAGCCTCCGCCCTGCAGATCCGTGATCCTTATGGCGAACTGCTGCTTGATCGCGGCGAGATCATTGCTGATGCCCAGTTGCTGCAGCGCATCCAGGCCATCGGCCTGTGCAATGTCGAAGAACTCGGCCAGATCGACGAAGTGGACTCACAGGAGGCCAGTCCGGTCAGATCGACCGTGCGGCTGGAAGAGTTTCACCTCGGCCCGGGCACGCTGCTGTTCCTGAGCCCCGAGGGCGATGCGCAGGGCGACTCGCTGCCTGCCCATCTGATCGGCATCATCCCGGGTGAAGACTTGCTGGTGCGCCCCGCCGCCGGCCCCGCACAGGAAACACTGCGCGTACGCCTCGCCAAGGCTGCCAGCATCGATGTGCGCGTGGCAGTCGGACAGGACGTGCTGCGTTTTGCCAGCCCCTTGCGGCTGAGCTGCGCACAACCCTACTGGTATCTGCACCTTGGCTGGCCTGCTGACGTTGCGCTGCAGCAGGATCGCCTGTGTCCGCGCCTGCCGGTCCACCAACCGGTGCTGATCGAGCATGAAGGCGAGGTGCGCCGCAGTGCGCTGCTGCTCAACCTCTCGGAGCAGGGCGCTCTGGTGCAGTATCACACCCGGCTGGGCAAGGCTGGCGACACTCTGCTGCTGCGCTTTGTGCTGCCCACCGAGCAGGGGCACCTCACGCTGGCGCTGCCAGGCATCATCCGCAACCGCCATACCGGCATGCAGTCCAGCGACGTCGTACTGCACGGCATCGAATTCAGCCATCTGGACGATGCGGAAATGCAGGCCATTCGCCGCCACGTGCAGCGCGGGCTACTGGCGGCAGACAAAAACTGAGCGGACAGGACCTGCTGGCCAGAACAGAGGTACCCCTACGCCCTATCACGCCATAACAAACCATCCGTAATGGCTACAGACAGATACCCAACATGATTACGGCGCGATCGACAGAAAGAGGAAGATCGCGAACAGCAGCAGGTGCACCATGCCCTGCAGGACTGTCGTGCGCCCGGTCGCCAGGGTCATCGTGCTCACAAAGAGCGTGAGCAGCAGCAGGATGATGTCCCGCACGCCCAGTCCGAGCATCAGCGGCTCGCCCAGCACGACATAGATGCCGGCCAGCACCGGAATCGTCAGACCGATGGTCGCGAGCACCGAGCCCAGCGCGAGATTCAGGCTGGTCTGCAGGCGATCGGCCTGTGCAGCGCGCGCGGCGGCCAGCCCTTCGGGCATCAGCACCAGCGCGGCAATGATGATGCCCACGACCGCCGGGGGGGCTCCGGCGGCGGCCACCAGATGCTCGATGGTCGGCGACAGCAGTTTCGCCAGCCCCACGACCACCACCAGCGCGATCAGCAGCAGCACGGCACTGATGGTCGCCTGACGCTTGCCGGGCGGCGGCGCGTGCTCGTCCTCGCTGTGGCTGCCGGGAACCAGGAAATAGTCGCGGTGACGGATGGTCTGCACGAAGATGAAAACAGCATAGAAGGTCAGCGACACCACGCCGGTAAAGGCCAGCTGGCTGGCCGACAGCGCCGGCCCGGCGCTGCTGTGCATGTAGTTGGGCAGCACCAGCGTCAGCACCGCCAGCGGAATCAGCACACCCAGCGCGGCATTCGCCCCCTGCAGCTGGAAGCCCTGCACATGGTGGCGCAGCCCGCCCAGCAGCAGGCAGACACCGACAATGCCGTTGCAGACGATTATGATCGCGGAAAACACCGTGTCGCGCGCCAGCATGGCCTTGGCTTCACCGCCGCCGACCATCATGGAGACAATCAGCGCGACCTCGATGATGGTGACGGCCAGCGCCAGCACCAGCGTACCCAGTGGCTCGCCGATGCGGTGCGCCACGACTTCGGCATGGTGTACGGCGGCAAACACGGTGCCTGCCAGAATCAGCGCAATCAGCAGCGTCAGCGGCATCGAGGCGGGCAGCCAGCTGCCCAGCAGCAAGGCCAGGCAGCCCATGGGCGGCAGGATCAGGGTCCAGTGCGGCAGGCGGTTCAACATCGTGTTCTCCTGTTCTGTCATTTATGCCAATGGTAACAAGCCACTGTCCCCGCGCAGACCGAGATGCGACGTATTTACCCGTAATTATGTACGCGGGAAGACAGACGGAAACAGCCATACCTGGGTATATAAGCACAGCCCTTGGCATGCCATTATGAAATCTGCATACATTAGCAGGTATTACCGTAACACCAGCGCTGACAAAATACTGACTATGATAGGTCTTCCCGATCCGATTCCTGCGGAGATTCTGCGATGCTGCAACTGGTCATAGGCAACAAGAACTACTCGTCCTGGTCACTGCGCCCCTGGCTGGTGCTCCAGGCGCTGGACATCCCGTTCACCGAGATCAACCTCTCGTTCAACGACCCCGATTTCAAGCTGAAAGCCCGCCAGTATTCGCCCACCGCAAAGGTACCGGTGCTGCTGGACCACGACTTTGCCGTCTGGGATACGCTGGCCATCGTTGAATACCTGGCCGAGCATTTTCCCGATGCCGGCGTCTGGCCGGCCGATCCGCAGGCGCGCGCCACCGCCCGCAGCCTTGCCGCCGAAATGCACAGCAGTTTTGGCGCCTTGCGCAGCGCGATGCCGATGAATGTCGAAGCCAGCCTGCCGGGCATCGGCATGAGCGAGGGCGTGCAGCGCGACATCGATCGGCTGGTGAGTGCCTGGGCCGATTGCCGCGCCCGCTTCGGTGATGGCGGCCCCTTCCTGTGCGGCGCGTTCAGCGCGGTCGATGCCTTTTTCGCACCGGTCATCCTGCGGCTCACCACGCACGCGGTAGCCTTGCCGGCCGAGGCGCAAGCCTATGTCGATGCGATGCTGGCACTGCCTGCACTGCAGGAATGGTGTCGCGAAGCGCGCCTCGAGCACGACTATGTCGAATGCGACGAGCCCTATCGCAGCGCGGCGGAAGCCGCAGCGGCGCGCACGGCGTCCTGAACGACAGGGCGTCCCCCTGTCTTTCGGCAAGCTGCTAGAATGCGCGCGACATCTCCCACAGGTCGTTCATGTTCACACGCCGTCCGCTGATCCGGCAACGCGTGGCCTGGCTTGCGCTTGGCGCAATGCTGGCCATGCTGCTGCTGCCGTTCATTCACCGCATGCCGGTGCAGGGCGCATTGCGTCTGACGCTGTGCAGCACGGCCGGCCAGACCGGCGCCGAACGGATCAAGGCAGACCAGGCCGCGCTGGCCACGACCAGCACCCAGCCTTTCTCCGACAATGACAGCGGGCCCTTCAAGGCCAGGCCCGTTTCCTGTCCCGTCTGTGCGATCAGCTCGCACCTGCAACTGGCGCCGCCGGCGGCGCCACCGGCCTTGCCCGTCACCCGCTATGCTGCCATTCCGCTCCGTATGGCAGAGGGCACGGGCTTTTTTATCCCGGCATCCGATTATCTGCTCCCGCCCGGCCATGCGCCTCCCGCGCAAGTAGCCTGAACCAAGTCCGAAACACATACCCGACCAGGCATTGCCTCATAGCCCAATAAAACGGAAGGCAATGGCAATATACCCCAACAACCAGTTAGCCATGACCTGCCGCAAGCCAGCCGGAATCCTGCTGACTGCGCTGGGCATCAGTCTGCTGCTGCACCTGCTGCTCGTGTTTTTTGCCAGCTGGGAAGCCCGCATTGCGGCGCTCCCAGTTCTTGCAGAGCGGCTGCAGGTTCGGCTGGACGCGCCAGCAGGCACAGCTCTGCCCAGTCCAGCCACACGCAGCGCGCTGGCAACACCCCGAATGCAGGGGAAAACAGCAGCTCAGCAGGCGGCTAGGCCCATACCGGGAAAGGTGGCCGCCACACCGCTGCCGGTACTGGTGCCGGCACAGGCCAGCGCAAAACCGGCGCAAGCAGCGACTGCGCAGGATGACGGGGCGGGTACGGCGGGTTCAGCCCGGCAAAGCGCGGCTGGCGTCCAGGCAGCGGCAAGCGGCACACCCGCGGCACGATTCGTTCCTGCCAGCAGCAATGCGGCCTACCTGAACAATCCGCCGCCCGAACATCCGGCGGCATCAAGGCGCCCCGGGCGCGAGGAAGAGGGCCGCGTGGTACTGCGAGTCAAAGTACTGGCGAGCGGCGAGGTCGAGTCCGTCAGCATCGAGCAGTCGAGCGGCTTCTACCGGCTCGACCGCGCCGCCCGCGATGCGGTGCTGCGCTGGCGCTTTGTCCCGGCCCGCCGCGGCGACGAGGCGGTCGCCGACACCGTGCTGGTGCCGATTACCTTCCAGCTGCACAACTGAAACCTTACTGCCACCTGGCAGTGCCAAACACATACAACAACAAGCCGGGCCTGCCCCGGCCATGCCACACGAGATCAAGCAACCATGAAAAACTGTTTTCCATCCTTGCCCTGATGAGCGCACTGCTGCTGCCCGCCGCACTGGCCTGCGCCGAGCACGACGAAATGGCCATCGTCGCCCATATGAAATCCGTCTGGGAAAAACCCGATGCACCGCTGACGGTCAAGCCGGTCGTCACGCTGGACGGATTCGGCATTGCCGGCTGGCTGCAGGGCGCGCGCGGCGGGCGGGCCATCCTGCAGAAAGGCGAGCACGGCTGGCAGACGCTGCTGTGCGCAGGCACGATCACCAACCGCCTGCTGGAACAGGCCGGAGCCAGCCCGGCAACGGCGAAAGCGCTGCTGGCCGAACTGGGTCGTGCCGAGCAGGAACTGACGGCGGGAGAACGCGCACAGCTGGCGTCCTTCCAGAGAGTGGTTCACATGGACAAGGGTGGCCAGCACCATGGCCATGAGGCTCATGGCAAAGCCAGTGCAGCCAGCACACACGCCGCGCAGCACTGAACAGGCGGCAAGCAGAGCGCAGTGACGGAACAAACCGTCTCTTGAAAAGAGTCTGTGAGGCATTTTTCAGCAACACCGAAAAATGCAGGAGACACCCTGCTAAACTGCGCGCTCGTTACCTCCGGAGCGCGCATGAACCCCGTCTATCCCCTGCTTGCCCTGACCATCGGCCTCGTCGTTCCCTTGCAGGCCGCCATCAACAACCAGCTGAAAGCCGTGATCGGTGGCAGCACCATTCTGGCGGCGCTGGTTTCCTTTGCGATCGGCACGCTGGCTCTGCTGGCGGTCGCCTGCCTGACCGGGCAGAAGATGAGCGGGCTGCTGCAACTGCCACGGGTGGAATGGTGGATGCTGCTGGGTGGCATACTCGGTGCGCTCTTCGTCTTCGGCACGACCTTTCTGGCACCACGCATCGGCGTGGCGGCGATGCTCTCGCTGATCATCGCCGGACAGATACTGGCCTCGCTGCTCTTTGACCGCCTGGGGCTGCTCGGCATGCCACTGCGCGACATCAATGGCTGGCGGCTGGCCGGCGCGGTACTCGTGATCGCCGGCGTGCTGCTGGTGAATTTCGGCGACAGGCTCGGCGCTGCGAAGTAAACAGGCAGCCGCGCCGGTCAGGCCAGTTCGATGCAGTCGCGCCCGGCGTGCTTGGCGCGATACAGCGCCTCGTCCACCCGCTTCAGGATGGCCGTGATGCTCTCGCCATGCTGATAGGTGGTGCAGCCGAAACTGAGCGTCAGCGGGCAAATCTGTCCATCGTGGATGAAGGGCTGGTCAAGCAGCTGCTGCCGGATGCGCTGGATGGCCTGCTGCGCCGATTCCAGATCCCCCGCCGGAAACAGCAGCAGAAATTCCTCGCCGCCCCAGCGCCCGCACAGGTCGTACTCGCGCAAGGGCGCTTCGATCATCCGTGCGACATGGCATAGCGCGGCATCACCCACGTCGTGCCCGCAGCTGTCGTTGATCTGCTTGAAGAAATCGACATCGCCCATCGCCAGTGCAAAACCGCCCTGCCCGCGCACGGCCTTCGCCAGCTCATCGCTGAGGCGGTCGAACAGGTAGCGCCGGTTGAACAGCCCCGTCAGCAGATCGTGCGATGCGGTACGCTGCAGCTCATTGTTCAGGTCGCGCAGCATGTGCTGGTACTGGTCGCTGATCCGGACAATCTTTTCCAGCTGCCGCAGTTGCCGCTCGTAGCGCTGCGCAAAGCTCAAGCCGCGCTCGCGCTCGGCCAGCTGGTACTGGTCGGCGATGCGCGTGAGGCGCTCTAGAATGGTCGTGCGCTCGGCATAACGCTGCTGCAACTGCTGCAGCAGCGCATGCAGCGGGTGATCCTGCCATGCCGGATTGGCCAGCGCGGCCTCCAGCTCCAGATCAAAAGCATCCTTGTCGTGCACGCTGCTCATTCCGCAATGATGTCGAAGGGAAAGGTGCAATCCTCGCGGAACTCTTCGGCGAGTTCGGCCACGCGCTCGTTGCGGGCATCGTAATACCAGCGGACAGTAACAGGGAAACCTCGCCTGTGCGCGGCTTCGAGCTGGTCGAGCGCATCCATCATGATGCGTACCGAGCTGGTATTGAGGTACAACAGGCGCAGCTCCAGCTGCAGCGGACGGCTTTCCGAGGCCAGAAAGGCACCGATCCAGTCGAGCAAGGGCTGGAAAAGCTCGAAGGCATTTTCCGGATAGGAGTCGCCCTGCAGGCGGACCAGGCCGGCAGACCAGTCTGTCGTGATGGCCGGCGCGGCGGCGGTAGCGGAAATGGAGAGGTCTTGCATCAATACATCCTTAAATCACAACTTCAAGACTGAAAAAAGCGGTCTGCCCGTCCAGCGGCTGCAGCCGTGCCGCCAGCGGCTCACTGGCGCGCCGCGCCATGTCGATCAGGCCCAGGCCCGCACCGGTACTCGCATCCGGATCGCGCGGCTGGCGCATCTGCTCCTTGAACGCGGCTTTCAGCATGGCCTTGTCCATTGCGGCCAGCTCGTGCACGCGCGCCAGCAGCGCCTCGCCATCCACAGCGCGCACCAGATTGCCGGCGCTGACCAGATAGCGTCCGTCGGCGCGGTGAGAAATCACCACCGTCGCACGGGTCAGCTCGTCAGGCATGTCGTGCGTGCGCATGTAATGGCGGATATTCTGCGTCAGCTCGATATAGACCGAAAACACGTCGAGCACCGAGGAAGGTGATGCGGCGACGCCTTCCAGGTGCTTGCGCAGCGCCAGGCCGATTTCCTCGATCAGGCTGGCGGAAAACGGTCCGTTGAAACACATGAGGATACGCTGCTGCTCGAAGGCATCGCGCAGAGCCAGCACATCGATTGCGGTCATTCTTGCTCCTTGTTGAAATGGGGCTGTGCCGCCGGGCCTTGGGCCGGGAAGGTCACGCCGATCACCGACATGTCATCACGCTGCGGGTAGCTGCCCTGCCAGGAACGGATCAGGCCGGTCAGCAGGGCGACCCGCCCGGCGGGAGATACCCGCACCAGATCGGGCAACCAGTCGGCAAACTGCTTCTTGCCCAGGCCGAAGCCGGCTTCGCCACCGGCCAGATCGAACAGCCCGTCGGTGGCAAGGCACACGGCATCGACGCCATCCAGCAAGCTGGTGTGGTTTTCCCATTCACCCTGGCGCAGTTCGGCAATCGCACGCCGGCCACCGTCGATGCTCTCGACGCCGTCAGCGCGGATCAGGAAGAGCGGCAGTTTGGCGCCGGCAAAGGTCAGTGTGCGCTCGGACTGGTTCACGTAGCAGAACGCCGCATCCATATTGGTCGCCAGCTTCGAGCGGGCATTGTCGGCAGGCAGCATGCCGCGCACCCGCGCATCAATCAGTGCGATCAGACGCGCAGGATCAGATGGCCCGGCCTCATTAAGCGCCAGATCGGCAGCAACGTGCGCCAGCATGGTCATGAACGCGCCGGGCACGCCATGGCCAGCGCAATCGATCACGCCCATCAGGTAACCGTTCTCGTCTTCCGAAAACACGAACAGATCACCACCAACCACATCGCGCGGCTGCAGCCACAAGATGCCATTGTCGCCGAGCCGCTGGCGGAATTCGTCCTCGGGCAGGAGCGAACGCTGGATGAGGCTGGCGTAACGCAGGCTTTCCTGGATGTGCTGGTGCGCCTCGGCCATCAGCGCATTGGCATCCGACAGCGCCTGCGTGCGGTCAGCGACTTTCTGTTCGAGTTCGCTGGCGTGCTGGTCGACGCGCTCGGCCATGCGGTTGAACACATTGGCGAGCACACCGAGTTCATCCTGGCGGGTGCTGGTGATCCGCACCGAGTAATCGCCATGCCCGAAGCGCTGCGCCAGTCCGGTGAACTGGGCGAGCGGGCGCAGCAGGCCGCGATCAACTCCCAGCGTCAGCAGCACGAACAGCAGTCCCAGCAGGCAAAGGGCGGCAAACAGCCAGGGCAGGAACTGGTCGAGCGAAATCAGCTGCGCGGTATGCCAGTCGAGCGCGGTCACCGCGTACCAGTGCAGCTCGGGAATATAGGCCAGTGCCAGCAGCTGCGTGCTGCCATCGAGCGTCACCTGCACGCTGCGGACCTGGTCGGGCCGCGCACGGGCCTCCGCCATCGCCTTGCGAATAGTGGCGCGATCCGCCTCGCTGCCAAGATAGCGGTCGAGCGTCTGGTCGATGCGGGTGGAACCGGCCACCTGGAACTGGATGCGCGCCGGGTCAGCGTGCGCCATGATGGCGCCCTGCTGATCAATCACCATGGCACTCACGCCTTCCTGCGGCTTGCGCACGTATTCCTGCAGAAAGGAGGTGAAATCAAGCCCCGCCGAAATCAGCCCCAGCCGCTGGCGCGGCTCGCCAACCATCACGTTCAGCCACACTTTCGTGGTTTTCAGATGCTCGTCCTGCGAGACATTGAGCTGATACGGTTGCGGACGCTGCAGCAGCGAAAAGAACCAGTTGTCGTCGGGATTGTCAGCCTTGACGGCATAGCGTGGCGCAGCGGAAAACGGCAGCTTGCCGTCGTTCAGGTAGTAATTGCCCGTTTTCGCCACCACCAGCGAATAGAGTTGCCCGCTCATCAGCTTGCGGTAGGCCTCGGCCTCGCGGATGGCGGCATCGCGCACGCCCGGCGCGGCTTCGTCGCGGAAGAATGCGCTGATGACAGCCTCGTCAGCCAGGCGCTGCGCCAGCGCCAGCTCGCGATTGAGCGGCGCCAGGATACGCTGCTTGTACAGCAGGGTATGCTCGCGCACATAGGCTTCGCCATAATGCAGCTTGATGGCATCGACGATCCGGGCGCCAATGGCCCAGGCCAGCACAACGATGACTGCAGCGCACAGCACAAACAGCAGGATGGATTTGGCACGCAGCCCCATCCGCAAGGGGCGGGGCGGTTCATCGTCGTGACGGGGCACGCAGCACTCCAGTATTAAACAAAGCTGATGTAAACATTAAGCCATAACAAGCATGTACTAAGCAAAACAAAGCACCACCCCGCATTACATACCAATGTATCACCTCGCAACCCTTTAAAAACAAAGGCTTCAAACCCATACCCATGACGCCAATTGCAGTCCATGCGCAGAACGACGACTTTCTGCTGATCGCCAAACCCGCCGGCATTCCCTTCCACCACGACGAACTGCACGCCGGGCTGGCAGAACGCCTGCGCCAGGAAACGGGGCTCGCCGAGCTCTACCCGGTGCACCGGCTCGATACGCTGACCTCCGGCCTGCTGCTGTTTGCACGCCATCCTGCCGCCGCGCGCGAGCTGGGCGAACTGCTCGCCAGCCACCGCATCGAAAAATACTATCTGGCGCTCAGTGCAAGACAGCCCGCCAAGAAGCAGGGCTGGGTCAGGGGAATGATGCAGAAGGGCCGCAACGGCAGCTGGAAACTCAGCCACGATGAAGGGCTTCCTGCCACGACGCAATTCTTCAGCGGTGGGCTTGGCAACGGCCTGCGCGCCTTCCTGCTGCGCCCGCTGACCGGCCGCACGCACCAGCTCAGGGTAGCCATGAAAAGCCTCGGCAGCCCCATTCTGGGGGATGAACGTTACGGTGGTGCGGCAGCCGACCGCGGCTATCTGCATGCCTATGCGCTGCGGCTGCCCTGGCGCGGCGAAACGCTGCAATGGGCCTTGCCGCCGGACAGTGGCGAGGCCTTCCTGAGCGATGCCTTCCGGGGCTGGCTGGCGCGGCAGGATGCGCCGTGGGATCAGCCCTGGCCCGGACGGGCAGGCTGAACCGGGACGGCAAGGTGGCCCATCGCCAGCAGTGATTGCACCGGCAGGCAGCCTGCACAACGACCTCCCGGCGAGCCTTTGTGACCCGCCAGATACTCATGACTGTATCAAGCCAAAGTCTTTGTTTAGAAAAGGTCACATCGACATACCCCACTACCCATCGAGGCTGCTCAAGCACACGGACAGACCGGGCACACAGCGGATGGACGACCTTGTTTTGACAGGGAAAAAGCCTGGCAGGCATCCGGGCTGTCGATGCAAAAAAAACTGTAAGCCAGCTCCCCAAGATGACAGGAATTGTTTAATATCCCGTAGCCGGTCGAGGTGTTACTACAATACTTCGGGATCACCCGAAGCCATCGCCCAGCGCAAAACCGATGCTGCAGCACAAGCAGCCGGTCACAATAACTAAGCAATGATGGAGTGATTGATGAAGACTCGTATGCGTACACTCGCAGGCGCCTGCCTGCTCGCGCTCGGCACGCTGGCACCACTGCCGATGCTGACCGCCACAGCCCACGCGGCAACGGCCTGGGCCGAAGGCGTGACCTACAATGCCGGCACCGTCGTGACCTACAACGGCAAGGATTACCAGGCACTGGTCACCCACACCGCCTATGTGGGCACCAACTGGAACCCGGCCGCTTCGCCGACCCTGTGGAAGCAGGTAGCCGGCAGCGGCACCCCGACTCCGACAGCGACCCCGACCGTTGCACCTACCCCGACGCCAACTCTGGCACCGACAGCCACGCCGCTGCCGACGGCAACCCCGACCGTTGCACCAACGGCCACGCCGACCGCGACTGCCACACCGACTGCAACCCCGACCGCAGCCGGCTCCTGCTTTGCCGCCTGGAAATCCGGCACCGCGTACACCGGTGGCCAGAAAGTGACCTATAACGGCCGCAACTACGAGGCCAAGTGGTGGACGACCGACACCCCGAACAACAGCGAATGGGGTCCGTGGAAGGATCTTGGCGCCTGCAATGGCGGCGGCACCACGACACCGACGCCGACCGCGACACCGACAGCCACTCCAACAGCAACGGCAACGCCGACTCCGACAGCAACGCCGACGGCAACCCCGACCCCCACCGCCACCCCAACAGCCACACCGACCCCGACAGTCACTCCGACGACGACCCCGACGTTTGTTGCCCTCTACAAACCGCAGATCAGCTATGTCGCCATGCCGGCCGGCGGCCCGTCTGACGCCCAGCTGGCAGCCGACGAGCAGAAACTCGCCAGCCAGGCCAGCACCGATGCCGGCGCCATTGCCCGCATCCGCGAAGCACTGCAAGTGTTGCCCGATGCCGAAGTCGAAGCGGTCGTTCCCGGCCGTACCGCCAATCCGGACAACGTGAAGCGGATCGAGCGCGTGCTGGGTGAAAGCAAGTTCGACAGCCTGTTCCCGGTACGCAATGTGGGTTACACCTATGTGAACCTGCTGCGCGGCGTGGCCAAATTCCCGGCATATTGCAAGACCTACACCGACGGCCGCGATTCCGACGCCATCTGCCGCAAGCTGCTGGCCACGTCCTTCGCACACTTCGTGCAGGAAACCGGCGCCAACTGGCCGGCACTGACTCCGGCTACCGCCCGCGCTTACCCGGCACAGAACAACCCCGTGCTGGCCACCATGGACCAGAACACCGCGATTCCGGCCTACAAGCAGGGCCTGTGGTTCCTGCGCGAACAGGGTACGACCGAAGGCCAGAGTGTCGGCCAGTATCAGGATTGCTTCCGCGGTACCGGCAGCTCGATCTTCTCGATCTTCTATCCGTGCGCGCAGAACGCCAGCGGCCAGTTCATCGACTACTTCGGCCGCGGCTCCAAGCAGCTGTCGTGGAACTACAACTACGGCCCGTTCAGCAAATCGCTGTACGGCGACGTGAACGTCCTGCTCGACAATCCGGGCCGTGTTGCCGATACCTGGCTGAACTTCGCGTCCGCCATCTGGTTCGCGGTGTATCCGCAATCGCCGAAGCCGCCGATGACCTGGGTTGTCGATGGCACCTGGAAGCCGAACGCGGTCGACGTGGCCAACAATATGTCGCCGGGCTTTGGCGCTACCGTTCACATCATCAACGGTGGTATCGAGTGTGGCGGCGGCGGAGCCGAAAAACAGCAGGTCGTGAACCGCATTGCCGCCTACAAGGAAATGGCGCGTGAACTGAGTGTGCCGGTTCCGGCCGACGAGGCTCTGGGCTGCGCCAACATGAAGGGCTTCCAGCCGGGTTCCGCTGCGGCAACCAAGTCGTATCTGGACAAGAACTGGGGCTACAACGCCAACTATCCGGGTGGCAAGGCCTATGCTTGCCAGCTGGTGGATTACCAGATGCCGTTCTCGCTCGCCAATCCGGGTGATTACAAGGCCTGCGTGGACTACATGTTCCGTGGCCAGGTCAAACAGAATGGCAGCATCGTGATCGACAATACCAAGTAACGCTACGCGCCGGTTTTCCGGCTGTGCACAACAGGCTCCCCACGGGGAGCCTGTTTTTTTCAGACAACACCAATATACCCAACCATGTAATTTCCTGTAGCAATTATATAAAAATGGATGCAACCATATACCCACACTTCCAGGGTAACGAACAGCACAGCACTGCGCAATAGCATGCCAGCTGCATCATCATTTTCTTACATAAGAACTCCCTGTTTGTTCCAGTGCTGTAAGCGGATGTAGAATCCGGTAGTCGGCAAAATCATTACTACACAAAGCCGATGCGCAAGAACGGGTCCACCCGTCTTTCAATCCGATGATGGAGTAATGATGAAAACACGCATGCGAGTTCTCGCAGGTGCTGTTCTGCTTGGCGCAATGGTATCCGCATATGCGGCGCCAGTCTGGCAGGAAGGCAGCACCTACACGGCCGGCACGGTCGTTTCCTACAACGGCCAGGATTACAGCGCGCTGGTCACGCACACTGCCTATATCGGCACCGGCTGGAATCCGGCGGCATCACCGACACTGTGGAAGGCGGCCGGGACAAGCATCAGCCCAACACCGCTGCCGACACCGTTACCGACACCGACCAGGACGGGCACCCCCACACCGACGCCAGAGCCTACCAAATACCTATGCCCGATCGTCACTGCGCCACCGGGCTGGATTTTCACGGGCTATGACTCGAATGGCTGCGCGATGTTCGAGATAAAGCCACCCACTCCGACACCGACCACTGCCCCCACCCAGGCTCCAGCATCCCCATCCTGGGAGAAAGGCATCGCCTACACCGGTGGCCAGCGCGTGAGCTACAACGGCCAGTTGTATGAAGCCAAGTGGTGGACGCAGGGCGATGTACCGGGCAGCAGCGAATGGGGCCCGTGGAAACTGCTGGGTGCGGCCATTACGCCCACACCCACTACCGTACCTCCGACCCCTGGCCCCAGCATCACGCCGACCCCGGTTGCCGATCTGGCCTGCAAGCGCTCCACGCCCAGCTGGAGTGCGACCGTCAGCTTCAGCTCCGGCAGCAAGGTGCTGTATGGCAGCGGCCAGTACACCGCGCTGACCAACTCGCTGAACAAGGACCCCGCACTCAACAAGAGCGACTGGAAGTACGACGGCTACTGCCTGACCTACATCAACGACGTGACACCGGTCGTAAGCCCGACACCGACGGCTTCGCCGACTCCCACGACGGTCATTACCCCCACTCCTGTCATCACACCGACGGCTAACCCGTCGAGCGTGCCGAGCTACACCCCGGGGACCATTCCGAGCAAGGCGCAGGCGGATGCACTGGAAGTCGAGCTGACCAAGGATGCGCCGGCCTACGTGAAGCTGGTGAAGGAAACCCAGCGCGTGATCGATGACAGCATCGTTGATCAGGTGGCTCCGCTGGCGGCGACCAACCCGGACAACGTCAAGCGCGTCGAACGCATCGTGCCCGCTGCCCGCTTTGACTACCTGTTCGCGATCCGCAACGCCAAGTACAGCTACAGCAACTTCCTGAAGGCCGTCGCCAAATTCCCGGCGTTCTGCCAGACCTACAGCGATGGCCGCAATTCGGACGCCATCTGCTCGAAACTGCTGGCAACAATGTTTGCGCACATGGTGCAGGAAACCGGCGCCAACACCACCTGGCTGGACGGCATCGGCGCGATCGACACGCCGAAGTGGCGCCAGGGCCTGTACTGGGTCGAGGAAGTGGCTTACCAGAACAACCCCAACCTCTCGGGCTACACCGACAGCTGCGGCGACCCGTACTGGGGCAAGATCTGGACCTGCCCGAAGCGGGCTGACGGCCAGTACAACTCCTACCACGGCCGTGGCGCGCACCAGTTGACCCACCACTACAACTACGCGCCGTTCTCCAAGGTGCTGTATGGTGATCCGAATGTGCTGCTGCAGGATCCGAAGCGTGTGGCCGACACCTGGCTGAACCTGGCCTCGTCGGTGTTCTTCATGCTGGAAACCCAGCCGCCGAAACCCGCCATGATCCACGTGATCGACGGCAGCTGGGTTCCGAATGCGGTTGACCAGGCCAATGGCCTGACCGCCAGCTTCGGCACCACCATCAACATCATCAATGGTGGCTTCGAGTGCTCGAAGGGAGCGGAAACCAGCCAGGCGCAGAACCGCATCTACGCCTACCAGAACTTCGCACAGGAACTGGGCGTGCCGGTAGCCGCGAACGAGCAGCTCGGTTGCGCGAGCCAGAAACAGTTCAGCGAAGGCGGCGCCGCCTCCTTCCCGCTGTACTGGGACAAGGACTGGGGCTGGCAGCGTGACTACATGTGCAAGCCGGTGAACTACCAGACTGGCTTCCGCACGATTTCCAAGGGTGACTACGCCAAGTGCGTTGAATTCATCTGGAATGTGCAGGTGAAGTAATCCGGCCCGCGCCGAAATGACAAAGGGAGGCGAAAGCCTCCCTTTGTTTTTGCCATGCCGCAGACATCAGAATGGCACACCCAACCAGGGTATCGCCACAAAGCCCTTTTAATCATTTACCTGCAAGGCAATACCTAGGCTTTCGATTTTCAGGCCATGAACCGGGCGATATCGATATGCCAGCGCGCGGGATCTTCGTGACCGGTGATCTTGTCCGCCCCGCCCTTGCCCATCGGCTTGGCCAGATCGATTTCCAGCGGTGAGATGTAACTGTTGGACTTGGTACTGAAAATGGCCTTCACCACCGGTTGCAGCAGCGTGCCTTCATTCTGCTGGATGACGATGGCCAGCCGGCCTGATTCCAGCCGCACCAGCGAGCCGACGGGATAGATGCCGACACAGCGCATGAAGGCCTGCACCAGCTCCGGATTGAAGTGGAACTTGCTCCACTCCCACAGCTTGCGCAATCCTTCCGGCGCCGGCATGCCCTTGTGGTAGCTGCGATCCGACGTGATCGCGTCATACACATCGACCACCGCCGCCATCTGCGCCATCTTGCTGATCGCGTCCCCCGGCAGCTTGTGCGGGTAGCCGCTACCATCCATGCGCTCGTGGTGATGCAGTGTGATGTCGAGCGTGATGTCGTCAATACCGGGAATTTCTTTCAGGATTTTCCAGCCTTCCTCCGGGTGCGAGCGCATGATCGCGAACTCCTCGTCGGTCAGCCGGCCCGGCTTGTTGAGGATTTCATTGGGTACCTTCATCTTGCCCGTGTCGTGCAGCAGGCCGCCGGCACCAGCCAGCTTGATCATGTCATGCGAGAAACCGAGATTCTTGGCAAAGGTCACCATCAGCGTACAGACGCTGACCGAATGCAGGAAGGTGTATTCGTCCTTTTCCTTGATGCCCGAGAGCCCGACGAGCGCGCCGGCATTGCGCAGGATCGAGTCGGTAATGGCCTCGACCACTTCTTCGACGGCTTCCATGTGCACGGCCTGGCCGAGGCGGACGTCGCGCATGACGCTCTTGACCACATTGTGCGCCTGCTTGTGAATGCGGCCGGCCCGCTTGATTTCCTCGGCGAACGACACCTGGATGACGGGCGAGGGATCACTCGCCGCCTGCAGGATTTCAGCCTCGATGCCGGCCTTCACCTCGTCGACGGTCGGCGCATGATCGCCCACGTCCAGCCCCAGCTCGGTGTCGATATACACCTCGCGGACACCGGTCGCATGGATGCGGGCAAGTTCCTCCTCATTATTGACCGGGAACTGGTTGCGCAGGAACGGGTGATCCATCCAGCCGACATTCAGGTCGTGGATATACATGCCGGGTTTGAGTTCGGAGAGCGGGATTTTCTTGATCATTGAATGCGCACGGAAAAACGACTGTACTGCAGCATAGGCGAGAAACCCGACGAACGGCGAACTTCGCACCGCCAGGGTTCTGCTGAACCTAGCACCCGAAGAGAATATGACACCCAGAAATAATCGCTTTCCGGCACTCGCGCCATACCTTTTAACCCGCACGGCAGAGAATGATACCCTTAGTCCTGCTGGTGGGGAGCCCTGCCGGTACAGCTGCCCACGCCAGATACACGGAGATGTATGAGCACACAACCCTTTAAATAAAAGGGCCCGGAAGAAATACCCGAGACCAGGAACTCAGGTCTTGCTGCCCAGCCCCAGACGCAGATAGAGGTCGACGACGCCGGCCGGGACGGGCTCGCTGAAGTGGAAGCCCTGCAGATAATCGACTCCCAGCCCTTGCAGAAAGCGGGCTGTTTCCAGGTTCTCGACGCCCTCGACGACAATCTGCAACCCCAGCCCCTGGCCGAGCTGCACGATGGCCTGCATCACGCGGCGGCCTTCCTCAGTGTGCAGGCGCTGGGCAAAGGAAACATCGACCTTGAGCAGGTTGGCCGGCATTTCATGCAGTTGCGACAGTGCCGAATAGCCGGTGCCAAAGTCGTCGATGGCCAGCTGGAAGCCGGCCACGACCAGCAGCTTGAGGTGCTTGAGCTGGCGGGCGTAATCGGTGAGCGCCACGCTCTCGGTGATTTCCAGAATCACGTCACCCGGTGCCAGCCGGCGTTCATCCAGCCATTCGATCAGCTGGGAAATGAAGCGCGGATAAAAGAGCTGGCTGCGCGAGATATTGATCATCAGCTTCTGCTGCAGGCCGGCATCTCGCCAGGCACGCAGGCGCTCGAAGGCGATGCGGATCACCTGCTCGGACAACTCCTGAATGAGGCCGACCTTTTCCGCCATCGGAATGAAAAGCTCCGGGCTGATCCAGCCGCTCATGTCATCCTGCCAGCGCGCCAGCGCCTCCACCGCCATGACTTCGCCACTGCGGGCGTGGATTACCGGCTGGTAATACACCTGCAGGCCGCCATTGCGGATGGCGTCCGACAGCCGCGCCTGGATGGCGACGTGTTCGCGCCCCAGCGCTTTCAGGTGGACGATGTCGCTGTAAAAACAGACATTGTTCCGCCCGGCATGCTTGGCGTGGTACATCGTGTGATCGGCGGCCGACAGCAGCTCCTCGCCCGATTCGGCATTGTCGGGGAACAGCGCAAAACCGGCGGAAATCGTCGGCCGTGTTTCCAGCCCGTCGATGTTCACGCCCTGCCTGGCTGCCAGGCGAAGACTTTCGGCCAGCTGGCGGATGACGGTTACATCATCCTGATCGGGGATCAGCACGATGAATTCATCGCCCCCCCAGCGCGCCAGCAGGGAACCCTCGGACAACACGGCGGAGAGTTGCTGGGCCACGTTCACCAGCAGCTCGTCACCGGTCTTGTGACCAAAGGCGTCGTTGATCTGCTTGAAATGATCAAGATCGATGAAGCCCAGCGCAACCTTGCTGTGATCGCGCCGTGCCCGCTCGATGGCCTGATGCAGCGCATCGTCCAGCATCAGGCGGTTCGGCAGATGCGTGAGGTTATCGTACAGCGCCAGCCGGGTGATGTGCTGCTCGTTCAGGTGCGCCACAGTGACGTCACGCAGGATGCCGCGCAGCGAGGTGACGCTGCCGGACGGGCTGCGATGGGCAATGAGGCGGGCCTCGACCCACAGCCAGCCCTCGATGCCCTGGCGCAGCCGGAAGCGAATGGCTTCCGGCGTGGCGGTACGCTGCAGCTTGGCCAGCGTGGCCAGCAGCAGCTCCTGTTCTTCGGGATGAACCCAGGTCAGAATGTTCTGCCCGCGCGCGGCTTTCAGCTCCTGCTGGTCGATTCCGCGCAGTTTGGCCCAGGCCGGAGTCAATTCGACAAGCTCGCCGCCCGGCAATAGATCGACAATCGCTTCTTCCAGCAGATTCAGGGTATCGAGCATGGTCTTGCGCCGCGCGGCATCCTGCATCATGCCGCTGACGTCCTGAATCAGCACCACGGCATTGCGCCGTCCCCCTTCGGCGACCACCGGCTGCAGGCGCACCAGCAGATAGATGACGCCCTGCGGCAGGGTCAGGCTGCAATTGAAGGTGGCGCTGCGATTGCCCGCCAGTGCCCCCGGCAGCAGTTTTGCCAGTTCGACCGCCAGCTCCGGCGGCAAAGCGGTGCGAATGGACTGCCCAAGGAGAGCCGAAGCATCGGGCAAGGACGGCAGCACCGACCAGACCCGCTCGACCACGCCATCCCCATCCATTTCGAACACCATGTCCTGCAATGCGCCCACCAGCGCCTGCAGACGCTGCTGATTGGCCTGTACCTGCTGCTCCATGCGCTGCTTCAGCAGCGCCTGGGCGACATGGTTGGCCAGCATCGCCAGCAGGCGCAACTCGACCGGATCGCGGTTGGGCTCGACTTCTTCGAAGACGAATGCGAGGAATCCGAACGGCTCGCCACGGTCCAGCAAGGGAATGCACAGCAGCTGCCGCCCTCCCGCCAGCGCCAGCAGCATCTGTTCGGACAAGGGGAGTTCCAGCAGCGACTTGTTCAGAACCATGCCGACAGCGAGTGTATCAGCCAGCAAGGGGTATGCCGGATAGTGCAGCTCCATGAACACATCGGGCAGCACCTGCGGCACCCGGCTGCCGGCATCACGCCAGGCCGCAGTGAGGTGGGCCCGCTCGTTCTCGGGCGAGTTCAGATACAGGGCGGCCAGACTGCAGCGGCAGGCATCACCGAGGATGCGCATCGCCTCGGCGAGCGCATCCGGCTCGCCGGGAGACAGCAGGGAGGCCACAACGCCATCGAAGGCGTTGAAATAGGTGTGGTAGGTCGCGACTTCCTGGCGCAAGTCGAAATCAATGCTGCCTTCGCCATTCAGTAGATGCGATAACACCTGCCCCTCCCTGCCTTATGGCATCACGCCTTTTCTGGCGGCGGAATGACGACTTCGCTGTAACCGCATTCCTTCTGCGGACACACCTTTTCGGTGCCGCGGCGCTTGGTCGTTTTCAGCGTGAGAATCGGCCAGTTGCACTTCGGACACGGCTCGGCAATCGGAGGATTCCAGGTCGCGTACTTGCAATCCGGGTAGGTATTGCACGAATAGAAGAGCTTGCCATAGCGGCTCTTGCGCTCGATCAGGCTACCCTTGTGGCACTCGGGACATTCTACGCCGGTATCCTTCGGCTTTTCCAAGGGCTCGATATGCTTGCACTTGGGATAAGCCGAGCAACCGATGAACTTGCCGTAGCGCCCCGTCTTGATATGCAGTGGTGACTCGCATTTCGGGCAGGTGCGTCCTTCGACCACTTCCGGCTCGACGGGCGCCGACTCGGCATCCTCGCCCAGATTGCGTGTATACGTGCACTCCGGATAACCGGTGCAGCTGATGAAGCGGCCACGCTTGCCGAGCTTGATCGCCAGCTTGTTGCCGCATTTCGGACAGGCTTCGTCGATTTCTTCCTGCGTCACTTCCTTGCGAGAGAGTGACTGTTTTTCTTCGATCTGCTTGTGGAATTTTTTCCAGAACTCGTCGAGAACCGGAATCCACTCCAGCTTGCCGGTCGATACCTCATCAAGACGGTCTTCCAGTTTGGCCGTGAAGTTGTAATCGACGTACTGCGTAAAGTGATCGGTCAGAAACTTGTTGACCACTTCACCGGTGTCGGTCGGCGTGAAGCGCTTCTTGTCGAGAATGACGTACTCGCGATCCTTCAGCGTGGAAATGATCGAGGCGTAGGTGGAGGGACGGCCGATGCCGAATTCTTCCAGCGCTTTCACCAATGACGCTTCGGAGTAGCGCGGCGGCGGCTGCGTAAAATGCTGCTCGCCAAAAAGTTTGTCAACCGGCAGCTCGTCGCCTTCTGCCAACGGCGGCAGGCGGGCTTCATCTTCGTCCTCGACGTCGTCGGCATCTTCCTGATAAACGGCAATGAAACCTGGGAAGACCAGCGTCTGGCCGGAGGCGCGGAACATGGCTTCGTCGCCGACAGCAATATCGACACCGACGGTATCAAACTTGGCCGCGGCCATCTGGCAGGCCAGCGTGCGCTTCCAGATCATCTGGTAGAGCTTGAACTGTTCGGGCGACAGAAAGGCCTTGACCGAATCCGGCGTACGAAAGATCGACGTCGGGCGGATCGCCTCGTGCGCTTCCTGCGCATTCTTGGCCTTGTTCTTGTAGGCAACCGGCTCTTTGGGCAGGTAATCCTTGTCGAAATGCTGGCCGATATAATCGCGGATCTCGACGAGCGCATCATTGGCAAGCGCGACCGAGTCGGTACGCATATAGGTAATCAGACCGACAGTGCCACCACCGACATCGATACCCTCATACAGCTGCTGGGCGGTACGCATGGTGCGGTCAGTGGTCATTCCCAGCTTGCGTACGGCCTCCTGCTGCAGCGTCGAGGTGGTGAACGGCGCGGCGGCGCTGCGCGACTTCTTGCGCTTTTCGACCGATTTGACCTGCGCCGTCTTGCCCTGCAGCGCAGCCAGAATCTCTTCGTGGCGGGCGGCATCGGGAATATCGAACTGTTCGAGCTTGCTACCCTGCCATTGCGAGAGCTTGGCGCCGAATTTCTGGCGGCCCTTGTAGGTGTCCAGATGCAGCGTCCAGTATTCCTGAGTGACAAAGGCGCGGATTTCGATCTCGCGCTCGCAGATCAGGCGCAAAGCCGGGCTTTGCACGCGTCCGGCCGACAGACCGGTGCGAACCTTCCGCCACAACAGTGGCGATAAATTGAAGCCAACCAGATAGTCGAGCGCGCTGCGTGCCTGCTGGGCATTGACCAGGTCATTGTCGATATCGCGCGGATTGGCTACCGCAGCCAGCACGGCAGACTCAGTAATTTCGTGGAAAACAACCCGCTTGAACAATTTTTCCGCATCAACCAGCTTCTTGCCACGGAGTATTTCCATGATGTGCCAGGAAATGGCTTCGCCTTCACGGTCCGGGTCAGTTGCCAGATAGATGTTCTTGGCTTCTTTTACTGCAGCACAAATGGCGTCGACGTGCTTTTTGTTCTTGTCGATTACCTGATACTTCATCTTGAAGTCATGTTCGGTATCGACCGAGCCATCCTTGCGGACAAGCCCGCGGACATGGCCGTAAGACGCCAGTATCTGGAAATCCTTGCCCAGATATTTTTGCAGTGTTTTCGCTTTCGAGGGCGACTCAACGATCAGTAGATTGTCGGGCATTGTTCCCGGCTCACAGTTGGTTTAACGGAGGATAAGGCTTGCGCGCATCAGTGCAGCGTTGCACCTTCACGTCCAAACAGGATCTCTTCGATCCAAAGATTAGATAGCAGGTCCTGCTTGCGCCAGACCTGCATCAGTACAATCAGTTTCATCCGCTCAAGCACGACCTCGCCGTCCGGTTCGCGCATCACGCGTTCAAGGATCTGCTCACGGTCAGCGCCATCCAGCACGCCACTGCGTTCGAGCGAATACAGAAAATGTATCGCGTCGGCACTCATCCGCTCCAGCTCTTGCGGATGCAGCACCCGCCAGGCGGTCGCCTTGTCCGGGAATACCAGCTGCGGTTCGGCCGCCATTGCATTCAATTCTTCCATCCAGCCCATGGCTTCCTGAATGTCTTCCTGCGTAAAGCCCGCGACATCCAGTTTACGGATCAGCGTCGGGAGGTCGGAATAATCCGTTCCATGAAACTCTTCAAACAGATAAGCGAGTACGTCCAGCATTCAATTCATGACCCCGTCTTGCCGGCCCGCTGATAGCGGCCGCCCGGCAGAACCAGGATAGTCCCTTGCAACTCCAAGCCGAGCAGAATCTCGCACAGTGCGCCATGAGTCAAGCCCGTACGCACGACAAGCGAATCCAGATCAATCGGCCCCCACCCCATTTCGGCCAAAACGCGTACTTCCATCCCACCCTCCTGCGGGTAGTCCGCCACGGCAGGAGCAAGCCCGTCCTTCATCGCTGCTGCGGACTCAATATCCGGAAACTCGGTCAGAATATCATCGACCTCATCAACCAGTTTTGCCCCCTGCTTGATCAGCCAGTGGCAGCCTTTGGCGAGCGGAGAGTGAATAGAACCCGGTATGGCAAATACCTCGCGCCCCAGGTCGGCGGACTGGCGGGCCGTAATCAGCGAACCGCTACCCAGCGCAGCCTCGACCACGAGACAGCCGCTCCCCAGCGCAGCAATCAGCCGGTTACGTTGCGGGAAATTTTCAGCCTTGGGCGGGGTCCCCAAGGGAAACTCGGAAAGCAGCAGGCCCTGCTCCGAGATCTGGTGCGCCAGCTGATGGTTGCTTGCCGGATAAACCCTGTCCAGGCCAGTTCCCACCACCGCTACCGTCATCCCGCCCACCGACAATGCTCCACGGTGTGCGGCGGCATCAATCCCGGCCGCCAAGCCACTGATAACCGTCATCCCGCTTCCCGCCCATGCCGCGGCAAAATCGTGTGCACTCTGCCCCCCTTGCGGAGTGGGGTTTCTGCTTCCGACAATTGCGAGGCCGGTATGCAGCAGCAGTTCGCGATTGCCTTTGCAATAAAGCAGCACCGGGGGGTCGGGCAAGTCCAGCAATGCACGGGGGTAGGCCGGGTCGCCAAGCGTCAAAATGCCTTGCCCGGGTTCAGTCAGCCAGCCTTTGGCCGCATCCAGTGCGGACCAGGAATCCGCACTCATGGCGTACTGCAAACCGGCAAGGCGCTCGGCACCCAGCACTGCGGCAACCTCGGGGGGAATACCGGAGCGAAGATTCTGCGGATCACCGACCTGCTGGAGTATCCTCAAACGACGACGCGTGGTCAGTCCTGGCGCCAGGGCCAGTCTTAACCACGCGTCGTAAGCGTTTTCCGAAAGCAAGGTTTATTCAGCGCCTGCCGGTTGGCCCTTCACTGCGTCGCCGTAAGTCACGGCATCCGTGCTATCAAGCACCAGCCCGTAAGAGAGCGTCGGGAATACGCGGTAGACGAATACGCTGCCATTGCGCAGCGGGGGCGTGATGCGTTCCGCCTCGTCATCCTTTTCCTTCTTGATTTTCTTGCCCGGCTTGTAGGCAAACAATACCGTACCTACATCAACGCCGTCATTGGCGCCGCGATTCAGCACCACGGTAGAGAGCGAGCCGACATAGCGCTCGCCACCATAAGAGGAAAGCACCTTGGCATCGATCGGAAGTTCAGGGAGATGGGGCACGTAATTGACGAAAGGTTTTTCCGGGGCCTTGACCAGACGGGCACCAATCGGAATTTCACGCACCGAGCGACTCACCCGCAGGGTTGCTACTTCTCCGGACTGGGTAACGACAGCGTCACCCAGATAGGCCAGCTCCAGACCAATCTTCACTTCCTTCTTGTCCGGATCCAGTACAGAGGCTCGATTGATGAAAATCTGCCAGATTTCACCCGGCTGGCCATTCATGTCAACCGCATAAATAGTATCCCCCTGACCGAACACCACGCGATTGTCCGGCCCAGCGCCGACACGCGGCGCGGCGAGATAATCGGCTTCGGCCATGACCAGCGGCTTGTCAAGGAAGGGGTCAATGGCCGCAGCGGGAATACTCGTGATCGCAGTACCCTGCAGTTGCTCGACACGTGCCCTGGGCGACAGTTTTTCGGTTCCGGAGGCTTTCTGGTTTTTCAGCAGGCGCAGGCAGGGCTTGCCATCGCACTGGGCCAGCAGGATGACGTCACCAGGATAAATCCAGTGCGGATTCTTGATTTCGGCCTTGTTCATCTGCCAGATTTCCGGCCAGCGCCAGGGCTGCTTCAGAAACTTGCCCGAAATGTCCCAGAGCGTATCGCCCTTGACGACCACATAACGCTCCGGCGCATCTTTAGCCAGCTGCAAGGTATCGGCACTTGCCACACCGGCAGAACCAAGCGACAAAAGAAGCGATATAATCAATTTACGCATGCTGATATGCCCATTCCCTGCCAGTTGTCATCAATACCCTTCACAAGGTAGACCACGCCGGCAACAATTGCGATAGCCTTGCTGCCAATACCCATTACCGGGTAACTAGACAGAAAGACCAGATTTCCTGATTCTGCATACAAACTTTTTAGCCCGCAAGAAAATATGGCCATTTTGAACATTTTGCACTACCCGGACGAACGCCTGCATACCGTTGCCAAGCCGGTCGAGGTTTTCGATGACGCCTTGCAGCAACTGATCGACGACATGGCCGAGACCATGTATGCCGCACCGGGCATCGGCCTTGCTGCCACGCAGGTCAATGTACACCGCCGCCTGGTTGTCATCGATATTTCGGAAACCAAGGATCAGCTGCTGGTGGTCATCAATCCGGAGTTCATTGAAAAAGACGGCATCACGACTTACGAAGAAGGCTGCCTGTCGGTTCCCGGCATCTATGAAGAAGTCGAGCGTGCCGAGCACGTCAAGATCCGAGCACTCGACCGCCACGGCAAGCCTTACGAACTTGCGGCCGACGGCCTTCTGGCTATCTGCATCCAGCATGAAATCGACCACCTCGACGGCAAGGTCTTCGTGGAAAAGCTCTCGCGCCTGAAGCTCAACCGTATCGTCCAGAAGCTGAAGAAGAACCAGCGCAAGACGATGTAATGCCGGCAGCGGCAGCAATGCCACCCATCCGGCCACAGACCTTGCAGCAAAAGGGCTGCAGCCCGATACCCCGTACAACACTCGCATCCAGCAGGATCGCCCGATCATGAACGTCGTTTTTGCCGGTACGCCGGACTTCGCTGCCAGCGCACTGGCTGCCATCCATGCCGCAGGCCACACCATCTCACTAGTGCTGACCCAGCCCGACCGCCCGGCTGGCCGCGGCATGAAGCTGACTCCGTCACCGGTCAAGGTGCTGGCAGAGCAACTCGGCCTTGCGGTCTACCAGCCGGAAAAACTGCGCACCGCTGAACAGCAGGCACCACTGGCAGCGCTGACAGACTGCGACGTCATGGTCGTCGCCGCCTACGGCATCATCCTGCCGCAGGCCGTACTTGACCTGCCGAGACTGGGCTGCCTCAACATCCACGCCTCGCTGCTGCCGCGCTGGCGCGGCGCGGCGCCAATCCAGCGCGCCATCCTGGCGGGCGACACGGAAACCGGCATCACCATCATGCAGATGGACGCCGGACTCGACACGGGCGACATGCTCTCACGCCACATCACGCCGATCGCCGCGACAGACAACGCCACCACCCTGCACGACAAACTGGCCGAGCAAGGCGCCGAAGCCATTGTGGGCGCACTGGCCGACCTCGCCGCACTGCAGGCCAGGCGGACCCGGCAGCCAGAAGACGGTGTTACTTATGCCGAAAAGCTGCGCAAGGAAGAAGCGCAGATAACCTGGGCCAGGAGCGCCACAGAGCTTGACCGCATGATCCGTGCCTTCAATCCCTTCCCATCGGCGCAGACCACTCTTGACGGCACCGCCATCAAGATCTGGCAGGCGGAAATCTGCGCAGGCAGTGGCGCACCGGGGCAGATTCTGGCGGCTGGCAAGGGCGGCATTGTCGTGGCCTGCGGCGAAGGCGCACTGCGCATCACCGAACTGCAGCGAGCCGGCAGCAAGCGGCTCGATGCCGCGTCGTTCCAGGCCGGCATCCCGCTCGCCAGCGGCATGCGCTTTGGGTAATTTCACCATCCGGCAGACCAGCGATTGAATCTTTCCGGCACGGCATCCATCTAATTCCTGACGCTTTAGCCACGCAGGAGACGACGATGTTCAACATGTTCAAGACCGCCATACTCATGGCCGCCATCACCGCACTCTTTGTCGCCATCGGCGGCATGGTCGGCGGGCAGGCGGGCATGCTGCTGGCCCTGCTGTTTGCCGGCGGCATGAATCTGTTCGCCTACTGGAATTCGGACAAGATGGTGCTGCGCATGTATAACGCGCGCCAGGTCGACGCCTACAGCGCGCCCGAGTTCTACGGCATGGTAGCCGAACTGGCGCAGAAGGCCGGCCTGCCGATGCCCAAGGTCTACATCATCGACGAAGCCCAGCCGAACGCCTTTGCCACCGGCCGCAATCCGGAAAACGCGGCAGTTGCCGCCACCACCGGCATCCTGCGCATGCTCACCCCGCGTGAAATCCGCGGCGTGATGGCGCATGAGCTTGCGCACGTACAGCACCGCGACATCCTGATTTCCACCATTTCGGCGACCATGGCCGGTGCCATTTCCGCGCTCGCCAATTTCGCCATGTTCTTCGGCGGCCGCGACGAAAACGGCCAGCCAGCCAACCCGATTGCCGGCATTGCCGTTGCCCTGCTGGCGCCGCTTGCTGCCAGCCTGATCCAGATGGCCATTTCACGCGCTCGCGAATTCGAAGCCGATGCCGGCGGCGCGCGCATCAGCGGCGATCCGCACGCACTGGCCGATGCACTGGCGAAAATCGACGCGTACGCCCGCGGCATTCCGCTGCATACCGCCGAAGCGCACCCGGAAACCGCGCAGATGATGATCATGAATCCGCTGGCCGGACGCGGCGGCCTCATGGACCTGTTCCGCACCCACCCGCGCACGGAAGAACGCATCGCCCGTCTGCGCGCACTGGGTAGTACCAGATAACCCACCAATGTGTTTGCCTGCAGCCATTGAATTCAAATGGCTACAGGCAAATACCCAAAGGAACCATGTTTCTCACCCAAAAACTAGCCAGCCAGACACTCAGTGCCGTACTGGACGGACAGAACCTCACCGAAGCACTGCAACTGGCATGGCGGCGCAACCCGCAGCTGACGCCACAACAGCGCGGCGCGATTCAGGATGCGTGTTACGGTACGCTGCGGGAACTGGGCCTGTGGCAGACCGTACTGGGCAAACTGCTGAAGGCGCCACTGAAAGAAGCCGCCATCGAATCGCTGCTGCTGATCGCCCTGCAGCAGCTGGGCAGCGCCCGTGCCGCCAGCTACGCCATCGTCGATCATGCCGTGCAGGTCGCAGGAAAAACGGGCAAGGGGCAAGCCAAGGGACTGGTCAACGCCGTGCTGCGCAACTTTCTGCGCCAGCAGGACACCCTGCTGGCTGAAGCACGCCAGGTGCCACTGGCGCGCTGGAATCACCCGGCCTGGTGGCAGACCACCATGCGCACAGCCTACCCGCAGGACTGGGAAGCCGTGCTGACCGCCAACAACCAGCACCCGCCAATGACGCTGCGCGTGAACCGTCGCCACAGCACTCCCGAAGCCTATCTGGCACTACTGGCGGAAGCGGGCATTGCCGCGCGGCCGCTGGGCCGGCACGCTCTGCAGCTCGACAAGCCAACCGGCGTCGACCAGCTGCCGCACTTCAGCGAGGGCTGGGTGTCCGTACAGGATTACGGTGCCCAGCTGGCAGCCGCTCTGCTCGACGTGAGCGATGGCCAGCGCGTACTCGACGCCTGCGCCGCCCCCGGCGGCAAGACCGGCCACATTCTGGAGCTGGCAGACGTGCGCCTCACCGCCATCGACAGCAGTTCTGAGCGCCTGCAGCGCGTGGCGGACAATCTGCAACGCCTGCACTTTGACGCCACGCTGCAGTGTGGCGATGCCAGCCGCCCCGCTGACTGGTGGGATGGCCAGCCCTTTGACCGCATCCTGGCTGACGTACCCTGCTCGGCTTCCGGCGTAACCCGCCGCCATCCGGACATCAAATGGCTGCGCCGGCCGGAGGATTTCCGCAAATTTGCGGTACAGCAAGCACAGATGCTCGATGCGCTCTGGCCCTTGCTGGCTGAAGGCGGCAAACTGCTGTACGCTACGTGCTCCGTTTTCCCGGTGGAAAATGCCGATTCGGCCAGCGCGTTTGCCGCCCGTCACCCTGACGCACGCCGCCTTGCGCTGCCCGATTTCCTGCCCGCCACCGGCCAGTTACTGCCGACCCCGGAGCATGATGGGTTTTATTACGCGCTTTTCTGCAAGGAAACCCCGCGGGCTTAGCCTGCTGCTGGCGCACGCCCTGCTGTTGCTGAGCGTTCTGACCTGTGCGGCCGAAATTTCGCCGCTGAAGGCGGAAGCCCGCCTCGGCAACAGCCAGGTCGAAGTCAGTGCCCGCTTCAGCATCACCCTCCCTCCCGCCGCTGAACTGGCCCTGCAGAATGGCACCACGCTGCCCTTCACCTACCAGTTCCAGCTCAAGAAGCCGCGCATGCAGGCCTGGTACCAGCAGGTGAAAAGCGGCTTTGGCGCCATTGCCACCAATACCTACCGCCTCAGCTACCATCCGCTGACGCGGCAATACCGCGTTTCCAGCAATGGCATCGCGCGCAATTTCGCCAGTCTCGAAGAAGCCATCCAGGCTATTGCGACCATCGGCGGCTGGATCGTCCTGAAAGACACCTCGGTCGGTGACGAACCGGAGAACTTTGCCGGCAAGATAAGGCTGATCCTCGATTTCGACCTGCTGCCCAAGCCCCTGCAGATCAATGCGCTGGGCAACAGCGAATGGCGCATCGATTCGGACTGGCAGGATCTGCAGGTCATTGCCGCCAGCGGAGGCAACCCGTGAAGCGCCTGCTGCTCGTTTTTGCCGGCCTTGGCGCCGTACTGCTGTTTTTGCTGGCAACAGCAGCCGGCAACGCCTCGGCCTTTTCCGAATACTACGACGTCGTCCTGATCCTCAACCTGCTGCTGCTCGGCGGCATGGCCGCGCTGGTCATCGGCCACCTGCGCCGGCTGCTGCAGCGCGTGCGCAGCAAGATTTTCGGCTCGAGACTGATGCTGCGGCTGGTGCTGATGTTCGCACTGGTCGCCATCTTGCCGGGTGCACTGGTCTACACGCTGTCAGTGCAATTCCTGAACCGCTCGATCGAAACGTGGTTCGACGTGCGCGTCGACAATGCACTGGATCGCGGCCTCAACCTTGGGCACAACGCCATCGATTTCCAGCTGGGAGAGCTTGTCCGCAAGGGCCAGGTCATCGCCTGGGACATCCATGACAATCCGAGCAGCACGCTGCTGACGCGCCTGACCCAGCTGCGCGACACCACCGGCGTACAGGAAATCACGCTGTTTGACGAAAACGGCAACGCCAGTGCCCATATCGGCAACGAGAAAGCCAGCCTGATTCCGCCGCAGCCTGATCGCAAGATGCTGCGCAAGGCCGCGTATGAGCCCTTCAGCGGGCTGGAAGAAGGGCTTGGTGGCGTACTGGATATGCGCGTTCTGGTGGCGCTACCCGGCAGCGGCTTCAGCGACAAGAAGCGCTTCCTGCAGCTGATCCAGCCCGTACCGCAGCAGCTGGCACAGGATGCCGAACTGGTCGAGCAGGTGCGCAGCGAATACAAACAGCTCTCGCATTCGCGGCAGGGGCTGAAAATGATCTACAGCCTGACGCTGACGATCGCGCTGCTGATCGCTCTGCTGGGCGCACTGGTGCTGGCGCTCTATCTTTCCGACAAGCTGGCCGCGCCACTGTCGCTGCTGGCCGCCGGTACCCGTGCCGTGGCGCAGGGCGACTTTAGCCAGCAGCAGCCAGTCGTCAGCCGGGACGAGCTGGGCATTCTCACGCACTCGTTCAACCGCATGACGCGCCAGCTGTCCGAAACGCGCGCCAAGCTCGAGCAGAACCAGGCCGAACAGGCAGCGGCCAAAGCCTATGTCGAGGCCATCCTCGGGTCGATTTCGGCCGGCGTACTGTCCTTTGATGAAGACTGCCTGCTGCAGTCCACCAATCTCAGTGCACTGCGCATTCTGGGGCTGGACCCCGCCAAGGTCGACCAGCTGCCGCTGGGCCGCTGGCATGAGCCCTATCCGGTGCTGGCGAAATTCTGCGCGGAAGTACTGCGCGGCGTGCTGTCGGAAGAAGATCACTGGCAATGCCAGGTTGAGCTGCCGGAGGACAAGCGCGTGATGCTGGTCCATGGCACGCGGCTGTCCGGCATGCCCGACGATTTCGACATCATGGGCGGCTTTGTCGTGGTGTTCGACGACATTACCGAGCTGCTGTCAGCCCAGCGCGACGCAGCCTGGGGCGAGGTGGCGCGCCGGCTGGCGCATGAAATCAAGAACCCGCTCACGCCGATCCAGCTCGCGGCCGAGCGCATGGAGCACAAACTCGCGGACAAGCTCGAGCCGCAGGCGGCCGAGCTGCTTACACGCAATACGCAGACCATCGTGAAGCAGGTCGGCGCCCTCAAGCAGATGGTCGACGCCTTCCGCGATTACGCCCGCAAACCATCCGGCAAGCGCCAGCCGCTCGACTTCGCGGCCCTGCTGCGCGAGATTCTGGTGCTGTACGAAGCCGCACCGATCGAGCGCCATCTGATCACCACGACACCGCTCATGGTCAAGGGCGATGCAACGCATTTGCGCCAGGTCATCCACAACCTGCTGCAGAACGCGCAGGATGCCATTCGGGAAAGTCCTGACCCAAAAGTTTGCATTCGTTGCGAAAAAGACGAAAAATGGGTGCGCTTTAACATTTCAGACAATGGTCCGGGCTTCTCCAGTGAGCTCCTGCCCCGTGTTTTCGAGCCCTACGTCACAACAAAAACCAAAGGAACCGGGCTGGGATTGGCCATCGTGAAAAAAATCATTGAAGAACATCACGGACGCATCCAGGTGGGCAATCTGCCCGATGGAGGCGCGTTTGTGCGCATTGAACTGCCGCTGTGGGAGGATGCAATAAGTGGCTAGTCAGGATATTTTGATTGTCGATGATGAAATCGGCATCCGGGAATTGCTCTCGGAAATCTTGCAGGACGAAGGCTACAGTGTTGCCGAGGCGGAAAACGCCGAAGCAGCCCGTCGCTACCGCAATCAGGCCATCCCGAAAATGGTGCTGCTGGACATCTGGATGCCGGACACCGACGGTGTCACCCTGCTGAAGGAGTGGTCGCGCAACGGCCAGCTCACCATGCCGGTGGTGATGATGTCGGGCCACGCCACGATCGATACGGCAGTCGAAGCCACCCGCATCGGCGCGCTCGATTTCCTCGAAAAACCGATCGGGCTGCAAAAGCTGCTGGCGGTGGTCAAGCGTGCCATGACGCAGCAGGTCGCCCCCCCAAAAGCCATGCAGGGGTTGCAGAGTCTCGGTAGCAGCGCTGCCATTGCCGCACTGCAGGAGACACTCGATCAGGTCGGGAAACAGCCTCTGCCCATTCTGCTGACCGGCGAGCCTGGCGCCGGCTATGAACTGTGTGCACGTTATCTCACCCCGCCCGGCGGCCCCTTCATTGCGCCCAACGCCAATGACGATCTGGCTTCCGCCCCACAAGACCTGCTCAACCGCGCCAGCGGCGGCACGCTCTTCCTGCGCGACATTGCCTGGCTGGAACGCAAGGCACAGCAGAGCCTGCTGGGCCTGCTGCCCAAGCTGGAAAAGCAGAAAATCCGCCTGGTCTGCGTCAGCAGCCGCTCACTCGACCAGCTGGTACCGGTCTTCGACCCGGAACTGCTGCGGCAACTGACCCAGATCATTGTTCCCATTCCGGCGCTGCGCGAACACTCGGAAGACATTCCGCAACTCGCCAGCCAGCTGCTCGCGCAACTGCCCAGCCAGTGCGGCGAACGCCACTTCTCGCGTGCTGCGCTGCAGTTGCTGGCGCAGCAAAGCTGGCCCGGCAACCTCGACCAGCTAGCAAATGTGGTGAAAAGCCTGGCACTAACGTGCCGCACGCCGGAAATTGACGTGCTGCCGGCCAGCCGCCTGCTCGCGCAGATCGGCCCGACCCAGGGCTGCGAATCCGGCCCGACCGCCGCATCGACCATGCCGCTGCCGCAGCTGGATCTGGATCTGCCTCTGCGCGAGGCGCGCGACCAGTTCGAAAAGTTCTATCTGGAGCGCCAGATCGAGCTGGCACGCGGCAACATGAGCCGGGTGGCTGAAAAGATCGGTCTGGAGCGCACGCACCTCTACCGCAAGCTCAAGCAGCTCGGCATTCAGATGCAGAAAAAGAATCGCACTCACGACGAGGAATAACCTCACCCCGGTATCAACCCGAAACCCAACAAGTAATTAGGCTTCAGGCAGATACCCTTGCAAACACGACCGGACTGCCGCAATGCATCCGGTCGTTTTTCATAGGCATTCATCATGTCGCGCATCCTGATCCTCGGCGCCGGACGAGTCGGCTCATCGGTAGCCGAACAATTGGTGCTGGAAAAATACGACGTCACCATCGTCGACAGCAATCCGGCACTCCTCAAGCCACTGGCTGACCGCCTCGACCTGCGCACCATCGTCGGCGACGCCGGTTCGCCTGCGACACTGACGGCAGCCGGCGCGGCGGATTGCGATCTGCTGCTCGCGGTCACGCCCAGCGACGAAGCCAATATGGTCGCTTGCAAGGTGGCGCACGAGCTGTTCAATGTCCCGACCCGGCTGGCGCGCATCCGCAAGCAGGATTACCTGGGACACCCGGGCCTGTTCAACTCCGGCAACTTCGCGATCGACCACGTGATCACGCCGGCGCAGATCGTCACCGATTACCTCGTCAGCCTGATCGAAACTCCGGAAGCGCTGCAGGTTCTCGAATTCGGCGCCGGCAATGCGGTGATGGTCGCCGTGCGGATCGAAACCGGTGCACCGGTCGACGGGAAATCGCTCAGCGATCTGAAGGTACTCCTGCCCAAGAGCGAATGCCGCGTTGTTTCGATCTACCGGAAGAACCGCCGCATCCGCCCCGATGGCGACAGCGTGTTGCATGTGGGCGATGAAGTATTCTTCCTGGCCGCCAAGCGCGACATCCGCAAGGTGCTGCATGAATTCAGAGCCGAAGATCGCGCCATCCGGCGCATCACCATCGCCGGAGGCGGCAATGTCGGCTACAGGCTGGCGCGCGCGATCGAGCGGGATTACCAGGTAAAACTGATCGAAAGCAACCGCGAACGCGCCAACTGGCTCGCCGAAGCACTGCCATCGACGCTGGTCCTGTGTGGCGAAGCCACCGATGAAAACCTGCTCGACACCGAGCAGATCGAACGCTGCGACCTGTTCCTCGCGCTGACCAGTGACGACGAGGACAACATCATGTCGGCACTGCTGGCCAAGCAGATGGGAACCGGCAAGACGATTGCCATCATCAACCGCAGCAGCTATGTCGACCTGCTGCAGGGCGGGCGCATCGACGTGGCCCTCTCGCCAGCGCAGGCAACGATCGGCTCGCTGCTGGCGCACGTGCGCCAGGGCGACATTGTGGCCGTGCACAGCCTGCGCCGTGGCGCAGCCGAAGCCATCGAACTGGTCATCCACGGCACGCGGGATACCTCGCGCGTGATCGGCCGCCGCGTGGAAGAACTCAAGCTGCCCTCCGGGGCCGATCTGGCGGCGCTAATCCGCGGCAATGAAGTGCTGATGGCGCATCATGACACCGTGCTGCAGGCTGATGATCATGTCATCATCTTCATCGACAACAAAACCCACATCCGCGAAGTTGAAAAACTGTTCGCGGTCAAAGTGGGCTTTCTCTGAGACCTGCCATGGCCCTGTCCCGCCGCGTACTGCCGGTCGCCAACGTCCTTGCCCGAGTGGCAGGGCTGTTTTCCCTGTCGCTGCTCGCGCCGATTGTGCTGGCCTGGAGCCAGGACGAAGCCGCGCTCTGGCCATTCATCGATGCGCTGATCGGCCTGCAGATCGCCTGCGCGCTGATCTTTCTGCTGACCCGCCGCTTCAAGCGGGAAATGCAGGCGCGCGACGGCTTCATTCTGGTTGTCGGCCTGTGGACGGTGCTGCCCGCCGTTGCAGCGGTGCCGCTGATGCTCTACAACCCGCAATGGAGCTTTACCGATACGTATTTCGAGGCAATGTCGGGGCTGACAACGACTGGTGCGACGGTTTTCAGCGGGCTGGACAATCTGCCGGCATCAATCAATCTGTGGCGCCACCTGCTCAACTGGCTGGGCGGCATGGGGATCATCGTGCTGGCCGTGGCCATCATGCCGCTCCTTGGCGTGGGAGGGATGCAATTGTTCAAGGCCGAAACGCCGGGACCGATGAAGGACGCCAAACTCACGCCACGCATCCACGAAACCGCACGCAACCTCTGGCTGGTCTACGCCGGCCTCACCCTGCTGTGCACGCTGCTGCTGAAGTTCGCGGGCAAGATGAGCTGGCTGGATGCGGTCTGCCATTCCTTTGCCGCGCTTTCGCTGGGCGGCTTCTCGACCCGGGATGCCAGTGTCGGCTACTTCAACTCGCCGGTCGTCGAAGGCATCCTGATCGTTTTCATGCTGCTGGCCGCAACCAATTTTGCCACGCATTACCTGGCCATCACCGGGCGCCGGCTCTCGACCTACTGGCAGGACAGCGAATTCAAGACGATGCTGCTGCTGATTGTAGGCAGCACGCTACTGCTGGCCGGCTATCTGGTCTGGCATGGCACCTATCACGATTATCTGGTTTCCGTGCGGCACGTTGCCTTCAATCTGGTCTCGATTGCAACCGACAGCGGCTTTGCCAGCCAGGATTTCGGCCGCTGGCCGATCTTCGTGCCGCTCGTGATGCTGATGCTGTCATGTGTAACGGCCTGCGCCGGCTCGACCGGTGGCGGTATCAAGATGGTACGCACCCTGGTTCTGTGGCGCGAATCGGGACGCCAGTTCATGAACCTGATCCATCCGCAGGCAGTCCGTCCGGTGCGGGTGAACGGCAACATCATCCCTTCGCCGGTCATTTTCGCGGTGATGGGTTTTGTTTTCCTGTATGTACTGAGCATCATCGTGATGACGCTGGCGCTGCTGCTGAGCGGCCTCGATTTCATCACTGCATTCAGTGCCGTTCTTGCCTGCATCAATAACGCAGGGCCGGGGCTGGGAGCGGTAGGGCCGGCTGGCAATTATTCCAACCTGAGCGATGTGCAGGTCTGGATCTGCAGCTTCACGATGCTGCTGGGGCGGCTGGAAATCTTCTCGGTACTGGTACTGTTTACACCGGCCTTCTGGCGAACCTGAGCCACGCCTTGCGGCGTGGCCCGAGGGACTCAGTTCGTTTCTGCCACAGGCGGTACATTCCAGCTACCGCCCAGCGCCAGCAAGAGGTTGACACGCTGGTTCAGCGCGGCAGCCTGCACCTGCACCAGACTCATCTGCGCATCGAGCAGCGCCTGCTGGCGCTGCAACACCGCCAGCGGATCGCGTGAACCAACCTTGACCCGCACCCTCTCCTGCTCCAGCAGGCGTTGCTGGTCGCGCACATTCTGCTGCAGGGCCTGCTCGCGCAGAGCTAGGCTTTGCGTCGCCCGCAATCCCGATTCAACTTCCTGCAGGGCCTGGATTGCCGCCTTGCCATAGGCTACGGCAGCCTCCTGCTGTCGGGCACTGTAGACTTCAACCTGCGCCTGCAAGGCGCCACCGGTAAATAGCGGGGCCAGAAAACTGCCGCTCATTCCCTTGATCGGGTTATTGGCGGAATTCAGCAGGAAAATATCGCTCTCAATATCGGTGATGGCAGCAGAAATCGAGATTCTGGGCAGGCGGGCCGCCTCAGCCGAGCGGGTAAGATCAAAGGCTGCCGCAACACGCCGCTCGGCAGCGATCAGGTCGGGACGCCGTTCCAGCAGGCTGGCCGGCACACCGGCAGCAGGTGCAGCCGGCAATGCGGGCAACACCACCGCCGTTTTCAGTTCGGCGGCAGGATAGCGGCCCAGCAAAACCTCCAGCGCCTGAATGGACTGGACCCTGGCGAGGCTGATCTGCTGCAGGGTATCGCGCTGCTGCTGGAGCGTGCTGCTGACTGACTGGATCTCGGAGTCTGCAATGATTCCCGTCTTGACGCGCTGGCGAGTCAGCGCCAGCAGCGACTCCTGTGCGGTAACGACCTCCTGCATCTGCCGCTCGAGCAAGCCATACTGAACAGTTGCAAACCAGGCGCGGGCAACCGTCGCTACCAGAGACTGCTCGGCCCAGAGGTAATCGGCCTGCGCGGATGCGTACTGCGATTCAGCAGCACGAGCCTGCGAGCGGACACGCCCCCACAGATCGATTTCCCATGAAGCACCGAGCGAGAGAATCTGCGTATCGCTCTTGCCACCCACGCCATTCGCGGCGACAGCCGGGAACAATTCGCCACTGTTCACCGTCACCAGCGCGCGCGCCTGGGCGACCCGGGCTGCTGCCATTTTCAGATCACGGTTGTTGGCCAGTGCCTCACCGGCCAGCTGCAGCAACTGCGGATCGTTGAAATCGGCCAGCCAGCCGGAAGCAGGCTGCCCATCGGTGGCAGGCGCAGCCCAGCGGCTCTGCTGCTCAAGCACCTGCAATTGCTGCTGGCTCAATTCTGCCGTCGATGGCGGAGTCTGCAAGGCACACGCGCCCAGGGCAGACAGCAGCAGCACGGACAGCAGTCGTCGTGCGAGAGGAGGAGAAAACGTCATTGCCCCCCCTCCTTAATGCAGCTTGAGAACAAGATAGTTCAGCTTGGTATTCACGCGAAGAATCACCTTGCGCAGAATGTGAATGGCGGCGACATGCTCGGTATAAATGGCGCCCGCGCCCATTGCACCAGTCGGCAGAACAAAATCCTTCGATTTGCCATCAAGCTTGAGCTTCACCGCAAAACGGTTGGGAGGAGGAGTGTATGGCCCGGTATTGGGCAAATTGCCCCCTGTTCCAGTCGGGGACATACCTGCGGCCGGAACCGCACCCTGCGATTGCGCCCAGATCACGGAGTCGACCCTGGCCTTGATGATTTCACCCGGATTTGTTTCCAGTGCCACTTCGGCGGCATTGCCGGGAGCGACGTTGTAAAGCTCGTTCTGGTGATAAAACGCGATCAGTTCCTGCTCATCCTCGACAAAGCTGAAGGCCGGAGCAAAAGGCATCGGAACCAGCATGGTACCGACACGAATCTGCAGGTTGACCACCTTGCCATCAGCCGGAGCACGATAAACGGTCTGCTCCAGTTCCCATTTGGCATTTTCCAGCTGGCTTTCCGTTGCCGCCCGCTGGGCCCGAGCAGCGGCAATCGCAGCAAACTCGCCCTGGCTTTGTGCCGACAATTGCTGCTTGGCCTGGTTTTCGGTTGCCTGCGCACTGGCATACTCGCCTTCCAGCTCGCCAACGCGAGCACGCGCATCCTCCAGTGCGAACTTGTCACCGGCACCGGCGGCCACCAGTTCCTCATGCTCCTTCAGGCGCTTGCGAGCCAGATCCAGCTTGGCCTGCACGGCACTGACCTTGCCAGCGGCGCCGCGTATGGATTCATTGAGCTGCCGGGCGGCAGCTTCGGCATTGGCGAGCGCGGCATCATCCGCTTTCAGCTTTGCTTTCAGCTGTTTCACGGCAAATTCGTAGTTGGTCGGGTCGATGCGCAAGAGCACATCGCCTTTCTTGTAACTGCGGTTCCCCTCTACTGCCAGTTCGACCACACGCCCCTTCACCTGAGGCACCACTTGCAGCACCTTGTTCATTACACGGATATCCGGCGATGAGGGTGCAACCACATTCAGGGTCAGAATCAGTGCAGTAAGACCCACAACAGGGATCGTAATCACGATCACCATTGAAATGTTATTCCAGGGCAGCCACTTGAACTTGAAGAAAATCAGCCAGACAAAAAATGCGTAAATCCCGAGCAGTATCGCTTCCATTTCAGGCTTCATCCTTCTTGATGTTTGCTGCAGCCACCGCAGTTTTCAGACGCTCGATTTCAGCCTTGAGCGCGGCAAGCTCATCGGCCTCTTCCTGTGTGCGCTGCTCCAGAGCAGCAAGCTTCTGGTCATCCTGCTTCAAATGCTGCTCATGCTCGTCAATCACCTTGTCCGTACCGTAGGCCAGCTTGTACATCACCGGCTTGCTGTATGCCCACAGCCAGGCGATCGGCCAGAGCATGCCGCCAAACACCAGAGAAAGCAGGCACAGGCACTGGATGGCATCCTTCTGCGGATGATGCCGCTTGTGAGCGATTTTCTCTGGCAGGATATGCACCATCCAGAAGAGATACAGGCCACCGATCGGCATGGCGATCAGAATCAGCCACGCCAGTCCATCTGCAACGGCATCAAGCGTTTCACCATGCAAAAACGAAGCATGGGCGCTCTGCGCCAGCATGATCAGGCCGGCAGCAGCCAGCATTTTGCGAAAATTACGGGTCATGGAACATTCACCTTCCAGAATTGGCGCATCGCCTCGCCAAAAAAAACGAAAACGAGGCCGTGCTGCAATGCGGCAGCTTTCATTGGAGAATATACCAGTGCCTGCATAAACGACAGGGAAACACCCTATTTGAAGAATGCTTGCAACACCCTACATGGCGCGGTAATTCGGTCCGCTGCCGCCTTCCGGCGTCACCCAGACGATGTTCTGCGTTGGATCCTTGATGTCACAGGTTTTGCAATGCACGCAATTCTGCGCATTGATCTGCAACTTGGCAGCACCGCTCTTTTCGACGATCTCATACACGCCAGCCGGGCAGTAGCGCGTTTCCGGCGCGGCATACTGCGCCAGATTGATGGCAAGCGGCACAGCGGCATCTTTCAGCGTCAGGTGATCGGGCTGGCGGTGATCGTGGTTGAGATTGGCCAGCGCCAGCGAGCTCATGCGGTCAAAGCTCAGCACACCATCCGGCTTGGGATAGGCGATCGGTGCGTAATCGGCAGCCAGCCCGGTCGCTGCGTGATCGGCTTTGCGGTGGCGCAGCGTCCACGGCAGGCGCACACCCAGCGCCCCAAGCCACAGCTCGGCACCGGCCAGCATGGTTCCGCCCAGCGTACCGAAGCGTGACAGCATGGGCTTGATATTGCGTACCGACTCCAGTTCGCGACCGGTGGCCGACGCGCGCAGCGCAGTATCGTAATCGGCAAGGCACGCGCCACGCTCACCACGCGCCAGCGCGGCAATCACGGCGTCGGCCGCCAGAGTGCCTGAGCGGATCGCATTGTGAATGCCCTTGATGCGCGGAACATTGACCATGCCGGCAGCACACCCCAGCAAGAGGCCGCCAGCAAACGCCAATTGCAGCAACGCCTGCCAGCCGCCTTCGCTGATCGCGCGCGCACCGTATTCCAACCGCTCGCCCCCCTTGAGCATCGGCGCAATGCGGGTATGTGTCTTGAACCGTTGGAATTCCTCGAACGGCGACAGATACGGGTTAGCGTAATCCAGATGCACGACAAAGCCGATCGCCACCAGATTCTCGCCATAGTGATACACAAAGCTGCCGCCGCCGGTATCGTTCGCCAGCGGCCACCCCAGAGTGTGCTGTACCAGTCCCGGCTGATGCTGGCTGGCCGGCACTCGCCAGACTTCCTTGATGCCGATGCCGTATTTCTGATGACCACAGGCTTTGCGCAAATCCAGTTGCGCTTCCAGCTCTCGGGTTAGCGAACCACGCGTCCCCTCGGCGACCAGCGTGTAGGCTGCATGGATTTCCATGCCCGGAGCAAAATTGGCGGTTTCATTGCCCTGCTTGTCCCGCCCCATGTCACCGGTGACCACACCCAGCAGACGTTTCTCCTTATCGAGAATCGGCGCAGCCGCACTAAACCCCGGATAGATTTCCACCCCCAGCTCTTCGGCCTCGCTCGCCAGCCAGCGGCACAACTCACCAAGACTGAGAATCACATTGCCCTTGTTATGCAGAACAGGCGGCTGGCTCCAGTTCGGCAATTGCCAGCCACTGTCCTCGTCGAGCACCAGAAAGCGATCCTCGCTAACCGGCGTAAAACTCACACCACTGCGAGCACGCCAGTCGGGCAGCAACGCATCGAGAGCAGAAGGGTCAAGTACCGCCCCCGACAGGATGTGCGCACCAACTTCCGCGCCCTTTTCCAGCACGCAGACGCTGGTATCGGGGGCGGCCTGCTTGAGGCGGATTGCCGCCGCCAGCCCGGCCGGGCCGGCGCCGACAATCAGAACATCGTAATCCATGCGGTCGCGCTGCATTGCGGCTCCTTATCTGCTAAATAGAATAATTAATTCAAATTAATCGTCTTTACAAATATTCTACGCCCACGCTATAGTCCTTGGCAATGTAAGGAGATTATTGGCATGAAAGCACTCGTCGCCATCAAACGCGTTCTGGATTACAGCATCCAGGTGCGCGTCAAACCTGACCAGACGGACGTTGATCTGGCCGGCAGCAAAATGAGCATCAACCCCTTTGACGAAGTCGCCATCGAAGAAGCGCTGCGCCTGAAAGAAGCTGGCATCGTCAGCGAAATTGTCACGGTTACCATCGGGGCCAGCGTCGCTCAAGATGTGCTGCGCCACGCACTGGCGATGGGCGTTGACCGCGTGACCCTGCTGGAAACCGATACCGCACCCGATTCACTCGGCGTGGCCAAGCTGCTGGCCGCACTTGTCAAGGACGAGCAGCCGGGGCTGATTCTGCTGGGCAAGCAGGCGATCGACGATGATGCGGCACAAGCCGGGGCGATGTTGTCGGCCCTGCTGGGCTGGCCGCAGGCAAGTGCCGCATCGAAGATTGTGATTGCCGACGGCAAGGCGCTCGTCACCCGCGAAATCGATGGTGGTACGCAGACGGTGCAACTGACTCTGCCCGCCGTGATTACCGCCGACCTGCGCCTGAATGACCCGCGCTTTGTGAAGCTGCCCAACCTGATGATGGCCAAGAAAAAGCCGATCAACACGGTCGCCGCCGACAGCCTTGGCGTCCCCTTTGCCGCACGCCAGCAACAAGTCCGTGTTTCCGAACCAGCCCAGCGCCCGGCCGGCGTGCTGGTGAAGTCTGTAGCGGAACTGGTCGCAGCACTAAAGGCGAAAGGAGCACTGCAATGAGCACACTACTGCTGGCCGATCATGACGGCCACCAACTGAAAAAAGCCACCCTGCAAGCCATCACCGCCGCGCAGGCCTTTAACACTCCGGTTGACGTGCTGGTGCTCGGTTCTGATACTGCGGCCGTTGCCGCACAGGCCGCCAGCATCGCTGGTGTTGCCCGGGTGATTGCCGTATCGGCTCCGCATCTGGCACATGTACTGCCCGAAGATGCCACCGCCATCATTCTCGATCAACTCAATGCTGGGTATACGACGGTAATTACTGCACATACTACGCTGGGCAAGGATACCCTTCCCCGTGTTGCTGCCCTGCGCGATGTCGGCATGGCCTCCGACGTGATTCGTATCCACGCCCGTGGCCAGTACGAGCGGCCGATTTACGCGGGTAATGCGATCGCCACCATCCATAGCGATGAAGCGCTGCAGGTACTGACCATCCGCGCCACCAGCTACGCCGCCGCCGCTGCGGGCAACAGCGCCGAGATCATCAGCCGCAGCGCCCCGGCCGCACAGACCGGCAGCCTGTGGCTGGCAGATGACCATAAAATTTCTGATCGCCCCGAGCTAGCCACCGCACCGGTGGTGGTCTCCGGCGGGCGTTGCCTCGGCGAGCGTTTTGACGAAGTGCTGGCGCCACTGGCGGCCAAGCTCGGTGCGGCACTGGGCGCCACCCGTGCCGCCGTCGACGCCGGCCTGGCACCGAATGAAATCCAGGTCGGCCAGACCGGAACGATTGTCGCCCCCGAACTGTATATCGCGGCCGGCATTTCCGGCGCGGCGCAGCATCTGGGCGGCATGAAGGACAGCAAGGTCATCGTCGCGATCAATACCGATCCGGACGCGCCGATTTTCAAGGTAGCCGACATCGGCATCGTCGCCGACCTGTTCGACGTGGTGCCCGAACTGACCCGTCAACTCGGATAAAGCAGGTATACGGCCATAGCCCAATAATTAATTTGGCTGCATAGCAATACATATAAAGGTATAAAAATGAGCGCCTACAACATCCAGAAAGTGCTGTCCGTTCACCACTGGAACGACACGCTGTTCAGCTTCAAGGTGACGCGTGACCCGGGTCTGCGCTTCGAAAATGGCCAGTTCGTCATGATCGGGCTGATGGTCGATGGCAAGCCGCTGATGCGTGCCTACTCGGTGGCCAGTGCCAATTACGAGGAGGAGCTGGAGTTCTTCTCGATCAAGGTGCCCAACGGCCCGCTGACCTCGCGCCTGCAGAAAATCCAGGTTGGCGACGATCTGCTGGTGAGCAAGAAGCCGACTGGCACGCTGGTGCTCTCCGACCTGCTGCCCGGCCACAATCTCTATTACCTCAGCACCGGCACCGGGTTGGCGCCGTTCATGAGCCTGATCAAGGACCCGGAAGCCTACGAGCGTTTCGACAAGATCGTGCTGGTACACGGAGTGCGCTCGGTGAGCGAACTCGCTTACGCCGACTACATCGAGAACATACTGCCGAACGACGAATTCCTCGGCGAGATGGTCCGCGAGAAGCTGATCTACTACCCGACCGTGACGCGCGAACCCTTCCGCAATCAGGGCCGGCTCACCGATCTGATCACCTCGGGCAAGCTGTTCGACGATATCGGTCTGCCGCCGCTTGATCCGGCCACCGACCGCGCCATGCTGTGCGGCAGCCCCGCCATGCTGCACGACACTGCCGCGCTGCTGAACAAGCTGGGCTTCGAAGTCTCGCCGCGCACCGGAACGCCGGGTGATTATGTGATCGAACGGGCGTTTGTCGAGAAATAAGCCAGGAGAACCAGGCCCATACCACCAAGGGCGCCAATGGCGCCCTTTTCTTTGTTTCAGCCCTCGACTGGCTGCAGCTTGGCGTAGGCTACCGCCAGCCATTTTCTGCCATGCTCGACAAAATTGACCTGCACATTGCCATTGGCACCACCTTCGTAATCGGTGACGACGCCGGTGCCGAAGCGGTGATGCTTCACCGTCATGCCGATCGCCAGGCCATGCTCGGGAGCCGACCTTGTCGCAGCGGGGGTATTAACCTGCGGCTTTGGTATATAAGGGGTCTGCGGCGCATACCCCCGGTTCAGATAGCGCAACACTTCCGGCGGGATTTCGCCCAGGAAGCGACTGCCGGGCGCATAGCGCGTCTGGCCGTGCAGCATGCGGCTTTGCGCCAGCGACAGATACAGCCGGCGGCGTGCGCGCGTGATCGCGACATACATCAGCCGGCGCTCTTCCTCCAGCGACTTTGGGTCGCTCATGCTGTTTTCATGCGGGAAAAGTCCTTCCTCCAGTCCGGTGAGAAATACCGAATGGAATTCCAGCCCCTTGGCCGCGTGCACCGTCATCAGCTGGATTGCCTCGGCTTGCGCATTGGCCTGATGATCACCCGCCTCAAGGCTGGCGTGCGAAAGGAAGGCGACGATGGTGTTCTCGTCCTCGGCAATAAAGGCCGCCGCCGCAGTCACCAGTTCACCGAGGTTTTCCAGCCGGTCTTCGCCATCCTTGTCGGCCCGGTAGTGGGCGGTGAGGCCGGAGAGATCCAGCATCACCGACACCACTTCGGGCAAGGGCAGCCCCTGCGTCTGCGCGCGCATGGCTTCGATGATCTGCACAAATTTGCCCACCGCCGCGCCGCTGCGCCCCAGCCCGCCCGAGCACGCGGCCTGCCACAGCGAGGTGCCGGCCTGCCGCGCGTTTTCCTGCAGTGTATCGACCGTGCGTGCACCAATGCCGCGCGTGGGGAAATTGATCACCCGCAACAGCGCATTGTCGTCCTCGGGGCTGGCAATCAGGCGCAGGTAGGCCAGTGCGTGCTTGATTTCCTGGCGCTCGAAAAAGCGCAATCCACCGTACACACGATAGGGGACACCCGCGGTAAAGAGGCCGTGCTCCAGCACGCGCGATTGCGCATTGCTGCGGTACAGAATGGCAATGTCATTGGCCGGAACACCATCACGAATCAACGCCTGCACTTCGCCAACAACAAATTCGCATTCGTCGAAATCGCTCAGGCCTTCGAAAACGCGGATCGGTTCGCCAGCCTCGGAATCAGTCCACAATTGCTTGCCCAGACGATTGCGGTTGCAGGCAATCACCGCATTGGCGGCGGTCAGAATATTGCTGTGCGAGCGGTAATTCTGCTCCAGCCGGATCACGTGCTTCACCGCATAATCGCGCTGGAAATCGTGCATATTGCCAACATTGGCACCGCGGAACGCATAAATCGACTGGTCATCATCGCCAACGGCAAAAATGGCCGAATCAGGGCCGGCCAGCAGCTTCAGCCAGGAATACTGCAGCGTATTGGTGTCCTGGAATTCATCGACCAGAATATGCCGGAAACGCTGCTGGTAATGCGCGCGCAGGCTGGCATTGTGGGCCAGCAGTTCGTGGCAGCGCAGCAGCAATTCGGCAAAATCGACGACACCTTCGCGCTGGCATTGCCGTTCGTATTCTTCATACACGGCCTTCATCACCCGGCTGGGCTCGTCCCATACGCCGACCGCCGCCGCGCGGATTCCGGATTCCTTATTGCCATTGATGAAATGCTGAAAACTCTTGGCGGGATAGCGTTCGTCGTCGATATTGAGCAGCTTCAAGACACGCTTGATGGCGGACAGCTGATCCTGACTATCCAGAATGGCAAATTGCTCGGGCAGGCCCGCATCGCGGTGGTGCAGACGCAGCATGCGGTTGCAAAGGCCATGGAAGGTGCCGATCCACAGGCCGCGCGGATTGAGCGGCAGCATGGCCGTCATGCGCGCCAGCATTTCCTTGGCGGCCTTGTTGGTAAAGGTCACCGCCAGAATGCCGGCCGGGCTTACCTGCCCCGTGGACAGTAACCATGCCATTCGCGTGGTCAGAACCCGTGTCTTGCCCGAGCCCGCACCGGCCAGAATCAGGGCATGCTCGGCAGGCAGTTCGACCGCAGCAGCCTGTTGCGGGTTTAGGTTGGCGGTAAGCGAGACAGTCATGGCGACAGCAGAAAAGCAAAACGCCATTGTACAAAATGCAGGGAACGCGGGCGCAGGCATTTTTGCCCGGACAATGGAAAACGGGATGGCATTGCCATCCCGTTTCGCTCATGCAGACTGAATGCTTGCGATCAGATGCGCAGGTCGTCCAGATTGCCACCCTGGGCCAGGAAATCCAGCACCCACTGCGGCTTGCGGCCACGGCCGGTCCAGGTCTGCTCCGGATTGGCGGGATTGGCGAATTGGGCTACGCCGGCAGTTTTCTTGGCTGCACCGGCCTTTTTGCCGCCAGCGGCCAGCGCCAGCAATTCGCTCAGGCTAAAGCCGCTTTCGGCAGCGCGAGCCTGGATATCCTGCAGCAATTGGTTCTTTTCCTGCTCCTTGCGGCGTACCAGTTCGCCTTCAACTTGTTTGCGCAGATCGGCGAGCTGGTTGTAATTCAGGTTGGACAAGTCAATCACGGTGGTCTCCATTGGATTAAGGCAATTCAATTGTGAGCCTATTATGGAGGCGCCTTCATTGAATTACAAGAATCATCGGTTTATTTCATTCCACCGTCAATAAGCCAGCCATTCACATTCTGCAATACGGTCTCGTCCAGCGCGCCAGTAGCCGCTGCCAGCTGTAATCCCGAGTAAAGATAGGTGTATTTTGCGACCACCAGCTGATAACGCGTTTCGTAATACCGCTGATCGGCATTCAATACATCGACCATTGTCGAAACGCCGACCTGATACCCCAGCTTGGTCGATTCCAGCAGCGACGTACTGGATTTCAATGCCTGCTGCAGAGCGCGAATCTGCGCGGCACCGGCCGAAACACCAAGGAAAGATTGCGTGGTGGTTTGCTGCACGTCACGCCGGGTTGCCTCAACCTTGTCGGTTTGCTGGTCGCGATTGGCGACGCTTTCGCGCAACTCGGACGACAGGCGGCCGCCGGTAAAGACCGGGATCGACAATTGCACGCCGATGATTCCCTGTCCGCTGCGATCCGTTCCGCCATTACGCGCCAGATCGCCCTTGTCGTAGCTGTTGCCGTAACTCGCCACCAGATCGAGCGTGGGCGAGTATTCGTGGCGGAAGCGGTCGATTTCGCGATTGGCAATATCGAGATTCAGCCCTTGTGCCAGGATATCCAGGCTGCCGCTTTGCGAGCGGGCAATCCATTCCGGCAGATTGTTCGGCACCGGAGGTTGCGGCTCGCGGTCGGCAATGACGGACAGCTTGCCGGGCTCCATGCCGGTAATCAGCCGGAAGGCGTTTTCCTTCACGGCAAGCTCGTTGCGGGCAACGATTTCGGTCGCCATGGTGCTGTCATAGCGAGCCTGCGCCTCATCGACGTCGGTAATCGTGGCCACACCGACCTCGAAAGACTTGCGGGCCTGCGCCAGCTGCTGCGAGAACGCTTCGAGCTGTGCACCAGCCAGCGTCACCTTTTCCTGGGCTGCGAGCAGCTCGAAATACGCCAGCGCCACACGCAGGATCAGTTGTTGCTCGGCGGCACGGAACTGCAGATTGGCCAGATCGGTGTGCTTGCCCAGCTGATACGCCGACACGAAGGAATCCATGCGGAACAGTGGCTGCGTCAGCGCCACATTGTATTTGTATGATTGCCCGGAGCTGGTCGACTTGGGATTTGCCAGCGTCGGCACGCCCGGATCATTTTCGATGCGGGTCTGATTGGCACCCGCGGTAAAACCGATCTGTGGCAGGAGCAGCGCCCTGCCCTGCACGGCCTTTTCCTGCCCGGCGATATGCGCCTGCACGGCCGCAGCATAGGTAGCATCGTACTTCTTGGCGGCCTGCCAGGCCCCCATCAGGTCAATGGCACCGGCAGGCATGGCCATGAAGCCTGCAAGAAGGATCAGAAGCGGTTTCAGTTTCATTGCTTTACCCATTTTCAGTCAGATGCGCCGCCAGCCCGCAGTCTGGCAGCACGTTATTCGTCTCAGTCTGCCACGAGCGCGCTGTCCGCGTCTGTGCCAGTCTTGCTATCCCGTGCCGGCGTATCCGGCCGGATACGGAACCAGGCCGCATAGAGCGCGGGCAGGAACAGCAGTGTCAGCACGGTCGCGACCAGCAGGCCGCCCATGATCGCCACGGCCATCGGCCCCCAGAAGGTATCCCGCGAGAGCGGAATCATTGCCAGGATTGCCGCGGCCGCCGTCAGCATGATCGGCCGGAAACGCCGCACCGCCGACTCGATGATGGCATCCCACGGGCGCGCGCCATCGCTAATATCCTGCTCGATCTGGTCCATGAGAATCACCGAATTGCGCATGATCATTCCCATCAGCGCAATCACCCCCAGTTGCGCCACAAAGCCGAATGGTGCGCGGAATACCAGCAGCGATAGCGTCACGCCGATCAGGCCCAAGGGTGCGGTCAGCAGCACCATCACCATACGCTGCATCGATTGCAGCTGCAGCATCAAGAGCGTCATCACCACGATCAGCATCAGCGGCATCACGGCAGTAATCGATTTCTCGCTCTTCTGCGACGATTCCAGCGTACCGCCGGTTTCGATGTGATAACCGACCGGCAACGTGGCCTGCAATTCGCGGATTTTCGGCAGCAGCCGGGTACTAACGTCCGGAGCCTGTGCGCCGATGACATCGGCGCGCACACTGATGGTCGGAACCCGGTTATAGCGCCAGATGATGCTTTCCTCGTTTTCCAGCGACAGGGTTGCCACCTGCGACAGCGGCACCGAGCGGCCATCGGGCAGCTGCACCGGCAGGCTCTGCAGGAAATCAAGCCGCGAGCGCTCGCTCTCGACCAGCCGCGCAACGACGGCAATGCTCTCGTTGCCTTCGCGCAATTGCGTGGCTGTGACGCCGGACACCGCCATCTGCAGCATTCCCGCCAGCTGCTGCGAATTCAGCCCCAGCTGGCGCAGGCGATCCTGGTCGGCGGTCAGGCGGATGGTTTTGACCTTCTCGCCCCAGTCGGTATGAACCTGACGGGTATGGGGATCAGACCTCATTATTTCCGACACCTTCGCGGCAATACCCCGCACCGTTTCCTGATTGGCGCCGGATACGCGGAACTGTACCGGATAGCCGACCGGCGGGCCGTTCTCCAGCCGGGTGACCCGGCCGCGCACCAGCGGAAAATCACGCTCGAAGAGTTCCGTAATGCGCCGGTAGACGTTGTCGCGCACGAATTCGTCCTTGGTCATCACGGTGAGCTGGCCGAAATTGATGTTCGGCATCTGCTCGTCCAGCGGCATGTAATAGCGCGGCGAGCCGGCACCGACATAGCTGGTCACGTGCGCCACATCCGGGTCCTTCAGCAGGATGGCTTCGAGCTTCTTTACCTCGCGCTCAGTCGCCTGATATGACGCCGAGTACGGCAGCCACAGGTCGACCATCAGCTCGGGCCGGCTCGATGCTGGGAAAAACTGCTTGGGGACAAAAAGCCCGAACAGCGCCAGCGCCAGCACAAAAGCGGCGGCGGTCAGCGCCACCGTCGTTTTGCGCCAGCTCACGCACCACGTCACCATCGCGCGGAATTTGCGGTAAAAACGCCCCTGATACACGTCAGTGACTTCGTGCGCCGGCTGCTCGGGCAGCAGCAGGTAGCCGAGATAGGGCGTAAAGATCACCGCCACCAGCCAGGACACGATCAGGGCAATTCCGACCACGGCAAAAATCGAGAACGTGTATTCACCGGCATCGGATTGCGCCAGGCCAACCGGCAGAAACCCGGCGACGGTAATCAGCGTGCCGGTGAGCATCGGAAAGGCGGTGGATGTGTAGGCAAAGGTTGCCGCGCGGAAACGGTCCCAGCCCTGCTCGAGCTTGAGCGCCATCATTTCCACCGCGATGATGGCGTCGTCGACCAAAAGCCCCAGTGCGATCACCAGCGCCCCCAGCGAAATGCGCTGCAGTTCGATATGGAAGAACTTCATCAGCAGGAAGGTGATCGCCAGCACCAGCGGAATAGACAGCGCCACAACGATGCCGGTGCGCCAACCCAGGCTGAGAAAGCTGACCGCCAGCACGATCACCACCGCTTCCAGCAGTGATGTCATGAAAATGTGGATGGCACTCTGCACGACGGCCGGCTGATCGGACACGGTGTGGACTTCAACACCAACCGGCAGCACCTGGCGCAGTTGTGCGAGCGTCGTGTCGATCTCGCGCCCCATTGCGATGACGTCACCGCCATTGCGCATCGAAATGCCCAGCGCCAGCGCCGGCTGCCCCTGATAGCGGATCGCCGACTCGGGCGGATTGACCGTCGCGCGATACACCTGGGCGACGTCTTCCAGCCGGAACGTGCGGCCATTGACCGTAATCGGCGTGGCCTTGATCGTGTTGACCGCATCAAAACCGCCCGTCACGCGCAGGAAAATCCGTTCGTCATTGCCTTCGACGACGCCGGCTGGTGTCACCGTATTGGTGGCCGCCAGCACCTGGTTGATCTGGAACGGGCTGACGCCGGCACTCGCAAGCTTGGCCGTGCTGTACTCGACGTAGATTTTTTCGTCCTGCACACCCAGCAGTGTCACCTTGTTCACGTCGCGGATGCGCAAGAGTTCGTTGCGCGCAGTTTCCGCCCAGTGCTTCAGCTCGGGCAGCGAGAAGCCGTCGCCGGTAATCGCATACAGATTGCCGTAGGTATCGCCGAATTCATCGTTGAAAAACGGCCCGACCACGCCGGGTGGCAGCTTGCCCTGCGCATCGCCGATGCGCTTCCTGACCTGATACCAGGCATCCGGCACTTCCTTGCGCACGTTTTCGCGCAGGATGATGGTGATCAGTGCTTCGCCAGCCCGCGAATAGCTCTTGGTGTAATCGATATAGCCAATGCCCTGCAGAGCCTCTTCCAGCCGGTCGGTGACCTGTTCTTCGACCTCGCCCGCCGAAGCGCCGGGCCAGAAGGCGCGAACGACCATGGCCTTGAAGGTGAACTCGGGGTCTTCCTTCTGCCCGAGCTGCGTATAGGCCAGCACACCGGCCAGCGACAGCACGGCCATCAGATAGAGAATCAGCGAGCGGTGCTTCAGCGCCCATGCGGAAAGGTTGACGCTATTGAACATGGCTGGCGACTCCTGCGACAGCGGCATCCAGCACGGTCACCTTCTGCCCTTCGTGCAAAAGATGTACGCCGGCCGTCACCACCCGCTCGCCGGCAGCGACACCGCTGACGACCACATGCTCGTCCTGATAGCGCAGGACGTTGACTGCGCGGCTTTTCACGCGTCCATCGCTACCCAGCAGCCAGATCCGCTGCTCCTTGTCCCGGCCGTACAGGGCGGTCAGCGGCAAAGGCAGGCCGCTCTCGCCTGCGGCAGCCTGCTGCGGCACATGCACCGAAGCCGACATGCCCAGCGCCGGCGCCTGCGGCCCGGCCGGTAGCGCAACCTTGATCTGGTAAGTGCGCGCCACCGGGTCGGCGGCTGGCGCAACTTCGCGCACCACGGCGGGCAGCATGCTGCCTTCTGCGGCCCACAGCTCGACCATCACTTCCGAACCGGGCTTGAGCGAGCGCTGCCGACCTTCCGGCACATCGAACACCACATCACGCGCACCATTCTGCGCCAGCAGCACAACCGGCTGGCCAGCGCCAAGCACCGCACCGGGCTCGGCCTGTACGGCAGTCACAACCCCCGCCACGTCGGCGGTCAGCTGGGCATAGCCCGACTGGTTGAATGCCATCTGTGCCTGCGAGCGAGCCTGCTCAAGCTGCTTCTTCAGCGCGTTAACCGTGGTCAGACGACGGTCAACTTCGGCCTGGCTGACGAACTTCCGCGCCAGCAGGTCTTCGCTGCGCTTGAGGTCCAGCTCGGCCTGGCTGAGCTGGACCTGCGCCGCATCGACCTGCGCCGATGCGGCCTGGGCCTGCAGGGCCACATCACGCCCGTCCAGCAGGGCAATCACCTGCCCGGGCTGCACCTGCGAACCAACCTCGACCTTGCGCTGCACCAGCTTGCCGCCGATACGGAAAGCCAGTGGCACCTCAAGACGCGCCCGCACGACACCGGAGTACACCACTTCGCCCGCCGCGCTGGCCGGTCTGACGGTCATGATGCGCACCGGACGAACTTCCTCCTGAACCTGCGCCGCCTTGTCGCCGCAGCCGGCCAGCGCCAGCAGCAGCACCACACCCAGCCAGTGCACTTGTTTCATCGGTATTGCTCTCCTGAATGTCATGGTTTTGTCTCCGTAGCACGCAAGCCCTGCAGCAGCAGGTCGCACAGGGTGGTGATGTACCGGTTCGAGTCAAAATCAGCGGGCAGGCAACAGGTCAGCGATTGCCGCATCACCATGGCCATCACCACCGGTGCACAGATCACATGCAGCGCATACTCGACATCCATCGGCCTGAATTCGCCACTGGCAATCCCGCGCTCCAGCAGAGCCCGGATCATCGCGTCGCCGGGCTCGACGAATTCCTTCTGATACAGCTCGGCCACTTCGGGGAAGTTGCCGGCTTCGGCAATCATCAGCTTGGGCAGCGCCGCCAGCGGGGTTTCGCCCTGCAACTGCCACCACATGTGCAACAGGGCACAGAGCTGCTCGCCGGCACTGAGGTGCGCCAACGCCTGCAGGCGCGCTTCACCTTCCTGCAGCCTTGGCAGCAGCAACTCGCGCAGCACCGCCTTGAACAGCTCTTCCTTGTTGGGAAAATACACATAGGGCGTACCGCGGCTGACCCCGGCGGCACGGGCGATGTCTTCCATCTTGGTGGCGGCATAGCCCTTTTCAGCAAACAGCGCGAAGGCCGCCTCGAGGATTTCCTGCGGGCGGGCTTCCTTGCGGCGGGAACGCGGGGGGGGCGAGATCGGCATGACGGCCAGCTATTGAATGAACGTTCATTTAACTATACGCGCGTCATTTTCTCAGCAACAGGCTGCCGGATGTAACCGTATGTTTTAGCGCAGAAGAAAGCCGGCCATGCCGCATGACGCCAGACGGTGCTGGTGTACAATCGCGCCGATTTCTCCACTTTGCGGAAAGCTCAGCCATGACCACGATCACTGCCGCCGACAAGGCCAACATCCTTTCCGAAGCCCTGCCTTATATTCAGCGCTTCACCGACAAGACCATCGTGATCAAGTACGGTGGCAATGCGATGATCGACGAAGAGCTGAAGGAAGGTTTCGCGCAGGACGTGGTGCTCTTGAAGCTGGTCGGCATGAATCCGGTTGTCGTGCACGGCGGCGGCCCGCAGATCAACGAGCTGCTCGACCGCATCGGCAAGAAGGGCGAATTCATCCAGGGCATGCGCGTCACCGACGCCGAAACCATGGACGTGGTCGAAATGGTGCTGGGCGGCCATGTGAACAAGGAAATCGTGTCGCTGATCAACAAGCACGGCGGCAAGGCAGTCGGCCTGACCGGCCAGGACGGCCACTTCATCCGCGCACGCAAGATGTTCCTGAAGGGGGCATCCAGCGACGAGCTGCTCGACATCGGCCAGGTCGGCGAGATCGAAAAGATTGACCCGTCCATCGTGTCGCACCTCGACGCGGCCGACTTCATTCCGGTAATCGCGCCGATCGGTGTCGACGCCAGCGGCGAGAGCTACAACATCAATGCCGACCTCGTGGCCGGCAAGCTGGCCGAAGTGCTGAAGGCCGAAAAGCTGATCCTGATGACCAACATCCCCGGCGTAATGGACAAGGACGGCAACCTGCTGACCAAGCTCACCGCCCGCCGCATTGATGAACTGTTTGCCGACGGCACCATCTCCGGTGGCATGCTGCCGAAGATCAGCTCGGCACTGGATGCCGCCAAGTCCGGCGTGAACTCGGTACACATCATCGACGGCCGCGTGAAACACGCCCTGCTGCTGGAAGTGCTGACCGAAGCCGGTGTCGGCACCATGATCCGCGCCCGCTGATTTTTCACGCACCTGCACCTCGCAAACACCGGCTGCGGCCGGTGTTTTGCATTCTGGCGGGCAAATCGGCTTGCAAGCATGGCGAGGATGTCTACAGTGGTAATACCCTTGCGCCACCGGAGAAAACAACATGCAAACCGCAAGCCAACTGCTCAAGCAAAAAGCCCTGCACAGCGTACTGGCCGTCGCCCCGCACGCCACCGTTTTCCAGGCACTGCAGGTTCTGGCCGACAATAATATCGGCGCTGTTCTGGTCATGGACGAAGGCAAGCTGGTCGGCATCTTTTCCGAACGCGATTACGCCCGCAAGGTCGTGCTGGTCGGCAAAACGTCGGCGGTCACGCCGGTGGCCGAAATCATGACCAGCCGCGTGCTGTGCGTGCCCCCCACGGCCACGGCCAGCGAGTGCATGGCGGTCATGAGTGAAAAACGCATCCGCCACCTGCCGGTGATGGATGGCGACAAAGTGCTCGGCGTACTGTCAATCGGCGATCTGGTGCATGCCAAAATTGCCGAGCAAGAATTCACCATCCAGCAGCTCGAACAGTACATCTACAGATAAGCACAGGTATACGCACCCAGCCATTCATTCGAAAAGGCCATAACAACATACCCGCACGCCCATATCAGGCAAGGCTATTCACTACACCGAAACGGGGCTACCATCGCCCCGTTTTCTTCTGGCCCGCCCTTCATGCACTCCACCGTCTGGCTGTTCGACCTCGACAACACGCTGCACCACGCCAGCCGGCATGCCTTCCCGGTGATCGACAGTGCGATGACGTGCTACCTGATGGAAGAGTTGCAGCTCTCCCGGCAGGACGCCAACCATCTGCGCGTGCACTACTGGCAGCGCTACGGTGCCACCCTGCTCGGACTTCGCCGTCATCACCCGCACATCGACCCGCATCACTTTCTGGCGGCCTGCCATCCGCTGGACGAATTGCTGCGCGAAGTACATCCGATGCCCGGACTGCGCCAGACACTGCGGCGCCTGCACGGCCGCAAAATTCTGTTCACCAACGGCCCGCTGGCCTACGCGCGGACGATGCTGGCCGCACTGCGCATCGAACATGAATTCGACGGCATCGCCGCCATCGACACGCTGAAACTCACGCCGAAGCCGCTGCCGGCCGCCTACCGCCATGTGCTGCGTCACTTCCGGCTCGCACCGCACGACTGCACACTGGTCGAGGACAGCGCGGACAATCTGCTGACGGCCAGGCGGCTGGGCATGCGCACCGTCTGGCTCAACCGCAGCGGCCGTCGCCATCCCGCAGCCGACCGCGTCATACGGCGCCTGTGCGAACTGCCCGCACTGAAGCGCTGAACCTCAGTGCGGATAGCGCGCCAGCCTTTTCATGCCACCGGCAAACCTTCATCGCCGCAACACACTGCGGTATGCTGGCGGGCCAAGCCATCGTCCATCCCTGCCATGTATCTCAGCCACCTGCAGCACCGCCAGCCACCGCTTCCCGCCGCCATCGCGCGGGCGCTTGATTACCTGCGCAACACCGATTTTTCCCCGATGGCGCCGGGCCGCTATCCGCTGGAAGGCGACCGGCTGATTGCCATCGTGCAGGAACCGCAGACACAGCCCTGGGACACCGGCATGCCGGAATTCCATGCACGTTACATCGATATCCAGTACCTGCTGAGCGGCGAGGAAGCCATCGGCTTCTGCCCGGCCAATCCCGACCTCCCGCGCGTCACCGACCAGCTGGCCGAGCGCGACATCGCCTTCGTGCATCCGCAGCCGCAGGAATCTCGCCTGCTGCTCACGGCCGGCATGTTCGCCATATTTTACCCCGGCGAGCTGCACAAGCCCTGCCGCACGGTGGCCGGGCCACAGGCCATCCGCAAGGTCGTCATCAAGATCGATGCGGCCCTTCTCGATGAATTCGACGAATGATGCACAAGGCCAGCTTCGCACCAGTTGTGGCAGAAGGCTGTCGCATCCTGGTGCTGGGCAGCCTGCCCGGCGACGCCTCGCTCGCTGCCGGCGAATACTACGCACACCCGCGCAATGCCTTCTGGCCCATCATGGCCACTCTGACCGGCAGACAACTGCCTGAGCTGGCGTGGCCAGCGCGCTATGCCGCCCTGCTGGCCTGCGGCATCGGCCTGTGGGATACGGTGGGCCGCGCCACGCGGCGCGGCAGCCTCGATACCGCGCTGCGCGAGGTCGCCCCCAACCCGCTGGGAGAACTGCTCGCCGGACTGCCACAGGTGCAATGCATTGCCTGCAACGGCCAGACAGCAGGCCGCCTCGCCCGCCAGCAGCTCGGCGCGGACAGCCGCCTGTGCATCCTGCCTTCGACCAGCCCGGCACTGACGCTTCCGCTCGCCGACAAGCTCGCGCACTGGCAGCACGCACTGGCTCCCGTGCTGAATCGATGAGCACACGTTCTGGCACAAGGCGCACAGCCGCAGACCACACACTGCACGGCAAGGCGAAACAACGCCGGGCAGAACCATTTGCCTTCCTGCTTTCGGAACTCCACCCCATGACGCACACGCAGCTCACCGATCTCATCCTCGCCAGCCATGAGCGCCTGCTTGGCTCCAGCCTGCTGCCACCCGATCTGCCGGCCAGCGCGGCCGCACACTGGCTGCAGAACGAAGCCCCGTTCTGCGTACTCGCGCACGACGGCGGCGATGATCCGCGCTTCATCTTTGCCAATCGGACCGTACAGTGCTGTTTCGAATACAGCGCAGACGAACTCGTCGGTCTGCCTTCACGCCTTTCCGCAGCCGCACCCGACCGCGACGAGCGCCAGGCACTGCTCGATGCGGTAAGCCGGCAAGGCTACGCCACCGGCTATCGTGGCTTGCGCATCGCCAAATCCGGCCGCCGGTTCTGGATCGAGGATGTCACGGTCTGGAATCTGCTTGATGAGCACGGCGCATGCCACGGCCAAGCAGCCTGCTACCGGCGCTGGTGCGATGCCTGATCGCGGTGCGGCGCTGCCGCATCCTGCCCGCCGCTGGTGCACGCAAGAAGGTTCGAACCGTGCCATCCCGCGCAAAACAGGCTCTCCGGAGCATGTCGACACTGGCACGGGGCTTGCTCAAAGCCTATTGCCGCGCCATTGCGGCAGCCGACAAGGAGAGCACCATGTACCGCCCCGATCCTTTCCTGCGCCTGTTGCTGATCCTGCTGGGTCTGCGCCACGTACCGCAAGCCTCGCCGGATCGTATCCCGCGCCCCTTCTTCCCGGACTACCTGCGCGACAGTGACATTCCCGCCTACCTGAGCAACGCCACGCTGGCCTGGCGCGAAGAATTCGCACCACTGCCACAGCGGCCCCGATGATTCGGCCAATATATACCCATAGCCATATCTGCCTGCGACCATTAAAAATAAATGGCTACAGGCAGATACCCATCAGGCACGAAACATGAAGAACACCGCGCCGACCATGCAGGCGGCCGCCCACACATAATTCCAGTTGAACGGCTCCTTCATGTAGAGCACGGCAAACGGGATGAATACCGACAGGGCAATCACCTCCTGCATGATTTTCAGCTGCGCCAGGCTGAAGACCTGAAAACCGATGCGGTTGGCCGGCACCATCAGCAGGTATTCGAACAGGGCGATGCCCCAGCTCATGAACACCATCAGCAGCCAGGGCTTGGTCTGGCCATGCTTGAGGTGGGCGTACCAGGCAAAAGTCATGAAAAGGTTGGAGCAGATCAGCAGCAAAACGGTAGAAAGCGCGGCGGGCATGGCGAATCGGACAGTGATTTTCGGGAGCGGGGAATTTTACGCCTCTTGCCCGGAAATGCCCGCCTCTGGCAGACAAAACACCTGCAGCAGGCAGATGGTGGCGACAAAGAAACACGTCCGCCCCTGCACTGGCATATCCAGAAAGGAAAGATTAAGCTGCTGCGATACCCAACACCGAGAAACCTCGCATGCCTACCAAGTCACGCCGCAAGATTGCCATCGCCTGCCAGGGCGGCGGCAGCCAGACCGCATTCACCGCCGGGGTACTGGAGGCCTTGTTCGAGCACCGGGTGCAGGATGATTTCCAGATCGTCAGCCTCTCGGGCACTTCCGGCGGCGCGCTGTGCGCGACACTGCTGTGGTATGCGCTGATGAAGGGGGATGCCAATCCCACCCGCCGCCTGCTGGATTTCTGGCACGACAACACGGCACAGAGCTCAGCCGAACAGCACTTCAACCACAGCATCATCGAATCACTGCGCGCCACCAGCAAGGGCCACCTGCCGCAGATCAACATGAGCCCGTCCGACCCGCTGGCGAAGCTGATGATGAGCCTCTCCACCAGTGGCCTGCGCCCGGAATTCACCGACTTTCCGGCGCTGCTGCGAAAACACCTGGATTTTGACGAGCTGCTGCGCTGGGGCGCCCAGCCCGATGCTCCGGCACTGTTGCTGGGCGCCGCCGAAGTGCTCAGCGGCAAACTGCGCAAATTCAATTCCCGCGAAGAAGCCATCCGCATCGAACACCTGCTGTCTTCCTGCGCCGTACCGAACATCTTCCCCGCGGTCGAATTTGAAGGATTCGCCTACTGGGATGGCCTTTTCTCCGACAACCCGCCGCTCGACGAGCTGGTGCGACCGAAATATGTTGGTGCCAGCAATATTCCCGACGAACTGTGGGTCATCAAGATCAACCCCACCGGCTGCAACGAAGTACCGCACACACCGGAAGACATCGCCGACCGCCGCAACGAGATGATCGGCAACATGTCGCTCTTCCAGCAGCTCACCAGCCTGGCGTGGGTCAACGACATGATCCTCATGGATGCCTTCCGCCCGGAAATGCTGGCCAGGTTCGACATCACCCACCCGGTACTGATCCCGAAATGCTACCGCGACCAGCCCGATGCAGCGTACACCATCCCCTTCATCGAAATGTCGGATGACCTGGTCGACACGCTGGACTACGAAAGCAAGCTGGACCGCAGCCCGGCCAATATCAACCGGCTGATCGAAAACGGCCGCCAGCAGGCCAGCACCTTTCTGGCGCAGCGCCGCAGGGCCATTCACGGCAAGTAAACCGTTTCTTTGACCCATCTGAGGCTGGCGGCCCGCACGGGCGGCCAGCCAATAATAAGTAAGCTGCCATGACATCTCGATGCGGTCATCCGAATCCACCGCACGCCACCGTGTGCAAACAATGCGGCAAGGCCTTCACAACAGGTAGCGCGATCAAAACTGCGCTCAATCCTTATGCCCCCCAGCCTGTAACCTGACCCAGCCCGCAACCGGTCAATCGCTGCTCGCTGGACTGGTAGGCCCGAAATATGACCGCTATTACGCCGAACGCTGGGCGCGTAAAAATCCTGGCTGGAATTGGGCGGCTTTTTTCTTGGTTATTTTGTGGCTGGCTTATCGCAAAATGTACTTCTACTGTGTGCTGTTTATTCTTTTTGCAGTAGTTGGACATTTCATCCAATTGAAGCTCGAGCTCCCATCAGGTACTGGTACGGCAGTCAATTTGATCACGATGATCTTGTTCGGCATGTATGGCAATCATTGGTACCAGCGCCACATCACTCGCCAGTCCAAGGCTATTCGCAAGCTGCCAGCACATCGACAGGCAGCAGCTCTTGCTCGACAAGGGGGCGTCAGCTGGCTTGCTGTACTCGGAATTTTGTTGCTCTTCATTGCCCTGCAGTTCAGTCTATTTATCGCAACATTGATGGTGACTGGAATACCGCATCGGCATGCCATCGAAGCAAGAGGGTATTCGCACATAAGCCTTGCCAGTAAAGAGCTACCAGACAAAACTCTCCCCCCATCGACTCACTTCATGCCAAGGTGGTAATACCCGTTTGTGCTGCTGCCTAGCTGAACCTCCTCTGATAAGATGTGCCGACATGAACAACAAAGCGGCACGACCGCAGGTGCGGACGCACCATGGAGGATGAGATGAAAACACAACTGACCCTGGGCAGCTTCGCGCTGGCCCTGCTGCTGGCAGGCTGCGGCGACAGCAGCGTGCCCACCGAGGCCTCGACTGTGGCCACTTCGGCGACCGTTCCGGCCGCCAATCCGCCGCAGGCCGGGTGGACGCGTTACCAGATCGCCAAATACCAGGCTCAGATCGATTACCCGAACGAGCTGGTCGCCGAAGCCGGTTCTGAAACCGGCAACCGCTTCAAGAGCGCCGACGGCAGCGTCGTGATGAGCTTTGAAGCCCTTCCCGACCAGGGGCAGTCATTGCCGGATTTTGCCAAAACCCGCAAGGCTGCGCAGGAAGCCACCAAGGCCAGCGTGAAGGAAACACACGAAGGCGGCAGCTGGTACATGCTGGTCAGCGCCAAAGACGACAAGATCATCTATGAGCACGGTTTCCAGCGTGGCGGAATCTTCAGCATTCTCACCGTCAGCTATCCCGCCAGCACGACGGCTACTTGGCAGCCCAGGATCAGCGACATCCTGAAAACGGTCATTCCCGGCACAGCCAGCTAGCCAGTCGCGGAAAACCAGGGCTGCGCGGCAAACACCCTGCAGTCCCCGGTGCAAACCGTCATCGGCAAGATCAGGAATACACTGCCCCGCTCTCGATCCGCTTCGGCCAGACGGCGCGGCTTGCCGCGCCATTTTGCCCGGCCATCTGCTAGGATGACGGCATCCTGACCCGATTGACCGGAGCCGGCTTTGTCCGCGCACGACTCTCCTGATCTGCATCCCACTGTCTGGCAAACCCTGCTGGACTCGCTCCCCTTGCCGCTGACCCTGACGCGACTGACGGATGGCGCCTTCCTTTACGCCAACCAGGCTGCCATTGCCCGCTCGGGGCTCAGTCAGGAACAGCTGCGCGACAACTACCGCGCCGACGATTTCTACAGCATGCCGCTGGGCCGCGCCGGCCTGCAGCTACAATTGCGCCAGCCCGACAGCGTCGCCCACATCGATCTGGAGCTGCGCGACCCCGCCGGCCCTGTCGTTCCCGTCCGCGCTGCGGTGCGCCGCCTGAAGATCGGCGACGAAGAATGCGTACTGACGCTGTTTGACGAGCGCAGCAACGCCACCCGGCTTGAGCTCTCCCGCACCCGCCAGCAGCTTGATGCGCTGCTCGCCAACATGCCCGGCATGGCCTACCGCTGCACACCGGCCAATAGCTGGCAGCTGGACTACGTGAGCCACGGCGCGGATCATCTGACCGGTTTTGCCGCCAGCGACTGGCCGCAGCACGCGCCGCCCTTCCAGGCGCTGATTCACCCGGATCACCGCGAGGCACACGCGATTGCGCTGGCTTCCGGCGAAGGCTATGGCATCGAATACCGCCTGCTGCACCGTGACGGCATTCCGCGCTGGGTGCACGAACAGGCCTGGCTGGTGGAAGACAGCGAGGGCAAGATCATCGCGCGCGAAGGCGTGATCAGCGACATTTCCGGCCGCAAGGCCGAAGAGGCCGCGCGCCGGGCCGATGCCGACCAGTACCGCGAACTGGTGCAGTCGGCGCGCAGCATCATCCTGCGACTCGATCCTGCCGGCCACATCAGCTTCATCAATCATTACGCGGAAAGCTATTTCGGCTTCGCGCCGGACGAACTGATCGGCCGTCCGCTGCTCGGCACACTGCTGCCCGAAGTGGAAAGCACGCGGCGCAATCTGGCCGAGTTGCTGGCGCAGCTGTTGCAGACACCGGAAGAGTTTGCCGTGCATGTGAACGAAAACCTGTGCCGCGACGGCCGGCGCGTCTGGATGCTGTGGACCAACCAGGCACTGCGCGACGAACACGGCCAGCTCACCGAAATCCTCAGCATCGGCAACGACATCACCGAACAGCGCCAGGTGCAGGTCGAACTGCGGCGCGCGCACGAACAGCTGCAGCTGCAGTACCAGCGCATTGCCGCCCTGCAGGGACAGCTGCGCGAGCAGGCGATCCGCGATGCGCTCACGGGCCTCTTCAACCGCCGCTACCTTGAGGAAACGCTGGAGCGTGAAATTGCCCGCGCGATTCGTGACAAGCAGCCGCTGAGCGTGATCATGCTCGACGTCGATCATTTCAAGCAGGTCAACGACCGCTTCGGCCACAAGACGGGCGACGACGTGCTGCGGGCACTCGGCGCCTACCTGCGCGCGCGCAGTCGCGGCGAGGATGTCGCCTGCCGCTACGGCGGCGAGGAATTCGCCATCGTGCTGCCCGGTGCGCAGCTTGCTGACGCGGTCAAGCGGGCGGAGAGCTGGCGCGAAGGTTTTGCTGCCTTTGCACTGGATGTTGAGGGGATCAGCGTGCAGGTGACACTGTCGCTGGGCGTAGCCAGCTTCCCGCTGCATGCCGACAATGGCGAACTGCTGCTCAACCGGGCCGATACCGCACTGTATGCCGCCAAGGCAGCAGGCCGTGACAGGGTGATGACAGCCTGCGACCACGTCAGCGACGAGGCCTGAACACCGGGCAACATACCCGCTTACATATGTAGCCACAGCCATTCATTTCAAAAGGCTGTAGAGATATACCCAAGCAAAGCCACACCATTAACCTGTATTGGCACAACAAAAAGGGGAGCCGGAGCTCCCTTTTTTGCGTTTGCCGTGCTGTGCTTACTTCAGCAGTGCCTTGGCGCGAGCCACGACATTTTCTGCAGTGAAGCCGTACAGCTTGAACAGCGTACCGGCCGGAGCGGATTCACCGAAGGTGTCGATACCGACCACGTCACCTTCCAGGCCGACGTACTTGCGCCAGAAATCACTGGTCGCGGCTTCAACAGCCAGACGCGGAACACCGGCCGGCAGCACGGAGGCCTTGTAGGCGGCATCCTGCTTGTCGAACACATTGGTCGACGGCATGGACACCACGCGGGCAGCAATGCCTTCCGCAGCCAGAGCTTCGGCAGCCTTCACGACCACTTCAACTTCGGAACCAGTCGCAATCAGCACCACCTTGGCGTCGGCCGCGTCGCGCAGCACGTAACCACCCTTGCGGATGTTGGCGATCTGCTCGTCGTTGCGGGCCAGGAACGGCAGGTTCTGACGGCTGAAGATCAGCGAGGACGGTGTCGAACGCTGTTCGATCGCGTCAGCCCAGGCTTGTACCGATTCAACGGTATCGGCCGGACGCCATACGTTCATGTTCGGGATGCAGCGCAGGGTCTGCAGCTGTTCAACCGGCTGGTGAGTCGGACCATCTTCGCCCAGACCGATGGAGTCGTGGGTGTAAACGAAGATGTTGTTGGTCTTCATCAGCGCGGCCATGCGCAGCGCGTTCAGGGCGTATTCGCAGAACATCAGGAAGGTGCCGCCGTACGGACGATAGCCGCCGTGCAGAACGATACCGTTCATGATCGCGCTCATGCCGAATTCGCGCACGCCATAGCTGATGTGACGGCCGGAGATCTCGCCATTTACAACCTTCAGGCTTTCAGCACCCTTCCATGCAGTCAGGTTGGAGCCGGTCAGGTCGGCGGAGCCACCCAGCAGTTCAGCAACGTTCGGCGCAAAGGCCTGGATGGCGTTCTGGCTGGCCTTGCGGGTAGCGATGGTTTCAGCCTTGGCATTGGCTTCAGCTACGGCGTTCTTCACCAGTTCCTGCCAGTTGGTCGGCAGCTCGCCCTTCATGCGGCGGGTGAATTCGGCAGCCTCAGCCGGGAATTGGGCAGAGTATTTGGCGAACAGCGCGTTCCACTCGCCTTCCCACTTGGCACCGGCTTCCTTCTTGTCCCAGCCGGCGTACACGTCGGCGGGAATCACGAACGGTTCGTGAGTCCAGCCAATGGCGGCGCGGGTGGCGGCGATTTCGTCGTTGCCCAGCGGAGCGCCGTGGCAATCGTGGCTGGCGGCCTTGTTCGGGCTGCCCTTGCCGATAATGGTCTTGCAGCAGATCAGGGTCGGCTTGTTCGGCTCGGCCTTGGCTGCCGCGATGGCGGCTTCCAGAGCGTCAACATCGTGGCCGTCCACGGCCGGAATCACTTGCCAGCCATAGGATTCGAAGCGCTTCGGAATGTCTTCGTTGAACCAGCCTTCGACGTGACCGTCGATGGAAATGCCGTTGTCGTCCCAGAAGGCAATCAGCTTGCCCAGTTGCCACACGCCGGCCAGCGCGCAGGCTTCGTGCGAAACGCCTTCCATCAGGCAGCCGTCACCCAGGAACACCCAGGTATTGTGGTCAACAATGTCGAGGCCCGGCTTGTTGAATTCCTTGGCCAGCAGCTTTTCGGCCAGCGCCATGCCGACGGCATTGGTAATGCCCTGACCCAGCGGGCCGGTGGTGGTTTCCACGCCCGGGGTGTAGTGGACTTCCGGGTGACCCGGAGTCTTGGAGTGCAGCTGGCGGAAGTTCTTCACGTCGTCGATGCTGACGTCGTAGCCGGTCAGGTGCAGCATCGCGTATTGCAGCATGGAGCCGTGACCATTGGACAGCACGAAGCGGTCGCGGTTGGCCCATTGCGGGTTCTGCGGGTTGTGGCGGTAGTTGCCGTTGCCCCACAGCGCCAGACCGATTTCAGCCATGCCCATCGGCATGCCGGGGTGACCGGAGTTGGCTTTCTGAACAGCATCCATCGCCAGGGCGCGGATGGCATTGGCGAGATCGGTACGCGTTGCCATTGATATTCCTCTACACAGTTTGAAAGGGTACGAGACCTGCAGCATTATCCGTGAGGGCTACAGGGAAGAACAACCGGATTAAACACGGATTAAGCACAGCGACATTTTTAACACGAGTCGCGTGTCAGCGGCGTTGCGCTGGCGCAAAAAAGAATCCGCACCGGGGACGGTGCGGATCGGCTGCCACGCGGGCTTATTCCTTGACGTAGAGACCCGGTGCGGCATCCAGCTGCGGATGCTTGCGGCTGGCGAGCTTGGGCTTGTGCTGCGTTCCCGACTGCGGGCGCAGCCACTCCACCCAGTTCGGCCACCACGAGCCAGCCACTTTTTCCTGACCGGCAAGCCAGGCATCGGGCGCCAGCCCTTTGGCGGGGGAGCCCTGCCAGTAACTGCGCTTGGAGGTGGGGCCTGGCGGGTTGATGATGCCGAGAATGTGGCCGGACGTGGACAGCGTAAAGGTCACCGGCGCACTGACCCGGTCAATCAGTTTCCAGGTCTGCAACCACGGGGCGATGTGGTCTTCTTCGGTGCTGACCATATAGAGCGGCTGGCAGATCTGGCCGAGATCGATTTTCTCGCCGGCGATCGTGAGGGCATCGGGCTGCACCAGCTTGTTGTGCCAGTACAGTTCGTGCAGGTAGTAGTGATGCATTGCCTGCGGCATGCGGGTGGTGTCCATGTTCCAGAACAGCACGTCGAACGCCATCGGCGTATTACCCATCAGGTAATTGTCGACCCAGTAATTCCAGATCAGGCTATTGGCACGCAGCATGCGGAAGCTGGAGGCCATTTCCTTGCCGTCGAGATAGCCCTTGCCTTCCATCTGCTTGTCGATGAAGGCCAGACCCTCTTCGTCGATGAAGACTTCGATGTCGCCGGGACGCTCGAAATCGGTCAGTGTGGTCAAGAGCGTAGCCGAATTCACCGGAACCTGCCCGGGCATCCTGCGGTTGGCCCAAGCCAGGTAGGTCGATACCAGCGTGCCGCCGATACAGTAGCCGACCAGATTGACCTTGTCCGCACCGGAAATCTCGCGGGCGACATCGATGATCTGCGCAACGCCATCCTGCAGATAGTCATCAAAGCTCAGTGCGCGGTCATCCGGGCCGGGATTTTTCCAGCTGGTAACGAAGACGGAAAAGCCCTGGTCGACCAGGTATTTGATCAGAGACTTCTTCTCGTTGAGGTCAAGGATGTAGAACTTGTTGATCCAGGGCGAGACGATGACGATGGGTACCGCATGCACTGTGGGCGTCGTGGCTTCGTAATGCAGCACCTCGAGCAGCCGCCCGCGATAGACCACCGCTCCCGGCGTCGTGGCCAGGTTTTCGCCGACCCTGAAGGCGTCCAGATCGGTCATGCTGATGTCGCCGCGCTGGGCATCGCGGGCAAAATTCTGCAGGCCGCGCGCCAGGCTTTCACCATTGGTCGCCAGCGCATTGGCCATCGCCACCGGATTGGTCAGCAGGAAATTGGTCGGCGCCACCGCGTTGAGCCATTGCCGCAGCCAGAAGGCGGTGCGGCTCTGCTCCTGACAGCACATGTCCGGCGTGGCATACAGCGTGTCCTGCAGCCAGCGTGTGTTCATCAGATACCATTCCTTGATGCCGTCCCACAGCGGGGAATCACGCCAGACCGGATCAGCGAAACGGGTATCTTCGGGATTCGGCGGAAAGGTATCGGTATCTTCCTCGCCCAGCCAGCGCCCGGCGGTAAAGCGGTACCAGCGGATCGAGTCATTGCAGTAGACGCTCAGCACGTTCTGCAATTCCTCCGGGTGCGTCAGCCAGGCTTGCTGGGCTTTCAGCGAGGTGGTGAAAAGACCGAACGGGTCGAACATCTGCCGCAGCTTGTGCTGCAGCTCCGACGTGCGTGCGGATTGTTCGCGGTAAAACGTTTGCAGCGCCATGACGTGCTCCGGCTTGGAAACAGGCAGCTTTCATTTTAGTTGCACTGCAACAAAAAACAATGCCGGCAACCGCCTGCTTTCCGGCCTTCCAGCACTTGAGAAGCTGCAGACCACGTTTACCCCGGCTAAGGCCCAATCATCACGTCACAACGCATGTTCGCCGCCGCGCAAGATCCGGTCAGCCTCGGCCAACCGCTCGACGGTTCCTACATCCAGCCAGATGCCGCGATGGCATTCGCCGCTGACGCGCCCGGCGGCCATCGCTTCCAGCAGCCAGGGCAGGAGCGGCGAAGGCTCATCGTGCGGCACGCGCGCGAAAAACGCGGGGTGATAGGCTGCCACGCCGCAGAAGGTATAGGGCGTATCGCCCTCGTGGCATGCTCGCACGCGACCATCGGCGTCCAGCGTCAGATCCCGTCCGGTGGGATAGCCCGCTTTGGGCACCAGCAGCAGATGCGCGCCCCCCGGCGGCAACACTGCCGCTCTGGTCTGCAGTTGCGCCACATCGACGTCGCACAGCACATCGCCGTTGAGCACCAGAAAGGGTTCGTCTCCCAGCAGCGGAAGTGCGCGGGCGATGCCGGCAGCGGTTTCCAGCGCCTGACCTTCCGGCGAATAGCGGATCGCCACACCCCAGCGGCTGCCATCACCAAGAGCCGCCTCGATCTGTTCGCCCAGCCAGGCGTGATTGATGACCAGCTCGCGCACTCCGGCCGCGGCCAGTCGCTGCAGATGCCGGACAATCAACGGCTGGCCGCCGGCCAGCAGCAGGGGCTTCGGAGTATGGTCAGTCAGCGGCCGCATGCGCTCGCCACGGCCGGCGGCCAGAATCATTGCTTTCATGGGTATATACCTGAAGCCTTTAAGATTATTGGGCTGTAAATAAATACATCAGAATGTATAGCCAACCTGCTGCGCCTGCTCACCATGCAGCTTGCGCAGCAGCCGCGCCAGCGCGCCAAGTTCGACATAGCGCTCGCAGACCTTGGTGACGTAATTGAGCACGCGCGGAATATCGGTCTGATAGCGCTCCTTGCCGTCGCGGTACTTGAGACGGGCAAAAAGGCCGAGAATTTTCAGATGGCGCTGCAGGCCCTGCCACTCAAAAGCACGATAAAACTCGGCAAAATCGGCATCGACCGGCAAGCCGGCCGCCCTGGCTTTTTCCCAGTAACGGATCGCCAGATCGAGCACGAAGGCCTCTTCCCAGTCGAGGTAGGCATCCCGCAGGAGCGACACCAGATCGTAGCTGAGCGGACCAGCCACGGCATCCTGAAAATCGATCAGGCGCAAGGCATCGCCCTGCACCATCAGGTTGCGGGCATGGAAATCACGATGCATGAAATGCGGCGCTTGCTGCAGATTGCGTGCCACGATCAGCGCGGTGCTGCGCTGCCAGGTGGCCAGATCGGCATCCGCCAGCTCGACGCCCAGCTGTTGCGGAAAATACCATTCGCGGCAAATGTCCATTTCGCGCTGCTGGAATGCGGCATCGAAGGGCGGCAGGTGCGCAGCCGGCAAGGCCGTCTGCATCTGCACCAGCAGATCAATCGCGCGGCGATACCAGTCCTGGGCATTCTGCGCTGTAATCACACTGGCCAGTTCGGTCGTGCCCAGATCTTCCAGCAACACCAGCCCCTGCTCCGGCGCATTGCCCAGCACGGCCGGCACCGGCAGGCCTGCCGCCGCCAGCTCGGCTTGCCGCGCAAGGAAGGGGCGCACATCGAATTGCGCGGGATCGGCCTGCATGACAATGATGTCGCGGCCATCATCCAGACTGGCACGCCAGTACTGCCGGATACTGGCATCCGATGCCGCCACCTCAAGCTTCTTGACGCTGCGGTGCAAAGTATCTGAAATCAGGGTGAGAATTTGTTGCTGAGGGAGAGATGCGTTCATTGCGGATTATCCGGTAAATGCTGCTAGAATCCGCTGATTCTATCATTGCCCGAATGGCTCACATGCGTGTGCCCTGCACCCCACCCTTTTCGCTGACCCTGATTTCACTGGCCCTGGCCACCCTGCAACTGGCGCATGCCAGCGATGCCGGCACGCCACAGGACGAACTCCCCATCCTGCTCGAGGCAGATCGCGCCGAGGTCAGGCAGGGGCAGTCGGCCTATGCCGAAGGCAACGTCCAGATCACCCAGGGCGGCTTGTACTCGGAAAGCGACTGGGTCAAATACAATCTGGTCAGCGGCCAGATGCACGCCGGCGACCGCGTGAAAATCACGCAAAACGGTGACGTGCTGGTCGGCTCCCGCCTGGACATGGCCGTCGACGAGCGCATCGGCGAACTGGAAAATCCGGAGTACACGATGTCGCTGGGCACTGCACGCGGCACCGGGAAAACGCTGTTCTTCGAAGGCCAGGACAAATATCGCGTCAAGAACGGCAGCTTCACAACCTGCGCCGCCGGCAATGACGACTGGTACATGCATGCCAGCGAGTTGAACCTCGATTACGTCGATGGTGTCGGCGAAGCCTGGAATGGCTGGTTTGAATTCAAGGGCGTTCCACTCGCCTACTACCCCTGGGCCGATTTTCCGCTGAACGACAATCGCAAGACGGGCTTTCTGATGCCGACCTTCGGTTACAGCAAAAGCAACGGCCTTGAGCTGAGCGCCCCTTTCTACTGGGATATCGCGCCGAATTACGACGCCACCATCACCCCAGCCCTTCATGGCAAGCGCGGTCTGATGATGGGAGGCGAGTTCCGCTATCTGTACCCCAGCTTTGCCGGCATCCTGCGCGCGGAAGGCATCAAGGATCGCGAAGCGGACATGAACCGCTACAGCATCCTGTTCCAGCACCAGCAGAACATTACCGACCGGCTGCGGCTGGCCATCGACTGGCAGAAAGTCTCTGATGACAATTACTTCAACGATTTCGGCAATTCGCTGGAAGCCAGTTCGCAGACTTCCTTGCCAAGGGATGGGCTGCTGACCTATTCAGCGAATTGGTGGAATGCCAGTGCGCGCTGGGAAACTTTCCAGACCCTGCAAAGCAATATCAATCCGATCACGCCGGCCTACGACCTGGCCCCGCAACTGACCTTTACCGCCAATCCGGTATTGAGCAAATACCTGACTACCAGCCTGACTGCGGAAGCAACGGACTTCCAGAAAGACAACGCCATCTCCGGCTGGCGTTCATGGGTTCACCCCACGATCAGTGCGCCATTCGTGAACGGCTACAGCTTTGTCACTCCCAAGCTTTCGCTGGACGCCACACAGTACCGGCTGGAAAAACTGGGCAGCACTCCGGCCCAGACGATTGACCGTACTCTCCCCATCGCGAGCCTGGATTCCGGCCTGTTTTTTGAACGCGAAGCGTCGTTTGGTGACCTCGGCTTCATCCAGACGCTGGAGCCACGCGCTTACTACCTGTATGTGCCATACAAGGATCAGAGCAACATCCCCCTGTTCGATACCGGTGAAGCAGACCTGACCTTCTCGCGCATGTTCATGGAAAACCGTTTCACGGGTCATGACCGCATCAATGACGCCAATGACCTGACCCTGGCGCTGACTTCCCGTATTTTCGATGCCGATCAGGGTGTGGAGCTACTGCAGATCGGAGTCGGGCAACGCATCTATTTTACGCAACCCAAAGTGGGCCTCTCCGGCAACAACACCAGTGATTCAACCGCGGACACCCTCTTCTCATTCAGCAGCCGCTTCCATGATTTCGGCACCAGTTACGACCTGCAATACAACTTCCAGAATGCGGTAACCCAGCGCGCCAACCTCAACCTGAGCTGGACTCCGGATGAGTACAAAGCGCTGAATCTGCGCTATCTGATGAACCGGGTCTCCGATGTCGAGCAGGTCACCGCGTCCGGACAATGGGCGCTGGGCGGTGGCTGGTACGCCGTCGGCATGTACAGCTATTCGCTGCTGGATCACAGCAGCCTGGAAACCCTGGCCGGGCTGGAATACAACGCCGGCTGCTGGGGCTTGCGCCTGGCGGCACAGCGCTATCCGACCAATAACGGCGAATACCAGATCAACTACTTTGCCGTGCTGGAACTCAGCGGACTCGGCGGCGTCGGGTCGAACCCGGTCAAGACCATCCAGCAATCCATCCCCAACTATGCGAACATTTTCCGCACCAATCCCCTGCGCACGAGGTAAGTCAATGAAACCGTTTGCCCCGCTGCTGCTGGCAGCTGCACTGTGCAGTCCGTTCAGTCAGGCAGCCATCGCCACCGTCGATCGCGTGGTCGCCATCGTCAACCGCAGTGCCATCACCCAGCAGGAACTGAATCAACGCGTCGAGGAAGTCCGTGCCAGCCTGCGCCAGCGCAAGGCCGAAATCCCGCCGACGGATGTCCTGCAGGAAAAGGTGCTGGACAACCTGATTCTGGAACAGGTGCAACTGCAGCGCGCACAGGACATCGGCCTGCGCATCGATGACAGCGCGCTGGAAAACGGGCTTGCCCGCATTGCCGCGCAGAACAACCTGTCACTGCCGGAATTCCGCGTGCGTGTTGAAGAAAATGGCCTCGACTGGAAGCAGTTCCGCGAGAGTATCCGCCAGCAGATGCTGCTGGGGCGCCTGCGCGAACGCGAAGTCGAGAGCCAGGTGCAGGTTTCCGAGGCCGAACTCGACGACTACATCAAATTGGCCGAAGGCAACGCCCCGGTCGAATACGACCTGTCCCAGATCTATATACCTGTTCCCGACAACGCCAGCCCCGAACAGATCCAGGCCGCGCGGGTCAAGATCAACGAAGCCCGGCGCGAACTGGTGAACGGCCGCGATTTCGCGACCGTTTCGGCCACATACAGCGCCAGCGGCGACTTCGGCAAGGGCGGCAGCCTGGGCTGGCGCCCGTCGGCATCACTGCCGGCACCGTTTGTGAATCTGCTGAACAAGACTCCGGTCAACGGCATCACGGATGTCGTGCGTACTCCGGGCGGCTTCCACGTGTTCCGCCTGAACGGCAAGCGCACCCAGAGTGAAAATGTCGTGGTGAAACAGACCCACGTCCGGCACATCCTGCTGCGCTCGAACGAGCTGGTTTCCGAGAACGACGCCCGCCGCAAGCTGACCCAGCTGCGCACACGCATCCAGCAGGGTGAGAAATTTGCCGATCTGGCCAAGCTCTATTCCGACGACGGCACCGCAGCCAAGGGGGGCGATCTGGGCTGGATCAGCCCGGGCGAAACCGTCCCGCAGTTCGAAGAAGCGATGAATGCGCTGGCGATTGGCGAAGTCAGCCAGCCGGTCCGCTCGCCATTCGGCCTGCACCTGATCCAGGTCGAAGAGCGCCGCGACCAGGATGTCACCAAAGACCGCGAACGCGCCAAGCTGCGCATGGAAATCCGCCAGCGCAAGGCCGAAGAACAGTATGAAGACTGGCTGCGCCAGCTGCGCGACAAGGCCTATGTGGTCTATCGCCTGAAAGACGAATAATGCCGGACATGCAGATGCCCCCCCTGGCGATAACCACGGGCGAACCAGGGGGTATCGGCCCGGAAATATCGCTGCAATTAGGTTGCAGTGATATACCCATAGAACACCCGATTATCCTGATTGGCAACCGGGCCATGCTTGAGGCTCGCGCCGCACAGCTCGGACTGCCCTGCGACTATCCGGCCTACCAGCCCGGCCTCCGCGCGGCAGTCAGCATCGCAAACATCCCGCTCGCCTGGCCAGCCGTACCGGGCCAGCTTGATCCGGGCAATGCAGCATATGTACTTGCCACGCTCGACATGGCCATCTCCGGCTGCCTTGACGGCCGCTTTGCGGCCATGGTCACCGCCCCCATCCACAAGGGCGTCATCAACGAGGGCATTGCCGACCGCCATTTCAGCGGTCACACCGAATACCTAGCCGAACACAGCGGCACGCCGCAGGTCGTGATGATGCTTGCCGGCGACACCCGCGACGGCCAGGCGCTGCGCGTTGCACTGGCGACCACACACCTGCCGCTGAAGGACGTTCCCGCTGCAATCACGGCAGGCAGCCTGAGCACCACACTGCGCATCCTGCACAAGGATTTGCAGCAGAAATTCGGCCTCGCCTCTCCCCGCATTCTGGTGGCAGGGCTGAATCCCCACGCCGGCGAATCCGGCCACATGGGACGCGAAGAAATCGACGTCATCATTCCCGTACTCGATGAACTCCGGGCGGAAGGCATGCAGCTGATCGGACCACTGCCAGCCGACACACTGTTCAATCCGCCGGTGCTCGTCCAGGGCGATGCCGTACTGGCCATGTACCACGACCAGGGCCTGCCCGTACTCAAGCACGCCACTTTCGGACAGGGGGTCAACATCACCCTGGGCCTGCCCTTCATCCGCACTTCGGTGGATCACGGCACCGCGCTGGATCTGGCTGGCACCGGCCGCGCCGACCCCGGCAGCCTGCTGACCGCCACCCGTCTGGCCAGCCAGCTGGCGCGGAACCGGGCCACCACTGCCAACCATTAAGCTGCCTCCATGAGCCATATTCCACGCAAACGCTTCGGCCAGAATTTCCTGCAGGATCAGGGCGTCATCGCCGACATCATCAATGCCACCGATCCGCAGGCCGACGACGTCATCATCGAAATCGGGCCGGGCCTGGCCGCGCTGACCGAGCCGCTGCTCGCGCGCGTACCGCAGCTGCACGTGGTCGAAATCGACCGCGACATCGTCAGCCACCTGAGCCAGCGCTTCCCGCCCGAGCGCCTCGTCATCCACAACGCCGATGCGCTGGAATTCGATTTCGGCGCCCTGGCACGCCAGCTCAAGCCCGGCGGCCGCGTCAAGCTGGTCGGCAACCTGCCCTACAACATCTCCACGCCGCTGCTCTTCCATCTGGCCAGCTTCGGCGATGTCATCCACGACATGCACTTCATGCTGCAGAAGGAAGTCGTCGACCGCATGGTGGCCGAACCCTCGACCCCGGATTACGGCCGCCTGTCCATCATGCTGCAGTACCGCTACCTGATGGATCACATCATCGATGTGCCGCCGGAGTCGTTCTATCCGCCCCCCAAGGTCGATTCCGCCGTCGTGCGCATGGTGCCCTGGCCTGCGCCGCCGCATCCCGCCAGCGATTACGAACTGTTCGAGCAACTGGTTGTCGCCGCGTTCGCGCAGCGCCGCAAGACACTGCGCAACAACCTGAAAGGCATCGCCAGCGCGGAAGAGCTGGAAGATCTGGGACTCAAGCCCGGTGACCGGCCGGAAAACCTCAGCGTTGCCGATTACGTCAGCCTGGCCAACTGGCTGGCACAAAAACATCCGGGTCGTGTGGCGCACAGGAACTAGGGATAGTCCTGAAGCCGCCCGCCCGCCCAGCCCTTTACAATCCGGACCATGCTATGAACTCCAACGTCGCCCCGATGATCCGCTTCGTCAACGTCAACAAATGGTATGGCCGTGACCACCACGTGCTGAAAAATATCAATCTGGAAGTCCGGCAGGGCGAAGTCGTCGTGGTCTGCGGGCCGTCGGGCTCGGGCAAATCCACACTGATCCGCACGATCAACCAGCTCGAGCCAATCAATGACGGCGAAATCTGGGTGGACGGCGTGCGCGCCAATGACCCGCGCACCGACATCAACAAGCTGCGCGAGGAAGTCGGCTTCGTCTTCCAGCATTTCAATCTTTACCCCCACCTCTCGGTGCTCGACAACATCACGCTGGCCCCCATCCAGGTCAAGAAAGTGCCGAAGGATCTGGCCGAGCGTACCGCCATGGAACTGCTCGAGCGCGTGGGCCTCGCCAACAAGAAGGATGCCTACCCGGCCAATCTGTCGGGCGGCCAGCAGCAGCGCGTGGCAATTGCCCGCGGCCTGGCGATGAACCCGCACGTGATGCTCTTCGACGAACCCACCTCCGCGCTCGACCCGGAAATGATCGGCGAGGTGCTGGCCGTGATGAAGCAATTGGCCGAATCCGGCATGACCATGATGGTCGTCACGCATGAAATGGGCTTCGCCCGCGAAGTGGCTGACCGTGTCATCTTTCTCGACCACGGCGAAATTGTCGAAGACGCCAAGCCGGACGATTTCTTCACCAACCCGCAGACCGAACGCGCGCGACAGTTCCTGCGCCAGATTCTTGCTCCGCTGCACCAATAACCAGGCAGCGTATCCACGCGCACGGCAACATGTGAAAAGGCTGCAGGCCCATACCCTGCAGCCTTTTTTCTTGTCATAAGGCAAAAAAGCAGAATCTACGGCATTTCCCCAGAGGCAGACCGGCTGACGCTTGGTTATACTCTGCACAGCCCATTCCCCCCTTACGGAGAACCGCAATGAAAGCACTGCTCCCCCTTGCTCTGGCCTTGTCCGTGCTTGGCACGGCCCACGCCGAAGAACTGACCGGCACACTCAAGAAAATCAAGGACAGTGGCCGCATTGTCGTAGGGGTACGTGACGCTTCGCAGCCTTTCTCCTTCCTCGTTGGCAACAAGCAATATGTCGGCTACTCGGTGGATCTGTGCAACAAGATCGTCGATCAGGTGCAGAAAGAACTGAAGCTGAAATCGCTGGACGTGGTCTATCAGCCGGTCACCTCGCAAACCCGCATTCCGCTGATGCAGAACGGCACGATCGACCTCGAATGCGGCTCGACCACCAACAGCGTGGAGCGCCAGAAACAGGTCGCCTTTGGTGTGAACATGTTCTGGGTGAACGTGCGCATGGCGGTCAAGGCCAATTCCGGCATCAAGAGCGTGGCGGATCTGAACGGCAAACCGGTCGTAACCACCACCGGCACCACGTCGGACCGTTACATCAAGCAGCACGAAAAAGGCAAAAACATCGACGTGAAGAACCTCTATGGCAAGGATCATGACGAATCCTTCCTGATGGTGGAAACCGACCGTGCGGCCGCCTTCGTGATGGATGACACGCTGCTCGCCGCCAAGATTGCCGCCAGCAAGAACCCGAAGGATTTCGTGGTTATCGGTGAAGTGCTGTCCGGCGAGCCCTACGGCATCATGCTGCGCAAGGATGATCCGCAATTCAAGAAACTGGTCGACAGCACACTGACTGCCGTCTACAAGTCGCCGGAAATCGAGAAGATCTATGCCAAGTGGTTCACCTCGCCTATCCCGCCGAAGGGTGTCAATCTGAACATGCCGATGTCCGACAAGATGAAAGACATGCTCAAGAATCCAAGCGACAAGGGCATCTAAAGGCATCCTGAAGGTATCTGGCCGCAGCCCTCTCTTTCAGAGGGCTGCAAAGCAATACCCTGAAGCAACATCGGAATACTCATGACCATCAATCTCGACTGGGGCATTTTTCTGCAGGAGTCCCCCACCGGTGACGGGCCGTACTGGACCATGCTGGCGACCGGCCTGCAATGGACGCTGGCCACTGCGCTCACCGGCTGGGCCATCGCCCTGCTGGTAGGCAGCATTGTCGGGGTACTACGCACCGTTCCCTATCGCCCGCTCGCGCTACTGGGCGATGCCTATGTCGAGGTGTTCCGCAACATCCCGCTGCTGGTCCAACTGTTCTTCTGGTTCTTCGTCTGGCCAGAATTGCTGCCAGCCGAAATCGGCCGCTGGATGAAGCAGGACATGCCCTACCCCGAATTCATCACCGCAGCACTCGGGCTGGGCTGGTTCACCGCAGCCCGTGTTGCTGAACAGGTAAAGTCCGGCATCCTGTCGCTGCCGCGCGGACAGAAGAACGCAGCACTGGCGCTGGGTTTCTCACTGCCACAGACCTATCGGCTGGTTATCCTGCCGCAGGCTTTCCGCGTCGTGATCCCGCCACTGACCAGCGAATTCATGAATATTTTCAAGAATTCAGCCGCCGCCCTGGCCATCGGCCTGACCGAGCTCACGTTCCAGATGAAGCAGATGGTCGAGTATTCCAATGAAGTGATCGTGAGTATCGCAGCAGCCACCGTGCTCTACATGATGCTCGCCTTCGCAGTGAATCGCGGCATGGCCTGGCTGGAAAAGAAAGCGCGCGTTCCCGGCATGATTGGTGGAGGCCGCTGAGATGATTGACTGGCAACTCATTGCTGACAACCGCGAGATGCTGCTGGACGGCATGCTCTATTCGCTGACGCTGACCGGCACGGCCATGGCTGGCGGCATCGTCATCGGCTGCCTGCTGGCACTGGCGCGCTTATCCTCCTTCAAGCCGTTGTCGCTGTTTGCGGCCGGCTATGTGAACCTGTTCCGCTCGGTGCCGCTGGTACTGGTGATCTTCTGGTTTTATTTCCTGCTGCCCTATTTCGGCCTATCCATCGGCCCGGACAAATCGGTGTTCATCACGTTCACCCTGTTTGAAGCGGCGTATTACAGCGAAATCATCCGCGCCGGCATCCAGTCTATTTCGCGCGGGCAGGTATCTGCCGCTTACGCGCTGGGACTGACCTACCCGCAGACCATGCGCTACATCCTGCTGCCGCAGGCCTTCCGCAACATGCTGCCGGTCCTGCTGACGCAAACCGTCGTACTGTTCCAGGACAGCTCGCTTGTCACCATTATCGGCATCAAGGATTTCATGGGCAGCACCGTCGTCGTCGCCAGCAACAATGGCGCAATGACCGAAATGTACACCTTTGCGGCGCTGGCTTATTTCTGCGTCTGCTTTCCGGTTTCGATGCTGCTTAAACGCCTGCACAAACGCATTGCCGTGATCCGCTGAGCGGTTCACCAAGGAAACGAACTCATGATCCAGATTGAAAAAGTCAGCAAGTGGTATGGCCAGTTCCAGGTTCTTGCCGATTGCAGCACCCAGGTCAGCAAGGGTGAAGTTGTCGTTGTCTGCGGCCCCTCCGGCTCGGGCAAATCCACGCTGATCAAGTGCGTCAATGGCTTGGAGCCCTTTCAGGCTGGCAGCATCATTGTCGACGGCATTTCGGTAGGCGACCCCAAAACCAATCTGCCTCGCCTGCGCTCCAAGGTCGGCATGGTGTTCCAGCATTTCGAACTGTTCCCCCATCTGTCGATCACCGAGAATTTGTGTCTTGCCCAGGTCAAGGTGCTGGGCCGCAGCATGGATGAGGCTCATCAGAAAGGGCTGCAATTGCTTGATCGTGTGGGCCTGAAAGCCCAGGCGGCCAAATTCCCCGGTCAGCTCTCCGGCGGCCAGCAGCAGCGGGTTGCCATTGCGCGTGCACTGGCCATGGATCCGATTGCGATGCTGTTTGACGAACCGACTTCGGCTCTTGATCCGGAAATGATCAACGAAGTACTCGATGTCATGACCGAACTGGCGCAGGAAGGCATGACGATGATGTGCGTAACGCACGAGATGGGCTTCGCGCGGCGCGTCGCCAGCCGCGTCATTTTCATGGACCACGGTCAGATTGTTGAAGATGCCGGCAAGGATGAATTTTTCGGCGCCCCCCATTCGGAACGCGCCCAGCAATTCCTCTCCAAAATCCTCCAGCACTAAGCCCACCCGGCGGGTCAGGCCCCGAGTCTGACCCCGCTCGCCGCAAGACGATCAAATTTCGCGACAAACCAGTCTTCGTCATACCAGCCGCGATTCAGGCAGTGCTTCACGTCATCCCAGATCGAGAAAAACCAGCGCCGCTGCTCATGGCCGGCATGCAATGGGCAGGCGCTCACATAGCGCTCGAACAAGCCCCATTCCGGGCGCACATCGGCAAGATGGAACAGATCCTGTTCACGATGACGGAAGGCCACATCGCAGGGATCAAGCATCGCCATCGGCAGGCACGTTACCGGATCAAACAGGAAATTACCGGCATGCGGATCATCGTGTACCAGCGATGAGGCATCGCGATCAATCGGTCCGAGCACGTCATGCCGCAACTCCCAGAGTGCCTGCAGCGATACGCGCAATACTGGACTGAAAGGCGAATCGGCTGCCTGCGAATAAGCATGCGCCGCACGATTCCAGTCGGAAAAAGCCGCAATCAGTGACTGGGTAAATCCACCATCTGGCAACTCGTATCCCGCCGGATTGGACTGCTGGTGCAGATGCAGCATGGCTTCGACAAAGCTGTCAGAGAGCGCAACAATCCTCGCTGCATCAGGCTGGATATCCCAGGGGGCCTTGCCAGGCAAATAATCCAGCACCAGCATCCCGACATCCTTGCCTCCTATGCTGCGCACTCCCGATGCCAGCACCTCCGGCATGGGAAGCACACTGTGTGGCCGTAATCGCTGCAATGCAGCGATCTCCTTGGCGACTCGCCCATCCTGAAATGCAAACTTTACGACACAGGAGTGTGGTGGCGCCTTGATAATCACTGCATGGCCATAAAAGCCGGCGATTTCCGTCAGTTCAAGTATTGGTGACGCACAGGATGCGGCAAACCAGTCTTGTGCAGACTGGGCATAGAGGCTGAGGGCCATGGTTTTCTCCGGTGAGAGGTGCACTACATTGTCGGCAAACCAACCCTGCATGACTTTGCCGGGCTTGTGCACGTTTATGCGCGCAGCTTCGATACGCCATGCCGTATCCTCAAGCTCCCCCATGGAATAAATACGCTACGGATCTATACCCTCTTCAGCGCCTCACGCGCCCAAAGCAAAAAGCCCCGACCATTGCTGATCGGGGCTTTCCATGGGGAGTCTGGCGATGTCCTACTTTCACACGGGCATTCCGCACTATCATCGGCGCTGAGGCGTTTCACCGTCCTGTTCGGGATGGGAAGGGGTGGGACCACCTCGCTAAGGTCACCAGACTATAACTGTTTGCATGTCGCACTCCTGCTTGATGT
>NZ_AUMS01000015.1 GCF_000430805.1 Chitinilyticum aquatile DSM 21506 | reverse complement strand
CCGTTCGACTTGCATGTGTAAAGCATGCCGCCAGCGTTCAATCTGAGCCAGGATCAAACTCTTTCGTTTAATCACTGTTACTACTTAATTGCGCTCGCTTGCTTAAAACTCAGAATCAACAAGTGTGTACTTGTTACTTCTGTCTTAAGTGCGAGTGCTGGTCAAACCAAGCACTCACACTCATCGGCTGTATATTGTTAAAGATCGTTGCTCTGACACCGGGAAACTCGCTAAACTCTTCGTTTCGCTTCGTTTCCTTCACTGCGTCAGCAGCAGAGAGGCCGAACTATACCGGCCACCTCCAAACCCGTCAACACCCCGCACCACAAAAACTCCGACTAGTGCGACAAGTGCTTGTTTTGCAATGGCACGAAATCCTCCTTCCCCATCAAAATTCTGCCAGAACCCGGATACAGCGCCATCCGCTCGCAAAATAACGCGTATATATAACGCGCGAGACTTGCATTTGCATGCAGCCGCCCATAGCTAGCACCACTCAACTCACAACAGGATGCTCCGCCATGCCCAAGGTCGTCATGTATTCCACAGGCGTATGCCCCTACTGCGTCATGGCTGAGCGCCTGCTGGTCAGCAAGGGTGTGGTGATCGAGAAAATCCGCGTTGATCTCGATCCAGACCAGCGCGCCATCATGATGGAGCGCAGTCAGCGCCGCACCGTCCCCCAGATTTTCATTGATGATCATCATGTCGGCGGCTTTGACGACCTGGCTGCACTGGATCGCGCCGGCAAGCTCGACCCATTACTGCAAGCAGGCAACTAGCCCACCGGCTGCAAACGTGCGATGATTGCCCGCACTCTGCTGATGGTCATTTCATACATCAAGCACACAAACCAATAAAACAGGAAGGAATCGAAATGTCCGAACAGGCCCAGGAAAATACTCAACCCGTTTTTGCCCTGCAAAAAATCTATGTTACCGACGTATCTCTGGAATCTCCGAATGCTCCGGGTGCATTCGTTGAACAGGAGCAACCGGATTTCAACATCCAGTTCCGCAACCAGGCCCGCAGCTTTGACAACGGTTTCTTCGAGGCATCCCTGACCGTCACCGCAACAGCGAAAGTAGGTGAGCGCACCCTGTTCCTGGTCGAAGTAACCCAGGCTGGCCTGTTCAACATCGAGAACATTCCGGAAAGCGAACTCGAGCCGGTTCTGGGCATCGGTTGCCCGAGCATTCTGTTCCCCTACCTGCGCGAAGCCGTTTCCGATCTGACCACCCGCGCCGGCTTCCCGCCGCTGCTGCTGCAGCCGATCAATTTCGAAGCCATCTTCATGCAACAGCGCGCGCAACAACAGGCGGCTGGCAATGAAACTGCCGAAGCGACCACTCACTAAGCTGCTGCTGGCTGGCAGCCTGCTGGCGGCCGGCCAGGCGCATGCGCTGGAATTTCGCTCGGTGAACCGCAGCGGCGCCATCTGGTATGACGCCCCTGCGGATTCCGGCAAGAAGCTTTTCGTGCTCAGTCAGGGCATGCCGGTGGAAATCCTGAGCGAACAGGCTGGCTGGCTGCGTGTGCGCGACAGCTCCGGCACACTGGCATGGATGAAAGCCACCGACCTCGGCAGGCAGCGTACCGTGCAGGTCATCCGCAGCAGCATGGTGCTCGCAGGGCCGCAGAATACTGCTGCGCCAGTATTCAAGGCCGACAAGGATCTGCTGCTGGAACTGCAGGAAAACACCCGCAATGGCTGGCTGAAAGTGCGTCACCGTGATGGTGCAACCGGCTTTATCCGGATTGAAGATGTCTGGGGCGTATAACCCCGGCCAATGAGCCCGCGGCGATCCTGCGGGCTTTTTTGTTGAACTGAAAGGAATGCAATATGCAGATCGCCGTGCTTGGCGCCGGCGCATGGGGCACCGCCCTGGCCATCCGGTTTGCCGACCGTCACCAGATCAGACTCTGGTCCCGCGAACAGAGCGAAGTGGACGCCATGCGTGCGGACCGCGAAAACAAACGCTTTCTGCCCGGACTGGCTTTCCCCGCATCGCTGCAGGTTGAAAGCGAGCTGGCAACAGCCATCCGTGACGTCGCACTCATCCTCATCGTTACGCCGCTCGCCGGCCTGCGCCCCACCCTGCAACTGCTGGCCAAACTCGGCAACAAGGCCCCGGTATTGTGGGCCTGTAAGGGCCTCGAAGCCGGCACGATGCAGCTGCCGCACCAGGTGGCCGAAGAAGAACTCGACCCGACCATCCCGCGCGGCATGCTGTCCGGCCCGAGCTTCGCGCAGGAAGTCGCCGCCGGCAAACCCGCCGCAGTGACGATCGCCGCCAGCGATGCGGCCTTTGCGCGGCTGGTCGTTGAAGAACTCAACACCAATGTGCTGCGCCTGTATGCCAGCGCCGATCTGGTCGGCGTGGAAATCGGTGCGGCAGTGAAGAACGTGCTGGCGATTGCCGCCGGGGTGTGCGACGGACTGGATCTGGGCCTGAATGCCCGCGCCGCGCTGCTGACCCGTGGTCTGGCCGAGATGGCGCGCTTTGGTGTGGCGCTTGGAGCGCGTGCCGAAACCTTCATGGGATTGGCCGGCATTGGCGACCTGATGCTGACCGCCACCGGCGATCTGTCGCGCAACCGTCGTGTCGGACTGCTGCTGGCCGAAGGCAAGAGCCTCAACGACATCCTCGTCCACCTCGGGCACGTCGCCGAAGGCGTACCGACGGCCAAGGAAGTGCTGCGCCAGGCCGACGCCATGGGTATCGAAATGCCGATCACCCGCGCCGTGTGCCAGATGCTGTTCGAGAACCAGCCGGTGCAGGCCATCATCGGCGAGCTAATGGGACGCGCACCGAAGATGGAAAACGCCCACTAATTACCCGACAACCCATACATCCAAAGCCGTTCAACTGCAAAGGCTAGCGGCATATACCCAGACAGGCTGATTCATCCAGCCTGTTTGTTTGTGGGGGCAATCAGGCGCCGGCCAGAAACGCCTTCTGCACGGCGATGAATTCGTCCCGGTGGGACAGGAACGGTGCGTGCGCGGCACCGGCATGAATATGGCACTGCGCCAGCGGCAAGGCGTCGGCCAGCCAATGTGCTGCCGCCACGGGCGTCAGCGTATCTTTGTCACCATATTGCAGCAGCACCGGCAGGACGAGGCGCGCCATCTCCGTGCGCAGATCGGTATCGCGCAGGATATCCAGGCCCTCGGCCAGTGCGCCGAGCGCCGGCTCGCCATGCAGGAACAGATCATCGGCAAGCGTGCGCGTCACCGCACGCGCCTGCGCGTCGCCCATGGCCTGCAGACTGATAAAGCGCTTGAGCGTGCCGCGCCAGTCGGCCGCAAGGCTTTCGGCGAACTGCCCGAGCGTGGCTTCGGCCATCGCATGCGGCCAGTCCGCGCGCTGCATGAAGCAGGGGCTTGAAGCCACCAGCGTCAGGCTGCGGATTTTGTCCGGCTGCGCCAGCGCCCAGCGCGTGCCGACCGCCCCGCCCAGCGACCAGCCCACCACATGCACCGGCCAGGGAAAGGCGGCATCGACCGCTGCCACCATGTCATCCAGTGTCAGCGGGCCGGTTGCCGGCGATTTGCCGTGCCCCGGCAAATCCACCACGTGCACGCAGTAATCTTCGGCCAGCTGTTCGGCCACCGGCTGCCACACCGTGCCGTTCATGGCCCAGCCGTGCAGCAGCACCAGATCGGGGCCACGCCCCAGCGATTCGAAATACACAGACATTGCCTTGTCCTGCTCCCCATACCCAAGCATGGATGAGCCTGTAACCATTGATTGGAAAAGTCTACCGGGCAATACCCGTCAGGCGCGTAACAATTCCTGCAGCGTCGCACACAAGCCGGCAACCTGCTCATCACTGTGCGCGGCCGAGAAGCACACGCGCAGGCGCGGTGTCGGCACCGTCGGCGGGCGGATCGCTGCCACCCAGTAACCGCGCTCGCGCAGTGCATCGGATAGCGCCAGCGCGCGCTGATTGTCCTGAACAAGGATAGGCTGGATAGGTGTAGCCGAGTCGAGCAATTGCGCGCCACACGCCTGCATCGCACCACGAAAGGCCGCCACATGCCGACGCAGCGTGTCCCGCAGCCCGGCGCCCTCGGTAATCAGCCGCAGGCTCGCGAGCCCGGCCTGCGCCAACAGTGGTGGCGCGGCGGTGGTATAGATATACGGCCGCGCCGCATTCACCAGCCAGTCGATCAGCACCGGCTCGGCCGCAACCATCGCCCCCCCCAGCCCGGCCGCCTTGCCCAGCGTGGCAAGCTGGATCAGCCGTGGCGATTGCAAGCCCAGCTCCGCCAGCGTGCCACGCCCGTCGCCCAGCACACCAAAGCCATGTGCATCGTCGACATACAACAGCGCGTCGTAACGCTCGGCCAGCGCCAGCATCTCGGCCAAGGGCGCGAGGTCGCCATCCATGCTGAACACCGCATCGACCACGATCAGCTTGCGCCGTGCAGTGGACTCGGCCAGCAGGCGCTCCAATTGGACAAGGTCATTGTGCGCAAAGCGCTTGAAATCGGCACGGGACAGCACCACCGCATCATTGAGCGACGCGTGGTTGAGCTTGTCGGCAAACACGGCATCGCCACGCCCGACCAGCGCCGTCACCACCGCCAGATTCGCCAGATAGCCGGTGGCAAACGACAGTGCCGCCGGCCGGCCGACAAAAGCGGCAAACGCCTGCTCGAATGCCTCGTGCGCGACGAAGTGTCCGGCAACCAGATGTGCCGCACCCGAACCCACGCCCCAGCGCGCGGCCCCCGCCTGCGCGGCGGCAATCAAATCGGGATGTGCGGCCAGACCCAAATAGTCGTTGCTGCAAAAATTGACGAGCTGAAGCCCGTCCACCTCGACCAGCGCCCCCTGCGGCGTGGCCAGTGTGCGACGGCGGCGCAGCAGGCCGGCGTCAGCGCGCTCGCGCAATGACTGCTGCAACTCATCCAGCAAAGAAAAAACCATGGCAAAGCTCGCTGCAGAAAGCAAAGCGCAATTGTAGAGCGGACAGCACCCTGCTGCCGAGTCCTTCTACTGACGCACGATCAGCCACTCGCGCATACACGTACATGCACCGCAGCTTGGCATTGCGACAATGCAATCGAGACAGGCAGAAACGCCTCAATCACCGCCTTGTTGCTCAGCAGGTGTGCCGATGCCTCGGTGGCCGTGAACTCACCGGCGCCGGCCAAGGCCATGGGCAGCAGCAACTGGTCAGCGAGGTGTGCATCGACCACCGCCGGGCTCGCCAGATAGCGCCGGGCGGCCTGCACGACGCCGTTGGCAATACGCTCGGCGCTCACACCACGCTCGCCAAACCCGCAAAACACCTCGCAACCCACCTCGTGCACAACCCTCAGCAACAAGGCATTGCCCGGGCCCTGCTCCATCGGCAGCTCAATCACCGTCTGCCCTGCCGCGGGAAAAGCGGCCAGCACCGACTCCAGCTCACGCAGCGCCACCTTGTAGGGCACGCCCGCCACCAGTGCTTCAGCATGCATGTCCTGCAAGGGCCCTCGCTCCAGCAGGCTGATGCCCTGCAGCCCGGCGACCGGCTCAACGTGCGCAATGATCTCGCCACCACCGGCCGGATAGAAACCATGGCGTAACAGAGATAGCGTCTGTTTCACACCCATTCTTGCCAGCAGCGGCGTCCAGGCCTGCGCCAGGAATTCGAACGGTGGTGCGGACTGGTTGTGCGTGCCACCGCTGACACTCACGCAGGAAGCCGCACCGGCCAGCCACAGCGCCGGCAACACCGTCTGCAGCACCAGAGCGGCACTGCCGGCTGAACCGATGGCAAAGCGGTAGTTGCCCGCCCGCACCGCCCCTGGATCAAAGCGCAATTGTGTCGAGCCCAGCTCGGCTCCCTCGACCTGCGCCGCACAGATGGCAGCTGCAGCCTGCACGGCAGTCAGATGCTGGCGCAGCAAGCCCGGCCGCGCCCGCCCTGCCCGGATACGGCGAATCACAAAAGGCCGCCCGGTGATCATCGCCAACGTCAGCGCGCTGCGGAGAATCTGCCCGCCACCTTCACCGGCGGCACCGTCCAGCTCGACCAGAGCCGGATTTTCCATCTTCATTGTTTTCTCCTGCTACGCCGGCTCGACAAGCCGAAGCATTGATTCATTCATCCCGCTAACCTGCTGCCACAGCAGTGCATCCAGCCGGGCGGAGTCGGTCGGCGGCCGGTCAAAATCCGGGGGTTCAACATCCTCAGCCAGCTGGCTAGCGATCCAGTCATGGATACATGGCATCCGCGCACCATACTCACCCTCGCTGGCCGCCATCTTGCGCGCGAGCAGCGCGTCGATCTCGGCACACAGCGCTGGCTGATCCGCCAGCAGAGCATCAACCAGCGTGGCAAAACGCATCGGCGGGATGCCGCGCCCGGATTCGATCCATTGCGCGGCCAGCAGCGGACGCAGCACGTACAGGTATTTCTTGAGCCTGACCGTTTCGCCCTGCAGGTAACCCCGGAAATTCTTCTTCGCCATGCTGCGGTAATGCCAGTAACCCTTGCTGCTCGAATAAAAGCAGGGCGCAAGGACGCTCACCTGTTCTACCCAGTCGGGTTCGGAACGATAAACCAGCGGCGACGCCAGCCACTCGAACAGCGTCGGGTTCGAGCGATTGAGCAGCTGCAGCGCCTTGCGCAGCTCCCAACCGCTGATGTCGAGCTCGTCCGAGATCGGCAACTCGATCACGTCGCGCTGCGGCTCGACGCGCAAATACCACTCCGACTCATGCACATAGACAAAGCGCACATCGTAGTCGCTGTCCGGCGAGGCAAAGCCCCAGGCACGGCTGCCCGACTCGCAGGCAAACAGTACACGAACCGCATGGCGCGCCTCGATGACCTGCAGTTCGTGCAACACACGCTGGCGGACGGACTCATCCAGCGGATGCGCAAAACGCGTATCCATAAAACCTCCCGATGTATTGCCTTGCAGCCATTTTTCAGAAAAGGCTGCATGGCAATACCCTTATAAATATTGATTATCCCTTCACACACACCACCTGCCGCAGGGTGTGCACTACTTCCACCAGCTCGGACTGCGCAGCCATCACGGCGTCGATGTCCTTGTAGGCCATCGGAATTTCGTCGATCACGTCGGCATCCTTGCGGCATTCGACATGCGCAGTAGCTTTGATCTGATCTTCGACCGTAAACAGTTTCTGCGCTTTAGTCCGGCTCATGGTGCGGCCCGCGCCGTGGCTGCACGAACAGAACGCCTCTTCGTTACCCAGTCCGCGCACGATGAAGCTCTTCGCCCCCATCGACCCCGGAATGATCCCCAGCTGCCCCTTCTGCGCCGACACCGCACCCTTGCGCGTCACCAGCACTTCGCGGCCGAAGTGCGTTTCCTTCTGCACATAGTTGTGGTGGCAGTTCACCGCCTCCACATCGGCGCTAAACGGCTTGCTGATCACCTTGCGCACAGCGGCGATGACGTTCTGCATCATCACTTCACGGTTGCGGCGGGCAAAATCCTGCGCCCAGCCCACGGCCTCGACGTAATCATCAAAATGCTGTGCGCCTTCCTCGAAATAGGCCAGATCGCGGTGCGGCAGGTTGGCGATGTGTTGCCGCATATCGGCTTGTGCCAGTTCGATAAAGTGCGAACCAATGGCGTTACCCACCCCGCGTGATCCGGAATGCAACATCAACCACACCCGGTCGACCTCATCCAGACAGACTTCGATAAAGTGGTTTCCTGTTCCCAGTGTTCCCAGATGCTTGTAGTTGTTGGTGTTTTTCAATCTGGGGTATTTATCGGTAATACGCTTGAAGCCTTCATGCAGCTCACCCCACATCACATCCACCGATGCCGGCGGTGTATCCCACGATCCTTTATCCCGGCCACCCCGGGTATTGCTCCGGCCATGCGGCACCGCGGCCTCGATGGCGCTGCGCAGGCCGAACAGATTGTCCGGCAGGTCGCTGGCGGTAAGCGTGGTGCGCGCCGCCATCATTCCGCAACCGATGTCCACGCCGACCGCAGCCGGAATGATCGCACCGATGGTCGGAATCACCGAACCGATGGTCGAGCCCTTACCCAGATGCACGTCCGGCATTACCGCCAGATGCTTGTAGATGAAGGGCATTCTCGCCGTGTTGATCAGCTGCTCGCGCGCCTCGTCTTCCACCGGCACACCGGCCGTCCACAGCTTGATGGGTTTTCCGTCTTGTACTTCCAGAATCGTTGCCTTGCTCATCTCTTTCTCCCGCCGCCACGCATACCCGTAGCGGCATTAATCCATAACCATTCATTTCAATTGGCTAGCCGCACATACCCAGCTAGTTTGTCAGTTTGACCATGCCATTGAGCAACTGGTCGAAGCCGCCGAAGACCGAAATCCGGTCGATGCGCTCAGCCAGTTTCTCCAGCGTTTCCAGTTCTTTCAGCCGCAGCGCGGTCGGGTTGTCTTCCATCACCTTCGCCGTGTTGAGCAGCGAGCGGGTGGCGCCCGTTTCCTCGCGGCGGCGGATCACATTGGCCTGCGCGGCTTTTTCGGCCTCGACGACTTGCGCCAGCAGGGTCTTCATTTCACCCGGCAGCACGATGTCCTTCACGCCGACACTGTGCACACTGACGCCAAAGCCGGCCAGCCGTGCCTGCATGTGCGCCGACACCACCTCGTCGATCACCTGCTTGTTTTCCAGCAACTCGTCCAGCGTACGCGCCCCCACTGCGGCGCGCAGGCCGAACTGCAGTTCGCGATACACATGCTCGGCCGGCTTGGGCAAACGGGCAAACGCCAGCTCGACATCGTCAAACTGCCAGTTGGCCGCCAGGTTCAGGCGCAGGCTTACCTTGTCGCGGGTCAGGATGTCCTGCCCGCTGACCTCCATCGCCTGCATGCGCACATCAACCAGCTCGACGGCAATCTCGCGGTTGAAACGCCAGAAGCCATACCGCCCAGGCGGCAATTGCCGCATCAGCTTGCCATCGACGCGCAGCAGCCCGACGTGGTTTTCCGGCACCTGCGCCAGCAGCACGCCATTGGCGTTGCGCACGGCTCTGGCTCGCAGCGCCGGCTGGGTGAAGCCGGCAATCAGTGCCGGGGCCAGTTCGTAGCAATCACGCAGATCAACCCGTTCGAAGGTTTGTCCGGCAGCGGCACGCCAGTACAACTGGCGCGAGCCCGGCAGCAGGATTTCCGCCAGCACGCCGTTTTCATAACGCAGCGCAGCCTCATGATCGGCGAGTTCGACGCGCAGGAAGTGCTGCTCGACGACCTGTGCTTCATTGCGGCACAGGTATTCGGCCAGCGCGTGCGTAAAGGCCGCTTCGTCCAGCGAGAAGCTCAGCAGCGCATAACGCTGCCGCCGGTTCCACAGGCGGAATTCGCCCGGCTCGACCACGCGCACAAAGTCGCCATCGCGCAGCAGGATGCCGCGTTCGTTTTTGCGTACCAGAAAGCGTTGCCACATCATCATTATCCTTTTTCATTGATCCCGGCTGCAGCGCTACGGCGGACGCCAGGCGGGCCAGCTCACGGGCAGAAACAAGGGGAATCGGCCATCAAACCTGCCTATCCTGTCGTTTCCGCTGGTGGGCGGCGCGCCGGGCACCGGCTGCATCGCTGCGGTGAGCTTCGCTCACACCGGGCACTGCGTTTTCAATCAAATGCCCTTGCAGGCGTTGGAGCGGGAGTCGAACCCGCGACAGTCGGCCAATGGCCGATGCTCTACCCGTCTGAGCTATCCAGAGGTGGTGAGCCGGGGCTTGAACCCGGATGACGCAACCGACTTGCCATCACCGTCATGCAGACGCCGGGTGTGGCGGCATACCTGTCCGCCAGAGGCGGGAGGCACCGGAGCGGCTGTTGAACCGCTGCCTGTTGCCAGCACTGCGTTGCTGCATGCCATACCGATTGCAAGTGACATGCCAGCAATGCCAGCGCAGGTAGAAAAAACGATAATTCACTGTTTTTATTAGACATCCAGATCTGCCGCGCACACACACCCTTGGGCCGCGCAGACAGACAAGTGATAAATTGCGATAATTTAATATCCGAATTTATCTTTTGAGATAACCATGAAGCGCACCGTTGTCTTTGGCTTTGTCGGCACCGTGCTCGATTACGTCGGCAAAGGCAGCGAGCGCTGGGAGAAGTGGCGACCGACCGTCGGGCTCTGCCAGCAAGCCGACCTGCTGATCGACACGCTGGTCTTGCTGCACGACGAGCGCAATCGTGGCCTGTTCAGCCGCATGCAGCGCGACATCGCGCAAATTTCGCCAAACACCGAAGTCATCAGCCACGAGATCAATCTGCGCGACCCGTGGGATTTCGAAGAGGTATATGCGGCACTGCATGATCTGGCGAGCGCTTATGCTTTCGACACCGAGCACGAGGACTATCTGCTGCACATCACCACCGGCACACACGTCGCACAGATCTGCTGGTTTCTGCTCGCCGAATCGCGGCATTTCCCGGCGCGGCTGGTGCAGACTTCGCCGCCGATCAAGCGTCTGGGCCAGGGCCCCGAGGGGCGGGTGTCGATCATCGACCTGGATCTGTCACGCTACGACAAGATCGCCACGCGCTTTGCGCACGAGCGCGACGCCTCGCTGTCGCTGCTGAAATCCGGCATTGCCACGCTCAATCCTTCGTTTAACCGCATGATTGAGCAGATCGAGCGCGTGGCGGCGCGCTCGAAAGCGCCGATGCTGCTGTGCGGGCCGACCGGTGCAGGCAAGTCGTTTCTGGCACGGCGCGTGTTCGAGCTGAAAAGGGCGCGCCACCAGCTCACCGGGCGCTTTGTCGAAGTAAACTGCGCGACACTGCGTGGCGATGCCGCGATGTCAGCGCTATTCGGCCACGCGAAAGGTGCTTTCACCGGTGCACAAACCGAACGTGCGGGCTTGCTGCGCAGCGCCGACGGCGGCCTGCTGTTCCTCGATGAAATCGGCGAACTGGGCGCGGACGAGCAAGCGATGCTACTCAAGGCCATCGAGGAAAAACGCTTTTTCCCGCTGGGCAGCGACCGCGAAGTGGAGAGCGACTTCCAGCTGATCGCCGGCACCGTGCGCGATCTGCGCGCCATGGTTGCCAGCGGCGAGTTCCGCGAAGACCTCTACGCACGGATCAATCTGTGGAGCTACACGCTACCGGGGCTGGCCGAGCGCCCGGAAGATCTGGCCCCCAATCTCGATTACGAGCTGGAACGCTTTGCGCGCGAGCACGGCGAGCAGGTGCGCTTCAACCGCGAGGCACGCGAGCGCTTCCTGCGTTTTGCCACCTCCTCGCAGGCACGCTGGCGCGGCAATTTCCGCGAGCTGGGCGCGGCGGTGACGCGCATGGCGACGCTGGCCGACAGCGGGCGCATCGGCATCGATGAGGTCGACGAAGAAATCACCCGCCTGCAGGCCGGCTGGCAGGATGACCAAACGGACACCTTGCGCGAACTGCTAGGCGACGCTGCCGGAACGCTTGACCTCTTCGACCGGATGCAGCTGGAGCAAGTCATCAAGGTTTGCCGCGAATGCCGCACGCTTTCTGAAGCAGGACGGCGACTGTTCGATGTATCGCGGCAGGAAAAATCCAGCAGCAACGACGCCGACCGCCTGCGCAAGTATCTGGCGCGCTTCGGGCTGGACTGGGCAAGCCTTCAGGGCCGAGATTGACAACAGGTATACATTCACAGCCAAGCATATTCAAAGCCTGCAAGGCAATACCCAGCCCCCCATAGACAGAACTCGCCAGCCCTGCCTGCCATAAACGCCGCGCACTGCCGATAGCGCCAAGGCGGCGGCCCATGCACGCTGTGGCATAATCACTTGTCTTGCCTGCCGAGAAACCCTGCATGACCAGCACCCGCCTCTGGCGCCATCCGCTTGCCCTTGCCCCGCGCGACTTGCGCCCGTGGCTGGCCGCGCGCGGCTCGCTCACAGCCCGGCTGATGGCGCACTTTCCGGAGATCAGGGTTTCCGTACTGCGACAGGGCTGGGATCAACCACATGGCGACGAAATCGCCATCATGCAGTTGCCGCGCGGCGGCACCCAGGTTGCTGTGCGCGAAGTCATCCTCGCCAGCCGCGGCACACCGCTGGTGTACGCACACAGCATCACTGCCCGCAGTGCGCTGGCGCGTGGCTTTCACCTGCTGGGGCGCACCGGCAGCCGCCCGCTTGGCGCACTGCTGTTCGCCGACCCGACCATCCGCCGCTCGCCACTGGCCTGGCGCTGCATCGACGCCCGCCATCCGCTCTACCAGAGCGCCCGCGCCGCCGTCGGCCCGCTGCCGCCACGCCTGTGGGCGCGGCGCTCACTGTTTCATTCCGGGCGCGATGTGCTGCTGGTGACCGAAGTTTTTTTGCCGGCGTTGGCTAACGCCAGTTAAACCCAACACCACGCCATCCCGACAGGAGACAAGCATGCCCTACGATCTGGAAAACCGCCTGGTGATCGGCGTGGCATCCAGCGCCGTCTTTGATCTCGGCGAATCGGATGCGGTGTTCCGGCGCGAGGGTGAGGAGCAATACCGCCAGTTTCAGGAAGCGCACCTCGACGAGCCGCTGCCCAGGGGCATTGCCTTCCCCTTTATCAAACGCCTGCTGTCGCTGAACGACCTGAGTCCGAATCAGGACGATCCGCTGGTGGAAGTGGTACTGCTGTCGCGCAACGACCCGGATACCGGGCTGCGAGTAATGAACACGATTGCCCACTACGGCCTCAATATCACCCGCGCCATTTTCATGCAGGGCAAGTCACCCCATGCCTACATTCCGGCGCTGAATATTGCGCTCTTTCTATCCGCAAACAAGCCGGATGTGGATGCGGCGATTCGTGCGGGCTACCCCGCCGGGCAGGTGCTGGATTCGCACTTCAGCGATGACGAGGCCGATCAGACGCTGCGCATTGCCTTCGACTTTGATGGCGTACTGGCTGGCGACGAGGCGGAGGTAGTCATGCAGGCAGGTGGCCTCGCCGAGTTTCATGCGCATGAAGTGCGCAATGTGATGCAGCCCCACAACCCGGGGCCGCTGAAGGAATTTCTGGTGCGCATGGCCAGAATCCAGTCGATCGAGGAACAGCACAAGGCCAGCCAGCCGGGCTATGAAAACCGCCTGCGCATTTCGATTGTCACGGCACGCAATGCGCCCTCGCACCAGCGCGCACTGGCCACGCTGAAAAGCTGGGGCGTGATGGCCAACGACGCCTTTTTCCTTGGCGGCATCGAAAAAGGCCGCGTATTGGGCGTCCTGAAGCCGCACATCTTTTTCGATGACCAGTCCGGCCATCTGCAATCCGCCAGTACGGTAGTACCCTCGGTACACATTCCGTTCGGAATCACCAATCAGGACTCGCCGGCCGGATAAGTTGCGTCGTGTCGCGCACCGGAAACGTGCCGGCCGAATTGACGTTTTTGCCCGGGCGGCGCACAGTCTCGCCGGTTTGTTGCAGATGATTCATCCCCATGCCCTCACCGTTTTGCGCCCGCCTGTCCGCCTACTCCCGCCTGATGCGCATCGACAAGCCCATTGGCACGCTGCTGCTCTTGTGGCCGACACTGTGGGGGCTGTGGCTGGCTAGCGCCGGCAAGCCGGATCCCTTCATTCTGCTGGTGTTTGTGGCCGGTACCTTTCTGATGCGCTCGGCCGGCTGCGTGATCAATGATTACGCCGACCGCGATTTCGACGGCCATGTCGAGCGCACCAAGGCGCGGCCGCTGGCGGCTGGCGAAGTCAAGCCGAAAGAGGCGCTGCTGCTGGCCGCCGCACTGGCACTGGCGGCATTTCTGCTGGTGCTGCCGCTCAATACACTGACCAAGCTGCTGTCGCTGCCGGCGGTCTTTCTGGCCGGCAGCTATCCGTTTACCAAGCGCTTTCTGGCGATTCCGCAGGCGTATCTGGGGCTGGCGTTCAGCTTCGGCATCCCGATGGCGTTTGCCGCGCAGACGGGCGCAGTCCCTCAACTCGCGTGGTGGCTGGTGCTGGCCAATCTGCTGTGGACGGTGGCGTACGACACCGAATATGCGATGGTCGACCGCGAGGATGACCTGAAAATCGGCATCCGGACGTCTGCAATTACGTTTGGCCGCTACGACATTGCCGCGATCCTGCTGTGCTATGCGGGCTTCTTGGTGATCTGGCTGGGCATCGCGCTCACCGAGGGGCTGGGCTGGCCGCTGTACGCGGCGCTGGCCGGCTGCTTCGTGCTGATTGCCGACCAATACCGCCGCATCCGTGGCCGCGAGCGCATGGCGTGCTTTGCCGCTTTTCTCGCCAACAACCGCATAGGCGCGCTGCTGTTTGCCGGCCTGCTACTTGATACTGTATCCGGCTGGTAAGGCATGCCAACCGCCATCTACACCCCGGAAGAACGCGCTGCGCTGATGCGCGAGTTGTCGGATCTGGAATCCGGCTCCGCACGGCAATGGTTCTGGCTGGAGGCTGCCAGTAGCCTGCCAGCACCACAGCTCAGCGTACGCACCCGGCGCATACGACTGCTTTTGCGCTGGCTGGGCCCCGGCCGCCTGCTGCCATTGTTGCAACGCGCCGGCATTCCGGCCATGGCACTGTATCAGGCGGCCCACCAGTCCCGGATCGAGCGCTGGCAGAGCGTGCTCAATGATGCCCTGCTGGGCATCGGCTGCGTGCTGGCCGTCTGCGCCGGCTTCGGCTGGCTGCCGGCCAGCAGCCAGTTCGCGATCTGGCTGGCCTGCTGCGGAGCCTTGCTGCTGGCCGGCTGGCGAACCTGGCGCACGCCGTCCCGTCCCGAAAGCGATTTCGCTGATGAAGAAGCCCTGCCCGGTGCAGAAGCCAGCATCGGGCTAACCGGCATGCTGCTCGCGCGCGGCTGCCCGGCGGCAACCGCGCCGGTACTGGTGCAGATGCTGCGCAGCAAACCCGACGCAGCACTGCCGCTACTGGTTGCAGCGCTGCCCGAACTCACCGAGCAACCCATGCATGGCAAATGGCTGCGCTGGCGCACCATGCTGATTACATGGGCAGGTATTAGCCTATTCCTCTCTAAAATAAACGGCTACACACCTATACCCTGGAACCATCTGGCATCCTTCAGCCTGCTGCTCGGTCTGGCGCTGATTGCCCGGACGCGGCGCCCCCAGATCATGCTGATGCTGGGGGCATGGGCTGGAGCTGCGGCGCTGGCCTGGCTGCTGCGCCTGCTCTAAGCCGCCCATGAAGCACGGAAACCGGATACGCAAGCGGTGTAACGGCTACCGCCCCCCCTTCCACGGCCGAGCGCAATGCCGGGCCAGAATCGGCACATGCGGAGTCGGACAGAAAAACATCAGCAGAACCTAAGGCAGATCAAGCCGGCCAGCACCGCACATGCCCCCTGCCGCGCGCCGACGTGCTAGAATCCCCGCCTGTTTTTATTGCTGTTTTCTCAGGAAAAATCATGGCAGGTCACTCGAAATGGGCCAACATCCAGCACCGTAAAGGTCGCCAGGATGCCAAACGCGGCCAGATCTTCACGCGTCTGATCAAGGAAATCACCGTTGCGGCCAAGAATGGCGGCGGCGATCCGGGCATGAACCCGCGCCTGCGTCTGGCCATCGACAAGGCCAAGGCCGAATCGATGCCGAAGGACAATATCGAAAACGCCATCAAGCGCGGCACCGGCCAGCTTGAAGGTGTCGATTACATCGAAACCCGCTACGAAGGCTACGGCATAGCCGGTGCAGCCATCATGGTGGACTGCCTGACTGACAACCGCACCCGCACGGTTGCCGATGTCCGCCATGCCTTTTCGAAATATGGCGGCAATATGGGTTCGGATGGCTGCGTGAGCTTCCAGTTCAAGCATTGCGGCTATCTGATTTTTGCGCCGGGCACCAACGAAGATGCCCTGATGGACGCGGCGCTGGAAGCCGGTGCCGATGACGTGGTGACCAATGACGACGGCTCGATCGAAGTCATCACCCCGCCGTATGAATTCGTGAACATCAAGGAAGCGCTGGAAGCGGCCGGCTTCAGGGCTGAAATGGGCGAAGTCACCATGAAGGCGCAAGCCGAAACCGAAATCACCGGTGACGATGTCGCGAAAATGCAGAAGCTGCTCGATGCACTGGAAAGCCTGGACGACGTGCAGGAGGTGTATACCACCGCCGTGATGGACGAAGAGTAAGCGTCCCAGCTCCCGACAAAGCCTGCCTTCGCGCAGGCTTTGTTGTTTTCATGACTGCATGGTGCTGGTTCAGGCAGGATTCAGCGAAGTAAGATATAACTCTGCATATTCTCCTTGGAATTGGCCATGCTGCGCCGCTTTTCCTACCTGACCCTGCTGCTGGTGCTGCTGGCCTTGCTGGCCGCGGACTACGGCTGGCTGAATTTCAGCCGCATCATTGATGAACGTGCCGGTGACCAGCTGCTGCGCTGGCACGCGCCGCGCCACCCGGCCACCAGCGATATCGTGGTCATCGACATCGACCAGAAAAGCCTGGAAGTCATGAATGAAGATGCCGGCAAATGGCCCTGGCCCCGCTCGACCCACGCCGAGCTGATCATGGCGCTGAGTGCGCAGCAGCCGCGAGCCATCGTCTTCGACATTCTGTTCAACGAACTGGATGTCGACCGCCCGGATGCCGATGCGCTCTTTCGCGAGACCGTCGCAACCACGCCGAACGTGCTGTTCCCGACGCTACTGCTCAATGAAGGCAGCAGCAATTTCAAGGCTGGCGAGCTACCGAAATCGCTGCAGATCACCGCGCTGCCCGGGGCCAATCCGCAGGCACGCCCGCCGCTCTTGCTACCCAATATCGTGCTGCCCCAGCATCAGCGTGGTGGCCTGATCAATTTCGCAGCCGACGGTGATGGCATCGGCCGCAACTATTACCTGTACCGCGACTACCAGGGCTGGCGCATTCCTGCGCTGCCTACGGTACTCGCCCGCCAATTCGGCTGGCCGCTGCCCGCGCACGCCGACAGCATCCGGCTGAACTGGCATGGCGAGCGCCAGCACATTCCCTTTGCCGATGTCTACCAGGATGCGCAGCGGGAGAAGAAGCAGCGCCCGGCGAACGAATTCAGGGACAAGATCGTCATCATTGGCACGGCTGCCCCCGGCTTGTGGGATTTGCGCCCGACACCGCTCGACAGCCTGTATCCCGGTGTTGATATTCTCGCTACAGCCATCGACAACCTGCAGCATGGTGACTGGCTGCACAGCCCGCCACGCGGCTGGTTTGCCGTGCTGGCCGCAGCGCTATTGCTGCTGCTGACGCTCGGTTTCCAGCGCAAGGTCAACACGCTGAAGCTCGGCACTTTACTGCTCGGACTGAGTGTGCTGGCTCTGGCACTGGGCTGGTACGGGCTGTCACGGCGCTATTTCCTGCCACTGGCCGCGCCGCTCGCCTGGGCCTGGGTTTATTTCTGGGGCGCAGCGCTGCTTGCGTACCTGGCCGAAAAGGCACAGCGCGAGCAGGCCATTGCCATGTTCGGCCGCGTCATCGACAAGCGAGTGGTCGCCGAATTGATGAATGCCGGCGACATCCACAAACTGAAGGAAGCCGGTTCGCGCGAGATCACCGTGCTGTTTTCCGACATCCGCGGCTTTACCACGCTGTCGGAAACCCGCAGCCCCGAATACATCGTGAACCTGCTCAATCGCTATTTCTCACGCCAGGTCGAGATCATCTTCAAGCACGGCGGCACGCTCGACAAATTCATCGGCGACGCGATCATGGCCTTCTGGGGGGCACCGGTCGACGACCCCGACCATGCCCGCAACGCCGTCGCCGCAGCCATCGAAATGTCGGCCGAGCTGGAGCGTTTCAAGACTGAACTCACCGACCTTGGCGCTGATTTCGATATCGGCATCGGCCTGCATACCGGCCGCGCCGTTGTCGGCTTCATCGGTGCCGAGGCGCAAACCAATTACACAACCATTGGCGACACTGTAAACTTGGCCTCAAGAATTGAAGGGCTGACCAAAGGAGTGTCACGCGTACTGGTTTCCGATGCTACGCGTGCCGCCTGTGCGGATGAGTTTGAATTCATCCCGCACGGCAGCCATCATGTTAAAGGCCGGGAACAGCCGGTCGATCTGTTCGAACCCCGGGAGAAACGTTGATGAAAATCCCTTTCATGGCTGCACTGCTGCCAGCCTTGCTGACGGGAGCCGCGCTGGCCGAATCCGGTAGCGTGATCCGCAATACCGAACTGCGGCAAAAACCCTTCAGCGATGCCGCAGTCGTAGCGACAGTCAGCAGTGGCACCCAGGTCGAGATCCTGTCCCGCCAGGGCGCGTGGATGAACGTCAGCAGCAATGGCCAGGCAGGCTGGGTAAAAATGCTCAGCGTGCGTGTTGGCAACGGCAGCAGTGCTGATGCCGGCTCGGTTATCGGCCAGGGCGTCAAGGTCGCCACCACCGGCTCCTCGGGCAAGACCGTCACAACCGGCGTGAAAGGTCTCAGTGAAGAAGAGCTCTCGCACTCCCAGCCCGACTATGGCGAACTGGAACGGATGAAGGGCTTCAGTACCACGCCGGCAGATGCCGGCAAGCAGGCAAATCTGGCCAGACTGACGGCCGTCCAGGTGCCCGAGATCGCGGTTAGCGGCTCATCCGGCAGCTCGGGCAATGGCAGCCAGAATCCCTCCTCCAACCCGCAGATGAGGCGCTGATGAACAAGATCCTGCTCTCCCTGATGCTCGCCAGCGGCTGCATGAGCAGTGCATGCGCACTGGATCTCGGCAAGCTGCTGACCACTGAAAACATCAACAAGGCGGCCGACTTTGCCAAGAATGCCGCCGATGCCGCAAAAGACATCAGCCCGGAAGCTGAAGTCGCGATCGGTGACGAAGCTGCCGCCAAGCTGTTGGGGGCCAAGCCGCTGGTGAATAACCCGGCACTGCAGCGCTATGTGAACCAGGTTGGCGTCTGGGTCGCCAGCCAGTCGGAAAAACCAAATCTGCCCTGGCGCTTTGCCGTGATCGAGGATCCGACTGTCAACAGCTTTGCCACGCCGGGCGGCAATATCCTGATCACCAAGGGGCTATGGGACCGGCTCAGCAGCGAAGCCGAGCTGGCTGCGGTGCTGGGGCATGAAATCACCCACGTCGTGAAGCAGCACCACCTGCGCGCCATGAAAAGCGAAGCCAGCCGCAAGGCGCTGGGCAATCTGGCTGACCTCGCCGTTTCCGCAAAAGGCGGTGGCGACAAGCGCCAGCTGATCGGCAACCTGGGCAAGGGTGCGTCCGAAATAGCCGTGCGTGGCCTCGACAAGGGCGATGAATACGATGCCGACGTCTACGGCATGGTGCTCACAGCCCGCGCCGGCTACAACCCCTACGCCATGGTGACCGTGCTGCAGATGCTCGAGCGTTTCAACAGCAACAGCGGTGGACTCGAAGTCTTCAACACCCACTCCGACCCGCGCGCGCGGCAGGACGTGATTGAAGCCTCGGTCGGCGACAAGCTGGAGCCCTATGCAGGCGGGGTCGAGCAAACCAGCCGCTTCACCGCCATCAAGCGCGGCAATACCAAGCCGGCGGCGGTTACTCCGAAAAAGCCGGTGAAGCGCTAGCCGAAACCCGGGCGATACCCGGCAACGTATTGCCACAAAGTCCTTGTCTTGCAAGGGCTTTACCGCAATACACCAGAGGACGAAACTGGCAATTTCACCAGTAAAAACACGGCCACCCCGCAACGGGTGGCCGTTATAATTTTGGCATCAGGCCATCAGGAGTCCGCATGTCTACCGCCCATTCCCCTGTTTCCCATCCCGTCGCCGCCCAGCCGGTTGCCGCTCATGCGGCCCGCCGTGCGCAACTGGCCGCCCGCCTCGGCCCCGGTGTTGCCATCGTGCCCGGCGCAGAGGAAATCAACCGCAATGCCGACTCGACCTACCCCTTCCGCTTTGATTCAGGCTTTTTCTACCTGACCGGCTTCACCGAGCCCGATGCGGTACTTGTGCAGGTGATCGGCAGCGACAAGGTGGAGAACATCCTTTTCTGCCGCCAGAAGGATGAAGAGCGCGAAATCTGGGATGGCTACCGCTACGGCCCGGATGCCGCGCGCGAAGCCTTTGCCTTCGATGCCGCCTATCCGATCGAGGAACTCGACACGCGCCTGCCGCAGTTACTGGCGAACCAGCCGGCCATCCACTTCGCGCTCGGCGTGAATGCACAATGGGATCTGCGCGTCGCCGGCTGGCTGAATGCCGTGCGCGCCCAGGTGCGCACCGGCGTACAGGCGCCCTCCCGTATTATCGACATCCGCAGTGCGCTCAATGAACTGCGCCTCGTGAAAGATGAACACGAATTCACCATCCTGCGCGCGGCCGGCCGCATCAACGCCGCAGCACACCAGCGCGCGATGCGTTTCGCCCGCCCCGGCCAGATGGAATACGAGCTGGAAGCCGAAATCCTGCACGACTACTACCGCCAGGGCAGCCGCTTCCCGGCGTATTCCTCGATTGTTGCCAGCGGCCCGAATGCCTGCGTGCTGCATTACGGCGAGAACAACCGCCGCATGCAGGATGGCGAACTGGTGCTGATCGACGCCGGTTGCGAAATCAACGGCTACGCCAGTGACATCACCCGCACCTTCCCGGTGAACGGCACCTTCACGCCGGCACAGAAGGCCGTGTATGAAATCACGCTGGCGGCGATGCAGGCCGCCTTCGATGCCGCCAAACCCGGCAACACCTGGAACATGCCGCACGACGCTGCGACCCGCGTGCTGATCGACGGCATGCGTGAGCTGAAGCTGCTCACCGGCTCGGCAGATGAAATCCTCGAGAATGGCAGTTACAAGCAGTTCTACATGCACCGCACCGGCCACTGGATGGGGCTGGATGTGCACGATGTAGGGGATTACCAGGTCAACGGCCAGTGGCGCACGCTGACTCCGGGCATGGTGTTCACCGTCGAACCGGGTTTCTACATCCGCCCGGCCGCGAATGTGCCCAGGGAATTCGAGCACATCGGCATCCGCATCGAGGACGACATCATCATCACAACGGATGGCCATGAAAACCTGACCGAGAGCTGCCCGAAATCGGTTGCCGCCATCGAAGCGCTGATGGCCGGCTGACAAGGCCCGACACAAGTAGTGCCATACTCTGCGCCCGGAGACGAGCATGCACATCAGCGCTTACCTGGATCAAACCGCTGCGCTGTTTGGCGCAGCAGGCCAGCAGCTGACACTGGCGCCACCGGCCAGTGCGGCCAGCCTTGCCGCGCTGCGGCAGGCATTCCCCTTCCCGCTGCCGGAGAGCCTGCTGGCACTCTGGCAGCAGGGTGATGGCAGTGAGGACTGGCAGCCACTCTTTGCCCGCAGCGGCTATCTATCAGGCTACCGGCTGCTGAGTATTGCCGAAGCGCAGACGGCCCGCGCGGCGTTGCGGCGGCGGGTGCCGCAGTACGCCGGCTATACCGACCCGGAACCACGCGACCCGCGCATTCACCCAGGCTGGTTTCACGAAGGCTGGCTGCCCTTTGCGGAATATTGCGACTGCCTGCTGCTGGTCGATTGCTGCCCGGCGGCAAGCGGTAGCGACGGCCAGATCATCGCGTATGACCACGACCCCGACCGGATTACGTTTGCAGCGGCGAACTTTGCCGCCTTTCTGGCCGCTTCGCTGCAGATGCTGCAGGAGCACCCGATCGACTGCCTGCAGCTCGATGATTAAAACCAGCGGGCAAAACCATGAAAAATTTGCGGTTTTGTTGCGCACACAGCCGCCAGCCTTCTGCATATACTTGCCGGGTGCGCCACCTGTTTGGCGCGCATTCTGAACGAGAGGCTCCATGTCTGCCAAAAACCATCCCGCCGAGATTACCCAACCCGCATCCGAGCGCATTCGCTACCGCCTGCTCGCGGCTGGCCAGCGCTTCCACGCCAATGACAATATCGCCGCCTTTATCGAAGACGGCGAAATGGACGAGCTGCTTGATGAAGTCGAAGGCAAGCTGCGTGAAGTCCTGAAAAGCCTGGTCATCGATACCGACCATGACCACAACACGCAGGACACGGCGCGGCGCGTGGCCAAGATGTATCTGAAGGAAATCTTCCGTGGCCGCTACGTGGCACCGCCGCCGGTCACCGAATTCCCGAATGTCGAATCGCTCAACGAGCTGATGATCGTCGGCCCGATCACGGTGCGCAGCGCCTGCTCGCACCACCTGTGCCCCATCATGGGTCAGCTGTGGATCGGCATTCTGCCCAACCAGCATTCCAACCTGATCGGCCTGTCGAAGTACGCGCGTCTGGCCGAATGGATCATGAGCCGCCCGCAGATCCAGGAAGAAGCCGTCACCCAGATCGCCAACCTGCTGCAGGACAAGGTCAGCCCGGACGGCCTGGCCATCGTCATGGAAGCCGACCATTTCTGCATGCACTGGCGCGGCGTGAAGGATAATGATTCGAAAATGATCAACAGCGTGATGCGCGGCATTTTCATGACGGACGCCAACCTGCGTCGCGAATTCCTGTCGCTGATCCGCCGCTAGGCGGCCACAGTCCAGCAACCTCTGCCACCAAGGACACCCATGCTAGTCAGACTGATCTATGCCAGCCACGCGGCTGATGGCCTTACCCCTGCCGTGCTCGACACCATCCTGCAGCAATCCCGCAGCCACAACCAGGCGCACGGCATCACCGGCGTACTGTGTTTTGGCGGCAGCGCCTTCGTGCAGGTACTCGAAGGCGAGCGCAGCGCGGTTTCGGCACTGTATAACCGCATCGTCAGCGATGCCCGCCACGAACGTGTCGAGCTGCTCGACTTCAGCGAAATCATCGAACGGCAGTTTTCCGGCTGGACAATGGGGCAGGTCAATCTTGGCAAGGTGAATCCCAGCATCCTGCTGCGCTACCTGCCGCGCGCCGAATTCGACCCCTATGCCTGCAGCAGCCAGGCCATCCTGCGCCTGGTGGACGAGCTGATCGCCACCGCCGCCATCAACAAATGAGGCATGAGGGCAAGGCGGGCCAGACGCGCCTGCCCTGCCTTGCCAGAAAACCAGGGTATCTCCCTGCAGCCTTTCCATAAAAATGGCCACAGGCAGATACCAGATAAAGTATTGATGCCATGCACTGCACCGCACTTCCTTCCCATGTTGACATCCTCATCGTCGGCGGCGGCCCCGTCGGCGCACTGATTGCCCAGCGGCTTGCCGCCAGCAGGCTTTCCGTGCTGCTGTGTGAGGCACGCTTTAGCGTGCCGGACGACCCGCGCGCACTGGCGCTATCGCACGCCAGCCGCGAGGCACTGGAAAAGAACGGGCTGTGGGATGACGCCGCGCTAGCGCCGACGCCGATCCGCCGCGTGCATGTGTCACAGGCCGGCACGCTGGGGCGTACCGAACTCAACGCTGCCGACATCGACCTGCCGGAGCTGGGCTATACCGTGCGCTATGCCGCGCTGGCACGCCACGCGCAGCGGGTGCTGCTGGATGGCAATGCCAGCATCAGCCTCGGCACACCGGTCACCCGCATCCGCCAGCTGCCACGCTACGCCGCAGTCACACTGGCCAGCGAAAAGGGCGAGCACACCCTCACCGCCCGGCTGGTCATTCTGGCCGAAGGCGGCAAACTGCTCGGCGATCTGCACGATATCCACCCGCGCGTGAAAGCCTACGGACAATCCGCCGTGCTTGCCGAGGTCACACCGGCCACGCCGCATGATGGCGTGGCGTTTGAACGCTTTGCCGACGACGGCCCGCTGGCACTCTTGCCCGATGGCCGCAACTTCATGCTGGTCTGGACGCAGACGCCGGAAAGGGCTGCCGAAAAACTCGCGCTACCGGAAGCGGACTTCCTGGCGCAGATCAACGCCCGACTGGGCCAGCGCGCCCCGCAGCTGGTGGCCGTTGGCGCGCGCGCCAGCTGGCCGCTGGCGCTGAAAACGGTGGATTCGGTCGTGGGACAGCGTGTAGTTCTGGTCGGCAATGCCGCACAGACGCTGCACCCGGTCGCAGGCCAGGGCCTGAACCTGGGCCTGCGCGACGCCATCACGCTCGCCGAACTGCTCGCCGGCAGCCCGGATGCCCAGCTGGGCGAAGCGGCCCAGCTGGCTCGCTACAAGCGCCTGCGCAGCCAGGACGCCAATCTGGTCACCCACTTCACCGACAGCCTGATCACGCTGTTTGAAACGCCGCATCCGCTACTGAAACACGCCCGCAGCCTCGGCCTGCTGGCAATGGACAGTGTCGGCCCGATGCGGCGCGGTTTCGCCCGGCGCATGGTCTACGGCGCACGATAATCCCGACCACATACCCATCACCCCATAAACACAAAGCCCTCGTAAAACGAGGGCTTTGTGTTTATACCTGGTCATTTCTATCTATCCCGCTCCGCGCTCCAGCTCGACCACTACCAGCCGGGCCAGATCCTGCAGCATCTGCATTTCCAGCGCATCAATCGTGCGTGGCTGCGAGCTGATCAGGCAGAGTGTGCCCAGATTGTAACCCTGCGCCGATTTCAGTGGTGCACCGGCGTAAAAGCGGATGGCGGGCGCCCCGGTCACCAGCGGGTTGTCGGCAAAGCGCGGGTCGTCCAGGGCATTTTCCACCACCATCACCTCATCCTGCAGGATGGCATGGCCGCAGAAGGAAATATCGCGCCCGGTTTCGCGGGCATCCAGCCCGCAAATCGACTTGAACCATTGGCGCTGGCTGTCGACCAGACTGACCACGGCAATCGGCACGCGAAAGAAACCGGCTGCAGCACGGGTGAGGTTATCGAAACGTTCTTCGGGCGGCGTATCAAGAATCAGCAGGCTGCGCAGATTTTCGATGCGCTCGGCTTCATCGGCTGGCAATTGCGGGGCTTGCATGGCTTTCTTCCTCTCGTTACCCCTACTGTAACGCGACCAAACCACCTTGCCCATCACTGCGGGCCAACAGCAGCGTGAACGGCCTCACCGGAAAAACGTGATTAGTTGATATACAGGCCGCACATGCAGCCCTTATGCTGACGCCATCCATCGCCGCCCTGCGGCAGCCCGAAAGGAGAACGCCATGAATCACACCCGCATCCTGCTTCCCTTCATTACCCTGTCCATGCTTGGCGCAGGCAGCGCGCTCGCCAGCGATGACCTCAAAGCCTTCCCGCCTGCGAAGGATGGCTATGAACGCAAGGTGATCCGCCTGCCGGAAGTGCCGAACCCCGAGCTGTACCGCGTGCAGCTGATTCCCGGCAAGGTGGTGAAGGCCGACTGCAACACCCGCTCCCTGCGCGCCAAGCTGAGCGAAGTCACGGTACAGGGCTGGGGCTACACCTACTGGACCGTCGGCCAGATCCAGCCGGGCCCATCGACCCTGATGGCCTGCCCGGAAGCGGCCAGCGACAAATTCGTCCCGGTGTATCACGAGCAGCTGATCCGCTACAACCCGAAACTGCCACTGGTGGTCTACATCCCCAAAGGCAGCGAACTGCACTACAAGGTCTGGACGGCGCCGGAAGCAGCGCAAACGGCCAAGGCGGAATAAGCTCGTCTGCCACAGCAAAAACCGGCCACTCGGCCGGTTTTTGTTTTCCCCTTTTAATGCCCGCTGCAAGCGCAAGCCCCTGCCGCCACCGGCGTGGCCGCTGCGGCATCCACCACCAGCTTGCGCCCCTCAATCAATGCCGCTCTCGCCTGGCGGGTGGCGTCCAGCATGTTTGCCAGCGCGCTTTCCGTTTCCGGCCAACCGCGTGTTTTCAGGCCGCAGTCGGGGTTGATCCACAGGCGATCAGCCGGGATCACTTCCAGCGCCTTGGCGATCAGCCGCAGCATCTCTGCCACTGGCGGCACGCGCGGGCTGTGGATGTCGTACACGCCCGGGCCGATCTCGTTCGGGTAGTGGAACTCGCCAAAGGCTTCCAGCAATTCCATGTCCGAGCGGCTGGTTTCAATCGTAATCACATCGGCATCCATCGCGGCAATCGCCGGCAGGATGTCGTTGAATTCCGAATAGCACATGTGGGTGTGGATCTGCGTCGCGTCCGCCACGCCGCTGGCCGACACGCGGAACGCCCGGCCAGCCCATTCCAGATACGCGGCCCACTCGGCACGCTTGAGCGGCAGGCCTTCGCGGAAGGCCGGCTCGTCGATCTGGATGATGCCGATGCCTGCCTTTTCCAGATCGCAGACCTCGTCGCGGATCGCCAGCGCCAGCTGCAGGCAGGTGGTTTCGCGCGGCTGGTCGTCGCGCACAAAGGACCACTGCAGGATGGTCACCGGACCGGTGAGCATGCCCTTCATCGGCTTGGTGGTGAGGCTCTGCGCGTACTGGCTCCACGCCACCGTCATCGCCTGCGGGCGGGCCACGTCGCCGAAGAGCAGCGGCGGCTTCACGCAGCGGCTGCCGTAGCTCTGCACCCAGCCGTATTCGGAAAACGCGTAGCCGCTCAGCTGCTCGCCGAAGTACTCGACCATGTCGTTGCGCTCGGCCTCGCCGTGCACCGGCACATCCAGGCCCAGCTCGTCCTGCTTGTGCACCACCAGCGAGATCTCGGCCTGCATCGCGGCCTCGTAAGCGGCGGCAGACAATTCACCGCGCTTGAAGGCGGCACGCGCGGCACGGATTTCGGCGGTCTGCGGGAAGGAGCCGATGGTGGTGGTCGGCAACAGCGGCAAATTGAAGCGCGCGCGCTGCGCGGCCTGGCGTTCGGCAAACGGGCTGTGGCGGCGGCTATCGGCCAGCGTCAGCGCCGCGACACGATCAGAAACGGCCGGGTTGTGGATGCGCGGCGAAGTCTTGCGGCTGGCGATGGCCTGCGCATTGGCCGCCAGCGCGGCATGCACATCGGCGCCGTTGAGCGCGCCCTTCAGCACACTCAGCTCGGCAAGTTTCTGCCTGGCAAATGCCAGCCAGGCCTGCAGCTCGCCATCCAGTTTACTTTCCTGCGCCAAGTCCACCGGCACATGCAGCAGCGAGCAGCTGGCAGACAGCCACAGGCGCTCGCCCAGCCGCTCTGCCAGCGGACGCAGCGTGACCAGAATGGCGTTCAGATCGCTCACCCACACATTGCGGCCGTTGATCACACCCAGCGACAACACCTTCTCGCTGTGCCAGCCATCGACAAAAGCCTGCAATTGTTGCGGTGCGCGCACCAGATCGAGGTGCACGCCCTGCACCGGCAGGCGCTTGATCAGGCCGGCATGCGCCGACACATCGTCGAAATAGGTCGCCAGCAGCAGCGACACGCCGCGCGCGGCCAGCGCGTCGTACGCCGGCTGGCAGGCGTCGAGCCAGGCTTGCGGCAAATCCAGCGCCAGCGCCGGCTCGTCGAGCTGCAGCCATTGCACCTTCAGCGCCGCCAGGCGATCAATCACACGGGTATAGGCCTGCAGCAAAGCAGGCAGAAGGGTCAGCTTGTCATACCCCGCCTGCTTGGCTTTGGAAAGCCACAGGAAGGTCAGCGGGCCGGGCAGCACGACCTTGACCTGATGGCCTTGCGTGAGCGCCTCTTCAACTTCGTGAAACAGCCAGTCCACACCGCCGTTGAAGGTGGTTTTCGCGTCCAGCTCCGGCACCAGATAGTGGTAATTGGTATCGAACCACTTGGTCATTTCCATGGCCGGCTGCGCCGCATTACCGCGCGCCAGCTCGAAATACTGCGCCAGCGTCAGCGTTTTCGCGTCAAAACCGAAGCGTGCCGGCACGCTACCAAACAGCACCGCCGCGCCCAGCATCTGGTCATACCAGGCAAAGTCGCCAACCGTCACGACATCCAGGCCGGCCTCGCGCTGCCATTGCCAGTGCGTGCGGCGCAGCGTCTTGCCAACTGTCACCAGCTCGGCCTCGCCGATTTCACCGCGCCAGAACTGCTCCTGCGCGAACTTCAGCTCGCGGCGCGCACCGATGCGCGGAAAGCCGAGAATGTGGGCGGCGACCTTCCCTGCTGACTGATGAGTATTGCTCATTGCTAACACCTCGAATGATGAATGTGCTTTGCATCATCCGCGCCTGCCGCGTATTATTCCAATTCATAATTTTCAGCATTACGATGAGTATCGCTCAATGCAATCCATCCTCGAACTGCGCCACCTGAAAACCCTGCAGGCCATCGCCGCCACCGGCAACCTCACCCGCGCCGCCGAGCGCCTGTTTCTCACCCAGTCGGCACTCTCGCACCAGCTGCGCCAGCTGGAAGAGCACTACGGCCTGCCACTTCTGAACCGCAAGAGCACACCACTGAAGCTGACCGCCGCCGGCGAAAAACTGCTCGGTCTGGCCAATATGGTGCTGCCGGCAGTGGCGGCCAGTGAACGCGATCTGGCGCGCCTGCGCGAGGGCGAGGCCGGCTCGCTGCGCATCGCGGTGGAATGCCACACCTGTTTTGACTGGCTGATGCCGGCGATGGACCGCTTTCGCGCGCACTGGCCCGAGGTCGAGCTGGACATCGTGTCCGGCTTTCATGCCGACCCGGTGCAGCTGCTGTTTGAAGAACGCGCCGACCTGGCCATCGTCAGCGAACCGGAAGACGACGCGGCGCTGTACTGCCAGCCGCTGTTCGCCTACGACATGGTCGCGCTCATTGCCAACGACCACCCGCTGGCCGCCAAAGCCTGGCTCGCCGCCGAGGATTTCCGCGACGAAACGCTAATCACCTACCCGGTGCCGGACGAAATGCTTGACCTGCTGCGCAAAGTGCTCAAACCCGCCGGCATCAACCCGAAACGCCGCACGACCGAACTGACGGTGGCCATGCTGCAGCTCGTCGCCAGCAAACGGGGGATTGCCGCCCTGCCGCGCTGGAGCGTGCAAGGCTATCTGGACAAGGGCTATGTCACCGCGCGGCCGGTCACACAGCAGGGCCTGCGCAGCGAACTCTACGCCGCCGTACCGGCAACACACGCCAGCCACGCGTATATGCAGGACTTTCTGACGCTGATGCGGGAAGTGAGCATGGAGAATTTGCCGGGGGTATCGCTGCTTAACCCTTGATTAAAAAAGGCTGGCCGGACATACCCAAAGGCAAGAGCTGATCAGGCAGTGGCGTGGGCCAGCCGTCATGCCGGCATCGCCCGAACAAGCCGCGCCTGCCGCAGCTGCGCGCGTCACTCGCCAGAAAGCCCCGCCAGATAGGCATCACGCGCAATGGCGTAGCTGAATAAATCGTAAACCCCGTCCCGATTGGCAAAGCCATCCGGCTGCGCCCCCGTGCGGTGCAGACCGGCGCGTTCCAGCAAACGCCAGCTTGCCACGTTATCTGAAACGACCTTGGCCCGCACAACAGAAGCCTGCCTGTCCAGAAACAGGTGCCGCAAAAGCAGCGCCATCGCCTGCCCACCCAATCCACGCCCCCAATGCGGGCGCGCCAGATGGTAATACGCGGAATATTCCCCCGGCAGGGCATCCGTGATTGCGCCAGCCAAGCCGACCACCTGCCCGCCCTCCTGCAACACAAACGGCCCCACCCCCTCGCCATGCTCCAGAATCCAGTCGATGCGCGCGCGGCAATCCTCCAGCGTGGCGATGTCGCGCACATAGGTAAAGCGCGTGACCTGCCAGTCCGACCAGATCGGAAAAAGCGCCTCGGCATGCGCAGGGGCTAGTGGAGTCAATGTCAGCATGATCAAGTATCCAGTTTGTCTACAGAATAACCTTAGCGGCCGCACAACAACACAAAAGCTGACGGAGCTCTTTGTCAATCTGCGCCCTCCACGGCAATGGCCGTTATCGAAAAAAACAGAAGTTTGGTATTAATTATCTATGATAAACGGCTGGTTCGGGAGCCAACTCCATAAATTATGACCGGTAGATATATGATGATCAGCCCGATAGCAATAACCGAGAGGTCAACCATTGAGAACCTGTCCTTGTAAGCGATGGAATCAAAAGATTCAAGGATAAATGCGCATGTGATGGTTACTATTACTGCGTGAATGAATGTGCATGCAGCAGGGAGGACATTGGTAAGTATTGTTTTTCTGTTGATTGCTTTTATCATTGCCAGTGGGACTATGAAAAACAGTGTGGCAGTAACCGGCAACCAGAAAACGAAGTAGTAAAAAAATAATAAAGGTATTGTCGGGACGTGTTCTGGTTTGTATCCGTCAGAAAAAGATAGAGTCAAAATCAACAGCGTAGCCAGAAAAACAAGTGCGGACAAAGGAAGTGCCTTTTTATTTACTGCCTTCATGAAGATGAAAAAATAGAACGCCACCGAAATGGAGATTGGACCACCAGCGAAAAGTATGTAGTATTTCATGGCTATTTCCTTTCGTTATCTTCTATGGTGAATATTCCACTGTTTCTGAGCACTACGATATTTTTAGTGTGTCGGTTGAAAGCAAGGGCCAGCGGTGCGCCAATCACATCCCGTTCGAGTTCTGGAGTCTCGGTGCTTGTGAGCACGCTATTTTCAATGGCGCTGATGGACGTCAACTTTCCACCGGGCGAAATTTTTTTTATGTCATTGCTTTCTTTCTCGATAATGTACAGGTGGCCACTGTCGTCCGCGGCTATGTCGGTGATTTTGTCGATATCCAGAGCTTGGCCGACTTCGCCCCTGCTGGTGTCATCGGGCTGTTTGTTGTTGGCCACAATAAGGGATGCAGTTCCATTGGGGGCGATTTTTACGATACCTTGTTCATTTACGGCAAAAACATAGCCATTGCTGTCCGTGGTAAATGTCTTGACGTCTTTTGTTTGATGAAAAGTGCTAATGCTGCCATTGGGCATGATTTTCCGAATCACACCATCTGCAATGAGGATATTTCCTGTTGGGTCTCGTGCCAGATCATACGGGTAGTCGATGTCAACGCTACTGGCTGTGCCCTTGTCATCAAAAAAATAAAATTCATACTGCTTTTTGTTGTTATAGTAAGCATGGACTTTTGAGTCGGGATCCACTGTTATTACTAATCCATGATTGGGCTCTGTCAATAAGAATCCTCCGTTTGTCTTGAGTGCAAGCCCATGTGGCATGGAGAAGCTGACTGTTTGCACCCAGTATTTCGGATGACTGGACTCCATTACTAAAAATTCATATTGAGGATGAATTTTCCCGTCGGGCGTTACCTTTATTAAATATACTGGACCCGCGTATTGAGCTGTATCCATCCGGTTAAGCAGCTTGCCGGGGGTTTCTTGGTTGACTTTTTCCTGTGTAGTGGCGACTGTATAGATATTCCCGTTTTCATCGGTTGCTATTAAATCCCATGGAAAATCAACAATGTCGCCACGGCTTATTTCGTGCGGGTCTGCAATCTTGCGAATGTGTATGGAGACGTCGCGAGAGTGGTCGGATTCAAGATCATTAATCATTTGTCTTATGAATCCGTCGCGTGGATCTTCCAAGAGTAGAAAAGCAATGTAAGCGAGGGTTGTTAGTATGACGAAGCAGGTGGCAAGGGAAAGGGGTTTTTTGATTTTCATTTTGCACCTCAGGAAAATACCAAGAACAGTAGCTGTCCATACTTGTTCTTCTTCTGCATGAAATTAGCTCGAGTGTGTTGTATGGTCGGAATCATGGCTTGTGAATATTTTTCTTATGAAGGTGTTAATATTTTCGATATCAAGGAAATATCATGACACATGTATGACCACCCCGAAACCTGCGAGCCCCCAATCGTGCAAGTCCGGGTTTCTGAGATCACTACTTGTGGACTCGATTCAATGCCAAAAGGATGGCAAGGATTTTCCAACGGACCGATTTCATTCAGACATTGCGGTACAGCATGATGATGGATTCGATCTGCTCGAACCCGCTGTTGCGATAGAACTGCTCGCTCGGGTAGTCGCGCTCGGTATTGAGCACCATGCAGGCCATCCCCTCATCGCGCAGATGGCGGCTAACCTCGGCGATCAGCTGGCGCCCCAGCCCCTGGCGCTGGTAACGGTGTGAAATGAACAGCTCGTCGACAAACAGTTCGGTGAAATCCAGATAACGCATTTTCCGGCCAAACAGTGCGCCCAGCACTTCATCGCGATCACCCAGCAGCAACCAACTGCGCGAGGCTGGGCTGCAGGTGATGAGTTCGATGCGCTCGCGGGCAAAGTCTGGCGTCCAGTTCTCGTTCCACGGTGGCTGAGCAAAGGTCTCTATGAGGCATTGTGCTGCAGCCTCGATAAAACGTGGCTCATAGGGCATCACCTTGCAGGGTATGGCTAGGCAGGGAGGGGGTTCAGGATTCACGGCAAATCACCTCGAAGTATCCGCAGAGTACTGGCATGCCTTTGCCGGGCGAGCGACCGATGCGTGCGCATTCGCGTCCGAAAAGACCCAGTGATGGAGCGCTAGTTTAGAAAAGCCCTGCACCCCGTTCTGTGCAGAAATTGCGAAAATGTGTCGTCAGCGCTGATCAAGTCGCCGCCGAATTGGCACCATATGACGGCCATTACTGAGCTCGTTTACCCGGAGATTGTAGAACAGTGTGATATAGGGCCGACTTGGGTCGAAAGTCCAAACCGATTGCTTGTCCAGCCAGTCCTCATGCAGCCACTGCGAAATGCAATCACTCTTGAAGATATCCAGTGAGGCATAGTATCCGCCCGGAAGCGTGCTGTGCATTAGCCCTTCCGGTGCTACCTCATTTGCCAGTATCCCCCAGTCGAACATATCCGTGCCATTGAGTGTTAAACCGTTGTCATTGTGCATCACGCTGCACCAGATGCTGTCCTCATTGGCCTGATGACTTTCTTGCAAGGAACACACCATGCGCAGTTGTTCTTTCCGCGCTCGCTCGTCCCACGAGCGGAAATGACGCATATGCCAGTAGCGGGTGGGAGCAAGCTGGTGGATGCGGATGCGGCTGGTGACATTGAAGCGGGTTTGCTGCAGTGCAGCTTGCCAAGCGAGCCATTCCCGGCTGCGAGTGTTTCCTTCGGTCTGGATGGAATGCAGCTGTTTCTGATGGGACTGCCACATGAAGTCATACCATGCCCCGTGCCGCCAGTCACGCGGTGAAAAACCAAAGTGCTGGCGAAAAATCCGGCTAAAAGAACTGGCATTGGTGAAACCACAATCCAGTGCGATGTCGAACACGCTATCCAGATCGTAACGCAGCCGTGCCGCAACCCGAACCAGCCGACGCTGGCGCACGAAATCCGCCGGCGTGGCGCCGACCAGACCGGCAAATACTCGTTCGAAATGAAACGGGGAATAGCAGGCGTACCGTGCCATATCCGACAAAGTAAGCGGCTCGGCCAGCGAATGCTCGATCAGGCTGGTGAGCTGCAGAATTCGTCGGGTACGCGGATCGATTATCATAATTGGCGGATTATGTGAGTCTTCCGAGGGCAAGGCAAAAAATCGCTCGGAGTCTGCTTTTCAAACTGGCTTTCTGATAGTGGGTATCTCAAAGGCTCATTTTTCAGAGATTTCAGAATTCGCCCCATTGCGGATCAATGAGTTACTGATTGGTTTTTCATAAAACAGGGACTTTCCTAGGTGCCACCTAAGCCCTGCATAACTCGTGAAGCACTCCATCATACCCTCGCCACAAATGATCACGCGAACAGCAGGAATCCACTTAGCAGCGAGGCCAGATTCGCCAGCAGGGATACTGCGGCGGCCCACAGCAAGCCCCGCCTGCTGCGCCACACCGTCCAGTAAGCCCCCGTTTCAAGCAGCCATACCCCCAACTCGATCAGCCAGAATCCCGTCCGGTAATCTGCCGGCGCCAGCAGCGCCGCCAGCCGCCAGGCCAGCGGGTGCGTGAGCAGGTTGGCCAGCACGCACAGGCCCAGCCAGTGTGGCCAGGAGACAGCGCGAAACGGCACGGGCTGTGCCCAGCGCCAGGCACTGACGGCGGCGACTTCGATGGCCAGGGTCAGCAGCGTGGCGGAGTTTGCTGTCAGCAACACGGCGCAAAAGCCCGAATAATACCCATGCACCTATAAACGCAGAGGCAATTCATTCAATAGCCTGCAGGCACATACCCGATAACATCAGTTCAGCAGCTTCTTCAGCAGGCTGCGTTCGGTCCACTGCCGCACGGGGGCCGGGCCGGGTGGGCGGCAGACAATGACCGTTCGTTGTGCCTGTCGCCAGCCGGCGAAGTAGAAATCGTCAAACTCCTGAATGCGCTGGCACTGCCCGGCGACACTGCCCGGTTTGCCCTTGCTGCTCCGGTATTCGAGCGTGCAGGCCTGCCCGATCTGGCGGCCCTGGCAGAATCGATCTGCCGGGATCGTACGTTGCGGCGGGCAGGCCATGGTTGATACGAACGCCGGCGGCACCTTGCCGTTGCTGCAGAAATCATGCGGCGGATAAAACGGCGCGTTTTCCGGCCCCTCTGGCAGGACGAGGTCATCGACCTGGCACTGCAGATCAATCGTCCATGTGTTCCTGTCGATGAGGCGCTCGCAGCGGCCGGGCCCGCCGCCGAGCACGGGGTGCGCGTCGATGAGGCAGGCCGCTTTGATCTTCTTGTTCAGGCAATACTGGTCGCTGCGGTCATACAGATTCGGGTTCTGCGCCATGCGCGCTTCGGCTTTGACCTGCTGCGGCGGAATCAGGTCGGCCTGCGCCAGGCCGGCCAGCAGGAAGGTGATGGTGCAAATCATGCCGGCAATTCTGCGCATTGCTGAGGTCCCCGTGGCTGCGGAATACTGCTCCGCCCCCATCATAAGCCCGCCGGCGGCCATTTGCTGTCACGACCTGCAAGCCCTGTTGCAGCCGGGGGAATGTTGCCCCGCTTACTGCTGCAGCGCCTGCAGTGCGGCGTTCAGCTGTTGCGTGGCCTGCCCGCTATCCTGTTGCGGGTGATTGAAATAGTGGCTGACGACCCGGAAGATGGCCTCGCGGGCGACCTGCGTGCCGGCCATCGAGTGCGCCATGCTGGGCAGTAGCTGCCGGGTTTTTTCCGCGGCCGCAAAGGCGGCGTAGGAAGCCTGCCCGCAGCGGTCCAGCTTGCTGCGATCGGCGTCACGCCGTGGCGGGATGGCGCCCTTGCGCTGCGCGAGCCGGCTTTGCAGTGCCGGGCTCATCAGAACGGCGGCGAACTGTGCCTGCACCTTGTTGTCGCCGGCCTCGCCTTCGGCATGCAGCAATGCGAAGCTGTCCACACCGTAGATGAAGGCCGATGCCGTTCCCGGTGCCGGCACGCAATCCAGCTGCCGGCCCATGCCCTGCTGCTGCAGCTCGGCCTTGGCCCAGTCGCCCATCACCAGCATCGCCGCCTTGCCCTGCCGCAGTGCGGCAATCGTCTGCGTCCAGCTCTTCCCGGCATCAGGGCGGCCCGTGTACGGGCGCAAGGCGCGGAAACGCTCGAGGATGTACTGCATGCGCGAGCTGAGGATGGCGTCGCTATTGTGTTCGACAAAGACCTGCCGGTAGAACGCGGCGTCGCTCATGCCGAGCAGGAAGGCTTCGAACAGGGTGCCCTCCTGCCACGGCTCGTTGCCCAGCAGCAGCGGGGTATAGCCGACGGCCTTGAGCTTCGGTGCCAGCACGAAGAAATCATCCCAGGTTTTGGGCGGGGCCGCGCCCACGGCGGCCAGCACGTCGGTATTCACCCACAGCCAGTTGATGCGGTGGATATTGGTTGGCAGCGCCACATAGCGCCCCTTGTACTTCACGGCCTGCTGCACCACCTGCGGCAGTACCGCATCCCAGCTTTTTTCAAGGCTGGCCGGATAGGGCGAAGCCAGAAAACCCAGCGATGCCCATTCCTGCACCGTCGGCCCTTCCAGCAGGGCCGCCACCGGCGGATCGCCCGCAATGGCACGCGCCTGCAGCACGGCGTAGGCACTTTCGCCGCCCCCGCCGGGAATGACGAAATCCTTCCAGACCAGCCCTTTCTGCGCCAGCCCGCTCTTGATGACGTCCAGCGCAGCGGTTTCACTGGTGGACGTCCAGTAATGCAGCACTTCCACCGGCTGCGCGCTGGCGTTGCCGGTCATGCGCAACGCCAGCAGCAGAGCCAGCAGGCACAAACCCGTCAGTCGTTTCATGGCTGCTCCTCTGCAGAAGTGCGCGGCAGGATCAGCGTGGCGATCACGCCGCCTTCCGGGCGGTTGGCCAGTGTCAGGTCGCCGCCATGATTGCGGGCGATATTGCGGGCAATCGCCAGCCCGAGGCCGGAGCCCTGCTGGTCGTCATGCAGGCGGTAATACGGTTCGAACACCTTTTCCAGCTCGTCCGCCGGAATGCCGGGGCCGTCATCGATCACCAGCAGGGCCATGCAGTCGCTGCGGTCTTCCAGCTGCACGACCACATGCCCGCCGTACTTGATGCCGTTGTCGATCAGGTTGCCGATGCAGCGGCGCAGCGCCAGCGGCCGGCCGCGGAACGGGCGCATCACGCCACGAATGGCAAGCTTGCCCTGGCTGGTTTCCTGCAGCTGCGCCAGCCACTGCATGATGTTCACGTCCTCGGGATTTTCGTAGATGTCAGTGTCTTTCATGCTTTGCAGCGCACCCTTGATCATCATTTCCAGATCGTTGATGTCACGCTCGAATTTCAGCTGCACCACTTCGTCGTCCAGCATCTCCATGCGCAGGCGCAGTCGCGTCAGCGGCGTTTTCAGATCGTGGCTGATGCCGCTGAACAGCAGCTCGCGGTTGCGCAGGTAAGTGCGCAGCCGCACCTGCATCTGGTTGAACGCCCGGATGGCAGTGATGAATTCGGCACTGCCCTGCTCGGCCACCGGCGGCACCTCCAGCCGGGTATTGAGGTTCTCGGCGGCATGCGCGAGCGCCTCGACCGGACGCAGCTCGCGGCGCAGCCAGGGCCAGATGATCAGCAGGATCAGCAGCAGGCCGGTGAGGGTGAACACCAGCTGGCGCTGGGTGAAAAACGGCAGGTCTATCGTGTCGTAGGGCGGCGGCAGCGGGGCGGCGACAAACAGCCACTCGCGGGTGGGCAGTTGCAACTGCATGACCAGCACGGGCGTATCGCCGCGCATTGCCGGGAAGGCAAAGCGCGACCAGCCTTCCGGCAGTTCGATCATTTTCACGCCGGCATTGAAAACACGCAGTTCATCGATGCGCACCAGATTGACCTGATACGTCGTGCGTTCATCCAGCGCCTGCCCCAGCTCCTTGCCGGCCACCGCGAGAATCTCCTTCTGCAGCCAGCCCTCCGGAAACGCCGGCTGCGCCAGCGCCTGCCGGTTGATCGATACGAAATAGTTCGAGCCGCCCAGCCTGCGCTGCTGGGTCAAGACCAGCTGGCGGTAATTGCGGGGCAGCGTACCCATGAAATTCTGCGTGGCCACCGCGCTCTGCGTCATGCTGCGGATGGTGCTGCCAAGGCCGGTCTGCAGCTGCTTGTTGTACTGGTAGTACCACAGGCCGCCCGCGAGCACTTCGGCAAACAGCAGGGCCACCACCAGCATGAAGGCTACGCGCCCGGTGAGCGTGCGCGGGTAGATGCGGGACAAGGCGCGCCACAGGCGCTGCCACAGCATGCGCAGCATCAGCCTGAGCGCTGCACGCTGGCGCGGAAGATATAACCCTGATTGCGCACGGATTTGATCAGCTCGCGCTGCTGGTCGCGCAGGCGATGGCGCAGGCGGCTGACCTGCACGTCGACACCGCGGTCGAGCGGGTTGCTTTCGCGGTTGCGCGTGATTTCGGAAATGGCATCACGGTCGAGCACTTCATTGGCATGGCGCAGGAAAAGCTGCAGCAGGGCAAATTCGGTGCCCGAGAGGATTTCCAGCTCGCCATCGGCATGCAGCAGCTCGCGCCGCAACAAGTCGAGCTTCCAGTCGCCGAACACCAGAAAGCGCGGCTCGGAAAGGCCGGCGCCGCTCTGGGCGATGCGATTGCGCCGCAGCAGCGACTTGATGCGGGCCAACAACTCGCGGGCGCTGAAGGGCTTGGCCATGTAATCGTCGGCCCCCAGCTCCAGCCCGACCACGCGATCGGTTTCTTCCGAGGCGGCGGTCAGCATGATGATGGGCACCGAGGAAAACTGCCGGATCATCTGGCAGAGGCTGAAACCGTCCAGCCCCGGCAGCATGATGTCGAGGATCACCAGATCGGTCTGCTCGCGCTTGAGTTCAGTCTGCAGCAGACGGCCATCAGGCAGCGTCTTGACCTGAAAGCCGTTCTTGCCGAGGTATTCCCCCAGCAGCGCACGGATTTCCGCATCGTCATCCACCAGCAGGATATTGCCCTGCGCTCCCGGGGATACGCTCTGCACTGCCATGATTCGGCCTCCCTTTGCGGTTTCGACGGCTCATTATCAAGGCCAGATAGTAATGGAGAAATCCGGTGATTTACCCATAAAAATGCAGCCGCACCGCAGTAAAGCGACGTTTTTCTCAATGTATTGCAGCATTCCGGCGATATGTTGCAGCGGTGCAATATTTCGGCAATCAAACGTTGCCGCATTGCTGTCGCCCCCCCTCGTACACTGGGTTTGTCACGGTCGAATGGCCAGAACAATAAACAGACACCGAGGAGTCAACCATGTCAGCACATCATCTGTCCGGCAATGAACCACCCGGCGCCAGCTCCGGATTCCACCTTCCCGCTTCCCGCCCCTCCCTTGGTTCCGCGGGGCAAACCCCAATTCATGCAGGAGAGGCATCATGCTGAAAACAATGGGCAATTCCCTGTCCGGTGGCGTATCAAAGCTGTCGATGATCGGCCGCGCACTGATGCTGCCGATTTCCGTACTGCCGGCAGCCGGCCTGCTGCTGGCCTTCGGTGACAAATTCCAGCTGCCGCTGGTAAAACTCGCCGGTGGCGTGCTGTTCGACAACCTGGCGCTGCTGTTTGCCGTGGGCTCGGCCATCGGTCTTGCCGGCGAGGCCGGCGTCGCCGCTCTGGCCGCCGTGATCGCCATGCTGATCATGAACGGCACCATGGGCACCACGCTGGGCATCACGCCCGAGATGGCTTCGGGCGGCGGCAAATACGCCATGGTGATGGGCATTCCCACCCTGCAAACCGGGGTATTCGGCGGCCTGATTGCCGGCATTCTGGCGGCGACCATGTATAACCGCTTCCACACCATCAAGTTGCCGGCCTTTCTGGGCTTTTTCGCCGGCAAGCGCTTCGTGCCGATTGTCACTGCACTGGCGGCGTTTGCCATGGGCCTGCTGCTGGCCGAACTGTGGCCCTACATCCAGGCCATGATTTCCGGCCTGTCCAGTGTGGTCAACGGCGAAAACCAGGCGATCTCGACCTTCATCTTCGGTGCAGTAGAGCGCGCGCTGATTCCGCTGGGCCTGCACCATGTGTGGTATCCCTCGTTCTGGTTTGCCTTTGGCGACTATACGACCAGTACCGGGCAGATCATCCACGGAGACCAGACCATCTGGTTCAAGATGTATGCCGAAGGCGTGAAATCGTTCTCGTCGCCGACCTACTCCAACGCCGGGAAATTCCTGCAGGGTGAATTCCCGCTGATGCTCTTCGCGCTGCCGGCTGCCTGCCTGGCGATGTACCACGAAGCCAAGACCAGCCAGAAGAAGATCGCCGCCGGTATGCTGTTTTCGGCCGGCCTGACCTGCTTCGTCACCGGCATTACCGAACCGGTCGAATTCATGTTCATCTTCGTTTCGCCGGTGCTGTATCTGTTCAACGTCATCATGGCGGGCCTGTCCTACATGGCGATGTACCTGATGGAAGTCCACATCGCCAAATCCTTCTCGGCCGGGATGATCGATTACATTTCCTTCGGCATCATTCCCTCGCTCAACGGCTACCAGACCAACTACCTGAAGGTTGTTCTGTACGGCATTCCGATGGCGGTGACGTACTACTTCGTGTTCCGCTTCGTGATCCGCAAGTTCGACCTGAAGACCGTGGGCCGTGACAACAAGGTGGCCGAAACCAGCGAAGTGAAGGCCGAAATCACGCACGCAGAAGAAGACCTGACCGCACTAGTGCTGGTACGGCTGGGCGGGCTGGACAATCTGACCTCCGTTGGCGCCTGCATCACCCGCCTGCGGCTGGAAGTGAAGGATGCCAGCAAGGTCGACGCGCAGGGCCTGAAGGATCTCGGTGCAATGGGCGTGATCACGCTGGGAAGCAATGGTGTGCAGGTGGTATTTGGCGCCAAGGCCCAGGAAATCGCGGATGCCATCAATGTGATGCGCAACGGCAGTTAAGCCACGCAGGATAGCGCTGCCGAATCCGGCACGCACCCTCCCGGGAAACCGGCCCTTGCAGTCTTTCGATTGCCAGGGCCGGTTTTTACTTATGGGAGAGCGATCCTGATGGCAGGCCACTGTAGCGCAACAATGTTGCATTAATCATGGGCAATCCTTATTCTGCATCCTGCAATGGCATGTCCTTCTCGAGTACTGACTGCCCCCACCGGGAGATAACATGATCCGTAACTGGATACTGATCGCACTGCTTTGCCTTAGCTGCGCAGCAATCGCCGCACCCAGTACGCTGAACTGGGCCGACCTGCAGCCGGATGACCCGGCCCTGCGCGCCCGGGTGGCGGCACTGAACAGCGCCGAGAAAAACCGCCTGATCCGCGCGGTCCAGAAGCGCGAACTGGAACAGGCCATGAAGAAGGACAACGTCAAGCCGGATGCCCTTTCGGAAAAGGACCGCCAGCTGCTGAAAGAAGATCTGCGTGACCTGTCGGCTTTTGTTGACGAGATCGCCAACTTCGAGAAAAAGCGCACCTCGGAACTGAAGCAGGCGCTGAACCAGAAAGAGGTCCGTATTGATGGTTATCTGCTGCCGCTGAAACAGACTGATCGCAAGGTCACCGAATTTCTGCTGGTTCCGGTCATCGGTGCCTGCATCCATGTTCCCGCCCCACCACCCAACCAGATGATCGTAGTGAGCTATCCCCAGGGCTACCTGCAATCCGGCATGTTTGCGCCGGTCACGATCAGCGGCAAGCTGCAGGTGGGCACGAGCAAGGCCAGTCTCTCGCTGGTGGACGGCTCGGCCATGGTGGAGGCCGGCTACCGCATGCAGGCCGATGACGTGCGTCCCTACAAACGCCAGGACACAAAAAAACAGGAGGTATCACAATGAAGCGCTTTTTGATCATTGGCTTTATGGCAATACCAGCATTGGTATATGGCGCAGGCCACGGGCATGGCGCACACCAGCATGGTGTGGCAACGCTTGACGTGGTCGTTGAGGGCAATGCCTTGCAACTGGAGTTGTCCAGCCCGGCGGATAACCTGCTCGGCTTCGAGCATGCGCCGAAAACGGCAGCCGAACGCGCCAAAGTTGACCAGCTGGTGAAAAACCTCGCGCAAGCCGAGCTGTTGTTCAATCCCGAGCCGGCGGCTGAATGCCAGGCTTCGCCCCCGCTGGTGAGTGCTCCAGTTTGGGGCAAGGGCGGACATAGCGATGTGGACGCCGAATACGGCTTCAACTGCAAGCGAGCTCCCGCAACGATTGCCCTGCCCATCTGGCAACGCTACCCGGGCATCCGCCAGCTGATCGTGAACATCGCCACCGACCGGGGCCAGCGCCAGCTCAAACTGCAACCCGGCCAGGCCATCAGCCTGCGCTAACCTGGGAAAAACCACGGCATGAACAGCGAACCTGCCAGGATGCTGATCGACCTGCGTGAACTCGAATTCGGCTGGCCGGGCAGCAAAAGCCCGGCGCTGTGCATCGGACAATTTACGCTGGCACCGGCTGAGAAACTGTTCCTCTATGGCCCCAGCGGCTGCGGTAAAAGTACCCTGCTGGCGCTGCTGGCAGGCATCCATTGGCCGCAAACCGGGCAAATCAAAATTCTCGGACAGGATCTGGCCGCACTGAGCGCCTCCGCGCGCGATCAGTTCCGGGCCGACCATATGGGCTATGTGTTCCAGCAGTTCAACCTGCTACCCTATCTGCCGGTACTGCAGAATGTGCTGCTCGGCTGCCGCTTCTCCCGGCAGCGCCAGCAGCGGGCGCGGGCCATTGCCGGCACGCCGGAACGGCAAGCGATGGACTTGCTCGAACGCCTTGATCTTGGCGGGCTGGCCAGCCAGCAAGCCCGGCAGCTCTCGGTAGGCCAGCAGCAGCGGGTCGCCGTGGCGAGGGCACTGATCGGTGCGCCGGAAATCCTGATTGCCGATGAGCCGACCTCGGCGCTCGACGAAGCACGGCGCGATGCCTTTGTATCTCTGCTGTTCGACTGCGCCAGCCAGCAACAGACGGCGGTGCTGATGGTCAGCCACGATGCACGGCTCGCCAGTGGCTTCGATCGCAGCCTCAGTCTGCCGGAACTCAACACGGCCAACGGAGACATGCATGCTTGAACTCGCCTGGCGCAGTCTCTTCAGCCGTCGCCTGACCGTCATGCTGACCGTCATGACGATTGCGCTGGCCTCGCTGCTGCTGCTGGGCGTCGAGCGCCTGCGGCAGGAAACCCGCAGCAGTTTTTCGAATACGGTCAGCGGCACCGATCTGATCGTCGGCGCACGCACCGGCTCGATCCAGTTGCTGCTCTACAGCGTATTCCGCGTAGGCAACGCCACCAACAACATCGGCTGGGACAGCTATCAGACGCTGGCCAGCGACCCGCGCGTGGCATGGACCATCCCGGTGTCGCTGGGTGACAGCCACCGGGGCTACCCGGTACTGGGTACGACAACAGACTATTTCCGCCATCTGCGCTACGGGGATAATCGGGCGCTGCAGCTGGCCAGCGGCACTGTGTTTGCCCGAACCCATGATGTGGTGCTCGGCGCCAATATTGCCCGCCACCTGCAGTATCAGCTTGGCCAGCAAGTGGTGCTGGCGCACGGCAGTGGCGAAGCGGCGCTCACCGAGCACAGCGACCAGCCCTTTACCGTCACCGGCATTCTGGCGCCGACCGGCACGCCGGTTGACGACACCCTGCATGTGTCGCTCGACGGTCTGAGCGCCATCCATGAAGGCTGGGAATCCGGCAGTCCCTCGCTACTGGCCAGCAGCGGGGCCCTGGCCGCGGCCGGAGATCATGCCCTGCCGCCACCAGCCAGCATCACGGCCTTCTATGTCGGCTTGAAATCACGCACCGCCATCTTCGGCGTGCAGCGCGCGGTAAACCGTTTCGACGGCGAGCCGCTGCAGGCCATCATGCCCGGCGTGGCGTTGTCGGAACTGTGGCAATTGCTGGGCGTGGCCGAACAGGCGCTGCGAGTGCTGTCATGGTTCGTGCTGCTGGTCGGTCTGCTGGGCATGATGTCGGCACTGCTGATCGGCCTGAACGAACGACGGCGCGAAATGGCCATTCTGCGCTCGGTCGGTGCACGCCCCTGGCAACTCTTCGTGCTGGTGATTGGAGAAACACTGCTGCTGCTGCTGGCAGGTATCACACTGGGCTATGGCCTGCTGCAGCTTGCGCTGCTGATCGCAGGCCGGCTGCTGCGCGATCAGTTGCTCCTGCAGGTCAGCCCCGGCTTGCCGGGCGGTGGCGAACTCATGCTGATGGCGGCCACCCTGCTGGCTGGCATGCTCGTCAGCCTCATTCCGGCCTGGCGCGCCTGGCGCATGGCACTGGCAGCTGGCCTCAACCCCGGCTGACCGCAAGGCACAGGCTCAGTCGCAGACCTTTCCACGCAAGGCCTTCACCTTGCCCCGCAACTGCTTGCCCTCCAGACGGCGCTGCTGCGAACCTCGCGTGGGCTTGGTGGCGCGGCGGGCTTTCGGTGTGTGCGCCACGCTGTTGACCAGCTCCAGCAGCCGCGCAATGGCATCCAGACGATTGGCCTCCTGGCTGCGCGAGGTTTGCGCCTTGATGATGACCACGCCGTCCTTGCTGATGCGCTGGTCATGAAGCGCCAGCAGGCGCTCCTTGATGAAGTCGGGCAATGACGACGTCGCAATCACGAAACGCAGGTGCACCGCACTGGAAACCTTGTTGACGTTCTGCCCGCCCGCACCCTGTGCACGGATGGCGGAAAACTCGATTTCATGCTCGGGAATGCGGGTAATGTGCACGGACTCAGCCTGGGAAGATGATGCCGGCAAGGAGGAAACTGAAACCGGGACAAGGTCGCTACTGTACAGCCTTCATGCCCCATTTTCGAGCCGCCGGATGTGGCTTTGTTATACGATAGCCCCCCATACAGGCGCCGGCACGCCTTGAATAATTCCCTTTTGCCTGCCTGCCGGAAACAGACAGAAGACCGAGACCCGCCTCATGTTCCGATCCCGCCTGATGCTCTGCCTTGCCACCCTGCTGCTGGTCTGCCTGCAGGGTTTCGCCCGCGCTGACACCTGCCCTGCTGTCGAGCTCCCCACTGCTGACGAATGGAAGACACTGGCCGGCCAGGCCAGGGATCGCGGCCTGCTCTGGAAAATCAGCAAGGGCGGTCACAGCTCCTGGCTCTACGGCACCATGCACCTGGGCAAGCCGGAATGGGTGTTTCCCGGCCCGAAACTGAAAAGCGCTTTTGCCGCCAGCGATACGCTGGTGATGGAAATCGATCCTTCCGATGAAGCGCAGATGAAAGGCATGCAGGACCCGGCCACCTGGGGACTGGCATTCAGCGCCCTGCCAGAGCCGCTGCAGGCGCAACTCCTCGCTGAACTGCGCCGTGCCTGCCTGCCGGAACAGCTGAAGGACATGATGTCCGCCGCCATGCTGTCGGTCACACTGACGATGCTGGAAGCACGCCGCATCGGCCTCGATGCCACGCTGGGCAGCGAAATGATGTGGCTGCAGCAAGCAAGGCAGACCGGCAAGCCCGTCATGGCACTGGAGTCCGCCCGTGAACAGTTTGACCTTTTCGAGCGACTGCCGCGCGAAGATACGCTGCAGATGATCCAGCAATCGCTGGCGCTGCTGGACAGCAAAGCTGTCCTGACCCAGACGGGCCGGTTGGCGCAAAGCTGGGCCAGCAGCAATGCGGCAGACCTTGCGGCTTATGAGCAATGGTGTGACTGCGTCAAAACGGCGGCAGACCGGGAATTCATGGACCGCATGGGGCCGCAGCGCAACCGCAAGATGGCACCGAAAATCGACGCGGCACACAGCAGCGGCAAGCGGCTGTTTGTCGCTGTCGGTGCGCTGCATATGGTCGGCAAGGACGGTCTGCCCGAGCTGCTGCAGAAGCGGGGCTACACCGTCGAGCGGATCAGCTTTGCCCCCTGAGGCTTGCATCGCACGCGACCAGGCGGCATAGTCCGCCCCCTGCAACGCAGCAGGCAAGCTCCGGCGCGTTGTTTTTCAAACCCTTTTCAGCGGCTTTGCCGCTGGACACAGAGTTCAGGCTGCTGCAGAGCAGACTGCCATAGCAGGAAACGAGACACATGGAATGGTCGATGGCGGCGCTGCCGCCCGGTGAAAAATACACGCTGCTCAGCGATGCGGTTGTACCGCGTCCGATTGCATGGGTCAGCACGATCAGCCCGGACGGTATCGTGAATGTTGCGCCGTTTTCCTGGTTCAACATGGTCACGGACGACCCGCCGCTGGTTGCCATCAGCATCAACCGCGGCAAGGGTAATGTAGCTAAGGACACCGCACGCAATCTGCTGGAGCAGGGCGAATGCGTGATCCACCTGCCCAGCCGCGACGATGTGGCACAGGTTGCCGCCAGCGGACGCAATTTCGCGCCGCACGAAAGCGAGGCGGAACTGCTCGGCCTGCCACTGGCCCCCGCCACGGCGGTCAGGCCGCCACGACTGGCCAATGCCGTGCTGGCACTGGAAGGTCGCCTGTGGCAGCACATTCCGATTGGCAGCCCTGTCATTGCCGACCACTGCCTGATCGAAATCGTGCATGTGTATGCTGCCGAATCGATCCTGCAGGATGGCCGCATTCATCCCGAGCCCTTCAATCCCCTGATGCGCCTGGGTGGCATGGACTACGCCAGTATCGGCGAGCGCTTTCCGGCCAGCCGGGACTGACACGCCGGACAGAAGGGGGCGGGGTGAAGACTCCCCGCCGGCAGACTATGCTGAAGCGTCCGCCCTTCCTGAATGGGGTACCCGATGCCGCGTCTTTGCCTACTGCTTGCCGGCCTGCTGCTGGCCCTGGTCCAGACCGCGCGCGCAGGCGAGCAGATCACCCTGTATGGCGATGACGCCTACCCGCCCTATTCCTATGTCGAATACGGCCAGTTCAAGGGCATCTATGTCGATCTGCTGCGGCAGATCGGTGCGGGACTGGAAGGCTATGACCTGATCCTGAAGCCGGTGCCGTGGAAACACGGCCTGGCCATGCTCAAAAGCGGCGAGAGCATGGCGCTGTTTCCACCCTACCAGTTGGGCGAGCGCAATTACATTACGCAGTATTCCGCACCGCTGCTGCGGGAAACCATCGTGATTGTCTGCAGCCAGCCGGCGATGAGCCGCCCGCGCCAGCACTTCCCCGATGATTTCGGCGACATCACGATCGGTGTCAATGCCGGCTTTCTGCTCACGGAAAGCCTGCAGGCAGCCATCCGTGCCGGCAAGGCCCGCGTGGAAGAGGCCAAGGGCAACGAAGCCAATCTGCTCAAACTCGCCTCCGGACGCATCGGCTGCTACGCCAACGACCGGCTGGCCATTACCCATGCGCTGAAAAAGCTGAAAGCAACACACCCGACTGCGGATGCCATCCAGCGACTGCAACTGGCAGAAACGGTCGAGCTGGCCAGCCAGGATGCCCGGGTCGGTTTCGGCGTGGCGCTGCCGCCGGCTTACCGCGATGATTTCATCGACAAGCTCAACGCCGCACTGCGCGATGCCAGACAAAACGGCGACATCGAGCGGCTGGTCGGCTTCTATCTGATGTAGCGCCCGGCCCTTCCAGTGTCTGGCAGACACGGCCATCCGGCTTGTACCGGCGTGCTCGTCAGGCCGTTCTCTGTGGTTTAATAAGCCTTTCACACCGACTCTGCTACAAAGGATAAACCCATGAGCAAGACCATCATCCATAGCGACCACGCACCCGCCGCCGTCGGCACCTATTCGCAGGCAGTGAAAGTGGGCAACACCGTTTATCTGTCCGGCCAGATCGGGCTGGAACCGCAAAGCGGCGTGCTCGTGGATGGCTTCGAAGCGCAAGCACACCGCGTGTTCCAGAACCTGCGCGCGGTCTGCCAGGCCGCCGGTGGTGACCTGAAAGACATCGTGAAGCTGGGCGTCTTCGTTGTTGATCTGGCCAACTTTGCCAAGCTCAACGAAATCATGGGCGAATACTTCAGCGCCCCCTTCCCGGCGCGCGCCGCCGTCCAGGCCGCCGCGCTTCCCAAGGGTGCGCTGGTGGAAGCCGATGCCGTGATGGTGATTGGCGAATAAGCACCGTATACAGCTGCAGCCCTTCATATAAAATGGCTGCAGCCATATACCCAACAAAGGAATCCTGCATGAGTTTCCCCAACCCCGGTGACGATGAAATCCGCAGCCTGCTGGGCAACACGCGGCGCATCGCTGTGGTCGGCATTTCCGACAAGCCCGGCCGTGCCAGCCACGGCGTGGCGCGGCTCATGCAGCAATGGGGCTTCACCATCATTCCGGTCAACCCTGGCCTGACCGAAGTGCTGGGGGAAAAGTGCTATCCGAACCTGCTCGCCATCCCCGGGCCGGTCGATCTGGTCAATGTTTTCCGCCGGCCGGAAGAAGTCGACGCCATCGTCGACGACGCGCTGGCCATTGGCGCCCAGGCACTGTGGCTGCAGCTTGATGTCGTGAATGACGCCGCCGCCCAGCGCGCGCAGGACGCCGGCATGACCGTGGTGATGGACCGCTGCCTGATGGTCGAGTACGGGCGCCTTTTCAGTGAGTAAGCCTTCAGTGAGCAAGACCACCCACCTGATTCTCGGTGACTGCGCGGCAGATGCATTGCGCGCGGCGCTGCCTGACGCCGCCATTCTGGTCGCCCGCGACGACCTGCCCGTCGGCCCGCTGGCCGATGTCGATGCGGACGCCGGAGCGCGCGCGGCATTCTGGAGCGAGGTCAACCCTTTCTTCCCCTACCGCTTTGCCGACAAGCTCGCCGAGGAACGCGCAATGCTCGCCAGCCTGCCCGCTGATCTGACCGTGTGGGTGGGCAATTCCTGCGGTGAGGAGCTGATGCTGCGCCGCATCGCCTGGTGGCGTCGGGGTCGCCCGTTCACGCTGATCCGCGTGCCGCAGATTGAATCGGTGTTTCCCGACGCCATGTTTGCGCTAGGAATGTGCGAAGCGGCCCAGCTGCAGGCGGCTGCGGAGCTGGGCGAGAAAACAGGCAAGCAAACCCTTGCTGCGCTGGCCGCCGAGTGGGAAGCACTGCGCGGCAGCGACGGCCTGCGCAGCTGGCAGGATGGCCGGTTCAGCTGCTGCCCGATCAACAGCCTCGATGACGAGCTCTGGCTGTGCGTAAGCACCCGCTGGGAAGCGGCCTACCAGGCCGTGGGTGAATGGATGGGCAATTCGCACGGTTTCTTCCGCAGTGACTGGCTGGGCAGCTGGCGCATGGCGCTACTGGGCAAGGCTGGCCGCGTCGAATTTGCCGAGGCCGACCCGGATTTCTCGCTGGCACGCTCGCGCGTGCGGCGCCTGCCACTGGCCGAGCAAGCCGCTGATTAGCCGGCTTGATCGGCAATCAGAAAAGATTGCTGTACGCCTGCTGCATGCCGGGTTTACATTGCCGGAAAACTTCACTGCGGACTTCTCGACATGGCACTGCGCTTTACCAAAATGCACGGCTTGGGCAACGATTTCATGGTGATCGACGGCGTCAGCCAGCCGGTTACGCTCACTCCGGAGCTGATCCAGCAATGGGGCGACCGCCATTTCGGCATCGGCTTCGACCAGCTGCTGCTGGTGGAACAAAGCAGCCAGCCCGGCGTGGATTTCCGCTACCGCATTTTCAACTGCGATGGTGACGAAGTGGAACAATGCGGCAACGGCGCGCGCTGCTTCGCCCGCTTCGTGCGCGACACCGGCCTGACCGACAAGGACGAGCTGGCGGTCGAAACTGCCAAAGGCATCATCTACCCGAAGCTGGAAGCCGATGGCAATGTTACCGTCAACATGAGCGTGCCGCGTTTCGCCCCGGAAGAAATCCCCTTCGAAGCCCCGAACGAAGCGCTGATCGACCCGCTGATCGTCGGCGAACGGGTCGTGGATATTTCAGTCGTCTCGATGGGCAATCCGCACGCGGTACAGGTGGTCGATTCGGTCGTCACCGCGCCGGTGGCGGAACAGGGCCCGCTGATCGAAAACCACCCGCGCTTCCCGGCGCGCGTGAATGCCGGTTTCATGGAAATCGTCAGCCGCGATGAAATCCGCCTGCGCGTGTTCGAGCGCGGTGCCGGCGAAACCCTGGCCTGCGGCACCGGCGCCTGCGCCGCGGTGGTGGCCGGCATCCGCCGCGGCCTGCTGAATGAACGCGTGCTGGTTCATACCCGTGGCGGCGACCTCACCATCGCCTGGGCTGGCGCCGGTACTCCGGTGTTCATGACCGGGCCAGCGGTGACCGTCTTCAGCGGCGAGCTGGCCGACTGAGCTCCTGACACCGCCTTCGCGCGAAAAACCGACATTTCCCCGCCGGATTGTCGGTTTTTTTCTCTCTTCGCCGCGTCTCTGTGGTTGAATGTTCCTTTGTTTTCCCATTGGCAGAAACTGCGATGCAAGAACAGGACATGCTCGACTGGCTGCGCCAGCATCCCGAATTTTTCGATCACTACGCCCATGACATTGCCGACATCTATGTGGCCAACAGCCACGGCGGGCAGGCGGTTTCGCTGACCGAGCGCCAGCTGCAGACGCTGCGCGAGCGCAACCGGGCACTGGAAGGCAAGCTCGTCGAGCTGCTCGCTTTCGGCGAAGAAAACGACCAGATCTCCGACAAGCTGCACCGCCTTACCGTCGACCTGATGCAGGCACAGGATCTGCCCGGCATCATCGGTACCCTTGAATATCATCTGCAGCAGCGCTTCAGCGTGCCGCATGTGGCCCTGCGCCTGTGGATTAGCGGCGTGGAGAGCAATCTGCGCGAATTCAGCCCGGTAGGCGAGGCCATCGGCAAGCTCGCGCAGAATCTGGTTTCGCCCTACTGCGGCCCCTATGCGACCGACGAGGTGCAAGGCTGGTTCGGCGCAGAACCCGGCACGCTGCAATCGTTTGCCCAGTTCGCGCTGAAAACGGCCGGCGAGCCCTTCGGCATTCTGGTCATGGCGAGCGAAGATCCGCAGCGCTTCTTCCCCGACATGGGCACACTGTATCTGCAGCGCCTGTCCGAGCTGGTTTCCGCCGCCATCCGCCGCGTCACCAGCGGCGAGCGCTGTGACCAGATCGCCGAAGAGGCTCGCCTTGACGACGTGCCGGTACTGGACGAAGAAGCGCCGGTGGATGCGTGAGCGTCACAGATGATGGCCTGCGTGCGTGGCGCGCTGTGGATTCTTGCCAGCAGCCTCGTCATTTTCTGCCTGCTGCTCAGTGCACACCTGTTCTGGGCAGCTCTGTTACTGATGTGTTTACTGACAAGGCGCCGGCTTTTCCCGAGTATCCGCCCCGGCACCCTGCTGGTGGCGGGGCTGTTTGCGATGTTGATCCCGCTTGAGATCAGCTGGCGCGATGTTGCCGGGCCACCACGGATTATCCCTTACCACTTCGGTTTGCCGGATAGCGAGGAGCGTACTGCAATGGCGCGCGGGAACGTGCTTTACGGCAGTGATGTCGTGCTCTTTCCAGACTTTCTTCTCCCACGCTGGGTACTGGTGTGGTAACAAGCATGGCCGAGCACACTACACATCACCCACACTTCGAGCATTTCTTCCGCCACCTGCAGGGTGAGCGCATGGTCAGCCCGCACACGCTGGCAGCCTACCGGCATGACCTGGGGTATCTGGCTGAACTAGCGAAAGATAAAGGGCTGCAGGAGCTTACCCCCCTGGATATTCGCGGCATGGTGCGCATGCTTGCCAGCCGCAACCTGTCCGGGCGCAGCATTGCCCGCACGCTGTCGGCCTGGCGCGCCTTCTACCGCATCATGTGCCGCGACTTTCACTGGCCGCTCAATCCGGTGGATGGCGTACGCCCGCCGAAATCGCGCAAACCGCTGCCAGAGACGCTGACTGCGGACAGCGCCAGCGGTTTTCTCGATGCAATGCCCGATGATGACCCGCTGTCCTGCCGCGACAAGGCCATATTCGAGCTGGCCTATTCGTCGGGCCTGCGCGTCTCCGAGCTGGCGGGCCTGAAACTGCACGAGCTTGATCTGGTTCAGGGTGAAGCGCGCGTGCTGGGCAAGGGCAGCAAGACGCGGCTGGTGCCGATTGGCCAGGCGGCCAGTGAAGCCCTGCGGCGCTGGCTGCTGCAGCGCCCGCTGCTGGTGCATCCGGGCGTGAACACGGTGTTTGTCAGCCAGAATGGTAGTGCGCTGACACCGCGCGCGATCCAGTTGCGCCTGAAACACTGGCAGCAGGTACTGGGACTGGCCGAACCACTGTATCCGCACAAGCTGCGCCACAGCTGCGCCACGCACCTGCTGCAATCCTCCGGCGATCTGCGCGCCGTGCAGGAGTTGCTGGGGCATGCCAGCATCGCCACCACACAGGTCTACACACACCTCGATTTCCAGCATCTGGCCAAGGTGTATGACGCCGCACACCCGCGCGCCAAGAAGTGATTACGCCGCCCACTCAGAAGCCGTATTTCTGCTGCAGCTGGCGGTACTCCGGACTCTCCCGCACGGCTCTGATTTCCTGCCAGAGGCGCGGGCAGAGATCTTTGTTCTGGCGGCAGAACGTCTTGTTCAGCGCGAGATACATGTCATTTTCGCGGTAAGGCTCGGGCAGCGCTTCCAGCCGTGAAGTCCATTGCGGGAATTGCTGCAGTGCATGCGCGGCCTGCCCCTGCAGGACAATCGCTACGTCGATAGCGCCGGAGTCGAGTTTGCGGAAAAGATCATCCGTCGAACTGGAGCGCTCGTCGAGCGTAAGGCCCATGGTGCGCAATTCCGGCCCGATGCTGTAACCCGCCTGGATACCGGCCAGACGGACATGGCGGAATTCGCCGTCACGCCAGTCAGCATTGCTGCCCATGTGGCGATAAACCAGATAGCGATCCTGTGCCATGCGCATGGCACGGTTGGGCTGGCCATCAGGCTGTAGCGGATAATCGGCATATACGCTGCGCTCGGCGCTGAAGGCGGCGGAAAACATGCCCTGGCTCATGCCGTTTTTCACTTCGAACTGGCAGCGTTTCCAGGGCAGCGGCCGGTATTTCACCGCAAGCCCCAGCCGTTTCGCGACCGTCTGCATCACATAGCGATCCAGTCCGTCCTTCTCGCCGAAAATCCAGGGATAGGCATCAACGTCTTCATGGCAGAGCGTCAGGCTGGCAGCCAGCAGCGGCGACGCCAGCAGGGAGAAAAGGCCGACAGCCAGTCCCTTGGTCATATTCCTCACTGCACACCACTCCGCGATCCATCCAGCCTTGCATTGTGCGCCAACTGCTGCGCCAAGGCGAAAATGGGGCCCCTTGACTGCAACCGCCGTCGCAAAATCCCTACAACTGGCGTAATTTATGCAGCCGATTCCAGGCTGGCCTGCAGGGCACACAGATAGGAGGCCACCTCTTCCTCGCCTTCGCGCGGCGCCCACGCAGCCCATTCTTCCGCACCCAGCGGCTGGTAGGGGCCGGCCTTGCACTCCAGAAAAACGGTCTGCGGCTGCAGCGCAACTACACAGTGCCACTGCCCAGGTGCGATGTCGATGCCGCACTCAACTGTCCCCGCCCGCAGGCGCTGCGCCCGCTCGACCTTGCCATCACCGGCGAACAGCAGCACACCCAGCTCGCCCTGCAGCACGACCAGCAGCTCGCTCTTGCGTGCATCCAGATGGCGGTGAGGCGCCACATAACTGCCCGGCGCGATCGCGACCAGCAGCCGATGGCACGGGTCCTCGTTCTGCGTATGCAGATTGTGGTGCACGCGCAACCGTGGCGCACTGGCCGCACGCGCGCAGAGATCACTGAACAGGGCGGCATCGAACAGCGTGGTCACAGGATGATCCCGCCGCCCAGACACACATCACCATCGTAGAGCACCATCGACTGCCCCGGCGTCACCGCCCATTGCGGCTCGGTGAACTTCAACTCGCAGCGACCGTCGCCCAAATCAACCAGCTCGCAGGCGGCGTCCTGCTGGCGGTAGCGGGTTTTCGCGGTGTAACGGCCCGGGGCCGGCGCTTCGCCCAGGATCCACGAGCAATCCTGCGCGACCAGCGTTGATTTCAGCAGCAGCGGGTGGTCATGGCCCTGGACGACGATCAATTCATTACTGGCCATATCCTTGGCCGCCACGAACCACGGCTCGCCGCTACCCGACTTGTCGCCGCCAATGCCCAGCCCCTGGCGCTGGCCCAGCGTGTAGAACATCAGCCCCATGTGCTCGCCCATCACGCGCCCTTCCGGCGTGACCATGCGGCCGGGCTTGGTCGGCAGGTAGCGGTTCAGGAATTCGCGAAACGGCCGCTCGCCGATAAAGCAGATGCCGGTGCTGTCCTTCTTTTTCGCGTTGGGCAGCTGGATCTGCTCGGCAATCGCGCGCACTTCGCTTTTCAGCAGGTCACCGAGCGGGAACACTGCCTGGCTGACCTGCGCCTGGGACAGGCGATAGAGGAAGTAAGTCTGATCCTTGCTCTGGTCCTTCGCGCGGATCAGCTCGGTACGCCCGTCGGCACGCACACGGTTGCCGCAATAATGGCCGGTCGCCATCTTGGCGCCGCCCAGCGCAATCGCGTAATCCAGAAAACACTTGAACTTGATTTCGCTATTGCACAGGATGTCCGGATTTGGCGTGCGCCCGGCCTGGTATTCGGCCAGAAAATAGGCAAACACGCGATCCTTGTACTCGGACGCAAAATTCACCAGCTCAATGTCGATGCCCAGCAGGTCGGCCACCGCGATGGCGTCCATGCTGTCTTCCTTGATCGAGCAATATTCGTCGTTGTTGTCGTCTTCCCAGTTCTGCATGAAGACGCCATGCACTTCGTGCCTCTGTGCTTTCAGCAGGTGCGCGGTGACCGAGGAATCAACACCGCCCGAAAGCCCCACCACGATCTTGCTCATGCCAGTGCTCCTTCGTTGCGGGCGTCGAAATCGCGCAGCAGCTCCAGCGGGTAGCGTTTGCCGGCCAGATAGTCGTCGACACAGGCAAGAATCAGCGGGCTGCGGTGCTGGGCGCCGCGGGCAAGCAGTTCATCACGGCTGAGCCACACGGCCGCTTCGATGCCGTCGTCCAGCGTGCGCTCGGCATGGTGGGCGCCCAGCTCGCCGGCAAAGGCATAGCGCAGATAGGTGAGATCAGTGCCGGGAACGGTCCACTGATAGATGCCGACCAGCGCCGTCGGCGTGAAGGCGTAGGCGGTTTCTTCCAGCGTTTCGCGCACGCAGGCCGCCACAATCGATTCGTTCTTCTCGACGTGGCCGGCAGGCTGGTTGAGCTTGAGTTCGCCGAGGATACGCTCCTCGACCATCAGGAAGTGGCCATCACGCTCGATGATGGCCGCAACGGTGGTATTGGGTTTCCACATGGGACTGCGCCTGCAGGGCAAAACGCAATTTTACCGCAAGCCGGCACGGCGTCAGGCGCCAGTTGGTACGCTGTCATGTATACCCTTGCAAACCATCATTTATTTAGGCTACAAGGGTATACCTTGGAATCAAGCCACGGCAGCCGCAATCGCCTCATTGGCCGCAGCCAGCACGCCATCCGCATCACCCATCGCCAGCCCTTCGGCATAGATGAATTCAACATCGGTCATGCCGAGAAAGCCGAGTACGGTACGCAGATAAGGCACCTGATTGTCACTGGGCAGATCACGATGCACGCCACCACGGGTCAGTGCGACGTAGACCTTCTTGCCGGTCAGCAAGCCTTCCGGGCCATTGGCGGTGTACTGGAACGTCACCCGTGCCCGGGCAATGGCATCGATCCAGTTCTTCAGTTGCGCGGTCACGCTGAAGTTGTACATCGGCACGCCCAGCACCAGCACGTCGGCTGCCTGCACTTCGGCGATCAGCGCATCGTCGAGTGCCACGCGGGCGGCCTGTTCAGTGGTACGGTCTTCAGCGGGCGTCATCAGCGCGGTCAGCGCCGCCTCGTCGAGCAGCGGGTGCGGCGTTACGGCGAGATCGCGCAGCGTCAGGCTGGCGGCCGGATTGCGCTCCAGCAAACGGGCGGTGATGCGGTTGGCCAGTTCGGTGGACTGGGAGCCGGTGGATTTGGCGCTGCTGTTGATTTGCAGGATGTTCATGGTGTGCTCCGGTTTGGGTTGGCTGCGTGATTGCAGTCGATGAAGCGATTCTATCCATCGCAAATACCGCGATAAACCCGTCAAATCGGATATGATTGTTTCATCAATGGAACAATAACGCGCCATGCACCTTGAACCCAACGACCTGCTGTTGTTTGCCCGCATCATTGATGCCGGCAGTTTCACCCGAGCGGCAGAGCGCCTGCAGATCCCGAAATCAACATTGTCGCGCCGCCTCTCGCACATGGAAGCACTGCTGGGCGAGCGGCTGATCCACCGCACCACGCGCTCGCTCAGCCTTACCGATCTGGGCGCGGCCGTGCTGGAGCATGCGCGGCAGATCGACAATGAAACCGAAGCGGCGCTGTCGCTGGCGCGGCAGCGCCAGCAGGAGCCGGCTGGCACACTGCGCATTTCCATGCCGGGCGATCTGGCGATCCAGCTGATTTCACCGGTGATTGCCGAATACAGCCGGCGCTTTCCCCAGGTGATGCTGCAGCTGGATCTCTCGCCGCGTCGCGTTGACCTGATTGCGGAAGGCTATGACCTCGCCATCCGCATGGGGCAGAAGCCGGTGGAAACCTCGCTGGTGGCTCGGCGCATCTGGCTTTACAGCCCCCAGCTCTACGCGGCGCCGGCGTATCTAGCAGCCAGCGGCATGCCACTCACTCCGGAAGACCTGTACCAGCATCCCTGCCTGTGCCTGCTGCGCGGCAATGGCGAGACGGAGAGCTGGTCGCTGCAGCGCGGCTCGGAACTGCATACCATCCAGCCATCGGCACGCATGGCAATCAACTCGCCCGACATGCTCGCCAGGCTCGCCGTGCAGGGGCTGGGCATTGCGGCAGTCGGCACGCTCTATGCCGATGCTTTCGTGCGCAGCGGTGAATTGCAGGCCATTCTGCCGGACTGGCATCTGCCTGCGGTCACAGCCTGGGCGGTGTTTGCCGAGCGCCGTCTGATGCCGCTGAAAACCCGCGCGTTTCTCGACTTGCTGGAGGCCAGCCTGCATTTCGCCCATTAAAAAACCCGCCGACTGGCGGGTTTTTTAATGCTGTGGAAATTTGCCGGCTTTCAGTACTGGCTGGGTTGCGACTGCCTCGCCGGCTCGGCCACGAAGATTTCCACACGGCGGTTCTGCGCACGCCCGGCCGCACTGCCATTGTCGGCCACCGGCTCGCGCGCGCCACGGCCATCAATGGTCATGCGGCTGTAGGAAACACCACGGCTGCTGAGGTAATCGCGCACGGCCGAAGCACGGTTGACCGAGAGCGGGTTATTGATGGCATCGCTGCCGGTGCTGTCGGTATGACCGATGATCTTGATGGTCGTCACCGGATTCTGGTTCAGCGTCTGGGCGAACTTGTCGAGCACCGGGCGCATGTTCGGCTTGATAACGTATTTGCCCGTATCGAAGGAGAAGTCGCTCGGCACTTCCAGCTTCAGCTCGTTATTCGGCGTCTTGCTGACTTCGATACCGGTACCCTCTGTCGCCTGCTCCATTTCCTGGCGCTGCTTTTCCATCTGCGACGACCAGATGAAGCCGCCGATCGCACCAACGGCTGCGCCGATGGCTGCATCGCGGCCGATGTGGTTGCTACCCGAAACACCACCGATGGCCGCGCCAGCTGCCGCGCCCCCCAGTGCCCCCAGCAGCGTGCCTTGCCCGGTCGAGGTGAGCTGCCCGTTGGCACAGCCGGTCATCACCAGAATCAGGCCCAGAGAGAGAATACGTTTTTTCATGGTCGCAGCATCCTTTGGTATTACGCACTTGATAAGCATTATCTAATCACAGTCGGCGACATTGTGCTGTAGGCAATCTCACAAGCAGGCGCCCAGAGGCAGGCAAGCCGATCCGCCACGCAGAAACAAAGCCCTGAAAAATCATAACCTTGCACGATAAGAAGCCCCCCCCGGCAAACGGCTGTGACATATTCACACGGCGCACCAATACCCAACACCCCATGTAATCACAGCCATTTATTTTATTGAGCCTCATTCATATACCCTTAAAAAATCAGGTCCGGAAACGCGCAACCAGCTCACGCAGACTGGCCGAGAGGCCTTCCAGCTGACTAACCGCCCGCATCACCTCTGCCATGGCGCGATCATTGCCCGCAGCCATCGCGCTGATGCGTTCGATATTCTGGGCAATCTCGCTGCTGGCGGCGGCCTGCTCGCGGGTCGATGAGGCAATCATTTCGACATGGCTGACCAGCTCGTCGTTGGCATTGCAGACTGCGCCGATGGACTGGCTAGCCTGGCCGGACAACTCGACGCAACTGCCGATGAACCCGCGCGTGGCCTGCATTTCCCTGCCCGCCGTGCCAACTTCCTGCTGAATGCCCAGCACGATCTGCCCGATCTCGACCGTGGCTTCGGCGGTTCGCCCTGCCAGCTTGCGCACTTCATCGGCAACGACCGCAAAACCCCGCCCCTGCTCGCCGGCACGCGCGGCTTCGATGGCGGCATTGAGGGCCAGCAGATTGGTCTGGTCGGCAATATCCTTGATCACGCTGACAATGCGATCGACATTCCCCAGCTCGGCAGTCAGGCCTGCAACGGTTTTGGCCAGCGCATCGACACTGCGATTGACGGCGGCAATCTCGCCGGCCACCCGGCTGACCTGTTGCTGCCCTTCGCTGATGCTGCTGCTGGCCGTGTGCGCCAGGCGGCTCACATCCGCAGTCGTGCTGGCAATGTGCTGGATACTGACCGTCACCTCCTCCACGCTGGCTGCCGTGGCACTGGCAGCTTCGGCCTGCTGGCGCGAAGCCTGCCCGACGGACTCGGCACTGCCGGTCAATGCGGCAGCTGCGGCACCGACGGCCTCACTTTCCTCACGTACCTGTACGAACATGCTGCGCAGGCGCTCCATGAACTGGTTGAAGGCCTCGCTGCTGCGGCCGATTTCATCCCGAGACTGGACAGTCAGACGGCGGGTCAGATCGCCCGTTCCATCGGCCAGGGTGCTCATCGCCCGCGCCAGGGTAGCCAGTGGCCGCGTCAACACGGTCAGCAGGCCGGCAATGACCGCCAGCAACAGCAGGCCTGCGATCGCGCCAACCAGCACGGCACTGTTTCTGGCTGCGACAGCATCGGCCATGATCGTCGCCTTGGGAACCTGCAGCCCCAGCGCCCAGAACTGACCGCTACTGCCCATGCGCACCGGCTGCCAGAGCTGGATGACGCCATCGCGCTCGAAGCGGATCTTTTCACCCTTGGCCAGTTGCGCCAGGAAATTCGGCGGAAAAGCCGCCGCATCCACCGGCTTGCCCAGCAAGGCGGCATCCTGCGCCACTACATGCAAACCGCCGGCAGAAACCAGGCTCAGCCTGCCATCGCCAAACGGCTGTTGCCTGCTCAGGCTTTCCTGCAGCGAGCGCAGTGGCAGATCCACTGCCGCGACACCGGCAAACTTGCCTGTGGCATCGCGCATGACAACGACCAGCGAAGACATCAGCACCTGCTGTCCCTGCACGTCATAGGCATAGGGTTCGGTAACGGTGTCCCGCCCCCGCTGCTTGGGAACAAAATAGAAATCCCCCCAGCCGGCCTTTTCGTACTCGGGCTGATAGCCGGCAGGGTTGTTGCGGTAGGGCTCGGCACGCTTCTGCTGGTCCGCTCCCAGCATGGTGTCCTGCGCGATCTTGTCGCCGGAACGAGTGATATACGGCATGTAACGGCCAGTCGGATCATGAACCGGCCAGTCCTGCGCATACTGCGCATCCTTGCCGTCCAGCGCACCGGGCTCCATCAGCATCCACAGACCGGATGCAGGCTTGTAGCCGGCGAGCAGGCTCATCAGCAATTTGTCCAGCGTTTTGCGATCCGGCATCTGGCCTGCCCGCATGCCATCAATCGCTCCCGCCAGCTGACGCGGCAAGGCATAGCCAAGATCAAACTGAGCCTCGACCTGCCTGGCCTGGCTGGCAGCCTCCAGTTCGAGTTGCTGCAGACCGCTTTTCTCTGCATTGCTGTAGATGCCGGCGCTGATCACCGTGATCATCACGCCAAAACCCAGCACGATAGCCAGTGCTGACGCACTGAGCACCTTGGTGCGCAACTGCATGGCTTGCCAGAAATGTCGCATGATCAGCCCCTCCTGCGGACCACCCGCTCACCACGAGTAGTTGACTGGTTTATGGGCAGCAGCACTCGATGCGTCAAGGCCGATACGGTGCTAAAGCTGACAGGCCGGGCTACTTCAGGCTAGCGGGCCTTGTTCGGTCCGCGCCGCCCCCTTTGCTTGGGCCGGCCGGACGAGGCGCGTTCGCCATCTGCCTTTCTGGGTACAACAGGCGCCGCAACCCGCAGCTCCCGCCATTGCCCCGGCAGCAAGTTGTCCAGGGTATAGCCACCCACCCCATACCTTACAAGGCGTAGCGTTGGATACCCGACCTTTGCAGTCATTCGGCGCACCTGGCGGTTCTTGCCTTCGCTGATCGTGATTTCCAGCCATGAGGTTGGAATGGCCGCACGAAAACGTACAGGCGGATTGCGTGGCCACAGCCCCTCCGGTTCAGCGATGATGCGAACCTGCGCCGGACGGGAGGTGAAGTCCCCCAAGTCGACGCCATGGCGCAGCGGCTCCAGCTCGGCATCGGTGGGTACACCTTCGACCTGCACCCAGTACACCTTGGGCAGCTTGTGCTTCGGATCGGCGATTCTGGCCTGCAGCGCCCCCGAATCGGTCAGCAGCAGCAGCCCCTCCGAATCGGTGTCCAGCCGCCCGGCGGGATAGACATCGGGCACGGGCAACACGTCGGCAAGGCACTGGTGCGGCGGGCTGGGGCTGAACTGGCAGATCACGCCGTAAGGTTTGTTCAACAGAATCAGACGCGCCATATCGTCTCCCTTGTCCAGATGAGGCTAAACCGGCGATAATAGGGCGTTTTTTCGTCAGCGCGCCAACATTTGCACAAGAATCGCCGCGACGAAAATCGTATACACCTCAGCGACAGCAAAACAGGAAAGAACGATGAGCCTGATCAAAGTACCCCAAGGCGGCACCAAGATTGTGCCGAATCTGGCCACTCCGGATAATCCCATCATCCCGTTCATCGAAGGTGACGGCATTGGCGTGGATATCACCCCGGTGATGATCGACGTGGTTGATGCAGCCGTGGCCAAGGCCTACGGTGGCGCCCGCAAGATCCACTGGATGGAAATCTACTGCGGCGAAAAGGCTGCCCGCCTGTACGGCAATGATACCTATCTGCCGCAGGAAACCCTGGATGCGCTGAAGGAATACGTGGTCTCCATCAAAGGCCCGCTGGCAACGCCGGTCGGTGGCGGCATCCGCTCGCTGAACGTGGCCCTGCGCCAGCAACTCGACCTCTACGTCTGCCTGCGCCCGGTGCGCTACTTCAACGGCGTACCGTCGCCGGTGAAGCGCCCGGACCTGACCGACATGGTGATCTTCCGTGAAAACACTGAGGACATCTACGCCGGTATCGAGTGGGAAGCCCAGACTGAAGGCGCCAAGCAAGTCATCGACTTCCTGCAAGGCACCATGGGCGTGAAGAAGATCCGCTTCCCGGAATCCTCTTCGATTGGCATCAAGCCGGTTTCCAAGGAAGGCACCGAGCGTCTGGTACGCAAGGCCATCCAGTACGCCATCGACAACAACCGCAAGAGCGTTACCCTGGTTCACAAGGGCAACATCATGAAGTTTACCGAAGGCATGTTCCGCACTTGGGGCTACGAGCTGGCCAAGAAGGAATTCGGTGGCGTGGAAATCGACGGCGGCCCGTGGCTGCAACTGCCGAACGGCATCGTGATCAAGGATGTGATCGCTGACGCCTTCCTGCAGCAGATCCTGCTGCGTCCAGCCGAATACGATGTGATCGCCACCCTGAACCTGAACGGCGACTACGTTTCCGACGCGCTGGCCGCGCAAGTTGGCGGCATCGGTATCGCCCCGGGTGCCAACCTCTCCGATAACGTTGCCTGCTTCGAAGCCACCCACGGCACCGCACCGAAGTACGCGGGCCAGGACAAGGTGAACCCGGGTTCGCTGATCCTGTCGGCAGAAATGATGCTGCGCCACATGGGCTGGAAGGAAGCCGCCGACCTGATCATCGCAGCGATGGAAAAAGCCATCGGTGACAAGCAAGTCACCTATGACTTCGCCCGCCTGATGGACGACGCCAACGAAGTATCCTGCTCGGACTTCGGCCGCGCCATGATCGCCCGCATGTAAGCCACAGGCTTCATGCAAAACAACAGACCCCGCTTAGGCGGGGTCTGTTGTTTTACGGTCCATGTGGCAGGCTAAACACTTGCGGCTTCCTGTTTACCACCACAGTTTGCAAGACTACCTGCCGACCTTTGGCCGTGGCCGTACTGGCGGACGAATGCGGTCGCCATCAATGATGCGGCCGTCGTCTGCATCACTTCCACCGTAGGTGTAATCCGTCGGCACATCATTGGGACCAGGCCAGTCATCCACGCAGTGATCATCATCCTTGGCACATTTCCGTTCCGCTGGACCGGGCTTTTCAGTCTTTGTGCCTGTTACGGACGGACGCTCATCATCGTTCCGCTCTACCGGCGCCGATACTGGAATATCCGGGGCAGGAACAACGCTGATGGTTGCTCCAGGGCTGAGCGCTTCTTTGGTGCTGCCCGCAGGACACGGCAGGTCGGTAAATGCGAGCGAACCATCGGCCTTGCGGCATTTGTTGACTTCTCCGGCCGAGGCCACTGCCGAGAAAAACAGCAGCATGAACAGGAAATGGCGTGACATGCCGGAACTCCTTGGTCATAACGAACTGATTTCCAGCATAGATCACATTTCGCTCTGCCTCACCCTGCCTCTGCCATCCTGTCGATCAGCCTCTCCGTATAGCGCGCCCGGTACTACACTGGAAACACAACATCAGCCCGGGCCTCCCTGCCATGCCGCGCTCTCTGTCCATTCTGCTACTGACCATCCTGGCCTGCAGCAGCGCCGCCGAAGTCAGCAAATGCCGCAAGGCCGATGGCTCGCTGGTTTTCACCGATTCCAGCTGCCCGGCAGGCACCCAGGCAGAAGCATTCAGCAGCGAGACGACGGTCAATAGCATTCCCATGCCGACACTGGTACCGGAAGGAGGTCCTGAAGAAAACAGTCCTGCCGTTGGCACCATCAGCGACCCGCGTCGCAGCCGCCAGAGTGACAGCGAGGCTGGCTGCACCGGCAGCGATTGCGATGACGACCATGATAGCAGCGCAGAAACCGGGGTTGTCGACAATTACTGGATTGGCACACCGATCCGGCCTCGACCACGCCCACCCATCCGGCCCGAACGTCCCCACCCCAGACCAACACCGGAAACACGCCCGCAGGTACCGCCATCGAAACACTGAAATGACTGAAATAGGGTAAGCCAAAATGAAAAACCCCGCCGAAGCGGGGTTTTTCACAAGCGGTAAATGCTCAAGCAGCCTGGATATTGGCAGCTTGCTTACCCTTGGGGCCGGTCGTGATTTCGAAGGAGACGCGCTGGCCTTCCTTCAGGGTTTTGAAGCCCGGCATGTTGATTGCGGAGAAATGAGCGAAGAGATCGTCGCCGCCTTCGTCCGGAGTAATGAAACCGAAGCCTTTGGAATCATTGAACCACTTAACAGTACCTAGAGCCATCTTGTTTGGTCTTCCAATAAAACGATTCAAACCGGCCTGGCTCGCCCAGGCCAACCTTGAGGTTTGTGTGCAAGACCAGCAAAACAGGTCCAAGCCGGTACTGCATGAAACTTGTACATCAAACTCGAGTCATGTTTTTACGCGAAGTGGCCGAGCAAGGTCAAGCACTACGTCAATGCTGCCGATAATTATGTTGTTTTCAGCTGGATGCTTGAAAAGCCCGGCCATAGCTCCAAAATGAAGGGTAGACGCAACACACGACAACTCCATGACCACACAGCAGCAACACGACGCCCAATTGCTGGAGCAGCGAGCCAAACTGGCTCCCCCTCCCTTCTGGAGCGTGGTTCTACTGAATGACGACTTCACCCCGATGGATTTCGTGGTGGATGTCCTGATGAAATTCTTCAACATCCGCGAGGAACGTGCCACACGCATCATGCTGCAGGTCCATACCGAAGGACGCGGCATCTGCGGCACCTACCCCAAGGACATTGCGGCCACCAAGGTCGCCCAGGTAAGTGATTACGCTCGGGAGCACCAGCACCCGCTGCAATGCATCATGGAGGTGGAAAATGATCGCTCAGGAACTTGAAGTAAGCCTCCATCTCGCGTTTATGGAGGCGCGGCAAAAGCGCCACGAATACATCACGGTCGAACACTTGCTGCTGGCCCTGCTGGAAAACCCGTCCGCCACCGAAGTCCTGCGCGCCTGCGGCGCGAACATGGACGAGCTGAAACGGGCGCTGGGCGATTTCGTGGCAGAGCACACGCCGGTGGTATCCGGCAGTGATGATGTCGAAACCCAGCCGACCATCGGCTTCCAGCGCGTGATCCAGCGTGCCATTCTGCACGTGCAAAGCTCGGGCAAGAAGGAAGTGACCGGAGCCAATGTACTGGTCGCCATTTTTGGCGAGAAAGACAGCCATGCCGTGTATTTCTTGCACCAGCAGGGCATCACGCGGCTTGATGTCGTGAATTTCATCGCCCACGGCATCGCCAAGCAGGCGAGCAATACACCGCCACCGCACAGCCACCGCAACGAGCCACAGGAAGAAAGCGAGAGTGAGCCAGGCGCTGGCGGCGCGCTGGAGAGCTTTACCCTCAACCTGAACAATGTCGCACTTGCCGGGCGCATCGATCCGCTGATCGGCCGCGAAATGGAGCTGGAACGGATGATCCAGATCCTGTGCCGCCGCCGCAAGAACAATCCGCTGCTCGTTGGTGAGGCTGGCGTCGGCAAGACCGCTCTCGCCGAGGGCCTGGCGCGTCGCGTGGTCGAAGGCAATGTGCCGGATATTCTGGCGGATGCCACCGTCTACACCCTCGACATGGGCGCCCTGCTGGCCGGAACCAAGTATCGCGGTGACTTCGAACAGCGCCTGAAAGCCGTCATCAAGCAGCTGACCGAAGAGCGCAACGCCATCCTCTTCATCGACGAGATTCACACGCTGGTTGGCGCCGGAGCAGCTTCGGGCGGCACGCTCGATGCATCCAACCTGCTCAAGCCTGCGCTATCGAATGGCTCGCTGAAATGCATCGGCGCAACGACCTACACCGAGTACCGCGGTATTTTCGAGAAGGACAACGCGCTCTCCCGTCGCTTCCAGAAGGTGGATATCGTCGAGCCGACCGTCGAACAGACCGTGGAAATCCTGAAAGGACTGAAGGACAAGTTCGAAAGTCATCACGGCGTGAAATACACTGCGGCGGCTCTCAATTCGGCTGCTGAGCTTTCTGCCAAGTTCATCAATGACCGTCACCTGCCCGACAAGGCCATTGACGTGATTGACGAAGCAGGTGCGGCACAGAAGATCCTGCCGCGTTCAAAGCAGAAAAAAACCATTGGCAAGCAGGAAATCGAGGAAATTGTTGCCAAGATCGCCCGTATTCCGCCGAAAAGTGTCTCTAGCGACGACAGGAACACGCTGAAAACACTGGAACGCGATCTGAAGAACGTCGTGTTCGGCCAGGACAAGGCCATCGAGGCCCTGGCGAGCGCCATCAAGATGGCTCGAGCCGGCCTTGGCAACCCGCAAAAACCGATCGGTACCTTCCTGTTCTCCGGCCCGACCGGCGTCGGCAAAACCGAGGTGGCGCGACAGCTCGCCTACACGATGGGAATCGAGCTGATCCGTTTCGACATGTCCGAATACATGGAGCGCCATGCGGTCAGCCGCCTGATCGGCGCGCCTCCCGGCTATGTCGGTTTCGAACAGGGCGGCTTGCTGACCGAAGCCATCAACAAGCACCCCTACTCGGTGCTGCTGCTGGATGAAATCGAAAAAGCCCATCCTGACATTTTCAATATCCTGCTGCAGGTCATGGATCATGGCACGCTGACCGACAACAACGGCCGCAAATCCGATTTCCGCAATGTCGTGCTCGTCATGACGACCAATGCTGGGGCGGAAGCACTGAACAAGCCGGCGATCGGCTTTACGGCGAAAAAGGAAACCGGCGATGAGATGCAGGAAATCAAGCGCCTCTTCACACCGGAATTCCGCAACCGCCTCGATGCAGTGATTCCGTTTGCATCCCTGACGCACGAGATCATCCTGCAGGTCGTCGACAAATTCCTGATGCAGCTGGAAGCACAGCTGCACGAGAAAAAGGTCGAAGCCCATTTCACCGCTGCCCTCAAAGACATGCTGGCCGAGAAGGGATTCGACCCGCTGATGGGGGCGCGACCGATGGCCCGCCTGATTCAGGACACCATTCGCAAGGCACTGGCCGACGAACTGCTGTTCGGCAAGCTGGCCAATGGCGGGGAAGTCACCATCGATCTGGACAAGGATGGCAAGGTATACCTCCACATCCACAGCAAAGAAATGGCTGCAGCCTTATAGGCATGCATGTATAGAAAAGGGCAGCCCTTCCGGCTGCCCTTTTCTTTTCTGCCATTGCAGGCAATCAGGATGCCTGCTTCACGGTAACGATCTGTGATGGCGTCGGGGCAGGGAAACCCGCCTCGCCCAGCGCCTCCTTGATCACGCGGTTGGTGTCGAAATAGACCTGCCAGTAATGATCATTATGGCAATAAGGCCGTACAGCCAGTACCGGTCCCACCAGATTGAACTCCAGAATCTCGACATCGACCGCCGGTTCGGGCAGCACATTCGGGATCAGCGCAATTTTCTCCTTCAGCAGGGCGCGAGCCGCATTGTGGTCGGCGCTGCCAGCCAGTTGGGCCTTCAGGTCAACGCGACGGAAGGGGTTGAGCGAGAAGTTCTGGATGGTATCGCCAAAAATCTTGTTGTTGCCGAGGTAGGTCACGACGTTGTCGGGGGTCACGACCACGGTGGAGAACAGGCCGATTTCCTTGATCGTCCCGACCACGCCCGCAGCAGAAACGAAATCACCCACCTTGAACGGGCGCAGCACGATCATGAAGGCGCCAGCGGCAAAATTGGCCAGCAAGCCCGACCATGCCATCCCGATCGCGACACCGGCCGCGGCAATCAAGGCAGCAAACGTCGTGGTCTGTACGCCGAAATAGCCCAGAATGCCGATAACCAGCAGAATATTCAGCGTAACCGCGGTGACCGAACCGACATAGCGGAGCACGGTCGGATCAACTTTCTGCCGCTCCAGCGATTTCTGCACCATACCGACTGCCATATGGATCAGCCAGCGGCCGATCACCCAAAAGGCAATTGCAGCCAGTATTCTGACGCCGAACTCGGCCACATAGCCAAGGGCAATATCTTGGTATTTCTGGATTACTGTCGCATCCATGGTTAACACCCCATCCAGTGAATTTAATGTCAGCCCAAATTAAGGCTCAACTCATGGTAGCGCAGCAATAATGGATTTGTCGCGTATTAACCCCGTGGATGATGCGAACGATGCAGCCCCTTCAGGCGGGCCTGGGCTACATGCGTATAGATCTGGGTCGTACTGATGTCGGAATGCCCCAGCAACATCTGCAGAGCACGCAAATCAGCGCCGTGCGCAAGCAAATGCGTGGCAAAGGCGTGGCGCAGCACATGCGGACTCAGTGTTGCCGCCGGAATGCCGGCATGGATGGCATACTGTTTGATGATGTACCACATGCCTTGCCGGGTCAGTGGCTCTCCACGCTGGTTCACAAATAGCATGGCCTCACTGCGCCCCCCCAGCAATTCCGGCCGCCCCTCAACCAGATATGTAGCCAGCGCTTCGGCCGCAAACTCGCCTAACGGAATCAGGCGCTGCTTGCCGCCCTTGCCTGCCAGCACCTGCACGAACTGCTCGCGCAGGTGCAACTGTGCCAGCGGCAAAGTCACCAGCTCGGAGACGCGCAGGCCGCAGGCATACATCAGCTCGAACATCGCGCGATCCCGCAGCCCGGCCGCGGTGGACAAATCGGGGGCGGCAAGCAGATCCGCCACCATTTTCTCGGACAATACCTTAGGCAGTGGCCGAACCCGTTTCGGGGCTTGCAACTCGGCGACCGGGTCATCTGCCAATCGGCCGGACTGGATTTGATGACGGTAAAAGCGCCGCAGGCTGGCCATGCGCCGCGCCAGCGAGGCAGCCTTCAGGTCGCGCGACTGCCGTGCCAGGAAAGCCTGGACATCATCACGCCCCGCCCCCAGCAGGTCAGTCTGCCGCTCCTGCGCCAGCCATTGCAGCCACACCGACAAGTCGTTGCGATAACTGCTGAGCGTGTTGGCCGACAGTCCGTCGCCCAGCCAGATCTGATCAAGAAAGAGATCAAGCTCCCGGCGACTGGAGTCGAGGCAGGCCGCAAGCAACTCATTCACCCGCAATCACTCCCTCGTGCCGCAGCAGCCAGCGCTTGACCGGTAACCAGTCAAATCCATTGCGCCCGGAATTGAATCCGCCCAGCGCACCGGCGCTACCCACCACCCTGTGGCAGGGAATCAGCAAGGGCAAAGGATTACGACCACAAGCCTGCCCGACTGCGCGCGGTGCAGAGGCTATTTTTCTGGCAATATCACCATACCTCCGCACAGAACCACTGGGTATGCCAGAAATCTCCCTCCAAACATTGAGCTGATGAGCAGTACCCTGCAGCGTATATGGAAGTTCAAACCTGAATGCCGGCACCTGCCAATAACATTCCAGCTGCTCGCACAGTTCGTCGAGCAAGGGATGCGGCTGTATGTGCAGCGCAGTGTCCGGCGGCAGAAAATCCAGTCGTTGCAAGCCACTGCCATCGTGCACCACGCCGATGCGCCCAAACGGTACAGCCAGAATGGCCTGATACTGATCCAGTTTCCAAAGGTCCCGCATTCAATGCCCCCTCACTCGACCCACATGCTAGCAGAGCATGACAATCTGCCGGAAGATGCATAAAAAAACGCGGACCTCAGGTCCGCGTTTTTCAAGCAGCAGCGCTGTGTGCCAATCAGGCAGCAGCAACAGCCTTGCGTGCCGGCAGCTTTTCCTTGATGCGCGCGGACTTGCCCGAACGATCGCGGAGGTAGTACAGCTTGGCGCGACGAACATCACCACGGCGCTTCACTTCAATAGCAGCAACCAGCGGGGAGTAAGTCTGGAAGGTACGCTCAACACCGGTGCCGGACGAAATCTTGCGGACGATGAAGGAGCTGTTCAGGCCACGGTTACGCTTGGCGATAACTACGCCTTCGTAAGCCTGCAGACGCTCGCGGTTGCCTTCCTTTACCTTCACGCTGACGACAACGGTGTCACCAGGAGCGAATGCGGGAACGGTTTTGCCCAGACGAGCGATTTCTTCTTGTTCGAGTTGTTGCAGCAGATTCATTGCTTTACTCCATTAGATGCCTGTTCCTTCTGCCCCGCGGCTTGGGGAGAGCCGGTCTTTTCACCGTGCTCCGCCTTGAATTCAGCCAGAAGACGAGCTTCTTCTTTGCTAAGTGGACGCTGTTTCAGCAAGTCCGGGCGACGCAACCAGGTGCGTCCCAGGGCCTGCTTTAACCGCCAGCGTCGGATATTGGCATGATTTCCCGAAAGCAGTACTTCCGGAACCGTCATGCCACGGTATTCCACCGGACGGGTGTAATGCGGGCAATCCAGCAGCCCGTCCGCAAATGAATCCTCTTCCGCACTGGCTGCGGTGTTCAGAACACCAGGCCAATGGCGGCTGATGGCATCAATCAGAACCATGGCGGGCAGCTCGCCGCCCGATAGCACATAGTCACCAATTGATATTTCTTCATCGACCTGACGCTGCAAAACGCGCTCGTCGATGCCTTCATACCTTCCGCACAACAGGACCAGACCGGGCCTTGCGGCCAGCTCCAATACCTTTTCATGCGTAAGCTGTGCCCCTTGCGGAGACAGATAGATGGTCCAGGCCGCCTGTCCGACTTCACGCTGCCTGCTTTTTGCAGCTTCCAGCGCGGCTTCCAGCGGCTCGGGGATCATCAGCATGCCGGGACCACCCCCAAATGGGCGATCATCGACAGTACGATAATTGTTGCTGGTGAAATCGCGCGGATTCCATGCCTGCAGATCGAAAATTCCCAGCTCGACAGCCCTGCGCGTGACACCAAAACGGGTGACCGCGTCGAACATTTCCGGAAACAGCGTCACCACGTCAAACAGCTTGCGCACCTCGGAGGAACGCGCCGAATCAGTAGTCAAGACCCCAGTCCACAGTAATCAGCTTTTCTGTCTTATCGACAGTAAGAACAACCGCACTGACAAATGGCAACAGACGTTCGTCTTGCCCGTCACGAACAACCAGCACGTCATTGGCGCCGGTAGACAGGAGATTGGCAACGGTTCCCAGCACTTCCGAACGCGTGTTGACAACGCTCATCCCGACCAGATCGGCCCAGTAGAACTCGTCTTCGCCTAATTCGGGCATCGCACTGCGCGGCACCGCGATGACACAGCCCCGCAAGGCATGCGCAACATCGCGATCAGCAATACCATCCAGCTTTGCGGCCAATTTCTTGGCGTGCGCCTGGCCTTTATCCAGCTGATACGCCTGCCACTGCCCATCCCGCCCAAGCCACCATGTCTGGTAATCAAACAGGCTATCGGCATACTCGGTATCGGCCACCACATTGACCCAGCCATGTATGCCAAAAGCCCCGCTGATGTAGCCCATCGTCACCAGATCATCTGGCACCGGCACGGCGGAATTCAGTCGGGGCTGTTGGGATTTCAGCACAGTAAAGCTCAAGCGGCCTTGTAGCCTTTCAGCAGCTTGGCAACCGTGTCGGACGCCTGCGCGCCAACGCTCTGCCAGTAGCTGACACGGTCCAGCGCAAAACGCAGGGACTCGGTACCTTCCGGAGCTACCGGGTTATAAAAACCAACGCGCTCGATAAAGCGACCGTCACGACGGTTACGCGAATCAGCAACAACGATATTGTAGAACGGACGGTCTTTTGCGCCGCCACGAGCAAGACGAATAACTACCATAGCTGAAAATCCAGTATTCAGGTTTGCACGAAACCCGCGATTATCCGCGAATTCAAAGCAGGAGGCAAGCGGAGCGCAGCAACCTCCTGTCGCAATTGCATCACATCCCCGGAAGCATGCCCTTCATGCCCCGCATGAGCTTGCCCATCCCGCCCTTGGAAAACTGCTTCATCATCTTCTGGGTCTGCTCGAACTGGTTCAGCAGGCGGTTCACCTCCTGGACCTGCACACCCGCCCCCGCCGCGATCCGGCGCTTGCGCGACGCCTTGATCAACTCGGGCTTTTGCCGCTCCTGCGGGGTCATCGAGTTGATGATCCCCTCAATGCGGGCAACCGCCTTGTCGGTCACCTGCCCGCTCGCCGCAGCACTCAATTGCCCCGGCAATTTGTCGAGCAGCGCGCCCATTCCGCCCATTTTCTTCATCTGTTGAATCTGGGCCTTGAAGTCTTCCAGATCAAACCCCTTGCCGGACTTGACCTTCTTCATCATCCGCAGGGCTTCATCCTGATCAACCGTCTTCTGCACATCCTCGATCAGGGTCAGTACATCGCCCATGCCGAGTATGCGACTAGCCAGCCGATCCGGATAAAAGGGCTCAAGCCCCGCCAGCTTTTCACCAACACCGAGGAATTTGATTGGCTTGCCAGTCACATGCCGAACAGAAAGGGCTGCACCGCCACGCGCATCACCATCCATTTTGGTTAGCACAACACCGGTCAACGGCAACGCGTCACCAAATGCACGAGCGGTATTTACCGCATCCTGCCCCTGCATGGCATCAACGACAAACAGCGTCTCGACAGGCTTTACAGCAACATGCAACGCCTGGATTTCTTGCATCATCGCTTCATCGATCGCCAGACGCCCCGCCGTATCGACAATCAGCACATCATGAAAGTGACGTTTGGCATAATCCAGCGCAGCCAGGGCGATATCGACCGGCTTTTGTGAAATATCAGACGGAAACCACTCAACCTCGATCTGCGCGGCCAGCGTCTTCAACTGTTCGATTGCCGCGGGGCGATATACGTCCGTCGAGACCAGCAAAACACGTTTTTTCTGCGTCTCTTTCAAGAATTTGGCCAGCTTGCCCGACGTGGTCGTCTTGCCTGCCCCCTGAAGACCAGCCATCAGCACGATCGCGGGAGGCACGGCAGCAAGATTCAGCGCGTCGTTCTGCGCCCCCATCAAACGGGTCAATTCCTCGTAAACCACACCAATGAACGCCTGCCCCGGAGTCAGACTGCCCACCACCTCCTTCCCCTGGGCACGCTCCTTGACCTCAGCAACAAATTGCTTGACCACTGGCAAGGCCACATCTGCCTCCAGAAGAGCCATCCGCACCTCGCGCATTGCGTCCTGGATATTTTCCTCGGTGAGACGAGAATGCCCCCGCAGGGTTTTCACCACCCCCGAAAGGCGGCTGGAGAGATTTTCAAACATCAAGAGGTCCTGTCATGAACTGATTTTCGAACGAGCAGCCACGTTTCAATTCTGCTCTGTTAGACTATTTATCCCATTCTACCCTGAAGCACAGCATCGTGACTTGGCTCGCACTGCTCGCACTGCTTGGTTACTGTCTACTGAGCTGGTTTTATTTCAACAGAATATCAAGGGCCGAAGCTCACGCACTTCGCTTCAACACCCTCGCGACAACAACTCTCGTTATTGCCTTGACCTGCCACGCGACGGCAATCACTCTCGCCTTCCATCTGCATCCATGGCACTTCGGCGCCTCCGAAGCACTCAGCCTGACCGCACTACTGTCCATTGCAACTTACTTTGCCGCTCTACCGCTTCTACCGCTAAAAGGCATCGAACCCCCTCTCACCGGTTTTGCGGCACTACTGCTTGGAATCAGCCTACTCCTTCCCACCGGACACCAGATCCAGACAAGCCCCGGCATTTTCAGTCAACTGCACTTCGCAACCGCACTATTGACGCAACCCCTGCTGATCAACGCCACTGGCATCGCAATCCTGATCAAATTCAGTGACAGGCAACTGCACAGCACGGCACGCGGAGCGCTCACCCGCAACCTCCCCCCCGTACTAACACTCGAACGCCTGCTCTTCGTAACAGTCAGCGGCACATTCCTGATTCTAAGCATTGCACTTGTCTCAGGAATGATTGCATCACGGGAAGCATCCAGCGCGGTCCGATTACTGAGCCACAAGGTAATTTTCTCGACTCTGGCCTGGGGAATCCTGGGCACATTATTACTCGGCCATCATCGTTTCGGCTGGCGGGGTCGCAAAGCTGCCAACTGGACTCTGACAGGCTCTGCTTTTCTCTTTCTTGGTTATATCGGCACACGATTAGTGCTGGAGGCCGTTCTGCAGCGCTAAGCGACAACAGACAGAGCGAAAAGCCACCTTCTCCACCTGCAGATTATGCGGCAAGAAAACCAATCTGCTAGACTGAGCGATAAACCTATCGTGCCCAACACAAATAAAGCCTCAAACATTCAAATCAAAAAGCGGAGTTGATACACGCATGAGCGCTGCACCACTTTCTGGCCTGGCCAGACTTCTGGTTCAACACGGCCGCCTGAATGAGGCAGATGCTGACGCGCTCCAGGCTGCAGCCATCGCATCCAAAATCAGCTTTATCGAGCAGCTCAGCAAAAGCAAAAAACTGACTGCGGCAGAAATCGCGGAATTTTCCTCGCAAACCTTTGGCTTTCCACTGCTCGACCTTGCCCAATATGATCCAAGTTATATCCAGGCAGGTGCACTCGACAACAAGCTGATGACATCGCAGCGCATTGTCCCGCTCTACAAGCGCGGCAATACGAAGCTATTCATTGGTATCTCGGACATCACCAACCTTCAGGCGATTGAAGAAGTTAGATTCCAGAGTGGCCTGCAAGTCGAACCGATTGTTGTCGAAGACGACAAGCTTGCAGTTCTGCTTGATCGGCTGATCGAAGCCAGTGGCGCAAAACTGAAAGACCTGATGGTCGACGAAGCATCACTGGAAATGAACAGTGGGCAAGAAGAGGCGGCCGACGCGACAAATGCCGACGTCGATGATGCCCCCGTTGTTAAGTACATCCAGAAAGTGCTGATGGACGCAATTCAGGAAGGGGCGTCAGACGTCCATTTTGAGCCCTACGAGAAATTTTACCGCATCCGTTACCGCAAAGATGGGGTACTACGCGAGATTGCTCAACCACCACTGGCCATCAAGGAAAAAATCGCCTCCCGGATCAAGGTCATTTCAAAGCTGGACATTTCGGAAAAGCGCATCCCGCAGGATGGCCGGATGAAACTGGTCCTAAGCAAGAATCGCGCAATCGATTTCCGCGTTTCAACACTCCCGACTCTGCACGGCGAAAAAATTTGTATGCGGATTCTGGATCCCAGTTCCGCCACACTCGGAATTGACGCCCTCGGTTACGAACCCGACCAGAAAGAAGCGCTACTGAACGCGGTTCACCGTCCTTACGGCATGGTACTTGTTACCGGGCCAACCGGCTCAGGCAAGACAGTTTCTCTCTATACCTGCCTCAACATTCTGAACGAACCAGGCATCAATATCTCGACAGCCGAAGATCCCGCCGAAATCAACATGGCAGGCATCAATCAGGTCAACGTCAATGACAAGGCCGGCCTGACCTTTGCATCCGCGCTAAAGGCATTCTTGCGTCAGGACCCCGATGTCATCATGGTCGGGGAAATCCGAGATCTCGAAACAGCAGATATCGCAATCAAGGCGGCACAGACAGGCCACATGGTGTTTTCTACCCTTCACACCAACGATGCGCCAGGAACACTCACCCGACTGATGAACATGGGTGTCGCCCCCTTCAATATTGCTTCTTCTGTCATCTTGATTACCGCTCAACGCCTTGCCAGGCGCCTCTGCAGCTGCAAAGCTCCCGCCGACATTCCGCGCGAAGCATTGCTGCAGGCTGGTTTCAAGGAAGATGAGTTGGATGGTTCGTGGACCCCTTATCGAGCGGTTGGCTGTGACATTTGCAAAGGCTCTGGCTATAAAGGCCGTGTAGGCATTTATCAGGTCATGCCCATTTCAGACGAAATGAACCGCATCATCATGCAACAAGGGAACGCCATTGACATTGCAGATCAAGCACGCCGAGAGGGTGTACGCGACCTGCGAGCGTCCGGCCTATGGAAAGTACGTCAAGGCATGACCTCGCTCGAAGAAGTCATGGCCTGCACCAACGAATAACCGCAAAACCAGGAACAAACACATGGCAACCCCAAGAAAAGCACCGGCCATCAAGGAGTTTACTTTCCTATGGGAAGGCAAGGATCGCGGCGGAAAAACCGTACGTGGGGAAATGCGCGCGGCAGGTGAAAACCTGGTGCGCAGCACGTTGCGGCGGCAGGGTATCAATGTCACCAGAGTAAAAAAACAGCGCATAAGTGCAGGGGGTAGAATTGGTGAAGTGGACATTACGATGTTCACTCGCCAACTGGCAACCATGCTGAAATCTGGCGTCCCTTTACTCACTTCGTTCGATATTGTTGCCAAGGGGCACAGCAACCCCTCCGTAACCAAACTACTCATGGAAATAAAAACAGATATCGAAACTGGCTCATCACTCACTCAAGCGTTCCGAAAACATCCGAAGTACTTCGACGCGCTGTACTGCAATTTAGTACAGGCTGGTGAGCAAGCAGGTATTCTGGATACTCTCCTTGCTCGACTCGCCACTTACAAAGAAAAAATCCTGGCAGTCAAGAAGAAAATCAAGTCAGCAATGTTCTATCCTTCTGCCGTACTGATTGCAGCCTTTGTTATTACAGCAATCATCATGATATTTGTAATCCCAACATTCAAAGAGCTTTTCACAAGTTTTGGAGCCGATTTACCTGGACCTACTCAGGTAGTTATTGCAATTTCAGACATATTTGTTTCTTATTGGTATCTGATTTTTGGTGGAATTGGCGGCGGAATTTATGCGCTTTTAACTCTGTGGCGACGAAGTGAAACAGTACAAATCGCAATGGATCGCTGGCTATTGAAACTACCGGTCATCGGAGAAATCGTCAAGAATGCAACCATCGCCCGCTGGGCTCGCACCTGCGCGACCATGTTTGCGGCTGGCGTCCCTCTCGTCGAATCACTTGACTCGGTAGGAGGCGCATCGGGCAACTATGTATATCGCTCTGCCACCAAGAAGATTCAGTCTGAAGTCAGCACCGGCACTAGCCTGACAATTGCCATGCAAAACAGCAACGTCTTCCCGAACATGGTTCTCCAAATGGTTTCGATTGGGGAAGAATCCGGCTCGCTCGACTCGATGCTAGGCAAGGTTGCCGACTACTATGAAGAGGAAGTCGACAATGCAGTCGAAGCCATGTCCAGCCTGATGGAGCCAATCATCATGGTTGTACTGGGCACACTAATTGGCGGCCTTGTAATCGCCATGTACCTCCCAATCTTTAAAATGGGTGCCGCGGTCTAAAATGTTAATGGAAGTCTCACACCTCTCCCTACCTGTAATTGTAGGCTTACTTGGCTTGTGCATCGGCAGTTTTTTGAATGTGGTAATCCATCGACTTCCATTGATGATGGAGCAGGACTTTCGCCATGAGTGTGCATGCCTTGATCTGGACGATGGCACTCCCCTCCCTGCGCCCCCCCGCTACAATCTCATGGTTCCGCGCTCGGCCTGCCCCAAGTGCGGACACCAGATCAGCGCTCTCGAAAACATCCCGGTTCTGAGCTGGTTGTGGCTGCGCGGCCGATGCAGAAGCTGCAACGCCCCCATATCTGCCCGCTACCCACTGGTCGAGCTTATTACGGCATGTGCCTCCACCCTGCTTGCCTGGCACCTCGGGCCACAGCCGGCATTGCTTGGTTCGCTTCTCTTCGTATGGATACTCATTGCGCTCACGCTGATCGACCTTGACTGCTTCCTGTTACCGGACAGCCTGACTCTCGGACTACTGTGGATAGGTTTGCTCTTCAATCTATCTGATACGTATACCTCGCTAAGCAGCGCAGTAATAGGTGCTGTAGCCGGATACCTGCTGCTCTGGTCGGTTTACTGGGCATTCAGACTGGCCACTGGCAAGGAAGGCATGGGATTTGGCGACTTCAAACTGCTGGCAGCTCTCGGTGCCTGGCTGGGCTGGCAGAGTCTGCCCAGCATACTGCTTATTGCCTCTCTTTCCGGCGCCGTCATCGGCATCATCACGGCACTTGGCAAAGGGCGCAGTCTCAGCAAACCCATTCCCTTTGGCCCCTACCTTGCATTGGCTGGCATCATTACAATGTTTGCCGGCCCCCAGATCCAGCAACTGGTTTTCCCCATTTAATACTGGACTCAGATGATCATCGGCATGACCGGCGGAATCGGCTCCGGCAAATCAACGGCAGCCCGTCTGTTCACCGAACTGGGCATACCAGTTCGGGATGCCGATGACATCGCGCACGAACTGACTAGCCACGACACGATGGCGACCAGGCAGATCGCTGCCCGGCTTGGTACAGACTGGGTGACCGGGCAGGGCGCACTTGACAGAACTTTTGCCAGGCGGCGCGTTTACTCGAACCCGGAACTCAAGCAGGAACTGGAAAGCATCCTTCACCCCCTGATCCTGCAAAAAATGCGCGACTGGATAAGCAGCCAAACTTCTGCTTATTGCATAGTGGTCGTCCCTTTGCTGTTTGAAAAAGCGGATTTCCGGGCACTGGCACAGCGAACAATGCTGATTGACTGCCCTGAGGAATTACAGATCCATCGCGTCATGCAACGGAGTGGGCTTAGCGAAGCTGATGTACGAAAAATAATGGCGAATCAGATGTCGAGGCAGCAACGGCAACAGCTTTGCGATGATCTGATTCTCAATACCGGCAGCCTGCCTGAACTTGCAAAACAGATAAAAACGTTACATGACCGCTATTTAATCGCCGCCAAAGTAAGGAATGGGTTTTCAAATGCCTGACCTTGCTGCAGAATTGCGCATCCACCCTAGGTGACTGCACCCGTGATCAGTTACGAATTTCCTGTCAATGAACGAATCCGCACTCTGCTGCGCCTCGAGAAGCTTTACGAGCGCACGCAGTGTTACGCCGGAAGAACGCATGCACAGGATCATCACACGGCCTTGCTGGGCATCTTTGAAATCATGGAAGTCGCCAGCCGCGCCGACCTCAAATCTGATCTGATCCAGGAGCTGGATCGGCAACGCCAGGCACTGGCCGCCCTGCGCAACAACCCGCAGATTTCGGAAGAAGCACTGGAGCGCGTTCTGGGCGACATTGAAGGTACTCATTCCCGGCTGCTTGAGATGACAGGCAAATTCGGCCAGTATCTGCGCGAGAACGACTGGCTGATGGCCATCAAGCAGCGCGTCACCATCCCGGGTGGCGCCAGCGAGTTTGACCTTCCTTCCTATCATTACTGGCAAGAACAAGCACCCGAGCGCAGGATTGCCGACCTGGAGCGCTGGCTGAGTCCGCTACTCCCCATCAAGCAAGGCATCGACATCGTGTTGCGACTGCTGCGCGACTCTGCCCGCACTTGCCACTTTGTTGCCAAGCAGGGCAACTTCCAGCAGATGTCCGGCGGCAAGACCGTGCAGTTGCTGAAGATTACCCTTCCGTCCGACGTTCCGGCTGTTCCCGAGCTGTCAGCCAACCGTTACGCAATCAACATCCGCTTCATCGTTCCCTCCACCTCCGGAGAACGCTCACGACAGATCGATACGGACATTGCGTTCACTCTGGGTTATTGCAACCTGTAGCAACCAGCCGGCGATTCTGCCTCCCGGTGCAACAATAGCTTCACCGCGCCGCAATGAAGCCGTCATGCCAGCCGTCTACTGTCTTTCTCGCCACGAGGAGGATATTCATGCTGGAACTGCACCAAACCCGCACACCCCGTCATCACGATCAGCTCCGCGCTTACCTGGCCGATTCGGCCGACGCAATCCGGGCAGCCCAGGTTCTGCGCTATCGGGTTTTCGCCGAAGAGATGGGCGCACGCCTGAACTCCCGCACCGCTGGCGTTGACCAGGATTTCTTTGACAATTACTGCGATCACTTGCTGGTACAGGATGAGCAGAACGGCGAAGTGGTGGGCACCTATCGCATTCTTCCGCCCCATCAGGCCCGCAAGGTAGGCTCCTATTACAGCGAAACCGAATTCGACCTGACCCGGCTGCAGCATTTGCGCCACAAAATGGTCGAGCTGGGCCGCTCGTGCGTACATCCGGATTACCGCTCGGGCAGCACGATTGCCCTGCTGTGGGGAGGGCTAGCCGACTACATGCACAAAAACGGCTACGAATACCTGATCGGCTGTGTGAGCGTATCGTTGCGTGACGGGGGTCATCTGGCCACGGCATTACGCCACCAGATGCTGGAAAAAGCCCACGCACCGATCGAGTGGCGGGTGTTCCCGCGACACCCACTGACTCTCGTCTCGGGGCGCCAGGAACTGGCCAGCGGCGATATCCCTCCACTCGTCAAAGGCTACCTGCGCGCAGGCGCCATGGTGTGCGGGGAACCAGCCTGGGATCCGGACTTCAATACGGCAGATTTCCTGATGATTCTGCCCATGAGTCGGCTGAACCCGCGCTATGCCAGACATTTCCTGCGCAACGAATAACGTGCGGGCAGACAACCATTACCACGAGTCAGAGCATGTCAAGCCACGCCAAAGCCGGTAAACTACCCGGCATGCATATTGCGCACCCCGCCCAGCCATTGCCTCGTCTACGCCCCCGTCAGTATGCTCTGGCGATATTCCGGATTGCGCGACTGGCATTCCATCTGCTGAAAGGCCTGTGGCTCACCCGCTCGCAATTTGCACAGCGGCCACAAGCCGAACGCAACGAATTGCTGCAAGGCTGGTCCCGCCACCTGCTCAACATTCTGGATATTCGTGTGCGCGAGCGGGGCCTGCATGACAACGCAGAACTGCACACCGCCGGGCGGCTGATCGTTGCCAACCACATTTCCTGGCTCGATATTTTCGTCATCAACAGCAGCTCCCCCTGTCGCTTCGTAGCCAAATCGGAAATCCGCCACTGGCCACTGATCGGCAAGCTGGTCACCTTTGCCGGCACACTCTACATCGAGCGCGGCAGCCGCCGGGCAACCAGCCACGCGAAAAAGGAAATCGACGGCCACCTGAAAGCCGGTGATTGTGTTGCCTTTTTCCCCGAAGGCACCACCACGGACGGCAGCACGCTCAAGCCATTTCGCGGCGGACTGATCCAGTCTGCGCTGGATCACGGCATCATCATCCAGCCGGTACTGCTGCAATACCGCAGCAAGAATGGTCAGCGCAGCATGGCTGCGGCATACATTGACGAAGTCTCGCTACTGTCATGCATCTGGCAACTGGCCTGCGAGCCCTATACGGTCGCCGAGCTCGACTACCTGTCGCCACGCTGCGGCCTGCCGGAATCGCGCAAAGAAATCACCCGCCTGATCGAACAGGAAATGCGGCACAGCATGCAGCACCCCGACTCAGCGTTATAGAGAATCAACGCCGCGATTGGCCAACTGGTCGGCACGTTCATTGAATTCGTGACCGGCATGGCCCTTGACCCAGCGCCATTCGATATCATGGCGCGCCTGAGCGGCATCCAGCGCCTGCCACAGCTCAAGATTCTTCACCGGCTTTTTGTCCGCCGTCTTCCAGCCATTGCGCTTCCAGCCATGAATCCAGGTCTGGATGCCGTTTTTCACATACTGCGAATCGGTCCACAGCACAATCTTGCAAGGCCGGGTCAGGGCATTCAGCGCCGAGATCACGGCCTGCAACTCCATGCGGTTGTTGGTCGTCGTTGCCTCGCCGCCGAACAGCTCCTTTTCCTGCCCGTTGCAGCGCAGCAGTGCCCCCCAGCCTCCGGGCCCCGGGTTTCCCTTGCAGGCTCCATCGGTATAAATCTCGACTTCAGTCATTACTCAGGTATATCCATATACGTCATTATTCATAAGGGCTACAGAAGGATACCCTGCCATACAAAACCTAAAAATCAGAACCTGACACTCGCTCGGTAACGCCAGCCGGCGTCACGCCCGACGCAGTAACCCTGCGCCATTGCGGCTCGATGATGCACATGCCGCGCACCCGCTTTACCGCATCGAGGCAATAAACACCGCCACCGCCCGGCCACCAGCGATCACCGGCCAAGTCCAGAATGCGGCTGCGCTCCAGCCAGTGCCCGCGCTGCACGGGCAGGCGATAGCACAGGAAATCGTCGCGCACGGCCTCCAGCCCCAGTAATGCCAGCCAGTCCTTCACACGGGGCAGCGCCAGCAAATTCCCTTGCCAGGGCACCTCTCCCTTGCGCTGCAAACGGCGCAAGCCCCACAGGCTCCAGGGGTTGAAACCCGTGATCAGCAAACGTCCTTCCGGCACCAGCACGCGATCCACCTCGCGCAGGACACCATGCGGATCTTCGGCAAAATCCAGCACATGCGGCAGCACCACCAGATCAAGGCTCTGCTCGGCAAATGGCAGGGCATGAGCCCTGCATTGCACGGCGACATCACCGCTCGTTCCCGCGCGGCAATGCCAGACGATCCGGTTGGCCCGCAGGGCGTCCAGACCGGGCAGGGCAAACTGCAGCGCCTTGTAGCCGAAAATATCGGTACTGGTGCGGTCGTACCACTCGGCCTCCGCCTGCAGCAGATACTGCCCCAGCGGGGTGGCCAGCCAGTCGGCAAACTGTTCAAATGCCTGCTTCGTATTCATCGGGATCGCATCCATGCTGACTATCAGTGCACTGCCGATTTTCTCGGACAATTATATCTGGGTTTTGCACGACAGCCGGCAGGCGATTGCCGTTGACCCCGGCGAAAGCGAGACCCTCGACGCCTGGCTGGCCGAAACTTCGCTTGACCTGGCAGGCATTGTGCTCACGCATCGTCACGCCGACCACATCGGCGGCGTTCCGGCCCTGTGCCGTGACCGGCCCGGCCTGCCGGTGCATGGGCCGCGCGAAATTGATCTTGTCACCACGCCAGTAGGCGAGGGGGACACGATCAACCTTCTCGGGCAGGACTGGGAAGTCCTCGCCGTTCCGGGGCACACGCGCGAACACCTTGCCTACTACTGCGCCACGACCGGCATGCTTTTTTCCGGCGATACGCTTTTTGGTGCCGGCTGCGGGCGCATGTTCGATGGCCCAGCCGCTAGTTATCACGCCAGCCTGCAGAAACTGGCTAACCTGCCCGCAGCAACACAGGTCTACTGCACGCACGAATACACGGCAGCCAACCTGCGCTTTGCCGCTGCGGTCGAACCAGACAACTTGGCCATTACCGCTCGCAGCCGCACCGTCGCCACACTGCGTGCCAACGGGCAACCCAGTGTTCCATTCACGCTGGCGGAAGAACTCGCAACCAACCCGTTCCTGCGCCTCGACCGGGCTGCGGTCATTCTGGCAGCGCGGCAGCATGGCGCAGTCGATACCCAGGCTGAGAACGTCTTTCTGGCGCTTCGCCAGTGGAAAAATGATTTTTCCTGATGCGCGGCACGCAGACGGATTGACTGCCTCGAAAGCCCCCCTTAACATCGGTGTCATTTTGTACACTCAGCGAGCCTGCACCATGCGCGCCAGCCTGACTTCCATCCTGACCGGTGCATTGCTTGCCTTCGTGGCGAGCGCGGGTCACGCCGAAGATGCCCCAATCCGTCTGGATTACCAGCTGAAAAACCCGAATTTCGTCATCGGCTCGGACACCCTGGCTGTGCGTGACGCCCTCTTCGGCAGCGCCGACATCGCCCGCTACGACGACCTCTGGGCCCGCATCCGCGTGGGCTTCCAGATTCCCGAACTGGATCACCCGCTGGTTGAAAAGTGGGAAAACTACTATGCCGCCCGGCCAGACTATCTGAACCGGATTGTCGAGCGCGGCAACCGCTATCTGTACTTCGTTGTCGATGAAGTCGAAAAACGCGGCATGCCGATGGAAATCGCCCTGCTGCCAATGATCGAGTCCGCCTACAATCCGCGCGCCGAATCACCAGCCCGCGCGGCGGGCATGTGGCAGTTCATTCCGGAAACCGGCAAGCACTACGGGCTCGAACGAACCTGGTGGTATGACGGCCGCCGCGACGTCGTTGCCGCCACCGGCGCTGCACTGGATTACCTCGATACGCTGCACGGCATGTTCGATGACTGGCAACTGGCGCTGGCCTCGTACAACTGGGGTGAAAATGCCGTCAAGCGCGCGGTGGACCGCAATGCCAGCGCGGGCAACCCCACGTCGTTCGCCGACCTGCGCATGCCGGACGAAACCCGCAACTATGTCCCGAAGCTGCTGGCCATCCGCAACATCATTGCCAACCCGGCAGCCTATGGCGTCACGCTCAAGAGCATTCCCAACCAGCCCTATTTCGCCACACTGCAGCCCGGCAAGCACATGGATGTGAAAGTTGCCGCCGAGCTGGCACAGATTCCGGTCGACGAACTGCTGAAGCTCAACCCAGGCTTCATCCGGCCGGTCATCGCCCACAAGGATGACCGTCAGCTGGTGCTGCCGCTGGATCGCGTCGCCATTTTCAACGAAAACCTGCGCACCTATGACAAACCGCTGCTGAGCTGGCAGCCGTATGTCACCCACCAGGGCGAAAGCTTTGCGGCACTGGCCACCCAGTTCGGCATTACCGTTGACGAGCTGCGCGACATCAATGAAATCGCCGAACGGGAAAATATCGCGCGCGGTCAGACCATTCTGGTACCCAAGGTCGACCACCTCGACGTGTCCGATCGCCAGACCCTGGCCGCACTGTCTGCCAACCGCAAGGCGGAGCCGGTGGATACCGGCGCCAACGATGCGCCCCGCAAGGTTCAGCCGATTGTCCAGGCTGAGCGCAGCAGCACGGCCACCTACCGGGTTGCCAAAGGCGACACGGCATACAGTATTGCCAGACGCCACGGCATGAGCCTGGACGAACTACAGCAGCTGAACGGCATGAAATCCACCCGACTGTCCAGTGGACAGATACTCAAGGTTGCCGCCAACAGCAACGCGTCGCAGAGCAGCAAATCCGCCAATGACAGCAAGCAGTATGTTGCCCGCCGCGGCGACACCTTCAGCTCGGTCGCCAAACGCTACAACGTTGCAACCAATGACCTGCTGCGCTGGAATAACGCCAGCCGCAAGACCACTCTGCAACCCGGAACCCTGCTGGTCATCAATAACTGATCCGGCACACACCGAAGACAAAACCCCGCCTTGGCGGGGTTTTGTCTTGTATCCCACTCCAATATTACGCTTAACGCGGTGGTGAAGTCCGCAACGGCTTCAGCTCGCGATCCACCGCCTGCCATTTGGCATGATGCTCGCGGATCAGGTGTACCGCATCCTCGATGCTGTCGACCACGACCGGAATCTGCATATCCACCGGACTGGCAAGACCGGCACCATTGTCCACCATGAACAGCCGCGACCAGTCGACCAGCTCGTGCCACATTTCACCAACCAGAATCAGCGGCGTGTCGTAGAGCTTGCGCACCTGCAGCAGCTGCCAGACCATCGACAGCTCCAGCAGCGTACCGATGCCGCCCGGCGTCACGATAAAGGCGTTCGAGCGCATGATGAAGTGATGCAGGCGCGAGAAGAAGGTCTTGTGCTCGAACACATGGCCGACAAAATCATTCACTTCCTGCTCGAAGTCGAGATCAATGCGGATACCCACCGAGGCCTCCGGGTGATCCGGTGCGCCATGACAGGCGCCTTCATTCGCAGCCTGCATCAGGCCGGGGCCGCCACCGGTGACGATGCGGCATCCCATCGCAGCCAGTTCGCTGGCCAGTTGCTTGACCGCCTCGTAGGCCGGCGTCCCTTCCTGGATGCGGGCAGAACCAAAAATGGTCACATGGTAGTCCGGCGTATGCGCAGGGCGCAGCCGGGAGAGTTCATCAACGGTATCCCACAGGCGCAGGACAGCATTGTTGACAATGTTCAGGGCTTCGTCATCGTCGATGACACCGATCGGTTTATTGTAGGAATTGATCATGGCCGTTCTTCTTTTGACGTTGGCGACCAGGGCACGCGCCCGAGCCTCTCTTCGATGGTAGGCTTACTGACTGTCACGTGGCAAGTTCGGCAACATCTCCGGCGGCGATTGGCAGCCCGCCATCGGCGGGGGATAATACCGGGTTGTTTTTCGCCTGCACCGGGTTTTCATGCACGACGCGCCTCACCTGCCCTCCCCCGCCCGCCCGCCCAGCCCTCGCTGGCTATGGCTGGCACTCAGCCTGCTGCTGGTCGTGCTGATGGGCTTCGGACTGAACCACTGGCTGGGCTGGAGCGGCTGGCTGCTGGTCGTCGTTCTGGCTGAGCGCGCCTATCCGCGTCAGCACACACGCCGGAGCGACTGGCGTGCCGCTTGCGGCGTCATGGTACTGTTTTGCGGGCTACTGATCGGCGAAGGCATGCTGCGCACCAGTGGCGAGCCCATTCTGACAGCCTGGCTGAGCAACGGCCACAATGGCTCAAGCCGTCTGCTCGGGCTGGTTCTGCTGGGGGCCGCATTTGCTCTGGCTGTCCCGCTCTGGCGCCAGCGCGACTGGGCACACATCATCGAAGAAATCGGCTTTCTGTGCGAAGACGGCTGGCGCGGAGTGCGCAGCATTGCCAGTCGCAAGCCAAAAGATTTACCCCTCACTCCAGAAAAAACAAAACCGGCTGCCGCAGCGACTTCAGCAGCAATTAAACCGCCAGCCGCCAAGCCCATGAAACCGGCACCGCCACGCCCCGCTCCAGCGATGCGCCCCGTCACGCCTGAAGCCCCCAGGACGGCAACGGAATCGCGCCCGCAGCGGCGCACGACAGCCACACCTGTGCGCACCGGCCACCCCGCACAACCCGCAGCAGTAACACCGCCACCAGCACCGGAATTGACGCTGGCAGAAATCAGCGTACCCCAAGCCCGGCCAACCACCGCGCGCGTGACGGAAACGTCGGCGACGAACAGCAAGCCACTCCCTGTTATTGATCATCGCCAGATTGTCAGCAACATGGAACAGGTCAGCCTCAGCCGGCGAGGCACCCGGCCGACCAGCGCCAAGCCGGCAGGCCAGGCGCCGCTCCCGCTGATTGATCCGAACGAAGTGCGCCAGCGCCTGAACGCCATACACGGCCGCCGGCCGCCGGAACCTGCGCAGAGCAAGGCAGAGACAAAACCACGTATCGCGCCACAGCCCTTGCCGGACAAAGTGTCCAGCCCGATACCCTCAAAACGGGAAATCGTGACGATCAGCCGTGTCCTGACTCCGCCTCCCGCCCCCCCCGCCGCGCCGGAACCGGTCAGCTCACAGGCCGCACAGGCCGCGGAACTCAGCCTGCTGCCGCAGGAGCCGGCACCAACCCTCATCGCGGACACGCTGCTGCTTGCACCCACCAGCCCGGAGCTGCAACTGGCTCCGCCGGAATTGCCCGACGAGCTCCCCCTGGCAGCAGAACCTGTAACACCACGATTCGCGCCGGCAATGGACACGCCCGTCGCGCCCCTCTTCGCGGCGACCGTAGGGCACCCCGCCCCTTCGCAGCCCCCCCATGTCCATCCAGCCAGCTCGTTGACGGAAATACCCCCTCAGGCTCCGTTAGTGCGTCAGGCTGCGCCCGAGCCGGGAACGGCGGAAATCAGCCACCGGATTGCCGAACTCGAAAGCAGCCTGGCCGAATTTCCTGTCGCCAGCACGCCTGTTTTCACCGTACTCGACACAGCGCCGGCAACACCTCTTGCGCCGCGTCCGTCCTACGACGACAGCATCCTGCCGCCGCTGGATCTGCTGCAGGCAGCCAGCGCCCAGCTCACACGCATGAGCGATGACGAGCTGATCGAGCGTGGCATCGTCATCGAAGAAAAGCTCGCCGAGTTCAAGGTGAAAGCCAGCGTACTCGACGCCATCGCCGGCCCCGTCGTCACCCGCTACGAAATCGAGCCGGCCACTGGCGTGCGCGGCAGCCAGATCGTCAACCTGATGAAGGATCTGGCGCGCGCGCTGGGGCTGGTGTCGATCCGCGTGGTGGAAACCATCCCTGGCAAGACCTGCATGGGGCTGGAATTGCCCAATCCGACCCGGCAGATGATCCGCCTCTCGGAAATCCTGCGCGACGAGGTGTTCGCCGGCTCGCACTCCAAACTCACCCTGGCGCTCGGCAAGGACATCACCGGCAAACCCATCGTCACCGATCTGGCCAAGGCGCCGCACCTCTTGGTCGCCGGCACCACCGGCTCGGGCAAGTCGGTCGGCGTGAATGCGATGATCCTGTCGATGCTCTACAAGGCGACGCCGGACGAAGTGCGCTTCATCATGATCGACCCGAAGATGCTGGAGCTGTCCATCTACGACAACATCCCGCACCTGCTGGCGCCGGTCGTCACCGACATGAAGCTGGCCGCCAATGCGCTGAACTGGTGCGTGGCCGAGATGGAAAAGCGCTACCGGCTGATGAGCCATCTGGGCGTGCGCAATCTGGCCGGCTACAACGCCAAGATCAAGGACGCCGAAAAGCTGGGCCAGAAGCTCACCAACCCGTTCACGCTGACGCCGGATAATCCGGAGCCGCTGGAGCACCTGCCGTTTATCGTGGTGGTGGTCGACGAGTTCGCCGACTTGATGATGGTGGCCGGCAAGAAGATCGAGGAATTGATCGCGCGGCTGGCACAAAAGGCACGCGCGGCCGGTATCCACCTGATCCTCGCCACCCAGCGGCCGTCGGTGGACGTGATCACCGGGCTGATCAAGGCCAATATTCCGACGCGCATCGCCTTCCAGGTATCAAGCAAGGTCGACAGCCGCACGATTCTGGACCAGATGGGCGCGGAAGCCTTGCTGGGCCAGGGCGACATGCTCTACCTGCCGCCGGGCACCGGCTACCCGCAGCGCGTGCACGGCGCCTTTGTCGCGGATGATGAGGTGCATCACGTCGTCGAGTATCTGAAACAATTCGGCGAGCCCGACTACGTCGACGGCATCCTGAATGGTGGTTTTGATGCCGAAAGCGCGGGGAGCGGATCGGCCGGCGGTAGCGAGGGCGGAGACGAAAGCGACCCGCTCTACGATGAAGCCGTGGCCTTTGTACTGAAAAGCCGCCGCGCATCGATTTCGAGCGTGCAAAGACAGCTCAGAATCGGCTACAACCGCGCCGCACGGCTGATCGAGCAGATGGAAGCTGCGGGTCTTGTCAGCGGCATGGAAAGCAACGGCAACCGTACGGTACTCGCACCCGGTCGCGAATAATACCCATAAACATATATAGCCAAAGCCATTTATTTTAAATGGCTACAGAGCAATACCCAACATAACGCAGCAATTGCTGCATGGACGAACACGATGAAAATCGCCCTTGCCCAGATCAATCCCATCGTTGGCGACCTCGCCGGCAATACCGCGCTGATTTTCGCCGCAGCGGAACAAGCCCGCGCCGCTGGCGCCGACATCATCGTCACGCCCGAACTGGCGCTCACCGGCTACCCGCCGGAAGACCTGCTGCTGCGCCCGAGCTTTCTGGCGGAGTGCAAACAGAAACTCGGCGAATTCATCGACCGGCTGGACGGCATCACCCTGGTCGTCGGCCATCCGCACGCGGCCGGTGACGAGGTCTTCAATGCCGCGTCCGTGATTCGCGACGGCAATGTGCTGGGCCGCTATGAAAAGATGCTGCTGCCCAATGACGCGGTATTCGATGAAGTGCGTTACTTCACCCCCGGCTTTGCGCCGCTGGTCTTTGAACAAAATGGAGTGAAAGTCGGCATCGCGATCTGCGAGGACATCTGGGACACCGAGCCGGCGGCCGCCGCTGCCGATGAAGGCACCGAACTGCTGCTGGTGCTGAATGCCTCGCCCTTCCACCGTGCCAAGGAAGCCACCCGCCAGCAGGTCGTGCGCGAGCGCGTCGAGGAAACCGGCATGGCCATCGCCTACTGCAATCTGGTCGGCGGGCAGGACGAACTGGTATTCGACGGCCAGTCCTTCGCGCTGAACAAGGCCGGCGAGGTGGTCGCGCAGGCCGCCGGCTTTGCCAGCGAACAACTGCTGCTCGACTTCGTGGCTGGCGACCTGCAGGCGGCCAGCCGCGCGGACGATCTCGCCGACGAAGAAGCCGTGTATCGCGCGCTGGTGCTCGGCGTGCGGGATTACATAGGCAAGAACGGCTTCCCCGGCGTGCTGCTGGGTCTGTCGGGTGGCATCGACTCGGCACTGACGCTGGCGATCGCCTGCGACGCGCTCGGCGCCGACAAGGTGCATGCTGTGATGATGCCGTCGCGCTACACCGCAGATATTTCCGTCGACGATTCGCGCGAGATGATCGCGCGCCTTGGCTGCAAGTATTCCGAAATCGAAATCTGGCCGATGTATGAAGCATTCATGGCCGGGCTGGCGAATGAATTCGCCGGCCGTGACATGGACACGACCGAGGAAAACCTGCAAAGCCGCATCCGGGGCACGCTCCTGATGGCGCTGTCGAACAAGACCGGCAAGCTCGTGCTGACCACGGGCAACAAGTCGGAAATGACCACCGGCTACGCGACGCTGTACGGTGATATGGCCGGTGGCTTTGCCGTGCTGAAGGATGTAGCGAAAACGCTGGTGTACCGCCTGTCCAACTGGCGCAACCGGACCAGTGCCTACCCGCAGGCCAGCGTGATCCCAGAGCGCATCATCACCCGCCCGCCGTCGGCCGAGCTGCGCCCCGACCAGAAAGACCAGGACAGCCTGCCGGACTATGCGGTGCTGGATGCCATCCTCGCCATGTATGTCGAGGAAAACCGCAGCATTGCCGACATTATCGCGGCAGGCTATCCGGAAGCCGACGTGAAGAAAGTCGTGCGCCTCTTGAAGATCAACGAATATAAACGCCGCCAGGCACCGGTCGGTCCGAAGGTCACCCAGCGGGCCTTCGGCAAGGACTGGCGCATGCCGATCACGAGCAAATACCTAGAGTAAGGGTTTTCCGCAACTGACAGTCCGGCAGGATCACGTCATGCCGAACTGTCATCGCTCCGTCATGCTGATTTGTTACGGTATGCCTTTACGGTTATATGACAAATCGGCAGGAATGACACCGGTACCCAGTATTGAACATTTGCGCGCGGACCTGATCAACATTCTGGACCGGCAGCAGCTGACGGCTTTTTTCCAGCCCATTGCCGCCATGAACGAGGCTCGCGCCTACGGCCACGAGGGCCTGATACGCGGGCCGTCGAACAGCTTTCTGCATTCGCCGATCAATCTGTTCCGTACCGCGGAAGAAACCGGTCTGCTACCGGAACTCGATTTCGCCTGTCGCCGCGCGATCATCCGTGCTTTCGTGACTGAAAATCTTCCCGGCAAGCTGTTTCTGAACATCAACCCGGTTTGCCTGACCCTGCCGAATTACCGCCCCGGTGCAACGCTGGAGCTGCTGCAAGAGGCTGGCCTGCCACCGCAGCGCGTAGTCATCGAGCTGACGGAAACACAGCCCATCGCCAATTATGATCTGCTGCGCGAGGCTGTTCGCCACTACCGGGAAATGGGATTCCGCATTGCACTGGATGACCTTGGCGAGGGCTTTTCCTCACTGCGTCTCTGGTCCGAGATCAGGCCCGATTTCGTCAAGATCGACAAATACTTCATACAGGGACTACCCGGCGACGCGCAGAAGCGACAGTTCGTGCGCTCGATCCAGCACATTGCGGTCAATACCGGCACGCGGGTCATCGCCGAAGGAATCGAATCCGCCCAGGAACTGGACGTTGTGCGCAGCATCGGGATAGGGCTTGGACAGGGTTATTTTCTGGGACGGCCACAGAAAAAACCCGAGCTCAATACCAGTTACATATGTACGCCGGCCGCGACGCCGCAGCGCACCGGCACCGTGATCGCCAGCAGCCTGTTGGTTCATGTACCGACAGTCAGCCCCAAGGACAGCAATCTGCATGTGTGCGAACTGTTCGCCACTCACGGCGACTTGAATGCCCTGCCTGTTGTGCAGCATGGGCGCGCGATCGGCCTTTTGAAACGGCATCAATTCATCGAACATTTTGCCCGCCCCTACAGCCGCGAACTGCATGGTCAGCGCCCCTGCACCATGCTGATGGATCCCGCGCCATTGCAGGTTGAGCACAATCTGAGCCTGCAGGAGTTGTCACTACTGGTCAGCTCGGGGGAGCACCGCTATCTGGCAGACGGCTTCATTCTGGTTGATCAGGGCATGTATCTGGGAATGGGCACCGGCCGCGATCTGATGCGCGCCATCACCGAACTGCAAATCACCGCAGCACGGTATGCCAACCCGCTGAGCGGCCTCCCCGGTAATGTCCCCATCCAGAATCACATTCAGCAACTACTGGACAAGGGGCAAGACTTTGTTGCGGTGTACGCCGATCTTGATCATTTCAAGCCCTACAACGACCTCTATGGCTACGCTAAGGGCGACGACATCCTGCAGATGACTGGCCAGATTCTGAAAAAGGCGGTGGAGCCCGGCACCGACTTTGTCGGCCATATCGGCGGCGATGATTTTGTGCTGCTGCTGCGCAGTGAAGAATGGCGTGAGCGTTGTGAAGCCATTCTCGCGGAATTTGCCAGCAGTATCCTGCCCCACCTGCAGGAAGATCACATCAAGGATGGTGGCTATCACGCGCTGAATCGCAGCGGCGAGCGAGTCTGGCACGCCCTGCCCGCCCTGTCACTGGGAGCAGTGGAAATCCGCAGCAGCGCCTTAAGCAGTCATCATGAAGTGGCCAGCCAGGCCAGTGCAGCCAAAACGATGGCAAAACGGCAACAGGGATGCAGTCTCTTTATCGAGCGGCGCAGTCATACCGGGCACCCACTCTCAGGCAGCACAGGCTACCTCCCTGTCGACACTCCCGGTACTGAATATACAGCCCTGCAGGCACACTGAGCCACCCATAACTAGCGGGCGCCACCCCGCAGGCGCTCAAGGGACCACCCCAAGTCCATTTCCTCATTGGCAAGCTCGAGCAGCGGCAAGAGGGTATGCATGAGTGCAGGCAAGTGCTCCCTGACCTCCTGGCGCATACCCTTGTGCAGCATCACAATGGCCTCGGCCACCAGCGGCGTTGCCGTACGCACGGCAGTCACATCCGGCATGATGACCCGATCCTGGCCGGCCTCGGCATACAGCCGGGTCGTGGCAACCCCAATCAGGCTGGAAGCCGTTGCGGCATCGTCGTGCCACGAGTTCGCTACCGCAACACTGCCCGTGATATTGAGCTGCTCGCTGCGGAAGTTGATTCTGGCATTGGCCATGGCAAGCCGCAAACGCTCGGCGAGAATGCGGGCCTCGGTCAGTGTCGTCGCGGGTGATACAACGGCAAAACGGGCTTCTTCGAGATGCGCCAGAGTGTCCTCACGACGCAGCTTGGCCTCAAGCAGCTTGGCCAGCAAGCCCAGCATCTGCTGGGCGGCCCGCTCGCCCAGCTTGTCGCGCAGGCTCTGAAAATGATCCACTTCAAGCAGCAGCAGTGTTACTTCGCCGTTGTGGCGCATCGCAAACGCCAGAGATTGCTCCAGCTGCAGCACCATCAGGTTTGACGAACCGACACCCGTTGCATGGTCAGTCAGTGCATGCTGTTCCTGCAGCGCACGGCTGGCCGCAAGCTCGCGGCGCGTTGCAGCCAAATCAAGATTGGCCCGGACTCGCGCGAGCATTTCGCTACGATCCGTAGATTTGCTGATGAAGTCATTGGCACCGGATTCGACGCAATGCCGCCGTGTTTCTTCATCTTCTTCACCGGAAATGATGATGACGGGCAGATACTGGAAACGTTCCTCGGGCTGCTGACGCACACGGGAGAGCAGCCCCATCCCGTCAAGCTCGGGCATGGTCAGATCGGAGATCAGCAGACTGATATCCTCATCTGCCTGCAAGCGCCGCCAGCCGGCTTCGCCATCAGCTTCTTCCAGCAATTCATACAACTCGCCCAGATGCTTGCGGATGGTCGCCCGGACGATGCGGGAATCATCGACGATCAGAATCCGCGGACGGTGGTCAAGATCAGGAGACTGGGACATGGCACGTAATCCATTGTGAGTCCCTGACAATCTAGCACAATCCGCCAGACGGTCACACCTCGATATTCGCGCTATCAGGAAAAGCGCATTTGGAGTACGCTGCAGGGAATACCGTTCCCTGCGGGAGACCATTCATGGCAAGCACTTATCGCCTGCAACTGGGTGTCGCCATGCTTAGCCCGGGTGAAGCCGAACTGGCGCTTGAGGCAATCCGGCTCAGCTGGAGCCGGCCAAGCCGTGTTCACCGGCAGTTGAGTGGCGACATGATCGCCTTGCTGACCGTCCAGCATGAAGACTTTCTGCGGGTTGACGAAAGTGCTGACTGGTTCATCGAACGGATAGCCGCCAGCATATGGCAGGCCTTGGGGCGTTTTGCCTGCATCAGCATCGACATTGCGCCGCACGAGGCGCCGGACGGCAAGCTCTACATACTGGACGAACCCAGCTACCGCGCGGTCATGCAAAAATTTCGTTTTACTCCAACACTGCAGCGCTAAAAACAAAAGCCCCGCTATTGCGGGGCTTTTTCTTTCCTACAAGCTGTGAACGCAAATCAGGCAGCCATGGCCTTAATTGCGGCAGACAGGCGGCTCTTGTGACGGGCAGCCTTGTTCTTGTGGAAGATCTTCTTGTCAGCGATGCGATCGATAACACCAACCGATTCCTGGAATACGGTCTTGGCGGCGGACTGGTCACCGGCCTCGATAGCCTTCAGCACCTTCTTGATCGCGGTGCGGAAAGCGGAACGCTGGCTAGCGTTGTGCTGGCGGGCTACTTCAGCCTGACGCGCACGCTTGCGAGCTTGGGCGCTGTTTGCCATGGTAAAACTCCTGAATTTGTGAAATTTGTGTCCCGGCCGGTTTGCCACTGCAAAAGCCGACACACAGACTCGGAAACCCGCGATGATAGCGTTAGTCGCCACCATTTGCAAGCAGAACCACCAAGTAGCGCCACACCACACGACATCAACTGCAGCAATAACGGTATCATTCACGCCTGATTTTCTGAAAGCGCCACAATGAACCTGCTCAAAGCCCTTGCCGCCGTCAGCTCGATGACCATGATCTCCCGGGTCCTTGGGCTGGTACGCGAAATCATCATCTCGCACACCTTTGGCGCCGGCACGGCCACCGACGTTTTTTTCACCGCATTCAAACTTCCCAATCTGCTGCGTCGCATTTTTGCCGAAGGCGCCTTTTCACAGGCCTTTGTCCCCATTCTTGCCGAACACAAAACCCGCAATGGTGACGAAGCCACCCGAATCTTCGTAGCCAAGGTCTGCGGAGCTCTGACACTGGCACTGCTTGTCATCACAGCCCTTGGCATCATCGCCGCGCCAGTCATCATTTACCTGTCGGCTGCAGGGTTCAGCAGTGACCCCGCCAAATTCACACTAGCGACCGAGTTGCTGCGCTGGGTCTTCCCCTACATTCTCTTCATTTCACTGGCCTCTTTCGTCGGCAGCATTCTCAACACCTGGAATGCCTTTTCCATCCCGGCCTTTGTTCCGACGCTACTGAACCTGTCCTTCATCGGCTGCGCCATCTTTCTGGCACCTCATCTCGAACAACCCATCTTTGCGCTAGCGATTGCCGTGCTGATCGGCGGAGTGATCCAACTCGCCTTCCAGTTGCCATGGCTTGCCCGCTGCAACATGCTGGTCATGCCCCGTCTGGATCTTGCCGACCCAGCGGTTCGGCAAGTCATGAAAAACATGCTGCCCGCACTGTTTGCTGTGTCGGTCGCGCAAATCAGCATCCTGATCAACTCCAACCTGGCCTCATTTCTTGAGGCAGGCAGCATCTCATGGATTTTCTATGCCGATCGACTGATGGAGTTCCCGGTCGGTGTACTTGGCGTTGCACTTGGGACCATCCTGCTGCCCAGTCTGTCGAAAAGCATCGCCAGCGACGACCAGGCCGAATATTCGCGCCTGCTCGACTGGGGGCTACGCCTGTGCCTGCTACTCTGCCTGCCCGCCACCATTGCACTGGGACTATTGGCCAAACCACTGATATTGACGGTATTCCAGAGCGGGAAGTTCACCCTGCACGACGCCGTGATGACGCAGCAAGCCCTAACCGGATACAGCATCGGGCTGATGGGCATGATTCTGGTGAAAATCCTTGCTCCCGGCTTCTACGCCCGCAAGGACATCCGCACTCCGGTACGCATTGCCTGCATCACGCTGGGCAGCACGCTAGCAATCAACCTCGTTTTCATTACCACTCTGCCCTACAAGCAGGCCGGACTTACGCTAGGCATTGCATTAGGGCAATGCCTGAACGCCTGGCTGCTCTACACCACCCTGCGCAGCAAAAATTACTTCGTTCCACAGACGGGCTGGCTCCCCTTCATGGGCAAACTCACAATTGCGGTTCTGTCCATGGCTGCCGTACTGATCATTCTGCAGCACTTCCTCCCCACCTTCGAGCACGCCTCACGGCTTGCGCGCACTGGATGGCTATCGATTCTGGTGGTTGCCGGCGCTCTTAGCTATTTCGTTAGCCTTGCCGCGCTTGGCTATCGCCCGCGCGACTTCCGCAGACACACGAGCCGCTAATACCATCCTCTTGCAGCCCCCCCTCCCTTGCAAGAGAACAGCAATTCGATCGGTGGAAAAGCGGCTTTGGCTGCTCATTCATCCAGCGTGTAGGTTCAATTCCCACACGAGCCTCCTGGCACTCGAAGGCATGCATACGTCCATTGCTTTGCACCGAGACAAAATAAACCATACGGACCACCGGACAATACCCTCGCCACTATATGCCTACAGCCCTTATCAGCAAAGGGATACAGCCGCACACCCAAGACATGAAAAACAAAACGCCCGCAAATTGCGGGCGTTTTGTCGGGTAACGGCAGCGTTATTCAGCTGCTTCAACCACTTCAGCATCTTCCGGACGATCCACCAGTTCAACGTAGGCCATCGGTGCATTGTCACCAACGCGGAAGCCACACTTCATGATACGGAGATAGCCACCATTGCGGGCGGAATAACGCGGACCAAGAACGTCGAACAGTTTGACCACGATATCGCGGTCACGGGTACGGGAGAAAGCCAGACGGCGGTTTGCCAGCGACGGCTTTTTGCCCAGAGTGATCAGCGGCTCAGCCACACGGCGCAATTCCTTGGCCTTCGGCAGAGTTGTCTTGATCATCTCGTGGCGCAACAGGGCGTTAGCCAGATTGCGCAGCATCGCCAGACGATGGGATGTCGTGCGATTCAGTTTACGATTAGAAAGACGGTGACGCATTTGTCAGTTCCTTAGCTTTAACCAACGATCAGGGCTTTTCCAAGCCGACCGGAGGCCAATTTTCGAGACGCATGCCAAGACTGAGACCCTTCGAGGCCAGCACTTCCTTGATTTCATTCAAGGACTTGCGACCCAGGTTCGGGGCCTTCAGCAGCTCGGTTTCAGTACGCTGAATCAGATCGCCGATGTAATAGATGTTCTCGGCCTTCAGGCAGTTCGCAGAACGAACCGTCAGCTCAAGATCATCAACCGGGCGCAGCAGGATCGGATCGATCTGCGGCGCTTGCGGAGCCGGCTCTTCAACAGGCGTACCCTCCAGGTCGGCAAAGACCGACAGCTGGTCAATCAGCATGCGTGCGGCTTGGCGCACAGCTTCTTCAGGCTCGATCACACCATTGGTTTCTACGTCGATGATCAGCTTGTCCAGATCGGTACGCTGTTCAACACGCGCACTTTCAACCTGGTAGCTGACACGGCGGATCGGGCTGAACGAGGCGTCCAGAACGATATTGCCAATAGTGCGGCCTTCTTCCTTGTCAAGGCGCGCCGGAGCAGGCTGGTAACCACGGCCGGATTCGACCGTGATTTCCATGCTCAGTTTGCCACCTGCGGACAGATGGGCAATCACATGCTCCGGATTGATGACTTCGACATCGTGCGGCAACTGAATATCAGCCGCAGTCACGATGCCTTCACCTTCCTTGACGAGGTTCAGCGTGACAGAGTCCCGACCATGCAGCTTGAGCACGACACCCTTCAGATTCAGCAGGATGTCGACGACATCTTCCTGTACACCATCCAGTGCGGAGTACTCATGCACTACACCGTCAATCTTGACTTCGGTGGGGGCATAACCCGTCATCGAGGACAGCAGAATCCGGCGCAATGCGTTACCAAGCGTGTGGCCATAGCCGCGCTCGAACGGCTCCATCACCACTTTGGCATGGGCCGCACCTTGCGCTTGCACATCAATGATGCGAGGCTTGAGCAACTCGTTTGTGTTAATTTGCATAAGTCAGTATCCCTTGCCTTACCGGGGTCAGGTTATTACTTGGAATAGTATTCCACCACCAGCGACTCATTGATGTCGCTGGACAGATCGGAACGCTCCGGCATGTTTTTATACACGCCTTCCATCTTTTTGCTGTCAACCTGTACCCAGCCAGGAAAGCCGATACCTTCAGCCAGCGCCAGAGCTTCAACAACGCGCGCTTGCTTCTTGGATTTCTCGCGAACAGCAACGACATCACCAGCCTTAACGGAGTAAGACGGAATGTTGACCACTTGACCGTTAACGGTAATCGCTTTGTGGGAAACCAGTTGACGGGATTCGGCGCGAGTCGAGCCAAAACCCATACGATAAACAACATTGTCCAGACGCGATTCGAGCAGCTTCAGCAGGTTTTCACCTGTCGAGCCCTTGCGACGGGCTGCTTCTTCGAAATAACGACGGAACTGGCGTTCGAGAACGCCGTAGATGCGACGGATTTTCTGCTTTTCACGCAGGTGCACACCGAAGTCAGACAGACGCGGAGTTTTTGCGCCATGCTGGCCTGGGGCTTGTTCCAGCTTGCACTTGCTGTCCAGAGAACGGCGAGCACTCTTCAGGAAAAGGTCAGTACCTTCGCGACGTGCGAGCTTGCACTTGGGTCCAATATAACGTGCCATAACTTACTCCGGGATTAGATACGACGCTTCTTCGGCGGACGGCAGCCGTTGTGCGGAATGGGCGTCACATCCGAGATGCTGGTGATCTTGAAGCCGAGTGCGTTCAGTGCACGCACTGCGGAATCACGACCCGGACCCGGACCCTTGATGCGAACTTCGAGGTTCTTTACACCATATTCTTGGGCAACTTTACCAGCAGCTTCTGCAGCTACCTGAGCTGCAAAAGGTGTACTTTTACGAGAGCCCTTAAAACCAGCACCACCCGAGGTAGCCCAAGACAAAGCATTCCCTTGGCGATCGGTGATGGTTATGATCGTGTTATTGAAGGATGCGTGCACATGCACGATACCTTCAGACACGCTCTTTTTGACTTTCTTACGTACACGTACTGTGTTTGCTTTAGCCATTATTTAATCCTTAATTACTTCTTGCCGGCAATCGCCTTGCGCGGACCCTTGCGGGTACGAGCATTGGTGCGAGTGCGTTGACCGCGAACCGGCAGGCCTTTGCGGTGACGGAAACCACGGTAGCAGCCAAGGTCCATCAGACGCTTGATGCTCATCGTGACTTCACGGCGAAGATCACCTTCTACGGTGTACTTGCCGACTTCGTCGCGCAGTTTGTCAAGTTCAGCATCGCTGAGATCCTTAACCTTCTTAGTAGGCTCGATGGCAGTAGTAGCACACAGTGCATATGCACGGGTGCGACCAATACCATAAATAGCCTGAAGGCCGATCACAGTATGCTGATGATTAGGAATATTAACCCCAGCAATACGGGCCATATTACTTACCCCAGGTTGAAAAAGAGGTGGATTCTACCACCAGAAGCTGATTGACTCAATCAGCCCTGGCGTTGCTTGTGCCGCGGATCTGTACAAATCACACGCACAACACGGTTGCGGCGAATGATCTTGCAGTTGCGGCAGATTTTCTTGACCGATGCTTGAACTCTCATCGTCTTTCCTTTTCGATCAAAATGAAATTCCGGACTTAACTGGTCCGGAATACGATGCAGATCTTGCTCAGACCACAGGGAGTAAACTCCACAGCAATCAAGTTTCTTGGCAGAGGTATGAATCAAAGCATCCACACCCAGCAGGAAACACGACCAAGAACCACATGTCCGTTATCGAGCCCGGTACGAAACGTTGCATTCGGGAACGTTTCAAACACCCTGCTCAGGATCTGAATGGCGCAACCTCAGGTCACGCCACAGTTAAGTGCGGTTTCAGTTGCCCTTGAAATTCGCTTTCTTCAGCAAGCCTTCGTACTGATGCGACAGCACATACGACTGCATCTGAGCCATGAAATCCATCGTCACCACGACCATGATCAGCAAAGAAGTACCGCCGAAGTAGAAAGGTACGTTCCACTTGAGAATGAGGAACTCGGGGATCAAACAGATCACAGTAATATAAACAGCACCAATCAGGGTCAGCTTCAGAATCAGCTTTTCAATGTACTTGGCGGTATGCTCACCCGGACGATAGCCAGGAATCATCGCACCACTCTTCTTCAGGTTATCGGCCGTTTCCTTCGGGCTGAATACAAGCGCCGTATAGAAATAGCAGAAGAAGATGATTGCCGCCGCATACAGGAACACATAGAGCGGTTGACCTGGATGGAGCATGTCACCAATCGACTTCAAAAACCCGAGCTTGTCACTATTCCCGGTCCAGGAAAGCACGGTAGCCGGAAACAGGATGATTGATGAAGCGAAGATCGGCGGAATTACGCCGGCCATATTCACCTTGAGCGGAAGGTGTGAGCTCTGCGCCTGCATGACACGATTGCCAACCTGGCGCTTCGCATAATGCACCGGTACCTTGCGCTGACCGCGCTCGACAAAGACGACACCGGCTGTCAGCAGCACAACGCCGATAAACAGCACTAGCACAAGGGGAATAGGCAGCTGCCCCTGATTAGCCAGTGTCAAAGTCTTGCCAATGGCCGAGGGCACGCCAGCGGCAATACCCGCACAGATGATAATGGAAATTCCGTTGCCGATGCCGCGCTCGGTGATTTGCTCACCAAGCCACATCAGGAACATTGTCCCCGTAACCAGAGTAATAACAGCCAACCCAACGAAAAGACCTGCAGAAGGGATAACCACCAGATTAGGCTGCTTCAGCAACATCGAGGCAATACCAATACTCTGGAATGTCGCCAGCACGACAGTTGCATAACGGGTGTATTGGGTTATCTTGCGACGACCTTGCTCACCCTCTTTCTTCAACTGTTTCAGACTGGGCAGCACTTCGGCAGCCAACTGCAAAATAATGGATGCCGAAATATACGGCATAATCCCGATCGCAAAAACCGTGAAGCGCGAAAGGGCGCCACCGGAGAACATGTTGAACATGTTCAGCAGACCTGTCTGCGAGCTATCGAAAAGCTTAGCCAGTTCATCGGGATTAATACCGGGAACCGGAATATGCGCACCGATACGATACACAATCAGCGCACCAATCAGGAACCAGATGCGCTTCTTGAGATCGGCAAATTTGCTGCCACTTGCTTGAGCGGGATTAGCCACGTTACTGCCCTGTCCTTAGCCGTGTTTACTCGGCGATTTTGCCACCAGCCGCCTCAATCGCCGCACGAGCACCCTTGGTTGCCTGGATACCAGACAGGGTAACTGCACGTTCGATCTTGCCGGACTGGATTACCTTAACTACCAGTGCACGCTGTGAAACGAGACCAGCCTGAACCAGAGCCAGCACATCGATCTGATCGATCGGCAGCAGATTCAGTTCGGACAGAGTCACTTCAGCATTGCGAGCCTTGGTCAGGGAAACAAAACCGCGCTTCGGCAGGCGGCGTTGCAGCGGCATCTGACCGCCCTCGAAGCCAACCTTGTGGAAGCCGCCAGCACGGGACTTTTGCCCCTTATGGCCGCGACCTGCAGTTTTACCCAGACCAGAACCAATACCACGGCCAACGCGACGCTTGGCATGCTTGGCACCTACACCAGGCTTGAGGTTATTAAGTTCCATTTAGCCCTCAACTTTCAGCAGATAGCTGATTTTGTTAGCCATGCCACGATTTGCCGGTGTATCAAGCACCTCGGAAGTCGAATTCATCTTCTTCAGGCCCAGACCACGCGCGCAAGCCTTATGGCTTTCGAGGCGACCAATCAGACTCTTGACCAGAGTCACCTTGAATTTCTTGGCATCAGTCATTTGCAACCCCCAAGATCTCGGCAACAGTCTTGCCACGCTTTGCAGCGATATCGCCAACAGTATGCAGCTTGGAGAGACCGTCCAGTGTTGCGCGTACGATGTTGTACGGATTGGTCGAGCCGTGACACTTGGCAGTAATGTTGTGAACACCCATTACTTCAAATACCGCACGCATCGGACCGCCAGCAATAATGCCGGTACCTTCCGGGGCTGGCTGCATGAAGACAGTAGTCGCACCATGCTTACCAATAATGGTATGCGGTACGGTGCCATTCTTCAGCGGAGCCTTGAACATCTTGCGACGCGCTTCTTCCATTGCTTTTTGTACGGCAACCGGCACTTCTTTCGACTTGCCCTTGCCCATACCAACTCCGCCATCACCATCACCAACAACTGTCAGCGCAGCGAAGCCGAGAATACGACCACCCTTAACGACCTTGGTTACGCGATTAACGCTAACCATTTTCTCCCGAAGGCCGTCTTGGCGATCTTCAATTTCGTTCTTTGCCATTTTCAACTCCAAACCGAATTAGAAGACCAGACCGGCTTCGCGAGCGGCATCTGCAAGAGCCTTTACGCGACCATGGTACTGGAAACCGGAACGATCAAAAGCAACATTTGTGATACCTGCTGCCTTTGCCTTTTCAGCGATGCGCTTGCCAATCAACACAGCAGCGTCAACATTGCCACCATGCTTGATCTGGCCACGCACTTCTGCTTCCAGAGTCGAGGCAGCAGCAAGAATTTTGCTGCCAGTCTCATCAAAGACTTGAGCGTAGATGTGGCTATTAGTGCGATGCACTGCAAGGCGCACAACCTTGAGCTCCGCAATCTTGGCACGAGTTTTACGTGCACGGCGGAGTCGAGTGATATTTTTGTCCATGATTTAGCCTCGATTACTTCTTCTTGGTTTCTTTCAGAACAACCACTTCATCAGCATAACGTACACCCTTGCCCTTATACGGCTCGGGAGCGCGGTAAGCGCGGATATCTGCGGCGACCTGGCCAATTGCTTGCTTGTCGGCACCCTTCAGGATAATTTCAGTCTGGGTCGGGGTTTCCACCTTTACACCAGCTGGCATCTTGTGGGCGACGGGATGCGAAAAACCAAGCGTCAAATTAAGCACTTCACCTTGAGCCTGGGCACGATAGCCAACACCCACCAGAGTCAGCTTGCGCTCAAAACCCTTGGACACGCCAGTAACCATGTTATTAGCGAGAGCACGCAGAGTACCTGACATGGAGCGAGCCTGCTTGGAGCCACTACGAGCCTCGAAAACAATCGCGTTGTTTTCAACCGTTACAGCAACATCGCTTCCGACTGGCTGGGACAGGATGCCATTAGCACCTTTGACCTGCAGTACGCCATTTTCGATCTTGACTTCAACACCCGCCGGGATAGCGACCGGATTCTTTGCTACACGAGACATATCAACACCTCATTAAGCAACGATGCACAGAAGTTCGCCACCAACACCATTGGCACGAGCTTTGCGATCGGTCATTACACCCTTGGATGTCGACAGGATTGCCACACCAAGACCATTCATTACCTGGGGAATTTCACCCACGCCCTTGTAAATACGCAGACCTGGCTTCGATACGCGTTCGATGCGTTCGATAACCGGACGGCCGGCATAATACTTCAGCTCAATCGAGAGCTCGGGCTTGTTCTCGCCTGTTACAGCGAACGATTCGATATAACCTTCATCCTTCAGTACTGCAGCGATTGCAATCTTCAGCTTGGAAGACGGCATTGCGACAGACGTCTTGTCTGCACGTTGCGCATTGCGGATGCGGGTCAGCATATCGGCGATCGGATCATGCATTGCCATAATCTATCTCCTGTTCCGATTACCAGCTTGCCTTGACCAGCCCCGGAATCTCGCCCTTGAAAGCGAGATCACGCAGCTTGCCACGACCGAGGCCAAACTTACGATAAACACCACGTGCACGGCCAGTCAGCTGACAGCGATTACGCTGACGAACCGGAGATGCATTGCGCGGCAGCTGCTGCAGTTTCAAACGAGCCTGAAAGCGATCTTCGTCACTTGCATTGGCGTCGTTGATGATAGCCATCAGCGCTTGACGCTTGGCAGCGAACTTAGCAACGACTGCTGCACGCTTTTCCTCGCGTTGGATTAGTGCGACTTTTGCCATGATTCGCCTCAGCTCTTGAACGGGAATTTGAAAGCAGCGAGCAGAGCACGCGCTTCATCATCGGTTTTGGCTGTCGTAGTGATGGTAATGTTCATACCACGCAGCGCGTCGATCTTGTCGTATTCGATCTCAGGGAAAATAATCTGCTCGCGAACACCCATGTTGTAATTGCCACGACCATCAAAAGACTTGGCAGAAACGCCACGGAAGTCACGCACGCGCGGCAGAGCCACGGTAACCAGACGATCCAGGAATTCGAACATACGCTCACGACGCAGCGTCACCTTGCAGCCAACCGGATAACCGTCGCGAATCTTGAAACCAGCAATGGATTTCTTGGCCTTGGTCACAACAACCTTCTGACCTGCGATCTTCTGGAGATCGCCAACAGCAAATTCCATCACCTTCTTGTCAGCTACCGCCTCACCAACACCCATGTTGATGGTGATTTTTTCAATGCGCGGCACTTCCATGATTGACTTGTAGCCGAACTGCTTGACCAGCTCAGGCACAACCTTGTCATTGTAAAACTCTTGCAAACGAGCCATCGTGCCCCCCTTAGCCGCCAACTACTTCGCCAGTGGACTTGAATACGCGCACTTTCTTGCCGTCTTCAAGCACTTTGAAACCAACGCGATCAGCCTTGCCAGTAGCAGCATTGAAGATTGCAACGTTGGACACATGCAGAGGCACTGTGATTTCAACAATACCACCCTGAACACCACGCATCGGATTGGGCTTCACATGCTTTTTAGCAATATTGACACCCTCAACAACAACGCGATCTTCAGCAGGAAGAACACGAAGAACGGCACCGCGCTTGCCAGCATCCTTGCCAGTAAGAACGATAACTTCGTCGCCTTTACGAATCTTGTTCATCTGCCAACTCCTTACAGAACTTCAGGCGCAAGAGAAACGATTTTCATGAATCGTTCAGTACGCAGCTCACGTGTCACCGGTCCGAAGATACGGGTACCGATAGGCTCGAGTTTGTTGTTAAGGAGTACAGCAGCATTGCCATCGAACTTCACGAGCGAACCGTCTGCGCGACGAACACCCTTGGCAGTACGAACAACGACAGCATTGTAAACGTCACCCTTCTTGACGCGACCACGCGGGGCAGCATCCTTGATACTGACCTTGATGATATCGCCAACAGAAGCATAGCGACGCTTGGAGCCACCCAACACCTTGATGCACATTACAGAACGCGCACCGGTATTGTCAGCAACCTCCAGCTTGGATTGCATTTGGATCATGAGAAATTACCTCCAACTTTATCCGCCAAAGTCCAGACACCGGACCACCCGGCATGCCGGGTTAAAGCGGCTAGTTTTGGATCCCGGTTGGGAAAATCTCACCCCGCCCGGAGGCGGAAATGAGGATGAAAAACGGGCATTATACCCAAGGTATAATGCCCGTGCAACCAAAACTCACACCTTAAACTGTGCGAGCCTTTTCCAGCAATTTGCTCACTGCCCAGCTCTTGGTCTTGGAGACCGGGCGAGTTTCTACGATTTCAACCAGATCGCCTTCATTGAAGGCATTGGACTCATCGTGAGCATGATACTTCTTGGACTTGCGGACCATCTTGCCGTAGAGCGGGTGCTTAACCAGGTGCTCAACAAGCACTGTCACAGTCTTGTCCATCTTGTTGCTGACCACACGACCGGTCAGCGTACGCTTCAGTTTAGCTTCGCTCATGGTTATGCAGCCTTCTGTGCCAGGATGGTACGAACGCGCGCAATATCCTTGCGCACACGCTTGATTTCGCTGGTTTTAGCCAACTGACCAGTAGCATGCTGCATGCGCAGGCTGAATTTGGCCTTCAGCAATTCCGTCAGCTCGGCCTTCAGGTCGGCAACGGACTTTTGATTCAGTTCGTTTGCTTTCATTATTGCCCCACTTGACGAGATACGAATGTTACAGCGAATGGCAGCTTAGCAGACGCAAGGCGGAACGCCTCGCGAGCAACGGGCTCAGCAACACCATCAAGCTCATAAATAACCTTGCCCGGCTGAATTTCAGCCACGTAGTACTCAGGACTACCCTTCCCTCCACCCATACGGACTTCTGCGGGCTTCTTGGAAATTGGCTTATCCGGAAATACGCGAATCCACACGCGGCCACCACGCTTGATGTAGCGAGTAATCGCACGACGAGCAGACTCAATTTGACGCGCGGTCAAACGACCACGAGCAACGGCCTTAAGGCCAAAAGTACCAAAGGAAACCGCATTGCCACGAGTAGCGACACCCGTATTACGCCCCTTTTGTACTTTACGATACTTCAGTCTAGTTGGCTGCAGCATTGCGGCCTCCCTTGCGCGGCTTCTTCTGTGCTTCAACAGGCTCAGCTACAGCCCGTTCGCCCGGCTTGACATCACCCTTATAAACCCAGACTTTGATACCAATGATACCGTAGGTGGTCTTGGCTTCCGAGGTGGCGTAATCAATATCGGCACGAAGAGTATGCAGCGGCACACGACCTTCGCGATACCATTCCGTACGCGCGATTTCAATACCATTCAGGCGACCAGAGGACATGATCTTGATACCCTGAGCACCGAGACGCATTGCATTCTGCATCGCACGCTTCATGGCACGACGGAACATGACACGCTTTTCCAGCTGAGAAGCAATGCTATCAGCAATAATTTGCGCATCAATTTCCGGCTTGCGAACTTCTTCGATATTCACATGAACCGGAACCTTCAGGATGTTCTGCAGCTCTTTCTTCAGCAGCTCGATATCCTCACCCTTCTTGCCAATCACAACACCTGGACGAGCAGTGAAGATAGTGATCTTGGCATTCTTGGCAGGACGCTCGATAACCACGCGGCTCACAGATGCATTTGCGAGCTTTTTCTTGAGGAATTCACGTACTTGCAGATCCTCAGTGAGCATCCCCGCAAAATTGCGGCTGCTGGCAAACCAGCGCGATGCCCAGTTTTTGGTAACGGCAAGACGAAAACCCGTCGGATGAATTTTCTGACCCATTACTCGCTCCTTAATCACCAACAGTCAGGGTGATGTGGCAGGTCTGCTTCTCGATGCGATTGCCGCGGCCCTTGGCTCGTGCAGAAAAACGCTTCAGGGAAGGCCCCTTGTCCACGAAAATTGTCGTCACCACAAGAGCGTCGATATCGGCACCCTCATTGTGCTCGGCGTTTGCAATAGCAGACTCCAGCACTTTCTTGATGAGAACAGCACCCTTCTTCGGGCTGAAAGCGAGAATATTCAACGCCTGGTCAACCGGCTTGCCGCGGACTAGATCAGCAACCAACCGAGCTTTCTGGGCGGAGAGGCGAGCGTTGCTCAGTACAGCAGATACTTGCATTTCTTCACCTTATCGCTTGGCTTTTTTGTCGGCGGCATGGCCTTTGAAAGTACGAGTCAGCGCAAACTCACCCAACTTATGACCAACCATGTTTTCATTTACATACACAGGTACATGCTGACGACCATTGTGAACCGCAATCGTGAGACCCACGAAGTCCGGAAGCACAGTGGAACGGCGCGACCAAGTCTTGATCGGACGCTTGTCATTCGACGCCTTCGCCGCATCAACCTTCTTGATCAGATGCAGATCAACGTATGGACCTTTCTTAACAGAACGTGCCATATTTAATTACCCCTTATTCGCATGACGGCGACGAACAATCATATTGTCAGTACGCTTATTGCTGCGAGTACGGAAGCCCTTAGTAGGCTGACCCCACGGGCTAACAGGAACACGGCCTTCACCGGTACGACCCTCACCACCACCATGCGGGTGATCTACAGGGTTCATTGCCGTACCACGGACGGTCGGGCGGATACCCAGCCAGCGCTTAGCGCCAGCCTTGCCATACGAACGCAGGCTATGCTCTTCATTGCCAACTTCGCCAAGAGTCGCGCGGCAATCGATGTGAACCTTGCGGATCTCACCAGAGCGCAGACGCAGCTGGGCATAAGCGCCTTCGCGAGCCAGCAGCTGCACAGAAGTACCGGCGGAGCGGGCAATCTGCGCACCCTTGCCAGGTTGCAACTCAACACAATGGATTGTAGAACCCACCGGAATATTGCGGATCGGCATGGCGTTACCAGTCTTGATCGGGGCATCCGAGCCAGACACGATAGTTGCACCAGCCTTCAGGCCTTTAGGAGCAATAATATAGCGACGCTCGCCATCGGCGTAACACACCAAGGCAATGTTCGCAGTACGGTTCGGGTCATACTCAAGGCGCTCAACTTTGGCTACGATACCATCCTTGTTGCGCTTGAAATCGATAACACGATAATGCTGCTTATGACCACCACCTTTATGACGGGTAGTGATGTGGCCATTATTATTGCGGCCAGCCGTCTTGCTTTGCGATTCGAGCAAAGGCGCGTACGGCGCACCCTTATGCAAATCAGGACTAACAACCTTAACAACCGCGCGGCGACCAGGCGATGTCGGCTTAACTTTTACCAATGCCATGACTCAGTCTCCTTATTGCGCAGCAGCCAGGTCAATTTCCTGACCCTTTGCCAAACTAACATAGGCCTTCTTCCAGTCTTTGCGGCGACCCACAAAACGACTGAAACGCTTGCTCTTGCCCTTGACATTCAGGACGGTTACATCTTCAACCTGAACCTTGAAAAGCAATTCGACCGCAGCCTTGATCTCAGCCTTGGTCGCATCTTTGGCCACCCGGAACACAACCTGCTCACTCTTCTCGGCAACGAAAGTGCTCTTTTCGGACACTACCGGGGCCAGCAGAACATGCAGCAGGCGATTTTCAGTAAATTGCGTCATGCGAACATCTCCTCAAAGGCCGCCAGCGCTTCGCGAGTCAGCAGAACCTTCTTGAAGCGAACCAGACTTACCGGATCAGCCTGAGAAGGCTCCAGAACCAGTACGTTTGGCAGATTGCGCGATGCCAGATACAGATTCTCGTCAAGCTCCTTGGTAATGATCAGGACGCTTTCGAGCTTCATTGCATCGAGCTTTTCAGCAAAAGCCTTGGTTTTCGGTGTTTCAACGGCAAATCCGTCAACCACCACCAGACGATCTTCACGCACCAGCTGCGACAGGATGGTCGCAATACCAGCGCGATACATCTTGCGGTTTACCTTCTGGCTGAAGTTTTCATCCGGGCTATTGGGGAAGGTGCGGCCACCACCACGCCACAACGGCGAGGACGGCATACCTGCACGCGCACGACCAGTACCCTTTTGACGGAAAGGCTTCTTGGTCGTGTGCTTTACTTCAGCACGATCTTTCTGAGCACGATTACCGCTACGGGCGTTGGCAAAATAGGCAGTAACCACCTGATGAACCAGCGCCTCATTGAATTCGCGACCAAACAGTGCGTCAGAAGCAGCAACAGCGGCTTGCGCGTCGCCACTTGCATTAATGACTTTAAGTTCCATTACGCACCTGCCTTCACACTCGGACGCACCATGACATCATTACCTTTGGAGCCAGGCACTGCACCCTTGACCAAAAGCAACTGACGCTCAGCATCAACACGAACGACTTCAAGATTCTGCACGGTACGCTTTGCATTGCCGAGGTGACCCGGCATGCGCTTACCTGGCAGAACACGACCTGGATCCTGCGCCTGACCGATAGAGCCAGGTACATTATGCGAGCGGGAGTTACCATGTGAAGCACGATTGGAGGAGAAGTGGTGGCGCTTAATAGCACCAGCAAAGCCCTTACCCTGGGTGGTTCCGGTCACATCAACATATTGACCAACGGAAAACACTTCAACAGAAAGCTGATCACCAGCCTTCAGCTCAGCCAGCTTTTCCGCATCAACGCGGAATTCGGCAAGACCACGGCCAGCCTCAACACCAGCCTTACGGAAATGACCCGCCTCGGCAGCATTGACTCGGTTAGCCTTCTTTACACCGAAAGACAACTGAACAGCATTGTAGCCATCAGTTTCTACGGACTTGATTTGCGTGACGCGATTAGCAGACATGTCCAGCACAGTCACCGGGATGGATGCACCATCTTCAGCAAAAATGCGGGTCATGCCGACTTTGCGACCGACAAGACCTAAGCTCATAGTTATTCCCTTTAACAGGGCCAGTTACGATTGACTGGCTATGATCGAAAAAATAAACGGGCTTACCACCCTAAAGTGATAAGCCCGCGATACTAGCACAGCAAGAAGCTATTCCGCAAGAAAAACTCGCGAAACAGGTTATTTACTGCAGCTTGATTTCAACATCCACACCAGCCGGCAGATCCAGCTTCATCAGAGCATCAACGGTTTTGTCTGTCGGATCGACAATATCCATCAGGCGCAGATGCGTGCGAATTTCAAACTGGTCACGCGATGTTTTGTTCACATGTGGAGACCGCAGCACATCGAAACGCTCGATTTTTGTCGGCAAGGGAACCGGGCCCTTGACAACAGCGCCGGTACGCTTGGCAGTCTCAACAATTTCCTGAGCAGAGCGATCAATCAGCTGATAATCGAAAGCTTTCAGGCGGATGCGAATTTTCTGGCTTTGCATTCTCAAAACCCCTTATTCGATGATCTTGGCAACGACGCCAGCACCAACGGTACGACCACCTTCGCGGATAGCGAATCGCAGACCCTGCTCCATCGCAATCGGTGCGATCAGCGATACAGTCACTTCCACGTTATCACCCGGCATTACCATTTCAGTACCAGCCGGCAGCTCTACAGCACCAGTCACGTCGGTAGTACGGAAGTAGAACTGCGGACGATAGCCATTGAAGAACGGAGTATGACGACCACCCTCTTCCTTGGAAAGAACGTACACGGAGCCACCGAACTTGGTGTGCGGAGTAATGGAACCCGGCTTGGCCAGAACCTGACCACGCTCTACGTCTTCACGCTTGGTACCACGCAGCAGCGCGCCGATGTTGTCGCCAGCCTGACCTTGGTCCAGCAGCTTGCGGAACATTTCAACGCCAGTGCAAGTAGTCTTGACAGTCGGCTTGATACCAACGATCTCGATTTCTTCACCAACCTTGACGATACCGCGCTCAACTCGACCGGTAACCACGGTACCACGACCGGAGATGGAGAACACATCTTCAACCGGCATCAGGAAGGCGCCGTCAACAGCACGCTCCGGAGTCGGAATGTAGGAATCCAGCGCATCAGCCAGACGGAAGATCGCCGGCTCACCATATTCGGATTGATCACCTTCCAGCGCCAGGCGGGCGGAACCGGTAATGATCGGGCAATCATCGCCCGGGAAGTCGTACTTGGACAGAAGCTCGCGCACTTCCATTTCAACCAGTTCGAGCAGTTCAGCATCATCAACCAGATCAGCCTTGTTCAGGAAGACGATGATGTACGGAACGCCAACCTGGCGAGACAGCAGGATGTGCTCGCGGGTTTGCGGCATCGGGCCATCAGCAGCGGAACAAACCAGAATCGCGCCATCCATCTGAGCCGCGCCAGTGATCATGTTCTTCACATAGTCAGCGTGACCCGGGCAATCTACGTGAGCGTAGTGACGGGATTCGGTTTCGTATTCAACGTGAGCGGTGTTGATGGTAATGCCGCGCGCCTTTTCTTCCGGAGCGGAGTCAATCTGATCGTAACCCTTGGCTTCGCCACCGAACTTCTTGGACAGAATGGTGGTGATTGCAGCGGTCAGGGTGGTCTTGCCGTGGTCAACGTGGCCGATAGTACCTACGTTTACGTGCGGCTTCGTCCGTTCGAACTTTTC
>NZ_AUMS01000014.1 GCF_000430805.1 Chitinilyticum aquatile DSM 21506 | reverse complement strand
CTCCGTTCGACTTGCATGTGTAAAGCATGCCGCCAGCGTTCAATCTGAGCCAGGATCAAACTCTTTCGTTTAATCACTGTTACTACTTAATTGCGCTCGCTTGCTTAAAACTCAGAATCAACAAGTGTGTACTTGTTACTTCTGTCTTAAGTGCGAGTGCTGGTCAAACCAAGCACTCACACTCATCGGCTGTAGATTGTTAAAGATCGTTGCCCTGACACAGAAAAACTCGCTAAACTCTTCGTTTCGCTTCGTTTCCTTCACTGCGTCAGCAGCAGAGAGGCCGAACTATACCGGCCACCTCCAAACCCGTCAACACCCCGCACCACAAAAACATCAACCAGTGCGACAAGTGCTTGTTTTGCAAAGCACCAACCGAGCACCAGATTCACCCCCATTACCCACCACACCGCATCCGCCAACACCGGCCACTCCGGCGCAGTGCAAGATACAGCCATTAGTAATGACCTGAGGCCGTTTAAATAAGAGGGCCACAGCCTGATACCCCCTTAGTACTTGCGCCGTGCAGCCATCCGCGCGCCCATCTCATGTAATATGGTTCGGTCCAGCAAGCGACTGGCATGCGGATAGATGAGCTGCTCTTCGTCATCGGCGTGGCGGGGATAACGCTCGGAGAACTCGCGAGCCAACTCCTCATCCAGCACTGCCGCGCCAGTCACGACCTGTTCCAGCGCAGTGCGCATCCGCCGCCACAGCACCGCCAGATCCGCATGCTCGGCCTCAAGCCGGCGGATCTGCATCCGGAGCTCTTCCGGAGCTGCGTCCAGCAAGGCTGGAAACAGATCCTCTTCTTCATCCTGGTGATGCAGCGGCGCTGCCACACTGAAATACCGCAGGATTTTGCCCGCCGCTTCGCGGGCCATGGCATCGTTGCCATGCGCAGCAAGATGCGCGGACAACTTCAGTCCCAGTCCAGCGAAGTGCCGCACCCGCTCATGACAGGCATGCAGCATGACTAACGGATCATCGAATCCCGGACCTTCCTGATCAAACTCGATACTCATCACCCCTCCCGGATAAAGAACATCAGGCCAACTGGCCACTCGACATATCCGACAATTTTACTCAGGATTATGGCCGAAATCAGTACAAATGACTTCTATGCCGCAGCGACAGGCTGAAATGTTTTATTCTTGCCCGCATGAACACGCTCTCCGCCCTGTTTCTCACCCTGCTCTGGAGCACAACGCCGCTGGCGATCAAATGGAGCGTGACTGGCATGCCATTCAGCCTGGCGGTTACCGCGCGCTTTACGCTGGCGGCGCTGGTGGTCTGGCTGCTGGTGCAACTGCGGCGGCATGCATCATTCACTTCGCGGGCACTCTGGCGCAGCGGCCTGATTGCCGGAACGGCATCGGCCACGTCGATGCTTTGCACCTACTGGGCATCGCAGCATGTCTCGTCGGGGCTGGTGGCTGTCCTGTTCGGACTGATTCCCCTGATGACGGCGCTGTTTGCCTGGCTCTGGCTGGGCGAGCGCCTGCGTGCCGGCGAACTTGGCGCAATCGTGTGCGGCCTGTCGGGACTGGCGGTCATCTTTGCCGGCCATCTGCACAGCGGCCCCGGTGGCTGGCTGGGCGTTGCGGTCATCCTGCTGGCGGTTGCACTGCAATCGGCAGGGGCGGTGCTGCTGAAACGCCACAGTGAGGGACAGTCTGCATCCGCCATCAACACCTGCGCATTACTGATCTGCGCGATGATCACCGGAGGTGTCTGGCTATTCGGCGGAACGCCTCTGCCGCAAGCCCCCCCTGAACCCAGGACACTGGCGGCAATCTTATATCTCGCCATTGTCGGCTCAGCCCTGGGTTTTAGCGTGTATTACAAGCTGATCCAGAACTGCCGGCCGATTTCGGTGGCGCTGATTTCACTGGTCACCCCCGCCAGCGCACTCTGGCTCGGGCATGCCGTCAATCATGAGACGGTATCGGCACAGCTAGCCACCGGCAGCGTACTGATTCTGGCCGGGCTGGGCTTGCACCTGCTGAACCAGCGTCAGGCTGCGGCCTTTTCGACAAGCAGATAATCCACCAGACGGCGGGTTGCGCCACGATGGGCGGCGGCAAAATGCAATCCAGCCTCGGCCATCCGCTTGCGCTCGCCCTCGTCGCTCAGCAACGCCAGGGCCAGGGCAATGGCGCGCGCAGGAGACTCGCCCTGCCTGGCCGCACCAGCGGCCAGCGCCTCTTCCGCAATCGCAGCAAAATTGAAGGTTGACGGCCCCAGCACGACCGGAACGCCCTGCGCGCAGGGCTCGATCAGATTCTGGCTGCCGAAAGGCAGGAGCGAGCCGCCCATCAACACCGGAGCTGCAGTGGCCGCCGCCGCCGCATACCAGCAGGTCATCTCGCCCATCGAGTCGCCCAGCAGCACCTGCACATCTGGAGTGATCGCCGCCTCGTCATTCCACTCTGAGCGCCGCAATACGCGCAGGCCACGTGCCTGCAGCAGCTCGGCCACAGTGTCAAAGCGTTGCGGGTGGCGCGGAATCAGAACCAGCAGCAACTCTTGCGGCCAGATGCCTGTCAGTGCATCCAGCAGTAAAACCTCTTCGCCTTCACGACTGGATGCCAGCAGCAATACAGGCCGCTTGCCAATGCGGCTACTCCACTCCTGTCCGCGCAGGCGCTGCCCGGCGTCCGGGGTCGTATCGAATTTGACGCTTCCCATGATCTGGACATCGCGAGCGCCAAGCGCAGTCAGTCTCGCGGCATCGGCGTCACTCTGCGCCAGTACGCCGGCGCAACGCGCCAGTGCCGGGCCGACCAACCCTGCCACCCGGCTGTAGCCGCGTGCAGATTTCTCCGACAGGCGCGCATTGCCAAGGTAAAGCGGCACACCCGCATCAGCGCAACCATGAATCAGATTCGGCCAGATTTCCGTTTCCATGATCAGGCCAAGCTGCGGGCGCCAATGCTGCAGAAAGCGAGATACCGCTCCGGGGTAATCGTAGGGAAGGTATACAACCTGGCCCCTGCCCGCCAATACCTCGGCAGCAGTGGCCCGACCCGTCGGCGTCATGCAGGTTAGCAGAATTCGTGTATCAGGATTGCGCGTGAGCAGCTCCTGAACAACCGGCGCCGCCGCGCGCATTTCGCCAACGGAAACCGCATGAATCCAGTGGCACGGACCGGACTGGGGTGCTGCATCATAAAAACCGAGCCGCTCGCGCCAGTGCTCGCGATAGGCGGGTTGCTTGCGTGCTCGTCTGAGCAGATACAGCCAGATCAGCGGGAAAGCCAGCCACAGCGCCAGCCTGTAGAGCGCGCGCGCCATTACGGCTGTACCACTACCGCACGGGCCAGCTGCGCCAGCACTGCATCGACTGTAATCAGCGCCATCGCGCGCGCATCATGCACACGCAAGTGCCAGTCAACCGTGCCCGGCTCCTTGCCAAGCAATTGCCCCACGGCCTCATCATACACATCAACACAGAAGCCGCTCTGCTGCCACGGGCCGCTCAGTGCGGAGCGCGCCACGGCATACAGGCCGACCACCGGCACCTCATAGGCACGGGCGATGTGCACCGGGCCACTATCGGGCGACACCAGTGCCCTTGCTCCGGCCAACAGGGCAAAGAGCTGGGGCAGATCAGTCTGGCCACACAGGCTGAGCCCCAGCCCGTCGGGCACACAGGCAGCCAGTTCAGCGGATTGCGCCGGATTGCTGCCGGTAATCACCACCCGGCCACGCCAGCCGGCTTCGGGCAGGCGACGCAGAAATTCGCATTGCAAGGCCTGCGGCCAGTCACGCTCGGCCTTGCTTGCGGACGGGTTGTAGACCAGATAAGGCTCGTCACCGAGCAGTGCCTCACGCCAATCGAGTGCTGCAGGCAGCAGCGGAGGCGCCCAGCTGGCTGGCTGTTCAGTCACACCCAGCTGGCGCACAAAAGCGAGAAAACCATCGGCAAGATGTTCATCGGCACGGGGAATGCGCTCGTTTACCCACAGCCCTTGCCCGTCTTTCGCCCGTCGGGCATCGAAACCGATCTTGCGGTCGGCACGGATCAGCGGGTAGATCAGATTGCTGCGCAGCTTGGCCTGCATGGCAAGCAGTACATCGAATTTACGGTCGGAAAAATCCCGCCGGATGCGGCGAAATTCAGCCAGCGTACGTGGTCCATCGACGGGATACAGGTCGATACGCCCGGCAAGATGGGCGACGGCCGGCAGAAAACGGCGCTCAATCAGCCAGCTGATCCGCGTTTGCGGCAAGCCATCGCAGAGGGCCTGCACAGCGGGCAGCAGCAAAAACAGATCACCCAGCGCGGACAGGCGCACCAGGCATACCGAAGCGGGGGCATGCGAAGTCATCCGGCCATTCTAGCCGATTCGGGCTGCATGCTGTGGCGGGACTGCTATGCTCAAAACACGCGTTACGGAGTTTCCAGTCATGCCCCTGCTTTCGCTTTTGTTTGCCCTGCTCGTGATCCTGATCGCCGTACTCTGGCTGCGCCTGCGCGACACTGAACACACCCTGGCAAAGGAACGGGTGCGCGACCCGCTGACCGGACTCTTCAACCGCCAGCAGTTCCTTGATCTGGCCCAGCGTGAAGTGAACCGCTCGCAACGCGCGCAGAAAGCCGTATCGATGCTGTTGCTGGATGTTGACCGCATGCGCGAGATCAACCGGATGCATGGCCAGGGCGGCGGCGATCTGGCGCTGCAATATGTCGCCTCGCAGATCCGCCTGTCGATCCGCGACTTTGATCTTGCCGGACGCTATGCCGGCGAAGAACTGGCCCTGCTGCTACCAGACACCAGCCTCGCCGGTGCCGCCATTGTCGCCGAGCGCATCCGCAAGCGCGTCGCCGAGGCTGGCTGCATGGTCGGCATGCACCCCGTCGCGGTTTCAGTCAGTATTGCCGTGTGCGAGCTGCGCGACGAAACCCAGACCATTGATGACCTGCTCCTCGCCGCAGAAGCGACCATGGAGCGTGCACACGATCTGGGTGACAATCTGGTTGTGCTGTACGGCGAACAGGAAAATGGCAAGGGTATACAAACACAGCCCCTATAGATAAAGGGCTGAAAGCACATACATCAAAACCTATTTGTCGCGGTTGCCGCCACGCACCATCAGGAACTCGAACAGGCGGCAATCCAGCGCGCCATTGAAGAGCGGCGTGCGCTTGCTCGCCTTCAGGCGGATCGTCTTGGCCAGTTGCATGTCGCCGGTAAAGAAATAGGCGCGCCAGCCGGCAAAGCACTGTTTGAGCACATCACCCCATTGTGGATAAAGCGACATCAGATGCTGCTGTTCTTCCAGCCGCACGCCATACGGCGGGTTGGTCAGCAGCACGCCATGATCGGCCGGTGCCGCGGCATCCAGGTAATCACCCCATTCCAGCGCAATGGTGTCGGCAACGCCCGCCGCCTTCATATTGCTTTCAGCATGGCGCAGCGCGGTACGGTCGATGTCGCGCCCGAACAGTTGCAGCGGCTGGTGAGTTTCGCCGGCTTGAGCCTCATCCTTCAGCTTCTGCCAGATGGCGGGCGCAAAATCGCGGAATTTCTGGAAGGCAAAATCGCGCTGCATGCCCGGCGCCATCTTGCGCGCCAGCATGGCCGCCTCGATCAGGATCGTGCCCGAGCCGCACATCGGATCGAGCAGCGGCTCATCGGCTTTCCAGCCACTCAGCTGCACGATGCCGGCAGCCAGGTTCTCACGCAGCGGTGCCGCACCGGTTTCACGGCGGTAGCCGCGCTTGAACAGCGGCTCGCCCGAGGTATCGAGATAGATCACCGCCATGCGATCGGTGAGGAAGGCATGGATGCGCATGTCCGGCGCCTGCGTATCGACGCTGGGACGAGCACCGGTCTTGGCGCGGAAGGCATCGCAAACCGCATCCTTGACCTTCAGACCGACAAATTCGGTACTGCGCAGCGGCGATTTGATAGCCGTGACGCTGACCTTGATCGTGTTTTCCAGCGCAAACAACGCCGGCCATTCGACGCTACGGGCAAGCTGATAGATATCGTCCTCGCTGCGGTACGGCCGCTCGGCCAGCTTCCACAGCACACGGCTCGCCAGCCTTGAATGCAGGTTGACGCGGTACATCATCAGCGGAGCACCGGCAAATGCCACGCCACCATCACCAGCCTTTACATCGCGAGCACCAAGCTGGGTAATCTCCTGGGCGAGCAGGGCTTCAAGGCCGCGCGGACAAGGGGCGAAAAACTGGAAGGTTTGCAGCAAGGCGGGACTCCGGAACTGAATATGATGATGCGCCGGCAACTCTCACCGAGTTACCGCGAAACGAGTAGTTTAACGCATCGTGGCCGACAGGCCGTCGCCACCCGCATCAGAAAAGTGATTGAGTTATAGCGCAAACAGCAAAAACGGGAGCCGAAGCCCCCGTTTTTACTTGAAGCAGGCCGCGATTACTTGGCCAGTTCAGTGGCAATCAGATTGCTCAGCTCGCCAGTCTTGTCACCAGACAACTCCCACACCATCACGCCGGCAAGTTTGTTTTTCTTCACATACTCAACCTTGGTTTTCATGGTTTCGGCATCGTCGAAGGTCCAGACTTCCTTGCCGTCAAACTTCCAGGCCGACTTGGTAACGTCATCACGGAACACCTTGCCCGGCTTGGCCTTCACGAGGTCATACTTGTCCTGCCCGGCCTCGAATTTGCCCTTGGCCTTGGCCGAAACGGCCTGATACATGCCGTTGTTGTCGGTTTTGGCGACCACCCAGCCATAACCGTAGAACGGAACACCAACGACGATCTTGTTGGCAGGAACACCGCCATCGAGATAATCCTTCACGGCAATATCAACCGCACCCGAATCCTTCTTGGTGCCAAGCAAGTTGGCATTGTGCCCGGTCACGCTGGACCAGCCACCCGAGAAGTCATAGGTCATGATGTTGATCCAGTTCAGCGGGGCGTGAATCTTGCCCAGCTCGATCGTGGCCGTCTTGCTGCTCGGTGCCGGAGCGGCAATGGTCAGCAGCAGATTCTTGTCGACCGTGTTCATCTGCTTGCGGAATTCGCTCAGCAGGGCGGTAAAGTTCTGGGTGTCTTCGGCGCGGACGATATTGCCGGCATCACCCTGGCTGCCCGGGTATTCCCAGTCGATATCGATACCGTCAAACACACCCTTGGCCAGGCCCGGCACAACCTTGCCGTCCTTGCCGGCCACATCACCCTTCACGAACTGATCAACGCAGGATTTCACGAAGGCTTCGCGGTTGGCAGGCAGAGCCGCATCAGAGAAGAACTTCGACCAGGTCCAGCCACCCAGGCTGATTACAACCTTGAGGTTCGGGTTCTTTTTCTTCAGCTGCTTGAGCTGGTTCCAGTGGCCATAGAGACCGTTATCGCCCTTGTCTTCCTTGCCGTCGAGCGTGAACTCGGCCGGAATCGGGTTCAGGTAATCATCTTCCGGCTGGCCAATCACGCACTTGTTGTTCACCACATTGGCAAAGGCATAGTTGATGACGGTCAGCTTCTTGGCCTGGCCGCTGGTTTCGATGTTTTTCACATAGAAGCCATCGCCCTTGCCCCAGGAAGTGAAATAGCCAACCCACTGCGGTTTGCCCGGTGCAGCTACGGCATCTGCCGCCACAGCGGCAGCTGCGGCCGGCTTGGCTTCGGCGGCGGCACCATCAGCCGGCAGGATCTGGATATTATCGAAGTAAATATCCTTGCCTGCGCCATTGGACTGCACCCATTGCTCGATGGTCAGGTGCATGGGTTCGCGCAGCTTGAAGTCAAACTCGTAGCTTTCCCACTTCTTGGTGTCCTTGATGCGCTCGGGAAAACCGGAATTGGCCGTACCGGCAATCCACTTATCGCGGCCGGGAAAATCGGTCGTCGTACCGATCGTGCCACCACAGTTGTTGCCGCACATGCCGAGGTATTCGAATTTCAGGATGTACTTGCCTTCCGGAAAGGTCATCTTGGTGAAGATGTCACCGCCAAAAACCGGCTTGTCAAACCGTGCGACCTTGTTGCCCGGGCGCAGCGGATCATCGACGATGGTGACATTCATCGGCACGGAGCCGTCACCATTCTGGCCGACCCACTTGGCATTCAGGTCGCCACTTTCAAAATCTTCACTGAAAAGCGGCGCGCCATTGGCAAAGGCAGCGGCCATCAACAGAGGCAATAACAGCAGTTTCATGATTTGACCCTCGATCCTTAGTTTGAAATGGAATTGTTGTTGTGACCAAGAGAGTAGGCGCGGGCAAAGCGGCTGGCAAGCCAGCTGTCATGCGCTGTCGGGATTTCACCATGACCGCCCGGCGGCCAATGCAAAACCCTCACCTTTTCCTCATCAATCACTTGTCTAAAATTTAGCGTCATCACAACGACATGGAGTGTTTGCAATGAGAAGATTGCTCACCGCAATGATTGCCTGCGCACTCTCGCTTCCTGCGCTGGCCGGCCAGGCGATGCCGGATCAGGCCAATGCCAAGAATTACCAGGAGCAGAAAGCCAAACAGGCCAAGGCCAAGAAGAAAGCAGCCAGCACCGCCTCGGCCGCGTCGGCAACCGTCAAGCAATAAAACAGAGTGCAGGGCAAAGGGCCGCAGCATTTGCTGCGGCCCTGCTTTTGGGGACAAATCTCAGCGCAGTACCGCCCGCACGGCAGGATGCTCGCGCTTGCGTGGTGTCGTGATGGCGTAAAAGCACTCCTCCACGCCTTCAAGCAGGCCCAGCCCGATCAGTGAGCCATCACCCGCCAGATCATCCGGCGCAAAAGCCGGTGCGGCAAAGAGACCCAGCCCTCGACGCCCGAAGGCCTGCAACAGGGCAATATCATCGAATTCACCGGCAACATTGACCTGCACACCCTGCGTGGCAAACCACTGCTCAAGCCGGCTGCGCAGCATATTGCCACGCGAAGGCAGCAGGAATGGCGCCCCTGCCAGACCCTGATCACCCCAGCGCTCGGCAAGCAGGGGCGTGCCGAAAATCCACACCGGGCAGCGACCCAACTCGACACACTGGAATTGCTGGGCAGTGGTCGAGCCGAGCGGACGGTCGGTCAGCACCAGATCCAGCTGGTGCAGAGCCAGATCGGCCAGCAGCGGGTCGGTGCTGCCCTCGTGGCACGTCAGCCTCAGCGTTTGTGGCAGGGCCAGCGCCGGGCTGAGCAACTGGCAGGCGATGTTTTTCGGCAGCACGTCCGAGATGCCCACATTGAGGCGCAGACAGGCCTGCGCCGCCGAGTCATCCAGATTACCGAGCAGCTCCTCGCCCAGCTGGAAAATCTGGTCGGCATAGCGCAAAACCTCGCGCCCGGCATCGGTCAGCGCCAGCCCGCGCCCCTGCGGCGCAAACAGCGCACGGCCCAGCTCCTGCTCCAGCAGGCCGATCTGGTGACTGAGCGTCTGCGCGCGCAGGCCCAGCTTGGCGGCGGCGCCAGTCATGCTGCCCTCGCGGGCGACCTGCCAGAAGTAGCGAAGGTGGTGGAAGTTGAGGCGGAAGTTCACAAAATCAATCCAATTTTTACTGAAGGTTAATCCAACTTTATCCGATTTACTCGAAGACTGCGCGGGGGTTAGGATGGATTCGTCTCTTGCAGAAGGAGCTGACACCATGAAGCCGAAAATCATCGTCAAGAATCTCAAGCTCGACCAGAACACTCACAACTATGTGATGAACCGGCTCCGCCTGGCGCTCGACCGCATGCTGCTGCGGGTCGGTGCCGTAACCGTACGCCTGAACGACGAAAACGGCCCCAAGGGCGGTGTCGACAAGGCCTGCCAGATTCACCTCACCGTGCCCGGCCACAAGCCCATCGTGGTAACCGAGCGCGCCATCGACTTGCTGGCCGCGATCGACCGCGCGGCGCACATCGCGGCACTGAACCTTGACCGCATGTTCAAGCGCGAGACCCGCAGCCACCGCCGCCAGAAAGTGACTGAGCTCTTCATCGAGGCCGAACCGGCCTGACGCGCAGCCACACGAACCTTTGAGCAACAAACAAGGAGGATTATTTGTCGACTTTCAACCTGATTCTGGAACTCGCCGGCGCAGCCTCCATCCTGTTTGCCACATACCAGTACAGCAAATATTCCCAACGCCGTAATACGGCCAGAGTACCGGCCGGCAGACGCTCCTGAATCTTCCCACCACCAGCAAACGGGCCGCCATGCGGCCCGTTTTGTCATCCATCGTCCGGACAGGACTCACGCCACGACACCTGCCGGCTACTGGCACGCCTATAATCAGCGCGCAGCAGCAGCCCGAATTCACAGGGCAAAGCCCGCCAACCCCGTCCGGAATCTGCCCTTGAAAACCGCATTCGTCCTTATCGCGCTGTTCCTTGCCATCCAGGCTGGTGCCACCGGCTTCGGCAGCAAGGAAGGGCCGGAACCGGCCAATCTCGATGAAATCAGCCAGCAACTGCGAGCGGACCAGCACGATCTGGAACTTCTGATCAGCTATGGCACGTCGAAAGGGGGCTCGGCCGGTCACCTGGCGCTGGCAATCCGGGATGTAATTCCGGACGATGATCTGGTCTATTCAGCAAATTACTATGCCGATCGCAGCAAAAAGCACGCGCAGGGCTTTTACACCGATGCTCTGGTGATGCGCATCCCGAAAAAGGAATATCTCTTCAAGACGACATCCTCACTCGGGGAAACCGCCTCTTTCGGGCTTGATTTTGGCGAAGTCTACAAGCGCTCGGTCATCGGCGTACGGGTCTCTGGCGTGTCCGCCACCGAAAGGGCGGCACTGGCTGACTACTTCGCCCGCATCAACGACGACTACCTCCAGCGCCGCAGGAACACCGAATACCACGACGGCGAAATCAGATACGGCTACCTGGACCTGAACTGCGCCAAAACCATCGCCTCGGCCTTCAAGTTTGGCGCCGGCTATGCAAGTCTCCCAATCGACAGCCCGCGCATTCTGGGCCGCAGCACCCTTGTGGCCGCAGTCAATGCCAATACGCCAACCGAGATGGCCATGGCGCTGATGAAGGAATGGGCGACACGTGGCTATACGATGGATGTGGTGCTGTACCGGAAATATGCCGCGTCGGATTATATCGATCCGCACGACGACAAGCCGGTCGCCTTCCGCGACCTGCCCGACCGCTTTCCATCAGTACTCTCGCGTGATTTCCGGCGCGAAAAGGGCGAGTACAAGGATGCCGACAATCTGTACGCGATGTACCTGTTCTATAACCTCGCCAGATACAGCGTGCAGATCAACCCGGAAAACGGCCTGCTCGAAATCGCTGGCACACGTCAGCCGGCCAGCTTTGCCGAGGCCGACCGCAGCGCCCGCCAGAATGCCAGGTCGGACAGCCGTAATTATCGCAGCCACCGGCCATTTGCCCCGCAGGGCGTCAGGATTGGCGGAGGGGTAAACTCACCCGAGGCGACCGGTGCGACACGATAAGAAACGTGTGCCAAGCAGCCAACACGAAAAATAAAACTAGGTATAGCCATACAACCTTTTAAAATAAAGACCTGCGTGAATATACCCAAATAAAAACCACCATCACTCCCTGCAGCAGCAATGCCGAGCCGAAGGCCAGAGCAAACGATAGGGCGATACCAGATACGGGAAGTGCCAGCCACAATACCAGGCAGAATGCGGCAAACGCATACCAGCCGAACACCATCCCACGCAGGCAGGCTGCAGCCTCAACGGCACCGTGCTGCAGGTGCGAACCGATCAGCAGCACCGAGGCCATCACTGGAAACATGGCGAAGAGCCCGCTCAAGCCCGCGCCGAATACCTCTGCCAGCGAGGTCACAAGCAACACCAGGATGGCACTTGCCAGCATCCGCAGCGCAATGGCAAACCTGCCAGGACGGGCTTGCATCGCAGAAATACGAGACACCAGCCACGGCCCGAGCAACAGGGCCGCAATTACCAGGGGGATCAATACGGTATCCGGCATCGCCAGCCGGTACAGCAAAGCAATCAGCAACGCATAAACAGCAAAGGCAAGCAATGCGGAAAGCAGTGGCCCATGCCGGCTTGCCATCCGCACATACCCCAGCGCGAACCCCATTACCGCCAACACAGCGGCAAAGGTGCCGCGCGCCGCCTGCGCGGCAAACTGCACTCCATGTTCCAGCGCAAGCAGAAACAGAATCGGCCCAGCAACGACAGGAAACGCCGACAGGAAGCCGGCAACACGGTTGCCCCAGCGCCGCGCAGCAAGACTTATGCAGCCCATCAGGACAGGAACCAGCACGAGTTTCAATGCCAGCAGCGGCAAGGCACTGCTCACAGGGGAGATTCCTCGTAAGCAACGCACAGCAAGACGCGCCAATCACCGGCAGTATTGAGCAGCTGGTAGGCGGTATTGAATGTCCACGGCGGCAAATCGCCGCTGCGCACGATGCGCCAGTGGATGTCCAGCAGCGCATTGCCTGCACCAAACACGCGGCAATCCCGGATTGCGGCCTGCGCATGCTGATAGCCGTTCTCGCGGTACTGCGTGCACAGTGCGCGCATATTCGCCGCCACCGCCGCGCGATCCGGCCAGTGCTCGACGCGTCCGCCCTGCACGATCTGGCAGGGCTCGGCGCACAGGTCGGCAACGGCATCGCCGTCGAGCGCGTTGAAGGCGGCGGTGTACTCTTCCAGCCAGTCGGCCAGATCCTGCGGAACCGTCACGCTGCCACGCGCCGGCGTGTCTGCATGATCACCGGAGCCCAGGTTTCGCCCGGCTGTTTCTTGCGCGTGGTCAGCGTCAGCTCGGAAGGCCCGTAGACATTGGTGTTGTGCGTCAGCGGCGTGGTGATCAGGTATTGCGCCTCGGTGGCTTTCAGGAAGCCGCCCACACGGTCGATGTTGAAGATGTCGAGGTGGGCAAAGGGCTCGTCGATGAACACGAAACCGGACGGATTGCTCTCGTCCATCATCAGGCCAATCAGCAGGATCAGCGACTTCATCACCTGCTGGCCGCCGGACGCTTCGCCGTCGTTCAGGCCCATCATGCCCTTCTGGTCGAAGTTGAAGCGCACGGTGAGGCCAGCCTGTGCCAGCGTCAGGTCGTCGTTGTCCAGATGTGGCAATTCGGTTTCGACGTGGATGCCGGACAATTCGCCCAGTTTGGCGAGATTCTTGCCGTAGGCGCGCACGGTGGCGCGCAGCTTGTTGATGTAGGCGCCGCGCGCTTCGTCGGTCAGCTGCCCGGTGCGCTCGGCATCCTGCCGGTGCTGCAGCGCGTCGCGTTCCAGCAGCGCGTAGTCGTTGGCCAGCTTGTCACGGCGGGCGAGGATGGCGGGATCGGTTTCCCAGTCACCGCCGTCCAGCCGCTGCCTTTCCTGCTCGATCAGGTAGCGCACGGCCTGCACGCTGTTGAACTTGTCCTTCAGCTCGCGCAGCGCACCGGCACTCGCCAGCGACTCGGGCAATTCCTTCTTGGCGGCGCGCAAATTGCGCATCAGCCGGCTCTGTTCGTCGCGCTGGCGCGTGAGTTGTTCGAGCTGCTGCGCCACTACTTTCGCCAGCCGTTCGCGCTGGTCGGCAAGCCGGCTGTGCTGCACGCGCTCTTCCTCGCGCTGGCCGCGCGCAGCTTCCCATGCGGCCTGAGCGGCGGCAAAAGCGGCGCCCGAGCTTTGCGCACGCGCTTCGTCTTCAGGCCAGCGCGCAGCGGCAGCAGCAAATTCTTCCTGGCGCGCGGCCAGCTGCACGACCGCCTGCATACCCATCAGCTGCTTTTGCAGATTGCTGATGTCGCCGGTGATGCCCTGCAGGCGGGTTTCTTCATCGAGAATTTGCTCGTTCAGCTCTTTCAGGCGGCGGCTGGTCGCGCTCAGGCGCGACAGGCGGGCGGCTTCGCCAAACGCATGGTCGCCGGGGCGCACGCTGATGTCGCGTGCACCGCGCCGCTCCTTGTGGAAACCCTCGCGGGTGATCCAGTCGCCATCGACATGCGCGCCGGCCTCGACCGAGCGCACGCGCTGCGTGCGGTTGAGCAAGCTGGTCAGCCACGCCGGCACCGGGCCGCGGAAATCGATGATTTCCAGCACCGAGCCGGGATTGGCCTTCGGCGCAACTTCCACATCGGGAACGATGAAATGACGGTAGCGCAGCTGCTGGCCGATTTCCCACGCGCGGCGCTTGTCCGATTCGCGCCCCAGCAGCACGATATGGCGATACGGCGCCAGCAGCGCCTCGACGGCTTCCTGCCAGCTCGAATCGCGTACTTCAACCAGCTCGGTCAGCACATGATGCGGGATGGCAGCTTCGTCGAGCGCGGCGCGCAGATTGCGCACAAAATCGGGCGACGGCGCACGGCCCTGCTGCAGCGCGAACTGCGCCTCGGACAATTGCTCGCGCTCGGTTTTCATGTCGCGCAGCGCCTGCCTGAGCTGGCTCTCCTGCTCCTTCAGCGCTGCGAGCTGGTCAGCCAGAGCGACCGCGTCGCTACCGTGTTCACTGGCTGCGAGCGTACGCAGGCGCTCGGCTTCCTTCAGCAGTTTTTCGGTGTCGCGCGCCACGTCGCGCGCGGCCTGAAACGCAGTAAAGGCCGCGTCATACTCGGCTTTCGCGGCCTGTTCGCCACCCTGTGCACTGGAGAGCAGCGCATCGAGCGCATGGAACTGCCCATCGAGCGCATCCAGCTCGTTCTGGCGCTCGCGCAAGGACCGGCGCGCGCCGCGGAACTGGTTGATATAGCCGCGCAGGCTGTCCCATTGCTCGACATAGCGCAGCGCCGGAATCACATCCTGCTCCAGCCGGATCACGTCGGCGTGCAGGCTTTGCCATTCGACAAAGCTGTTGGCGCGCAGGCGCAGGCGTTCGACTTCCAGCCCCAGCGTGGTGAGCTGCTGCTCCATCTTGCCGAGCTCGCCCTCGGCTTCTTTCAGGCGCAGCTTGGCTTCCTGGTAGTAATCCAGCACCTGCTTGTCGCCGAACACCTGAAACACCAGATCGAGCAAGGCTTTCGGCGAGTATTCGCACAGCTTGTCGGTATCTCCCTGCTCCAGCGCCAGCACTTCGGCAATCGCCGGCGTGAGCCCGGCGGCTTCCAGGCGGCGGCGGTATTCGTTCACGCCCAGCCAGGAGAGCTGGTTTTCCACGCCGTCGACCAGTTGCACGTCGCCCTCGGCAATCGCGTACTGGCGTACCCAGTCGCCGCCCTGCTTCTTGATGCGGCAGAACAGCGTGACCACGTCGCTGGTAGCCGGAAAAAACAGATAGGGAAACAGCCCGCCACCGGCGCGCTGCGGGTTGTTCACCACGCCGCGCAGCCAGGCGTATTGCGCGCGGTTGTTGCGCACATAGCGCTTGTAGTCGCGCCGCCCCGAGCACTTCAGCGCCAGCAAGGTGCGCAAGGCATCAAGCAGCGTGGTCTTGCCGGAGCCGTTCGGGCCGACGATGGTGACGATCTGGGAATCGAGCGGCACCTTGATGGCCTGCCAGAAATCCCAGTGGATCATTTCAAGTTCGCGAATCTGGAACATGCTTTTGTCTACTTCGCCACGGATGGCTCAATTCGTTTCAATACCGGGAAGCAACACACAACACAGGGTATAGCCTTGCAACCATTCAAATAAAATGGCTACAACCACATACCCGCACAGCTCGAACTCTCATCCGGTCTCACGGCGCTCAGTCGGTCTCGGCAGCATCCAGTGCCAGCTGCGTGCCGGACAACTGCAGCACGTCGGCCAGCGCGCCGTTGATGATGCGCGGGGCGAGCTTAGCGTAATCGATCATCAGATCGAGCAGCGGCCCTTCAAGAATCATCTTGTTGCGGCGAACGACGAAGCCCAGCTTGGCGAGCTGGCCGAGGTTCATGGCAAAGCGCGCCTTGCCGCCGAGCTTCTTGCCGAAATCGGCATAGATCGCGTCTTCCGGCACGCCACTGCTGACCTCTTCACCGTGCGTGATCGGCTTGTCCGCGCCGAACATGTCCGACTGGGTATCGCCAATCTGGACCGCACGGGCAATCTGGCGCTCGCGCTTGGGCAGGATGATCAGCGCCCAGACGACGACCAGCAGCGCAATCGCATCGCGCGGCAGGCCCATATTGTTCGACAGCCAATTCTCGCCCTCGCCGAACACCCAGTCTTCCATTTCGGGCTTCAGGCCGATGGCGATGTACTGCGCGTAGGGGTTCTCCAGCAGCTGCATGCCGCAATCGTCCAGCCGCCGCTCAAGCCCCTCGCGGAAGGTTTCGTCGACCAGCGCGCGGCGCGCCAGCGGGTCGGTGCGCGGGATGAAGCGTTGTGCCAGCAGGCGTGCCAGCAGGATGTTCAGTGCCTGATCCATCGTTCTCTCAGTTGCCGCGGCCAAGCAGCTGGCCAGCGGTATTCGGTTTGCCCAGCGCGGCCTTCAGCAACTCTTCGCCGAGTTCCGGCGTGCAGTCGGCCGGCGCCAGCTCGATCACGTCCTCTTGCAGCCGATCCAGATTGCGCACGATCAGCCTGATCAGTCCTTTCTGCGGCAGGGCTTCAAAATGCAGGCGGGTCAGCAGTTGCGGTTCAATAAGCAGCGAAGCGCGGACAAAACGGCCTTCCTCGTTTTTCTGGATGCGCTCGTCAAACTGCAGCCCCAGCGCCCAGAGCTTGTCCTTCATGTAACTGGTTTCGCCCTGGCTGCCATAGCTCGCAGTCAGCGGCGATGGCGCCAGCCACCTGATGACAAGGTCTACAGAATCGGCGAATTCCCGGCCTTCGGTCTTTTTCAGCCGCATGTCGACAGCACTGCGTTCCTTGCGCAAGCCCTGCCATTCACCCACACCCCAGAAGCGCCATACATGCGGGCTTTCCAGCGGAATCAGTTTCAGCTGTTCATTCAGCTCGTAAAACGTCTTGAACACCGCGCGCAATGCACCATCAATCGCGGTGCAATTGGCGTGCAACTGCGCCAGGGTCAGTTCGGCGTCACGCTGCGCCGCCTCGGCCTGCTGTTTCAGCTCGTCAAGCAATCCCATGGTCGTCTCCTGTGTTGGCAGGCATCAGCGGTCGCAGCCGGCCGCGGGTCATCGCGGCGACAGCGGGGTGATCAAGGATTTCGACGCTGGCATCGAGTTCCAGCGCAAAGGGCAGTCGCACGATGTCGGCGATCACCGAGTTTTCCAGCGCCACTTCGGCATCGCCCAGCAGCGACAAGAGCGAGAGGCGGTAAACGGTTTCTTCGTAGGTATCTGCCAGCACGGCCTCGGAAATATTGACCTCTGCAGCAATACCCTGCAGCTCGGAATAAAAGGCATCGGCAGCAAGCAATTGCTCGACCTCCACTTCACCGGCTTCCTGCGCGGCCTGCGAGGCCGGCAGCGCCATGATTTCACTGCTGTCGCGCTCGCGTTCGAGCAACTCGAATTCGGTAATGTCGAGCAGGATGTCCGACACCACGCAGCTGGGCTCGGGGTGGAAGGTCAGCAGGTCGCGGCCGAGATTCGCCAGCGTGTCCTGGCTCTGGCTGCGCAGCCAGTCGGCGATATTGCTGGACGTCAGCCCCGATTCGCCCAGGTGCACGCGTTGCGCGGCGAGTTCGTTCAAGCGGCGGTGGAACACGCTGGTGAGCCGCAGCATGCGCGCCTGCGCCAGCGCGATGGCCTGCGCGACCTGATGCTCGGCGTAGCCGGTGTGTTCGTCTTCGAGCACGCTGCGGATGATCTCGGTGCCCTTTTCGACCCAGCGCCAGACACTGTCGAGCTGCTTGCGCGCAGCCTTGATCTGGAACTCGGATTGCGATTCGAGCGCGGCCTCGAAATCGGCGTGCAATTCGTTGAGGCGCGCCAGCAGGTGCTGCAGCGCGTCGGGCGCCACATCGCCGACGGCCTGGCCGGCCGCCACCTGCGCGGTGAGGTAGCCGAGCTCGGCGTCTTCCTCGGCAAACTGGGTGAGGCTGGAAATGGCGGCCAGCACAACGCGGCCGGTGGTCGACAGGCTGTAGAGCTGATCGTCGCTGTCCCACACCAGGAGGCCGTCCTTGCTGAAACGCTTGAGCACAGTTTCGAGCTTGGTGGCGTTCAGGTAGGCGAAATGGTTGAGCAGCTCCTGGCTGGACCAGCGCGGCGCAGCGGCGCGCAAGCCGATTTCGCGCAGCACCAGAATGCGCAGCAGCACCTCGTCCTCGCCACCACGGAACAGCGTGATGAAGGCCGACAGCAGGCCGCGCGCGCCCAGCAGGGAGCTGAGTGCGGGAATGTCGGCGGGCGCGAGGCCGGGCGCGAGCAGATCGGCAAGGTCGTGGGTGTCGGACATGGCAAGGAGTACGTCAGCAGGAGCGCGATTCTACCCTGTCACCTGCAGCACGCCTACGGGTGCAGACCGGTGGCCGCAGAAATGCCAACGGCCGGAATCATCCGGCCGTTGCGGTCTGGCGGGTACGCCGGCTTACTTGCCCGATGCGATGCGCGTGTCGATATTCTTCGCGCGGTCAGCGGAGGCCGGGTGCGAGCTCATGATGCTGTGTTCGCCGCCGCTAAGCTTTTCCAGCTTGCGGAATGCGCTGGCCAGCGCCTCACGGTTCAGCTTCTTCTCGGTCAGCAGGTCAAAGGAGAAGTTGTCGGCATCCAGTTCCTGCGATTGCGAGAACTGCGCGTTGATCAGGTTTTCGGTAATGGCGCCGAGATCGGACTTGCTCAGTTCGCTCACCGATTTGTTACCGAAGTTGCCGGCTGCGCTGCGGGCGGCAGCGGTCGCATAGGCGATCTGCATGGCTTTCTTGGTGTGGCCCAGTGCCACATGGCCCATTTCGTGGCCGACCACGCCGATCACTTCATCATCGGTCATCATGTCCATCAGGCCGCTGTAGATGCGGATGCAGCCATTGGCCATCGCCCAGGCGTTGACTTCCGGTGTTTCATACACCTTGTAGGTTACCGGCTGGCCCTTGATGTCATTACCCATTTTCTTGGTAATCGCGGCCAGACGCTTGCCGTATTTGCTCTTGTCGCTGGCGATGCGGTTTTCAGCGTCACTCTGCTTGCAGGCTTCGTCCGTCAGTGCCTTCACGTCGGCATCGCTCAGCGTGGCGGCCTTGGCAGCCTGCTGTACGGTATCGGCCGAATTGACCAGCTTGCCCAGATCCAGCGCATTGGCGGTTCCGAAAACCAGGGCCAGCGCGGCCAGCAGGCATTTGCTCGTTGTTTGCATGACGGTAAATCTCCGGTGAATGATTTTGCAGACGCCGGAAAATAGCACAAATGCAATCAGAAAGTAAGTAATGGAAATATTGTAGTCAGCATCAAGTGACTACCCTCACACGCCGACCGGAGATCGCCAGGCGGATTCCAGCCGGAGGACCGTGAAAACAGCGGACAGACGCTCATTCAGCCCTTGTCGCACTGCCGGGACTGTGCCGCCATTTCATCGAGCATGCGCTGCCCTTCAGCCCGGTTTTTCAGCGGAATCAGCACCTCGTGGCCACTGCCGAGATTGCCGCCGCCAAAGCTGATTTTCAGTTCCCGATCAGCGAGTTCGACGAACTGGACGACCGTCAGGTTGAGCATGCGAGAGGGCTTGCCTTCCGCTGGCGGTAGCGGATACAGACAGAATGTTGCCGCCTGCAGCGGCGCGATGACGGGCAGCAACAGGGGCAAGAATCGCAGCAGCATGATTTTTCCTGCACGAGTAGGCGTAATCCCTGCAGAATAGCGCCTTCCAGCAGTGTTGCCACACTTTGCAGCCATCGCAAGGTAGAATCGCACTCAATTGCACCGATAGCTGATCATGAGTTACCTCTCCCCCGAATTCGCCCTGGTTTTCATTGCCTTCCTGCTGCTCTACTGGGGACTGCAGCGCTGGGTGCAGCCACAGAAAATACTGCTGCTCGCCGCCAGCTATCTGTTCTATGGCCTGCTGGACTGGCGCTTCGCACTGATCCTGTTCCTGTATTCCGGCGTGGTGATGCTGTGCGCGCGCAAGATGTCCACTGATGAAGCACGCCGCAAACACTGGGCGCTGCTTGGCATTGTGGCTTCGGTCATCAATCTCGGCGTCTTCAAGTACTACGACTTCTTCCGCGACCAGATGCAGACACTGATGGATGGCGCGCATCTAGGCTGGGTATTGCCCCCGCTCGACATCCTGATGCCGGTCGGCATTTCCTTCTACACCTTCCAGGCCATTGCCTACCTGGTCGGCATTGCACGTGGCAAGGATCAACCAGCCGGCGCTCTCGATACCCTGCTGTATCTGTCCTTCTTCCCTTCGCTGCTGGCCGGCCCGATCTGCCGGCCGGAAGGCCTGCTGCGCCAGCTGCAAAGCAGCGAAAAACGCCAGATCATCGAGGCAGATGTGGCCTTCGTGCTGCTCTTGTCGGCGCTCACCAAGAAAATCTGGCTGTCGAGCTGGCTGGCCGATGCCTGGGTCAACCCGCTGTTCGCCAATCCGGATGCCTATCACGGCCTGGAAGTACTGCTGGGCATGTACGCCTATGCGATGCAGATCTATTTCGATTTCAGCGGCTACACCGAGCTGGTGATCGCGATGGCCCTGCTGCTGGGGTACCAGCTGCCGAAGAACTTCGATCAGCCCTACCTTGCCGTATCGCTGCGGGATTTCTGGCGTCGCTGGCACATCACGCTGTCGACCTGGATTCGCGATTTCGTCTATATCCCGCTGGGCGGCAGCCGCAGCGGCTGGGGACGTACCCAGCTCAACCTCTTTGCCGCCATGGTCATCAGCGGCCTGTGGCACGGTGCCAGCATCAAGTATCTGGTCTGGGGCGCGCTGCACGGCGGCGGGATGGTCGTGCAGAACGCCTGGGATGCGCTGATGAGCCGCAGCAAGCGCCCCTGGGTCATGCCCGACTGGCTGGCGATGCTGCTCACCTTCCACTTTGTCTGCGTGGCCTGGGTCTATTTCCGAGCCGACAGCGCCAGCGATGCCACGCACTATCTCGCCAGCCTCGCCAATCTCGGGCCGAAGCTCCAGCTCAACGTGATCGGCGGCTTCGCCTTCGTGGCAGCCTGCTTCGTATTCTGGCGCTACAGCAACCGCCTGCGCGAACTGCTGCTGACCGGTTTGCGCCGCCTGCCGTGGTACATCAAGCCGCTGCCGCTGGCGAGCATCGTGCAATGCATCATCATGCTGGCGCCCAGTGGCGTGCCGGCCTTCATCTATTACCAGTACTGACCCGCCCCCATGCTGTCTGCTAGCCCATCATTCGCGCGCCCTCCCTTCAATGTCATCCTGACACTGACGGGAACCATCCTGCTGATCGTCTGGCTGCGCCACACGGCACTGGATACCTACTGGCAGCAGACCCGGCACCGTGAAAGCGGGCTGGCGCCCTTCTCGCAAAGCCCGCTGGGGCAGATGGGCACCGAGCTGAACTCCGGCATGCAGGAACCCTTCCTGACGCTGAACGAGAAGCTGGGGACGATCAGTTCCCGCATGGTGGCCGCCGGAAATATCCTGCTGCACGGCGAGGAAAGCCCGCAGCCACCCACACTGCCGTCGCTGGCCATGAGCCAGGCACTGCCGCGCGTTTCCAATGTCGGCCGCGCAATGCTTGCCAGCAATATGGTGCAGTACGCGCACGGCCAGCCCGTCTCGCCGACGCTGTTCAACGGCCGCCACACGCAGGATGGCAAGATCATCCTCACACCGCAGGACAAGGTGCTGTTCATCGGCGATTCGATGATGCAGGGCGTCGCTCCGCACGCCATCCGCACGCTGCAGCGCGATTACGGCATTGCCAGCATCGACGCCAGCAGGCAGAGCACCGGCCTCACCTACCCCAGCTATTTCGACTGGCCCAAGACCGTGAAAACCCTGGTGCCGCAGCATGGCATCACCACGCTGGTGGTGTTTCTGGGTGCCAACGATACCTGGGACATGATTCTGGACGGCAAATACGAGCGCTTTGGCACCCCGCTGTGGCAAAGCCAGTATGAAGCGCGCATCCGCGACATCCTGCAGTTCGCGCAGGCCAACAAGGTCGAGGTCGTCTGGCTGGGTGCGCCGCCGATGGGCAAGGACAAGATCAACTCCGGCGTGCCGACGCTGAACCAGCTGTTCGAAAAGGGCAGCCGCGAAAACCAGGCGCGCTTCGTCCCGACGCAGAACATCGTCGGCAACGGCACAAGCGCCTACGAAAAATACCGCATCGAAGGTGAACGCAAGGTCGCCATGCGCACCGATGACGGCGTGCACTTCACGCGCGCAGGCCAGCTCAAGCTGGCGGAAACCATCCTGCAGCAATTCCAGCTGCCGGCACTGCCGGGGCGCTGAGATGAAGCGACTAGCCCTGCTGCTGGCCGGAGCGGCCCTTCCCCTGCTGGCCGTGGCTGCGCCGGATATCGAAGACTATGGCGACCTGAACGCACAGCGCGTCTGGCGCCAGCTTGCCGCGCTGGAGAACGGCAGCGGCAGCGATACCGTCCGCATCCTGCAGCTCGGCGATTCGCACACCGCCGGCGAATACTTCACCCACGCCATCCGCGCCCGCCTGCAGGCCCGCTTCGGCGACGCCGGTTACGGCTGGCTGACGCCGGGCTATGTGAACAACCAGCGCTCGGCGCTGGTGCTGCAGCGCATGAAGGGTGAGTGGCAAACACAGATCAGCCGCAGCACCTACAGCCCGGGCGATTTTCCGGTCGGCGGCATCACCAACCGCGCGGCCGCCGGCGCCGAAGTCGAAATCGCCCCGAAAACACCGCTGGCGGAAGGCCTGTGGCGGCTTTCCGTCTGGACACGCAGCGCACCGGCCGCCGGCGGCTGGGTCGTCACGCTGCCCAATGGCGAAACCCGCGACCTGCCGGCGCGCAGCAAGGCCGGCTGGGATGAATACAATGTGATGTTCAGCCCCTGGGCAGCCAACCCGATCCGCATCAGTGCGGATTCCGGTGGAGAGCTGGGCGGCATCGTGCTTGATCGCCTCAGCCCCGGCGTGTCCTACGACAGCCTCGGCATCGTCGGCGCACAGGTGCGCGTGCTGCAGAACTGGAACGCCACGCTGCTGAAGGAACAGCTGCAATGGCGCAAGCCGGATCTGATCGTGCTGGCCTACGGCACCAACGAGGCCTTCGACCCCAAGTTTGTCGATGTCACCTACCGGGCCGAGCTGCGCGCTGCCGTGCGCATGCTCAAGCGCGGCGCGCCGGAAGCGGCCATCCTGCTCGTCGGCGCCCCCAGCTCGGCGAAAAAGAGCGGCCCCAGCGTCAATGCCGGCTGCGCGCAGTATGGCCTCGCGCCCAATCTGCTCGCGGTGCAGCGCATCCAGCGCGAAATCGCCAACCAGGAACACCTGCTCTACTGGGACTGGGCCGCCGCGATGGGTGGCAATTGCGCAATCCAGAACTGGGCCAGCCAGAACCCGCCCATGGCGCGCCCCGATCTGGTCCACCTCTCACCGGAAGGCTATGAAGTCAGCGGCATTGCGCTGTATGACGCAATGATGCGGCTCTACGGCCAGAAGAAAATCCTGGCCGGCGGCAATACCGGCAAGCGTATGTAGCTGGAGCCAAATTCAACCAAGGGCCTCACCCTTATACCCGGCAGGTCAGTACACCGGCGTCAGCGTATATCCCGCCTTGCGCAGCAGGGCCACGACGCCAGTATCACGGGGCAGATGCATATAGCCCACCGCGACAAAAACGTTGCCGTTAGCCAGCTCGGGCAGAAGCACCGGTAACCACGCGCGATTACGCTCATCCAGTAGAGCCCGGTCCAGCCGCTGCAGCAGTTGTGCCAGATCCGCCGGTACGCTGCAGGCTGCCAGTTCGTGCTGCGCCCCAAGGCTGCGCTGATAATACGCGTCAGTCATCTCGTCCACACAGCGATCCAGCTGGCCGGAATGCGCCAGATAATGCGCAGACAAGCGTGCGGCCTCTTCCTCACTGAGCACATCAAACACTGCGAGCATTCCCGCCATCGTTTCCAGCCCGCGATAGGGCTGTCCTTGCGTGATCGCCCGCGTGGCTATCAGCGCGTCAAGCACCGGACCGCGCCGCGGGTGATAGAGATACAGCAGCGCAAATGTCTGCCGGGCATCAAGCGTGGCCTGCACCTCCGGGCTAACCTGGCGCATGCGCAGCGCGGCATTCAGCGCCGCAGCATCACTGGCCAGCACCGTGCGGGCCCGGTCTTGCCGCGGGTACAGAAAGGCCTGCATGGCGGCCTCTTCTTCGGCAGAAAACATCGCATGCTCGGTCAGCAGCAGGCGCGCGCTGCCCAGTTGCGGCTCGATGCGCCGCAGCAGCAGGCTGGCGCGGCCATCCGGCACATGCTGGGTGCCAAACAGCCAGGAATCCGCCACACCCGCCTTGCTGATGCGCCACAGCACCGGCTGTGCCACCTCCGCCACCGGCCGTTCGGGCTGCAGCAGGAAAAGCAGCTCCTTGCGCCAGCTCCAGCCGGCAAGCAGAGCCAGCAGGATGACGATGATTGCGCTCAGCCAGCGCAGGCGGGAACGGATTGGCATTGTCGGCTCGGGTCGGTCATCATGCATCTGGAAACCATGCGCGCAAGAAAGCACGCGGGCCATCGTACATTGACATGTATACACCCACAAGCCATGTATTTATTTGGCTACAGGCCAATACCCATGGATGAGCAGTTTTTTCTCAGTCTCTATCTCCCCGCCTGGCTGCTCGCCTGCGCACTGGCCATCCTCGTGGCCATCGGGCAGCGCCAGCGTCTGCGCCAGGATTACGCCGGCTACCCTGCGTTCCTGCTGCAGCGCTGGAAATGGGTCACGGCGCTGATCGCCACCACCGGCATGACGGTAATTGCCCCCTATACCGGCGATCCGACCTGGGATTACGTCGATGCCCTGTTCATGGCTGCGCTCACGTACACGACGGCACCGTGGTCGGTGGGTGTGCTGTGGCGTGGCCTGCGACGGCAAGCGTCACTGGCGCACATCTACCTTGCACTGGTGGCCTGGCTGTTTTCCGCCGCCTGGAGCTACGACGGCTACATCCTGCTGCGCGATGGCGATTACCCGCTGACCTGGCAATCCAACCTCTATCTGTCATCCATCCTGTATGTTTCCGCCGGCCTCTTGTGGAACCTGGCCTGGGATGCGGAGCGCGGCGTGCATTTCGCCTTCCAGCAGGCAGGCTGGCCACGCGACGGAGCCTCTGCCGCGCAGTTCGGACGGATTGTCTGGCTGGCGCTCCCCTTCATGCTGCTGGCCGGCATCCTGATTGGCGTCTTTCTGCTGCCCTGAATATTCCCACTGTCAACTAAGATCAAACAAGAATATAAAAATCTCTATAAAGTATTAATTGATCTATATTGCGCACTGGCATGATGGCTCCCATATCTGACACGGAGACAACACCATGCGCATCAAACCCCTGCTTTCCGCCCTGAGCCTCGCCCTGATTGCCGGCAGCAGCTTCGCCGCCAGCGTCGAAATCCTCAACGTTTCCTACGACCCCACCCGCGAGCTTTACCAGGACTACAACAAGGCCTTCGCCGCCTACTGGAAAAAAACCACCGGTGACGATGTCACCATCAAGCAGTCGCACGGCGGCTCGGGCAAACAGGCCCGCTCGGTGATCGACGGGCTGGAAGCCGACGTGGTAACACTGGCGCTGGCCTATGACATCGACGAGCTGGCCGACAAATCCCAGTTGCTCAAGCCCGACTGGCAGAAACGCCTGCCGGACAATGCCTCGCCCTACACCTCGACCATCCTGTTTCTGGTGAAAAAAGGCAACCCGAAGAACATCAAGGACTGGAATGATCTGATCCGCCCTGACGTGAAGGTCATCACGCCGAACCCGAAGACTTCCGGTGGCGCGCGCTGGAACTACCTGGCGGCTTGGGGCTATGCACTCAAGCAGCCGGGCGGCAACGAACAGAAAGCGCGTGAATTCGTGCAGAAGATTTTCCAGAACGTGCCGGTGCTCGATACCGGTGCACGCGGCTCGACCGTCACCTTCACCCAGCGCGGCATCGGTGACGTGCTGATCGCATGGGAAAACGAGGCCGAGCTGGTCTTCCGCGAACTGGGTCGCGACAAGTTCGAAGTCGTTGCTCCGTCTTACACCATCAAGGCTGAACCGCCGGTAGCCGTTGTCGACAAGAACGTCGACAAGAAGGGAACGCGCAAGGTGGCGGAAGCCTACCTGAAGTACCTGTACTCCAAGGAAGGCCAGGAAATCATCGCACAGAACTACTATCGCCCGCTGGACAAGGAAGTCGCGGCGAAATACGCCAGCCAGTTCCCGAAAGTGCAGCTGTTCGATATCGATGACGTGTTCGGCGGCTGGCAGAAAGTCCAGAAAACGCATTTCAGCGATGGCGGCGTTTTCGACCAGATCTACAAGCCGGCGAAGTAAACCGGCCTGCTGACAGGAGGACATCCCATGACTGCCCGCTCGTTTCCCGATGTACTGCAGCACTGGATTGCCAGCCATGGCGACCCGCTCAACGGCGGCTGGTCGCGGGTCGAGTGGGTGAAAAGCGAAGCCCGGACGCTCATCGCCCGCACGCTGGGCCTGACGCTGGGCAGCGTCTTCCAGCCGCTGTATGACCGCGACGGCCAGCTGGCCGGCCACGAAGCACTGCTGCGCAGCAGTGCCCGCGGCCGCGCCGTTGCACCGCCGCGGGCCTTTTCCATCGCCACCCTGCAGGGCGAGCTGGTGAATTTCGACCGTCTGTGCCGCACGCTGCATCTGGTGAACTACCTGCATGCGGCGACTGAGCGTGCCCCGCTATTCCTGAACGTGCATCCGGCACACCTGCTGGAAATCAGCGAGCGCCACGGCAGCTTCTTCCGTCACATCCGCGAACTGCTGGGTGCGCAGACGCTGCCAATCACGCTGGAAGTCACCGAAGAAAACATCAGTGCTGCGCAGACCGGCATTCTGCGCAATGCAATCCACAACTATCGCCAGCAGGGCTTCAAAATTGCCGTTGACGACTTTGGTGCCGGGTCGGCCAATATTGACCGCATCTGGCATCTGGAGCCCGACTATGTGAAGCTCGACCGCCACTTCATCGTCCGCGCGGAAACCGATTCGCGCGCGCGCCGGGCGTTGCCGAAAGTGATCGAACTCATGCACGAACTCGGCAGCACGGTCGTCGTGGAAGGCATTGAAAATGCCACCCAGTACCAGCTGGCCCATGATGCCGGAGCGGATATCCTGCAGGGCTTCTGGCTGGGCCGGCCGGAGGCGACACCCCGCCAGGCCGGCTCGCTCCAGCGTGCACGCCGTCTGGATGAGGTGGCGGCATGAGCGCAATCCGGCACTGGCTCGATGAGGGTAACAGCATCCTGCTCGTTCCCGGCTGGCGCAATTCCGGGCCGCAGCACTGGCAAAGCCGCTGGCAGCTGCGTCACCCGGGCCTCTTGCGCGTCGAGCAGGACAACTGGGAAACCCCTGACATCAATGACTGGGGTATGCGGCTGAACGAGACGATTTACAAGGCCCCTGGCCGCATACTGCTTGTGGCTCACAGCCTTGGCTGCCTGACTGTTGCCCATTGGTCCGAGCGATACCGTTTCACGCGAGCGCGCATCCATGCCGCACTGCTGGTGGCACCAGCCGACAGCGAACGCAGCAATGTGCCCTGGCGCGGCAGCGGTTTTGCACCGCGCAGCAGCGAGCACCTGCCGTTTCCCAGCCTGCTTGTCGCCAGCGACAACGATTACGCATGCACACCGCACGCAGCGCGCCGCATGGCCAGCGACTGGGGCAGCACGCTGCTGACACTGGCCAACGCCGGCCATATCAATGCCGATTCCGGCCTGGGTGACTGGGACTACGGTTTGACGCTGGCGGATTACCTGTTGGGTAGCGCCACCGCTTCAGCTGCTGCAGCTATATAAACATAATTTCTAATTTCTTCACGAGATAATCCGCTGGCGCTACAGTGTGCCATCCGGCTGGCGCGGCCATGATCCCGCCACTGCCTCAACCCTCCAGGAGTAACAGGAATGAACGTATCCCGCCTGCTTGCCGCGCTGACGCTCGGCCTTGCCCTGCACGCCCAGGCCGACACCACGCTGCTCAATGTGTCCTACGACGTGATGCGCGACTTCTACAAGGACTACAACCCGGTCTTCAAGAAGTACTACGACGCCAAGTTCAAGGACAGCATCACCATCCAGCAATCGCATGGCGGCTCCAGCAAGCAGGCGCTGTCAGTCATCAGCGGCCTTGAAGCCGACGTGGTAACGATGAATCAGGAAACCGACATCAACGCGATTGCCGACAAGGCCAAACTGCTGCCGGCCGACTGGGCCAATCGCCTTCCCGACCGTTCTGCACCGTTCTCCTCGCTGCAGGTGCTGATCGTGCGCAAGGGCAACCCGAAAGGAATCCGCGACTGGAATGATCTGGTCAAGCCGGGCGTGCAGGTCATCATTCCGAACCCGAAAACCGCCGGTAACGGCCGCTACACCTATCTGGCGGCCTGGGGCTACGCGCTGAAGCAGCCGGGTGGCAACGAACAGAAGGCGCAGGAATTCGTGAGCGGCATGTTCCGCAATGTGCCGGTACTCGACGCCGGCGGCCGCGCAGCGACCACCACCTTCATGCAGCGCAAGATCGGCGACGTGCTGGTAACGTTTGAAAACGAAGCCGAAATGATCGCGCGCGAGTTCGGCCGTGGCGAATTCGAAGTAGTGTACCCGAGCATCTCGATCGATGCCGACCTGCCGGTCGCGGTCGTCGACAAGGTGGTCGACAAGAAGGGCTCCCGCAAGGCCGCAGAAGAATACCTGAAGTACCTGTGGAGCCCGGAAGGCCAGGAAGTCGCCGCGCAGAATTACCTGCGCCCGCGTGACAAGACGGTCGCCGCCAAGTATGCCAAGCAATTCCCGGCCGTGAAGCTCTTCGGCGTCGAGGAACTGGGCGGCTGGCAAGCCATCCAGAAGCGCCATTTCAACGATGGCGGCGTGTATGACCAGATCGCGGCGGCGATTGCGAAGAAATAATCGCAGGCTCTGATTGGTAAGACGAATCGGCTTGTCTCAATGTCACTTTCCCTCTCGCAGGGGAAGGGAAGGGGGGTAATGCCTCGGAAGCCATGTAAATGGCCAACTGCAGGGCATTACCCTTCCCGCCATCCCCCCTCTGCAAGGTGCAGGTGCTTGAGCGCCTGCACCTGTTCGCGTCGAGTTGCCAATCAAATCCATCCTTTGTCTGAAGTACGGAATCCTTATGGCGTTCAAACAGAATAGTGTCCTGCCGGGCTTCGGCCTGTCACTGGGCTACAGCATTTTCTATCTGTCGCTGATCGTGCTGCTGCCACTGGCGGCACTGATCACCAAAACCTTCGACCTCGACTGGGCGCATTTCTGGTCTGCGGTGTCCGAGCCGCGCGTCGTGGCAACCTACAAGGTGACCTTCGGTGCCTCTTTCCTCGCGGCACTCATCAATCTGGTCACCGGCCTCCTGATTGCCTGGGTGCTGGTGCGCTACTCCTTTCCTGGCAAGCGCCTGATCGATGCGCTGGTCGATCTGCCGTTTGCCTTGCCGACCGCGGTCGCCGGTATTGCGCTGGCCACCCTGTATGCTCCCAACGGCTGGATCGGCCAATGGTTTGCGGCAGGAACTCCCATTGGTAATCTGTTCGGGCCGGAAGGTCTGCCGCTGGCGTTCCAGCCCATCGGCATCGTGATCGCGCTGACCTTTGTCACCCTGCCCTTCGTCGTGCGCACAGTACAGCCGGTACTGGCCGACATCGAGCAGGAACTGGAAGAAGCCGCGTCGAGCCTCGGCGCCAGCCGCTGGCAGATTTTCCGTCTCGTCATCCTGCCGACACTGTTGCCAGCCCTGCTCACCGGTTTTTCGCTAGCCTTTGCCCGCGCCATTGGCGAATACGGCTCGGTCATTTTCATTGCCGGCAATATGCCGTTCAAATCCGAAATCACGCCGCTGATGATCATCAGCAAGCTGGAGCAATACGACTACGCCGGCGCGACCGCCATTGCCGTCGTGATGCTGCTGGTGTCCTTCGTGCTACTGCTGGCAATCAACGGCCTGCAGTGGTGGTCGGCCCGCCGCCTGGGGAGAAACTGAAATGAGTAGCACCACGACTGTTAACCGCAGTGCGGCAACCACCGAGGCACCGTGGGTGCGCTGGCTGCTGACTGGCCTTGCGCTGTTGTTCATCGCGTTGTTTCTGATCATCCCGCTGGTGTCGGTGTTTTTCGAAGCGCTGCGCCAGGGCTGGGGGCTGTTTGCCGCGTCGTTCACCGACCCGGACGCGCTGGCTGCCATCAAACTCACGCTGATCACCGCAGCAATTGCCGTGCCGCTGAATCTGGTATTTGGAGTGGCCGCTGCCTGGGCGATTGCTCGCTTCCGCTTCAAGGGGCGCAGCGTGCTGACCACGCTGATCGACCTGCCGTTTGCCGTTTCACCGGTGGTCGCAGGTCTGATCTATGTGCTGCTGTTCGGCGCACAGGGCTGGTTCGGCCCCTGGCTGGCAGAACACGACATCAAGATCATTTTCGCCATTCCGGGCATCGTGCTCGCCACCGTGTTCGTGACTTTTCCCTTTGTCGCGCGCGAACTGATTCCGCTGATGGAAGCACAGGGCAGCGATGAAGAACACGCGGCGCTGGTGCTGGGTGCCAGTGGCTGGCAGACCTTCTGGCGAATCACGCTGCCCAACATCAAATGGGGCCTGCTGTATGGCGTGATTCTGGCCAATGCGCGAGCGATGGGTGAATTCGGCGCAGTGTCAGTCGTATCCGGCCACATCCGCGGCATGACCAACACCATCCCGCTGCATGTCGAGATTCTGTACAACGAATACAACTTTGTCGGCGCCTTTGCCTGCGCCTCGCTGCTGGCGCTCCTGGCGCTGGTGACACTGGCCGTGAAGAGCTTTATCGAATGGCGTTCGGCCCGCCTCGCCGAAGAAGACCGCCGTCACGCGACCGAAGAATAAGGAATACACATCATGAGCATCGATATCCGCAACATTTCCAAGCGCTTCGGCAATTTCGTGGCGCTCGACAACATCAACCTCGATGTCGCCTCGGGCGAGCTGCTGGCGCTGCTGGGCCCCTCCGGCTGCGGCAAGACGACGCTGCTGCGCATCATCGCTGGCCTCGAAACCGCCGACGCCGGCCAGATCCTGTTTCACGGCGAGGACACCACCGCGAAACACGTCAGCGAGCGCCAGGTCGGCTTTGTGTTCCAGCACTACGCACTGTTCCGCCACATGACCGTATTCGAGAACGTAGCGTTTGGCCTGCGCGTGCGCCCGAAGGAAACCCGCCCTTCGGAAACGGAAATCAAGCGCAAGGTGCACGAGTTGCTTGAGCTGGTGCAGCTCGACTGGCTGGCCGACCGCTATCCGGCGCAACTGTCGGGCGGGCAGCGCCAGCGCATCGCACTGGCCCGCGCGCTGGCAGTCGAACCGAAGGTGCTGCTGCTGGACGAACCCTTCGGCGCACTCGACACCAAGGTGCGCAAGGAACTGCGCCGCTGGCTGCGCCGTCTGCACGACGAAGTGCATCTGACCAGCATCTTCGTGACACACGATCAGGAAGAAGCGCTGGAAGTGGCCGACCGCGTCGTGGTGCTGAACAAGGGCCACATCGAGCAGGTCGGCACACCGGAAGAAGTGTACGACACACCAGCCAGCCCCTTTGTCTACCAGTTCCTGGGCGACGTAAACCTCTTCCACAGCCGCGTTCACGAAGGCTGGGCGGAAGTGGGCAAGGGGCGGATTCCGGCACCGGATGCGCCCGACGCGCCGGCGATCATCTACGTGCGCCCGCATGAAATCGACCTGTCGCGCGTGGCCTCGGGCGATGCGCTGCATGGCGAAATCAACCACATTCGCATCCTGGGTGCGACGATCCGCCTCGAAGTCGACGTGGAAGGCCACGACGCCGTCGAAGTCGAACTGAGCCGCGAGCGCTACAGCGAAGGTGGCTGGAAAGTCGGTGAAACAGTGTTTCTTACCCCGCGTACCGTGCAGGTCTACAGCGAGCCGCAATAAATACACGTCACTGTATGCGCCCATAGCCCAATGAAATAAAAGGCTATGGGTGTATACCCTTGATGTTCTCAAATTCTTGCGGCACCTGCTCCGTCATCACGGATTAAATTCCAATATATTATATTCAAATCTCTTTTGAGTATTTTTGGAGCTATCAATTTCCGTTATACCATCACGGCCAGTCAATCAAACAGCGCCGTGATGCCATGAAAATCCGCCCGATCCAGCACAGCGATAACGCCATCAATCGCGAACACGCACAGCTGGGCATTCCACCCAGCGATGCCGATGTCGCCACGCCGGTCTGGCGCAGCAAGCCAGCACTGAGTATCGGCCTGCTGGTACTGCTGACGCTGCTGGTCTATGCGCTGAGCCATACCGATGCCGGTACACGCAGCAAGGCCGCGCTGATTGCGCAGAATGTCCTCACCTCACCGGAATTCTGGGCGGCGGTGGCCGTCGGCTTTGCCGCGCAGGCCATCGACGGTGCGCTGGGCATGGCTTACGGCATCAGCTCCACCACCTTCCTGATCGGCACCGGCGCCAGCCCTGCCGCCGCGTCGGCTGCGGTACACATCGCCGAAGTGTTCACCACCGGATTTTCCGGCGCGTCGCACTTCAAGCTCGGCAATGTCGATAAAAAGCTGTTCCGCCGCCTCGTCATTCCGGGTGTAATCGGCGGCGTCACCGGCGCGTACCTGCTGACCAGCATCGATGGCAAGCTGCTCAAGCCCTTCATCGCGGCCTATCTGCTGCTGCTGGGCCTGCACATCCTGCGCAAGGCATGGATCGGCAGTCGTCCGCGTCCGCAAGGCGAGCTGAAACACGTCAGCAAGCTGGCGCTGACTGGCGGCTTTGTCGATGCGGTGGGCGGTGGCGGCTGGGGGCCGGTGGTGACGTCTACCCTCGTTGGCCGTGGCAACGATCCGCGCACCACCATCGGTTCGGTGAATGCCGCCGAGTTCTTCATCGCACTGGCCACCGGCGGCGCCTTCCTGCTGTGGGCGGAAGTTGATCACTGGATCCTGATCGCCGGCCTCGTTTTCGGCGGCCTTTTCGCTGCGCCGTTTGCCGCACTACTGGTCAAGAAACTGCCGGCGCGCACGCTGCTTTGGCTGGTCGGCGGGCTGATCAGCCTCTTGAGTTGCTACAACCTCTACAAGGCGCTGGCCTGAGCGCATGAATGCTCCCGCGCCGGCCGGCGCGGGAGATTAACCCTACACTTTGCGTGTTTTCCACAGCGAATACAGGATACCGGCAGCCAGCAGGCCGAAGGTCACCGCCAGCGACAGCGGCGCGGGCACCTTGCCGTCAAACACGAAGTCGCCCAGGAAAATCTTCGAACCGATAAAGACCAGCACCAGCGCCAGCGCATACTTCAGGTAATGGAAGCGGTGGATCACCGCCGCCAGCGCAAAGTAGAGCGCACGCAGGCCCAGAATCGCGAAGATGTTCGAGGTGTACACAATGAAAGGGTCGGTGGTGATGGCAAAGATCGCCGGCACACTGTCCACAGCAAATACCAGATCGACCAGCTCGACCATGCACAGCGCCAGAAACAGCGGCGTTGCCCACCACACCAGCCGCCCGCTGCCGTCTGCAGCCGGCGCCTGCACGAAGAAACGCTGGGCATGCAGCTCGGGCGTCACCCGCATGTGGCGGCGCAGGAAACGCAGCGCCGGGTTGCTGGCGAGATCGGTGGGTGAGTCACCGGCAAACAGCATCTTCACGCCGGTCAGGATCAGGAAGGCACCGAAAATGTAGAGCGTCCAGTAATACTGCGCGACCAGCGTGGCACCCAGGCCGATCATGATGGCGCGCAGCACGATCACACCGAGAATGCCCCAGAACAGCACACGGTGCTGGTAGATGCGCGGCACGGCGAAGTAGGTGAAGATCAGCGAAATCACGAACACATTGTCGAGCGAGAGACTTTTCTCGATCAGAAAACCGGTGAAGTACTGCATGCCCGACGTCGCGCCGAGATACCACCAGACCCAGCCGCCGAACGCCAGGCCGGCCGTGATGTAGAAGGCCGACAGCTTCAGGCTTTCCGCCACGCCGATTTCGTGGTCGTCCTTGTGCAGCACGCCCAGATCAAATACCAGCAAGGCCAGTACGATGCCGATAAAGGCCAGCCACAGCCAGACCGGCTGACCCAGCCAGATTTCCATCAGTGCATTCATGATGCGTCATCCTTGGAGGGGCCAGACGGCCCCCGGTTTTCAGAAAGGGTGGTGGACAGCATGGTGACGCGGCGCCCGGGCGCGCATCGCAAAAAGATCGTAATGCCACAGCGCCATGGCACGCGCGATCAGCACCGCTTCGCCATCGGCCAGCCAGCCGTCGGCATCGACCACGCTGAGCATGGCGCGCAGCACGCTGACCTGCAGCGCCGGATCGTCAACCTCGGCCAGCAGCGGGTCGATCCATTCCGGGCCCAGCTCCAGATGGCCGTATTCCTGACCAACGGCGTAGAGCAGCAGGTCATCACACAGCTCCTGCGTGACCCGGTGAAAGAGCGATTCGCTGATTCCCAGCCGCTGCAGCACGCGGCAGTCGGCGAGTGCGGCAAGCTCGGAACGGTCCAGCCCGCCATCGGCCAGCAGGGCAAGCGCAATCAGGCGGCTCATGGCTTCATTGCTGTTTACAGGGTAGCGACGCATCGGGATTCTCCTTGTGGTCGAAAATACGGTTAAGGCGCTCAGTACTGCACCTGCATGGCACGCGGGTAATCGCGCTGCTGGCGCAGCAGCCGGCGCACCGAGCGGCAGGCACGGTCGGTACTGCGATGGATGGCAAACAGCACATCGCCGGCCACATCATCAATCAGCAGATCCGGCCAGTGCTGCAGGCCGATCTGCAGCTGGCAGTGCGTGCCATTGCCGCTGCGCTGCCCGGGGATGGCGGCCAGCCGCACGGTCACCTTGCGCACATGCGGGGCAACCAGCCCGAGGCCGAACTCGATCTGGCGCACGATCTGCCGCTGCAGCGTCGCGTCCAGGCACTGATCCTGACACTTGATCTCGATTTTCACCGGAAGCTCCTTGTCATATGGCTAAGGGTTACGGACTAACTGTATGGCCGTCACGCGATAAATAAAATTCGTATATTCTTGTTTCTATATTCAGTTTTTTGGAGCTTTTGAAAAATGAAGTCCTTCAATTACAAGCTCTTGCATTACTTCTGGATTGTCGCCAAATCCGGTGGTGTCATCCGGGCCAGCGAGCGGCTGTGCTTGACGCCGCAGGCCATCAGCGGCCAGCTGCGCACACTGGAAGAGCAGATCGGCCACCCGCTGTTCCGGCGTGAAGGCCGCCAGCTGGTGCTCACCGACATGGGCCGACTGGTACAGAGCTACGCCGACGAGATGTTCAGCCTGGGCGAAGAGCTGCAGGATGCAATTGCGCATGGCCCGCAAGGCGCCATCCAGGAATTCCGCGTCGGCATCGGCGACATGGTGCCGAAAACGGTGGCCTTCCAGCTGCTGCGCCCGGCCCTGCAGCTGGAACAGCCTGCGCAGCCGGTACGGCTGATCTGCCGGGAAGGCCAGCTGCTCAATCTGCTGGGCGATCTCGCCACGCACAAGCTTGATCTGGTACTCGCCGACCGCCCGCTGCCGCCGGAAGCCAATATCCGCGGCTTCAATCACCTGCTGGGCGAAAGCACGCTGACGCTGATGGGAACAGCCGAGCTGTGCCGCAACTGGGGCGGCGACTTTCCGGCAGCGCTGCAGGGGGCGCCGCTGCTGCTGCCCGGCCCGGATGCCGCAATCCGCCCCCGGCTGGAAGCCTGGCTGGAACGCTCGCGCCTGCGGCCGCGCGTGGTGGCGGAATGCGACGACGGCGCGCTGCTCAAGGCCTTCGGAAAGGCAGGTGCGGGCTTTTTCGTGGTGCCCACCGTACTGGCAAACACCATCGCCGAGGAATACCACGTCGAGGCACGCGGCGAAATCGGCGAGCTGAAGGAGCAGTTCTATGCGATTGCCGTGCAGCGCAAGCTGCGGCACCCGGCTGTCATCGCGGTGACCGATCAGGCCAGACAGCACCTCTTTGGATGAGCACAGGCATGGTTCCGGCTGCCGGAGCGGTTATAATCGGTTTTTAGCAAGGCAGGCCGCCATGACCACCGAATCCCTCCGCTTATCCAAATACATGGCCGAACTGGGCTTATGCTCGCGCAGCGAAGCCGACCGCCTGATCGAATCCGGCCGCGTGCTGGTCGATGGCAAGGTAGTCGACACCCTCGGCAGCCGCGTGACCCGCGATCAGAAAATCACCCTCTCCGACGATGTGCGCATGGCACAGCCCGACCGCGTCACCATCGTGGTCTACAAGCCGGCAGGTTTCGAAGTCGAAGGCGAGGACTGGCTGGAAGGCGCGCGTCCGCTGCTGACCAAGGCACGCCATTCGCCGACTGACAAGAGCGGCATCTACCCGCTGCGCCGCCATCTCGATCACCAGAACCTGCCCGTGCCGCTGGCCGAAGCCGCCACTGGCCTGCTGGTGCTCACGCAGGACAAGACCCTCGCGCAGCGCATCAGCAAGGATTGCGAACTCGAATACCTGATCTGGGTGGAAGACGAAGTGAGCGCCGAGCAGGTCACGCGCCTGAACAATGTCGCGCGCAATCGCGAAAAACCGCTGACCGCCTTCAAGGCCAGCCGCCAGGGTGATCACCAGATTCGCATCGTGCTGCGCAATCCACCCAAGGTATGGCTGGGTGAAATCGCTGAAGCATCCGGGCTAGTGCTCACCGGCGTGAAGCGCATCCGCATCGGCAGCTTCTCGCTTGGCACGCTGGAATCGGGCAAGTGGCGCTATGTGGGGCTGGGCGAGCGCTTCTGAGCGCCCGCCTGCCGGACAGGCCGCACACGCAAGCCCGCCTCACACGGCGGGCTTTGCCTTGTCTGCCTCCAGATAGCGCAGGGTATTGCGCGTGGCAGCAATGGCCACCAGCACCGGGGCAAAGAACCAGCCGATCACCGGCACCATCAGCAGAAGCAGATAAGGCAGACCGAGCAGAATGACGGCCTGGCGGTGCCGGCGGTTGAAGACGACGGACTGCGTGGTTGTGAAGCGGTAACGCTCCAGCGTGTAATCCACCGCCCCGGCGCCGGCGTAGTAGGCCTGCACCAGCAGACCCATCAGCCAGAAGCCGACGCCGATGACGGGAATGAAACTGAACGGAAAAAAAGCCAGCAGCAACATCAGCTCGCGGCTGGCATAGCGCAGCGCCAATCGGGCGCCGCGCCACAGGCCGGGCAGCAGCGGCAGTTCATCGGGGGCCGGCTGGCCGGTCAGCGCGGCCTCCAGCTTCTGTGACACATCGGTCATCAGCGGCCCGCTGATCAGCATCACGATGTGCTTGGCGGCAAACAGGAACATGAACAGCAGTACCAGCACCACCAGCAGGCTGTCGAGCAGCGTGGTCAGCCCCTCCCTGCCCCATTGCCACGGGTAGTAAGCCATGAGCACTTCCGACAGATCGCTGTGCACCAGTGCCCAGGCCGGCAGCGCCACCAGCAACACCATCACGACCAGGCTGAGCAGGCCCGCCAGCAGGCAGACGCGCCACAGGCCATGGCGGAACATCAGCGCGGGTGCCGCCAGCCAGTCGGCCAGGGCAAAACGGAACGAGGAAATCATGGCGGGCAGATTGATCCGGAAACAGAAGCGACAGGCATCGTAACGCCGCGCGGCGGGGCGGTGCAAAATCCCGCGGTGCTCACGCAGCCCGCAGCGGCATTGCCGCCACAGCCCGCTAGCGGCAGGGCTGATACTGCGGGGATACGTCCTGGTCTTCGCATCGAACGACCCGCACGGTGGTTTCACGCTGCTCAACCCGAACACGCTCTCGCGCGCCCGCTTTCACACCAGCCGCAAGCTGGAAGGCCTGCCGCCGCACACGATTTACGCCACGGCGCAGGATAACTGAATACCGTTGAATGTATACAGCCGTAGCCATTTGAATCAAATGGCCGTGGCTGTATACCCAAACTTCAATTCGGCGCCTGCTGCTGATTACAGCTTGCCCGCCACCGCATTGATCGCTCCCAGCACCGAGGTGCCGAACTGGCGGCTGCGCTCACCATTCCAGCCCACGGCCAGCAGCGGCTTGTTGGCGGTATCCTTGAACGGCATTTCGATGGTGTAGGCGAGGCAGTCGAAGGTGTGGCCGACCCAGTTGGTCGCCAGCGTCAGCGTTTCCGGGCCGAATTTGCCGACCTCATAGCCGTGCTCGGTCTGGAAATCCGGCGAGAACATGAGCCAAGCCGCCTTGAAGGCTTCCTGCAGCTCGTGCTGTTTCTTCGAGAATGATTCGTTGCTCTCGCAGCCAGCGACGAAGTTGTGCGGAATCGCCTCGTCACCATGGATGTCGAGAAAGAGGTCGACGCCAGTCGCCAGCATGCGCTCGCGCACCCACAGCACTTCCGGGCTGCGCTCTAAGCTCGGAGCACCCCACTCGCGATTCAGGTTCGCGCCCAGCGCATTGGTGCGCAGATTGCCGCGCACGCTGCCGTCCGGGTTCATGTTCGGCACCACATGGAACACGCAGGATTCCAGCAGGCTGCGGCTGATCGCGTTCTGCTCGTCGAGCAGGTTTTCCAGCAATCCCTCGACAAACCATTCCGCCATGGTTTCGCCCGGATGCTGGCGCGCGATGATCCAGACGTTTTTCTTGCCCGGCGCCGGGCGGCCGATCTGCAGCAGATCCAGGTCGTGCCCGTCGGGCGTTACGCCCAGCGGCACCAGCTCGACCCACGGCGAGACTGAGAGCGCGCCGCCGATCAGCTCCTGATGGCGTTCCCAGCTGTAGGGCTCGAAATACGCATACCACACGGCATCCGATTCCGGCGTATGCAGGATGCGGAAGGTCTGGCCGTCGAATTCGGAATCGACCCGGAACCACTCAGCGCGGTCGTAGCTGGCCACTGCGTAATAGCCGTCCCAGCCATCCGGATACGCACTCTCGCCGGCGTTTTCGATATTCAGCACGCAATCGAGCCCGCGAGCACCGGTGAGGCGGAAATGGAACCACTGCGCAAAGTCGCTGGCATTATCCGGCCGCAAGTTCAGGCGGATGTTCGTGGGATCGGAGCAGTCAACGACGTCGATGGCGCCGGAATCGAAACGGGAGGAAATGCGCAGCATGGGGATTCGCTTGATTAATCGTGATAGCCAAGCGTAAGAGGCTGCGGAGGGGTTGTCCAGAGGGGATGAGCCGGATGGGTGGAGCCCAGAGGGTGATACCCATCAGGGGGCGGGCGGAAGCGAGTTGATGGGTATCACTATGCTCCACCCATCCTACCGTGCTGCTTCGGTTAGCTATACCGCTTGGCGCATGCGCCAACATCTCACTGTCCTGATAAAAACACCGTCATGACCATGAATAGGGCTACCGATCCAAAGAACCACAGCATCCAGGATTTGCCATGCCTGAGATAGTTAAGCCAGCCAAGCCCAAGGAAGCCTCCTGCCTGCAGCAGCTGGCTCAGCGCATCGACACCATTCTTGATTACCAGAACCATCGAGGCCAGAAATAAGGCAATCGTGATTGCGCCCAGGGCGTATTTGAGTTGCATGACGTCTTTGTCCGTACCGCAGTTGCAATGGAATGCTTGGTTGATATTGAAGACAAAACGGCGACCAATATGGCCGCCGTTTTGTGATGTTGCTTATTCCAGGCTCGCCGCCTCGTCGCACCCCAGCAGAATGTTGAGGTTCTGGATGGCGCTGCCCGAAGCGCCCTTGCCGAGGTTGTCCAGCCGCGCGATCAGCACCAGTTCTTCACCCGAGGCGCTGGCGTAGGGCAGCACTTCCAGCACATTGGTGTTCGACAGCGTCTGCGCCGGCAGGAAGCCGCCGCGCACCAGCACGTCCTGCGTGTTGAGTGGCTTGGCGTGGACGAAACGTTCGTCCTTGTACCAGCTGGCGTAGCAGTCAGCGATCTGCTGCGCGTTGCCATTGAGCTGGCTGGCGTGCAGCGGCAGGGCGACCAGCATGCCGGTGGGGAAGTGGCCGACGCTGGGCAGGAATACCGGCTTGGTCTGCAGGCCGGACCACATCTGGATTTCCGGCAGGTGCTTGTGCGACAGGCCCAGCGCGTAGAAGGCGAACGGGTCGCCCTGACCGCTTTCCTGCACCTCGATCAGCGCCTTGCCGCCGCCCGAATAGCCCGAAACGCCGATCAGATTGATGGCCGCATCGGTCGGCAGCAAGCCGGATTCGATGATGGGGCGCAGCAGCGCGATGCTGGCAGTGGCGTAGCAGCCGACGTTGGCGATGCGCTTGCTGGCGCGGATCTTGTCGCGCTGACCCGGTGCCAGTTCGGCAAAGCCGTAGACCCAGTCCGGATCAATACGATGTGCGGTAGACGCATCGATCACGGCGGTGTTCGGGTTGTCTATCATGCTCACCGCTTCGATGGACGCATCGTCGGGCAGGCAGAGGATGACGACGTCGGCGGCGTTGAGCAGCTCGCGGCGGTGCTCGACCGAGCGGCGCAGCTCCAGCGGCAGGCTCAGCAGTTCGATGTCACTGCGGCCGGTGAGGCGTTCCACGATCTGCAGGCCGGTTGTGCCGTGTTCACCGTCGATAAAAATGCGCGCCATGCTGGTCATCCTCGAAAAGACTGGGGAAAACCCGAAGGGTAACGGCGTGCGCGCCAGCGTACAAGCGCCGGCGTGTGTGCATTCGTACTGGCGGACAAAGCCGTCAGCTGTCACTTGAGAAATGCCGCACTGACTGCAGCATCATTCAGTTCGTCGCCGCAGTGAACTAACACCTTGCCTGCCCCAGCGCCCAGCGCAAGCTCATGAAACAGCCGCTTTTCCACTTCCGAGAGGCCGCCGTCAACCATGGTCAGCGGGTGAATAACTGCCCGGCACGGTGGTGAAAAGAAATGTTTCCCAACGACCTCACCCAGCAACTGTTTCAGCAATGCATCAGCTGCACTGAAATTGCCCACTAGCAAACGAGTGGTCGTGAAGGGTTGTTCGGATTGCCTGCTGATTTCCTTGCCCGTTTTCACATTGCGGACGCTGATGCGATCAGGCTGGATGCGAATATAAACCGGTATGGCAAACATAGTGTGATTCCTGTTGCTTGGCTGCGTCAGCCCTGCGTGCGTCTAACCCTGCGGCGACCAGTCGGTGACCGGCACAAAGTCATCCTTGTCCGGATGCTTTTCGAACACACTGCCGACGGGCGCATCCAGCAGTGCGATGATGCTGGGGTCGTAATTCGCGACGACGTTCACATCCAGTTCGCTGTGATTTTTCGGATTATCGAGGAATTTTTCATCCTCGCAGCCGGAAAAGAAGCGCCAGCCCGAATCACCCTCTTTCGCCGGCTGCTCGCGGTACATGAAGCCGACCGGATAGCCCTCGATGGTGATTTCGTCGCTGACCATGCACAGGCCGTGGCCGGTGGCGCGTTTCTTGAGCATGCGCTCGTCAAGTAGATACTCTTTCATGTATTGCTCTAGAGACCTTATTGAAAGTGGATTACGTGAATATACCCAGCCTCTGATTTTTGATTTCTTAGCCAGGAATACAACTGCACATGGAGAACATCGGTGCATAGAGCGCCAAAACACTACTAGCCAGCGCAACAACCAGTAGTAGTATGCCACCTGCATTAATCCATCCCATCATCCGGCGAAACGCCATATCATGTTCACGACGCTGCGTGATCCATATCGCCAGAATGAGCAGTAACAGGGGAACCAGAAAATACACGGGACTGAAGTTCAGAAGCAGCTCAGTGATCGCCGGCAGATCTGCGCCAAATGTTGCAAACAACTCCCGAAAGGCCGGTACGACCAGTTGCAGAGCTATTGCTAGCAGCAGCGCGATCACAACCAGTAGCCAGCTGGTGATCAGTAACAGCCGGCTGCGTCCCGCAGGAGAACCCTCGTTTTCACCGGCAAGACTGGCCACTGGCGGCGTGTAGGGGCTTGCGGCGGAATCGCTTTCAGAAGTGGAAGTCATCAGAGCGCCTGAGCGAGAAATTCACGGCTAGGGTACAACCCGAATGCTCAGCGGCACAACTGCCGGCGTGCGTTCTCGATCAATTGCAGCGCCGCGCGCGTCTGTGCAAAGCCGTGCAGCGGGCTTTCGCTCTGCCCGGCACGCAGCAGTTCGCAGAAATGCGCGGTTTCATAGTTCAGCCCGCTGCCCAGTGGCGCCATGGCCAGTTCTTCGCGGCGGCCGTCAGTATGCACCAGCGTGGCACTGGCCGGGTTCCACCATTTCTCAAAGATGACGATGTGCCCGCCTGTGCCGGCGATCAGCGCCTCGCCCGAGCCGCTCGTATCCAGTCCGCAGTAAAGCTGGCTGATGCCGTGCTCGTGCCGGCTTTGAATGCTGGCGAAGGTATCGACGCCCCCCTCTTCCACCCCATCCAACCCACCCAGCCGGCCCAGCGTCTGCACGTCCTGCGCAGCACCCAGCCAGTCGCAGGCCAGAAACGCGGCGTAGATGCCGATGTCGAGCAGGCCGCCACCGGCTTGCGCGGGGTCGAGCACGGCATGGCCGGCCGGAACGTTCGGGTTGGCAAAGCCGGCGCGCACGAAACGCACTTCGCCAATCGCGCCCGCCTCGATGCGCTGGCGGATTTCGCGGTAGAGCGGGAAAAAAGGCGGCTTCATCGCTTCCATATAGAGCACGCCGGTGGCGCGCGCGACAGCCAGAACAGCGTCCAGCTCGGCCACACTGGTCGCCGCCGGTTTTTCGCACAAAACCGCACGGCCGGCCTGCAGCGCGGCGATGCTCAAGGCCGCGTGGCTGGGATGCGGGGTGGCGATGTAGACGGCGTCGATGTCGCTGGCAAGCAGTTCATCCAGCGAATCAAACGCATGGGGTATGCCGTGAGAGCCATTGAAGGCCATGGCCTTGCTGCGGGTACGGTTATATGTACCTGTCGCCATTGCCGCCGGAACATGCTGCAGCCCGGCCATGAAGCGGCCGGCGATGCTGCCGGTGCCGATGATGCCGAAACGGATGATCTGCGAATCAGACATGCCATGCCCCAAGGCAAAAAAATACAGCCTAACCCGCCTGTTTCATGTTGCACAGGCGGGTTTGACCGTAGCCGCTCAGAACTTGTTCAGAATCGCCGCGAGAGCGTCTCAGCGGGGTGAAGAGCAGCGCAAAAACCGGAGTTTACTGGTGTAAATGAGGATTTTGAGCAGCACATGAGCCCCGATCAGAGGCTCGCAGCAAGATCATGAACAGGTTCTCAGGTGCGACTGAAACGCACCAGTGCCAGGCTGCCCAGCAGATTCGGCAGGAACTCGACCTTCTCGCCCTGATGCAGCACGATCTGTTCGTCGATGCGCATGCCGAGTTTGGCGAGCAGCTTGTCGAAATCGTTCACCGTGCAGAAGTGGATATTCGGCGTGTTGTACCACTCGTAGGGAATGGTTTCCGACACCGGCATGCGGCCGGTGAGAATCTGCCAGCGGTTTTCCCAGAAGCCGAAGTTCGGAAACGTCACTATCCCTGAGCGCCCCACGCGCAGCATCTCCTGCAGGATACCTTCGATATTGTGCATGGCCTGGATGGTCAGCGAGAGCACCACCTCGTCAAAACGTCCGTCCTCGAACTGCGAGAGGCCGTATTCCATGTCGGACTGGATGACATTAAGGCCTTTTTCGACACAGCGCACCACCTGTTCGACATCGCGTTCGACGCCGAAGCCGGTGATCTGCTTGTTGGCCGCCAGCCAGGCGAGCAGCGTGCCGTCACCGCAGCCCAGATCGAGCACATCGCTGCGCGGGGCAATCCAGTCGGCGATCAGTTTCAGATCGGGGCGCAAGGAAGTAACTCCGCTCATGCTGCGATCTCCTTGGCGATGTTGTTCAGATAGGCGCGCATCACGCCGAAGTAGGGTTCGTCGTCCATCAGGAAGGCATCATGGCCGTGGCGCGATTCGATTTCGGCATACGACACGGGGCGCCTGGCATCGAGCAGCGCCTTGACGATTTCGCGCGAGCGTTCCGGCGAAAAGCGCCAGTCGCTGGTGAATGACACCACCAGGAACTTCGCCAGCGTGGTTTTCAGCGCGGCCACCAGATCACCACCAAAATGCCGGCCCGGGTCGAAATAATCGAGTGCCTTGGTCATCAGCAGGTAGGTGTTCGCATCGAACATGCCGGAGAACTTGTCGCCCTGATAGCGCAGGTAGGATTCGATCTGGAATTCCACATCGAAGCCGTATTTGTATTCCCCGCTCTTCAATTCGCGGCCGAATTTCTCGCCCATGCCGTCGTCGCTGAGGTAGGTGATGTGGCCAAGCATGCGCGCCAGACGCAGGCCACGCTTGGGAACCACGCCGTGCTCGTAGTAATCGCCGCCGTGGAACTCGGGATCGGTGAGGATGGCCTGCCGTGCCACATCGTTGAAGGCAATGTTCTGTGCGGTGAGCTTGGGTGCCGAGGCGATCACCAGGCAGTGGCGAACGCGTTCCGGATGGCTGATTGCCCAGCGCATCGCCTGCATGCCGCCCAGGCTGCCGCCGATCACGGCGGCAAATTGTTTGATGCCCAGCCGGTCTGCCAGCCGCGCCTGAGTTTCCACCCAATCGCGCACCAGAACCAGCGGGAAGGTCGAACCATAAGGCTTGCCGGTCTCGGGGTTGATCGACGACGGCCCGGTGGAACCGTGGCAGCCGCCGAGGTTGTTCAGCCCGATCACGAAGAAGCGATCAGTATCAATCGGCTTGCCGGGGCCGACCATATTGTCCCACCAGCCGGCCGCCTTGTCGGTCTCGGCATACTTGCCGGCGACATGATGATGGCCGGACAGCGCGTGACAGATCAGGATGGCATTGGATGCATCGGCATTCAGCGTGCCGTAGGTTTCATACATCAGCTCGTACCGCGGCAGGGTCGCGCCGCTGGAAAGCGTGATGGGCTGATCGAACACCGCCTTCTGGGCGGTGACGATGCCGACGGATCGGGGGTCAGTCATGGTCTTGTGCTGTTCCAGTCAAAAGATACTATTGCTTTTGCTTGCGGATGCGCAGCGCCGGTCGCAGGATCAGGCGGTACACCAGCCGGCTGTAGAGAAAATCGGCCAGCTTGGCCAGCCCTCTGGCCTTGTTGCTGCCACGAGCATGGCGCTCGGTGGCGATGTCCGAAGCATAATCGTCATTGGACATGACCGTATACGGGATCACGCAACGTATCGGTAACACTTTGCGCGCCAGCAGCCAGTCCCAGCAGTCGGCAACGGTCCAGACGGGAAACAGTTGCTTTGTCAGCAGGCGGGCGGCGGCGAGATTCAGTACATAGCCATCGGTGCCCTGCGCTTCGATGGCCGGGTAGACATGACGGCCATCGGCCAGCGCCTTGCCGCCCCAGGCGGTGTAGCGCTTCACACGGCGGTTGAGCAGGATGACCAGCGGCTCGTCCCGAGCGAGCTCGGCTTCGAATAGCCCCAGATTCTCGCCAAAACCCGGCGACAGAATGGCATCGTCTTCAAGAACGCAGGCATAGGGCAGCATCTCGTCCTGCATGCGCTGGTAGATGCGGATGTGGCTGAGCGAGCAACCCACCTCTGCCAGCGTCAGCTCGCGGCTTTCGCCCAGCTCCCGTGCACGCTCGCGGCTGGTGCTGGCAGCGAGTTCGTCAGCCGGCAGCGCCTTGCCATAGACCGCAGGAAAGAACTCGTAGTCGAGCGACTGTGTGGCAAAGTGATCGCGGATATAGTCGCGACGGTCTTCGCGGTGGGCGAGGTTGATTACAAAAATCTTCATGGCGTTCTCAGCGCTCCCGCGCCTGCGGGAAATGTTCAATCAGCAAGGCGCTGGTAGCGGCGACGACGTCGGCGACTGAAATGCCGGCAATGGCGTTTTCCGGTGCCGCAATCATGCGATGCGGCGTCGCCCACGGATACCAGCGCGTCAGTTTTTCGACGCGGTTTTCAAACAGCGCGGCAAGCGGTTTTTGCAGTGCGGCGGCGATGTGCAGCGCGCCGCCATCACTGAGCAGATCAAGATCGGTGCAGGCGAGTGCGGCAATCAGCTCGGCCAGCGTGCCGGTTGGCACCGGCAGCACCGGCAGGCCCGCCAGCGCCTGCTGCATGCGCACGGCCAGTTCGTCGTCGCCGGGGTGACGCGGATCATCCGCTGCGCCGGGCGCCCAGAACAGCGCAATGCCCAACCGTGGAAACTGGGCACACAGTTGCTGCAGGGCAGCGATGAACTTGTCTTCCGGCCAGCGGCGATTGGCTTCGCGGGCGCTGATGTGCACGCCCAGCACCACACGACCGGCGAGCGGGGCAAAACGTTCTTTCATTGCGGCCAGTGCCGCCGTATCCGGATAGATGCGCAAGGGCCCCGGCTGGCCGCTAATGCCCAGCGGTTCCAGCAGCCGGAAAATATCCTCGACTTCGTGGCGAGTCTCACGGCGATGATAGGGAATCACCACGTCGACACCGGCCAGCTTGCCGTCTTCCGGTCCGAAGCCGAGCACCTGTTTCGCACCGGCCAGTCGCGCGAACTTGATCGCCTGCCTGTGCCAGCCACCACCGACCGGAATGGCGATATCGAAATGTTCGCGGCGCAGTTGCATGATCAGGTGGAAGGTCTGCCAGTAAACCGCAAGCTTGCTGCTGCCAGCCGCACGATGCTTGGCTTTGGTGTAGACATACACCTTGTCGAGCGCAGGATTGCCGGTAATCACCTCGGCGTTGTAACTGTTGGCGAGTGCTGCCAGATACGCTTGCGGGTATCTGCTGCGCAACGCATCGAATAGCGGCGTAGTGCAGACCAGATCGCCGATATTGTCGCGGCGAATCAGCAGGATGCGGGGGCGGTCACCGAGATTCAGCTTCAATGCCGGAATCCTTGTTGTTCAGTGCATTCTGACACAGCGCCAGCGCAATCCCGATATATGCCCAGAGCAGAATGCCGGGGGTGCCGTTCACGAAATCGTCAGTGGCGTTTTTCATGAAGACGGCCACCAGCAGGGCAATGCCGCCGGCGGCGACAACTCGGCCCTGATTTGTGCGGATTGCCCGGATCATTCGTCGCATGATCTGGAAGACGACAATACCAAACAGAAGCAGCCCCGGAAAACCGAGCTGCAGCACGATATTGAGCAGCAGACTGTGCGAGTGCGCCAGCGAACGCGGGGCATTCATATCGGGCATGATCAGGCCAGGAACCCGATGGGGCTGGATGTCCCCGGCAGGCGTATAGCGACCGAAGCCCTTGCCTAGCAGCAGATGATTACCTGCTTCGGTGAGCCAGAATTTCCAGGCAGCAGGGCGCTGATCAACCGCAATGGTTGTCGAAAGTGCTTGATCGGATTTGATGTTGTATACAGCCAGCCGCTTGGCAAATGCCACGTAGCCAACCGCAGCCGTCGCCGAGCAGACCAGGAGCAGGGCCAGGATGGTTCGCTTTGAAATGGGTCGGTAGAGCAGGAGAAAGACGGCAGTACTCGCCAGCGCAGCAATCCAGAACATCCGGTTCAGCGAGGCATAGCCGACATACAGTGTTGCCAGCAGGGCAACGCCGGCCACAAGACGCAAGAACAGATTGCCGCGCACAAGAACGACCAGCCATACCGGCAGGATGTAACAGGCCAGCGTGCTGGATTCGCCCAGACCCGGGTAATAGAACGCCATGCCCGGGCGATCACCATCGAAGAACAGTACATCAGTCGGGCTGAGTGAAATACCTGCCAGCAGCAGGATGTATACAACCGTCGCACCGGCCAGCCAGCGGCTGTTGCCCGCTTCGCTTGCCAGACGGTAGCAGGCAAAGGCGGTGATCAGTGGCAGCAGCAAATCCTGCCACAGATGCTTGATGGTGAGGTCCGGGGCCACACTCCACTTAAGTGACAAAGCGGCCAGTCCGCAAAACGCGAGCAGCGATTGCCAGCCCGGCATCTGCAGCGAACTGCGATCCTGGACGAACTGATATAGCAACCATGCCGCCAGTATGGCCACACAGCCAAACCGAAGCCCGCGTACATGCGCCAGCGGGCCAATCGCCAGCAGCAGCACCGCCGCAGCCAGTGCGATCCTGTCGAATGTTGGCTTGAGTATTTGCATTGTCAGAGCAGCTCCAGAATCTGCCGGCAACGGATGCCGTAATGATGGTGGGCGCGCACGTGCGCCAGCCCGGTAGCGGCAATTTGCCGGCCAGCTGCAAGGTCGGTACTGTAGCGCGCGGCGAGTTCATGCAGCTCGTTTTCGTCACGCCAGACCAGCAGATGTTCCCCGGGTGTGAAGTAATCAGCAATTTCCGCCACCCAGTCGGTCAGGAGCAACGCGCCGCAGGCCGGCACTTCAAAGAGGCGCAGGTTCAGCGCGCCGCCGACGCCCTGCCAGTTGTGGATGTTCAGGTTGACCGCGCTTTGCGCATAGACCTTTGCCGTATCAGTACCGAAGGCCGGCGGGTGGTCGATGATGTTCGTGCCGCGCGCCTTGTCCCAGCCGGGGCCAAAGGCGTGCACCGGCTGCGGGATACGGTTGAGAATACCCTGCCGGTATTCGCCCTGGGTGCCGAGAAAGCTCAGCGGATATTTGATTGGCAGCTCCAGCGGCTGGAAGTCGGCGAGGTTCACGGCGGAAGGCAGATGCTGCGCGCTCACGCCGTGCCGCGCATAAGTCGCGACACTGCCGCGGTCATTGGTGAAATACAGCTCGAAATGCGGCGCATTGATGATCGAGCGATCAAAATCGAGCGGGTCGTCGATCCAGTAGCCGGCGGTGCGAATGCCCGCCTTGCGCAAAAACGCCAGCGTTTCCGGCTGCAGTCGCAGCGGCTTTACGCAGAAAAACAGCTCCGGCTTGAACTGCCTGGCGACGGCTTCGATGTGCCGGTTGAAGGCTTCGTCGTCACGCTGCTGCCAGCCGGCCGGACGCAGCTTGCGCGGCAGATAGCGGTAGAGCGGCATGCGCCAGTCCATGTCGACATACGCCACTTCGTGCCCCAGCTGACTGAAGGCCACGCCAAGATCGCGGCCGTTCTTGCTGGTGCCGGTCGCCAGCGGGCAGCACATCAGGATGCGCATGTCAGCGCCTCCTGGTGTTGCAGCAGGCTAGCCAGGGCCTGCTTGACCCTGTCGAGATCAAGCGCATCCATGCACACGGCCTTCTGGCATTCGCGCGTGCTGCGTCCGCAGCGGCGGATCCAGTCCCTGTGGCGGCGGAACAGGATGGTCTGGTTGCGACAGGCAATCTCTGTTTCGGTCAGCGCGACAAAGGGGCTGTCCGCCCAGAATTGCCCTGCCCCACTGATCAGCGCGTTGCCGGGGCCGAACAGCGCGAGCGTCGGCGTGCCGGTCAGCCGCCCCAGATGCGCGACGCCGGTATCGGGGCAGACCAGTGCGGCGGCACCGGCGAGCAATTGCCACAGTTGCGCCAGATCGAGCTGGCCGGCAAAACTCGGATACAGTTTTTGCGGATCGGCGGCGTCGATCAGCGCGGTTTCCTTCGCGCCTGCGCTCCAGACTGGCTGATAGCCCTGCTGCACCAGCCAGGCGGCAAGCTGCGCCCAGCGATCAGAAGACCAGTTTTTCAGCGGCGTCGATGCGCCAGGGTGCAGTACCACATAGGGCTGGCGCGGAGCATCGAACGGTTTGGCGGCAGGCGTCGGCCAGTCGTTGAGCCGGTAGCGCAGGCTGCCGTCACCCCCGCCCAGTTGCGCGGCCATGTCGCCCCAGGCGGTCGGCCTATCGGGGAAGGGCATGGCTTCGTCGACCGGCCAGTTTTTCCACGCCGGCGTGTCGTCGGCGTGTGCGATGATCCAGCGGCTGCCAGCCGCCAGCGCCAGCCAGGCGTGGCGGTTGTCGCCGGGAACGATGGCCAGATCGTAGGGGCCACTGGCCAGTACTGCCTTGATGGTTCCGGACTGGCGCGGGTCGAAGGCGATCACCTCGACGCCATAGGGCTTGCCGGCATACAGGGGGGTAATGGCCTGCGGACAAGTCATGCAAAGGGTTGCAGACGGATACCCTTGGCGAAGTGCCGCCAGCAGCGCGGTCAGCATCAGCGTATCGCCCAGCAGCAGATGGTGCGCGATCAGGATGCGGCGGATTTCAGCGGGCCGCTGGCGTTGGCCCGCAAGGCGCGCGAGCAGTTGCCCGGCAAAGCGCGGCAGCGCCCGGGCAAAGAGTAGCAAGCGACCGGCCGCTCGGCTCATGCACCAGCCTTGATGGCGTTGTCGAACACCACGGTCATTGCGTCGAGCATATGCTCGCTGCCAAAGCGCGCCTGCGCGCGAGCCAGTGCCGCGTTGGCCATCTGTTCACGCAAATCCGCATCGCCCATCAGTTTCGCCAGTGCGGCTTCCAGTTGGTCGAGCTGGCGCGGCGCGACCAGATAGCCCGTTTCGCCGTCGATGACCGCTTCGGCAATGGCGCCGACCGTGGTCGACACCACCGGCAGGCGGCTAGCCATCGCCTGCATCAGCCCCTGCGGCACGCCCTCGTTGCCGTAGGACGGCAGGGTGAACAGATCAAAGGCCTGCAGCCATTGCTCGACGTCCTCGCGGTTGCCGACAAAGCGCACCGAATCCGCGATGCCCAGATCAGAGGTCTGTTTCTCGAGGTTTTCGCGCTGCGGGCCATCGCCGCAGATCACCAGTTGCCAGTCGGGAAAGCGCGTCTGCAGCTTTGCCCACACCGGCAGCAGGTCGCAGTGGCCTTTCCAGCTGCGCAGCGTGGCAACGATGCCCAGCGTCGGGCGATCAGCAAGACCGAGCTTGGCGCGCTGCGCGACGCGGTCCCCGGGGCAGTAGCGCGTGAGGTCGATGCCGGTCGGAATCGACACCATGTGTTCCAGCGGATAGCGGTTGTCCGCATGCAGCGTCTGGCGCAGTTTTTCGCCGGTGGTGACGATGTGGCGGGTGGCCTGCAGATACAGCCAGCGCGTGAAGGGCAGATTGTTGATCGCGGTCGACACATGCCGCGTGCGCACTACCGGCGGCATGCCGTAAACCGTGAGGCCAGCCAGCGCGATCAGCCAGGCGTCGGTCGAGCTGTGCGTGTTGATCACGTCGAAGTCCTGTGCGTGCCGGGCCAGGTACTGGCGCATTGCCCACAGGCTAGACAGACGCTTCTTGAAGATCGGCAGCTCGACCACCGGAATGCCACGCTGTTTGGCCGCCTTGGCGATGTTCGAATCCGGGCAGGCAAGAATGGTGGCGGCGTGGCCGCGCGCGATCATGCCGGCGGCTTCCGTCAGGATGCGGATTTCCTGACCGCCCCAGCCGCAGGAGGACTCGGTGTGCAGGATGCGCAGCGCGTGCGGCGCGCTCGGGGTATGGCTCATTCGTCTTGTTCCGTTATCAGCAGGCTCGCATACAGGGCTTCGAGCTCCTGTCCCATGCGCTCAAGGGTAAAGGGTTTGGCGGTTGCGCGCGCGTTGGCGCGCAATGCCGGCCAGTCAGCGCGGCGATTCAGCCAGTCAATGAGCGCTGCGGCAAAGCCGTCGACATCCAGCGCATCGCGAACCCAGCCGTTGTCGCCTTCCGCAATCCATTCCGCCGCGCCACACATCGTGCTGGTGAACACCGGTAGTCCGCAGGCGAGCGCTTCGACGCAGACATTCGGGAAGGGATCGTACAGCGTCGGCAGGATCAGCGCATCGGCGGCGCCGTAAACCGGCTTCACGTCGTTGACCGCGCCGAGGAAGCGCACGCGTTCGCTCACACCCAGTGCCGCTGCCTGCTGTTCGTAGCGCTTGCGTGCCTTGTCGTGCCCGGCAATAACAAGGTATGTGTCTGCAGCCCTTGCAATAACTTGCAAGCAGACTGATACCCCTTTGCGCTCATAGCCGGAGCCGACGTAGGCCAGCAGCGGTGCATGTTGCGGAATACCCCAGGCCTGGCGCTGGATATAACGGTATTTCTCGGCAACCTTCGGACTGAACGCCTCCGTGTCGACACCGTTATAGATCACGCACAGCTTGTCAGCCGGCACGTGGAAACGGGTGGCAATCTGCCGCCTCACCAGTTCCGAATTGCAGATCACCATCTTCAGCTTCGGGTCGGCAAACATGGCGCGCTCTGCGGCCAGAATGTGACGGTGAAAAGGACTGTAGCCGCGCAGCCGGTTGGCCAGCGGCGTCTGCGTGCGGGCGTACTGTTCGAGCCACACGGCATGCACACCGTCGCCGGCGCGGAAAATGTCGCAGCCAGGAATGCGCTCGTGGCTTTGCACCAGATCGAAACGGTGGAATTGTTTCTGCGCCGCGTGGGCAAAAGCCTTCTCGCGCCAGGCGCGGCCCAGATGGAAGGGGCGCAGCTTTTCGCAGTGCCAGCCACCGCTATCCTGCCAGTCACGGGTCAGCAAAGTGACATCGAGCGCCTGACGCTGACACAGGGTTTTCAGTGCGCGAGAGACAAAGCGTTCCGCGCCGCCGTGTGGGTTGTATTTCTGTCGGACAATGGCCAGTCGGATCATCGTGGCACCTTTGCAAGTAACTCATCGAGTGCTGCAAGCACGCTAGTGGGCGCGATGGCGGCCAAGCAATCGCTGACCTTGCCGCCGCCGCAACCGTCCTGGCCGCAGGGACGGCAGGGGAAATCGGCGGTGAGCAGGCGATGCGGCACCTGCCACGGCCCCCATTCGATATTGCCGGACGGGCCGAATAGCGCGACGGTCGGGGTCTGCAGCGCCGCGGCCAGGTGCATCGGCACCGAATCGACGCCGACAAAGGCGCGTGCTGATGCGATCAGTGCGCCAAGTTCTTTCAGGTTGAGTTGTCCGGACAGATCCAGCGCCACCGGGCGGGCGAGTGCCGCGTTCAGTTGCGCGACCCAGTCCATTTCCGCCTTGGCCGGCGCGGCCGACAGCACCACCTGCTCGCCGCGTGCAGTGAGCGCATCAATCAGTGCCGCCATGTGCGCTACTGGCCAAGTCTTGAACAGCCAGCGCGAGGTCGGGTGGATCAGGATGAAGCGTTTGGCTTCGACGCCGGCGGCGGCCAGTTTCATTGCGACGCTGACGTCTGCCGCTTCGCCGGCGACAAATTGCAGCGCCTTTTTGACTGGCTGGATGCCGATGCGGCGCAGCGCGTCGAGGTGCATTTCCACCGTGTGGCGCGTATTGCCGCGCGGAATCGGGAACAGGTGGGTAAAGGATTTCTTCCACGCGCGGTCAGCCCACTTGCTGTCGCGCTGCGCCTTCGGGGCGACGGCAATCGCCGGTTTCAGCCAGCGCGCCAATCTTGCACCGTGCCAGTGATCGGTGAGATTCACGATCAGATCGTATTTGCGCGCTTTCAGCGTCCGGAACAGCGGCCACCAGCGCCTGAGTTGGGCGGTCGGGTTCAGCGTGCGCCAGTCGCGGCCGATGGTGTGCAGTTGTGCGAGCCCCGGATGCAGGCTGAGCATCTCGCGCGTGTCGTGGTACACCAGCGCGTCGATCTCGGCCTCGGGGTATTGCGCTGCAAGTTCCGCGATTACTGGGCTGGCGAGCAATACGTCACCGTGGTGGCGCAGCTTGATCACCAGCGCGCGCTTGACCTGCGGGCGCGGCAGCGGGCTGGCGACGATGAGGCGCTCAGACACCGTAGAAATCCTTGAACCAGACCACAAAGCGGCGCAACCCTTCATCGATATTGACCGGATTCACTTCACCGATCACGCGGGTCAGCGCACTGGTGTCGGCGGCGGTTTCCAGCACGTCGCCATCCTGCATCGGCAGGAAGCGCTTGCTGGCCTCGCGACCAAGATGCTTTTCGAGCGTTCCGATGAAATCCATCAGGTTCACCGGATTGCTGCCGCCGATATTCAGGATGCGATACGGTGCCCAGCTGCTGCCGTTCACCGGCTTGAGCACATCGAAGGCCGGGTCTGCCTGCGGCGGTAGCGGCAACAGGCGCACGATGCCTTCGACAATGTCGTCGATGTAGGTAAAGTCGCGGCGCATCTGTCCGTGGTTGTAGACGTCGATGGCCTCGCCGCGCATGATCTTCTGCGCGAAGCTGAAATAGGCCATGTCCGGTCGGCCCCAGGGGCCGTAGACGGTAAAGAAGCGCAAGCCGGTCACCGGCAGGCCGTAGAGGTGGGCGTAGGAGTGCGCCATGCCCTCGTTGGCCTTCTTGGTCGCGGCGTAGAAGCTCACCGGATGGTCGGTCGGGTCGGTTTCCGCAAACGGCAACTTGCGGTTGCCGCCGTACACGCTCGACGAGCTCGCGAAGATCAGGTGGCCGACTTTGCCGTGGCGGCAGCCTTCCAGAATTTGCGTAAAGCCGGTGAGATTCGACGCGCTGTAGGCCAGTGGCTGCTGCAGGGAATAACGCACCCCGGCCTGCGCGGCGAGATGCACGACCGCATCAAAGCCCCCATCGCGGATCAGCATCCGGGTGGCATCGTCGGCCACGTCCTGCCGGATGAAACGGTAGTTGGCCTGACCCTCGAGGCGCGCCAGCCGCGCCGTTTTCAATGCCGGGTCATAGTAATCGTTGCAGTTGTCGATGCCCACAACCTGGTGGCCGAGCGCGAGCAGACGCTCGCTCAGGTGCATGCCGATAAAGCCGGCGCTGCCGGTCACCAGTATTTTCATGGGGCTCATCCTCGTACGGCGCCAGCGCCGCCACTGCAAACCCTGCATTATATCAGCTTGCCTACCCTTTACCGCTTCTGCCGCAATATGACCAATTCCGTGCGCTTACGACATGCCTCCGCCTGCTTGTTGCCTCGTAGCACCCATGGGTAAACTGCCCCGAATTCCATTTGCAATGGCACCCCATGCTGCACCAGTTCCTGCTCGATTACCTGATGCCCGTCTGCCTGTTTGGCACCGCCTTCGGCGTGCTGGCTTATTTCTACTACCTCAACAAGCTGCACGACATCATCCGTGATCATTATCCCGGCCTGCTCGAATATGATCCGCACGACTACCGCGTCAACCTCGACCAGCCATTCCAGGCGCTGAAGGATGTCCCGCCCATCCTGAAAAGCGGCGCCTGGCGGCAGTTCCCGACAACGGAGCATGTGCAACTCTGCCAGCGCGCCCGCCTCGCCGACCGGCTGTGGATGATCTGCGGGGCATGCCTTTTCCTGCCGTTTTTCATTTAGGCCCGCCAACTTGTAATCGTTAAATTAGGGGAGAGAATGAAAGGCTCCACTGGTGTCACAGAATGATTCAGGATTCAAGGCAACGCAGCAGAGACACAGAAGCAATCACCCTGCTTTTGCTCCCTGGACTTGATGGCACAGGCCAGCTGTTTGAACCACTCCTTGAGCAACTGCCACCATTCATTAAGCCGCTGATTCAGAACTATCCTGTTGATGCATCCCTAGGCTACTCAGAACTGGGCCAGTTGGTGCTGGACAACCTGCCGAACGACAAGCCGATATTTGTCCTTGGTGAATCGTTTTCCGGGCCAATTGCCATGCAGGTCGCAGCAAGCAGGCCGGAGCAGGTTCAGGGCTTGATCCTCTGCTGCACCTTCGTTCGCAATCCGAGCGTCATGCTTGGATTGTTCAAAAGGGCAATCGACTACCTGCCATTCAGCCATATGCCGCACGGCGCGATGCTCGCCATGCTGGTCAATCAAGCCAATCTGCCCATAGCAGCAAAATTGGCGCCCATACTCACCAGCTTGCCAGACCAGCTCATCCGGAAACGACTTCATGAAGTAAGTGAAATCGACGCAAGTGCTGCACTTGAACAAATCCGCTGCCCGATTCTGTCACTCCGCGGTAACGCAGACAGACTGGTCCCAGCCTCGGCAGACAAACCTATCAGCCTTCTTGCGGGCGAACGACTGCAGACAAGGACTCTGGCCGGCCCGCATGCCTTGCTGCAATGCAATCCGCAAGCCGTCGCCGAGGAATTGGAACACTTCATCGGCGCTCAGCGACGCTTCTGTGAGAGTAGGAATCCACGGCTACCACTGCTGCGGTTTCTCCCGATCCTGCCCAGTAGCAAGCCGGTTTATAATTTCTGCAAACTTTCTGGCGGCGATCCCGCCATGCAGCCCCAGCACCATGCAGCAGGAGATCCCCATGCGCTACGACTTCGCCAGCGACAACACCGCAGGCATCTGCCCCGAAGCCCTTGATGCCTTTTTGCAGGCCAACGCGGGCTGCCATGCCTCCTACGGGCAGGATGACTGGACGGTGCAGGCTGCGGATGCCATCCGCCAGACATTCGAGCACCCCGATGCCGACGTCTTTTTCGTATTCAACGGCACGGCGGCCAATTCGCTGGCGCTGGCGTCGCTGTGCCAGAGCTACCACAGCGTGATCTGCCACGAGCAGGCGCACGTGGAAACCGACGAGTGTGGCGGGCCGGAGTTTTTCTCCAATGGCACCAAGCTGCTGCTGGGGCGCGGGCCGAACGGCAAGCTCTGGCCGGATGAAATCGACCGGCTGGTGGCACGCCGCAGCGACATCCATTACCCGAAGCCCAAGGTGGTGACGATCACGCAGTCGACGGAAAGCGGCACAGTCTACGCACCCTCTGAAGTAGCCGAACTGAGCGCCCACGCGCGACGCCACGGCCTGCACGTCCACATGGACGGCGCGCGTTTTGCCAATGCCTGCGCCAGCCTCGGCTGCAGCCCGGCCGCACTGAGCTGGCAGGCCGGCGTGGAAGTGCTGTCGCTGGGGGGCACAAAACTCGGCATGCCCGTGGGCGAGGCCATCGTGTTTTTCGACCGCAGCCTGTCGGAAGACTTTGCCTACCGCTGCAAGCAGGCCGGCCAGCTGGCGTCGAAAATGCGCTACCTGTCGGCGCCGTGGGTTGGCGTCCTGAAGGACGGCATCTGGCTACGCCATGCCGCGCACGCCAATGCGATGGCGACACGGCTCGCCGAGGGCTTTCGCCAGATTCCCGGCATCGAACTGCTGTTTCCGGTGGAAGCCAACGCGGTTTTCGCCCGAATCGACAGCCGCGTGCAGCGCCGCCTGAGCGCCATGGGCTGGGCGTTCTACGGCTTCATCAACGAAGGGGGCGCCCGTTTCGTGTGCTCCTGGGCCACGCAGGCCGACGATGTCGATGCGCTGCTGCAGGCCGTGCGCGAAGCCATCATCGAAACCATGGCCGACCCGAGTATCCGCTGATTCACCCTGCACAAGGAAAAGCACCATGTCCAAACGCCTGCTCGACTGCAACGCCTCCGACTTTGCCAGCATGGACAAGGCGGCGCTGCTCTACGCCATCCGCGCCAGCGAAGGCCGCGTGCTGCTCAGTGAAAGCATCGTCGCTGTGCCGCCGCTGCTGGGCACGATCAGCAATGCCGAGTTGAGTGCTGCCAACGGCGCCGACCTGCTGCTACTGAATTTGTTTGATACCCTGCAGCCAGCCATTCAGGGCCTGCCGCCCGGCATTGCGCCGGAAAACATGCTGCGCGAACTGCAGCGCCTGACCGGCCGTCCCGTCGGCGTGAATCTGGAAGCCGTCGACCCGGAACACGCGCAGCAGCACGATGAAATCTGGCAGATGACGGCCGGGCGCGCCGCCACCCCCAAGAACGCGTTGCGGCTGGCTGACATGGGCGCACGGTTCATCGTGCTGACCGGCAACCCGAACAACGGCGTGAGCAACCGCGCCATTGCCGGCGCCCTGCAGGCCATCCGCGCGGCAGTCGGCGAACGCCTGATCCTGATCACCGGCAAGATGCACGGCGCCGGCATGGTGCGCGAAAGCGGCGGTCAGCTCATCGGCCCGGACGACGTGCGCCTGTTTGCCGAACAGGGTGCCGACATCATCCTGCTGCCGGCACCGGGGACGATTCCGGGCATGTCGCAGGACGTGGTCAGCCAGCTGATCGCCTGCGCGCACCAGCATGGCACGCTGGCGATGACGGCAATCGGTACGTCACAGGAAGGCGCGGACACCGCGACCATCCGCCAGATTGCACTGATGAGCAAAATGGCCGGCGCCGACCTGCACCACATCGGCGACACCGGTTATCTGGGCATGGCACTGCCGGAGAACATCATGGCCTACAGCATCGCGATCCGCGGCGTGCGGCACACCTACGCGCGCATGGCGCGCTCGGTAAACCGCTAAATACACATGAATCTATTGCCAGCAAGCCCTTCTTTAAAATGGGCTCTGGCTTAATACCCCATTAATATCACTACTAAAATCTCTCGTTACCGCGATGGCAGAAGCCCTGGTTGCCCAAGCCGCCAGAACCCGGGCAGGCAACCCCCTACTCCTTGCTCACTGTCAAAATCAACCCATCAAATACTTACCAGAAATTGACTCTGAGATTGCTTTTTGGCAAATTGGTGTAGTCCGATTTGGCAACCACCACAGGAAAGCTCATATGCCACAACTCACCCTGACCCGCGACAGCGGTCTGACAGATCGCAGGGAAAACTATCAGGTACTTATCAATGACAAGGTGGTGAATACCATTGCCGATGGTCAGTCGCTCAGCCTTGTTCTTGAACCGGGCGAGCACACACTGCAAGTTGCCTTACGCAATGCGAAAACAAAGCGAATTGCATTCACAGTCGAACAGCACGATGTGGCGTTCTCGGTAAGAAGCAATCTGCGAGGCTGGAAAATCCTGCTAGCGGGCATTTTTACCCTGCTGCCATCGCAATGTATCGTACTGGAGAAGGCCTGAGCTTATCGGCCAGCCCCAAGGGTATGCATCCAAAACCTTTGATATCAAAAGTCTTAGGCAATATACCCAACAAAAAAGGCTTGCCACAGCAAGCCTTTTTTGTTGGGGTGAACGCGCGGATCAGTCGGCGTCGACTTCGCCGGCTTCGTCATCCTCGACTTCGTCCTCGAACACCAGCTTGCGGCGCTCGGCCAGCTCGGCTTCTTCTGCGGCCTTGCGGCGCTCGTCTTCGGCACGCGCCAGTGCCTTGGCGGCATCGAGGTAATCGGCAATCGCGTAGGTCAGCTCGCGGCAGCCTTCGCCGGTCATGCCGGAAATGGTGAATAGGCGTGGACGGGCCGGATCAAAGGCTGCGTATTCGCTGTCATCACCCGCCTGCCAGCCGTAGCCCTCAAGGAAAGCGGCGATGCGCGCCTCGCGCTCGTCTTCCGGAATCATGTCGAGCTTGTTGAGCACCAGCCAGCGCGGCTTGTGATAGAGCTCTTCGTCATACTTGCGCAGCTCTTCGACAATGGCCTTGGCTTCCGCGACCGGATCAACGCCTTCGTCAAACGGCGCCAGATCAACCAGATGCAGCAGAATGCCGGTGCGCTGCAGGTGCTTCAGGAAGCGGTGGCCGAGGCCCGCGCCTTCAGAAGCTCCTTCGATCAGGCCCGGAATATCGGCGATCACGAAGCTGCGCGAGTCATTGATCCGCACCACGCCCAGATTGGGATGCAGCGTGGTGAAGGGATAATCGGCGACCTTGGGCTTGGCTGCGGAAACCGCGCGGATGAAGGTGGACTTGCCGGCGTTGGGCATGCCCAGCAGGCCGATATCGGCCAGCACCTTCAGTTCCAGCTTCAGCTCGCGGCGTTCGCCTTCCAGCCCAGGCGTGGTCTGGCGCGGCGCACGGTTGGTCGACGACTTGAAGTGCAGGTTGCCGAAGCCGCCGTTGCCACCCTTGGCGATGCAGATGCGCTCGCCATTTTTCGTCAGGTCGGCCACCAGCTCGCCGGTTTCGTTATCCGTGATGACGGTGCCTACCGGCATGCGCAGTTCGATGTCTTCGCCACCGGCGCCATAGCGGTCAGCGCCACGGCCGCTTTCGCCATCGGCGGCCTTGTACTTCTTCACGAAGCGGTATTCGACCAGGGTATTGATGCCTTCGTCGGCCACGGCCCAGACCGAGCCGCCCTTGCCGCCGTCGCCGCCATCGGGGCCGCCTCGCGGGATGTATTTTTCGCGGCGCATGCTGGCCGAGCCATTGCCGCCCTTGCCGGCAATGACTTCAATTCGTGCTTCGTCGATGAATTTCATGGGTCTGTGTATCCTGCAAACGCACCTGCGGTGCCTGGCCGGCCGCAATCGGGCGGCGGCGTCGTATCGGGTGTGGCCCCGTCCATCGGACAGGCGCGCCAGACCCAAGAAAAAAGCCCTATTCCGCAGAATAGGGCTTCATGCGCGCTAGCGCAGCCGTGCGCCTGTTAGGCGGCGTCGGCTTCGCCAGTGTACGGAACAACGGTCACGGTGCGACGCTTCAGCGCGCCCTTGACTGCGTACTGTACATAGCCATCAACCTTGGCGAACAGGGTGTGGTCCTTGCCCATGCCGACGTTGTCGCCAGCGTGGAATTCGGTACCGCGCTGACGCACGATGATGGAACCAGCGGGGATCAGCTCGCCGCCGTATACCTTGATACCAAGGCGTTTCGATTCAGAGTCGCGGCCGTTACGGGAACTACCGCCAGCTTTCTTGTGTGCCATGTTGCTTAGCTCCTAAAGATTACTTTTCGATCGCGTCGATGCGGATCTCGGTGTAGTTCTGGCGATGGCCCTGGCGCTTCATGTAGTGCTTGCGGCGGCGCATCTTGAAGATGCGAACCTTTTCACCGCGACCGTGGGAAACCACGGTTGCCTTGATGGCGGCGCCGGCAACAACCGGGGTACCAATTACAACTGCGTCACCGTCTGCCACCATCAATACTTCATTCAGTACGATCTGGCTGTCGATGTCTGCAGCAATCTGTTCTACTTTAAGTTTTTCGCCGATTGCAACTTTGTACTGCTTGCCACCGGTTTTTACGACTGCATACATAACAAGCTCCGTTAAGAGTCACCCAAAATCGCCTGCTGTTTGCGACAGCAAGCGTTCTCCCAAATACGGGAAGCCGGCAAATTTACCCCCATCTGCCAATCACGTCAAGCACTTATGCCGCAACGGGGCATCACGAACATGGCGATCCCGAGCGACGACGGGCGCTTTCTGGTAAGATTTCCGCCTTTGAAATCATCAGCCCCTGCACCTGCGGTGCAGCCCAGTGAGGAATATCCGTGACGATGGAGTTCGTGAAAACCGTGCTTGCCGACGAAATGCCGGCCGTCGACCAGCTGATCCGCACCCGTCTGCACTCCGATGTGGTGCTGGTGCGGCAAGTAGCGGAATACATCGTCAGCTCGGGCGGCAAACGCCTGCGCCCGGTACTGGTTCTGCTCACGGCGCGTGCACTCGGCTATCAGGGTGAACAGCACCGCGAACTGGCCGCCGTCATCGAATTCATCCATACCGCCACGCTGCTGCACGACGATGTGGTCGACGAATCCAGCCTGCGCCGTGGCCGCGATACCGCCAATGCGCTCTTCGGCAATGCCGCCAGCGTACTGGTCGGCGACTTCCTCTACAGCCGCGCCTTCCAGATGATGGTCGGCTGCGATTCGATGCGCATTCTCTCGGTCGTGGCCGACGCCACCAACATCATTGCCGAAGGCGAAGTGTTGCAACTGATGAATATCGGCAACACCGACATCGACGAAGAAGGCTATCTGCAGGTCATCCGCTACAAGACGGCCAAGCTGTTCGAGGCCGCCGCCCGCCTGGGCGCCATCATCAATGGCGCGGATGGAATGACCGAAGCTGCGCTTGCAGCCTATGGCATGCACCTGGGCACCGCCTTCCAGATCATTGATGACGTGCTCGACTACACCGGCAATGCCGACGAAATCGGCAAGAACCTCGGCGACGATCTCTCTGAGGGCAAGCCGACGCTGCCGCTGATCCACGTCATGCGCCACGGCAGCGCGCATGCCGCCTCGGTTGTTCGGACCGCGCTTTCGCAGGCCAGCCGCGACCACTTCGATGCCGTGCTCCATGCCGTACAAACAAGCGGCGCACTCGACTATGCCCGCACCGTGGCACAGGCCGAATCGGAACGCGCCATTGCCTGCCTCGCCGGCCTGCCGGATAACGCTTTCACGCAGGCACTGCACGCACTCGCCCGCATCGCGGTCAACCGCCAGCACTGAGTTTTACTGGCAGTCAGGTGAATCTGTAAAATTTTCTTGACAGCCTGAGGCTGGATTACCATAATGCAGCCCTCAAGTCGCAAGACGAGAAATCGGAGTGTAGCTTAGCCTGGTAGAGCGCTACGTTCGGGACGTAGAGGCCGGAGGTTCGAATCCTCTCACTCCGACCAGGATACTGAAAAAGCCAAGGTGAAAACCTTGGCTTTTTTGCGTCTGCTTTTCGGAGAACACAAAAAACCGGAGCATGAGGCTCCGGTTTTTTGACAGCCAATAAAGACTGCATACTTTATTGCGCGGCGGCAGCCTCGGAAGCCTCCGGGGCTTGCTCCATGTAAGGCTCTTCCTCTGCGGCGGCATCGGATTCGGTTTGCGAACGGGCCTCTTCGTCTGCGGCACGACGTGCATCGGCAACCTTGACGTCGACACAACCCGCCGGCAGCTTGGCCTCCGGGATTTCACTTCCTTCACATTGCCACTGCACATTGCCGTCATCATCCAGGCTCGGCACATATTCCAGTTTGCTGCCGATGAGGGAGGACTTGGTGAAGGAGGCGGTCAGGATGCCGGTATCCGGATCCAGCTCCAGCGTATAGCCTTCGGCCTTGAGTGGCGAATAGCCTGCATCAGCCAGCGAGGCCGGCACTTCTTCATGGCTTTCGTAATACGAGGTCACGGCGACCGAGGCGTTGCGCAGTTCGCTCATCGCGCCTTTCAGTGCGGCCTTCTGCTGGTATTCGACAAACGCGGGGATCGCAATGGCGGCCAGAATGCCGATGACCGCAATCAGGACAAAGAACACGCCGATGCCGATCATCACCCAGACCAGCGCCTTGTTGCCGCCATCCTTACGCTGGCGCACCACGACCACATCGGTAATCAGGTCATGCAGCGCCTGCTTGCGCGCGGTAAAGGGCTGCATCAGGTATCCGATCATCATGATTGATGACAGCATCTTGCTGAAATGCCGGCCAGTGGCGCGGCCAAAGCCGATGCGCTCGCCATCCTGCCGCTGCACGGCCAGGCCGAGCGCGCGCTTGCCCAGCGTTGCGCGGCCTTCGCCGGATTCCATCAGGGCAAAATACAGCCAGGGAATCACGATGGCGACAGCGACGATAGCCAGCAGGCCGGCGATGCCCAGCGAGTCCTCGCTGAAATTGCCGGCGTCCGCACTGACACCAACTCCGATCACCAGCAGGATGACGAAAATCAGCCCGTACACGACGATGGAAATCAGGAAATTATCGAGGAAGTGCGCGGCAAAACGTTCCCAGAAACCGGCGTAGCCACCATGCGGTTCAGCCTCGCCGGGCAGGTTGCCGGCCCGGGTCTGTGCGACGCCAGCCGAAATGGCGTAGGGGTTACCGCTGGCATCGGCAGCGGGGACAGCGGGCGAGGCGGTGTCGGAGCTGACTGCATCCGCGGGCGCGGCGACGGGGTTGCTCAGCGATGCGCTCGGCAGCTTGCCGCCGCAGCGATTGCAAAAACGGGACTGGTCATCATTTTGCTGACCACAGTGCGGGCAAAACATGGGTGTCGGCTTCCTGTTCAGTTCTGACATTGATACCCTGCGTGAAAATTCAGGGTTATGTCAGTATTCTGCCATTTTATTGCCCGGGCCGCTGTTAAATGCCACACCCACTCCCCGTCAAACAACATGACGACAGGTATAGTGATGCAGCCATTTTATTTAAATGGCTGCATCACTATACCCCCTTGCGCATTACCGGAATGGCCAGCGTACCACCGGTAAACTCGCCCTGACTGGCACGGTAGAACTCAAGGTGCGGACGCCGGCTATCCATCGTCCAGTCCGGATGATGGTCCAGCCAGTCCTCGTACATCCAGCGCATCCACGGGCAGACACCCTCCCAGTCCAGGCAGACATAGCTGCCACCGGGCAGCAGGTAGTCGTGCGTCATTCCCACAGTGCTTGCACTGCCGATCAGGCCGAATTCATAAATGAAATGCTCGCGCCCGGTGAATCCGGGATCATCCAGGAAGCTGCCAACGAACACGGCGTCGTGCGTGTCCGGATCGGCGGCAAGGCATTCCTGCGCATACTGGCGGCACGCCGCAACGAGATCATGCCCGAGCAGGCCGACAAACTGGCGCGATACGGTACGCATCGGCGGCAGCTTGCGCACCGCCATGCGGGCAGCCAGTTGCTGTCGCAACTGCGGATCACGCTGGGTGAGCGCTTCGAATTCCTCGTGCAGCGCGCGGTCGGCATCAGAGTATGCGGCGACCTGACGCAGCATGTATTCGCGCCACCCGCCCTTGCGCCAGGCACGCGGGCTCATGCCGAAGTGCTGCTGAAACGCACGGGAAAAATTGGCCTGGTTGCTGTAGCCACAATCACTGGCAATGTCGCCGATCGGGCAATCGGGCTCGTGCCGCAGGCGATGCGCAGCACGCATCAGGCGGCGGCGACGCACGTGCTCGGCTGGCGAAACGCCACGGTAGCGCAGGAAAATGCGGTCGAAGTGGTAAGGCGAATAGCAGGCCACGCCAGCGAGTTCATCCAGCGATAGCGGCTCGCCGAGGCGGCCATCAATGTGCGACAGCACACGGTACAGGCGGGAGAGACGGTAGCGCGAAGACTCATTCATGCCGGAAGTGTAACCGATGATTCCGGCCGTCGTGCGGCCACTCGTACCGGATCAGTTAGCCAGTGGCGCGAGTGCCACGCCGATAAAGACCAGCAGGAAATAGACTGCCGTTCCAGCCAGCCCGAGATAGCCCAGAATCAGCCCGGCCAGCGCCATGCCATCACCCAGGATCTGACCTTCGCTCTTGCGGATTTCACTGCGCGCCAGATGCCCGCAGATCACCGCAACCAGCCCGCCAAAACAACAGCAGAACAACTGCAGAATCCCGGCCACCAGGCTGACGATTGCCAGCGTGGAATTGCGCGGCTGCTGCCACCGCCCCCTGCCAAGCTCGCGTCCGGAACTGGAAATCGCATAAGGATTCGCCACTACTGGCGGCTGTGCCGGTGCAGCTGCAACACTGCCCAGCGGCCCCCCGCAAGCGCTGCAAAAACGGGCCTCGGACGGGTTGCTTGCGCCACATTCTGGACAAAATGACATACCTAACCCTCTATAAGCGGGAAACCCTTTACCCAAAAGCTCTATATGCAAATACCCCGCCAAAGCGGGGTATTCGTACCGTCACGGCAAAGGCTGATGACAGGCTGGCTGTCACACAGTAGCTTGTTACATACCGCCAGCGGCAGCAGCAGCACCAACATTGATGAGCACGGCCACGATATTAACTACCAGACCAGCACCAAAGCCAATCCACGCCCACATCTTGGCCTTGCGCGAAGATTCCAGCGCGCCTTCGATGTCACCTGCGGCGACCTTGCCATTGACCTGGCTCGCAAACACGATGGACGCAATACCGAACGGCAGGCAGCAGCACAGCGTTACCAGAATCGACTGCAGCAGGTAGGTCGGCACTTCCTGCTTGGGCGCCTGCGACGCTGCGGCGGAAGCCACGTACGGGTTCTGTGCCGGGGCAGCCGCTGACACGGCGGCCGGCTGGCTCGCTACCGGAGTGGCGCCCAGATTCTCGCCACAGCCGCTGCAGAATTGCGCGCCATCGGGGTTGGCGGTACCACATTTCGGACAATACGACATACTCTACTCCCTATTTACATGTAAGCATTATATTCAAAGGGCTTCAGACAGATACCCTTGTAAATCAGTGCGGAGCCAAGATATTGAACGGTGCAAACGGCAGATTGCGCAGCACCATGAACAGCATGGCCAGCAGGAAAAACACCGCGTAAACCCGCGCCTCCATTTTCAGCGTCAGCACGCGCCGAGGGCCAAAATGGTTTACCAGCGCCAGCGCCAGCGCAGGAAACCCCACCAGCACCAGAAACGCATTCATGCGCAAGGCGCCGGCCAGATCCAGGTGCATCAGCGCATACACGGCCCGCGTTGCCCCGCAGCCGGGACACCATAAACCGGTCAGCTCCAGAAACACGCACGGCAGAAACGGCCCGCCATAGATGGACGGATCATGGTGGTAGACGTGATGCGCTGCGAAGGCCAGGAATAACAGCCCGGGAATTGCAATCAGCCAGCGCCAGTTCGGCTTGAACATCAACACCACGAATCATTCCACCATAAAAAAACCGCCGTCTCATGACGGCGGCTTGAATTTACAGGATTGCCATAATTGCAGCAAGGAAGCAGCTAACAGGCTGTCACTTTGCGCAAGTCGTCTGCGCTGGCCATTGCGTTGCGTGCAGCAATCCTTCGGTTTCAGGCTGGGTACTTGCGGAAAATGAACTCGATACCGCACTCGGCCATCGGAGTGCGGGTCTGATCTATCCCCCTCGGCAGGGAAGCGGACACCCGGTGACAACATGCCTCAACCCAGTCTGCGCAGAGCAAAAAAACGGCCAGCTTTGCAGCTGGCCGTTTTACCGGGAGAACGTCCGATCAGTTCTTGCTCTGGTCAACGATCTTGTTGGCCTGGATCCAGGGCATCATGGCACGCAGCTTGGCGCCAGTGACTTCGATGCCGTGCGCAGCGTTGTTGCGGCGGTAAGCAGTCATGGACGGGTAGTTGGTCGCGCCTTCCAGGATGAACTTCTTGGCGTATTCGCCGTCCTGGATGTCCTTCAGCGCCTGGCGCATGGCCTTGCGGGATTCTTCGTTAATCACCTTCGGGCCGGTCACGTATTCACCGTATTCGGCGTTGTTGGAGATCGAGTAGTTCATGTTGGCGATACCGCCTTCGAACATCAGGTCAACGATCAGCTTCAGTTCGTGCAGGCATTCGAAGTAGGCCATTTCCGGCGCGTAGCCGGCTTCAACCAGGGTTTCGAAGCCCATCTTCACCAACTCAACCGCGCCACCGCACAGAACGGCCTGCTCGCCGAACAGATCGGTTTCAGTCTCATCCTTGAAGGTGGTTTCGATGATACCGGTACGACCACCACCCACGCCGGAAGCGTAGGACAGGGCGGTTTGCTTGGCGGTGCCGGAGGCATCCTGGAAAATCGCGATCAGGTCAGGAACGCCGCCGCCACGGACGAATTCGGAACGAACGGTGTGGCCCGGCGCCTTCGGGGCAACCATGATCACGTCCAGATCCTTGCGCGGAACAACCTGGTTGTAATGGATGGCGAAGCCGTGTGCAAAGGCCAGGGTGGCGCCCTGCTTGATGTTCGGCTCGATTTCTTCCTTGTACAGACGGGACTGGAACTCGTCCGGAGTCAGGATCATCACCACGTCGGCGCCGGCAACGGCAGTCTTCACGTCGGTCACTTTCAGGCCGTGAGCTTCGGCCTTTTTCACGGTCGCGGAGCCGGTGCGCAGACCTACGGTCACGTCAACGCCGGAATCCTTCAGGTTGCAGGCGTGGGCATGGCCTTGCGAGCCGTAGCCGATGATGGCGACCTTCTTGCCCTTGATGATGGAGAGATCACAATCTTTGTCGTAGTAAACGTTCAGTGCCATTTTTCAAAACTCCTGTGGGTGTGAGACGTGAGGCGAGGGCGGGCCCTCACACCTCACTTAGATTTTCAGAATGCGTTCGCCGCGACCGATGCCCGAAGCACCGGTACGCACGGTTTCCAGAATGGTGGCGGGGTCCAGTGCCTTGATGAAGGCATCCAGCTTCTCTCCCGGGCCGGTGAGCTCGACGGTGTAACTCTTCTCGGTCACATCGATGATGCGGCCGCGGAAGATGTCCGCCATGCGTTTCATTTCGTCGCGCTCCTTGCCGGTGGCACGCACCTTGATCAGCATGAGCTCGCGTTCGATGTGGTCGGCCTCGTTCAGGTCGATCACCTTCACCACTTCCACCAGCTTGTTCAGCTGCTTGGTGATCTGCTCGATGATGTCGTCCGAGCCGTGCGTGACGATGGTCATGCGGCTCATGGTCGGATCTTCGGTCGTTTGCACCGTCAGTGAATCGATGTTGTAGCCGCGTGCGGAAAACAGCCCGGTGACGCGCGAAAGCGCGCCGGCTTCGTTTTCAATCAGGATGGAAAGAATGTGTCGCATGTTCGTTTCCCCCTCAGCACAGGTTGCCGTAATCACGGTTGTTCTCGAACGGCACCTGTTGCATGCCGCGCATGTGTTCCGGCAGATCCATCTGGTTCAGCCCCTTGCCGTTCTGCACCATCGGGAAGACATTGGCCTTCTGGTCGGTGATGAAATCAAGAAACACCAAGCGATCCTTCAATTTCTCGCTGAAGGCTTCACGCAGTGCCGGCTCGACGTCGGACGGCTTTTCGATTTTCATGCCGATATGGCCGTATGCTTCTGCAAGCTTTACGAAATCTGGCAATGCGTCCATATAGGACTCGGAGTATCGGTTGCCGTAGAAGAATTCCTGCCACTGCCGCACCATGCCCAGATAACGGTTGTTCAGGTTAACGATCTTCACCGGGATGTGATACTGCTTGCAGGTCGACAATTCCTGGATGTTCATCTGGATCGACGCTTCACCGGTAATGCAGGCAACTTGCGCATAGGGGTTGGCCATCTGTGCGCCCATCGCGGCCGGCAGGCCGAAGCCCATGGTACCCAGACCACCCGAGTTGATCCACTGTCTGGGGCGACGGAACTTGTAATACTGCGCGGCAAACATCTGATGCTGGCCCACATCCGAAGTAACGATGGCCTGGCCATCGGTGACTTCCCAGAGCTTCTGCACGACATACTGCGGCTTGATGATCTCGGTATCCTGCGTGTAGAGCAGCGAATTGGGCTTGCGCCATTCGTTGATCTGCTCCCACCAACCGGCGAGTGCCTTCTCGTTCGGGCGCTGGCCGGATTCCTTCAGCAGATTCACCAGATCGCCAACGACGCTCTTCACGTCACCGACGATGGGCACATCCACCTTCACGCGCTTGGCAATGGAGGAGGGGTCGATGTCGATGTGAACGATCTTCTTGGCCTGCGAGAGGAACTGGTTCGGCACCGAAATCACGCGGTCGTCAAAACGCGCGCCAACAGCAATGAGCACATCGCAATACTGCATCGCGAGGTTGGCTTCGTAGGTGCCGTGCATGCCCAGCATGCCGACGAAATTCGGATCGGTACCATCCAGCGCGCCGAGACCCATCAAGGTATTGGTGCACGGGATATTCAGCAACTTGACCAGCTCGGTGACTTCCGCACCGGCATTGCCGATAACCGCGCCGCCGCCGACATACACGAACGGGCGCTTGGCATCGGCCAGCAGCTGTGCGGCTTTCTTGATCTGGCCGGGATGGCCCTTGACCGGCGGGTTGTAGCTGCGGATCGACACACTCTTCGGGTAATCGAAGGAGGTCTTGTGGATGGTGACGTCCTTGGGGATGTCGATCACCACGGGACCGGGGCGGCCGGTCGTGGCGATATGGAATGCTTTCTTGAAGGTCGCTGCCAGATCGCGCACATCCTTCACCAGGAAGTTGTGCTTCACGATGGGGCGCGAACAGCCGACCATGTCGACTTCCTGGAAGGCGTCCGAACCGATCATCGGCGTGCCCACCTGGCCGGAGATCACGATCAGCGGGATCGAGTCCATATAGGCAGTGGCAATGCCGGTGATGCCATTGGTGGCACCGGGGCCGGAGGTCAAGAGTGCGACGCCGACCTTGTTACTGGAACGCGAATAGGCGTCAGCCGCATGCACGGCAGCCTGTTCATGGCGCACCAGCACATGCTTGAAGAAGTCCTGCTTGTGAATTGCATCGTAGATTTCGAGCACTGCGCCGCCGGGGTAGCCGAAGACGAATTCGACGCCTTCTTCCTTCAGACAGCGTGTGACAATTTCTGCACCTGATATTTCCATCGAGGTCACCTCACCACGGGTTGTGGGTTACCGCCGAACCGATGCACTGACGCCGCTGCGAGCGCAGCAGGGTCTTTTGTGGCAGTGGTTCTGCAGTTTCCCTGAGACATAAGAAAACCGAGCTCCTGCCATCCAGAGCTTTGAACTTGACGACCTGCTTGAGCCAGTCAACCGGGTGACAGGGCCACGGGCGTTGGGCCATGTCGACAGCGTGCGCGGTAACGCATGCTGCCTTTGGGTATCAGGCAATCGGCAGTGCCGCAAATCCGAACTTTTTTACCGGGCGGGCCGCCTTGGCTCAGGCTTGTGGCCTGAATAAGGACGACTGCGGTGTAATGCGCGGGCGGTGCCTTTCGGTGCGAAACGAACCCGATTAGGGTACGCAACGCTCATCTGGAATGGATGTTGAACTTGGGACGTTAACGGATGCGCGCGCGATTGGCAAGTTTTTACTCGCCCCCGCAATAGGTGTTTGCTAGTATGCTGCCGATTGAAACGGCAGGAATAAAGGAGAGCGCCGGTGGGTTCACGTGCTGCGCTGTCGGATTTTCTGGCCGGGGTCGAGCAGCGCGCCTATCGGCAAGCGCGCTTTGCCACCCAGGATGAAACCCAGGCGCTCGATCTGGTGCAGGACGCCATGCTGCGACTGACCGAATCCTATGCCGAGCGCCCTCCTGAGGAATGGCCATTGCTGTTCCAGCGCATTCTGCAGAACATCATCCGCGACCATTACCGCCGCCAGAAAGTCCGCAATCTCTGGGTTTCGCTGTTTTCCTCCTTCCGCAGCAAGAATCCGGATGACGACAATGACACCGATCCGCTGGACTGGTTGCCCCACACCGCCGATTCGCCCGCCACACCCGAAGATGAAAGCACACAGGCACGAACCATGGCGCTGATCGAAGCCGGTCTGGCACAATTGCCGCCGCGTCAACGCGAAGCCTTCATCCTGCGTTACTGGGAAGAGCTCGACACGGCAGAAACGGCCCAGGTCATGGGCTGCTCGGAAGGCAGCGTCAAAACCCACTGCTCACGAGCCTGTGCCAGCCTGTCGGCCTGGCTGACGCGCCATGGAGTAAGCCTATGAAACCGCACACCTCGTCCTCACCCGCAGCAGAAGAACAGGCCCGCCGTGCCTGCCGGCAACTGGACCAGCAGCCTCTGCCTGCGCACATCCGCAGCGGGCTGGAAGCCGCACGGCGGCAGGCTCTGGCGCAGACCGGTACGCCCGATGCCACCCGCCCCGGCCATGTGCTCGTGCAGCAGTGGCACGAGCATCCGTGGCGTTGGGCCGCGGCTCTGGCACTGCTGGCGGCGCTGATCGGCAACTGGCAATGGCAACAGCAGCGCAACCGCATCGAGCAGAATATCGAAATCGAATTGCTGACCAGCGAGGCAGGCCCCGACCTGCTGCTGTCAGATGCGCTGGAACAGCGCCTGCGGAAAACACGGTAATGCCCAGCCTGCACCGCCTCCTCGTCATCCTGGCCAGCCAGTTCGTGCTTGCCCTGTCTGCTCACGCAGCCACCAGCTGGCAAAGTCTCAGCGCCGAGCAGCGCGAACTGCTTGCTCCGCTGGCATCGCAATGGCAAGCCCTGCCGGAAGAGCGCCAGGACCGGTTCGCCAATGCCGCCAGCCGCTATCCGCAGATGCCACCGGAAAAACAGCAGCGCTTTCGCGAGCGCATCCGCCAGTGGGCCGAACTCACACCGGAACAGCGCCAGCGCGCGCGGGAAAACTATGAACGCCTGATGGCTCTGCCGCCACAGGAACGCGAACGCATCCTGCGCGAAGTTCGTCAGCAACGCCATGCCTCCGAACCTGATGGCGCCAGACATCGCCATCGCAACCACCAATCCCAAGAACCATGACCGACACACGCAACAATTTATCCAGCCCGCCAGGCGCTGGCTGGTGGCGCCGCCTCCTGAGCTTCATCTACGAAATGCTGCTGACCGGCGCCGTGATTCTCGTCTTGTCCGGCGTGTATCAGGGCCTGTTCCAGCTGCTGACCGGGCAGGGCGTAACCGCACTCTCTGGCAACGTCCTGGCGCAAGCACTGCATTTTGTCTGGCTGTTTGTGCTGACGGGTGCTTATTTCATCTTTTGCTGGAATCGCAGCGGCCAGACGCTGGCGATGAAAACCTGGCGTCTGCAACTGGATAACCGGCACGGCGGCAGACCGGCCTTGCGGCAAAGCATCATACGTTTTGTGGTTGCCAGCCTGTGCTATGTCCCGGCATTGCCATGCTGGCTGCTCGCCCGCCACGCCCCACAGTGGCTGCCGCTTGCCTGGATTGCCAGCGGGCTGGTCGTGCTGCCCTGGCTATGGGCATGGCTAAGGACTGACCGGCAACTGCTGCAGGATTCCATTGCGGGGACCTGCATCACGCAGAAAGCGGCAAAGCCGAAGGCCTAACCAATACGATACACCCCATATGAACAGAGCCATTGAATATCAATGGCTCTGTTCATATACATGTCAACACTGCCAGACTTCCCGGCTCTGGCGGTCGACTTCCTGTTTTTCGGCGAAATCGCGGCGGCGTTCGCGCAGGGCGTTGAGGCGGTCCTTGTTGGCGACCAGAACGGCCTTGTCGTTGGCGGAGGCGGTCTTGTCCTGCTCGACCGAGAGAAAGGTGCTGGGGCTGTTGCTGCGATGCATCGTCAGTATGTCCTCGTCACGGTGTGGCCTGGCGGGAAGCGGACAGTATGCGCGCCGTTCATTGCAAACATGCGGCAACCCTGCCGTTTTACTTTCCGCCATCACAAATCTTTCTTGAGTCGCCAGTTTACACCAGCCGCAAAAAAAGCCGCAATGCATGCGGCTTCCTGTGCGGGCTGCTGCTGCGCTAACGCAACGCGACGCGCTCGGTACTGCCCAGTTTGGCAAGCGTCGCACGGGCCAGGATGTCGCCGCCCCTGGGTGCCAGATGAACACCGTCCTTGGCGCGCAGCGATACGGTCTTGCCCTGCTCGGTGATGCTGGCCGCATACGCCCCCTTATCGTCGGCCAGCAGGCTGGCGCTATCGATAAAGGGAATGCCAGCCTCATGCGCAACCTGCGCGTAAATCGCATTCTGCATCTGGATCTGCGCGCTGTACTCGGGCTTGGCCATTTGCGGCAGGCCAATCCAGATCACGCTCGCGCCATCAGCGCGCGCCAGTGTGATCATCTGCATGGTACGCTGGCGATAGGCCGCGCGCCAGCCTTCTGATCCATAGGCATAGGTCTTGCCGTTTTCGCGCAGCCCCATCGATGCATCATTGGCACCCAGCATGATCAACACCACTTCCGGTTTTTTCTCGCTGACCAGCGTGGCCAGCTGGGCAGGCCAGTCGTAGAAGCGCGTATTCGCCAGGCCGGTGCTGAGCTTGTGGCGGTCGATCAGCTGCATGTCGCTGCGGCCATCGCGCTTGATGCGCCAGGCCAGCATCTGGGCGACGCCCCCCATCAGCGAATCACCCACCGCCAGCACCTGTACCGAGGGTGCAGCTGCCTGGGCCGCGTCCTTGCTGGCCGGCGTCCTGGCTTTCTGCTCCGTACTGAGCTTGCGCGATTGCGCCTGCTGCGCGACTTCGCTGGCCTGCGCGCCTGCGGCAATCATCAGCAGCAGGCACAGGCTGATCCATATACTCTTCAATGTATCAATCCACATGCTTTGATTTACGAAGGATGCAAACACATACCCCAATAAGCAGCAACAGCCAGACGGGTAAGTCGCCCAGCCGCTGGTACGGCGTGGCGCCAGTGTAATGCCAAACACGGCTTTCCAGAATACCGCGCGTCCGGGCGGGCAGGCGATCACGCACGCTGCCGTCGATACCGACCACCGCCGTCACACCGGTATTGGTGGCACGCACCAGCTCCCGGCCATTTTCCAGCACGCGGACTTGAGCCATCTGCAATTGCTGCTCGGCCGCCCATGAACCATCAAACCAGGCGAGATTGGAAAAATTGGCCAGCAGCGTCGCATTGGCGGCATTGACGCGGAATTCGTTGCCGAAAATATCCTCGTAGCAGACATTCGCCGCCACCTTGCCGCCACCCAGCGCAAAAGGCGCCTGCGGGTCGATCCCGGCCGAGAAGCCGTCGAGCGGAATGCTCATGAACCGGTACAGCCAGCCGAACAGAGCGGGCACCGGCACATATTCGCCAAAGGGCACCAGATGGCTTTTGCGGTACTGCGTCAGCTGCGGCTGGTCGAGCCGCACCACGCCGTTGTAATACGCACCGGGCGTCTCGCCTTCCAGCGCAATACCCAGCAGCACGTCCTTGCCCTGTTTGGCGGCAATCGTGCGCAGTTCAGCCAGATACTCGGGCGGTGTCTGCGCCAGAAACGAAGGAATGGCCGTTTCCGGCAGCACCACCAGTTGCCCGCGCGCGGCAGCGAGTTGGTCACGGTAGACCTGCAGGCTGAGCAAGTAGTTCTCGCGCACCCATTTGATATTCTGGGGAATATTCCCCTGCAAAAGGCTCACCGCCACCGGCCCACCCTGCGGCTGCGTCCAGCGTACGTGCGCCAGCCCCCAGCTGCCGAGCAGCAGCACACCGGCCAGCAGCAGCCCCGCGCGCCAGCGCCAGAGCACGACAGAAACCGTGATGGCGAGCAGCAGCGTCACGCCGAAGCTGCCCGTCAATGGCAGCCAGCCCCCCAGAACGGGCAACTGGCTGTAGCCGATGCCGGCCCACGGAAAACCGGTAAACAGCCAGCCACGCAGGCCTTCAGCCAGCACAAACAACGCCGGCACGCCCAGGCAGAAACTGAGCGCCCCCGGTCGCTTGCGCTGCAGCCAGCCGGCCAAGGCTCCCGCCACGGCCGGAAACAGTGCCAGATACGCCGCAAACAGTGTGGTGCAGACCAGCGCCAGCCAGGCCGCCATACCACCAAAGGTATGCAGGCTGATATAAACCCAGTGAATGGTCGCGAGGAAATACCCCAGCCCCCAGGCAAAACCGAGCGCAGCGGCTCGCCCCGGGCGAACCTCGCCGCGCCAGACCGCGAACAGTAAGCCCAGCACCAGCCAGGCCAAAGGGAAGAGCCCCAGCGGGGCCAGTGCAAACACGCCCAGCGCGCCGCACGCCGCCAGCAGGAAGGCTACCTGCCACAGCGGCAACGCCTGCAAACGCGTCAGCAGGCCGGCCCGCTCCGGCAGGCCCGACTGCACTGCGCTCAATCCTCGACCTCGTCGGGCTGACGGGTCTGGCGTTCCGGCAGGCGTTCGAGCAGCAGCGAATGCACGCGGCGGCTGTCGGCGCGCAGCACCTGGAACTGGTAGCCATCGAAGGCAATTGTTTCACCGCGCTTGGGGACGCGGCCGAACTGGCCGATCACCAACCCGGCGACGGTGTCGAATTCATCCTCGTCGAACTTTGCTTCCAGCGCCTCGTTGAGATCACCGATTTCGGTGTCACCCTTCACGCGCCAGCGGCCGCGGCGGTCGGCGATGATGTTGTCTTCGTCATCATCGTCATCGTATTCATCCTCGATGTCGCCGACGATCTGCTCCATCACGTCTTCGATGGTCACCAGACCGGACACGCCACCGTATTCATCCACGACAATCGCCATGTGGTTGCGGTTGTTGCGGAAATCCTTCAGCAGCACATTGAGCCGCTTGGCCTCGGGGATGAACACCACCGGGCGCAGCATGTCGCGCATGTTGAAATCGGCATCGAGCGCGTAATAGCGCAGCAGGTCTTTCGCCAGCAGGATGCCGATCACGTTGTCCTTGTCGCCGTCAACGACCGGGAAACGCGAATGCGCGGTTTCAATGACGTGGGGGATGAATTCGCTGGGCGGCGTGTCGATGTCGATCACGTCCATCTGGGCGCGCGGCACCATCACGTCGCGCACCTGCATGTCGCCGACATTGAGCACGCCCTCGATCATGGCAAGGGCATCGCTGTCGAGCAGATGGCGTTCAAAGGCAGAGTGGAGAACTTCGATCAGTTCGCCACGGTTTTCCGGTTCGCGCAGCAGAAAGTGGGTCAGGCGTTCGAGCCAGCTGGCTTTCTGCTGCATCGGAGAGGAATCGTCCATGAGGCGGGGTGCAGTCCGGTAATGAAGAGGCTTTCAATCATACCCGAAGAAAATGGAAATTGTATTGCGCCACTGTCTGCCCGGCGTGGCAAAAAACACCTTCTTGCACGCAATGGCCGGCAACATGCCGGTAACGCACAGCCCGTCTGCGCGGCAGCTCGCCGGGCCGGCACTGGCACGGACTGGCGCACTGGCCGATACTGCTGCTATCCGCAGACTTTCGGGCCCGCCGCCATGCCCCTGCCCCCTGCCCGCCAGCTTTCCCGTCCGGCCCGCTATGCCCTCCTGGCACTCGGGCACGCGGCCTTCATCACCGGGCTGATCGGCGCTTTCCTGCCGGTGCTGCCGACCGTCATTTTCTGGATTGTCGCGGCCTGGGCCTTCGGCCACGCCTCGCCCGCGCTGCAGGCCAGGCTGTTCGCCATTCCCGGCGCCGGCCGCCATGTCGAAGCCTGGCTCCTGCGCGGCGAAATCAGCCGGCGCGGCAAGTGCTTCGCCGCCGGCGGCATGCTGGCCGGCTGGCTGAGCATCGGCTGGATCATGCACTGGGACCCCCTCTTGCTAATCCCCGTCGGGCTACTGATGTCCGGTGTTGCCATCTGGCTGTGGCGCAAATCCGAACCGGATTTCAGCGGGGCGAGCACCGCACCCGATGAATCAATACAGTGCCCCGTATTCACCGGTAGCGATTCAGAAAAAAGGGATTGAGGCCAATACCTGCGATGAAGCCTGATTAACCTGCCGCACTTTATTGCGCATAATCGCGCATCTGCCATTCTCCGCCCGCCCGAGCCCGCCGTGACCGACGCCTACCAGTACCTCGAAGACCTCGACTCCCCCGCCGTGCTGGCCTGGGTCGAACAGCAGAACAGCGCCACCCGCGCCGAGCTGGATGGCGATCCGCGTTTTGCCGGGCTGTGCACCGACATCCTGGCCAACTTCCGCGACACACGGCAGATTCCGTATTTTTCCGAGCACGGCGGCTGGCTCTACAACTTTCACCAGAGTGCCGACAACCCGCGCGGCATTTACCGCCGCACCACGCTTGCCGGCTATCAGGCGACCGAGCCGGTCTGGCAGACCGTGCTCGACATCGACGCGCTGGCGGCCGCCGAAGGCGTCGACTGGTTTCTCGATGGCGTTGACCACTGCACGCTGGCGCCCGCACGCTGCCTGGTTTCGCTGTCACCCGGCGGCAGCGACGCCACGGTGTGCCGCGAATACGATCTCGACGCGCAGGCTTTTGTCGCCGGCGGCTTTGCCTTTCCGCTCGCCAAGAGCGAAATCAGCTGGCGCGACCCGGACAGCGTGTTTGTCTGCCCGGCGTGGGATGAAGACCAGGTAACGGAAGCCGGCTACTCGCGCGAAGCGGTGCTCCTGCAGCGCGGGCAGCACTGGGAAGACGCGCAATCGCTGATCGTGCTGCCCACGGACGCGATGATGGTGTCCGCCTGGCGCTTTCTGGATGGCGACGCCACGCCATTCGACATCATCGAAGCTTCACAGAGCTTCTATCAGAAGGCCTATTTCCACATCAATGCGGACTGCGAACTCACGCAACTGCGCCTGCCGGCACGCTGCGACATCGAGGCCTACAGCCACGGCGACCTGCTGATCAAGCTCGACGTCGACTGGCGCTACAGCGGCGAACTGTTCCGCGCCGGCAGCCTGATCGCGCTGGCCTGCGATGCGCAGACCGCCGAATTCGGTCGTGCACAGTGCCTGATCGCGCCCACTGCCGAGCAGGCTGTGGAAATGCTCGAAGCCACGCGGAACGGCCTGGCTGTCATCCTGATCGACAGCGTGAAAAGCCGCCTGCTGACCTTCCGCCCTGATTGCGGCAACTGGCAGCCCACGCCCAACCCCTTGCCGACCGGCGGCGTGATCGAATTTGTCGACCAGCCGTGGCAATCGGACGTACTGGTCTACAACTACAGCGATTTCCTCACCCCGGCCGGGCTGTACCGCTATGAAATCAACAGCGACGCCGCCCCGCAATGCCTGCGCCAGCAACCTGCCGCCTTTGCCAGCGACGACTACGCGGCCGAGCAGTACCACGCGCGCAGCCGCGACGGTACCTCCATCCCGTATTTCATCGTAGGCAAAAAAAGCAGAGAGCTGGACGGCAATACCCCGACCATTCTGTATGGCTACGGCGGTTTTGCGCTGCCGATGATGCCCTACTACCTCGACAACTTCGGCAGCCAGTGGCTGGAAAAGGGCGGCGCCTTCGTGCTCGCCAATATTCGCGGCGGCGGCGAATTCGGTCCGGCCTGGCACGAAGCGGCGCTGCGCGAAAAACGCCAGACCAGCTTCGACGATTTCATCGCGGTGGCCGAGGACCTGATCGCGCGCGGCATCACCTGCCCGCGCCGGCTCGGTATCGAGGGCGGCAGCAACGGCGGCCTGCTCGTCGGCGCCTGCCTCGTGCAACGCCCGGATCTGTTCAACGCCGTGGTCTGCGAGGTGCCGCTCTTGGACATGCTGCGCTATCCCGAGCTGCACGCCGGTGCCAGCTGGCTCGACGAATACGGCGACCCGGACGACGAGATCGAGGGCGCAGCGCTTGCCGCCTATTCACCCTACCACCACATCGCCCCGGCAAGCGAAGTCCGCTACCCGAAGGCACTGTTCACCACCAGCCGGCAGGACGACCGCGTCCACCCCGCGCACGCGCGCAAGATGGTGGCAAAGCTGCACGCGCTCGGTCAGCCGGCGCTGCTTTTTGAGACCGCCGGCGGCGGCCACAGCGGCAACACCGCACAGGAACAGACGGCTGAAGAGCTTGCCCGGGTACTGGTGTATCTGTACCGACAGCTGATGGATTAAGCCCGGTCGGTTTGCAGCGGGCAGCTGAACGGTAATCAGCTCTGGCGCAGCGTGCTGGCAATGCGCCGTTCAGCGTCCAGGAACAACTCGCGCAGGCGGTGATTATCTGGTGGGACCAGATCAATCGGCAACTTGCCTTCGGGAGTCGGGTAAAGTGGGTTGGCTCCCGCCATCAGCAGGCGCAAGCTGGCGCCAATGTGTCCATTCGCGGCCGATTTGTGCAGAGCACACCAGCCTTCGCTACTGATTGCACCGACAGTGGCTCCAGCATGCAGCAACAGCAGCACGGCTTTTTCCATGCCACGACTGGCTGCCAGCATCAGCGGCGTTATTCCCTTGTGACTGCGGGCATCGGCCTGCGCGCCATAGTCCAGCAGCAGATGCATGGCCGAAGTATGCCCGCACAACGCAGCCCAGTGCAGGGGCTGGTAGCCGTCACGATCACCGGCAACTACGCTGGCTCCGCGCTCCAGCAGCAAGCCGACCACTTCGAGCCGGCCACTGCATGCGGCCTGCAGCAAGGGGGTATAGCCTTGTTCATCCGCCACTTCGAGCAATTGTCGGTGCTTGTCGAGCGCCTGAATCAGGCCGGCGACATTGCCGGTGCGTACGGCTTCCAGCGCCAGATTGCTGCCCCCTCCGCGTGGCGTGAATGAGATCGCATCACCGGTATCGATCTCCCGCTCATCATCCCAGACCCCGGTCTGAGTGGCTCGGCCCAGATGCTGCTGGTGGATAAGGGAAAGCTTCATGAGTTCGGCCGCAACCTCAGGCGGGAAACCCATGCGGTCAGGCTTATCCATGATCAGCAGTTCGTCGAAATAGGCATCCAGATCCGGCTGCCCCCAGCGCTGGGCGATCTGGCTGGCGATACGCGGAAAGCGTGTCAGCAATTCCTGTGGATGAAAATCCGCATTGCCGATTAGCTGCAGGATGTCTTCCAGTGAAGCCATCACTCTTCTCCGCCGTATCGTATACAAACCAGTCTACGCCGCCCGGCTGCACTACTTCAACACCCTTATTAATGCCTGCTAATGCTTTCGATTCACCGCGGTTTACAGCCTTCAATCCGCGCAATGCCAGAGCAGATTAAGGCCGGGATCACCAGCATTCGGAAAGCCAGGAATTCACAAACAAAAAACCGCAGGTATACAAACCCAGCCCTTTTATCTAAAGCTTCTCAGAGGCATAGGGATCACCGTATCCAAGTACAGCCAGAATTCTGGTTTCCAGCGCCTCCATTTCCTCGGCCTCGTCGTCGTCCAGATGATCAAAGCCCTGCAGATGCAGCACGCCATGGACCGTCAGGTGCGCGTAGTGCGCTTCGAGGCTGATGGCCTGTTCAGCCGCTTCGCGCTCGACCACCGGTGCACAGAAGACGATGTCGCCCAGCAGGGGCAGGCCGGGAATCGCCGGCATGTCGTCGTCGAAGGTGAAGGTCAGTACATTGGTGGCGTAATCCTTGCCGCGGTAATCGCGGTTGAGCTGCCGGCCTTCATCGGCATCGACGATGCGGATGGTGATTTCTGCGTCAGCAACACCCGCCTGCAGCGCGGCCCCGGCCCAGGTGCGCAGTTGCGCTTCGGTCGGCAGCCCGGTGGCAGCAGTTTCGGTTTGCAGGGCGAGGAGCAGGCTTGGGCTCATGATGGTTCCGGCAGGCAGGGATCAGGCCGCCATTGTGCCCGAGTGTGGCGGCGCGGCGTAGCCACCTGCGCCAGCACCGCCACACCACACAGCCACAACTCATTGTTATTGCGATATTTTTCACACATTCGGCCGGTACTTTTCCGCTATTCGCCGTGCGGTAGCAAGCCTAGGATGAGATCACCAACACCAAGGAGATTCATGATGAGCAAGCTGATCCGCAAACTGCAAACCATGGCCGAACTGTGGACAAAAACCAGCCGGATGTCGCAACGCTGATCCGGTAACCTTCAGGCATCATCCCATCCAGCCCCGCTTTTGCGGGGCTGTTCGTTTCAGGAGCTGATGCAGAGGTATTTGGTCTGCAGATAATCGTGGATGCCGTATACCGATCCTTCGCGGCCGAAACCGGATTGTTTGACGCCGCCAAAGGGACCGACCTCGTTGGAGATCAGCCCGGTATTGATGCCGACCATGCCGCTTTCCAGCGCATCGGCCACGCGCATCACCCGACCCAGATCGCGGCTGAACAGATAGGACGCCAGGCCGAATTCGCTGGCATTGGCGCGGGCAACCACCTCGCCCTCGGAAGCAAAACGGAACAGTGGCGCCACCGGGCCAAAGGTTTCCTCGCGCGCGATCAGCGCCGCATCGCTGACATTACCGAGTACGGTCGGCTGAAAAAAGGTGCCGCCCAAGGCATGGGGCGCGCCTCCGGTCAGTAGTTCAGCGCCGTTGGCGAGCGCATCGGCAATGTGCTCCTGCACTTTCGCCAGCGCTGCGGTATCAATCAACGGCCCAATCTGGCTGCCTTCTTCCAGCCCCGGCGCGACCTTCAGCGCGGCAACGCGCTCGCTAAAGCGCCTGGCAAACGCCTCGTAAATACCATCCTGCACATAAATCCGGTTCGCGCAGACGCAGGTCTGGCCGGCATTGCGGAATTTGGCAATCAGCGCACCGTCAACGGCGGCATCCAGATCGGCATCATCAAACACGATCAGCGGCGCATTGCCGCCCAGTTCGAGTGACAGGCGCTTGAGGGTCGGCGCACATGCGGCCATCAGTGCCCGGCCGGTCGCCGTCGAGCCGGTAAAGGACAGTTTGGCGATCAATGGGTTGCGTGCGAGTTCGGCGCCGACCACATCGGCGCGACCGGGCAGCACGCTGAACACGCCAGCCGGTACGCCGGCTTCGTGCGCCAGCGCGGCCAGCGCCAGTGCGGTCAGCGGCGTCTGGCTGGCCGGTTTTACCACCATCGTGCAGCCGGCGGCCAGCGCCGCGCCAGCCTTGCGGGTAATCATCGCGGCGGGGAAATTCCACGGTGTGATCGCGGCGCATACGCCGACCGGCTCATGCTGGACATGAATGCGCTGCCCCGCCAATGGCGACGGCAGAATGTCGCCACGGATGCGCCGTGCTTCCTCGGCAAACCAGTCGAGAAAACTGGCGGCATAAGCGATTTCACCGCGTGCCTCCGCCAGCGGCTTGCCCTGCTCGCTCGTCAGCACGCGGGCGAGCTCATCCTGGTTCTGCAGCAGCAGATCCGCCCAGCGGGCCAGTATCTTGCCTCGCTGCTTGCCAGGTATCTGCCGCCAGCCCTTGAAAGCCGAATTCGCCAGATCAATACAGCTGAGGGTATCTTCAAGCGATGTCGCCGTCACGCAGGCAAGCTGCGTGCCATCGGCAGGGTTGAACACGGGAAAAGTCTGCGTGCCGGAATGCCACTGGCCGGCAAGGAAGGCATGGGGGCAGTGCTGGAAATCCATGGTTCACCTCGCGAAATGCAATGGGCGGATTGTAGCGCCGGGGGGGCGGCCGGAGTGAAACCGGCCCAAAAGACAGATTCAGTCGCAATTTCAATACAGAAAAACCGCGATGTGACTCAATTCATTGATAAGGATATTGAAAGCAATTGTAATGGCGGCTATTCGTCAATACCCGTCGAGAACATCATGCAGTGCCCGCAATGCCAACACGAGAATCCCGATAACGCCAAGTTCTGCGCCAAATGCGGCACGGCACTGACCTGCAAGTGCCCTTCCTGTTCGACAGCCAATGCGCTGGGCAGCAAATTCTGCAAGGCCTGCGGCACCCGCATGCAGCCCGCCGAAGTCGCACCACCAACTGTTCAGCCTGCAGCACCAGCAACCCCCGCCGCTGCACCGGCCACACCGGCAGCGGAAGCACCGGCAGAGCCCGCTCCGGCCATTACCGCAACCGAATCCGAACCGGCCACGAGCACCAGTACCACAACCGACAACAGCGACCCCTGGGCCAAACTTGGCTTCAAGGCAGATACGCCGGATAGCGCGCCTGCTGCTACGGAAACCATCAAGCCACCGCCGGAAAGCCCGGCACCACTGGCCTCGGTCAAACCCAAGGCTGCCACAGCCAAAGCAGCAGCCACACCAGCCCCCACCAAGAGCAATACCGGCGTGATGCTGCTGCTGGGCGCCCTGTTGCTGGCCATGATTGTCCTGGGTATTGGCGGCTACTTTGCCTATCGTGCGCTGAGCAAACCGGCTGCCTCGGCGCCGGCCACCGCCTCGGCCGCCAGCAGTGTCGTCGAAGTACTGCACCCCAAGGGCTCAGACGCCTCGATCGCCAGCGCCGCCGCAGCGGCCCAGGCGGCCAGCCAGGCCAGTGCGGCAGAAAGTGCGAGTGCAGCTACCCCAGCCAGCACAGCTGCCACCACGCCGACCCCCAAGCCCAGCCCGAAACCGACCAAGGCTCCGCGCCCGACGCCGACCAAGGCGCCGACTCCGGAACCCACGCCGCTGCCAACGCCTGCACCGACACCGCAGCCGACACAGGCACAGAACACCTTCTCCGCGCGTTACGCCGAATGCGGCCGCAAGGGCAATATGTTCAAGGTCGAAGCCTGCCGGCTGGATCTCTGCTTCAAGCGCCCGGATGAACCGGAATGCAGGCAGCAGAGCGAGCAGCGCCCCGAACCGGGCAAGCACCGCTAAACCGGACCGGTCTTTCCATTCCATATCATCAGCACACTTACCCAGGACAACACCATGAGTAACCAAGCAGTTCCACAGGCCTCCGGCTTCACCCTTTTCCTGATGCGCGCCGGCCAGATTACCGCCATCGGTTTTGCCATCCTGGCGCTGCTGGGTTTTCTTGGCGCGATGGGCTATGTGGTGTCTCGCACGGGTGATTCGTTCAAGGTGCCGGACTTCGCCAAGGTGCAGGAAGAAGGCGAACTGCGCAGCTTCAGCCGCGCCCAGAGTGACGTGGCGGCGCAGGAAGAAATTGTCAAGCTGAACACCAAGTACGGCGAGCAGATTCTGGAAATCATCAAGACCTATGGCGTGAAGGAGATCACGACCGAAAACGTGATCCGCGCACTGGTGAATATCCCGGAGGATCGCCGCGGCCAGTTGCTGGATGGCTGGGAAGACTTTCTGGAAGACGGCCTCAAGTACTACCGCAAGAGCGGCCAGTTTACAGACCAGACACCCGACCAGTTGAGCGAGTACTACTTCGCCCGCTTCAATAACAGCCTCTCGCAGACGGCTGCCGCCAAACAGGTCGCCCAGGTCGAGCGCATTTCCGGTATCACCGTGGCGCTGGGCTCGCTGATCGCCTTCATCGTGGCCATGCTGATTCCGATCCTGGTACAGATCGAGCGCAACACCCGCGCCAGCCGCATGGCACTGGAAGGTACTCCGGCCGTAACCCCGGTGGCCACCAAACCGGCCGCCAAGACCGAAACGGCAAAGGCCGCCACTCCGGCTGCGACCGTGACTCCGGCCGTACCGGTAGCGGCTGCGGCGGCTACAGCAGCCGCTCCGGCACCTGCTACAACCCCGGCAGAGAGCAAACCGGTAGCCAAGCCAGCCGCTCCGGCTCCGGCTCCGGCTCCGGCTCCGGCTGTCAGCCAGACAGCCAGCGTTGCCTGCCCGGAATGCAAGACCGGCAACGAGGCTCACGCCGCATTCTGCGGCGAGTGCGGCTGCAAACTCTCCCCGGCCTGATCCACTTCCGGCCAAGCACTGCCGCAATGACAAAGACCGTGCCAGCAGGCACGGTCTTTTTGCATTCGCCGCCGGATCAGCGCCGCCAGAACAGATGGCAGTCCGGTTGTGCCTGGAAGCCGAGATGCCGGTAAAACCCGGCCGCCGGCAACTGCCGTATGGTCAGCAACGACAGCAGTTCCACGCCTTCCGCGCGCAGTTCGTCCTGCACGCCATCGACCAGCACGCGGCCAAGGCCGTTGCCCTGCAGGCCAGGAATGACAAAGCATTCATCGATGAAACATTCGTCGCCGCTCCACCAGTCACGCCGGTGCCCGAACAGCGCACCGCAGGGCTTGCCGCCATCGAGCAGCACCCAGCAGCGCGCCTGCGGGTTGGCAAACAGACCGGCGAGATAGCGCTGCGCATGGGCATCATCGCGCCACTCGTCATTCCACGGCGGCGCATTGAAGGTCTGCCGGAACAGGCGGGCGATCAGCGGCAGGTCGCTTTCCTGCATGCGGCGAAGATTGCTCATGCCGCAGCTCCGGTGAGATCCATGAAGGGATTGAACGCCACCTCCCACAGAAAGCCGTCCGGATCGGCGAAATAGCCGCTATACCCCCCCCAGAAAACGGACTGGCCAGCCTTGACCAGCCTGGCGCCCGCCGCGACAGCCTCGGCCAGCACGGCATCCACTTCCGCCGGCGAGCCCACATTGTGCGCCAGGCTGAAACGCGGGAAGCCCTGGCCATCGTCCGGCACACCGGCATCCTCAGCCAGCGCGGCCCGCCCGTACAGGGACAGCAGCAGGCCATTCTGCAGGCGCAGAAAGGCCACGCTCTCCTGGCTTTCCGGCAGTTCGCTGAAACCGAGCCGCTGGTAGAACGCCCTAGCCGCCGGCAGATCGGCAACACCGAGGGTAATGAGGCTGAGACGGGCTTGCATGGAAACCTCGCTAAATGCTGACGGGAAGCTGCGATTATGCCTGCATCGACGCCCGCCATTGCGGCTGCAAAGGTATTTTTAACGACGGCGGCAGGCATTCCTCCACAGAAGCGTGGAGGCCGGGCCGGTACTCTTTTGGCATATCCCGCCAAACCTCCGGAGTACTCCCTTGCCCCAGCTCAGCGCGCTTCTCACTGCCATCGGCCATCCGGAACTGGTGCCGCATGAATTGCAGCAACGCTACCCGCACATTGCCGAGCGCATTGCCGAGCGCTGGGGAAGCGACGCGCTGACGGGCTATCTCGATGAATTGATCATCATGGAGCAGCCGGGCCGCCAGGGTTTTCCGCCCGAAGTCGGACAGGAACTGATGCGCCTGTCGATTGCCTGGGCTGCATTGTCGGGGGCCACAGCGGATGAGAGCGACCCGTGGGCGGGAGAACCGGACATGCACACCATCCCGTCTGCCCCCACACGGTTTTCGGCAACGGATTCCGCCCCCGCAGGCAAGCACAGCAGCACTGTGCTGCATTTTGGTGCAAGCCGGCAGGCCAGCCAGGAACGCCGTGACGAGCAAGGCTGGACGGCACTGATCCGTGCTTGCCATCAAGGCCGCACCGAAGAGGTCGCGCGCCTGCTGCAGCAGAATGCCAGCGCCAGCGCCTGTGATTCGGACGGCTATCAGGGCCTGCACTGGGCTGCCCTGCAGGGCCATGTGCCGGTGATGGCCCTGCTGCTCGGCCATGGCATCAATCCCAACGTTCGCAGTGACAAGGGCATCACGCCACTGATGCTGGCCGCCAGTCGCGGTGAAGAGCGCGCCTGTGCGCTGCTGCTGCGCGAGGGTGCCGGCGTCAACGCCGTCAGCGCTGATGGCTGGAGTGCCCTGCACAAGGCGGCGGCCAATGGCCATGTCGGTACCGTACTGCGCCTGCTGGAATTCGGCGCCAGTCCGCTGCAGGCAAACCACGCGGGCAAAACGGCACTGGATCTGGTACCTGCTGAGCATGCCAGGCTGGCGCAATTGCTGGACGAAGCCAGCTCTGCCTGCGAACGCGAGGCGGACTGGCACGGAGCGGTACCCTTCCCGAAAACGGCCACGCCCCATCCGGCGCAGCGCAGCAGCAACGGCTAGGCCTGGCCGCTGGCCGAATGGCCCTGCACCCGGTCGACGAACACGCTACCATGCCGGACTTTCTGTCTGTGGAACCATCATGGATTGCCGACCCCACTGTGGCGCGTGCTGCACCGCACCCTCGATTTCCAGCCCCATTCCCGGCCATCCGCACGGCAAACCGGCGGGAGTCGCCTGTGCGCAGCTCGACGACGAGCTGCGCTGCCGGATTTTCGGCCAGCCGGGGCGCCCGGCCTGTTGCAGCGGCCTGCAGCCATCCGCAGAGATGTGCGGCAGCAATCGTCAGGAGGCGCTGGCCTGGCTCACCGAACTCGAAACCGCAACACGGCCAAACTAGCAAGGGTATTTACCTGCAGCCTTTCACAATAAATGGCTGCATGCATATACATGGCAATGCATAAAACAAACCCCGCCGAGAGGCGGGTTTTGTTCGTTGCAGCGCGCTTGCTGCTTACATGTTGTAGGCCTTTTCGCCGTGGCTGGTGACATCCAGACCTTCGCGTTCTTCGTCTTCCTTCACGCGCAGGCCGATAGCCAGATCAACCAGCTTGTAGGCAATCGCTGCCACCACGCCGGACCAGACAATGGTCAGCACGACGCCGATGGCCTGGATCTTCAGCTGACCCCAGATCGAATAACCCGAAGCCACGCCGTTGGCAACATAGTCCCACACACCGGTGCCACCGAGATCGGGGCTGGCAAACACCGCGGTCAGCAGCGCCCCCAGAATCCCGCACACGCCATGCACGCCGAACACGTCCAGGCTGTCATCGGCGCCCAGCAGGCGCTTCAGGCCATGCACGCCCCACAGACCCGCCACACCGGCGATCAGGCCCATGATCAGGCCACCACCGACACCGACAAAACCGGCAGCCGGGGTAATCACGACCAGACCTGCCACCGCGCCGGATGCCGCGCCCAGCAGCGAGGGCTTGCCCTTCAGGCACCATTCGGCAATGGTCCAGGACAGCGCCGCCGCAGCCGGAGCCGCCCAGGTGTTGATGAAGGCCAGAGCGGCCGTGCCGTTGGCTTCCAGCGCGGAGCCGGCGTTGAAACCGAACCAGCCGAACCACAGCAGGGAGGCACCGATCATGGTCATGGTCAGACTGTGCGGGGTCATGGCATCACGGCCGTAACCAACGCGCTTGCCGACAAAGTACGCACCCACCAGGCCGGCAATCGCGGCATTGATGTGCACGACGGTCCCGCCAGCGAAGTCGAGCGCACCGTCCTGGAACAGGAAGCCTGCGGTCTTGGTCGCGGCTGCAGCCGCATCTGCGCTGGTGTACGCATCCGGGCCAGCCCAGTACCACACCATGTGGGCAACCGGGATATAGGAGAAGGTGAACCAGATCACGCAGAACACCAGCACGGCCGAGAACTTGATGCGCTCGGCAAAGGAGCCGACGATCAGACCGCAGGTAATGGCGGCAAACGCGCCCTGGAAGGCCACGTAGATCAACTCGGATACCCCGATGCCCTTGTTGAAGGTCGCGGCAATCGAATCCGGCGTCACGCCTTTCAGCAACAGCTTGGAGAAGCTGCCGAAGAAGGCATTGCCCTCGGTAAACGCCAGCGAATAGCCATAGATCACCCACAGCACGCTGATCAGCGAGAACACGGTGAATACCTGCATCAGCACGGAAAGCATGTTCTTGCTGCGTACCAGGCCACCGTAGAACAGCGCCAGGCCGGGGATGGACATCAGGACCACCAGTGCGGCGCAGACCATCAGCCAGCTGTTGTCGCCCTTGTTGATTGTCACGGTGGGGGCGGCCGGCGCAGCAGCAGCAACGGCTTCGCTGGCGGCGGCCGGAGCGACAGCCGGAGCCGAAGCATCGGCCACCACTGAAGCAGCAAGGGTTTCAACTGTAGATGCCGCGCTGGCGCTGTCATCCGCCCAGGCCGGAGCTACGCCCAGCATTGCCGCTGCCAGAGCGCAGGCGGCGAGTAGTTTCTTCATCATGCTCATTCTCCTGATTGGCTTGTTCTGGTCAGAGTGCGGCGTCGCCGGTTTCACCGGTACGGATGCGCACGACATGCTGCAGATCGAATACGAAAATCTTGCCGTCGCCGATCTTGCCGGTATTGGCAGCCTTCTCGATGGCTTCGATTGTCTGCTCGAGCAGCTCGTCGGCGACGGCGACTTCCACTTTCACCTTGGGCAGAAAATCGACGACATACTCGGCACCGCGATACAGCTCGGTGTGCCCTTTCTGGCGGCCGAAGCCTTTCACTTCGGTGACGGTCAGGCCATTCACACCGATGGCCGACAGACCTTCGCGCACTTCATCGAGCTTGAAGGGTTTGATGATGGCGGAAACGAATTTCATGCTGGTGCTCCCTGTACTGGATTCGGACACGGACTGTTTAGCAGGAAGCGTGCCAGACTATTATTTCAATAATAATCATGCACTTGCACAAACAAATCACCTGGACAGCACTGCAATGGCGCAGCAGCAGACTGCGCGGAACACCCTGCGCACCAGCATGGTGCGGCGACGAAAAAACGGGATGCTCTGCTACACTGCAAGTCGGTCAACCCCGAACACCTGTCAGGAGCACCCCATGCTGAAGGAAAAACTGTTTGATGAAATCGCCGGAAAGATCTCCGACGTCATTGCAGCCAGTCCGGCCAAGGATGTGGAAAAGAATGTGCGCGCCATGATGTCCAGCGCCTTCACCAAAATGGATCTCGTCACCCGCGAAGAATTCGAAACGCAGCAGGAAATCCTGGTTCGCAGCCGCGAAAAGCTCTCCGAGCTGGAGAGGCGCATCGCCGAACTGGAAAGTCGCCTGCACGCCAACAACCCGCAGGATGCGCTGTAAGGCAGCCATGCCAGCCCCAAAGCCCGGCTCCGCCGGGCTTTTTTGTTGCAAGAACAAGGATGAAAATCGACAAAACACCCGCCTGATGACATATTATTGCCCAGCACTTACTCAGACTGAATGAAATACGATTGCAAATGTAAAAGTGCCTACAGAAAGGGCATGACATGACGACTCCGGTTACCTCCGCAATCACCACACCCGCCGGCCTTTTCCAGCCCGTCCCCTTTACCGATGCCTATCACTACGCTTCGCCCGCACAGCGCTGGGGGCTGGGCAGCCTGTGGCTGTTCTCGCTCCTGCTCGGGATTAGCCTCTCCATCGTCTGTACGGAGCTGAAATGGTTCGGTGTGCCGCTCGATATTGGCGGCTACCAGATTTTCGCGACCTTCTACCCGCCGCTGACGCTTTGCCTGCTGTGGAGCATCTGGTTCGGTTTCTGGTGGGGCGCCATCCCCGCCTTCATTGCCACCCTGGCGAGCGCACTGTATTCCGGCATGCCACTGGGCTGGGGACTGGTCTTCTCCTTTGCCGATCCGCTGGGTTTTGCCGCATTTGCCGTCACCTACCATGTCATCCAGGTTTACAACGCCCGCGGGCTGAGCAATATCCTGCTCTTCACGCTGCTGGCATTTTTCTGTGCGATCTTCAGTTCGCTGGGTGCGCTGATCTGGGTGTACACCAACGGCCTGGGCATCAAGGACGCATTTGCCATCTGGCAAGGCTGGTGGGTGGGCGGCTTCCTGCAGCTGATGCTCACCGTCGCACCGCCGATGGCGCTGTGCAGCACCCGGGTGGCACGCTGGCGCGACCAGGCACTGCTGAAAAACCGGCAAAACCACACCCTGTCGCTGAACAAGAATGCGCTCCTGCTGGTTACGGCACTGATGATGGGCGGCGTATTTCTGTTTCTGAGCCTGTCGTTCTACCTGAGCCACCACGCAGCGGCAGCCGCCAGCCAGCCCGGCAGCAATGTGGACTGGCAGACGGTCGCCACCATGGCGGAAAGCTCGTCGCTGGCCGTGTACTGGGTGATGGGTACGCTGCTGGTTGCCATGTCCTTCCTCGGCTACCACATGGTCGTCAAATGGATGAACAGCCTGAAGGAGGTCGCGCGGCAGGCCGAAGAAGCCAACCGGGTGAAATCGGACTTTCTCGCCCGCATGAGCCATGAAATCCGCACGCCGATGAACGCCATCATCGGCCTCGCCAACCTGCTGAACCAGACCGCGCTCAACGACAAGCAGCAGGATTATGTCATCAAGATCCAGCACGCCACCGATGCGCTGCTGGGCGTCATCGACGATGTACTGGATTATTCGAAAATCGAGGCCGGCAAGCTTGGCATCGAATACCTGCACTTCGATCTGGACGACCTGCTCAAGGGGCTCGTCAACATCCTCTCGCTGAAGGCCGCCGGCAAGAATCTGCGCCTGCAAATCGATATCGCCGACGATGTACCGCGCCATCTGATGGGCGACCCGCTGCGCCTGCGGCAGATTCTGCTCAATCTGGGCAACAATGCCATCAAGTTCACCGCCAGCGGCAGCATCACCATGCAGGTGCGCTGCCTTGAGCGCGACGGGGAACAGGTATCGCTGCGCTTTGCCGTCACCGACACCGGTATCGGCATCGCCGACGAACACAAGGCCGATCTCTTCCAGGCCTTCACGCAGGCGGACGAATCGATTGCCCGCCGCTATGGCGGCACTGGTCTGGGCCTGGCCATCTGCCGCGAACTGGTACACATGCTGGGTGGCGAAATCAGCGTCGAAAGCACACCGGGCGAAGGCAGCACTTTCCTGTTCACGCTGGATTTCGACCTCGCCGACCAGGATGCGCCGCTCACCGCACTGCACGGACACAGCCCGCCACCCGTTCTCGCCCAGCCGGTGCAGGATGACAACCCGCTGGCCGGCAAGCGCGTGCTGCTGGTGGAAGACAACCCGATCAACCGCCAGATTGCCGAAGAATTGCTGCAGGCCTGCGGCATCTACGTCGATTACGCCGAGAACGGCCTGGTGGCCATCGAGCGCGTGCAGCAATCACGCTATCACGCGGTACTGATGGATCTGCAGATGCCGGAAATGGACGGCTTCATTGCCACGCGCCACATCCGCTCGCACAAGCGCTTGCGCGATCTGCCCATCATCGCCATGACGGCGCACACAATGCTGGGCGACCGCGAGCGCTGCCTGTCTGCCGGCATGAACGACCACATCCCCAAGCCCTTCCGTCCGGAACAGCTCTACGCCGTGCTGAGCCGCTGGCTCGACCCGAGCCGCTCCGTCAAGCTGCAGCAGGCCGTTGCAGGGCAAGACACGAGCTGGCCGACGCTGCCGGGACTGGATCTGGACTACGGCTATCATCAGGTCGGGCTGAAACCCGAGCGCTTCATCGTATTGCTGCGCAATTTCATGAACAATCACGCCGATACCGCACATGACATCCGTCAGGCTCTGCAAAGCGGTCAGTTGTCCGAAGTGGAACGGCTGGCACACTCGCTGAAATCGGTCGGCCGCTATCTGGGTGCACCACGGCTGGCGAGCCATGCCGAAACGCTCGAACACGCTGCGGCCAGCGGCAAGGCTGATCTCGAACACGAGGTCAGCCAGTTTGAAGAAGCATTGCAGGAAGTCATGAGCTCCCTCGCCAGCCTGGGTGACCGCCTCAATCCGGCCGAAAGCGCCAACCCGGCACTCAGCCCCACCTAGAATACACAACCAGGTATATCACCAAAAATCTTTAATAAAAAGGGCTGCAATGACATACCCAACAAAAAACCCTGCAGATGCAGGGCTTTTTGTTGCCAGCCGGGCAGCTATTGCCCGGCTATGACAGAGCCGCAATCACTTCTTGGCAATAGCGTGGCCACCGAAAGCATTGCGCATCATCTGCAGCAGCTTCATGCCGTAATCGTCATTGCCACGGCTGGCGAAACGCGCATACAGCGCGCCGGCGATCACCGGGGTCGGAACGCCCAGCTCGACCGATTCCAGAACAGTCCAGCGGCCTTCGCCGGAATCCGGCACGAACGGCTGCAGCTCGCCCAGTTCCTTGTCCTTGGCCAGCGAATCAGCCGTCAGATCCAGCAGCCAGGAGCGCACCACCGAACCGTGACGCCAGACTTCGGCGATTTCGGCGACGTCCAGCTCCAGCTCTTCCTTGGCTTTCAGCAGCGCAAAGCCTTCGGCGAAGGCCTGCATCATGCCGTATTCGATACCGTTGTGAACCATCTTGGTGTAGTGACCGGCACCCACCGGGCCGCAATGCAGCCAGCCGCGATCGGCGGCCGGGGCCAGCAGTTCGACAAAGGGCTGCACCTTGGCAACAGCGTCTTTGCTGCCGCCGAGCATGATGGTGTAGCCGTTGGCCAGACCCCATACGCCACCGGAAACACCGGCATCGACAAATTCCAGACCGGCCTCGGCCAGCTCCGCGCCATGGCGCTGGCTGTCCTTGTACAGCGCATTGGCACCGTCAACAACCACGTCACCGGCGCTCAGCAGCCCCTTCAGTTCGGTCAGGGTGTTTTCGCTGATTTCACCGTGCGGCAGCATCAGCCAGATCACGCGCGGGGCGGGCATGGCGGCAATGGTGTCGGCAACCGACGCAAACGTACGGATATTGGCAAATTCGCCACTGAGCTGTTCGCGGGTTGCCGCACTGACATCAAAGCCGAACACGGTTGCACCACCGCGTGCCAAACGGCGTGCCATGTTGCCGCCCATCTTGCCCAGGCCGATCATTGCAATATTCATCGTGTGTTTTCTCCGTGCTTGCGGGCTGTGCCCGTCAATCAAAAATAGCCAAAATTCCGGTGGCACTGGCAGCATGCCGGCCTGGCGGGGAAATGACCATGCAGTCTTTCCGCCATGAACAATCCTGTTTCCCCGGGCCAAGTGCCGTCAGCTTGACCTGGATTAAAGCAGCGTTACCGCTACGGCCTTACTCTGACAGGCAAGTAGCACCCCTCTTTCAAAGAACGGGCGGCCTGAAGCCAGCCCAGACAACACGGCAGAGGCAAGGGGCTTCGCCGTTATTCGGGCGTGCATCCGGCATATTGACCGGGTGCGCGCCGTTTCCTTTGCTGCAGCCGGAATCAAATAAGCAATCCGCCATTGTGCCCTGTCAATAGCCCGCATGGCTATCCCGTTTACGACTAATGGCGCGGCTTGCGACTGGTGCAGATTTGACCTGCGTTAAAGTCTGCGCGCCTGCCGGCCTCTAAGCTCAGGCCATTCCAGCCCTGATGAAAGCTGCCCCGTCATGCCCCGCAAACCCCAGTTGATCTGCCCTGCCGGCAGCCTGCCGGCCCTGAAAGCCGCCGTCGATCGCGGCGCCGACGCCGTGTATGTCGGCTTCAAGAACGCCACCAATGCCCGCAACTTCGCCGGACTGAACTTCACCGACCAGCAGCTTGCGGAGGGCATCGCCTACGCACACCGGCATGGTCGCGAAATCCTCATCGCCATCAATACCTACGCACAGGCCGGCCGCGTGGCCGAATGGCGCAAATCGGTCGATCGTGCCGCGGAAATCGGTGCAGATGCCGTTATTCTCGCCGATTTTGGCTTGCTGAGCTACGCGTATCAAACCCATCCGCAATTGCGCCGCCATCTGTCGGTACAGGGCTCGGCCACCAACTTCGCTGCGATCAACATGGCCCACGAGTGTTTCGGGGTTTCCCGTGCCGTGCTGCCGCGCGTGCTGACGCTGCCGCAGGTCGAGTACGTCATCAAGAATACCCCGGTGGAAATCGAAGTGTTCGGCTTTGGCAGCCTGTGCGTGATGGCCGAGGGGCGCTGCATCCTGTCGAGCTACGCCACCGGCCAGTCGCCGAACACCCACGGCGTGTGCTCGCCAGCCGGCTTCGTGCGCTGGGAGCCCGAGGGCCAGCGCATGCGAACCCGGTTGAACGACATCCTGATCGACCAGTTCGAAGCCGGTGAACCCGCAGGGTATCCGACGCTATGCAAGGGTCGCTTTGAGGTAGAAGGCGATACCTACTATGCCCTGGAAGAACCGACCAGCCTCAATACCCTCTCCATCCTGCCGGAGCTGATGAAAATCGGCGTCAGTGCCATCAAGGTCGAAGGCCGCCAGCGCAGCCCCGCCTACACCGCCGAAGTCACCGCCACCCTGCGCGCCGCCATCGACGCCGCCGGCGATGCCCACTATTCGGTCAAGCCGGCCTGGCAGGACGCGCTGACCAAGGTATCCGAAGGTCACCAGCAGACTCTCGGCGCCTACTCGCGCCCCTGGCGCTAAGAAGGAAAGCAGCCATGCAACTCACCCTTGGACCCAACCTGTATTTCTGGCCGCGCCAGCAGGTGCTCGATTTTTACGCCGACGTTGCCAGCTGGCCGGTGGCTGATGTTTATCTGGGCGAAGTCGTCTGTTCACGCCGCCATGAAGTCAAAACCGCTGACTGGCTGGCGCTGGGAACGGAGCTGGCACAGGCCGGCAAACGGGTCATTTACAGCACACAGGCGCTGCTGGAATCGGCCAGCGACCTGATGGGGCTGAAACGGCTGGTCGAAGCCGGCGGGCTGATCGAAGTGAACGACCTCGGCGCGGTCGAAATCGCCCGCAAGGCCGGCATACCCTTTGTCGCCGGCGCGACGCTCAACATCTACAACGGCCCGACGCTCGACTGGTTCGCCGCACAGGGCGCCACCCGCTGGGTGCCGCCGCTGGAAGCCAGCCGCGAGACGGTCACAGCGATTCTGGCCGAGAAAACCTGTGCCATCGAAACGGAAGTGTTCGGACACGGCCACCTGCCACTGGCCTTCTCGGCGCGCTGCTTCACCGCCCGTCATTACACGCTGAAGAAAGACGACTGCCAGTTCAAGTGCCTCGAGCACCCGGACGGCATGCTGGTCGACACGCGCGAAGGCCAGCACTTCCTGCGCATCAACGGCATCCAGACCCAAAGCGCCGCCTGCCACAGCCTGTATGACGACCTGCCACAGTTGGCTGCTGCGGGCATTGGCTACCTGCGCATCAGTCCGCAGGCGACGCACTGCCGCGCGGTAGTCGACGCCTTTGCCGCCCGGCTGACTGACGCCAGCGCTGGCAGCGATCTGGCCGCACTGCATCCGCAGGGGCTGGTCAACGGCTACTGGCATGGCAAGGCAGGTATTGCCCTGCAACCCAATGAATAAAATGGCTTGAGAAATATACCCATGAATATCCCGGCACCGATCAAAACCATTCTGCAGCAGCTGCCCGAGCTGCCGCCCACGCTGGCACTGGTCACCGCGCTCAATCTGCTGCGCAAGCAGCTCTGGCCGGAAGACGATTTCGCCTGGCTCACCGGCCGCAGCGTGCGCCTGGAAATCGCCGATCTGGGGCGTGGCGTCACCTTCGGCTTCGATGGCCAGCGTTTCGTCACGGCAGAGCAGCCCGCCGACGTGGTGTTTGCTGCCGCACTGGCGGATTACTGGATCATCGCCCGCCGCCAGGAGGATCCGGACACGCTGTTCTTCCAGCGCCGGCTGACCATTTCCGGAGACACCGAACTGGGCCTGCAGCTGAAAAACCTGATGGACGCGACCGATTTCGAGCCGCTGCTGCAACACCTGCCGCAGGGCTTGCGTAGCCGGCTGGTGATCTAGTTCACCCCGCGCAGGCATCAGGAAGCGCCGGCGGAAAAGGCTGCGTACAATCGCTAGCCAGCCCACTTCGCTGCCCCTGCCCTGCCATGCCTGTTGACGAATCAGCCCAGCGCCCTCCTGTGGCAAAGCCCCGCACACCGCGCCTCGATATCGTCCTGCGCTGGCTGATCGGGATCTGCATTCTCCTGGCTGCCTTCATGCTGCTTGCCGCAGAGGGCGCTCGTGGCTGGGATGGGCTGGCCTACCTGATCGGCGCCATCGCCGCCGGCGCACTGGGCGGTCTGTTGCTGGTGCTGCATCTCGGCACCATGATCATTCGCGGCCTGCCCGCCCGACAGCGCAGGACCACCCTGATCACTCTCGGCATCGTCGGCCCGCTTCTCCTCCTGCTGGCAGGCGGCTATCACACGCAGAAGTCACGCATTGGCGAACGCCTGCCGGAAGAACAGCACGGTGAAGCCTTCCGGCTGGCCGGGGCAACCTTCCCCGAGGGCGGAACAGTGCAGTACATGCGTAGCGGCCTCTTCAGCACGCAGGCCATCGCGATTCGCGCCAGCGCGCCAGGGCATCTGGACCATTTGCGACTGACTGAGCTGGAATTGAGCTATCCGCCCGGCGAAGGGCAGATTGCGGTCACACTGGCCGCTCCGCAAACCATATCCGGCTGGCATTGCGATTCCGCGTCACCAGTCACACTGGTCATGGATGGCAAGTGGCAGCTGGTCGAATGTGTACTGGCCAGAAACCATCGCGTCGGCGCCCTGGACTGGCTTGCCGGCACGCAGTTCAGCAGGAATGCCAAAGGGATGCGGCTTTACTGGAGCGAGGGCGAGGCAGATGACTCGTCGGCGCCATGCCGCCATTCGATAAGCACCCTGGGCTACCGCTTCAGCGAACTGGAATACCAGGCCGACCCGGGTGATGACAGCACGGGCACCTACAGCGGCACCCTGTGCGATGCCGTGACGGCCGGCCCCTTCACCTTCCAGGCGGGCGCACGCTATACCCTCTATGGCAGCGGCAGCAGCGCCATCTGGGGCCAGCCCGAACCGGCAGCCCCGGAGTACGAAACAGTGTGCGTGGAAAAAGGCCGGCCGGAAGAGCCTTTCCGCAAATGTGGCACGCCTGCCGGGCAGGACACGCACTAAACCGGCATCGCCACAGCATGTGCGGTGAGCACTCCTGCCATGCCGGCCACCGAAAAACCAGCAACGACAAGGGTATTTTCACCCAGCCATTTATTTGAAATGGTCTTGATGATATACATCATTATGTATATCGCCTGCCCCTGCGCTGCGGCAATCCGAACGCAGTGCAAGACCGTGTGGCCTTGCCCACGCCTGCTTACAACATCAGACTGGTATCATTGGTAAATTGCGTCAGCAAGCCAAGGATTCCCGCTGTCATGCCCACCCGCTCAAGCATGCCCTTACCAATGCCCGCCTGGCTGCGCACCAGCTTTCTGGGCGGCGCAGTGCTGCTGCTCCTGCTGTTCGCGCTCAGTTTCATTCAAGGTATCGACGGGTTCCTGGTCAGTCTGCTCATGACTGCACTCGGCCTGCTGTATTTGATGCTGGGCGATTGGGGCAGCCTGCAGCGCCTTTTCGCTGACGCCAGCGGCATCGAACTGCTGCTGTCACCCACCCCCTATTTGCTCAGCCTCATCATCCTGCTGCCAACGCTGGGCTGGAGCTGGCTTGGCTGGCGGGTCTATCGCAGCCTGGCCTTGAAAGACCACCCGCAGGCACGGCAGCGCACCGTCGTTTTCCTGCTGCTGCCGGTCTTCCTCATCAGCCTGCCGGCTTTATACCGGACAAGCATCGAAAACAAACCCGTCGACACCTCCGGCAACAAGGGTGCCAGCCTCGCCGGGGTAACCTTCCCGCCGGGCAGCCAACTGACTTATGAGAACACCGGGCTGTTCAGCAAGCGGCTGATCGCCGCGCGTTCGCCACGGCCGCTGACACTGGGCTCGCTGGCAATCATCGCCATTACCGAGACCATCAGCCTTGAGGGTTATCCGGACAAACCGGACCGCATCCGGGTATTGCTGGCCAGGCCGCAGGAAATTGATGGCTGGACCTGCAACAGCCGTGATGAAACCCTGCTCGACCTCACGCCAGCCGGCCCCCGGCTCAGCCACTGCACCCTGATCGCTGACAATGGCGGAATTCGCTGGCCTGCCGGCAGCATGGCCATGGGCGACAGCGTGGCAGACCGCCGCGTGATTCGTGTCTACACCACCAGCGAATCCGGCCCGGCGAACATGGATGGCGTGGCGTATTGCCGGCTGGAAGTACGCTATGACACGCAGCGCCGCCTGCTGGAGGTGTCGCCCGACAGCGAACCTTGCCAAGCCCCACAGCACGCCGCCTCCGCCACCACTTCAGCAACCGCGCCAACAAGCATTCCCGCCAGCGAGACCAGCAGCCAGTGAAACTCATTCCTCCCGATTCCACCGCTGCGACAACGCCAGCACTGCCCCTGCCCGGCATGCCGCCATTACTCAAGAAGCTGTTTCTGGCCGGCACAGCACTGACCGTTTTCCTGTTTGCCATGGTGTTCGCACCCGGCAGCCGTGGTTATGGTGGCCCGGGCGGCTGGGGCGAGGGGATTCTCTACCTGATCGGCGCGGCACTCAGTGCTGGCATCGTCATCTGGAGCTTCATCTGCTGGCTGGTCTACCGCTCGCTACACACGCAGGGACGCGGCAAGCGTATCGGCATCACGCTGCTGTTTTTCCTGCTGCCGCCAATACTGCTGGCCGGGAGCATCGGCTGGGACTGGCTGAAAGGCTATCCGGGCCGCACGGAAACCAAGGCTGACGCCCCCACGTCGGCCACCCTGGCTGGCGTGGTTTTCCCCGCAGGCAGCAAGCTGGAATACGAGCAGGATGGCCAGTTTGGGCGCGTACTGGTTGGCGCAACAGCCCGCAAGCCGCTGGCATTTGGCACGCTGCAAGTCACCGGCATCCGCCTGACCGACCCGCCGGATGAACGCCATCTGCGACTCAGCCTGCCTGCGCCACAAACGATTGACGGCTGGAACTGCAGCGAGCAGCAACACGTCGACGTCAGCAACAACAATGGCGTCATCACGCTCGACTACTGCACGCTGGCCGGGCAGACCATTGCCGACAGCATCTGGCCGCCCGGAACGCTGGTGGAATCAAGCGCGGACGGCTGGTCGGTCTATGCCTCGACCCTGATCGATCCGTCCAGTGCCGAAACCTGCGCGCATCCCAGCATCGTCGCTGGCGTGCCTTATGTGCAGGTTCAGGCGACCTATGACCTAAAGCGCGAGAAGCTGAGCATCGACTACGGCACCCCGTGCACGGGGAAACCCGCGCAGTAAGCAGGCTTGCAGCAGCGCAAACCGGGCGTCGCGGCGAAACCCTACACTGCGACATCAGCCCATTGTCGAACGAGCCATAGCCATGAGCACCCTGATCCGCGATCTCGAAAACGCCGTTTCACATCTCACCGGCCAGCCCTTCCATAGCCGGCAACAACGCAGCGTCGGTGGTGGCTGCATCAACGAGGCCTTTGTGCTTAGCGATGGCGAGCGGCGCTTTTTCGTGAAAACCAACCGTGCGCGACTGCATCCCATGTTTGTTGCCGAAGCCGAAGGCCTGCGCGCGCTGGCAGCCGGCATGCGCGTACCGGAAGTAATTGCCGACGGCGTCAGCGGTGACACGGCCTGGCTGGTGCTGGAATGGCTGGACATGGGCGGCAGCCCGGAGCCGGCGGCGATGGGCGCGGCACTGGCTTCTGTGCACCGCATCACGGCGCCACACTTCGGCTGGCACATCGACAACACCATCGGCAGCACACCGCAATCCAACACCTGGCACGACTCCTGGGAGGGCTTCTGGCGCGAGGAACGGCTGGCGCCGCAATTTGCGCTGGCACGACGCAATGGCGCGCGCTTTGGCGAACAGGAAGCGCGACTGCTGGATGCTCTGCCCGCTTTCTTCAACGGTTATACGCCGCAGCCCAGCCTGCTGCATGGCGACCTGTGGGGCGGCAATGCAGCAGGGCTGGCTGACGGAACGCCAGTCATTTTCGATCCGGCCTGCTACTTCGGCGACCGCGAATGCGATCTGGCAATGACGGAACTCTTCGGCGGTTTCGGCACTCGTTTCATGGCGGCCTATCACTCGGCCTGGCCAATTGATTCCGGTTACAAGGTGCGCCGCACGCTTTACAATCTCTACCACATCCTGAATCACTTCAATCTGTTCGGCGGCGGCTATGAGAGCCAGGCCAGACAGATGATCGGCCAGCTGCTCGCAGAAGCACGCGGCTGAACCACGCCATTCACCGCAAGGAATCCATGGAGTCCATCCTGCAGAACATGGTCGGCGCCAATGCCGACGCCGCACTGAACAATCTGCGCGATCTGGTGGCCGCCGTGCGGCCGAAATCCGCCGATGACAGCACCACAGCCGTCAACAATGTGCGCGCACTTTCCTTCCTGCTGGAACAGAATCCGCAATACCGCACGGCCCTGCGCGCGCAGCTTGATCAGCTGATGGGCAATACCCGCCAGGTGCAGCTGTATACGGATACCGGCATTCTCTCGAATGAACCGCTGGTAGCAGGTCTGCGCCGCCGCATCGGCGAGCGCCTGTTGCCGGTGAAACCGCGTCCGGAGTTGCTGAAGGACGTGTTCGGCCTGCTGTTCCACCGCAAGGATGACTACGTCTGGCTGGGCGGCATACCTTATGGTGTATGGGCTGATTTGTCGCGTAGTCTGATACTTGACATCGCATATGCCCCTGATCGCTACAGCCAGCTGCAAAGACTGGAGGCCATCCAGGTGCTGTCCTGCCGGATTGCCACCATCGGACTGGAACCGGAACTGGTGCAGAATGCGCCCGACATGGAGCGCTTCGAGTCGCCCTTCGTGCGGCAGAATGTCGAAACGCTCAGCTTCGTCGAAAACTACCGCAAGGCGCTGGTCGAGGAAAAAGAACTCGACGACGACCAGAAGCAGATCATGGTCCTGCTGGACCAGTGCACCGCGCAGATCGCTCGCATCCGAAAGCACGCCCTGCGCCACGGTGTATCGGTCAGCCTGACCTATCACCTGCTGCGGCTGGAGCAGCACATCGAGCGCATGCAGATTCTGCTCGAACTCGTTGATCCGGTCCCGTCACCCAACTGGGGGCCCGCATTCCTGCGCCTGTTCCTGCAGCTGGTGCGCGCGGAAAACCGCAAGCACAGCCTGCGCGACGTGCTGCGCCAGAACACCGAATTGCTGGCCTTGCAGGTCACCGAGCACGCCAGCCATACCGGCGAACACTACATCGCCGAAAACCGCCGCGAATGGCTGAACATGTTCCGCTCGGCCGCTGGCGCCGGCATCATCGTCGGCTTCATGGCGCTGTTCAAGATCCAGATTGCCAAGGCTCATCTGCCGCCACTGATCGAAGCGGTGAGCTTCGGCCTCAATTACGCGCTGGGTTTCATGCTGGTCCACATGCTGCACTGCACGATCGCCACCAAGCAGCCGGCGATGACCGCCGCCACCATTGCCGCCACCCTGCCCCCGCCCGGCAGCAAGAGTGCCGAAGGTTATCGCGAGCTGGTGGAGCTGATCGTGAAAGTCGCGCGCACCCAGTTCATCGCCATTCTCGGCAACGTACTGCTGGCCATGCCGGTGGCGCTGGGGCTGGCCTGGCTGTGGGCCTATCACTTTGGCGAGCCGCTGATCAATCTCGACAAGACCGGCAAATTGCTGCACGAATTGCGGCCGCTGACCGGGCTGGGTGTGCCGCACGCGGCGATTGCCGGCGTCTGGCTCTTCCTCGCCGGGCTGATCTCCGGTTACTACGACAACAAGGCGCTCTATCACCGCCTGCCGGAACGCATCGCGGCCCACCCACTGCTCAACCGCGTGCTTGGCGAGCACCGCTCCTGGAAACTGGGCAAGTACATCGAACACAACCTCGGCGCACTGGCCGGTAATTTCTACTTCGGCATGATGCTGGGGCTGACCGGCTTTATCGGCTTCCTGATCGGCCTGCCGCTCGACATCCGCCACATTACCTTCTCGTCGGCGAATGTGTCCTTCATCGCCGCCGGGGTCAATTTCAACCTCGACTGGCAGATCCTGCTGCTGGCACTGTGGGGCGTCGCGCTGATCGGCCTGACCAACCTGGCCGTCAGCTTCACGCTGGCGCTGTGGACGGCCATGCGCTCGCGCCAGCGTCTGCTGTCCGAGCTGCGCCCGCTGTTCGGCATGCTGGTGCGGCGCTTCTTCCGCCGCCCGCAGGATTTCCTGTTTGCCCCGCGCCAGCCCAAACCGGCAGCGGATACCGCGGCCGCAGACGAGGGCAAGGCATGATCGTCAACGGCCCCGATTTCCCCGCCATGATTGACGCCTTGGCCAGTGATGGCTGGGCCGAAGTGCGCGGCTTCCTCTCTGCCGATGAAGTCGCGCAACTGGCGGCGATCAGCGCCCGCCGCCGCAACGATTTCCACCGTGCCGGCATCGGCCGCGCCACCGGCCAGACGGTCAGTGACGACATCCGCCGCGACGATGTGCTGTGGGTGGACAATCTTGATCCCGAGCTGGCCTTCGTGATGCAGCGCTTTGCCGGCTACCAGCAGCAGCTCAACCGTGAGCTTTACCTGGGTCTCAACGAGCTGGAGCTGCACTTCGCCGCCTACCCGCCCGGCGGCTTCTACCAGCGCCACCTCGACCAGCATCGCCAGCAGGACACCCGCGTCGTCACCGTCGTGCTGTATCTGAACCCGCCCGACTGGCAGGAAAGCGACGGCGGCCAGCTGCGCATTTATCTGGATGACGGCCGCCAGGTGGACGTGCAGCCCGCCGGCGGCACGCTGGTCACGTTTCTGTCGAACCGCTTTGAGCACGAGGTCATCCCGGCGCAGCGCGAGCGCCTGTCGCTCACCGGCTGGTACCGCCGGCGGTGATACCGGCAGAGGGATGAATGCAAAACGGGTGGCCGCAGCCACCCGTTTTGCATTGACAGTGCCAGTGCGATCAGTACAGCGCCAGCGCCTTGTAGAGACTGATCTGGTTGGCTGCCTGCTCCTGCTGCAGGTCGATCTGCACCAGCTGCGCTCCGTAATAACTGCGCTGTGCGAGCAGCACGTCCAGATAGCCGGCCACGCCCTTCTGGTAGCGCGCATCGGCCAGCTTCAGCGCCTGCTGGCTGGCGGCCAGTACACGCGATTGCGCGGCGAGCTGGTCGGCATCGCCCTGCAATTGCGCCAGGCCATCGGCCACTTCGCGGAAACCGCTCTGGATGGCTTTCTCGTAGCCTGCGACCGCCAGCTCGCGATCAACCTTCGCCGCATCAAGATTGGCCTGATTGCGTCCGCCATCAAAGATCGGCAGATTGATCTGCGGCGCGAACAGCCAGGTGCCGCTGCCGCCCTTGAAGAGCTGGTTGAGCTGCGTACTGGCCGCTCCCGCATTCGCAGTCAGCGTAATGGAGGGGAAGAAGGCAGCGCGGGCGGCACCGATATTGGCATCGGCCGCACGCAGTTGCTGTTCGGCCTGCTTCACATCGGGGCGCTGCAACAATGCCGATGAAGGCAGATCAGCCGGAATCGCCGGTACGCCCGGCACTGCTGCGCCCTGCCAGCCATCGGGCAGGCTGGCAACATCCACCGGCGAGCCGGCCAGCAGTTGCAGGGCATTGCGGGACTGCTGAACCTGGCTGAGGTAACGCGCCACATCCACGGCAGCCGTTTCGGTCTGCGTCTGTGCCTCACGCAGCTCCAGCTCGCCGGCAACGCCGGCGGCCAGCCGCCGCTCGATCAGCTGCTGGGTTTCCTGGCGGCTGGCCAGCGTGGCGCGTGCCACCGCAAGCTTCTGCTGCGCAGCGGCGAGTGCATACCAGCCGTTGGCCACATTGGCGATCAGGCTAAGGCGAGCACTCTGTCTGGCCTCGGTCGTAGCCATGTAGTCGCGGAATGCGGCCTCGGACAGGTTCTGCACGCGGCCAAAGAAATCCAGCTCGAAACTGCTGATTCCCACGCCGGCAGCATACTGATGGCCGATGCGCGCCGCGCCATTGTCCGTGAGCGTTCCCGGCGTGCGCTGGTGCGTACCGCTACCGGTGGCGTTGATCGATGGCATGCGCGCGGAATCCACAACCTGGTACTGCGCGCGCGCCTTCTCGACATTCAGCATCGCCATGCGCCAGTCGCGGTTGTTGGCCAGCGCCTGCGCAATCACTGCCTGCAGGGCCGGGTCGGTGAATACTTGGCGCCAGCGCTGATCCTCCAGGGTATTGTCCTGCGACCATTTACTATCAATGGCTTTACCGGCATACCCATCGGCATTGCCCAGCGTAGCCGGCACCGGCGCATCCGGCTGCCGGTAATCCGGAGCCAGGTTTGCGCAACCGCCGAGCAGCGCCAGCACCACGGCGGCGGCGCTGCTGCGAATCATGAAATAATGCATCTTGTTACTCCTGCCCATGGCTGTTCGTGTCCTGCTCATGGCGCTTGCCGCTGAAGCGGCGGCGCACGCGGACAAAGAACACCGGGACAAAGAAAATACCCAGCACGGTGGCACTGATCATGCCGCCCAGTACGCCGGTACCGATGGCGTTCTGGCTACCCGAACCAGCACCAGTGCTCAGTGCCAGCGGCAAGACGCCGAAGGCGAAAGCCAGCGAGGTCATCAGGATGGGGCGCAGGCGCATGCGGATCGCGTCCAGCGTCGCACTCATCAGGTCCTGTCCTTTTTCGTGCAGATCCTTGGCGAATTCGACGATCAGAATGGCGTTTTTCGTCGCCAGACCGATGGTGGTCAGCAAGCCGACCTGGAAGTACACGTCGTTCGACAGACCTCGCCCGGTCGCCGCCAGCAGGGCACCGATCACGCCCAGCGGCACGACCAGCATCACCGCAAACGGAATCGACCAGCTTTCATACAGCGCGGCCAGACACAGGAAGACGATCAGCAGCGACAGTGCGTAAAGTGCCGGTGCCTGCGCACCCGATTCACGTTCTTCCAGCGACAGCCCAGTCCATTCAAAGCCGATGCCCGGCGGCAGCTTGGCGATCAGCGCCTCCATCGCCGCCATCGCATCGCCCGAGCTCTTGCCCGGCGCGGCCGAACCCTGGATGTTGACCGAGGGTACGCTGTTGTAGCGGTTCAAGAGCGGCGAGCCGTATTCCCAGCTGGTGCTGGCAAAGGCGGAGAAGGGCACCATCTGGCCGCTGGCATTGCGCACCTGCCAGTCGTTCAGGTCTTCCGGCGCCATGCGACTGGCGGCCTCGCCCTGCAGATACACCTTCTTCACGCGGCCGCGATCGACAAAATCGTTCACATAGGCCGAGCCCCAGGCCGTGGACAGCGTCTGGTTGATGTCGGACAGCGACACGCCCAGCGCCGTGGCCTTTTCCTGGTCGATGTGCAGGCGCAGCTGCGGCGAATCATCTTGGCCGTTCGGGCGCACACCCATCAGGTTCGGATCCTGCGCGGCCATCCCCAGCAACATATTGCGCGCTTCCATCAGCTTCGCATGCCCGACACCGCCGCGATCCTGCAGCTGCAGTTCGAAGCCGGAAGCATTGCCCAGCTCGACAATCGCCGGCGGGGCAAAGGCAAACACCATCGCCTCCTTGATCTGGCTGAAGGCGCCCCAGGCACGGCCGGTAATCGCGCCGACATGCTGGTCGGGCGACTTGCGCTCGTCCCAGTGCTTGAGCTGAACGAAGCCGATACCTGCATTCTGCCCGCTGCCACCGAAACTGAAGCCGGCCACGGTAAAGATCGAGTTCACGGACTTGGCTTCATCCTTCAGAAAGTGGTCTTCCACCTTCTTCAGCACGGCCACGGTCTGTTCCTGCGTGCTGCCCGGCGGCAGCGTCACCATCGAGAACAGGATGCCCTGGTCTTCTTCCGGCAGGAAGGACGTCGGCATGCGCACAAACAGCGCGCCCATCGCGATCACGATCACCAGATACACGACCATGTAGCGGCCGCTTTTCGCCAGCCAGCGGCTGACCACATTCTGGTAGCGCTGGTTGCCACGGTCGAACATCTTGTTGAACCAGCCGAAGAAGCCCTTCTCGCCATAGCTGTGGCCCTTTTCAATGGGCTTGAGCAGCGTCGCGCACAGCGCGGGCGACAATGTCAGCGCCACGACGACCGACAAGAGCATCGCCGACACCACGGTGACCGAGAACTGGCGATAGATCACGCCGGTCGAGCCGCCAAAGAAGGCCATCGGCACGAAAACGGCGGCCAGCACCAGCGCAATCCCGATCAGCGCGCCGGTAATCTGGTCCATGGACTTGCGCGTGGCCTCCCTGGGCGAGAGCCCTTCCTCGCTCATCACGCGCTCGACGTTTTCGACGACGACGATCGCATCATCCACCAGCAGACCGATGGCGAGCACCATGCCGAACATCGTCAGCGTGTTGATCGAGAAACCCAGCGCCGCCATCACGCCAAACGTTCCCAGCAGCACCACTGGTACGGCAATCGTCGGGATCAGCGTGGCACGGAAATTCTGCAGGAAGAGGTACATCACCAGGAACACCAGCACCATGGCTTCCACCAGTGTTTTCACCACTTCCTCGATCGAGATCTTCACGAAGGGCGTGGTGTCATACGGGTAGACCACCTGCATGGCCTTGGGGAAGTAAGGCTGCATTTCGGCCATCTTGGTACGCACGGCCTCGGCCGTTGCCAGCGCATTGGCGCCGGTGGCGAGCTTTACGGCCAGACCGGTGGCCGGCTTGCCGTTGAAGCGGCTGTCGACGTCATAGCTTTCCGCACCCAGCTCAACCCGTGCCACGTCGGACAGGCGCACCTGGCCGCCGGCAGCGTTGGTTTTGAGCAGAATGCGCTCGAACTGCTCGACCGACTGCAGACGCGTCTGTGCAATGATCGCCGCGTTCATGCGCTGACCGGGTACGGAGGGTGCACCGCCGACCTGACCGCCGGACACCTGCGCGTTCTGCGCCTGCACAGCGTGGATCACGTCCAGCGTGGTGAGCTGGTAGTGGCTGAGCTTTTCCGGGTCCAGCCAGATGCGCATGGCGTACTGCGCCCCAAAGAGCTGCACGTCGCCGACGCCCTGCACGCGGCTGATCTGGTCCTGCACATTGGCAGCGACATAATCGGCCAGATCGGTCTTGTCCATGCTGCCGTCTTCCGACACGAAACCCAGCACCATCAGGAAGCTGGCCGACGATTTCGACACGCTGATGCCCTGTGCCTGCACTTCCTGCGGCAACTGCGGCATGGCGAGCTGCAGCTTGTTCTGCACCTGCACCTGCGCGATGTCCGGATCGGTGCCCGCCTCAAAGCTCAGCGTGATGCTGACGCTGCCGTTCTGGTCGCTGCTCGAGCTGATGTAGCGCAGCCCGTCGATACCCTTCATTTTCTGTTCGATGATCTGCGTCACCGAATCTTCCACCGTCTGCGCGGAAGCACCCGGATAGAAGGCCTGGATGGTGACCGCCGGCGGCGCGACGGCCGGATACTGCTCGACCGGCAGGCCACGGATGGCCAGCAGACCGCCCAGCATGATGATCAGCGCGATCACCCAGGCGAAAATGGGCCGGTCAATGAAAAAACGTGCCATTGATCCTGCTCCTTATTTGACGGCCGATGCCGACGCAGCAGACGCCGCGGACGGGGCCGAAGCCGGGGAAGACGCCCCAGATACACCAGTAGGTACTGCCGGCAAGGTATTTGCAGCAGAGGGCTTCACAGGCATACCCGGCTGCACTTTTTGCAAGCCCTCGACAATCACGCGGTCGCCGGCAGCCAGCCCCTTGCTGACCAGCCACTGGTTGCCCACCGTGCGGCTGGCCTCCACCACGCGGGCTTCGGCCTTGTCGCCGCTGCCGACCACCATCACGGTAGCCTCGCCCTTGGGCGTGCGGCTTACTGCCTGTTGCGGCACGAGCAGCGCATCCTTCACCTCGGCCTGCTGCAGCCGTGCGCGCACGAACATGCCCGGCAGCAGGTCATGTTTGGGATTGGGCACCAGCACGCGCAGGCTGACCGCGCCCGTGCCGGCATCGACCGTCACGTCGGTGAATTCCAGCTTGCCCGGCTGAGCGTGCACGCTGCCGTCTTCCAGTACGATCTGGACCGGAATGCCGGCCTTGCCGGCCTGCTGGCCAAATTCGCGCTTCAGGCGCAGCAGCTCGGCGCTGGACTGGCTGATGTCGACATAGATTGGATCAAGCTGCTGCACGGTAGCCAGCGGCGCAACCTGGCCCACTGCCAGCAGCGCACCCTCGGTAACTGACGACTTTCCAATCACACCGGCAATCGGCGACGTGATGCGGCTATACGCCAGATTGATGCGCGCACTTTCCAGCGCAGCCTTAGCGGCCGCCACATCGGCCTGCGCCTGCAGCCAGGCGGCCTGCGCATCGTCGTGCTCCTGTTTGCTCACGCCGTTGATTGCAACCAGCTCCTTGTAGCGCTCGGCCTTCAGCTTCAGCGTCATCAGATTGGCTTCCGCTTTGGCCAGCGTGGCCTTGGCACTGTCGAATGCAGCCTGATACACCTCGGGGTTGATCTGGTAGAGCAGCTCGCCCGCCTTGACCTCGCCACCCTCGGCAAACAGGCGCTTCTGTACGATGCCGCCGACTTGCGGGCGGATTTCGGCCACGCGGTAGGGAGTGGCGCGCCCCGGCAGCTCGCGCTCGATCGGCACGCTGACCGTGCTCAGCGTCACCACGCCGACGTCGGCCGGCCCCTGCGGCGGCATGCCGCCCTGGCCACCGCCGCACCCCGCCAGCGTCACGCCCAATGCCAGCATTAGCGCCAGCGGGATGATCCCTTGTTTGAATGTCATGGTCTGTTTTCTCTCGGTCATTGCTCCGGCAGCCACACGGCTACCGGCAAGAATTAGAATGAACGTTCATTCTATGTATTTTGTCGATGCGAAACAAGCGGGTACAATGAAGGAAATATCACGATTGCATGACAATCAAATCTGTGTGCAAAGCAAAATGACCAGCGAAAAATCCTGTAGTGAGCCCTGCCGGGCCGAAACCCGCCGCAACCAGGTACTGTGCGCCGCCGCGCAGTGCTTCCGCCAGTCTGGGTTTCACGGCGCCAGCATGGCCAACATTGCACGCGCAGCCGGCATGAGTGTCGGCCACATCTACCACTACTTCGAAAACAAGGAAGCGATCATCGCGGCCTTTGTCGCTGCCGAGCAGGAAAAAATCCGCAGCCTGCTGGAAATGCTGATTGCCGCAGAAAACACCATCGACGCGATGGTCGAACATGCCGGCAGCGGGCTGGATGACAGCCTGGATGGCGACAATATGGCGCTGCACCTCGAAATGCTCGCCGAAGCACGTCGCAACCCGCGTGTCGCGACCCTGCTGAGCGAATCCGACCGCGCGCTGGATGCGCTGGGCGACGAAGTGATCCGCAAGGCACGCAGCGGTTTGCCGCCCCTGTCTCCCGCTGAAGTGCGCGCCCGGGTCGAGGCTATCTGTGCCCTGTTCCAGGGGCTGGGTTTGCGCGGTTTGACCAGCCACCGCCTGGAACGCGATGCGGTGCTGGCGGTTCTGCAGCGCACGATCAGGCAGATCGTGGAAAGCTGAACCACTCAACTGAACCACTCACCGTATATTTCCACAGCCCTTTTATGGAAAAGGCTGCAGCTGTATACCCATCAATAGCCCAGGCGCTGGCAAATGGTGCTGACTGCACCGGCCGAGTTCAGCGTGTAGAAATGCAATCCCGGTGCGCCGCCGGCCAGCAGGCGGTCAGACAATTCGGTCACCACATCCAGTCCGAAGGCGCGGATCGACGCCACGTCATCACCCATGGCCTGCAGGCGCAGGCGCAGCCAGCGCGGAATTTCGGCCCCGCACATTTCGGAAAAACGCGCGAGCTGGCTGAAATTCTGGATCGGCATGATGCCGGGAACGACGGGGATACTCACGCCGCGAGCGGTCACCGCGTCGACAAAGCGGAAATAGGCATCGGCATTGAAGAAATACTGCGTGATTGCCGCGTTCGCGCCCGCGTTCACCTTGTTCACGAAATTGCGGATGTCGGCCTCGGCGCTCGGTGCCTGCGGGTGAAACTCGGGATAGGCGGCCACCTCGATGTGGAACCAATCGCCGAACTCCGCGCGCAGAAAACTCACCAGTTCATTGGCATAGCGGAAATCGCCCATCTCGACCATGCCGGACGGAATGTCTCCGCGCAGCGCCACGATGTGGCGAATGCCGTGATCCTTGTAGTTCTGCACCAGCGCGCGGATGCCATCCCGTGTCGCACCGATGCAGGACAGATGCGGTGCTGCAGCATGGCCGGCAGCGCGAATGTCGAGTACGGCAGCCAGCGTGCCATCCTGCGTCGAACCGCCTGCACCGAAGGTCACCGAAAAAAACTCGGGCCGAAACTGCGCCAGCTGCTGGCAGGTGGTGCGCAGACGCGCAGCACCTTCGGGTGTCTTGGCAGGAAAAAACTCGAAACTGATCGGCGGACGGGAAGTGGTCATGGCGGCATTGGCATGAATGAAATTCAGCCTCAATCGTAACACCGCGCGACTTCATTCATCATGAAGCTTGTTCAGCATTACGTTAGCGCCATTCATCGCACACAAAAAAAGAAACCCCGGCCCAAGGGGTTTTTAAAAAATTACTATTCCTTATTAAACAGAACCATACAGTACATTAAGGAGATGGATTCCATCAAAAATCAGCCACACCAAGACACACACCCAGACGAAGCACAAGGGTGTGCTGTTTCACAGTGACCAAGGCTGTCAGTATGGCAGCCGCTTGTTCAGGCAACGTCTGTGGCGTTATCAGATCACGCAGAGCATGAGCCGGCGCGGCTGCTGCTGGGATAATGCGCCGATGGAACAGCTGTTCCGCAGCCTAAAAACGGAATGGATACCCAAGCTCGGCTACGGCTCATTTGAGGAAGCCAATCGGGATGTGGGGATGTATTTGATGGCGTATTACAACTGGCAGCGCCCGCATTCAAGTAACAGCGGCACACCGCCGGCGATCAAGGAAAAGCAACTCAATTTACTGTCCGAAATTTGTTGACCACTACAAGTCGCATATTATCCGCGAATTGAGCGGCTTTTTCCTGCAAGCATTGGTTGTCGTTCATTGCTGCGGCACTTTCCGCCAGCTGGCCTGCCAATTCGGCGCAGAATGCCGGGTCGGACTGCATATACCGCGCCGTCAGCGGGTCGTAGTCGCGGTAGTAGTTGTAGTGCAATCCAGTCTCCTTGTCGAAATACTGGCCGGGGAAGCGCAGGTTCAGTGTCAGG
>NZ_AUMS01000013.1 GCF_000430805.1 Chitinilyticum aquatile DSM 21506 | reverse complement strand
TGTAAAGCATGCCGCCAGCGTTCAATCTGAGCCAGGATCAAACTCTTTCGTTTAATCACTGTTACTACTTAATTGCGCTCGCTTGCTTAAAACTCAGAATCAACAAGTGTGTACTTGTTACTTCTGTCTTAAGTGCGAGTGCTGGTCAAACCAAGCACTCACACTCATCGGCTGTAGATTGTTAAAGATCGTTGCTCTGACACAGAAAAACTCGCTAAACTCTTCGTTTCGCTTCGTTTCCTTCACTGCGTCAGCAGCAGAGAGGCCGAACTATACCGGCCACCTCCAAACCCGTCAACACCCCGCACCACAAAAACTCCGACTAGTGCGACAAGTGCCTGTTTTTAAAGGACAGCAAATCAGCAGCGGCATCCCCCCCACCCGCTCCTGTCGCACCAGAGCCAACTGGCAGCACAGTGCAAAGCCAGTATGTCCACAAATACAGCCACTGGTATCAGCCGCAAGCCCATGCAGAAAAAGGGCCATGAGTGCATACATATAAAAACGGCGGCATGCGCACATGCCACCGTTTTCAAGTTACGACCATGCCCGCAATCAGGCTTCCTGGTGCCCCTTCTTCTTGCGCAATCGGAAATAGGCAAGCAATAGACCAAGCATGCCCTTGATCAATGGACTGCGAAAACGGGTGAGGAGCAGTTTCAGCACTCCGGCATACGGACCAGCGGCAGGATCAGACGGAGCAAACCAATCATCAATCAGCCGCAATGGCTCAGATAGCTCTTGCCCCGCCCTGCGCAAGGAAAGGCGATGCTGACGGGCACGAAGCTGCAGCAATTCCTTGCGAATGGCACGCAATTCCTGACCGGACCTATTCATTCCTCACCTCGCCTATCGCGATCCAGCATGCGGCGCAACTCACGCACCTCTGCCAGCGAAGCGGAAAAAAGAGGCTCCGCATGAACCAGACGCTGCCGCAACCGCCAGGCAGCGAAGCCTGCTCCCGCCGCGTAAAACGTCAGCAGGGCTAGCGCAGCCTCCACCCGATGCGTATCCCAGAACAAGATCAGCAGCAGCACCGAAAGCAGCAAACCGACAAGACCGGAAAAGATCGCCAGCATACTGATCCAGAACAGATGCCCCAGCCAGCACTCAACCGCTTCCTGCAACTCAATTCCGAAAAGCTCGGCCGACACCTCGGCCAAGCTCAAGGAGTGCGAAAAAAAATTCCGTAACTGTTCACGCATTGCCATGCTTTACCGGCGGGAAATCAGCATACCGACCAGCACACCGACCGCCGCGGCAATACCAACGGCCTGCCAGGGATGCTCATGCACATAATTATCCGTCGCCCTGGCAGCATGCTTGGCACGTTTCACTACCAGTTCCTCGGCATGCAGTATCTGGCCTTTGGCCACACGCAGGCGCTCGGCCACGCGTGCATACAAGGCCTGCGCCTCGCTGCCGCCAGCTGCCGCAGCCTGCGCCAGCAACTGCTCGGCATCCTGCAGCAATTCTTGCGACTCATCGAGCATTTCGCTGGAACGTTGTTCATGACTCATGACACTTACTCCTGAAGAATACGCATGGACAAATCGGTGGCACTGATATCCTTGGTCAGCGCACCAACAGAAATCCGGTCTACCCCGGTTTCGGCTATCTGGCGGATTGTCTGCAGACTCACCCCCCCCGACGCCTCCAGCACGGCTCGACCAGCCGTTCTGACTACGGCGGCAGACAGATCATCAAGGCTCATGTTGTCGAGCAGTACCGATGTAGCTCCTGCCGCCAGCGCCTCGTCAAGCTCGGCCAGACTCTCCACTTCAATCTGGACACTCACCCCTCTCGGCGCCAGTGCAAACGCAGCCTGCAATGCCGCAGCAATACTTCCCGCGGCTGCAATATGGTTTTCCTTGATCAGGATGCCGTCATACAAGGCTAGCCGCTGATTGCTTCCGCCACCAACACGGACTGCATATTTCTGTGCCAGCCGCAGCCCTGGCAGCGTTTTTCGGGTATCAAGCACGCAAGCGCGCGTACCCAGAACGGCTGAGGCAAAAACTGCTGTGCGTGTTGCCACCGCTGACAGAGTTTGCAGAAAATTCAGTGCACTGCGCTCTGCGGTCAGCAGGCTGCGCGCACGCCCCTGCAAGCGGCACAGCACGTCCCCAGCCTTGACTCGCGCACCTTCAGTCACCAGCCACGCCACGGACACCGCCGGATCGACCTGCCGGAACACCTCATCAAACCAGGGACGACCGCAAATCACCGCATCTTCACGCACAATTACCGCAGCCTGCGCCTGAGCATCTTCAGCAATCAGTTGCGCAGTCCAGTCACAATGCCCGACATCCTCGGCCAGTGCCGCAGCGACATTGGCAGCCAGCACCTGACCCGGAACACCTTGCTCAGTTTTTTCACTCATTGATTCACAATCTCTTCAACATCGGATCATGGCATGCACACAACAGCCTGGCCGTACCAGAGGTGCACGCCCTACACGAACATCATCCCCGCCCACGCCGATAAAAGCAAAAGACCGGACCCAGCCAGCCACACCACCAGCGGCAAAACAGGAGCAGCAAGCAAGACCATGCAGCGCCTAACGCGGCAGGTGGTAATTGAAAAACCGCATCACCGTTTCCGGCAACCATATCTGCTTGCCGGGCGGATGGCCACTGACAAAACCGACGTGCCCGCCTTCATCTGGCTGCATGAGCACGACATGCTCGGAAACATCCTCCACTCCCGGCAGGCTGGCCGCAGGAATGAATGGGTCATTTCTGGCATTGATGAGCAGCGTCGGCACCTGGATGCCTGGCAGCCACGATTTGCAACTGGCATCCCGCCAATAGTGATCAACACCATGAAAACCATGCAGCGGGGCAGTAACCAGGTCGTCGAACTCGCGCAGGGTACGCGTCCGCCGCACCCGGTCCGCATCAATGAACGGGTTGTTGTTCAGCTTGAGTGCCGCCAGTGTTTTGCCGCGCAGGGTGCGCAAAAACTCGCGGGTGTAAATATGACGGTTGAAACCCCGATCCAGAGCAATGCCCGCCGCAGCCAGATCGATTGGCGCCGACACGGCAATCGCACCGGAGAGGATGTCGCGCGCACGCCCCCCCTCTTCACCCAGCCATTTCAGCAGGGCGTTCCCGCCCAGTGAAACCCCCACCGCAAAAATGGCGGAACCGGGAAACTGGGCCTGTATGCGTCGCAGCATCCAGTCGATCTCGGCCGAATCACCAGCATGATAGGCACGAGGGAGACGATTCGGCACATTGCCGCAGGTGCGGAAATGCGGCACCACGCCAAACCAGCCCTGCTGGCGCACCCGGCCAATGATCGAGCCCGCATAATGACTGCGCGAGCCGCCTTCGAGACCGTGAAAAAGAACCACGACCGGCTTGCCAACCCGGCCATCCACCCAGTCTGCAACAACGGCGTCCATGTCAGGAGTGATCCAGCCTTCACGGCGCCAGGGCAGGTGACGGCGCCAGAACATCAGCGCCGGATAGAGTGTTTGTGCATGCCCGCCTGGCAGCCAGTGTGGCGCACGGTAGGGGGGCAACAATAGATCGTGGTCTGACTGCATAGAGCGCAGTTTGGCTTAAGACGGCCCGCAAATCCAGCAAGGTGTGGCGCCGCACCGACAAAACAAAACCCGCCATTCCGGCGGGTTTTGTTATTGCTGCAAACCGAACGAGCGATTTACTCGAGGCCGCGGCTCTGCAGGTAATCCTCATAACCGCCAAGGAAATGCTCGTAAGTGCCATCACCATTGAGTTCCAGCACCTGCGTGGCCAACGAGGACACGAACTGACGATCGTGCGAAACGAAAATCAGTGTGCCCTTGTAGAGTTCCAGTGCAATGTTCAACGACTCGATGGATTCCATGTCCATATGGTTGGTCGGCTCATCCATGATCAGCACATTCGGCTTCTGCAGGATCAGCTTGCCATAGAGCATGCGCCCCTTCTCGCCACCGGACAGCACCTTAACCGATTTTTTCACATCATCGCCACTGAACAGGAGGCGGCCGAGAATGCCGCGGATCACCTGGTCATCATCGCCCGGCTGACTCCAGTTCTTCATCCATTCGAACAGCGTTTCATCTTTCTCGAAATCGATTTCGTGATCCTGGGCGAAGTAGCCAGGCTGCGCCTTTTCTGCCCATTTCACCGAGCCGGCATCGGGCTTGAGCTCACCCACCAGCAGCTTCATCAGCGTGGATTTGCCCACACCGTTGCCGCCGATCACGGCGATTTTCTGCCCGGCTTCCAGAATCAGGTTCAGGCTCTGGATCAGCGGCTTGTCAAAGGACTTGGACAGGTTGGTCGTCTCGAAGGCCTGGCGGTGCAGCTTGGCCTTGTCGTCCATATCGAAGCGGATATAAGGATTCTGACGCGAGGACGGCTTCACCTCGACCATATTGTCCTTGATCTTGTCAGCGAGCTTCAGACGGCTGGTCGCCTGGCGGCTCTTCGACTTGTTGGCGGCAAAGCGCGCGGCAAAGGCCTGCAACTCGGCAACTTTCTCCTTGGCCTTGCTGTTGTCGGTCAGCAGGCGCTCACGCGCCTGCGTGGCCGCCAGCATGTAGTCATCGTAATTGCCCGGATAGATGCGGATTTCACCGTAATCGACGTCGGCAATATGCGTACATACCTGGTTCAGAAAGTGGCGGTCATGCGAAATGATCAGCATGGTGGAATCACGCTCGTTCAGCGTATTTTCCAGCCAGCGGATGGTGTTAATGTCCAGGTTGTTGGTCGGCTCGTCCAGCAGCAGTACATCAGGATTGGAGAACAGTGCCTGAGCCAGCAGCACGCGCAGCTTCCAGCCCGGTGCCACTTCGCTCATCGGGCCGTTGTGCAGCTCGATCGGGATGCCAGCGCCCAGCAACAGGGCGCCGGCACGTGCTTCCGCCGTGTAGCCATCATATTCAGCCACCTTGCCTTCCAGTTCGGCGGCGTGCATGTAATCGTCTTCAGTTGCTTCCGGGTTGGCGTAGATCGCATCTCGCTCGTGAATGGCGGCCCAGAGTTCGACATGTCCCTGCATCACCACATCGATGACGCGCTGATCTTCGTAGGCAAACTGATCCTGTTTCAGCTTGCCCAGGCGAACGCCAGGCTCAAGGCTCACATTGCCGGCAGTTGGCTCCAGATCGCCGCCCAGGATTTTCATGAAGGTGGATTTGCCGCAACCGTTGGCGCCGATCAGACCATAGCGGTTGCCGTCGCCGAACTTGACCGAAACCTTCTCGAAGAGCGGTTTCGCGCCGAATTGCATCGTGATATTGGAAGTACTGATCATGGTTTACGTGTCACAAGCCATTGCCGCAGAACAAGCCGGAAAGGCTGCTCGCAGCAGTAAAATAAAATGAAAGCAGCGGCCCGCTCGGAAAGCGGGCCGCATAAACCACTGAATTTTAGCACAAACAGGCCTTCTCATGCCGCACACCGCGCCCCGACTTCAGCAGATCGAGCCCTTCCACGTCATGCGCATCCTTGCCGAAGCTCAGGCACTGGCTGCTGCGGGGCACGATGTCATCCACCTGGAAGTCGGCGAACCGGACTTCCCGACGCCACAGCCGGTGATCGATGCCGGCATTGCGGCACTGGCGCAGGGCAACACTTTTTATACCGGTGCCTGCGGACTACCTGCGCTGAGGGAGGCCATTGCCGGGTTCTATGCCGACCGCCTTGGCGTGCATATCGACCCCGCACGCATCATCGTTACGCCCGGCGCCTCGGGCGCGCTGCAACTGATACTGGCGTTACTTGTCGGCCGTGATGACGAGGTGCTGCTGACCGACCCCGGCTATCCCTGCAACCGGCATCTGGTCAGCCTGTTCGAAGGCCGCCCGATCAATGTGCCGGTCAATGCCGCCAACCGTTTCCAGCTGACCCCGGAACTGATTGCGCAGTACAGCACACCGCGCACCGTGGCAACCCTGCTTGCCAGCCCGGCCAATCCCACCGGGGCCATACTGCAGCAAGACGAAATCGCCAAATTACTGGAGGTATGCAGCCAGAGCCATCAGCAACTAATCGTAGACGAGATATACCAGGGGCTGGTATATGAAAGCGCGCATGAAACCGCACTCGCCGTCAGCCAGGAGCTGTTCGTGGTAAACAGTTTCTCGAAATTCTTCCAGATGACCGGCTGGCGACTGGGCTGGCTGGTCGCGCCGGACTGGGCACTGCCGGAACTGGAGCGGCTGGCGCAAAACCTTTTCCTGGCGCCCCCCACGCCAGCGCAGCATGCCGCGCTGGCAGCGTTCTCGCCTGAGACACTGGCAATACTGGAATCCCGCCGGCAGGAATTGCGCGCCCGCCGCAACTATCTGTGCGATGCGCTGGACAGCCTCGGCCTGAAGCTCCTTGCTCAACCCGATGGCGCCTTCTACCTGTGGCTCGACTGCAGCCCGTTTGCCGAAGATGCCGAAGCCTTTGCCGCAGGTTTGCTGCAGGACGAAGCCGTCGCCATCACGCCGGGACGGGATTTCGGCCAGCATGGCACCCGTCAGGCACTGCGGATTGCCTACAGCCAGCCACTACCCCGACTGGAAGAGGCCGTTGTCCGTTTGTCACGCTATCTGCAGCGCTATTGCACTGCCTAGCCCCTCAGATTACCCTGTTAGCAAGCAAATCAATCCCCTGGATACCAAGAGTATATGTTTGACTTCAAAGGCTTGATCAGCGCCCTTTTCCAGAAAAAGGGCCAGGAAGGGATTCATGATCTCAAGTCTGCCACCCAGATGATGCAGGAGCTCCCAGAGAGCGACATCCTCAATGCCCAGATCGAAATCGTCAAAGCGCTGCAGCAGCTCAATACCAATCCGAAGGTCAGCCTGAAGGAGCGCCTGCGCACCGTCCCCTACCTCGACGAAAAAGCACGCGGTCTGCAGACCCACCTGATCGACATCTATTACGGGCGCCAGATTGACACCGGCGCTACGCCGCAGCAGGTATTGCCCACCATCCTGGCATTCTGGAACGACATGGGCGAAGCTTACCGGCTGTGCCTCAAGCAGGCTGCACAGGCCAATGCACGCGGCATGGAAAAACAGCTGCAGCAATGTGCACTGCGCGCCATCCGGTATTTTGGCGAACACATCAAGTGGGCCTATCTGCGCTATCTGGAACTTGACCCGCGCACCTGGCGCCGTCTCAACAAGCTCTACCAGCATGCCGAGCAGTACGGCTTCGCGATGGCGCCACAGCATGCCTATGCCGATACGCCGGGCGAAACCATCCGGCACGAATACATCCGCATCCTGATGCTGTCGCTTGCCAACCCCGACAAGCTGCAGCCCGAACAGATCGAACTCGTCAGCGACTGGCTGGGGCGCTGGTCACACCGCATCGACCTGGAAGACCAGATCAGGCCGAACCGCCAGCTATTCGCCGTCAACATCGCCGGCTCGTCCCCCCCCAAACGCCTGCGCCGCGACATGGTCGGCGAGAACTGGCGCTACTGGTACACCGAAGCATTGACGCAATACCTGAAGGATGTGCTGGAACAATTGCAGCGCGGGACCGACCCGAAAGACCTCGATCTGCCCGCCCAGTCGGCAACGCCAGCAAACCTGGATCTGCTGCAGGAGCTGATGGCCTGGTGGTCACGCGACACACCTGCTCCGGTGCGCAAGACCGAACGCCACACCATCAGCAAAAAGGTCTTCGTTCGCCGTGGCTTTGCCAGCATCCTGCAGAAAATCGCCACACCCGAGGCACACGGCAACCGCAACGACCTGTTCCAGTGGGACGTCGTCAACGAAAGTGCAACCGGCCTAGGCGCCAGCTATCAGGGCCTGCACGAAGACCATCTGCGCGTTGGCGAAATCGTCGGCATCAGCGAATCGGCTACCACCGCGCCCAGCATCGGTATCGTGCGCCGCATCAACAAGCGCCTGGATGGCCAGGTCAATGTCGGCATTGAAACGCTGACCCACTCACCGATACTGGTCGAGCTCTCTGCTCTGGACGGCGGCCCCGCCAGCAAGGCACTCTATTCACCGGAAAACACTACCGCCTACCAGAGCCGTTTCCTGATCGTGGCCGAAGCGGATTACTCCGAGCAGCGCGAATGCCGCCTCTCCGCGCAGGGCAAGGCCTACCGGATCCGGCTCGCGCCGGCCATGGAGCGGGCAACATCCTGTTCGCTGGCCAATTTCTCGGTACTGGAAAAACTGGGCTGATACAGAAGTGCTGCACGGCAGGGATTCTTTTGTTAAACTCCTGCCCCTGATGTGCAACCCGCGCGGTTGTGCCGGCAAGACGGAAGCGTGGCTGAGTGGTTTAAGGCAGCGGTCTTGAAAACCGTCGGGGATTTACGTCCCCCGTGAGTTCGAATCTCACCGCTTCCGCCAATCTTCGTGCAAAAAGCCCTGCCTAGCGGGGCTTTTTGCTTATATGCACGGTGGATGCAGCGAATCGTTTACATTGCTGCGCGAGCAGACCCGGGCCGCGAGGCCGGCAAACAAACACTGCCACCTGGTATATCCCCATAGCCCTTTCGAGTAAAAGGCTGCATGGCAATACATATACAGGTATCAGATCAAAACTTATGGCAATTTGCCGGCGCTGACCAGGCGCGCCATGAGTGCAGGCGTGGCCAGCCAGGTCGTCAGATCGTCATAACTGTCGTCGGCCGGCCGACTGACGAAGGTCACGTTGCTATCGCTGTTTTCCAGCTCGTCACCCACCGCACCCGCAACTTGCGCTCCATCAGGCTGATAGCCGCCCCGCCCGTTGGCGCCATGCGAAACCACCACCGCAGGCAGAGTCGTAGCCAGATTGCTGCCAGCAGCAGCCCTTACCGTCAGGACTCCCGGTGTGCTGAGCGTGAAGCAGGGCTTGCTGCTTCCCCCTGCTCCGCACGGTGTTGCAGCATCCAGCTTCGTAAATGCCGGACTGACGCGATAGGTCAAGCGCCGGCCCCAGGAGTCCGTCTGCGGCACCCCCAGCGTCACCCAGGGAATCACCCCCTGCAGCAAGGTGCATTGACCGCTGGCATCACGTGCAGCGCTTTCCTCGCCGGCACCGGCGCTGCCTTCTGCCAGCGTGGCACTGGCAGGACAAGGCAGGCGGTTGTTGATCAGCAGGTAGCCAAGCAACGCTTCGCGGGCCTGCTCGATGGCCGTCTTGCTTTCATTCAGGCGCCGGGCTTCCAGCTGCGCGGACAGAGGCCCCAGCATGGCGCCCAGCATCAGGCCGATGATCACCAGCACCACGACCATTTCCACCAGCGAAAAGCCGGCTGGCCGGCATTTACCACGCATGCGCTTCACGGCACTCTCCCATCCTGCACAGATACATCACGTCATTGCTGCCGGGACCTGGCAAAACATAGGCATCCGCCGCTGCGCCACTATCCGTCCAGCCATCCTGGTTGGCGGCGTCTTCCAGATAATCGCTGAGGGCATAGCCCGGCTTTACATCCGTGCCGGCCAGGCGGACTTGCCCGCCCAATGGTGGCCCAGGAAGGATGAAAATCGCGTCGAAGCTACCGCTCACACCGGCGACGATCGGATCCTGGCAGCCGCCACCATTCACTGCGCCAACCGCATAATAGATGCCGCGATGCCAGACATTCTGCACATACCAGAGCGAGCCGGGCTGCACGGGCGTTGTACCGGGATAGCGTCTGGGGACGATACCGCGACAAAATCCGGCGGGCTGCGGGTTGCACGCGGCATTGGAGGTGCTGTTGCGACAGATGCTGTCGGCAAGGCTGGCCGGCTGCGGGTAAAGGCTACCGTTGGCCTGCCAGTAGTCGGCTAGCAGCGTCGTTACTTCAGCACCCAGCCGCAGGTTGATTTCACGGAATAGATCTGCAGCGGTGATGAAAACCAGCTGGTCATTGGCCTGCTCATTGGTGGCAACCGCCGGATTGTAGGCCGGAACGATGAACGGACCACTAGGTGCGCTGTTATCAAGCCCTGCGGCCCTGTCCAGATAATCGGCTACCGTATTTGAGGGCCTCGCCTGCCCACCCTGCGCCGGCCCGGGGGCGAAAATCACGGCAAGCGCGCGGTTGCCTGGCTGGGTCAGCACGGTGACACCATCGCTGGCAACAATCTGCAGGCTGGCCAGAACATCGTTATTCACTTTTGCGGATGCATTCGCCGTATTGCGCTTGGCATAGGCAAGATCGACCGCCAGCCACAAGGGCTGGCCATATCCGTCCAGCGCAGGAGCGATACCCAGTGTGCGCCATGGCAGACGGCCAATGCGCGTTGTGGCTGTTGCTCCATTGCACGGCAAACTGGACGAACCAAGGGCAAGATCGGTGAGCGCATAGCGGTCCGGGCAGGGCATCTCGCCGGGATTGCAGGCGGTGCCAGCGCCTCCGCCGCTGCAGTTCCCCGAGCCAGCCGTTCCCATCTGGCTGACCGACCAGCTGATGACGGCCTGCCTTGCGATCTGCAAGGCTTCGGCGCTGCGCTGGCGCTTGATTTCATCGGGGTTGATGTGTCTGACCGCAGCGATGATCAGTGCTGCGGCAGCCACTCCCAGCAGCAAAAGGAGCAGCAGCAAGGTAGCTCCGCGCGAACGCTGCGGCCTCCGCCTCATGGCCCAACCAGCACCCGGATGGGATTTTTCACCTCGCCACTCTGCGCATCCCAGGCCTCTCCCGGTCGCACATGGGCCGGAGGAGAAGCCGTCGAGGGCTGCCCATTGATCAGGCGGACCCTCTTGCCACCACTCACCCTGATTTCACCACTGAATTGCCTGATCTCCTGTGCCGGCGCATCGACAGTCTGCGGCGCGTGTTCGGCAGCTCGCTCGGCGGGCGAATAGAACAGGCGCCCCCAGTCATCCGCGGCGGCGGCGGACTGACCAAGAAGCCCGGCACACAGAACCAGCGCGCAGTGCAGCAAGCATGGCAGCAGTTTCATGGCGCCATCTCCTTTTCAGCCGTAGCGGGGACGCTGGCAATGGTCAGCCAGTCATAACGGCAATCCACACTGATGCCTTCCGCATCCGCAGGCCTGCCAAGACGGCAATGCCGCGTAACCAGCCGACCCGGCAGGGCAAAGATGATGCGGTTTACTTCCGAATAAACACGTTCATCCGTTGCGCGATATTTGAGCGAGAAACTGCTAGCCAGAATCTGTGCCTGTCCTTCGCTCATTCCTGCCAGCGCACGCTGTGGTGCAATTTCATAAGTCAGCTCCAGTGCGGGACGGTCTCGCTGCAGGCGGTCCAGAGCTTCCTGCCACTCCAGACGATGCTCACCACCAAGCACGCCGTCCTGCCTGATCGCTTCATACAGGGGCAGGCGGGTACTCATGATCTGCCAGTTGATCATGCCCTGATCCAGTTCCTGCCTGGCCTGGCCTGTCTGTTCTTTCAGCGTTGCCAGGGCACGAGCATCCCATTGCACATAGAGATAAGAACCGCCGACCACGAGAGTGGCGAAGAAAAATGTCCCCGCCACCCAGAGCAAGGCCGGGCGCAAGGCTTTCCAGTCTGCAGGCATGAGTTTCATTGTGGAGCACCTTGCCCGGGGGCGAGCCGTCTGACCAGCAGGACAAATTCACGCTGTTCCGGATCGGCCTGCTTGCTATCTCCACCTAGATGCCCGGCGGAACTGACATCGATCGGCCACTTGATGGCTTCAACCGTGACATGCCGGAACTGCCGCGTCCGGGCCATCAGCTGCTCGAATTGCTGCATGGCTTGCCGGTATTCACCCGCCTGCGCACGCAGCGCCCCCGCGAGGATGAAATATTCGGCTCCCGGAGCATATTCGGCCTGACCCGTTTCACCTCCTGTTGTCCCGGATTGAGCCGGTGTGTCTGCACTGCGACCACTACCCTCTTCGATTGCCGCATTTTCTGGTGCCCGCCCCTGCCACCATTCGAAGCGGTCAATCTGCAGAGATGGAAATTCGAGCAGAACGCGACTTGTCGCCTTGGCTGCAGCCTCAGGATCAGGCCAGGATGACAGCGAGCGCTCGGCAAGAACAGTAACATCACGGACCCACAACGGATCAAGGTTCGGCTGCGTTGCCAGCAAGCCATCAACACGCTGCTTTTCCTTGAGGGTCTGCATCAGCGTCCTCTGGGCAAGGGCATAGTCGGCCTCCCTGTCGGACAAGCCGGAGAGCAGACTTGCCGACGCAAGTAATGCGCCCAGCAATACACTGCCGCCCAGAATAAACAGCGCAGAATTTACCTGCTGCAAGCGCAGGAAACGCAGCATCCCGGGGGTGGCATACTGGTTTGGCACGCCTCCGCTGGCCAGCAGCGTCAGTGCAGCCTGCAGCCAATCGCTCTCCTGTTTGGCATGTGCGTCAAGCACAAGAGACTGAACAAGATGCAGCCTGATCTGGGCCGCATCGCCCTGCAACGCAGTACGCAGGGCGGCCTCATCGGCGGGCCCCATCCAGGGGTCACACAACAGCAGCACTTCCAGCACATCATCACGCGCCATTTGCCGCAATGTCGTGAGATATTGCCGGGTACGTCTTATTTCATTGGCCAGTTCATCCGCATGCCCTTTCTGAACCAGCAGTGCCTGGCGGGAAAAAAGCAGCCCTTCATGCTGACAATAGGTCTGACGAACCTGTCCGGGAACAAATTCGCCAAGCAGCAGGCTGTGCGGATGGCTCGCAGCCAGCTTCTTCTGCCACACCTGCAGCAGCATCGCCAGCGAATGTATGCCGGCAAGTACACATCTTGCATCAAGCAAGATGGCGAGGAGCTGATCCAGCACTTCGCGGCGGGTCAGCGCCGAAAGAAGGAAGCCGGCACTTTTGTCCGCCTGCCGTCTTTTTACAGGAGTCGCAATCCGGTACGGCGTTCCCCTGAACTGCTGCTCCAGCTTTCTGGCCAGCAACGCCTTTGTATCTGATCGCCCGAGTGCCGGCAGCACTTCCAGCTGGAATTCCTCTTCAACCTGGTCAAGCAGAATGCGCCAGACCGCTCTGGCGTGGCTTTGCGCCAGTCCTGCCAGGAACGCATAGCCGCTGTCATCATACGGCTGGGCGCCGGCGAGGGCATGCCATGCACCGTCCGCGCGCTTCCAGACAGTGAAGGTCGCGTTCCCGGCCAGAATGATCAGTGACCTGTTTTTCATCGCAACTTGCTGATCGTATCGAAAATGGGACCAAGCACGGACGACATGATCCACAGCAGAATCAGTCCGAGCACTACTGTCATGACGGGCTCGATCAGGGCTTGCACACGCTCGATCGCCTCCTTCACATCACGATTGTAAAAATAGGACACGTTCAGCAAAGCCCCGTCCAGCTGCCCCGTGTTTTCCCCCACCCGCAGCATTCTGAGCACCAGAGGCGGAAAAAGGCCGACACGTTCGAAGCTGCTGCTCACGCCCTGGCCTTCACTGATTTGCAGCTCTGCGCGACGCAATGCGTCGCTGACCACCTGGTTACCCATGATGCCCTGACAGATGCGGATGCAACCCAGAATGGGAATACCGGCGGAGTACATCAGAGCGAAATAGCTCGCGAACCGGGCAAGAATGATCTTCTTCAGGATGGGGCCAAACAGCCAGACACCCAGCTTCCAGCCATCCACCCTGAGGCGGAACCTGGCACTGCGCTTCATTTGCATCCTGAACAGCGCAAACATCAAAAATGGCGAGAGGAGCAACGCCCACCAATAGTCGCGGACAAAGTTCGATATGGCAATCAGCAAAAGGGTATTCCAGGGTAGCGTCGAATTCATCGCCTTGATGAAATCGACCAGCTGCGGAACGAGATACACCATGAGGAAAATGACCACACACAGCACCATCGAGGCCACAAACGCCGGATACATCACGACTTTTTTGGCCTGGGCCGCCAGTTCATCCTGCCATTTCAGCGTTTCTGTCAGATTCTGCAGCACATCGGGCAGGCGCCCCGACTCCTCGCCGGCACGAATCAGATTCACAAAAACCTCGTCAAACACGGCCGGATGCAGAGCCAGAGCAGAAGAAAAGGACTGCCCGCCTTCGATTTCTTCAATCAGATTGGCGACGACATTGCGAAACCGCAGGTGTTCGAGTGTATCCCGCAGATCTCCGAGACCATCGAGCAGGGGTACGCCAGCCCGGGTAAGCTGCTCCATGTGGAAACAGAAGGTAATCAGGTCCCGACGCCCGACACGGCGCCCTTTCATGGCGCGGCGCCGGGTTTCCCGGGCACGAATCAGGGTCAGCCCCAGCTTGCCAAGACGCAGCTCGAGATCGGACAGGTTGACCGCATCCATGTCGCCTTGCTGCAGCCGTCCTGTCTCGTCAGTCGCGCGATAGTGAAACTGCATATTCAGTCCACGCGGTGAATGCGAAGCAAATCAGGATTAGGCATTGGCAATACGGTCCGTCAGATCAACGACTCTGGAAATCTCATCCAGCGATGTACTGCCGTCCAGCACCCTGCGGCAGGCATCATCGGCAAGAGTCCGGAAGCCATGCCGCAATGCAACCGCACGGATTTCCTGGGTCGTTGCCCGCCGCGCGAGCATTTCATCAATTTCGGCATTCATTTTGAGCAATTCCATGATGGCTGTTCGCCCCCTGTAGCCCTGCTGCTCGCAATGGATGCACCCCCTGGCTCTGAAGAGGCGTACGGGCTCCGTTGAAGGCTTGAGTCCAAGCAGCTGCACTTCGAAATCATCCGCCTCATACTCTTCACGGCAATGGATGCAGAGCTTGCGCAGCAGCCGCTGCGCAACGATGCCGATAATATTGCCAGCCATGATGTCGGGCAGCACCCCGATATCCAGCAGACGCGGGATTGCCCCCAGCGCCGAATTGGTGTGCAGCGTGGAATAAACCTGATGCCCGGTCATCGCGGCGCGAAAAGCCATTTCGGCTGTATCCTTGTCGCGGATTTCGCCCACCAGGATGATGTCCGGATCCTGCCGCATCATTGAACGGATGCCATTGGCAAAATCGATTTTTGCAGCCTCGTTCACCGAAGTCTGCCGGATCTGCGGAATCGGATATTCGACAGGGTCTTCCAGCGTCATGATATTCACTTCAACCGTATTGATATGGCTGAGTATTGAATACAGCGTGGTTGTCTTGCCCGACCCCGTCGGCCCCGTTACCAGGATGATGCCTTCAGGACGGGCAATCATCAGTCTGAGAAGATTGAGGTTGTGGGCTTCAAGCCCCAGCCCGTCCAGCGGAACCAGCCCTTTCTGACGGTCAAGAATCCGCAAAACCACGTTTTCGCCCCAGCTGGTAGGCTGGCTCGACACCCGGAAATCTAGCGGCCGGCCGGCCAGAGTCAGCGAAATCCGCCCATCCTGCGGGGCTCTGGTTTCAGCAATATTCATTGAGGACATGACCTTGAGCCGCACAACCATTGCTGGCCAGTATGTTTTGTGCAAGGCACGAATTTGCCGCAGCACACCATCAATCCGGTAGCGAATACGGACAAAGGATTGCTCGGGCTCGAAATGAAGATCGGACGCCCCTCTGGTCACAGCGTCAGCCAGCAAGGCGTCAATCAGCCGGACAACCGGTTGGCTGTATTCCGAATCTGCAGCGGACAAACTGCTCCAGTCTATTTCACCGGTTTCAATTTCCCTGAGAATGCCGTCAATAGACAACTCAAAACCGTAATACTGGTCAATGGCATGAACAACTTCTGATTCGCCCGCCAGCAAGGCAATGACTTCACGCCCGTTTACCAGTGTGCGCAACTGATCCATGGCGACCAGGTTGTTCGGATTGGCCATAGCAACGGTCAGCCCTCCAGCCTTCTCATCAAGGGCCACAGGAAGAACGAGTAAACGGCGCGCGGCTTCCTTTGAAACCAGCCCCAAGGCCTGAGCATCCGGGATGACCCGGCTCAGATCAATACTCTGGTTGCCAAGGTTCTCCGAGAGCGCTTCACGCAGCACGTTTTCTGAAACAAAACCGAGCGAAACCATCAGCTTGCCCAGAGGACTCCCGGAGCGGCGCTGTTCAAGCAGGGCAATCCGCAACTGATCCTCGGTAACCAGCCCCTTGCTGACCAGCAGCTGACCAAGCGGGAGCTTGCCTTTGGATGCCATATTCATCGCAATGACGCCTCCAGTTCGAAAACGCGGTGCTGAACGGAAGCCGGATCAAACGACTGGCCCTTTTTGCCTTGCGACAACTTGAGAGCCTTCTGGTAATACTCCATCGCCAGACGAGGCTGATTCAGGTGATCCAGACAGACCGCCAGATTGAAAGCCAGCCCCGGATTGTCGGGAGACTGCGACCAGGCCGTAAAATACTGTTCCTGGGCCTCGGCCCAGCGCTGCTGGGCGGCATAATACTGCCCCAGCAGCAGCGCGTTTTCCGGACGGGATTCCTGCTGCAAGCGAGCGGCAGTTGCCGCATCCATTTCCTGCGAGCCAATTGCAAGCAAGGCTGCCCTGGCGGTCTCATCTTGCGGATATGCCTGCAGTACACGCCGATACCATTGCGCAGCATCAGCAGCAAGCCCCTGACGCAAAGAAACCGCGCCCATTCCCAGCATGGCATCACGATTGCGGGTATCTTGCTGGAGCACTTTTTCATAGCCGGCCTTCGCCTGCTCCATCCGCCCGTCCTGATAGGCCTGCCACGCAGCAAGAAGTCCGGCATCCTCCCTGTCATCAGACAGATGGCGTTCGAATTTTGGAGAGCCATTGCTGTTGCTCACCGCCGGGCGAATCTCGTTGCGCTCCGTCGTTTGCACAGGCAAATCCGGATGTTTCACCCCTGCACGCACTTTATTTCCCTGCAGCTCCGGGGCTTCGTGCCCCATACCGTTCACCATCTCGTCAGCTGCTAAACCGCCATCCTGACTAGCCTTATATGGGTTCTTCTCATGCTCCTGCACGTTTGAAGCCGCTGGTGAAGCGGTCACTACGGACACTGCGGTTGGTGCCACAAGCGGATTCACACCAGGAATCCCCTGCCACTGCCAGTACAACCAGCCGAGGCAGACAAGCAAAGAGCCTCCACCTGCCGTCATCAGCCATGGCAAAGCTCGACTATCCTTGCTTCGGGGGTGCGTGGAATTAAGAATGGCCGATGCAACATGCAGTGAATGGGCTGAAGGAGTAGCTTGTGGTTTATCAAACCGCGCGGCGGTTCCTGCACCCACTGCGGAGGATGAAACATCCTGGCGATTGCTGGCGGGCTCACCCTCCTCGACAGGATGTACTTGCAGAGGCTCTTCTTGTGTAGCCGCGACCCTTCGAGCCACAGAGGCCTGATCCCCCTCCTCGGCAAGGTTGTCATCCTGAAGCGCCATTTGCATATCGACAGGGAAAGGTACAGGAGTGGGCGCGTTCTCAGCAGCCATCTCTGCCGAATCGTTCACGAATTCAAGTTCGGCCCGCTCTTCACTGGGCACCACACCAGACGGAGGCTCGGCATCCAGAGTCAGTTCCGGCAATGGGGCATCCAGTTCCTGTGCGGCGGCTTCGCGAAGCCGCTTTTGCTCTTCGGCCTGCTTGAGTGCCTTCAGCAACAGACTCATTGCTTACCTCCGGCCTCTATCGCGCAGCTTCGGGAGGAACAGCTCCCGCCTGATAAGCCGACAAATCAAAATCCTGCGGGCTCTGGAAAAAATCGCTGCCCGGCAAATATCCCTTCAGATTGGCAAAATCACCATTCATGCTGGCATCACGCACCAGCACCGGCCGCAAGAAAATGATCAGTTCGCTCTTGCTGGCCTTGTCATCCCGATAGCTGAACAAATCGCCAACGGTTGGTATTCGCGACAAAACCGGGATACCTTGCCGGTCGGTCTTGATTGCATCCTGAATCAATCCCCCCAGCACAGCGGTCTGCCCTGATGGCACCTTGAGGGTTGAATCAAACTCGCGCACCTGGGTTACAGGTATCAGGCTCTGTACAGTCGATCCGCTGTTGGCAGCCAGAATGGCAACAGCTGGATCGGCAACATAGGAGCTAACATTGGTAATAGTCGGGCGCACATTCAGCGAAATTGCACCGGAATCCGCGATCTGCGGGGTGACCTGCATCACCAGACCAATCGGTACGGTATGCAATTCACTTTCATAAGTAGGCTGGGAAATAACACCATTGTCCGACTGTCCCGGTGTTGCCTTGATCGTGAAATAGACTTGCTCCTCGACCACTTTCATCACGGCCGTCTGATTGTTCAGCGCAATGATCTTGGGGCTGGACAACACCCTTGTCCTGCCAAACTGCTCGAGCAATTTCACGGTCAGGTCAAAATTATTGCTGCTGAAGAAAATGCCGCCATAAGGAGCTGAGCTCATGTTCTGACCGAGCATTTTCTGTCCAAACGACCACCCGCTTCCACCGCTTGCCAGCTTGGCCCAGTCGACTCCTGCCTGGTATTTATCTCCCAGTGTCACCTCAACAATCGTGGCTTCGATCAATACCTGTCGCTGAGCCGATGACTGCATCTGGGCGAGAAATTCGGCTACCTTCTGCTGATCTTTATGGCTAGCCCTGACCAGAACCAGCCCGGTTTCGGGATTTATGACTACCTGATTGGACCGTTTGTATTCTTCACGCTGAATCCGCGCCTGCTTCAACTGGAACTCAGCCATCCTTTCCAGTTCTTCCGTCTGCAGACGAAATAGCGCAGCCAGAGTTTGCTGGCTCTGATCCTGTACTTTTTCAACACTGGTCTGTTGCCTGTTCTTGCCGGCAACTTCACGTTCAGAATCTGCCGTGACAACGGTTGCCTTATCCTGGCGATTGGCCACCTTATCCAAACTGCTCACATCACCAATTTTCCCGGTGCTGATTGCAATTGGATCAACTCCCAAGATTTCTTTCAGGTTTTTCTCAAGCCGAACCCAGAACTGGTTTTCACTGCTGTAATCCAGCATGGTGCATGAGGAGTTACTGCCCGCAGTGCCGCACGATGCTGTCGCTTGCGAACCCGAATCACTGGCTACCGATCCTCCTGTCGAGGAAACCGAATTGGAAATGGAAACGTTCGATTTCACCGTCCTAGCGATATTGAGGTAATCAATCTTGTAGGTCTGGACATAAGGCTCATCAGGTTTCACATGCAAAACGCCCTGTTCAACGCTCCAGCGCATCGGCACCTGGGCAGCCAGACGTTCCATGATTTGCGGCAAAGTCTGGTTCAAGGCATTCAGTGTCACCATGCCCGACACCCCAGGATGGATATCCGCATTGATCTTGGCATCACGCGCGAGTGCGAACAGAAGGTCCTGCACGGCAACATTGCTGACAACAACACTATAACTTTCCTGCTTGCGGGCAGGTCGCGGCTTTGGGAGTTCAGGTGCGAGTTGAATAGGTGAAGGAATTTGGCCTGCGGCTTTCACTGTCTCGGCTGCGGCAAGATCCTGCCCCGGCCCCATGGGAACAGGATTGCGGCTGGCACAGCCGGCAAGCAAGAATATGAACAAAGCGCTTCTGAGTATCTGCACATGCATTTCCAGAATAAACGGCGATTAAAGGCTAGCGCAGGGAGAAAGCCTTTTCCAAGTCAAATTGAGCGGATTACTCCGTAAAACCACATTCGTTCAATGCAGGTAACTCAGCAGAAGACTGCCAAGAACGGCAAAGACAATACCCGCGCCTATGAATGCGCGGTATCTGTGGAAAAATCCCTCCCCACGCGCATAACCCGCATCATGCAGAGCAAGATGCACATGCGAGACATCTACACAGGGACTCCCTGCCACAAAAGCCGCCAGCATCGATTTGTCGGCAAGAATATTGATTCGCCTGCTGAGCCCTTCAGCGCCCCGGGCAAGCGCGGCGACTGCGGCAGGATGAAAGACACCTGTGCGCGACAGGCCCGCCGCGGCTAGCCGGCACTCGAGATACCGCCCTACGTCCAGCGGGGATAATGGCGGAAGAGAGAAAGAATGCACGATGCGTTCGCGTAATTGCCGAAGATGGGATTGCGCCAGACGCACATCCAGTTCCGTCTGGCCAAACAGAACGATTTGCAGCAGTTTGCTGTGCCCATGATCAAGATTGGATAGCAGGCGGATAGCCTCCAGACTTTCATCAGGCATGGCATGAGCTTCGTCAACCAGTATGACCACCTGCCTTCCGGCGGCAAACCGTTCGATCAGCGCCAACTCTAGCCGCCTGACCCGAGCCATCGGGCGGCCCCCTTCCAGCGAAACCTCCAGTTCATCGGCCAGCGTCTGCAGCAATTCATCGGCGGTCAGCGCCGGGTTGGCTATCAGAACACTGTCCATATGGACCGGCATCCTTTCCAGCAAGACCCTGCAGAGCATGGTCTTGCCTGCACCAACATCGGCAACCACCTTGATCAGCCCGTCTCCCTGACCAAGCGCATATTCCAGGGCATGCAAAATATCGCCCCGGGTGGCCCCGGCAAAGAAAAAGTCCGGATGGGGTGTCAACCGGAAAGGCGGACTGGTCAAGCCAAAAAAGTCGAGGTACACCTAGGACTCCAGATCACTTACCATACTCTGACACAACATGCTTTGTTACAGGTGACATCACACTGTAGCGATATACTCGCAGCATTATCCGGTTATACACGGGCCTTGACGAAACCTCGCTTCGAGGGCGCCTCCGCAGTCACGGCCCTGCCTGCTTTTAACACTCGGGCTGCGGCGCGGCAAATATCCCGCGTGCAGTTCGAACAAGGAACAGACAGTTCATTTCATGTCCGACATACTGGTCGATTTTTCACACACAAGTTTTGCCTATGGCAAACAACGCATCCTGAAGGGCATTGATCTGCAGGTGCGCAAGGGTCAGCTTGTCGCAATCATGGGGGGCTCCGGCTCGGGGAAGACCACCTTGCTCCGGATGATCGGCGGCCAGCTGCTGCCCGATGACGGCCATGTTCATGTTGCTGGCATGAATACATCAAGCCTCGACGAAGCCGGGCTGTATGAACTGCGCGGCAAACTCGGAATGCTGTTCCAGTTCGGAGCGCTTTTTACCGATATCAGCGTCTATGACAATGTCGCTTTCCCCCTGCGGGAGAGAACAACTCTGCCGGAAAGCATGATCCGCGACCTGGTTCTGATGAAGCTGCATGCAGTTGGTCTGCGTGGTGCGGCGAACCTGATGCCGCAGGAACTGTCTGGCGGCATGGCCAGACGTGTGGCACTGGCACGAGCCATCGCGCTGGATCCAGCCATCATGCTTTATGACGAACCATTCACCGGCCTGGACCCGATCTCGCTGGCGACCATTGCGACCCTGATCAGGGAGCTCAACGATGCACTGGGAACAGCATCGATCGTGGTAACACATGACGTAACCGAATCGCTCAGCCTCGTGGACTACGTCTATTTTCTGGCAGATGGCAGCATCATCGCCTCCGGAACACCCGAAGAAGTACGCGCCTCGGCGCATCCCTTCGTGCAGCAATTCATCAATGGCAGGCCGGATGGCCCCTTGCCGTTCCACAAACCGGCCCCCCCCTATCTGGAACAGCTGGGACTGGAGGCTGGCCATGCCTGATCAATTCCGCCGCTTCTGCCAGTGGCTGGGCGCCCCACTGACCGATAGGCTGATCAAGCTCGGTTTTGCCTGCCGCTTCCTGCTGGCCATCCTGCGACACAGTGCAGTCACCCTCACACGTCCGCGCCTGCTGCTGCGGGAAATCTGGTTTGCCGGCGTCCTGTCCGTGCTGATCATCAGCGTGTCAGGCCTGTTTGTCGGCATGGTGCTTGCCCTGCAGGGTTATGACACCCTGCAGCGCTTTGGTGCATCGTCGTCGCTGGGCATTCTGGTTGCCTTGTCACTCGTTCGTGAACTCGGCCCGGTTGTTGGTGCACTACTGTTTGCCAGCCGTGCAGGCTCGGCCATCACCGCCGAGATCGGGCTGATGAAAACTACCGAACAGCTGGCCGCGATGGAAATGATGGCAGTAAACCCGCTGGCACGGGTCATTGCCCCCAAATTCTGGGGAGGCATCATTTCCATGCCGCTGCTTGCGGCCATGTTCAGTGCCATGGGTATTTTCGGTGGTTACCTGATCGGAGTGCAGTTGCTGGGGCTTGACGAAGGCAGCTTCTGGTCACAGATGCAGGGCGCGGTTGACTTCAGGCTTGATGTAGTCAACGGCATAATCAAGAGCGTGTTTTTTGGCATTGCCATTGCACTGATTGCCGTTTTCGAAGGGTATGATGCGCCCCCCACTGCGGAAGGGGTATCAACAGCAACCACCCGTACCGTGGTTACCAGTGCGCTGGTCATTCTGGCTCTGGATTTCATCCTCACCGCCTTCATGTTCCGCGGTGTGTAATAAATTGGGAATGCAATAATGAAACGTGGAACGATTGATTTCTGGGTTGGTCTTTTTGCCATTGCCGGCTTTGCCGCACTGATGTTCCTTGCCCTGAAGGTCAGTACACTGTCCAGCCTGCCTGCGGCACAAACCTATACTCTGACGGCCAATTTCGAAAACATTGGCGGACTGAAAGTCCGTGCCCCGGTCAAGAGCGCAGGGGTTGTCGTTGGCCGGGTAGACGCCATCGAGCTGGATACGGAACGTTATGTGGCACGTGTAACACTGGCAATGGATCAGCGTTATCGCTTCAGCCGTGACAGCAGCGCAGAAATTCTGACTTCAGGCCTGCTTGGGGAGCAATACATCGGCGTCACCACCGGCGCGGATGACGTACAGCTCAAATCCGGCGATACCTTCAAGATTACCTCGTCAGCCCTCGTACTCGAACAACTGATCAGCCGCTTCCTGTTTTCCAAGGCAGCAGGCGACGACACAGCAACACCGGAGAAATAAGCGATGCAACGATTTATCAGTTTTTTCCTTGCCTTCGGGCTTTGCGGTTTCATGCCACACGTGCTTGCCAGTAGCGAAACACCCGAGCAACTGGTGCGCCAGAGCAGCAGGGATGTATTGGAGATCATCCGCAAGAATGACAAGGATCCGCTCAAGGTACGCGAACTGGTTGATGCCCGCGTCGCTCCGCTGGTTGATTACACGCACATGACCCAGCTGGCCGCCGGTCGGCACTGGAAAACCGCAACGCCCGAGCAGCAGCAGGCTCTGACACGCGAATTCCGCACCATGCTGGTTCGTACCTATCTGTCAGCATTGACCATCTACAAGAATGCCCAGGTTGATGTGAAGTCGGTACGCGCGGGCAACTCTCCGAGCGAACAGGACGTCCGCACCGAGGTGAACCTGCCCGGCGAAAAGCCCATCACGCTGGACTTCAGTTTCGAAAAGTCCGGCGCGGACTGGAAGGTCTACGACATTTCCGTAGGCGGTGTCAGTTTCATCAACAACCACCGCAATACCTTCGCCTCGGTCATCCGCAGTGAGGGCATCGACGGCCTGATCAAGCAGCTGGCCAGCCGGAATGCCGCGAGTTCCGCCAGCAAATGAGAGAGCTGCACATCACGGGGCCGCTGACCATGCAGACAGCGGCAGAACAATTATCACTGCTGGACACACTGAATGACGGGGAAGCCTGCACGATCAATCTCGCAGGCGTTTCACAACTTGATTCTTCGGCGGTCGCCCTCTTGCTGCACTGGCTAAGGGTTGCCAGCCAGCGGCAGCTGGCGCTGCAACTCACTGGTATACCTGATTCACTGCGGCAACTGCTGCGTGTTTACGCCCTGTCGGATCTGCTGCCTGGCGCGGCTGCGCCCATGCAGGAAACGAACTAGAATTCAGCGCCCGAGCGTGCGCAAGGACACCGCAATGCGAGTATTCCCCCTTCTGCTTCCTCTGGCCCTGCTGCTGGCTGGCTGCGCGACACCACAGAATAACTACGACCCGCTCGAAAGCGTCAATCGCCCGATCTACGCCTTCAACGACTCGGTCGACAAGGCCGTGCTGCGACCAGTTGCACAGGGCTGGAGCAATTATGTTCCCGGCGGAGTCCAGCAGGGCGTACGCAATTTCTTCGGCAATATCGACGACCTGTTCGGCATTCCCGCCGCGCTGCTGCAGGGCAAGTGGCATGCTGCCGGAGAGGGCACCGGGCGCGTCGTGCTCAACTCTACTTTCGGACTTGCAGGCCTGATCGACATCGGCAGCGACGTCCCCTTCAAGAAACAGGATGAGGACTTCGGTCAGGCTCTGGGCTACTGGGGCGTCCCCAGCGGGCCTTATCTGATGATTCCGTTTTATGGACCGATGACGCTGCGCGACTCGGTAGACCCGCTATCCCGGCTCGCCTGGGGCCCCATTGATTACATCGACCCACTGGCCGGTCAGATCGGCTATTACAGCGTAGCCATGGTCAGCCTGCGCGCCGAACTGCTGCCGCTTGATGCAACCCTGCAGGATGCGCTCGACCCTTACGCCTTCATCCGCGACACCTATCTGCAACGGCGCTGGTTCAAGGTTTACGATGGCGAACCGCCACACCCGCTGCCGATGGCTCTGGACGATGATGGGGATGACGATGCAGCGCCACCATCCGAGCAAGCTACGGCAGGAACAGCGACACCATGAGTGTTGCCATCGATTTTGCCGGTGTCAGCAAGCTGTATGGCGACTTCCGTGCACTGGACAACGTCAGCTTCCAGGTCAATGAAGGGGATTTCTTCGCCCTGCTCGGCCCCAACGGCGCGGGCAAGACCACACTCATTTCGATTCTCGGTGGGCTGAACCGCGCCAGCAGCGGTACGACCCGCGTCATGGGCTTTGATGTCCAGGCCAATTACCGGCAAGCTCGCCGTGCTGTCGGCATCGTGCCGCAGGAGCTCGTTTTCGACCCCTTCTTCACGGTTCGTGAAACGCTGACCTTCCAGAGTGGCTATTTCGGCATCCGGAAAAATGACGACTGGATTGATGAAATCCTCGCCAATCTCGGGCTAACCGAGAAGGCCAACAGCAATATGCGCGCCCTGTCGGGCGGAATGAAGCGCCGCGTGATGGTCGCACAGGCACTGGTGCACCGCCCTCCCGTAATCGTGCTTGACGAACCCACGGCCGGCGTCGACGTGGCGCTGCGCCAGACACTGTGGGCCTTTATCCGGCGACTGAACAGCGATGGCCACACCATCGTGCTGACCACGCATTATCTGGAAGAGGCCGAAGAGCTGTGCAACCGCATCGCCATGCTCAAGCAGGGCAATCTTATCGCCCTCGAGGACAAGAGCCGGATGCTGGGTCGCGGCAAGGCACGCAGTCTGGTGCTGCGCCTGCAGCCCCGGGAATTGCCCGCCAGCCTGCAGGACAGGCTGATCAGCCAGCGGGATGACGGCAGTTTCGAGCTGCGCCTGCCCGACTGCGGGGCACTGGAAGGCATACTGGCCGAGCTGAAACTGGCCGGCATCAGCGTGCGCGACATCGAGGTCGCCAAACCTGATCTGGAAGATATTTTCCTCGACATGATGCAGACACCCCAGCCCGCGAGCCCGACATGACCGGTTTCTACACGCTGTTCTACAAGGAAATCCTGCGTTTCTGGAAGGTCTCGTTCCAGACCGTTGCCGCACCGGTGCTCACGTCGCTCCTGTATTTGCTGGTGTTCGCACATGTGCTGGATGCGCACGTCGAACCTTATCCGGGCGTGCGCTACACCGCCTTCCTGATTCCGGGGCTGGCGATGATGACGATGCTGCAGAACGCCTTCGCCAACACATCATCAAGCCTGATCCAGTCGAAGATTACCGGCAATATTGTCTACATCCTGCTGCCGCCGCTGTCGCATCTGGAATTTTTCGGAGCCTACGTGCTGGCCGCCATGATTCGCGGCCTTGTGGTAGGGGCCGGGGTATTTGTTGCAGCACTTTTCTTTGCAAAGCCTGCCTTCGCATACCCCCTATGGATCATTGCATTTGCGCTACTGGGAAGCATGATCATGGCAATTCTCGGCATCATCGCCGGTATCTGGGCCGAGAAATTCGACCAGCTCGCCGCCTTCCAGAATTTCCTCATCATGCCGCTGACCTTTCTGTCCGGTGTGTTCTATTCGATTCACAGCCTGCCCCCCTTCTGGCAGAAGGTGTCGCACGCCAATCCGGTGTTCTATCTCATCGACGGTTTCCGCTACGGCTTCTTCGGCGCCAGCGATGCCAGCCCCTGGCTGTCACTGGCGATTGCCGGTGGCTGCTGCCTGCTGCTGGCACTCTATACGCTGCAGCTGCTCAGAAGCGGCTACAAGCTGCGCCACTAGGCAACAGACCGGGCCGGCAAGCTGCAGGCCCAAGTTGCGATAATGGTGTAAAATCAGCGCTTTTCTTATATCGCGCAGCGTCACGCCGCGCACGAGAAGCGTATGTCACCCGAACACGTCAAGCAACTCATCGAAGCCGCACTGCCCTGTACCGCCGTCGAGGTGGAAGGCGACGGGCATCACTTCTACGCCAGCATTGTGTCCACGGCCTTCGAAGGCCTGAAACTGCTTGACCGCCACCGGCTGGTAAAAGAGCGCCTGAAAAGCCAGCTGGATTCGGGCGAGCTGCACGCGCTGAGTCTGCGCGCAACAAAAACACCGGCTGAAGCAGCCTGATGAGCGATCATCGCCCCGACGAGCGCCGCTTTGACCTCGGCGTCATCGACGAGCAGAAAAAAAAGCTGGCGGATGCCAAGGTCGCCGCGCGCGACAGGGAAGCCAACCGCAGCGCCAGTCGCCTGCAGGCGCTGACCAATCTGCCCCTGCTGATTGTGATCGCCGTCTGGCTGATCTGGTATTTCAGCCGCTGAAGAACACGACTCACCCTACACATCAATTGAATCAGGACGGGGTCATTGCCCCGTGAGGTAAACCATGGACAAGCTCAAGATCACCGGCGGACAAGCACTTTCCGGTGAAATCACCATTTCTGGCGCCAAGAACGCCGCACTGCCGATCCTGTGTGCCGGCCTGCTGACCGCCGGAACACTCAGACTCACCAATGTGCCGCAACTCGCCGACGTGAAAACCACGCAGAAGCTGCTGCAGGGCATGGGCGTGCGCGTAATGACCGACAACGTGCACGAATACGAACTGACCGCCAACGCCATCACCAGCATCATCGCGCCCTATGAACTGGTAAAAACCATGCGCGCGTCGATTCTGGTGCTCGGCCCCACGCTCGCCCGCTTCGGCGAAGCACAGGTATCCCTGCCCGGCGGCTGCGCCATCGGCGCACGTCCGGTTGACCAGCACATCAAAGGCCTGCAGGCGATGGGCGCTGAGATTGTTATTGAACACGGCTATGTGAAGGCGAAAGGCAAGCTCAAGGGCTGCCGCTTCCGCTCGGACATGATTACCGTCACCGGCACAGAAAACCTGCTGATGGCCGCAACCCTTGCAGAGGGAACGACCATTCTGGAAAACGCGGCACGCGAGCCGGAAGTGGTTGACCTGGCCGAGTGCCTGATCAAGATGGGCGCCAAGATCAGCGGCCACGGCACGGACACCATCACCATCGAAGGCGTCAAGGAACTGCACGGCGCCGAGCATGCCATCGTTCCCGACCGCATCGAAACCGGCACCTTCCTGGTCGCCGCCGCCGCCACACAGGGCAAGGTCTTGCTGCGCAAGACCCGCGCCGACATCCTCGGTGCGGTGCTCGACAAGTTGCGTGAAGCCGGCGCCTACATCGAAGCCGGCGACGACTGGATTGCGCTCGACATGAAGCAGCGCCCCAAGGCCGTCGACATCCGCACACTGGAATACCCGGCCTTCCCGACCGACATGCAGGCACAGTTCATGACGCTCAACGCGCTGGCCACCGGCAGCTGCGTGATGACCGAAACTATTTTCGAAAACCGCTTCATGCACGTGCCGGAACTGGCGCGCATGGGGGCCAACATCAAGGTCGACGGTCACTCGGCCTTTGTGACCGGCGTCGAGGGTTTCTCGGGCGCGACCGTGATGGCGACCGACCTGCGCGCCTCCGCCTCGCTGGTCATTGCCGGCCTCGTCGCCAAGGGTGAAACCATCGTCGACCGCATCTATCACCTCGACCGCGGTTACGAACACATCGAAACCAAGCTGGGCGGTGTCGGTGCGCAGATCGAACGGATCAGCGGCTAAACAGTCTTTGCCGCCGGAGCACGGGAACAACGCAAATATTGAGCTGGCTTCATGCAAGCCAGCCCGCTTGGCGTTACCCTGTGCTCCTGTGGCTCAACCAAGGTTTCCAACATGCTGACGCTCAACCCCAAACCCTCAGGCAACGACAGCGACGGCACCCCGCCGCCGCCCAAGCAGGTCGAGAAGGGCTTTGCCGCACTCGCACACCTCGCCGGCATCTTCTGGCTGCCCGTGCTGCCGCTGCCGATTCTGGCGCTGCTGATTCCGGTGCTGATCCTGCAGTTCGCGCGCGTGCATTCCGAATTTGTCGAACAACACGCGCTGCAGGCGACGAATTTCCAGCTGCTGATGGGCTGCTTCTACGTCGTGGCCATGCTCGGCAGCATGATGTTCAACAGCATTTTCCCGCTGTGGTGGGTCGGCATCGGCTCGGCCATGTTCGCCCTGTGGGAAGGTGCCAAGGCCATCAATGGCTGGAAGTCGAAATACCCTGTTACGCTCAAGCTGTTCAAATAAGGGATAATCCCTAGCATTCCCGCAACCGCCGAGCAGCGGCGCGGCAGTGGCCAGCCAGAATACCACAGGGTATTAGCCTGCAACCTTTTACCTGAAAGGGCTGCGGACTAATACCCACCACCGCCCGTCACTCCTCGCAGACCAGTAGCCAACCATGATTACCATCGCGCTCTCGAAAGGCCGCATCTTTGAAGAAACCCTGCCGCTGCTGGCCGCAGCCGGCATCACCCCAGCGGAAGATCCGGAGAAAAGCCGCAAGCTAATCATCGGCACCAACCGCGACGACGTGCGCCTGATCATCGTGCGCGCGACCGACGTGCCGACCTACGTCGAGCATGGCGCTGCGGACCTGGGTGTCGCCGGCCGTGATGTGCTGCTCGAACACGGCGGCGATGGCCTTTATCAGCCGCTCGACCTCGACATTGCCAAGTGCAGCCTGATGGTCGCCGTGCGGGAAGGCTACGACTACGACGCCGCAGTGAAACAGGGCGCACGGCTGAAAATCGCCACAAAATATGTCAAGCAGGCGCGCGAGCACTTTGCCGACAAGGGCGTGCACGTCGACCTGATCAAGCTGTACGGCTCGATGGAGCTGGCCCCGCTGGTCGGACTGGCCGATGCCATCGTCGATCTGGTGTCCACCGGCGGCACGCTCAAGGCCAACAAACTGGTCGCCGTCGAGCACATCCGTGACATTTCCAGCCGGCTGGTGCTCAACCAGGCGGCACTGAAACTGAAACGCGACCGCCTGCAGCCGATGCTCGACGCCTTCAGAGGCGCCATCGGCACAGGCCGCTGAGCCAGGCGCCGAATATTTCACAGCGAAGCCATTGATGAGCGCCCACTATCAGCTGATTCTGACCGGCAACACCCTGCCCGGCACGGCTCCGGAGCTGGCGGCTGAAAATCTGGCACGCCTGATGAAGCTGGAGCTGGCTCAAGCACACGCCTTGTTGCAGAAAGCACCGGCGCTCATCAAGCGGGAGATTTCACAGCAGCAGCTGGACAACTATCTCCAGCATTTTGCCCGCGCAGGGCTTGAGGTCAGGGCCGAACTGCTGTCAGCCCATCCTGCTCCAACGGCCCTGCAGCTGGAAACACCGGCTATCGAGAAGATCACCTGCCCCAAATGCGCCCGCGTGCAGCCCAAACGCACACTTTGCCTGGGCTGCGGTACCGACATGCCGCGCATGCTGGCGGCCCAGAACGACAAACCGCGAGAAACCGCTCGGGCATCAGCCAGCACCAGCCCGGTTCAGAGTCAGCGCTTCCAGCCAGCACGCGAGCCCTTGCCGCTCGGGAAAATACTACTGGTCGTGGCATTGCTCGCCGCCGCTGGCTGGTGGTATTTCGTCGCCAGCCGCAGCATCAGCGTAGAGCAAGCACGGGATTATTACGCGCAATACGAACAAGCGATGCTCTCCCGCGACCCCAAGGCCATGTGCGCCCTGCTGGCTGACGACTTCCAGGGCAGCAGCAATCTCGGCAACATCAATAAAAAATCCACCTGTGCTGACCAGGAAGAGTTTTTCAGCACCATCGAACAACTGGGCGAGAAAATGGGCGGCATGATGCAGCTTGACTCCCGCTACGAGATTCAAAGCGTGGTGCTATCGCCGGATAAAAAACAAGCTACCGTCATTCTGAGCAGTGAACTCGATGTCGGTGGCAGCATTATCAATATCAAAGCCCAAACCACAGACACGCTGATCCGCCGTAATGGCAAAGTGCTGTTGCTGCGCAGCGAAGGCATCGTGCAAAGCAACGCCGGCCAGCATTGAAACAGCCCTCCGATTCTGATTTATGCGATACAGGACGACCACCATGATTCGCCGCCTTGATTCTTCTTCCGCCGACTTCCAGCAGGAGCTCACCGCGCTGCTGGCGTTTGAGACGTCGCAGGATCCGGACGTCGATCATCGCGTCGCTGCCATCCTCGCCGACGTAAAAGCACGCGGCGATGCGGCGGTGATCGAATACACCAACCGCTTCGACGGCATGAGCTCACAGGACTTTGCCGAGCTGGAACTCACGCAGGCTGAACTGAAGGCCGCTTTCGAGCGCCTGCCTGCCGCACAGGCCGAAGCACTGCAGGCTGCCGCCGAGCGCGTGCGCCGCTACCATGAACGCCAGAAAATGGCGTCGTGGTCGTATGAAGACGAAGACGGCACGCTGCTGGGCCAGCAGGTCACCGCGCTGGATCGCGTCGGCATCTATGTGCCGGGCGGCAAGGCGGCCTACCCGTCTTCTGTCCTGATGAACGCCATTCCGGCGCATGTGGCCGGCGTGAAGGAAATCATCATGGTCGTCCCCACCCCAAAGGGTGAAAAGAACGATCTGGTGCTGGCGGCAGCCTTCGTGGCCGGCGTGTCGCGCGCGTTTACCATCGGCGGCGCACAGGCGGTTGGCGCGCTGGCCTTTGGCACGCAGACGGTACCGCAGGTCGACAAGATTACCGGCCCCGGCAATGCCTACGTCGCCAGCGCCAAGCGCGCGGTCTTCGGCATCGTCGGCATCGACATGGTCGCCGGCCCGTCGGAAATCCTGGTGCTGGCTGACGGCACAACCAATCCGGACTGGGTGGCGATGGACCTGTTCAGCCAGGCCGAGCACGACGAAATCGCGCAATCCATCCTGCTGTGCCCGGACGCCGCCTACGTGGATGCCGTGGCCGCCAGCATCGCCAAGCTGCTGCCAAATCAGCCGCGCAAGGACATCATCGCCGCATCGCTGGCTAACCGTGGCGCGCTGATCCTGGTGAAGGATCTGGCGGAAGCCTGCGAAATCTGCAATTACATCGCGCCGGAACACATGGAGCTGTCGGTAGAAAACCCGGAAGCGCTGCTGCCGCAAATCCGCCATGCCGGCGCGATTTTCATGGGCAAGTTCACCAGCGAATCGCTGGGCGATTACTGTGCTGGCCCGAACCACGTGCTGCCGACCGCCCGCAGCGCGCGTTTCTCCAGCCCGCTGGGCGTGTACGACTTCCAGAAGCGCTCCAGCCTGATCAAGGTGTCCGAAGCCGGTGCGCAGAAGCTGGGCAAGATTGCCAGCGTGCTCGCGCATGGCGAAGGGCTGACGGCGCACGCCAACGCGGCAGAATTCCGCCTCAAGTGAACCGCGTCACCTTTGCCCCACAACGGCAGCCGACAAGGCTGCCGTTTTTCATGGCGGCGCATAATAATCACAGCCATGAAACTCATCATCTCGTGCCTGTGCAAACTGCTGATCGCGACCATGACCGTTGCGCATGCCCAGGCAGACAGCACCAGCCTCACCCAGCATGCGACAACAGACCGCTTCCGCTTCGAAGCCGGAATCCAGGACGGGCCTAACAACCGCACGCTTACCGCCATCTGGGTGTACGACCGGCACAGCGGCGATGTGGTGCAATCGCTCAGCGGCTTCGATGCGGAAATCGAAAGTGATGACCTCAGCGGGCTTATCCAGCTGGTCGATGCCAATTTCGACGGTTATCCCGACCTGCTTGCGCCCGGCATTTCCGGCGGCGCCGGACCAAACTACACCCGCAACGTGTTTCTCTACGACCCGCAGCGGCAGCAGTTCGTGCGCGACCAGACACTGTCGGAACTGACGCAACTTCACATCGATGCTCGCCGGCGCGCAATTCATAGCGCCTCACGCGGCAGTTGCTGCCAGCACAGTGCTGACACTTATCGCTATTACCATGGAAAACTGCAACTGGTGGAAAGCCGGGATGAGCTCTGGGATGGCAGACGCAACATTACCACCACCTGGAAACGCTCAGGCCGGGGCTGGATAACGCACACCCGCAAAGAGCCGGTCCGCTAGCAAGGGCAGGGGGTAATCGGGTCAGTCCGCACCCTGATCTCGCCCAAGCCACGACCAGCCGCAATTCATTACAATGCGAGTTCTGACCCAAGCTGAAATGAGCCGAGTGGACAATCCCTATGCAGCCCCGCAGACACCGCACAAGCTTGCCAGCGAGCTGTCGCCCGACGATACACTGACTGCGCACGCCAACGCGGCGAAATTCCATCTCAACGCCTGAGGACTTGCTGTGCGCACCTACTTCCGCCGCCTCACCGGCCATCGCCGCGACCAGGAAGCCAACCGCCACCTGGGCTACTCGCTGGCCTTCATTGCCGGCGCGATGAACGCTGGTGGCTTTCTGGCCATCGGCAAATACACCTCGCACATGACCGGCATGGTGTCCGGCATCGCCGACCACCTTGCGCTGGGCGAGCTGGCGCTGGTGCTGGCCGGGCTGGCCTCGCTGGCGGCCTTCGTGCTCGGCGCCATCACCACCGCCATCCTCAACAACTGGGCGCGGCGCCGCCACCTGCGCAGCCAGTATGCAATGATCCTGATGCTCGAAGCCGCCCTGCTGCTGGTCTTCGGCATTGCCGGCGCCTTTCTGGCCACGCTGCACGACCTGCTTGCCCCCGTCACCATCCTGCTGCTGTGCTACATCATGGGCCTGCAGAACGCGATCATCACCAAGATTTCCGGCGCGGAAATCCGCACCACGCACATCACCGGCATCACCACGGACATCGGCATCGAAATCGGCAAAATGCTCTATCTGAGCCACAAGCCCGACGCCCCGCCGGTGACCGCCAACCGCCCGAAACTGGCCCTGCATCTGCGGCTGTTCGGCAGCTTTCTGGCCGGCGGCATCATCGGCGCCATCAGCTTCAAGCACATCGGCTATTCGGCCACGATCCCGCTGGCCATCTGGTTGCTGATCCTCGCCGCGCTGCCGGTGTTCGACGACCTGAAGCTGCAGTGGTGGCTGTACCGGCACCATCGGCATGAATAAGCAGGTATATCAACACAGCCAATTGAATGAAATGGCTTCACAATAATACCCGCCAACCTATCAAGCCCGCACCACACCTCGATGACAGTACAGCCGGAGCAGACTCCATGAGCGACAACCCCTACGCCCCGCCGCAAGCCCGCCTGGACGATGACGGCTCCGCACCCGCTTACGTGCTGGCCAGCCCGGCGCGACGGCTGGCGGCTGCACTTGCCAACCAGATACTGACCACGCTCGTGCTGCTGGTCGCACTGGCCATCACGACCGCAATCGGTTACGCAGGCTTCATCGCCTTCTGGCTGATTTTGCTGGGCTATTTCGGCATGCAGATTCGCAGCATGGTGCGGGATGGACAGAGTATTGCCAAAGGCTGGTTCGGCCTGTGCGTCGTGCGCAGCGATGGCACGCGCTGCGACACGCTGCGTTATGTGCTGGCCAGGGAATTGCTCCCCTTGCTGCTGATTCCGACCATGCCTCTGCTGATCATTCTGGTATTCGGCTGGACGGACACATCCCTCAGATGGGACGGCGACAGACTCGTCTGGATACTCTGCAGCGGGCTGATCACCTACTATCTGCAAGCAGCACTGCTGTTGCGCCCCCATCGTCGCAGCCTGATCGACTTGCTGAGCGACACGGTGGTCATCCGTCTGCCCGACCCGCCTGCATCCTGACGGCGTGTTAATCCGACCACACTCGCTCTGACACCAAAAGAAAGCCGCGTGTTGCTTTCTGCAAAACGCATTACAATGGGCTCCCCGTCCAGCCCACGCATGGCGTAATGTCACTGAACCCCTATTCACCGCCGCTAGCCAGCCTCACCGGGCTGCCCGCCCCCGCCGAGCAGCGCCCAGCCAGCCGCCGCCGGCGCTTTTGCGCCAGCCTGATCAACCTCGTGCTGTCATACACGATCATCTTCAGCTATGCCATCGCGCAAGCGCTGCTCATCAGAATATCGCTGACAGGCGTGTTCGCTGGCGTCTCCCATAGCCAACTCTCAATGGCAGTGGGCTTTATCGGGCTAGCCTTTCTCTGGTCGACCATAGGCGTCCAGATCTGGCTGATGTGGAAAAAAAATGCCACCGTCGGCAAATACTGGCTAGGGCTGAAGGTCTGCCGGGTCGATGGTTCTCGCATCGCAATCGGGCGCTATCTGCTGCGGGAACTACCCCTGATTGCACTCCTCGTCGTTCCCCTTCTTCTGCAACTGCCCCTGCTGGGCTGGGCACTCTATTTCCTGGCGCTGGCGCCGGTTTTCCGCGCTGATCGCCGCACCCTCAACGATCTGTGGAGCGACACCATCGTGATCCGCGAGCCCGCCCATGCTTGACGGCCGCCTGCACCTGCAAACCCCCGAAGGCATCACGCTGCCGCTGACGCCGGCCGGTGCGCCGAAACGCGCGCTCGCCTGGCTGCTGGATTTCCTTTTCCGCCTGATTTTCGGCTTCTTCATGTTCTTCCTGATCAATCTGCCCGGCTTCAGCAGTGGCGTCGAGCAGGGCCTGACCATGCTGCTGCTGTTCCTGCTGCTGTGGGCCTACCCGGTGCTGTTCGAGGTGTATGGCTCGGGAATGACGCCGGGCAAGCGCATCGTCGGCGTGCAGGTGGTACGCGACAATGGCCTGCCGATCGGCTGGCGCGAGGGTGTACTGCGCAATCTGCTGCGCGCGGCCGATTTTCTGCCGATGTGGTACGGGCTGGGCCTGCTGACCATGCTGAGCAATAGCGACTTCCGCCGTCTGGGCGACATGCTGGCAGGTACCCTGGTGGTGTATCGCCCGCAAAAGCAGAAATCAAAAAGGCTGCAACATGGTACCCCGCGCGAATTGCCTTTCCCGCTGAAGCCGGAAGAGCAGCATGCCATTCTGGATTTCGTCGAACGCGCACCGATGCTGCCACCGGCACGCCAGCTTGAACTCGCCAATCTGGCCCAGCCACTGACCGGGCTGGCCGGCGAAGCCTCGCTGCGCCGCCTGCAGGATTACGCCGCCGGCCTGACCGGCGCGACGCCGGAGCCGGCACCGGAGAAGCCTGCACCATGAAGTCGAACCGATGAAGCAGAAACTGTTTGAAGCCCGCTATGCGGACCTGTGGCAAAGCATCGAGCTGAGCCTGCAGGCCAAGGCACCCGCCAATGATTTCCCCGAACGCTACCGGGCGTTGTGCCATACGCTGGCACTGGCGCGGCAACGCGGCTATTCGCCGTCACTGGTCGAACGGCTGAACCAGCTGGCATTGCAGGCACACCGCACGCTGTATGCCGCGCCGGAAAAGCGCGAGCTGCTGCTGATGCGCTGGGTGATGCGCGATTTTCCGCGCCTGGTGCGCAGCGAATGGCGCATGGTGCTGCTGTCGCTGGGGATTTTCCTCATCGCGGCGCTGCTGGTTGCGCTCGCCATCCACAGCAACCGCGATTACGCCTACAGCTTCAGCTCGGCCTTTGAGCTGGCGCACTTCGAGAACATGTACAGCGACGGCAACGAGCGCTTCGGCGAGCGCACGTCGGATGACGACATCATGATGTTCGGCTTCTACATCTGGAACAATGTGTCGATCTGCTTCCGCGTGTTTGCCGGCGGCGTGCTCTACGGCCTGGGTTCGCTGCTTTTCGTCGCGTTCAACGGCGTGCATTTCGGCGTGGTGGCTTCCTGGCTGAGCTTCAATCCGGCGACCGTCGAAAATTTCTGGTCCTTCGTGATCGGGCATGCCTCGCTGGAACTCACCGGCCTGATCCTCGCCGGCGCATCGGGGCTGAAACTCGGGCTGGCGCTGCTGCGCCCCGGGCGCATGACTCGCCGCGCCAGTGTTCGCGCCGCTGCCGGGCAGATCGTGCCGATGCTGCTGGGCGCGGCAGTGATGACCTTTCTGGCCGCCTTCATCGAGGCATTCTGGTCCTCTCGCGCGGATGTGCCGCCCATGGTGAAATTCATGGTCGGCGGTGTCCTGTGGGCCGGTGTGCTGCGCTATTTCCTTTTTGCCGGCCGGGGTGCGCGATGAATCTCGACCAGCTGCAGATCGACGCGCGTCCGCGCCCGCATGCACAGGCCATCGACCTTGGCTCCGCATTGCTGCGCGAACATGCCCGCACGGTCTATCTCACCTGGTGGGCCATCTGGCTGCCTCTCGGCGCACTGATCGCGCTGCTTTCGCCGCAATCGCTGCTGGTGTGGAACTGGCTGCTGCTGTGGTGGCTGCGCCCGCTGATCGAGCGCAGCACGATCTTCATCCTGTCACGCGCGGTGTTCGGCGAGCAGATCAGCGTGAAGCAGGCACTCAGGGCGTGGCCGTCGCTGCTGCGGCTGGGCTGGCTGCGCTCGCTGACCTGGTGGCGGCCCATCATGGTCGGGCGTGGTCTCTATCAGCCGGTGTGGGTACTGGAAGGCGCCAGGGGCGAGCTGGCGAACCTGCGCCGCCGCGTGCTCGGCGCGCGTGGTGCCTATGGCAGCGCGGCATGGTTCGGCGTGATCTGCGCGCATTTCGAATTCATCCTGCAGTTTGCGCTGATCAGCCTGCTGGGGATTTTTCTGTCCTCCGCGGAGCAGATCAACCCCTTTCTGTTGCTGCAGGACGAGTTTGCAGCCGGCCGCTGGGAAAACCATCTGCCGCTGCTCACTTACCTGTTCAGCGCCGGCATTATCGGCCCTTATTACGCCGCCAGCTGTTTCACGCTCTATCTGAACCGGCGTGCCGAGCTGGAAGGCTGGGACATCGAAATCGCGCTGCGCAAGCTCGCTCGCCGCCGCAGCAGCCAGCTGGCGCCGGCGCTCGGGAAATCGGTGAGCAAAACGATCAGCAAGACACTGGGGGTGCTGCTCGCAGCCATGCTGGCCTTTGCATTCCCCTGCACACCGGCAGAAGCCGCAGCAGACTGCAGCAAGCTGGCTCGCCCCGACCAGCGCACGGCCAGCCGCAGCGCAAGCGCGAACCCGGAGCAGGCGCGTCTGCGCCAGAGCATCGACCAGCTCGCCGGATCAGAAGAATTCAGCAACTGGGAATGCGTCGAGGGCTGGCAGCCCAAGCCGAAAAAACCGGAAAAGGAAGAAAAGGACGACCGCGACTGGGAGTGGCTGAGAAAGCTGCTGAATGCTGACGGGCCGAAGCTGCCGGTGGCCGACATTCTGAAGCCGGTATTCATTGCCCTGCTGATCATACTGGTGGCCTGGCTGATCTACCGGAACCGCAAGCTGCTGGGCGGCCTGCTGGGCAGCGACAAGGATGAGAAAGGTTTCGTCCCTGCAGCGGAAATCTGCGGGCTGGACATCCGCCCGGAAAGCCTGCCGTCCGACATTCCGGCCAGCGTGCTCGCGCTCTGGCACGATGGCCAGCATCGTGCCGCACTGGCGCTGCTTTACCGCGCCAGCGTGTCACGGCTCGCGCACCGGTATGCGCTGGAACTCGCAGCCGGCTTTACCGAAGGCGATTGCCTGGAGGCGGCCCGCACAGCCGTCCGCAACGGCCAGATCAGTAAAGAGGCCGGCGAGCACTTCACCGATCTGACCCGCATCTGGCAAGCCGCAGCCTACGCCGACCGCTGGCCGGAAATCGCCACGCTGCAGCAGCTCTGCCAGCGCTGGCGACAATTGCACGGAGGTGCGCAATGAAGCTGCGCGGCATTCTGCTCAGCGCCCTGCTGCTGCTCATCACACTCGCCATCAGCGTCTGGTGGTTCAGAACCATGGAGCGCAAGCCCGAGTGGCAGTGGCGTCCCGCGTCAGCGGAAATGCGTGAGCAGCCGCTGCTGCTCGCCGCGCGCTTTCTGGAGAAAAATGGCCTGAAGGTCCGGCAGATTCCCGATCTGTCGACCCATCAGCAAGAACTGCCACAAGCAGGTGTCATCGTGCTGCCCTGGCGCAACAGCTCGCTGGCGCGCAGCGATCACGACGCGCTGATGCGCTGGGTGAATGCGGGTGGCGTGCTGTTCACCTCGACGGGCGGGCGCGATTACGACGACGACGACAAGCTGATCGACCCGCGCGAAAGCGACCAGCTGCTGCGCGAGCTGGATTTGCAGCATGCGGAATACGACCCTACTCACGAAGATGACGAGCATGACAGTGAGGATGATGCCTCAACTCTCGCGCAACTCAGCCTGCCCGGTGTCGATCATGCGCTGCAGATCGACACCGACATGCTGGCCGCACTGCAGCCGGGCAAGGTCAGCCCGGCCTGGTCGGATGAAACCGGCCCGTACCTGCTTGCCTACCGGCACGGCCGTGGCTGGATCGTCCTGACATCGGGCATCCAGCATCTACTGGCCAATGGTTCACTGCAGCAGCGCGATCACGCCGAACTGCTGTGGCATGTCAGCCGACTGGCCGGGCCTTCAGCCAATGTCTGGCTGGTCAGCGGACAAAGCAATCTGCCCTGGTACACGCTGCTGTGGATGAAGCTGCCCTGGCCCTTGCTGGGCCTCGCGTTGCTGCTGCCGCTGGCGCTCTGGCGGGCAAGCTGCCGCTTCGGCCCGCTGCTGCCCAATGAAGCCAGTCCCCGCCGCGCAATTCTTGAGCATATCGACGGCAGCGCACGCTGGCTCTGGCAGCGTGAAGCCGGGCGTCATCACTTGCTCTCTGCGGCGCGGCAGGCCCTGCGCCAGCGCATCGCCAACCGCCTGCCCGAGCTCTCGCGCCTGCCCGATCACGAACTCATCCGCGTACTGTCATTGCGCTATGAGGTGCCGGCAACGGCCCTCGAACAGGCGCTGACCGGCCGCTGCCCCAGCCATCCTGCGCAGTTCACTGCGCGCATCGCCCTTTTGCAATCATTGAGGAACCGTTTATGAGCGTCAGCCCGGAACACTTCACCCAGGCCTCCGACATCGCGCAACGCCTGCAGGCTGAAATCGCCCGTTCTGTGGTCGGCCAGACCGATGCCGTGCGGGCAGTACTCGCCAGCCTGCTGGCCGGTGGCCATGTGCTGCTCGAAGGCATGCCGGGGCTGGGCAAGACGCTGCTGGTGAAAGCGCTGGCCAAGACCTTTTCCGGCCAGTTCGCCCGCATCCAGTTCACGCCCGACCTGATGCCGGCCGATGTGGTCGGCCATGCGGTGTTCGACCTGAAAAACCAGAGTTTTACCGTGCGCCGCGGCCCGATTTTCACGCATCTGCTGCTGGCCGATGAAATCAACCGCGCACCGGCCAAAACGCAATCGGCCCTGCTGGAAGTCATGCAGGAACGCCAGGTGACCATCGAAGGCGAATCGCATCCGCTCGACGCTCCCTACATGGTGCTCGCCACGCAGAACCCGATCGAGCAGGAAGGCACCTACCCGCTGCCGGAGGCCCAGCTAGACCGCTTTCTGGTGAAAGTGCTGATGGATTACCCGAGTGCGGCGGAAGAACTGGAACTCGCCCGGCTGACCACACAAGGGCGCATCGGCGATGCGCTGGATGTCGCTGCAGTCAATACGCTGATCAAGCCGGAAACCGTCGCCACGCTGCAGCAGGTCGTGGCGCAGGTGCGCGTTGACGAGCAGGTGCTCGATTACGCGGTGCGCATTGTGCGCGCCACGCGCGACTGGCCCGGCATCGGCATCGGCGCCGGCCCGCGCGGCGCCATTGCGCTGATCCGCCTTGCCCGCGCCTGGGCCGTGCTGGAACAGCGCGATTTCGTGACGCCTGACGATGTGAAGCAGGCAGCATTGCCGGTACTGCGCCACCGCATCGCCATCACGCCGGAAGCCGAGCTGGAAGGCCTGGATGCCGACCGCCTGCTGCGCGGCCTGCTTGAACAGCTGCCGGCTCCACGCGCATGATTCCCGGTCGACGCCTGCTCGGGCTGACCCTGCTGCTGGCTTTGCTGGGGCTGGTACCGGCCTTCTTCACGCCGCTGCAGCCGGCATGGCTGACTATCGCCGGCCTGCTGATCCTGATGGCTCTGGTCGATGCGGTACGGGGCTGGCGTCCGCCGCGCGTGGACGCCTCCCGCCTGCATGCAGGAGCCTGGTCGCAGGGACGCTGGCGCGACAGCACGCTGACACTGATGCACACCGGCGGCCGCCCGCTGCAGGTCGCCGTCTTCGATCATTACCCCTCCGGCTGGGAAATGGCCGGGCTGCCGCATGCGCTGCAGCACCGACTGGAAGCGGGCAGCGCCAGCCAGATCAGCTATCGCCTGCGTCCGCTCCTGCGCGGCAATCACCAGTTCGGGCGCATCGAATTGCGCATCGATAGTCCCTGGGGACTGTGGCAGCGACGGCAATGGACCGGCGAACCCGAAGCGGTGCGCGTCTTCCCGGACTTTGCCCGCATCCTGCACCAAAGCATCCACGCCACCGACACCCGCACGCAGGGCGGTGTGCTGCGCCGCCGCCGCCGGGGCGAAGGCACCGACTTCCATCAGCTGCGCGAATACCGGCAGGGCGACAGTCTGCGCGCGATCGACTGGAAAGCCACAGCGCGATTCCAAAAACCGATCAGCCGCGAATACCAGGAAGAGCGCGACCAGCAGATCATTTTCCTGCTCGACTGCAGTCGGCGCATGCAGGCGATGGACGATGAACGCAGCCACTTCGATCATGCGCTGGACGCGATGCTGCTGCTGGGCTGGACGGCACAGAAGCAGGGTGACGCCATCGGCGTGTATGCCTTCGGCGGCGTCGAGCGCTGGCTGCCGCCGCACAAGGGACGGGTCGCCATCGACCGCCTGCTGGAAGGCGTCTACGACCTGCAGCCAACACTTGCCACACCGGATTACCTGACCGCCGTCGAGCGCGTACTGGAAAAGGCCCGCAAGCGCTCTTTCGTCGTGCTGCTGACCAATCTGCGAGACGAGGATGAGGACACTCTGGCATCCAGCCTGCAGCTCTTGTCCGAACGTCACCTCACGCTGTGCGCGTCACTGCGGGAAATCGCACTCGACCAGGCCGTACGCACGCCCGTCACCAGTTTCGAGGACGCCATACGCCACGCCGGCACGCTGGATTACCTGCGCGCCCGCTGTACCGCCATGACCCGGCTGTCGCTGCGCACCCGCGAGCTGCTGGATGTCACCCCGCAGGAATTGCCGACCGCGCTGGTCAACAACTACCTGAAACTGAAGGAAAGCGGTCAGCTGTAAACCGTACTTGCGCCAATAACCGGACATTCGGAGACAAAACCCTCATGTCTGCATGGCCTTGGTCTATCGTTAAGCCCGGAACCCAAAGCAAGACCGTTTTGAAACATCATTCAGGAGAGCTGCATGAGCATGCAAAAGAAACTGCTGGCACTGGGCGCTGCGTCCATCACCCTGCTGGGTGTGGCACATGCCGATGACAGCGCAAGCGATGAAATCGTTCGCAACCAGCGCGTCATCGATAAGGTCATCCAGATGGGCGAACACCTTCGCACGCTGAAATCCTTCAGCGTGACGGCGGCAGTCAGCCAGGATGTCGTGCTGGAAAACGGCCAGAAGATCAAATACCTCTCCAGCGGCAAGCTGCTGTATGGCGGCAAGAACCTGCTGCGCACCGAGGTCAAGGGCGATCGCCATACCCGCACTTTCTATTACAACGGCAAGCAGCTGACCATTCACGCTCCCAGGCTGGGTTATTACGCTACGGTAGATGCACCGTCCACGCTTGCAGAAATGGTCGAAACCGCCGAGAACAAATACGGCATGCATTTCCCGATGACTGATCTCTTCCTCTTCGGCAAGACGCAGGAGCAGATCGACGCCATCAGGGGCGCAGCCTATGTCGGCCCTTCGACGATCAATGGCAAGCTGTGCGATCACCTCGCCTTCCGCCAGGACAATGCCGACTGGCAGCTGTGGGTGACACGCAGTGACAAGCCGCTGCCGTGCATGCTGGTCATCACCAGCACCGACCAGCCGGAGCAGCCGGAATATGTCGCGGTATACAGCTGGGATACCAAAACCAAATCTTCTGCCGCCGATTTCACCTTCGTGCCGGGCAAGAAAGACATGAAGATTCCGCTGAAAAACGCCGCTGAAGCCAGCGCTCAATGATCCGGAGAGACACCATGATGATCGGTACACGCAAAACCCTGATGCTCTCCGCCCTTGCTGCATCACTGATGCTGCTGGGTACATCCATTGAAAGCAGTGCCGCTCCGCGTGCCAAGGGCGAAGCCAAGGCGCAGGTCAATCGCGGTGGCGGTAGCGGCGCTGCCGCCAAGCCCAATACCGCTGATCACCAGGCCAGCCGCGGCAACGTGAACCAGGCCAACGTCAACAAGACGAACACCAATCGGCAGAACACCAACGTCAGCAACCGCAACGTCAGTAACACCAATGTCAACAACGTGAACATAAACCGAGACGTGAACGTGAATGTCGACGGTTACCACGGCGGCAGCTGCCATGGTGGCTGCTACGACGACGACTATCATCCCATCGCCACGGCAGCAGCGGTCACCGCGACAGTCGCAGTGACGTCGGCCGTGATCGGCTCGATCGTCAACACCGTGCCGGCCAACTGCGTTCCGGTCAATTATGCCGGCACCGTTTACCAGCAATGCGGCAATACCTGGTATCAGCCGCAATACGCCGGCAGCAATGTGACTTACGTTGTGGTCAACCCGCCGCACTAGGCAAACGGGCTTGCCAGCCCTTGCGCAGCAATGAAATGGCCGGCTTTACCGGCCATTTCATTGCATGGGTATATCCCCATATCGCTTGTGATTCAATCGCTTGCAGCTCATACAGCTACATGTATTCACAAGACCGCCGTCTATCGCCGGCAGGCAAACATTTGGCAACAAGCAGCCGGCTGCTGCTGCGGCAGAATGCCCCCGTCTGCCGTCCTGCCCGTTCCCAATGTCCCTGCCTGCTTCCCGTCGCTTCACCGTCCTCGACAGTTTTCGGGGTCTCGCCGCGCTCTGTGTCGTGGTTTTTCACCTGCACCTGCTGCAGGGGTTCAGCCAGTGGGATTTCTTCCGCTCAGCCGGCCTCTGGGTCGAATTCTTCTTCGTGCTCAGCGGTTTCGTGCTGTGCCACAGCTATGGACAACGCCGCTTCGATGCCGGCGCCCTGCGTGACTACCTGATCAGCCGCTGTTTCCGCATCCTGCCGCTGCATGTGGTGATGCTGCTGGTGTTCACGCTGGGCGAGGTGCTGCTTCTGCTGGCCAATTCTGCCGGCTGGACCCGGGCCATTGCCTTCAGCGGCAGCACCGACGCCAGCCAGTGGCTGCCCAATCTGCTGCTGCTGCAGGCCTGGCTGCCGTGGACCAACCCCTTTTCGTTCAACGGCCCGGCCTGGAGCATCAGTGTCGAGTTCTACCTGTATCTGCTGTTCGGCATCATTTTGCTGGGCACTGCCGGCCGGCTGCGCCTCCGGGCTTATCTGCTGATTGCCATCGGCTGCACGGCCTGCGTGCTGACAGGCCAGCCCTTTACCGGCAGCGGGGCCTTCCGCGGGCTGACGTGCTTTTTCATGGGTGCACTGGCGTACGAGGCCTTCCGCCACCTTCGCTGGCCGGCGTGGCAGTCTGCGGTTTACAGCGCGCTGGAAGTGCTGGCACTCGGTGCGCTCTATGTCGCACTTACCGCGCAGTATCCGCACAAGAGTTATTTCGCCTGCTGCTTCTTCAGCGCCTTCATCGTGCTGTTCGCGCGCGAAGGCGGTGCAATTTCGCGGCTGCTGCGCCAGAAACCATTCGAGCAGCTCGGGCACTGGTCGTTCTCGATCTACCTGATCCATTTTGCCCTGCTGCATGCGGTGCAAAAGGTGCTGCAGCACGTTGCCAGCCTTGGCGGCCCACGCTGGCTGGCCTGGGGCAGCGAAGGCGCCGTGCGTATCGAATTCATCAGCACCGGCAGCATCGCCGGCGATACCCTCTTCGGGCTGGCCATGCTGGCCCTGACCCTGCTGCTGGCCAGCCGGACTTACCGCCACATCGAATTGCCCGGCATAGCTGCCGGCAAGATGCTGCGTGCACCACGCGCGGCCATGCCCGGCGACAAGCGCCGTCTCGCACTGGCAGAAAACTAAAAATGACGGGTATGTTGACACAGCCACTCATTCCAAATGGCTACAGCCCAATACCCTGAAATTTAGACCATGAATTATTCTCGCATGGCGGCAGGGCATTCCTTCTGATGATGCAAAAACAAACGGCAGCCACGGCTGCCGTTTGTTTGCTGACTGATAGCGGATCAGTCTTGTGCCGGCACCTGCCAACCCCCGCCCAATACGCGGTACAGAGTGACCAGCGCGGCACGCTTCTGGCGTAGCGCATCTTCCAGGCTCAACTGCCCCTGGAAAAGACTGCGCTCGCTGTCGAGCACTTCGAGATAGCTCGAATAGCCGTTGTTGTAGCGCAGATTCGCCAGATACAGCTGACGCTGCAGTACCGTCTGTTCGGCGGCCAGTACCAGATACTTGCGCTCGGCACTCTGATAATTGCGCAGTGCCGCGCGCGTATCGGCAAATGCCTGGCTTACCGCCTGACGATACGCCGCCAGCGCAGCCTTCTCTTGCGCTTTGGCCTGATCAACCTGAGCGGCAGTCAGCCCGTTGTTGAAAATCGGCTGCGCCAGATTTCCGGCAAATGACCACGCGCCGCTGCCACTGTTGAACAGCGTCGACATTTCCGGGCTTTCCACGCCAAGCAGGCCGGTAATGCTGATGCGCGGGAAGTAGGCAGCACGCGCGGCCGACACCCGCGCCTGGCTGGCACGCAACGTCTGCTCGGCCTGCTGGATGTCAGGCCGGCGCAACAGCAGGTCGGAAGGCAGGCCAGCCGGCACATCCCCCGAAGCCAGCACCTTGGATTCCAGCTGCGGCAAGGGCGTCAGGCCGTTTTCATAGAGATCCTTCGGCATTTGCCCGACCAGCACCGACAGCGATGCTTCCAGGCTGGCCTGCTTCTGCTCCTGATCCAGTTGCGCAGCAACGGCAGTGGCAACCTCGGTTTCGGCCTGCCGCATGTCCAGTTCGGAAGTGATGCCCCCCTCGAACTGCTTCTTGCGCAGCGCGTAGGACTCCTGCCGGCTCTTGACCGTCTTGCGGGTCGTGATCAGGCTGGCATTAGTCGCCTGCAGCGCGAAATACTGCTCTGCAACCGTGGCGGCGAGCGTGAGGCGCACGCCATCCAGCGTGTATTCGCTGGCAAGCAGATTAGCCTCCGCAGCGGCAACGCTGTTGCGCACACGCCCCCACAGGTCGATCTCCCAGCTGGCCGACAGGCCGACGGCATAGCTGTCAGCCACCCGCTGCGGCGCGCCATAGACCGACTCGGAACGCTGCCCGCGTCCGGCGCTCGCCGTACCATTGATCTGGGGCAACTGCTCGGAGCTGGTCACGCCGAGCACCGCACGGGCTTCATCGACCTTGGCAACCGCCAGTTCGATGGTCGGACTTTGCGCCAGCGCCGATTCGATCAGCTGGTTGAGTACCGGGTCCTGGAAGTTTTCCCACCACTTGGTGGCCAGCGGCGCGGATGGCTCGCTGGCTTGCGGCAGCTCCAAAGGCGGCTTGTCATAGGTCGGAGTCAGCCCGCAACCGGCCAGCAGGACCGCCAGGGTCAGGGGCAAAAGCGTACGCGACAAGGGTTTGATGTGTTCAGTCATGGTTCTGCTCCTGGCTGACGGCCTTGCGCTCGGAAGAGCGCATGATCAGGCGGAAGAACAGCGGAATGAAGAAAATCGCGATAAAGGTGGCAGCCAGCATGCCGCCAATCACCGGCCAGCCCAGCGCATGACGGCTGGCCGAGCCCGCGCCACTGGACATGACCAGCGGTACGCAGCCCAGAATGAAGGCCAGCGAGGTCATCACGATTGGCCTGAAGCGCAGGCGCGCGGCTTCCAGCGCCGAATCAAGCAGATTCAACCCTTCTTCGTGTTTCATGACCGCAAACTCGACAATCAGGATCGCGTTCTTCGCCGCCAGGCCTATCAGTGTCACCAGGCCGATCTGGAAATACACGTTATTGGTCAGCCCGACTGCCCACGTTGCGAGCAAGGCACCGAACAGTGCGAACGGCACGGCGGTAATCACCGCGAACGGCAAGGACCAGCGCTCGTACTGCGCGGCCAGAATCAGGAAAATCATGATGATGCCGAAACCGAATGCAAGCCCTGCGGTACCGGCCGATTTCTTTTCCTGATAGGCCGAACCGGTCCACTCCAGCTTGGCTTCGTTACCCAGCACCTCGTCAGCCACCTGTTCCAGAGCCTTGATGGCCTGACCCGAGCTATAGCCCGGTGCAGGCTGGGCCATGATCTTGGCGGCCTGGAAAACGTTGAAGCGTTCAACCAGCTCCGGACCTGCCGAGTTCTTCACCGCGACCAGACTGTTGAGCGGAATCATGTCGCCGTTTTGCGAACGGACGAACACGTTGCGGATGTCTTCCGGCTTGGCCCGGTAATCGGCTTCGGACTGCAGCTGCACCCGGTAGGTGCGGCCGAACTTGTTGAAGTCGTTGACGTAGACCTGGCCAAACGTCGCCTGCATGGTATCGAAGACACTATTGATCGGCACGCCCAGCGCCTTGGCCTTCTCGCGGTCAAGATCCAGATAGATCTGCGGCACATTGGCGCGGAAGGTCGTCGATACGCTGGAGAACTCGGGACGTTTCTTGGCCGCCTCGACAAAGCGCTGTACCTCTACCGAGAAGGCCTTGGCGTCACCAGTCCCGCGATTCTGCAGATAGCCTTCGAGGCCACCGGTGGTTGACATGCCCATGATCGGCGGAGGGTTGAAGGTTGCGGCAAAACCGTCGGTCAAGCCCATGTACCCCATGCCCTGCAGCTTCTTGGCCAGCGCAAACGAGTCGTTGCCAGCCCCCTGGCGCTCGCTCCAGTCCTTCAGTGTCACAAAGGAAATGCCGCTGTTGCTGATCACGGCACCAGAAAGCATGTCATAGCCCGAGAAGGTGACAACATTCTCGACATTCGGATTTTTCATTACCATCTGGTCAAAATGATCGGCCACTTTCTGCGTGCGGGTCAGGGCTGCTGCATCAGGCAGCATGATCGCCCCAAGCAGATAGCCCTGATCTTCATCGGGAACCAGTGCTCCGGGCAGGCGGCTGAAAAGCCCCCAGGTGCAGAACAGGATCACGGCAATCAGGCCGAAGGCGACCCCAACCCGGCGGTTCAGGAAGGCCACACCGCCGACGTATTTGCCGGTCAACTTCTCGAAGCTGTTGTTGAACCAGACAAAGAATTTGGCAGGCTGGTGATGGCTGTTCTTGAGCAGCAAGGCACACAGCGCCGGCGACAGCGTCAGCGCCACCAGACCGGAAATGGCCACCGAAACGGCGATCGTCACGGCAAACTGCTTGTACATCACCCCGGTCATGCCGCCCATGAAGGCTACCGGGAGGAATACCGCGCACAGTACCAGCACGATCGCTACGACCGGGCCGGATACTTCCTCCATCGCCAGAATGGCTGCCTCGCGTGCCGAGCACTTCTTCTCGCTCATGATCCGTTCGACGTTTTCCAGCACCACGATCGCATCATCCACGACGATACCGATCGCCAGCACCATGCCGAACAGCGTCAGCAGGTTGATCGAGAAACCGAGCAGCAGCATCCCGGCAAACGTGCCGACCAGCGATACCGGTACGGCGATACATGGAATCAGCGTGGCGCGGAAATTCTGCAGGAACAGGTAAACCACGATGAACACCAGCACGATGGCTTCGAACAGCGTGTGCACCACTTCTTCGATCGAGATCTTCACGAACTCGGTCGTGTCGTAGGGCACGCTGTAGCGGATATCCTGCGGGAAGCGCGCCTTCAGTTCTTCCATCTTGGCCTTGACGGCCTCGGCCACGGCAACCGCATTGGCTCCGGGCTGCAGATAGGTACCGATACCCACGGCCGGCTTGCCATTGGCACGCACGGTCAGATCGTAATCCTTGCCGCCGATTTCTACCCGGGCAATATCCTTCACGCGGATTTTCGAACCGTCCGGCATGGCCCGCACGATGATGTTCTGGAATTCGCTGACTTCCTCCAGCCGCCCCTTGGTCTGCACGGTAAAGGTGAAGTCCACTGGCGAAGTCGTCGGCTGGGCGCCGATCTTGCCTGCGGCGAACTGGGCATTCTGTTCGCGGATCGCGGACACGACGTCACTGGTCGTCAGCCCCAGCTGCGCCATGCGGTCAGGACGCAGCCAGACACGCATCGCGTAATCGGTACCACCGAACAGCGAAATATCGCCCACACCGGGAATACGCTTGAGTTCATCGACAATATTCAGCAACGCGTAATTCGACAGATACGTGGTGTCATAGCTGCCCTTGGGCGAGTCCAGTGTCACCACCTGCAGGATCGACGTCGATTTTTTCTTGACCGTCACACCCTGCTTTTTTACCTCTTCGGGCAACTGCGCCATGGCCGCGGATACGCGGTTATTGACGTTGATGGTCGCCTGATCGGGGTCGGTGCCGATATCGAAATACACATTCAGGTTCATCTGGCCGTTGGAAGCCGAACCCGATTGCATGTAGATCATCTTTTCAACGCCGTTGATCTGCTGCTCCAGCGGAGCTGCCACGGTCTGGGCGATGACTTCCGGGGTTGCGCCGGGGTAGAACGCGGTCACCGAAACAACGGGAGGCGTAATTTCCGGATATTGCTCGATAGGTAGCGAGCGCATCGCAGCCAGACCGGCCAGCACGATGATGATCGAAATCACGCTGGCAAAGATCGGCCGTTCGATAAAGAACTTCGAGAACATGACGTCTCCTTTACTTGGCGGCCGGAGCCGACGCAGCCTTCGCCGCCAGGGCAGCCTGCATCTGGCTGGCCGTCATCGGCTGCACCTTGGCACCCGGACGGGCCTTCATCAGCCCCTCGACGATGATCTGCTCGCCGGGCTTGACGCCTTCTTCAACCAGCACCCCACCCTTCACCGAAGGCCCCAGCTTGACCGTGCGCGGCTCGACATCGCCACCCGCTGACACCACCATCACCAGCTTGTCAGCCTGCGACTGGGTAACGGCGCGCTCGGGCACCACAATGGCGTCCTTGCGGGTACCGATATCAAGGATCAGGCGCACGAACTGACCGGGCAGCAGCTTGCCGTCCTTGTTGTCGAAAATTGCGCGCGCCTGGATGGTCCCGGTCTTGGGATCGACGCGGTTGTCCGAGAAATTGACCCGGCCGACCTTGTCATACATCGAGCCATCGGCCAGACGGATATGAGCAGTCCAGTTGGCCGAATCGCGTACTGTCATTTTGCCCGAGGCCACATTGCGCTCGAAGTTCAGCCGATCCTGTTCGGAATACGAGAAATTCACATACAGCGGTTCGAACTGCGAAATGGTCGTCAGCGGCGAGCCACTGCTGGCCATGATCAGACTGCCCTCGGATTGGGCTACCTTGCTGGTCACGCCCGAGATCGGGGCGGTTACCCTGGTGTAACCCAGATTCAGCTCGGCCTCCTTGACCTTGGCCTGTGCCGATTGCGAATTGGCCAGAGCCGAATCGTAGGCAGCCATTGCATCGTCGAAATCCTTGCGGCTTACGGCGTTTTCCTTGTAGAGAGGAATGATGCGGTCGCGGTCAGCCTTGGCCTTCTCCAGCGCGGCCATGCTCTGGGCCAGCACGCCCTTGGCCTGATCCAGTGCGGCCTTGTAGGGCTCCGGGTCGATTTCAAACAGCACCTGGCCTGCCTGAACAAACTGGCCTTCGGTATAGGTACGCTTGAGCAGGATGCCGTTCACGCGGGAGCGGACTTCGACATCGCGATAGCCGGCGGTCTCGCCCACCAGCTCAATCTGCATCGGCACATCCTGCTGGCTGACCTTCTCGACCACAACCGGGGCCGGTGGTGGCGCTTTCTGCTCGGTCTTTTCACCGCAGGCTGCGAGTGCGGCCAGCAAGGCCACAGCCATCAGACTCCGCCGGAGGCCTGTCGCAACGGGGTAATCAGTTTCACGCATCACTTTCGCTCCCAGAATACACACTGAACTGTCAGAACATGACAGTGTGATCGATTTTGATGAAACGCGCATTATCGTCTCGCCAGTCCATGCCTGATAGGTAATATTCCACGTTTCCAGCCATAATTAACGGCACCGTGTCACAGACGGATGGGGGGGCTTGCTGGAACATGCACTGACCCACTATAGCCTTGCCACCCCATCAATTTCGACTGCAGGAGCAGTCTATATAACGAAGATGATCGTGGCTGCACGACACAGGGCGACATCGTCGATGGCGATGGCGATGGCGGCACGAGAATCCTGCGACGATGGCCTAATCACAATAACGACGGAAAAGCATCAGGCGGGGCGGGCTACCGGCGCACACGCCACTCACGCAGCCCATTCGTAACATCCCTTGTAGGAAGTGCTTCACCTGCCGGCACATCTGGGAGACAATTAGCGTTCCGCCGGTATTGCGGCAATCCCTACCTTGTACCCCGAGAATCATGCGCCAGGCCACCGTCACCCGCAACACGCTGGAAACCCAGATCACCGTCACCATCAATCTTGATGGTACGGGCAAAGCCACCTTCGACACCGGCGTGCCGTTCTTCGAACACATGCTCGATCAGGTCGCCCGGCATGGCCTGTTCGATATCGAGATCAAGGCCGTGGGCGATCTCCACATCGACGCCCACCACACGGTGGAAGACGTCGGCATCACCTTCGGCCAGGCCTTCGCCAAAGCTCTCGGCGACAAGAAGGGCATCCGCCGCTACGGCCACGCCTACGTGCCGCTCGATGAAGCGCTTTCGCGCGTGGTGGTCGATCTATCCGGCCGTCCGGGGCTGACTTACGACGTCGATTACACCCGCGCCACTATTGGCGCCTTTGATGTCGACCTGTTCGGCGAGTTTTTCCACGGCTTCGTGAACCACGCCGCCGTCACGCTGCACATCGACAATCTGCGCGGCAAGAATGCGCACCACCAGGCCGAAACCATTTTCAAGGCACTCGGCCGCGCACTGCGCATGGCCTGTGAACCGGACGAGCGGATGACGGGCATTACCCCGTCCACCAAGGGCACACTGGTCGGCTGAAGATTACGCACATGAAAATCGCAATTGTTGATTACGGCATGGGCAACCTGCACTCGGTGGTGAAATCCATGGAGCTGGTTGCCGAAAATCACGCATCCGTGGTTCTGACTGCCGATGCGTCGGTCATTGATGCGGCTGACAAGGTCGTGTTCCCCGGCCAGGGCGCCATGCCCGACTGCATGGCCCATCTGGAAGAATCCGGCCTCATCGCCAGCGTGCGCCGCGCGGCGGCGGAAAAACCCTTTCTCGGCATCTGCGTCGGCGCGCAGCTCATGTTCGAGCAGAGCGCCGAAGGCCCGACCGCCAGTCTCGGCATTTTCAAGGGTGAAGTGGTGCGCTTTCCGCCTGAACAGATGGTCGACGCACAAGGCCAGAAGCTGAAAGTGCCGCACATGGGCTGGAACGAAATGTTCATCACGCGCGCACACCCCTTGTGGCACGGCATTGCCGATGGCGAACGTTTTTATTTCGTGCACAGCTATCATTTCATGCCGGCGGAAGACATCACCGTGGTCGAATCGGCCTACCCGTACCGCTTTGCGGCAGCGGTGGCGCGGGATAATATTTTTGCCATCCAGTGCCATCCGGAAAAATCGAGTACGGCAGGCCTGAAGCTGCTGCAGAATTTCGTACACTGGAATGGCAATTAAGCGAGCCGGATCATGATCTCCCTAGCAGCACTGGGCACATGCCTGAAAAATGCAGCCCGTTTCGCACTGGTCAGCAGTGCGATTTTCATTGCCTTCAACGAGGCGATGCTGGCGATTGCCTGGAATAGCGAACGGCCGCACTACCCAGCCTTCGCGCTGGCGATGCTGCTGTTTTCGCTGATCTGGCAGATCTATCTGGCAACGCGCAAAAAACCATGAACCGGCATCATCCTTTTTGTCCGACTAACCTCACTGCACCAACACCATCATGCTGATCATCCCCGCGATTGACCTCAAGGACGGCCAGGCCGTCCGCCTGCGCCAGGGCGAAATGAATGACGCCACCGTGTTCTCCGACGATCCGGCGAGCTTTGTCTCGCACTGGCTCGACCAGGGGGCGCGCCGCATGCACCTGGTGGACCTGAATGGCGCCTTTGCCGGCAAGCCGAAGAATCTGGCCGTGGTGAAGCAGATCATCAAGGCCATTGATGGCAGCGTGCCGGTGCAGCTCGGCGGCGGCATCCGCAGCCTGGAAACCATCGAAATGTACCTCGATGCCGGCATCGACTACGTCATCATCGGCACCGCGGCCGTCAAGCTGCCGGGCTTCCTGCACGAAGCCTGCGACGCCTTCCCCGGCCACATCATCGTTGGCCTCGACGCCAAGGGCGGCAAGGTGGCGACGGATGGCTGGGCCAAGGTCACCGATCACGATGTGGTCGATCTGGCCAAGCGCTTCCAGGGTTACGGCGTCGAATCGGTGATCTACACCGACATCGGCCGTGACGGCATGCTCTCCGGCATCAATATCGAAGCCACCGTGGAGCTGGCCCGTGCACTGACGATTCCCGTCATCGCCTCCGGCGGCCTGACCAACCTCGACGACGTGAAGAAGCTCTGCGAAGTCGAGGCCGAAGGCATCGAGGGTGTGATTACCGGCCGCGCCATTTACGAGGGCACCATCGATTTCAAGGCCGCGCAGGATCTGGCCGACGAACTGTCGAACGCCTGAAGCTCATTAACCACAGCGGCACAAAATCACTGAGAAAGCAGGGTATCACCTTGCAGCCCTTATTTTTCATAGGCTGCAAAGCAATACCCGCGACTCGAACCTTCTGTGCCTCTGTGTCTCCGTGGTTGCCTGATTCAAATGCCTCTCGCAAAACGCATCATCCCCTGTCTTGACGTTACCGCCGGTCGCGTGGTCAAGGGCGTCAATTTCGTCGGCCTGCGCGACGCCGGTGATCCGGTCGAAATCGCCAAGAAGTACAACGATCAGGGCGCCGACGAGCTGACCTTCCTCGACATCACCGCAAGCTCGGACAACCGTGACGTGATCCTGCACGTGATCGAAGCGGTCGCTTCGCAGGTGTTCATTCCGCTCACCGTGGGCGGGGGCGTGCGTCAGGTTGCCGATGTGCGGCGCCTGCTCAATGCCGGCGCCGACAAGGTCAGCATCAACACGACGGCAGTGACCAATCCGGACGTGGTGCGCGATGCCGCCGCCAAATTCGGCAGCCAGGCGATTGTGGTGGCGATTGACGCCAAGGCGGTGAACGCGGACAACACGCGCTGGGAGATCTTCACTCACGGCGGACGCAATGCCACTGGCCTCGACGCCGTGGAATGGGCGCTGAAGATGCAGGACTATGGCGCGGGCGAAATCCTGCTCACCAGCATGGATCGCGATGGCACCAAAATCGGCTTCAACCTGCCGCTGACGCGCGCGATTTCCGATGCGGTGAACATTCCGGTGATCGCCTCGGGCGGTGTCGGCAACCTGCAGCACCTGGTCGATGGCGTCAAAGAGGGCCACGCCGATGCGGTGCTCGCCGCCAGCATTTTCCACTTCGGCGAATACACGGTGCGCGAGGCCAAGGAAGCGATGCGCGCCGCCGGCATCGAGGTTCGCCTGTAATGGTCTGCCGGCTGCGTACCGCAGCAGCACTGCTGGCTGCCACAGTGGCCATGCCGCTACTGGCGTGCGAGGACATGAAAATCCGCGCCCAGCCCGGCCTGTCGGTCAATATCGACCACGTGCGCCATGCCGAACTGATGACGGTGTTTCTTACCGTGCAGCAATTCGGCAAGAAATCCGCCAGTTTCAGTGCAGAAGGCATCGCGGTGATCGACCAGAACGGCAAGCGCTATTATCCGGTCAGCCGCCGCGGCGCACTCGCCGGCAACGAACTCCCCGCCGGCCCGGCACAGAAAGCCGAGCTGGTCTTTGATTTGCAGGGCGAATCGCTCGCCCAGACACTGGAACTGCGCTGATTGGACACAAATCTGGACACCGCCTGGCTGGACGACATCAAATGGGATGACAAGGGCCTCGTGCCCGTGATTGCCCAGGACAAGGAATCGGGGCGCGTGCTGATGTTCGCCTACGCCAACCGCGAGGCCGTGGCACTCACCGCCGCCAAAGGAACCGCACACTACTGGACGCGCAGCCGCCAGAAGCTGTGGCACAAGGGCGAAGAATCCGGTCACTTCCAGCATGTCGAAGCCATCCAGCTCGACTGCGACGGCGACGTGCTGATCTATCGCATCACGCAGGAAGGCGGCATCGCCTGCCACACCGGCCGCGAAAGCTGCTTCTTCCGCACGCTGATCGACGGCGAATGGCGGATTGTCGACCCTGTCCTGAAAGACCCGCACGCCATCTACGGCCACTCGCACTAGCGGGGCACCGAAGCCCATCGCGCCGCATTTTCCCCGGCATCACCGGGGAAATGCATGAAAACAGGACGCGCAAACAGGTGTTCTTCAAAAGGCCATTTGCGCCGGGCTTCGCCCGGTGCTTGATCACAAAGAATGGCCGACTCTTTCAGCAGATACCTGCATCACACGGTTTTAACATGCAGCCTCTATGATGCGCAGCCCTGCGCCGCTGCATTCGGCGCTGCACGCCCGCGTCACCCGCCGTATAATGGGCGGCAATTTCCGCCTGCTGGAGGGCATACCGTGATCTCTGCCGAAATTCTCGAACGCCTGTCCGCGGTGCTCGCCGAGCGCCGCCACGCCGACCCCGCGACGTCCTACGTTGCCCGCCTGTACGCCAAAGGCCAGGAAGGCATCCTGAAAAAGGTCGGTGAAGAAGCCGTCGAAACCATCATGGCCGCCAAGGATGGCGACAAGCTGCACCTGGTGCGCGAAGTGGCCGACCTGTGGTTCCACACACTGGTTCTGCTCGCCCACGAAGGCCTCAGCCATGAAGACGTACTGGCCGAACTCGCACGTCGCGAGGGCATTTCCGGCGTCGAAGAAAAAGCATCGCGCAAACCGGCCTGAGGATAAGCTGCATGACTGACTGCATCTTCTGCAAGATTGCTGCCGGCCAGATCCCGGCCAAGAAAGCCTATGAAGACGACGACATCGTCGCCTTCCATGACATCGCGCCCAAGGCGCCGGTGCACCTGCTGCTGATCCCGAAAAAGCACATCACCTCGCTGTTTGATGCCGGCGCGGACGACCAGGCGCTGCTGGGCAAGCTGCTGCTGCTGGCGCCAAAGCTGGCGAAAGAGCACGGACTCGAAGCCGGCTTCGTCACTCGCGTCCACACCGGCGCGGCGGGCGGGCAGGAAGTCTATCATCTGCATGTTCACGTACTCGGTCAGCCTGCTGCAGCCTGATCCTTCTCACTTTTCCGGAGTCTTCATTCATGGGTGGTTTTAGCATCTGGCACTGGCTGGTCGTTCTGCTGGTTGTCGTCGTCGTATTCGGTACCGGCAAGCTGCGCAATGTCGGCAAGGATCTCGGCGCGGCCGTCAAAGGCTTCAAGGACGGCATGGCCGGCGACGAGGACGACAAGAAGCCCGCTACCAAGGAGCAGGAGCAAAGCCTGCCGGACTCCGACAAGCGCTGAGTCTGAAGCCGCGTGTTTGACGTCAGTTTTGGTGAACTGCTGGTCGTCGGCGCCGTAGCACTCGTGGTGCTCGGCCCCGAGCGGCTGCCCAAGGTCGCCCGCACTGCGGGTGTACTGCTTGGGCGCGCACAGCGTTTTGTCGCCAGTGTGAAAAGCGATCTGAACCAGCAGATCGCACAGACCGAGCTCGCCAGCCTCGAAGCCGAGTTGCGCGCGGAGGCCGAACAGCTGCGCCAGCAGGTGCAATCGCCACTGCAGACGGCGCTGGATCACTTGCCGCCCCTTCAGACGCCGGAGTCGCTCGGCATCACGCCTCTTGCCGCCAGCATGCCGCCGGAACGCCCGGAACGCCTGGATGATCCGGTACCGCCCGCTGCCGATACCCCGCCAGGCGCTCCGGCCGATGAACCAGCCAGAGCGGCCAAGCCGCGCCGCCCGCGCGTGCGGAAAATCGCAGACAGCGAAGTCCCTGCACCGGCCGCCAGCGGCCCTGATGCCCAGCTCGATCTGTTCGCCGATCACGCAACAGGGGTATCTACTGAGAGCCCTTCACAGCCAAGAGACCGGCGCTAATACCCCATGAGCAACCCGGAAAACACCCAGACCCTGCTGGCCCATCTGCTGGAACTGCGCACACGCCTCGTCCGTGGCAGCGTCGTGTATCTGCTCGCCTTCATCCTCTGCTTTACCGTTTCCGAGCAACTCTACAATCTGATCGCCGCGCCGCTCACCAGCGTCCTGCCCGGCCAGAAGCTGATCACGGTCGGCATCGCCTCGCCGTTCATGGTGCAGGTAAAAATCGCCGCGACCGTTGCGCTGCTGATCAGCCTGCCGCACACGCTCTACCAGATCTGGGCCTTTGTCGCCCCCGGCCTCTACACGCATGAAAAGCGCTTCGTACTGCCGCTGGTGGTGAGCTCGACGCTGCTGTTTCTGGCCGGCATGGCGTTTGCCTATTTCTTCGTGTTCGGCGTGGTATTCAAGTTCATCGCCTCGGTCGTGCCGGCGTCGATGCAGTGGCTGCCCGACTCGGCCGAATACCTCGATTTCGTGCTGGGCATGTTCCTCGCCTTCGGCGTGACCTTCGAAGTGCCGATTGCCGTCGTCGTGCTCACGCACATGGGGATTGTCAGCGTCGCCAAGCTGCGCGAATGCCGCCCCTATGTGGTGGTTGGCGCCTTTGTGATTGCGGCCGTCGTGACCCCTCCCGATGTGGTATCGCAATGCCTGCTGGCCATTCCGCTGTGGCTGCTTTTCGAAGCGGGCCTGCTCGTTTCCGCCTGGTGGAAGCCGGGCATTTCCTCCTCCGACCCAAACACCTCACTGACCGAGCATGAGCGCTAACTACCTGACCCAGATGATTGCCCAGTTCTACGGCATGTATGACGACCTGCTCAAGTACGGTTTCGTCATCATTACGCTCGCCCTGCTCCTGTTCATCAATCTGTTCAGCCGCATCAACCGCTCGCAACTGTCATTCCAGCTGCTGCTGTTCCTGCTTGGCTGGCTACCGTTTTTCGTATCCTTCCGTTATCAGCCCAACCCGGTCTTTCCGTCCGAGCTGGTGGCGCTCACACTGACCGCGCTGATTGCACTGGCCGGCGCGCTGATGCCGGATGAAAGCCGCGAGCCGGCCCCCATCCCGTGGGCCGCGCTGCTGTGGATAGGCCTTGCGCTGGTGCTGGTGCTGCAATCCGCTGTCATGCCGGTGTATTTCTGGTCGGACCGCACGATTCCGGCGCTCTATGCCATCACCGCCGCACTCGGCGTCTGGTCGCTCGCCCGCGCCCGGGCGCAGTTCGGCAGCACGGTGCTGGCGCAGGCGCTGGCCTGGGGTCTCCTGTGCGGGGCGCTGTTCAATTCGGTGATCGCTGGCGGACAGGTCTATGAAATGCTGCGTTCGGGCAACTTCCTGCTGGTGTTCGGCAATATCGGCCAGAAGAACATGTACGGCCATTACATCGGCTGGGGCATGGCATCGGCGGCATGGCTGGCGTCGCGCCGCGAACTGCCGAAATGGCTGTTTGCGCTGCTCGCCGTCTGGCTGGCGCTCGCCATGGCCTGGAGCAGTTCACGCTCGCCCTTCCTGTATGCCGGCGCATGGTTCGTGATCGGTAGCGGGCTTGCCTTCATCGCCTACCGGAGCGGCCACGCCCAGGCGGCCATCCGCCGCTTCGGGCTCATGCTGCTCATCATGGCGCTGCTGATCATTGCCATGCAGTTCGCCGCCACACCGATCAACGACGGCGTGAAAATGCTGCTGGGTTTCGACGCCAGCCATGTCGCGCCGACCGGGCTGGACCGCCTTGATTCCAACGGCGCCCGCCGACTTGTCGAATGGCAGAAAGCCTGGGAAGCGTTCACCTCGCACCCGCTGCTCGGCATCGGCTGGGGCGCTTATCCGCAGCAGAGCGTGGCGCTGCAGATCCAGCCGCAGTTTGCCGTAGTCGAAGAAAGCGTGCTGTTCACGCATGCACATAATTCGGTGCTGAACCTGCTGGCCGAAGTCGGCATTATCGGCATCCTGCCCATCGTGCTGGGCCTCCTGGCCGTCCTGTTTGGCCTGTTGCGCAACTGGCGCGACCCGGCCGCCACCTTCGGCCTGGCGCTGGTAGTGGTGTCGCTACTGCACAGCGTGGTGGAATACCCGCTGTGGTACTTCCACTTCATCGGCCCGTTTGCGATTGCGCTCTTTTTCATCAGCCCCTCCGGCCCGCGCATGCTGGACTGGGAAGCCTCTGCCCAGCGTATCGTGCTCGGGAGCCTGGCCTTTCCTGCACTCTTCCTGTGCTTTGGCGCCGGCTATCTCTACTGCGCGCTGTATCCGGTGATGGACGCCAGCAGCGACGCCGAAATCAACCGGCAGAACCGCGTCATCCTGGACAGGCTGGCGCAAAATCCGCTGACCGACTACTACGCCAAGCAGGCGCTCAGCAGCTACATCTATCCGGATGCCAGCAACAGCGAGTGGAAACTCGGCGTGCTGCGCCAGCTCAATGCGGTTCGCCCCTATCCGGCCGATCTCGCACACCAGGCCATTCTGGAAACGCTGCAGGGCAACCAGAAGCTAGGCCACACGCTGATGCGCCAGGCCGCATTCGCCTTCCCGGAAAACATCGAGTACCTGTATTCGATCATCGGTGATTTCAAGGAGCCCGCTGTGCGCGCACTGCGCAGCGATATCGACGATGCGATGCGCCTCCTGCGCCCGGACAGACCGCTGCCGGAACTCAAGCCCCTGCCAGTACCGGCGTCCGTGCCGGCCAGCGCGGCGAGCATCGCCAGCCAGGCCAGCAGGTAAACCGGGGCCGCACAGTGTGCGGCCCTTTTCTCGTCTGCCTGACTGCCATTTCCGCAAGCCGGGATAGGCACTGCACAGCATTTCATGCGATAACATGTGGCCGACCTGCATGAGTGCAAAGGTGCCGCCTTGTTTGCCCTGTTTGAAAAACTGATCCATCCCTACCCCGATCACAAGGCACGGCTGCCGTCCGGCTTTCTGGCCTTCATCTGGGTCTGCACCGCGGGCACCCGCCGCTATGTGCTGCTGCTGGCGCTGCTGACCGCCGGCATCGGCGCCTTCGAGGCGCTGCTCTTTGGCTGGCTGGGGCAGATTGTCGACTGGCTCGCGCACGTACCCCCTGCGGATCTCTGGCAGCAGGAAGGACGACGCCTCCTGCTGCTGCTCGCCATCATTTTCGCCAGCCCCTTGCTGGTGGCGCTGCAGACCATGCTCAAGCACCAGACACTGGCAGGCAATTTCCCGATGCGCCTGCGCTGGCTGTTTCACCGCCACCTGCTTGGCCAGAGCATGGCCTTCTATCAGGACGAGTTTGCCGGCCGCATCGCCGCCAAGGTGATGCAGACCGCACTGGCGGTGCGTGACACGGTGCTGGTCTGCACCGACATTCTGGTGTTCGTCATCATCTACTTTGTCACCATGACGGCGATTGCCGGCGGTTTCGATGCGCGCCTGCTGCTGCCCTTTTTCGCCTGGCTGGTGGTCTACATCGCTACGCTCGTCCTGTTCGTGCCGCGCCTCTCGCGCGTGTCGCGCGCGCAGGCCGACGCCCGCTCGCTGATGACTGGCCGCATCACCGACGCCTATTCCAACATCAGCACCGTGAAACTCTTCTCGCACGCGCAGCGCGAATCGGGCTATGTGCAGAGCGCCATGCAGGAATTCATGCAGACGGTGCACCGCCAGATGCGGCTCGTCAGCAGCTTCGAGATCGTCAACCACCTCACGGCTATGCTGCTGATCGCCAGCACCACCGGCGCGACGCTGTGGTTGTGGAGCCGTGGCGAAGTCGGCATCGGCGCCGTGGCCGCCGCAACCGCGATGGCGCTGCGGCTGAACGGCATTTCGCACTGGATCATGTGGGAAATGGCCGGCCTGTTCGAAAACATCGGCACCGTGCAGGACGGCATCAATACGCTGTCGAAACCGCTGACGATTACCGATGCGCCGGATGCCGCGCCACTGGCGGTCACCAAGGGCGAAATCCGCTTCGAGCAGGTGTATTTCGGCTATGGTGGCAGCAAGAATGTCATCGACGGGCTGAACCTCGTCATCCGCCCCGGCGAGAAAATTGGCCTCGTCGGCCGCTCGGGTGCGGGCAAATCGACCATCGTCAACCTGCTACTGCGCTTCTACGATCTGGAAAGCGGCCGCATCAGCATCGATGGCCAAGATATCGCGCATGTACAGCAGGACAGCCTGCGCCGGCAGATCGGCATGGTCACGCAGGATACGTCGCTGCTGCACCGCTCGGTACGCGACAATATCCTGTACGGCCGTCCCGATGCCAGCGACACGGCGATGATCGCCGCAGCCCGCCGCGCCGAGGTGCACGATTTCATTACCGGCATCAGCGATGCCCACGGGCGCAGCGGCTATGACGCGCATGTGGGCGAGCGCGGCGTGAAGCTCTCCGGCGGGCAGCGGCAGCGCATCGCCATTGCACGCGTGATGCTGAAGGACGCGCCCATCCTGCTGCTCGACGAAGCGACCAGCGCGCTGGATTCGGAAGTGGAAGCCGCCATTCAGGCCAGTCTCTATGCGCTGATGGAAGGCAAGACGGTCGTCGCGATTGCCCACCGGCTCTCGACCATCATGGCGATGGACCGGCTGATCATGCTCGACCAGGGGCGGATTGTCGAAGAAGGCACGCACCAGCAGTTGCTGGAGCGTCAGGGCATCTATGCGCGGCTGTGGGCGCACCAGAGCGGCGGATTTCTCGGCGAAGAGGATTGACGGGTATCTGCCCACAGCCATTCATTTGAAATGGCTGTGGGCAAATACATGGCATTGTTTATCCCGATTATGACTCTCTTTCAGAAACCCTTTTTTCGTCATGCGCGCGAAGGCGGGCATCCAGAGCAAAGCCTGATTTCACACCGTCATCTGGATTCCTGCGTACGCGGAAATGACGATTCTGAAGCAGAAACATAATCAGGTTGTTTATTGCATCAGTGCGGCATCCCCTCCATGCCGCCCATGTCCGGCGCGTGGCTCATCAGCAGCGACGGATCGAGCATCCCGAAAATCATCGCCACGTGCGCGACGACCAGGAAGACCGCCACCAAAACCGCGTGCAGGCGCAGGCGCGATTCGGCATCGCGCTTGCGCCCGATGAGACCCAGATCCAGCAGCGCCAGACCACCCAGCGGAATGATGCCCGACAGATAGAAGCCGACGGCAATCACGTCCGCCGCCCCCAGCCAGCCCCCCTGCTGCGTGAGCGGCACGACAGCGGTGGCCATCAGGTAGACAAAAATCCCGCTGAAATACACGCCGCCAACAATGCTGGCAGCACGGTTGATGCGGTGCACCGCGCCATTGAGCTTGCGGGTAAACAGCAGGTAAAGCTCGGTAATGGCCACGGTTTCGGCCAGGATGACGGGAACAGCCATGAAGATCAGCAGGTTCCATGGCTGATTGGCGGCCAGCAGGGCCATGTAATGGGTCATCGACATAGTAAACACTCCTTGCGCGACACGGCCACAGCCGTGCCTGCCTTGATTCTGATTCGGCAATAGGGGCGCACCAGCACAGTGCGGGCGCCTGAATGGCGGTCAGGAAAAGCGCCGGACTGCGGCCAGACCGGGCCGCAATGCATCAGGCGTGCAGGGCGCGGGGGGGCGGAGCGGGAGGGGGATGCGCAATCGAGCGCAAGGCGGCCGCGGGCGGAGCCAGCCGGGTGCTGCGCCAGTCGTCTGCCGCTTCCAGTGCGGCAAAGGGCAACGCGGGGAGGCAGTGCAGCAGGCAGTGCTCCAGACACAGTGCGGCATTGTCACACTGGCCATGCGCAGACACAGCAGCATGCTCCTGTTGCGCTGCAGCGGCACAATGCGACTCCGGCATCGCATGGGCAGCTTGCTCATGAGAAGCAGCTTGCTGCGGAGCCAGTTCCGGCACTTGCGCCCATGCCGCCGCACCTGCAAGCAGAGTGGCGCAGCAGAACAGCACGAGCAGAAAGGTGTGACAGGCAGAGCGCAGCATGCAGGCAAGTCTACGCCAGCCTGCCCATCCGCTCAATGCCTGCAGCATCTGGCCAGAGGCTGGACCGGCTTAGAGCCAGGCACTCAGGTCGATGCAGCTGCCGGAGAAACCGTGATGGTCGGCATCGACATGCGCCAGCATGCGCTGGCCGATGCTCGATTCGCGAAAGCGCACACGTGCCTGCTCGGCTTCGGGTTCGGACAGCCAGAAAATCTGGTCCATCCACTCGCCCTGCCCGCGATACAGCGCATAGGACGCATAACCCGGCTGCTGCCGCAGCCAGTCGTGCAGCTCCGCAGCCAGCGGCAGGAAGGTTTCCTCGCTGACATCGGCATGCAAACGGAAGATGAAGGTCTGGATATACATGGTATTCCCCGGTACATCTGCTTCCAGCATACACCCGCGCTGGCGTTGCGGCAGCACGGAAACCGCCGCCGCCACCATACCCACACAGCCATAGGCCGGAAGCCATTACAAGAAAAGGGCTCGATTGATATACCCATAAAAAACAATGACCGCCGTAGCGGTCATTGTTGTCAGGCAAGAAGCGGAACGCTTACGCGGCCTTCTTCTTGTCTTCCTGCTCGATGCGGTGGGTAATCCACCATTGCTGCGCAATCGAGATCAGGTTGTTGACCACCCAGTACAGCACCAGGCCGGCCGGGAAGAAGAGGAAGAACACGCTGAAGATCAGCGGCATCATCTTCATCATCTTGGCCTGCATCGGATCCGGCGGCGGCGGGGACAGCTTCTGCTGTACATACATCGAGGCGGCATAGATCACCGGCAGGATGTAGTACGGGTCCTTGACCGACAGGTCGTGAATCCACCAGATCCACGGCGCCTGACGCAGTTCGACCGCGGCAATCAGCATCCAGTAGAAGCCCATGAAGATCGGGATCTGGATCAGGATGGGGAGGCAGCCGCCAAGCGGGTTGACCTTTTCGGTCTTGTACATCTCCATCACGGCCTGCTGGTACTTCATCTTGTCTTCGCCGTGACGCTCCTTCAGTGCTTCCATGCGCGGTGCCAGCTGGCGCATGCGCGCCATCGAGCGGTAGGACGCATTGGAGAGCGGATAGAAGGCCGCCTTGATCAGCAGCGTGACAATCACAATCGCCCAGCCCCAGTTGCCGACCAGCATGTGGATCTTGTCGAGCAGCCAGAACAGCGGTTTGGAGAAGATCGCAAAAATGCCGTAATCCTTGGTCAGATCCAGGCCGGTCGCCGTCTCATCCAGCACGCGGGTTTCCTGCGGTCCCAGATAGAGGCTGACCGTCTTGCCCTGCACCGAACCCGGAGCAATCTGCGGGTAATCGAACAGCATGCCGGCGTAGAACATATTGTCGGTGTTGTCGATCTTGCCCAGCTCGAAGCGGCAGTCGTTCGGCGCGCAGACGCTCTGCTGGCCCAGCGGGTCCAGCAGCCAGGCGCTCACGAAGTAGTGCTGCACCATGGCCACCCAGCCGTCCTTGCTGGACTGCACGTACTTGGCTTCGCCCTTGGCAATGGTGCTGAAATCGTTCTTCTGGAACTTGCCGGCTTCGGTATACACGGCCGGGCCGGTATAGGTATGCGTGCCGAACATGCCGGGGTTTTCCACCTTGCCGTCACGCATCAGGCGGTAATAGCCCTTGGCTGCCAGCGGCTTGGCCGAGCCGTTGCTCACTTCCTGGTTCACGCCGACGACATAGCTGCCACGCTTGAAGGTCAGCACCTTGCTGACTTTCACGCCATCCTGGCCGGCGTATTCCAGCTTCACGGCAACCGAATCCTGCCCCTCAGTCAGCTTGTAGCTGGTCTGGCTGGCGGTAAACACTGCCGTGTGATCCGGCAGGCCATCGCCCTTGAGGCCGCTCTGGGCCACATAGGTGTGCTCGCCGCGATCCTGCAGCAGCACGAACGGCTTTTTCGGATCGTCGGTTGCACCGAACTTCAGCAGCTCGACATAGCGGATATCACCACCGACGGTGTTGATTTCCGCACGCAGCAGATCGGTTTCAACCTTGATGACCTGCCCCTTGCCGAGCTGGCCCGAGGCAGCGGGCGCTACAGCAGCAGTGCTGCTGGCAGTGGCTGCCGCCGATGCCGAGGCAGGCGCGGAGGCGCGCGAAGGCTGCGGGTAGTGCTTTTCAGTCCACAGGTTCCAGGCAAACAGGATGCCGAAGGAAAGGGCGATAAACAGAATAAGACGCTTGGTATCCATTGAATACTCTAAAGCAGATTGGAGTCAGGGTACCGGGTCATGCCCGTGTCCCCCCCAGGGGTGGCAGCGTGCCAGCCGGCGCAGAGTCAGCCAGCCACCACGCAGAAAGCCATACTTGCGCAAGGCCTCGATGCCGTATTGCGAACAGCTCGGAGTATACCTGCAGCGCGGCCCGAGAAACGGGCTGATGCAGAGCTGGTAAAGTCGAATCAGCGCGATGAAGAGGCGCGACATTTCTTGGGTAGCCTCTCGAAGAGCTGGAGCAGTGCCGCACGCGCCTGCGCACCTTCGCTGCGGCCGAAGCGCTGCCGCACCCGCACCACCACATCCAGCCCCGCAAGGGGCTCATGATGCAGGCGGAATGTTTCACGAATGGTGCGCTTCATATAGTTGCGCGCGACCGCCTGCTTGGCGGTCTTCTTGCCCACGACGAGGCCGATGCGTGCACCGGCCGCGCCGTTGCGCCTGCCCAGCAACTGGAACCACTCGTTGCTGACACTGAGGCGCAAACTAAAAACGGATGAAAAATCATCCGTTTTTAACAGGCGCATGCTGCGCAGAAAGCGATAGTCAGCCATCGTTGCTGCCAGCTGCATGACAAGCCGGCTGCTTAGGCAGACAGACGCTTGCGGCCTTGGGCGCGACGTGCGTTCAGAACGGCACGACCACCACGGGTCTTCATGCGGGCACGGAAACCGTGGTTGCGCTTGCGGCGAATTACGGAAGGCTGAAAAGTACGCTTCATGACGAGTTCCTAAACCGAGAAAGTGCTTTGGTAAACGCGCGATTAGATCAGTTACGCCCCGTTCTGTCAAGTAAACCGCCCCGCTGTTTCTTTGGTACAGCCTGTGGATAAGTGGCGCAGCGCGGGGTACAATTGCTGCCGTTCAATCCTATTCAAGACGGGTCGCCACGCATCACTCGCGGCAGTGTTGGTTTGTATTAATTCTATTAATTAAACAAACAGCGCGCGCGAGGCTGGCGGCCCGTTTCATTTGCCCATGACCGATATGTCATCCCTTTGGCAGCACTGCCGGAATGAACTGGAACAGCGCCTGGGCGCCAGCCAGTTCAATATCTGGATCAAACCGCTGGTCGCCGAGCTGGTTGACGGCACCCTGCAGGTCAATGTTCCCAACCAGATTTTCCTGCAGTTCATCCGCGACCGTCATCTGGGCCTGATCGAGATGGCCGCCGCCGAGTTCTGCGGCGGCGAGCCGCCACAGATCAACCTGCGCGTCGGCGCCCCCCGCCCGGCCAGCGCACCCGCTGCCGTGGCGAACACCTCGCGCAGCAGCACGCAGCAAGCAGCGCAGAGCGTTGGCGACGTTCTGGCCACCTCGCCCAGCGCCGGCACCGCCGCCCAGGTCGAGAAAAAGGCGCCGCGCCGTTTCGACGCCAGCGCCGGCAATCATGAAGTTACCCGCCTCAATCCGCTCTTCACCTTTGACACGCTCGTCACCGGCAAGGCCAACCAGGTTGCGCGCGCCGCCGCGCAGCAGGTCGCCGAAAATCCCGGTGCCGGCTACAACCCGCTGTTTGTCTATGGCGGCGTAGGCCTTGGCAAGACTCACCTGGTGCAGGCCATCGGCAATCTGGTACACCACTACAACCCGCAAGCCCGCATCCGCTACATCCATGCGGAAAAATACGTGCAGGACGTGGTCAAGGCCTACCAGCACAAGTCCTTCGACGAGTTCAAGAAATACTACCACTCGCTCGACCTGCTGCTGGTCGACGACATCCAGTTCTTTGTCGGCAAGGATCGCACGCAGGAAGAGTTCTTCTATCTGTTCAATGCGCTGGTCGAGGGCGGCAAGCAGATCATCCTGACGTCTGATCGCATTCCGCGCGAAATCGAAGGCCTGCAGGAACGCCTGACCAGCCGCTTTTCCTGGGGGCTGTCGGTCGCCATCGAGCCACCTGAACTCGAAATGCGCGTCGCCATCCTGATGAAAAAAGCCGAGGCCGAGCACTTCAAGCTCGACGCCAACGTAGCCTTCTTCATCGCCAAGAATATCCGCTCCAACGTGCGCGAACTCGAAGGCGCGCTGAAGCGCGTGCTCGCCTACGCCCGCTTCACGCACCAGGCCATCACGCTGGAAGCCGCCAAGGAAGCACTGAAGGACATCCTCGCCGCCGGCAACCGCCTGATCTCGGTCGAGAACATCCAGAAAACCGTCGCCGACTTCTACAAGATCAAGGTGCCGGACATGCATTCCAAGAAACGCGCGCGCGACATTGCCCGCCCGCGTCAGGTAGCAATGGCCCTCACCAAGGAGCTGACGCAGATGAGCCTGCCGGCCATTGGCGAAGCTTTTGGCGGCCGCGACCACACCACCGTGCTGTACGCCTGCCGCACCATCGAGGAAATGCGCCAGAACGACAGCGAAATCGCCCACCAGTACGGCGTGCTGCTGCAGATGCTGCGCAGCTGAACACGCCCTGCCGCGCCTGCCCTGCCGCCGCTGTGGCGCGCAGGCACGCGAACAAGCGGCAAAGCATTCTTGTCGCCTGATTTCAGGTAAAATTCTTCCGTTTAACTGTCTATCAATTTACCGGGAAAGCAGATATGCAATTGTTGCAAGCTGAACGCGACGCACTCCTGAAACCGCTCGCGACGGTCACTGGTATCGTCGAGCGCCGCAATACCCTGCCGATTCTGGCCAATGTGCTGATCAGGAAAGAAGGCGACGCGCTCTCCTTCACCGGCACCGATCTGGAAATCCAGATTGCCAGCAGCCAGCGGGAAGGCTTCTCGAACAATTCCGGTAATGATTTCGCGATCACGGTCGCCGCCAAGAAATTCAGCGACATCCTGCGCGCGATTCCCGACAAGACCGTGGTGACACTGGACGAAGACGATGGCCGTCTGACCATCAAGGCCGGCAAAAGCCGCTTCAACCTGCAGACGCTGCCCGCCGCCGATTTCCCGACGCTGGCAGTCGACACCAACCTGCGCGCCACTGTCCGCATGCCGCAAGGCCAGCTCAAGGCACTGCTGGGTCGCGCCCAGTTCGCCATGGCGCATCAGGACATCCGCTACTACCTCAACGGCCTGTTCATGGTCACCGAGGGCAATCTGCTGAAGCTCGTCGCCACCGACGGACACCGTCTGGCGTTTGCCTCGGCCGAGCTCGCCACCAGCTTCGACAAGAACGAAGTCATCCTGCCGCGCAAGACCATTCTGGAACTCTACAAGCTGCTGGCCGACGTGGACGACGAAGTCGCCATCGACATCGCAGGCAATCAGGTGAAGTTCAGCTTTGGCAGCATCGTGATCCACTCGAAAGTGGTCGACGGCAAGTTCCCCGACTACAACCGCGTGATCCCGCAAAACAACGACAAGCTGTTGACCATCGACCGCGCGCAGCTGCTGGCCGCCATGCAGCGCGCCGCCATTCTGTCGAACGAGAAATTCCGCGGCGTGCGCGTGGTGCTGACTTCCGGCTCGCTGAAGATTCTCTGCAACAACAACGAGCAGGAAGAAGCGCAGGAAGAACTGGAAGTCGCCTATCAGGGCGAGCCGCTCGATATCGGCTTCAACATCCAGTACCTGCTCGACGTGCTGACCAATATGCAGGTCGAAAACCTGCAGTTTGCCTTCGGCGACGTGAATTCCTCGGTGCTCGTCACCCTGCCGGACAACGCCAACTTCAAATACATCGTGATGCCGATGCGCATTTAAGCACACGGCAATGATACGGCTCGGGATATACCTCCCGAGCCATTATGTTTTATAGCTTTGCAGTACATACCCCCACTCAGAAAAGCAGTCTCATGAGCGAAAACAGTCTTCCGCAAGAACAGAACGGCCAGGAATACGGCGCCGACAGCATCAAGATCCTCAAGGGTCTGGAAGCCGTGCGCAAGCGTCCCGGCATGTATATCGGCGACACAGGCGATGGCACCGGCCTGCACCACATGGTGTTCGAAGTGCTGGACAACGCCATCGACGAAGCGCTGGCCGGCCATTGCGACACGATCAGGGTCATCATCCACGCCGACAACTCGATCTCCATCGAGGATAACGGCCGTGGCATCCCGACCGCGATCAAGGAAGACGACGAATTCAAGCGCTCCGCCGCCGAAATCGTGATGACCGAGCTGCACGCGGGCGGCAAGTTCGACCAGAACAGCTACAAGGTGTCCGGCGGTCTGCACGGCGTGGGTGTGTCGGTGGTGAATGCGCTGTCCGACTGGCTGCGCCTCACCATCCGCCGCGACGGCAAGGTGCACACCATGGAATTCCGCCAGGGTGAGCGCGTGCAGCCACTGAAGATCATCGGCGACACCGACAAGCGCGGCACCGAAGTCCACTTCATGGCCAGCTCCGAGACCTTCGGCCTGATCGAATTCCACTACGAAATCCTCGCCAAGCGCATCCGCGAGCTTTCCTTCCTGAACAACGGCGTGAACATCACGCTGATCGACAAGCGCAACGGCAAGGAAGAGAACTTTGCCTACTCCGGCGGCGTAAAGGGCTTCGTGGAATACATGAACCGCGCCAAGTCGACGCTGCACCCCCACATCTTCTACGCCATCGGCGAGAAGGACGGCATGACCGTCGAATGCGCGATGCAGTGGAACGACAGCTATTCCGAAACCGTGCAGTGCTTCACCAACAACATCCCGCAGCGCGACGGTGGCACCCACCTGACCGCGCTGCGCACGGTGATGACGCGCACGCTGAACCAGTACATCGAACAGGCCGAAGTCGCCAAGAAAGCCAAGGTGGAAACCGCCGGCGACGACATGCGCGAAGGCCTCGTCTGCGTACTGAGCGTGAAGCTGCCGGACCCGAAATTCAGCAGCCAGACCAAGGACAAGCTGGTTTCCAGCGAAATCAGCCCGGTAGTGCAGGAACTGCTCGCGCAGAAGCTCACCGACTACCTGCTGGAAAACCCGGTAGATGCCAAGATCATCTGCGGCAAGATCGTCGAAGCCGCCCGCGCGCGTGAAGCCGCCCGCAAGGCGCGCGAACTGACGCGCCGCAAGGGCGTGCTCGACGGCATCGGCATGCCGGGCAAGCTGGCCGACTGCCAAGAAAAAGACCCCGCACTGTCGGAAATCTACCTGGTCGAGGGTGATTCCGCCGGCGGCTCCGCCAAGCAGGGCCGCGACCGCAAATTCCAGGCCATCCTGCCGCTGAAGGGCAAGATCCTCAACGTCGAACGCGCACGCTTCGACCGCATGCTGGCCAGCCAGGAAGTCGGCACGCTGATCACCGCACTGGGCTGCGGCATCGGCAAGGACGACTTCAACATCGACAAGCTGCGCTACCACCGCATCATCATCATGACCGATGCGGACGTGGACGGCTCGCACATCCGCACGCTGCTGCTCACCTTCTTCTACCGCCAGCTGCCCGAGCTGGTCGAGCGCGGCTACATCTACATCGCCCAGCCGCCGCTGTTTAAAGTAAAGCACGGCAAACAGGAGCGTTATCTGAAGGACGAAGCCGAGCTGAAGCAATACCTGCTGCAACTGGCTTTGAATGGTGCCGAGCTGTTGCCGGGCGCCGGGCGCACGCCGATTGCCGGCGACGCACTCGACGCCATTGCCAAGCAGACCTTCATTGCCGACGGCATCATCGAGCGCTACAGCCGCTTCGTTGACCCGACGGTGCTGACCGCGCTGCTGCGCACCCCGGCGCTGGATTTGACAAGCGCCGAGGCCGCCACGGCTTCCGCCGCCGCGCTCACCGCCGCCGTCGCCCACCCGGCCTTCACGATTTCCGCCCAGCAGCTCGACGAAAATCACCTGCTGAAAATCGAGCGCAACCTGCACGGCGTGATCACCGTGCAGTACATCGAATCCGACTTCGTGCGCAGCAACGACTACCTGCAGCTGCGCAAGACCGCCGACATGCTCGACGGCCTGCTGGAAGCCGACGCCATCGTGCGCCGCGGCAACAACGAAGCCCCGGCCAAGAGCTTCAAGGAAGCGCTGGAATGGCTGATGGCCGAAGTGCGCCGCAACATGAGCATCCAGCGCTATAAAGGCCTGGGTGAAATGAACCCCGAGCAGCTGTGGGAAACCACCATGGACGTGAACGTGCGGCGTCTGCTGAAGGTGACCATCGACGACGCCATCGCGGCCGATGCGATCTTCACCACGCTGATGGGCGACCAAGTCGAACCGCGCCGTCACTTCATCGAGCAGAACGCGCTGATTGCGCGCAACATCGATGTGTAAATGAGCAATGCCGGCCCAGTCACCACTGCAAGCCGGCATCATCGCCACGCTGCGCGGCTCCGTACCCGGCCTCATGGCGATTTATGCCTTTGGCAGCCGCATTCGCGGCGATGCCAACACCGATAGTGACCTTGATCTGGCGGTGCTGAGCGCAGGCTACGCCGACCCGCTGGCATTGTGGGACTTGGCCGGCCAACTGGCCGACCTTGCCCACTGCCCGGTTGATCTGCTGGATCTGCGCGCCGCCAGCACCGTCATGCAATACCAGATCATCACCGGCGGCGTCTGCTGGTGGCGGGCTGACAGCCGCGCTGCCTTGTTTGAAGCCGCCGTGCTCAGCGAAAAAACCGCGCTCGACGAAGCCCGCGCCGGTTTGCTCAGCGACATTGCACGCGAAGGAACGATTTATGGCCGATGACGTTCTGATCAACAAAGCCGCCACCATCGAGCGCTGCGTACAACGCGCCCGCGAAGAGTACGACAAGGATCAAGCCAGCTTCGCCAGCGACTACACCCGGCAGGATGCCGCCATCCTCAATATCCAGCGCGCCTGCGAAGCCGCACTCGACATGGGGCAGCACCTGATCCGCCGCGAGCGCCTGGGCGTGCCGCAAAGCGCCCGGGACGTGTTTGCCCTGCTAGCCTTAGCCGGCTGGATCAGCCCGGCGCTCGCCGATTCGCTCAAGCGCATGGTCGGCTTTCGCAACATCGCCGTGCACGACTATGCCAGCCTGCAGCTGCCGATCACCATCGCGGTTATCGAACAGCACCTTGACGATTTTCTCGACTACAGCCGCACGATGCTCACTCGCGACGGCGCGTAGCTAGCGTTGCAGAAAGAACAAAGCCACCGGATACGGTGGCTTTGTTTTTGATGGGTATATAGCCGCAGCCTTTTTGTTTTCTTGGCTGTAGGGCAATACCCATAGGCTTCTTCGCCATGCCGGCGTCCCACAGGGATCCCGGCTGGTCACAGGCCGGCATCCAAAGGTTTGGTTTTTCAGCCCGTTTGGCGTATTACCGCTACGCGGCTAATACGCCAAACGGCTCTAAGCAAGCTCCCAAGTCTCGAGTACGCCGCGATACCCATCCCCACCTTGAGGAATCAGTATCAGGTGGAGGTTATTACCCGCATCAAATCCGATCAAGATATTGTCACCCTCCTGTGCCATCTGCATAACCGCATTTGTTTGGAAGTACAGTCTGTGCTCAGTTCGTGTAGGGTGCTGCTCTCGGGCGTCATACCAAGTTACATTGGCCGCCGCAGTAATATTCGACCCACGAACGCTGAACTTAGCCTCACGAGTAAAGCCATCGAGGCCAAACATCCTCTTGAGCGGGATTACGCCATTGAATTCATGTTGATTTGATACTTCTGGCCGTGCCTCAACCGCAGACAAACTTTTGATGCATGCTGGCGAGAACTGCAAGGTCGGATTTGACATACTTACTCCTCAGCTTTAGGTTGATATCAAGTAAAACGTGCACCTTTCTCAACATGTAGGTGCACCCGTACATTTCAAGCGCCCACAACAATTAACCGCCTCATAAAATCCTGTTTACCAGATAACCCGCTTAAAGAAGCTTACACTCTGTAATCAAGCCTGCTACGTCCTTAAGTTTCTCGCGCTGTGCTGGTTTGTACGTTCGCTGGATGGCTTCCGGTACGATCAGTTGCACTCCATGCGAATTCATTTCCATCGTTTGCGCTTCACTGATTGCCGGTTCCAGCGTAATAAGATGCTTGCGCGGGATTCGTGCAGCCTCGCTCAAGACCTGCCGCCAGCGATCCTTGCAGGTGGTTTTGGCACCCAACATGGCGAGCCTTGCCGCAGGAAAATCTGGATTGTGATAACTGGCAAAATCGGGGAAAAGGAAATCAGGCTTGGCATTGTTCTCAGTTACTTTACCCTTCCCACGCCCCTGCTCAAACTTCAATCCATGCAGCTTGAAGAGATGGTCGAGGTGCCCTTCAAAGGCATGCCCGACACGTGATTTCCGGCGATTTTGCACGCTCAGCGAGAAGGCGATGAATTCATCCACATCATCACCATGTTCGCCGAAACCGGCGCGCAATTTCTGCCGAACCAGATAGCGCTCGTAAATGCGAAACAACTTTTCTTCATGATCCATCCAGCCAAGCAAGGCATCATCCGGCTGCTTGAACGGATCAATCTCGATGGGCATAGTATTGCGGGCATACGCTGAAAAATGACTGGTGCCCGGAAACTGGTTTGCACCAAATATCTTGAGCAACCTTTCAAGCCATTCTTCATCCGTTGTTTCAGGCCGATCAACCTCAATGCCTAACTGTTCGAGCATCCACCTTAGCGGCAATAAGAGATTTACCGCATCCAGCCGCCCGGCCCGGAATTGCTCGCCAACTTCATCAAGCCCGAACAATGCCCGGAGCTGATACTCGATAGGGCTGCCTGCAGGGGTGAATACCATCAGCAAGGTGCCATCACGCATCTTTGCGATCAAAAAGAAATCACCAGGAGCCAGTTGTGCAGTTACCGGGTTGTCGAAGTAATACAAGCGGTATTCAGGACCGCGATGTGGCTGCTTCCTTCTGCAGTCGTACCAAGTTACGGGATTCGCCGCGATCACTGGTTCCTCATCCAGCCCCCGGATATAGACCTGCCGTGCTGGAAAACGAAACTCACTGTCTTTGCCTGGCTGGCCAAGGTGCGCCTTGAAGCCTGCTTTCGGCAATCCGCCAATCTCATGCTGGTTTGATCCAGCATCAATGGCATCGACGCGGCTCAGGTACTTGGCAGCAACCCCTTCGAAGTAATCGCTTAGCTGGTCGTTGAACATGGTATGGGCTGGGCACCTGACTCGTTGATCTGGAAATTACTGACGCCCATTATCAGCCATTCTCCGATCCAGTCAATGAGCGCAATCTGCCCAGACTCGCTAGCGATTTTCCTGGTCGCACACTCCCAAACAACCAGAATTCGCCAGCCGCCCTGCTGTAACTCAGCCAATCGCGCCTGATCCCTCTTCCTGTTTGCTTCAATCTTGGCTCGCCAGAATTCCGTGCGAGTCTGTGGCAACCGGAAGTACCGGCAGTCATGCCCATGCCAGAAACAGCCGTTGATAAAAATAACCGCCTTGTACTTGGGCAGAACCAGATCGGGCTTGCCGGGCAGGTCTTTGACATGCAGGCGAAAACGAAAGCCCCGCGCGTGCAGGGCTTTGCGAATCAGCATTTCCGGTTTTGTGTCCTTGCTGCGGATGCCGGACATCATACGGCTGCGGGTTGCCTTGTCGACAATGTCCGCCATGACGGCTCTCAGATCAGCGGTTTCATGGCTTTCGCCACGGCATGGAATACCGGCATCACTACCGAATTGCCGAATTGCTTGTAGGCGCGGGTATCAGAGACCGGGATCACAAAGCTGTCGTCAAAGCCCATCAGGCGGGCACATTCACGCGGTGTCAGGCGGCGAGGGTTCTTGTTCGGGCCTTGATCAACCAGGATTTCCGAGCCGTCCTTGTAATACCGGGCCGAAAGGGTGCGCGCCACGCTGTCCGGCCCAACCAGTCCGAAACCGAAGCCGTTGCCTTTTGCACGGTGCTTCTCGGCATAGTTCTGCAAATAGGCCCACAGCTTGTCCGTCAATGTGTACTTCTCAAGTACGGACCTGTTCTTGTGGTCAAAGTAACGGTCACCATCCTGAATCAGCCAAGGCTCAGAGCCATCTGTCTTGTGCAAAATGTCTTTCATTGTGACCAGATTTTTCGGCGGCAGAACAACCTCTTCCCACTCAAAATCAACCCGGTTGTGAAAGCCCACAATCACGATCCGCTCGCGATGCTGCGGCACAAAATGCTGTGCATCAATCACCTTTACATGGATGTGATAACCAAGTTCGTCGGTCAGGGTGCGGCGAATCACGTCAAACGTGCGCCCCTTGTCATGCGACATGAGATTTTTCACGTTTTCAAGCAAAAATGCTTTGGGCTTCTTCGTGGCGATAATTCGTGCCACATCAAAAAACAGGGTGCCTTGCGTCTCGTCGGCAAACCCATGTGCACGGCCTAGCGCATTCTTTTTGGACACGCCCGCGATGGAGAAAGGCTGACAAGGAAAACCCGCCAGCAGTACATCATGGTCAGGAACCGCGCCTGCTTCCACTTTGGTTATATCGCCAGCCAGCGCATGCTGATCGGGGTAGTTTGCCTTGTAGGTCGTCTGGGCGTAGCTATCCCATTCACTGGTAAACACACAGTCGCCACCTATCTGTTCGAAAGCCTTCCGCAGGCCACCGATACCCGCAAACAGATCAATAAAACGAAACTCGCCAGTAGTCTTGGCTTGATCCTCGAAAGGCAGAACGAGCTGCCGAAGCTGCTCTGCAACATACGGCTTCGGCTCGTTTTCGCGAGTTTCCCAGCGCCGAATGGTGCCTTTATCAGTCCCCAAGCGACTGGCCAATTCCGCCTTCGGATAGAGACGCAGCGCCTCATTCAGGTATTCATAGGTCAGGTCGAGTCGTTGATTCATGTTGGCCTCTGGGAATTTTCGCTGCATTTTGCATTCAAAACGCCCAGATCATAATCACCTTGCGCATTCATGTCGAACATTTGTTCTCTTTGGACGATGCACGGCAACTCTTTTTGTACCACCGTTTTTGACACAAAATATACATACAAATGTATATCAATGAAGCCATTTGAATTGATTAGCTACAGCGATATACCCACCATACTTACCCCTGCCTCAGCCGCCAGCAGCCTTTAAACCGCTGCGGGTCGGCGATGTCCCAGTCGGCGGCGGGTGACTGCCGGTGCTGCAATAGCCATACGCCATCCAGCTCGCACACCAGCTGCCAGTTGTCGCTGCTTTCATTCAGCGGCTGGGTCTTGGGTAGGGTGAGGCTCCAGGCGGGCAGCACGTAAATCTGGCCGCCGCGCAGAATGCCACGGGTGTGTTCGAAATGGTGGCCGCGCGCGTCCGTGCCCTTGTAATACAGCCAGCTGAGGGTGCTGTCCGGCATGGCGATGCGGGTCTGGATGTCGGCCAGCATGCCGGCGGGTGCGGTGTTGATGGTGGTGGAGCACGCGGCGAGCAGCGCCAGTGCGGGCAGGATCAGGGCAAGCGTGCGTGTCGGCATGGGGGAGTGGTTGCGCTTGGGTGTGATTGATGGCGAAAGCTTGCGGCCTGTGCTGCCGCGTCAGGGCGTGGCGGCCGGTGCGGGCAGGCGGATGCATTGCTCGACAGGGTGGCAGGGCCTGCGGTGCCAGCTGCCGTTTTCCTTCCCCAAATACAGGGGCACATCGCCAATCTGTTCGATCAGGAGCCAGTCCTTGCTGTCGATGCTGACGGGGATTTCCCGGGGCAGCGCCATGCTCCATTTCGGCACCCGATAGATGCGGTAGGAGCCGAAATAGGTGCGGACGTGGTGGAAGATGTGCGCCTTGTCATCCGAGCCGGTGTACCACAGCAGGCTCATGGTCTTGTCGGGCTTGGCGAGTTGTTCCTGAATGTCCTCCAGCATTTCTGCCTCTGGCATGTTCCAGGTCGTGGCGCAGCCACCCAGTAAAAAGAGGCTGGCCAGCAGCAGCGCAGCAGCATGTCGTGACATCGTTTTTCCGTTTGGCGAGAGGGGCAGGATGCTGTCACTCTGTGACAGCAAAGCCGCACTTTAGGGGGCGCGGATATGGCTGGCAATGACAAGACTCACACGCGTCGCGGCACCGCCTCACCCTGATCAGGCGGGCGGCAGCAATACCCGGCAATGGATAAGGCCACAGCCCTTATTGAATAATATCCATACGGCCATACCCCGAAGCAGTTGCAACCGGAAAGCTGGCAGGGGCAGCACCGAACTTCGTCGTAGCGAGCCGGTCTGAACAGGCCCGCTACTGTCTGCCGTCTGCCATGCCGCGCTTTCTGCCTGCCCTCTCGCCCCGCCACTGGCCGTTGCTGGTGCTGCTGGCAGTGCTGTGTACCGCACAGGCAGCCGGCCATGACGGACGCCGCCTGCTGCAGATGCTGGTACTGCTGTTGCCGGGCTGGCTGTGGCTGGGCTGGCCGCTGGCCTCGCGCGGCGGGCGGACGCTGCAGGCCGTGCTGGCGGGCTTGCTCGGGCTGGCCTTTCTGCTGGATGGCATCGTGCGTGCCTTTTTGCTCGACCAGTATCAGGCGCAGCCGGGTAGCGCCATGGTGCTGGGCGCGGTGGCGAATACCTCGCCGGGCGAAACGGCGGAATTTGTCGCGATGTACTGGCGGGCGGTGCTGGGCTGGTCGCTGGCCGGCGTGCTGGGCGCCGGCACGCTGGCGGCCTGCCTGTGGCAGTGGTGGCGCAAGCCGCCGCGCCGACTGCCGCTGCGCTGGAAGCAGGCCGTGGCGCTGGGGCTGATTCTGGCGGTCGTACTGGCCGCCTATGCCAGCAAGCCGTGGCGACGCCATCACCCCCTGCTGTTCTGGCCGGGCTGGCTGCAGCAGGTGGCGCAGCTGCAGCAGCAATGGGCCACGCTGGACGGGGAACGCCAGGCCCTGCTGCTGCAGGCCGAACGCCTGCAGCCGGAGCTGACGGCCGCGGCCCCGGATACGCTGGTGCTGGTGATTACCGATAGCGTGAATCGCGACCATTTCGGGCTGTATGGCTACCCACGCGCCACCACACCGCAACTGCAGGCCGTGCAGCAGCGCGCCCGGCCGGCGCTGCAGGTGTTCCGTCATGCCTGGTCGGTGGATGCGTCCACCGTGCCGGCACTGCGCAATCTGTTCCAGTTCGGCACGCCGGATCAGCCGGATGCGCCGCATCTGCTGGCACTGGCGCGGGCGGCGGGCTACCGCGTGTGGTGGATCGGCAATCACGCCGATCTGGCCATCGAGCAGGAACACGCCCGGCTGGCGCAGCAGGTACGCATGGTCAACCAGTCACCGGGACGCTCCGGCGGCCAGCCCGACGGTGTGGTGTTGCCGGAGCTGGCCGCCGCACTGGCCGACCCGGCCCACCGCAAGCTGGTGGTGATTCACCTGCTGGGCGCCCACCCGCATTACCGCCTGCGCTACCCGGCGGGCGACAACCCTTTCAGTGGCGCGGCGGATGCGGTGATGGCCAGCATGCAGGCCGCCGGCCGCCCCGGCTGGCTGCGCGGCCTGCGCAATGACTATGACGCGGCCATCCACTACCACGACCGCGTGCTGGCCGGCACGCTGGAGCATGTGCTGCAGGCCCGCGGCAAGCGGGTGTGGCTGTATTTGTCCGACCACGGGCAGGAGGTGGGGCAGGAAAGCAACCACGCCGGTCACAGCCCCATGACCGCCAGCGGTTACCGCATCCCGCTGCTGCTGTGGCAATCCCACCCGGGCACGCAGCCAGCCGCGACTGGCGAACCGGTCCGTGCCGACTGGCTAGGCTACAGCATCACCGCCCTGCTGGGGCTGGCTTGGTCCGGCGCCCGGCCGGAACGCGATGTGCTCTCGCCCGGCTACCACTGGCAGGCGCCGACGCTGCCGGTAACGGTGGATTTCCACCGCTAGCACTGCGAATGGCAGGCGATCTGCCGGATGAAGCTGGGGGTGCAGGCAAACGCTGACCTCGCATTGCGCAAGCGGCGGAAAAACCAGCCAGGCACACAGGCCTAAAATGGCGCCATACCCACCACAGGATCACGCCATGACCGCCTTGTCTTCCTTGCTGCAGGCCGATACCCCGCTCACTCATGTTTTCTATGGCGACAGCATCACGCACGGCATTCTGCACACCTTTGGCGCGCGCTGCTTTGCCGAGCATTTCACCGAGCGCGTACGCTTCGAGCTGGGCCGCGCCGATGATGTGGTGCTCAATACCGCGTATTCGGGGCTGAACACGCGACAGATGCGCGAGCATTTCGCGCTGCGTGTGACGCGTTTTCGCCCCGATGTGCTGTGGCTGATGGCAGGGATGAACGACTGCAACACACGGCGCGAGGAAGGCCAGTTCATCGCGCTGGACGAATTCCGCAGCAATCTGGCGGCGATGGTTACCGAGGTGCGCGGCTGGGGCGGGCAGGTAGTGCTGCAGACGTCCACCCCCGTCTGGCCGGGGCTGGCGCCCGAGCGCGGCGAAAGCCTGCCCGCCTACAACGCGGCGATGCGGGCGCTGGCGGCTGAACTCGCCGTGCCTCTGGTCGACCACGCGGCGGAATGGCAAGCCCGTAGCGACCGCCAGCACTGGTATATGGCCGATGCCTTTCACCCGAACGCGCACGGACATGTGCTGATCGCACACACGCTGTTCCGTGCCCTGGGCGTATTCGACTCCGCCGCGCCCAGCTGCCAGCTCTTTGTGCCCTGATCAACACAGGGAACCCGCCGCCGCACGATTTCACTACGGTCACGATAAGAAATGTTGGGGTGGCGTTGGGATGAACGAAAAAGGGGCCAGCGCAACAACGCCAACCCCTTGATTTTCGTGGTGCCGCAAAGGTGAATCGAACACCCGACCTACTGATTACGTGTCTGGTCTCGGATCATAATTTACCTCTCCGCAGTTGGCGACTCTATCTGGCACGCTCGGTTTTGGGTACGCTCTGCACGTCGATCTCCAGGTCAGGCCAATGAATCTCCGTCTGCACGGGCGCGCCCGTACCACTCCGGCTGTTCGTGCCGAAATCCAGGCCGCACCGGCCGCCATCACCGATGCCGAACTGGCACGCCGCTATGGTGTCAGCAAGCCCACCATTGCCAAATGGCGCCGGCGCAGCTCGGAGCACGATGAATCACACACCGCGCATCATCTGCAAACCACACTGACACCCGCCCAAGAGTGCGTCGTCGTCGAACTCCGCAAGCTGCTGCATCTGGCTCTGGATGATTTGCTGGTTGTCGTGCGCGAATTCCTTAATCCCTCGGTCTCGCGAGCCGGCCTTGGCCGTTGCCTGGCCCGCCATGGCGTCAGTCGCCTGCGGGACCTCGAGCCACCGGCATGCCCGGACAAGGGGAAGCCGTTCAAAGCTTATGAACCCGGGTTTGTGCATGTGGATGTGAAGTACCTGCCGCAAATGCCGGATGAAACGGCGCGACGCTATCTGTTTGTTGCCATTGATCGTGCCACCCGCTGGGTGTTTGTGCAGATCCGGCCGCACAAGACGGCGGCAGCGGCACAGGCATTTCTGGCCGCCTTGAACAAGGGGGCACCGTTTCGGATTCGTACAGTGCTGAGCGACAACGGCAGCCAGTTCACGGATCGGCTGTTCAACAAGCAAAAGCAGGCCAGTGGCGAAGATGAGTTCGACCGGCTGTGTGCCGTACTGGACATTGGACATCGCCTGACGAAACCACGCCATCCGCAAACGAATGGGATGGTGGAGCGCTTCAATGGCCGGATCAGCGAGGTGCTGGCCACGCACCGCTTCGACTCAGCGGAGGATCTGGCGCAGACGCTGACGCGCTATGTCTGGCTCTACAACCAGCATTTGCCACAGCGGGCGCTACAGCACCAATCCCCCTTCAAGCGATGAAGCAGTGGCAGCAGCAAAGGCCCGAGTTATTCAAAAAGCGTGTAATCAATCGAGCGGGACAGGACATCATGAATCCAGCACAGCATTGTTAATGGTATGGACCTCACGCGCAGGCGCGGTAGACCTCGGTAAGCGATACCAGCCCCTGCTGCGCCAGCTCCAGACCATGCCCGAGCATGAAGCGCATGCCGGCGTCTGCCGCCTTCTGGTGCAGTTGCCGCTCGGACAGCGTGGGCACAAAGCATTCGCGCACTTCGTCGTCGGGCTCCAGCAATTCATAGACGGCGCGGCGGCCAAGGTAGCCGTAGCCATCGCAAACCTTGCAGCCCAGTCCCTTTTCAAAGGGTGTGAGATCGGTCAGCCCCAGCCGCCTGGCGATGAGTGGCGGGATTTTTTCCTGCGCCCGGCAATTCGGGCAGTTCTGCCGTACCAGCCGCTGTGCCAGCACCCCCAGCAGCGAGGTTTTCAGCAGCTGGGGGGTGATGCCCAGCTCGAGCAGACGGGAAATCGCGCCGCAGGCGGATGTGGTGTGCAGGGTGCTGAAGACTAGGTGGCCGGTCAGCGCCGCCTCGACAGCCATCTGCGCCGTCTCAGAGTCACGGATTTCGCCGACCATGATCACATCCGGGTCCTGCCGCAGCACATGGCGCAGCGTTTGCGGGAAGCCGAAGCCCTGACTCGCCAGCAACTGGATCTGTACCATGTTCGGCAGGTGGTATTCGATCGGGTCTTCGATGGTGACGATATTGAGGCCGGCGCGTGAAATCTGCTGCAGCATGGCGTAGAGCGTGGTGGTCTTGCCCGAACCGGTCGGGCCGGTCACCAGCACCATGCCGCTTTCGTGATGGATCAGCTCGTCGAGCTTCTGCAGGTCATCCGGGCTGTAGCCGATCTGGTCGAAAGTGCGCACCGCACTGTGCGGGTTCAGCAGGCGGATGACGACGTTCTCACCGTAGGGTGTGGGCATGATGGAGACACGCAGGTCCAGCTCGCGCTCATCGATGATCAGCGCAATGCGGCCATCTTGCGGCAGGCGCCGCTCGGCGATGTTGAGCGAGGCCAGAATTTTGATCCGGCTGACGACCGCCGGCAGCAGGTGACGCTCGAACAGGCGCTGCGTGCGCAGCTCGCCGTCAACGCGTAGTGCCAGCTCGACATTCTCGCGCCGTGGCCGAATGTGCAGATCGGATGCGCGTGCGCGCATGGCCTCGCGGATAAATGAGTCCACCAGTTTGACGACAGGTTTCTGCTTGGCCTGGAACTCGGCTTCCTGCCAGACGCGCTGGTCTTCCTGGTCATCTTGCCGCACGCTGGCTTCCCTGGCTTCAGCCTCCAGGTGGTCTTCGATCGGGTCGTAATGCAGGCGGATGCGCTCAAGGAGCGGCGCCCGGTCGGCCAGCACGACCAGCACCGGTTTCTGCAGGATGAAGCGCAGCTGATCATAGGCATCCTGGGCCGGCAGCTGGCTGCCGGCGAGCACGACCACACCAGGGAGTTCAAGAATTGGCAGCAGCTGGTGCGTGCGCGCGATCATCGCCGGCAGGCGGCGGATCAGCGGCTCGGACAGGGAAAACTGCTCCAGCCTGATGTGCGGCACGCCCAGCTGCTTGTGCAGAATCAGGCTGAGCGTGTGCTCTTCCAGTGCGCCTTGCTCGATGAGTGCGGTGCCAAGACGCAAACCCGGCTGGCTCTTCTGGCGGGCAACCGCCTTTTCCAGGTCCAGCGGGGTAATGAGCCCCTCATCCAGCAGCAGGGTGCCAATAGGTTTGAGCACCAGGTCATGCGCCTTTTCGAGATAGGCCCGCAAATCCGCTTCATCATTGAGCGGCCGCAACGATCCGTTTTCCGCGCCCATGCTGCTCTCCCGTCTGCCTCTTCCTTTCTGGGTAGGTCACGCGCTGCGCTGCAACAAGGGCGTTACGGCAAAAAGCGGGGCAGGCGGCTGGGCAAATGACAACGCCACCCGGAGGTGGCGTGGCATTGTGGAGGATCAGAGCTCGACCTGCATCCCCATCTCGACAACCCGGTTGGGTGGAATGCGGAAGAAGCTGGTCACGCGCGTGGCGTTGCGCATCATCAGGCTGAACAGGCGCCGGCGCCACCAGGCCATCGCCGGATATGCAGCCTCGACAATGGTTTCACGACTGAGGAAGAAGGAAACCTGCATGTCGTCCAGATTCAGCTCGGGCTGCAGGTTGCGCAACTGTTCGATGACCGAGGGAACCGAGGGCTCATCCTTGAAACCGGATGTGACGATCACCTGGAAGAAGGATTTGCCCAGCCGCCTGACCGCCACCTGCTCGCGCCGCGGCACATGCGGCACGTCGTCGGTCGTCAGCGTCATGAACACCACCTGCTCGTGCAGTACCTTGTTGTGCTTCAGATTATGCAGGAGGGCATGCGGTACCGAATCGCTGCTGGTCGTCATGAAAATGGCGGTGCCTTCCACGCGCTGCGTACCGCCACTTTCCAGCGCCTCGACAAAGCCGGCCAGCGGCATTTCGCCCTCGCGCAGCTTCTCGTAGAGCAGCGTGCGGCCGCGTTTCCAGGTCGTCATCAGCGTGAAGACCAAGAGGCCGATGACCAGCGGCACCCAGCCGCCGGCATGAATCTTGAGCGTATTGGCAGCAAGGAACAGCAGATCAATCAGCAGCAGGCAGGCCAGCACGGCAAAGACGGCCATGCGTTTCCAGCCGGTCAGCTTGTGGCCCAGGACGACAAAGCACAGCACCGACGTCATCACCATCGTGCAGGTCACCGACAGGCCATAAGCCGCGGCCAGATTGCTCGACGAGCGGAACATCAGCAGAAGCAGAATGACCGAGCCAAGCAAAAACCAGTTGATCTGCGGAATGTAGATCTGCCCGATCTCGCGCTCGGAGGTGTGGCGCACGTCGAGGCGCGGGCTGAAGCCCAGCTGTACAGCCTGGCTGGTCATCGAATACGCGCCGGAAATCACCGCCTGCGAGGCGATGATCGTCGCCACGGTAGCCAGCCCGACCAGCGGCAGCTGCGCCCAGTCCGGCGCCAGCAGGAAGAAGGGGTTGGAAATGGCGGCCGGATTATGCAGCAGCAGCGCCCCCTGGCCGAAGTAATTCAGCACCAGCGAAGGCAGCACCAGTCCGAACCAGGCAATGCGGATGGCGGGGCGGCCGAAGTGCCCCATGTCTGCATACAGTGCCTCGGCACCGGTAATGCACAGCACCACCGCCCCCATCAGCACGAAGCTGATCCAGGGGTGTGCCGCAAAGAAATGGAAGGCAAACCACGGGTTGATCGCAGCCAGCACATCGGGAGATTTGATGATGTTGATGATGCCCAGCACCGCCAGCGTGATGAACCAGACCGTCATCACCGGCCCGAACAGCTTGCCGACCGTTGCCGTACCATGCGACTGCATGGCAAACAGGCCGATCATCAGCAGAATGGCACAGGGGATGATGTAGGGATCGAAAGCATTCGAGACCACGCTGACGCCTTCCAGTGCCGAAAGCACGGAAATCGCCGGCGTAATGATGGTTTCACCATAGAACAGCGAGGCACCGAAAATGCCGCAGAGGATCACGGCCATGGTGAGGTGCGGCTTGCCGCTGGAGGCACGCAGGGCCAGCGCCATCAGCGCCAGAATCCCGCCTTCGCCACGATTGTCATTGCGCAGCACGATGGCCACATACTTCAAAGACACGACCAGCATCAGCGACCAGAACACCAGCGAGAGGATGCCCAGTACATTGAAGGCATCCAGCGTCAGCGGCACATGGCCATTGAAGCACTCCTTCAGCGTATAGAGCGGACTGGTACCGATGTCGCCGTAAACGACACCCAGCGCGGCCAGCGAAAGCGCGCGCAGGCTGGACTGCTGCGGGTTGTGGGTATCGGCCATGAAGCTGCCATCCGGTTTGCAAAGAGGCGCGGATTATACCGCCGCGCCAGCGGCATGCTGCCGATTCTAGACCGACTGTTGCGGCAATGCAGCACAAGTTGCCACCTTCCACCTGACGGACAGCGGATCGTCAGTTTTTATGCGGAAAATCAAGCAGTTTTGCCAGATCTCGTGACGCGCGCGGCCAGTCGAAAAACGGCCCCGGATCAGTCTTGCGTCCCGGCGCAATGTCGGAGTGTCCGGCCACAGCACGCAGCGGATGACGCTGCGCCAGCGCGGCCAGCAAGGCATCGAGCACCGCATACTGTGCGGAAGTGAATGCAATGAAATCGGAGCCTTCCAGTTCGATGCCCACCGAGAAGTCATTGCAGCCGGAGCGCCCTTGCCAGCTCGACACGCCGGCATGCCAGGCTCGCGCGATTGTCGGCACGAACTGCAGCAGTTCGCCATTCCGGCGCAGAAAAAAATGCGCACTGACACGCAGCTCGGCCAGTTGCGGGTAGGACGGATGGGCGCCACGATCCAGCGTATTGGTGAAAAGGCGCTCGACATCAGCACCGCCAAACGGCTTGCCCGGTGGCAGGTGAATATTGTGGATCACCACCAGTTCGACATCCTGCCCTTTCGGGCGCGGATTGCAGTTCGGGCTGGGCACCCGGCGGGCAGCGACACACCAGCCATCCGCGTCGATCACATACTCACCAAGAGTATCGCTCTGAAACCCTTTATCTAAAAAGGCCATCACGACATACCCAGCCTTTCCATGCGGTAGCGCAAGCTGCGGAAGGTCACACCCAGCACCTTGGCGGCCTGCGTGCGGTTGCCGCCGGTCTGCTCCAGCGCTTGCAGGATGGCATTTTTCTCGGTGCGGTCGAGGTAGTCCTGCAGCGGAAAGCAGCCCGCCATGTCGCCACGCTCGGGCGCGGTCATTTCATCGGGAGTGCTGAGCTGCAGGTCCTCGGGAGCAATCAGCTGCCCGTCGGACAGCGCCAGCGCACGTTCGAGCACGTTCTCCAGCTCGCGCACATTGCCGGGGAAGGAATACTGCCGCAAGGCCAGTACTGCAGCCTCGCTCAGCTCCGGGACCGGGCAGCCGTTACGCTCGGCCAGGCGGATGAGCAGTTGGCGGGCAATCGTCAGCACGTCCCCGCCCATTTCGCGCAGGCTGGGCATGCGCAGCTCGATCACGTTGAGGCGGTAGAACAGATCCTGGCGGAACTTGCCAGCTTCGACGCACTTGCCGAGATTCTGGTGCGTGGCCGAAATGATGCGCACATCGACATCCTCTTCCTGCGTCGCCCCCACTTTTCTGACCTTGCGCTCCTGGATGGCACGCAGCAGCTTGACCTGCATGGCCAGCGGCAGATCCGCCACCTCGTCCAGAAACAGCGTACCGCCATGCGCAGCCTGGAAAAAGCCGCCGCGGTCTTCGTTGGCGCCGGTAAACGCGCCCTTGCGGTAGCCGAAGAATTCGCTCTCCATCAGGTTTTCCGGGATCGCGCCGCAGTTCACCGCCACAAAAGGCTGGCTGCTGCGCGTGGAGCGGTAATGGATCATCCGCGCGGCGCGCTCCTTGCCCGAGCCGGATTCGCCGGTGATATAGACCGGCGCCTGATTGCGCGACAGCTTGTCGATCAGCTGCAGTGCATGCTGTAAGGGAGGGGAGTTGCCTACCAGCAGGCTGCCCTCGCCATCGCGCGCGGCCGGCGTGGTGCTGGCGGGCGCAGCATCCAGTTTCAGCGCGGACTTCACCAGCGTGCGCAGCTGTTCCAGCGCCACCGGCTTGGCCAGGTAATCGAATGCGCCCTGCTTGAGCGCGGCCACGGCACTTTCGGTGCTGCCATAGGCGGTAATCATCGCCACCGGCGTATCGTGTCCGGCGGCCTGCGTCGCTTTCAGCACGTCCAGGCCGTCACCATCGGGCATGCGCATGTCGGTCAGGCAGAGGTCATACTCGTTGGCGGCGATCAGTGCACGGGCCTCGTTGACGCCATTGGCCTTGTCGACCGCCAGCCCCATCTTGATGAGAGTCAGCTCCAGCAGGTCAGCCAGATCACGCTCGTCATCAACCACCAGCACCCTGCGGTCATTCCTCGTCTTTTTCTGCATCCACCACTCCAAACAGTATCCGGAAACACGCTCCGCCATCTGCTGGCGACAGGTATTCCAGACTGGCACCATTGGCTGCGCAGATTTCGCGCGCGATATACAGGCCGAGCCCGGTGCCCTTGGCGTCGGTCGTGAAAAATGGCTCAAACAACTGATGCAGCGCATCCGGCGGCACCGGCGGGCCATCATTGACCACGTCCAGCACAGGGTAGCCATCACTTTCACCCAACACGAAACGCAGGCTGCCCGGCTGCTTGCTGCAATACCGCCAGCCATTGCGTGTGAGATTCCACAGCACCTGCTGCAATTGCCCTGCGTCGAAACGGACGTGGTGCGGCACACCACCGCTCACCGGCAGGCTGACCGTGATGCCCTCCTGCTGCGTAAACGATTCGATAAAGGCCGGCAACCATTCTTCCAGCACGAGATCGACCCGACGCACGCGGTCACGGCGATTGAGTTCGAGCACATCGCTGACCATATGATCAAGTCGGCGGGCATTGTCATCGATGATGCGGGTCAGCCGCCCTATCATCGGATTATCCTCGCCTTCTTCCTGCAGGAGCTGGGCCGCATGGGCAATGGCGCCCAGCGGGTTGCGGATTTCATGCGCCAGGTTGGCGGTCAGACGGCCAAGTGCGGCCAGCTTGAGCTGCTGCGCTTCGCGGCGCAGCTTGTCCATGTCTTCCAGATAGATCAGCACATTGCCTTCGCGATCTGCCCCCAGTGCCAGAAAGCGCGGGCGCAGTGTCTTGCGCTGCAATTGCAGCAGCGCGGCTTGGCTCCACTCGCCGTCACGCCATTGTGCCAGCCGGGCGGCCAGGGCCGGCGACCAGTGTTCCAGCAGCTCGCCGCGCTGCGGAGGTATCGATCCCAGCCGCACGATCTGTTCGTTGTACTGGTGCACGATGTCGAGCGCATCGACCACCAGCACGCCATCGGAGACATCCTGCAGAATTCGCTCGTTCAACTTGGCCAGATTGGCCAGATCAAGCCCGCGCTTTTCCGCCAGTGCGCGGTTCTCTTCGGCAAAGCGCGCCAACCGGTGCGCGAGCCAGGCCACTGCAAACGAAGCCAGGCACAGCAAGGCAGGCGAGAAATAGTCGGCATAGATGCTGCCCTCAGTTGTCCATGCCTTCCAGATCGACTCGCCCAGCAAGGCAAGTGTGGCCAGCGCGGCATGGAACAGCGTCATGCGCCCGCGCGAAATGAGCCCGGCAGCGGCCAGATAGGGCAGCAGCAACATGCCAAGCCCGCTGCGTATGCCCCCCATCGTGTGCATGAGAAGCACGATGAAGACGATGTCGATCGACACCTGGGCAGTAAGCTGGAAGGAAAAACGCGGCCGGCGCCAGACTATCGTGAAGAAATACAGGCAGGACACCGTGGCATACGCCATCAGCATCACGATCAGCAGGGTCAGCTGTGCCGATTCGAGGGTCTGGGTGCCGACGCGTAGCTGCAGGCCAAGCGCCAGACCCAGCACGACCAGCAGGCGGAAACCGTTGAAGAGCCTCAGCGATCGCCAGCGGGCTTCGCTGGCGATCTTCTCGGCGTCTTGCGCCGAAAGCGCAGAACCGGCTTCAGCGGGCACCGGCGCTTCCGCCATGCTGCCGCGCCATGCCCTCCACGAAACGGGCGAGCTCGGAGAGTGCCGCCTCATACACGCCACGCTTGAATTCGATCACCGAGTCCAGCGGCAGCCAGTAATCGCTCCAGCGCCAGGCGTCGAATTCCGGATGACTGGTACGCCGCAGGCACACATCGGCATCACGGCCGGTGAGGCGCAGCAGGAACCAGATCTGCTTCTGGCCCCGGTAAGTGCCCCGCCATTCGCGGCGCACCCAGTTGGTAGGCACGTCATACTTCAGCCAGTCGCGCGTGCGCCCCAGAATCTGCACATGTTCGGGCAACAGGCCGACTTCCTCGGCCAGTTCACGGTACATGGCTTGCTCTGGCGTTTCGCCGTGCTTGATCCCGCCCTGCGGGAACTGCCACGAGTGCTCGCGCACCCGCTTCCCCCAGAACACCTGATTCTGGCGGTTGAGTATGACAATGCCGACGTTAGGCCGATAGCCGTCACGATCGAGCATGGTTACTTCCTGAATTCGTTGGTTACCCCGATTTTATGGCATGCGGCAGCACTTGCAAACCGTGTACGGGGTTTTACGGGCCTTGCGGCGCGAAAATAGGCGAAATAATCGCTTAAATGAACAAACGCCGGTCGTTATGCGGGTTCATGCGTGCCAGATCGCTGACAAATTCGCCAAATTCGAGGCCCAGCCGCGCCTCCAGCTTCTCGGCTTGGGTACTCAGCTCGCTCCATTTCGGGCTGTTCTGCCCGCGCTTGAAGCCGAATGCGATCACATTGCCCTTCTGCCGTGCTGGCAGCAGCAGGATGCGCGCATCAAACACGGCTGAAATCAGGTCGCAGTACTGGGCAAACCGCTTGTCCGAGCCCCAGAGGTTGACGGCCAGCACACCGTTGTCCGTCAGGCGGTCAGAACAGGCCTGGAAGAAATCGGTGGTCGCCAGCGGCGGCGCAATCCCTGTCGCGCTGTACGCGTCCATCACGATGAAGTCAGTGGATTCCGGCGTCATCGCATACACATGAGCAGCGCCATCGGCGGCCAGCACTTCCAGGCGCTCGTCATCCGGTGGCAGGGCAAACATCGAACGCGCGACATGAATGACCTGCTGGTGCAGCTCGACCACCGTCTGCTTTGTTTCCGGCAGGTATTCGTGCACCCATTTGGCAATCGAGCCGCCACCCAGACCGATGAGCAGCATGTTCTGCGGCACGCCGGTAAACAGCAGGCTGCCGAACACGCAGCGCGAGTAGGCCAGCACCAGCTCGGTCGGGTTGCTGATGCGCATCGCGCTTTGCGTGTCATCGCCGCCGAAATGCAGCTTGCGGATGCCCGCATCCTCGGAAATGTCGATGACGATGTCGTCAGCCGAGGTCTTGGAAAATCGCTTGGAGCGGAACAGCATCACATCTCTCCGCAATCATTCAGCCCGGCGACCGGGCGCGAGGCGAGGATGTTGATGCGGGCAGGATCACTGAAGCTTTCCTTGTCGAAGGCCTTGTCACCATCCTCACGCGCGACGCCATCGGCGCGGATGTTCACGAAATCGAACTGCTTGGGGTCGGCCAGGTGCGAAGGCACGACATTGCACATCGCGGTGAACATGGTTTCCAGCCGGCCAGGGAAGCGCTTGTCCCAGTCCCGCAGCATGTCGCCCACCACCTGGCGTTGCAGGTTGGGCTGGCTGCCGCACAGATTGCACGGAATGATGGGGAATTGCTTGATCTCGGCGTAGCGCTCGATGTCCTTTTCGCGGCAGTAGGCCAGCGGGCGGATCACCACGTGCTTGCCGTTGTCGCTCACCAGCTTGGGCGGCATGCCCTTCAGTTTGCCACCGTAAAACATATTGAGCAGCAGCGTTTCCAGAATGTCGTCGCGGTGATGACCCAGCGCGATCTTGGTCGCGCCCAGTTCTTCCGCCACGCGGTACAAAATGCCGCGACGCAGGCGCGAGCACAGGCTGCACGTCGTCTTGCCTTCCGGAATGATCGACTTGACGATGGAATAGGTGTCTTCCTCGACGATGCGGTATTCCACCCCGATGGACTGCAGATACTCGGGCAGGATGTGCTCGGGAAAGCCGGGCTGCTTCTGGTCGAGATTGACCGCCACGATGGAAAAATCGATGGGTGCGGATTTCTGCAGGTTCAGCAGGATGTCGAGCAGCGTGTAACTGTCCTTGCCGCCCGACAGGCAGACCATGATGCGGTCGCCATCCTCGATCATGTTGAAGTCGTTGATGGCATCACCAACGCCGTGGCGCAGGCGTTTGGCGAGCTTGTTCAGGTTGTACTGGGCTTTCTTTTCCGGGTCGTTCATGACCTCGGCGGTCGTTTTGGCGTCCATGGGCTCTCAATGGAAACGGGGCGCAGCTCCAAGGAGAAGGCGCCCCGTTAACGGCAGATCGTTGAATTGGCGGGGATTTTACCCTGAAAATTGCCAGCCGGCCACAGCCTGGCACGAATGGAGCAACCAGCCAGTCGTTGTATGTGACAACCCGCCCGCGCAGCCCATCCGGCAGAAGGACCGGCAAGACAAGGGAAGCGATGCAGGAAAGCGCCAGGACATCGAATGCATGGGTATATATTCACAACCATTTAAAATAAAGGTATTAAAGAACATACATTGGGCAGTATTAACCCTGAAGATTAGCAACCTGCCCCGGTTTGCCATTCAGGGTGCCTGCAGGGGCAGGGTCATGACGAAACGCGTGAACTGGTCCGGCTCGCTTTCCAGCCGCAGCTCGCCACCCAGCGGCCCGGTCAGCAGGTTGTAGACCAGATACAGCCCCAGCCCCGAGCCGCCCTGCCCCATCCGCGTGGTGAAGAAGGGATCGAACACGCGCTTTTGCAGCTGGGCCGGAATGCCGCAGCCATTGTCTTCATACACCAGCTCGGCGTAGCTGCCGTCAAGCGGACGGGCGCGCACGCGGATCACGCCGCCCTGCCGCCCGGCCAGCCCGTGCTGCAGTGAATTGCTCAGCATCTGCATCAGGGCCTGCTCCAGCGCGCCGGGATAGCTATCGAACTCCAGCTCGCCGGCAATATGGCAATCCAGCGTATGGCCGGCCCTCTGCAGGGCGCCGGTAAACGTCGCCAGTACATCGCCGACCACCTGGCGCAGGGCAAAATGCTGCCGCTGCTCGCTGGCCGTATCGACGGCCACCTGCCGGAAGCGCGCGATCAGCCCCGCCGCGCGCTCGATATTGCGCTGCATGATGGTCGTACCATCCCGGCACAACGCGACAAAACGCTCGGCCTCGGCCCGCTTCATCCGCCCCTCGTGCATGGCATCCTCGAATGCCCGCGCTTCGTCCATCAGCGTGGTCGCCACCGTCAGCGAACCACCCAGTGGCGTATTGAGCTCATGCGCGATGCCGGCCACCAGACTGCCCAGCGACGCCAGCTTTTCCGACTGCACCAGCTTGTGCATGGCATGACGCAATTCTTCGTTGGCAAACTCGAGTGCCCGCGTGCGCTCCTGCACGCGGGCTTCCAGCGCCTCGTTGACTTCCATCAGTCGCACATTGAGCTGATGGATTTCATGCTGGAACTGCTTGCGCTCGTTGCTGGCGAGTGCGCGCGCGCTCATGTCGGCCAGCTGGCTGGCGTAGACCAGCTCATCCGGCGTCCAGTTGCGCTGCTCGCCACTATGCTCAAGCCAGAACAGGCCGGCAACGCGCCCCGACACCCGCAGCGGGAAAGCCAGCAGCGAGGAAATCGCCAGCGGCTGCAGATAGGCACCGGTCAGCCCCCAGGTCAGCGGATGATGCGCACAGTCATGCGCAATGATCGAGTCGGCCTCGGCCAGCCACTCGGACAATTGTGGCCACTCTGCGGTGGTCCAGGCAGGGCCAGGCTGCAGACCGCCTGCGGCAGCGACGAAGAGGCAGGCCGACTGCAGCCGCTGCTGCGCGTCATCAAGCAGAAAAACCTGCGCGCGCTCGACGCCCATGATCAGGCAGGCCTGCCGGCAGATTTCAGCAAACGCCTCATCAAGTCGGCCGGCATCAATGGCCGGATGATTGGATAATTCGACCAGGAGGCGCCCGGGACTCGGCCGCAAGCCGGCCTTGTCCTCCAGCTCCCGCTGCTGCCCCGGGGCTGCGGCCGCCTGAATGCGTCCGGCCAGCGCGAAGCCTTCCTTCAGCGCCGCGAGCGCCGTCGGATAGCCGCCCATCCGCTCGGCATACTCCGCAATGGCCAGATGCTGGCGTTCGAGGATGTGGGTGAACTGGTAGGTCGAACTGATCTGCACGCCTTCCATCAGCGTGGCCAGCGCCCGGTCGAACTCGCCGCGCCGCGCGTGAACTTCGGCGATTACCAGCAGAATATTGGCTTCGCCCCAGCGATAATCGACCATGCGCGCCGTTGCCAGCCCGCCAAAGAGATGCACTTCGGCCTGGTCGAGCTGACCGGCGCGCAGCGCCAGCTCACCCAGCCGCAGGTGCGATTCGGCGGCGTAATCCCAGAAGTGCCCGTCATTGCACAGCGCCAGCGCAGCCTCGAACACCTGCTGCGCTTCGGTATCCTCGCCCATGCGCGACAGGTTCACGCCCAGGTTGATCTTGATCTTGGCATCCAGCCAGGGGTCATAGGCAAGCCCGATGCGCCCGAGTGCCGTGCGGTGCAGCACGACCGCCGAGGCATGGTCGCCCAGCGCGTCATACACCTGGCCCAATCCCACCTTGGCCAGCATCCAGATGCGGTCATTGCCGCCGGTGGTTTCGCAGATTTCAACCGCCCTGGCCCAGTACTGGATAGCCTGCCGATACTCGGCACCGGTGTAATAGCCGCGCGCAATCTGCTCAAGCAGGCAGGCCTCGTTGGCAAAGAGATGCTGCGCCTGCGCCACCTGCAGGGCTTCGAACAGGATATTGCGCGCATCTGCAGCATGCCCCTGGTGATCCATGATCAGGCCGTAGCGCTCGGCCGCCAGCACATGCGCCAGCGGCGAGCGCATCAGCCGGCTTTCCTCGATCAGGCGCACGCAACGCTGCCGGCCCAGCTCGGGGTCGGAATGCATGACAGCGTCAATCGCGGCCAGCGCCTCAGTTTCGGCGACGGCCAAGAGGAGCGTACTCATACGGGATTCATGCTGCGGTGGGCCTGCTTCAGCATGGCACAAAGCAATCTGCTCTGCCCCCGGCGCATTTGCCAGTCAGCGTCTTACTGCAGCTGCAGCATCAGCACCCGGTGGTCCGAGCCCAGCGCCGGACCAAACCTGACCTGTCCGCTCACATCGCGCAGCAGCACACGGTCCAGCGGCAGTAAGGCCGGCCAGCCAGCCGGCCCCCAGCTTGGCCGGAAGGGGAAGCCGGCTTCCTGCAGGCGCGAATCGCGGCGGAAGGACTGATACACCGGCGAAAAGGGCGTGATGTTCATGTCTCCCAGCACAAGGACGGGCGCGGCCTCGCTTGCGATGCGCCGCGCCAGTTCCACCAGCATGGCATCCCGCGCGGCGGCCAGTTCGGCCGACAGTGGCGGCGGCGGATGAATACCGTAGATCACCAGCCCACTGGCCAGCTCGGCGCGCAGATAGGGAAAGCCGTCCCCGGCGCGCGGCGCAATCACTTCGCACAGCCGCAAGGGCTGGCGCGACAGCAGGGCGATGCCGAACGGGCTGTCTTCCCCGCGGGCGCAGCCGTGCGGCATCTCGCGGCGCAACATTTCGACATCGGCCAGCCACGCCGGCGTGGCTTCGGTCAGCAGCAGCACGTCAGGCTTGCGCTCCCGCAACCAGGCCAGAGCGGATACCCTATCGGGGTTATGCACATACCCATTAAAGGCAAAGAGCCGTAGAGATATACCCGGCAAGTCAACTGCTTCGCGCTCCGGCCAACCGGATGCGGCATACAGCCAGCCCAGCTGCAGCAGCAACACGGCTCCCAGCACGGCGCGACGCCAGCGCACGCGTTCCAGGCATAGCCCAGCGAGCAGCAGCGGGATGTAGAACGGCAGGAAATGGCTGAACAACTCAAGCCGCCAGTCGAGCGCGCCAGCGAGACCAGGCACGGTAGCCAGTGCGGCCAGCCAGGCCAGAGCCCGCAGCCTGCGAGCCATCAATCCGGCAATGACTGCTCGGTTCAGCGCCGTTCTCACCGCCTCACAGCACCACGCTGCGCCCACCATCGACCGGCAGGATGACACCGGTCAGATACGGCGCTTCCAGCAGGAAATGGATGGCCTGCGCCAGATCGTCCGGCTCGCCCGTCCGCTGCAGGGGAATCGACGCCAGAATGGCAGACCGCGTCGCCGCGTCAAACACCTCGGAGCCGGAATCCGGCCAGATATTAGCCCCCGGCGCGACCGCGTTCACGCGGACTTCCGGCGCCAGCTCGCGCGCGAGCGACTTCGTCATCGCAACGAGCCCGGCCTTGGCGACGGTATACAGCGTGTGCAGCGGGAAAGGCCGCTCGACATGAATGTCGGTGATGCTGATGATGCTGCCGCCGGTCTGCCGCAATGCGGGCGCGGCGGCCTGCGCCAGAAAGAGTGGCGCCTTCAGGTTGCTGCCCAGCAGGTCATCCCAGGCCGTCTCGCTGAACTCGCCGACCGGCGTCGGGAAAAAGGACGAGGCATTGTTGATGAGCGCATCCAGCCGCCCAAAGGCCGCAAGGCTGGCACTGACCAGATCGGGCAGGCGGGGGGTGTCGAGCAGATCGAGCTGCACGATCTGCACCGAAGCGGGGCGAATGGCGTTGAGCTCCGAGGCCAGCTCTGCCGCTGCTGCCGCAGCGCTGCGGTAATGCAGCACAATGCGCCAGCCGCGCGCATGCAGGTAGCGCGCGATACCCGCGCCGACCCGTTTGGCGCCACCGGTGATCAGTACTACTGGCGCCGGATTATCATGTGTCGCGTGCGTGACTGAAGCGTGCATCGTGTTCTCATCCGGTAGAATTCTGTTTTCACGCATTTTCATGGCATTTCGCATGCAGCAGCAAGCCAATCTCCCCGTCCCGTCACCGGAAGCCCTCGCCCACTCGCAGGCGCTGGTCGGCCACCTCTGCCAGCTGATCGACGCAGCCGGCGGCTGGATCAGCTTTGCCGACTACATGCGCGCAGCGCTCTATGCGCCCGGGCTGGGTTATTACTCGGGCGGGGCGACCAAGTTCGGCGCCGCGGGCGACTTCATCACCGCGCCGGAAATCTCGCCGCTGTTTGGCCAGAGCCTCGCGCAGACCGTCGCGGCGGTGCTGACCGAGGTGCCGGACGGCATCGTGCTGGAACTCGGTGCCGGCACCGGCAAGCTCGCCGTGCAGGTGCTGGGCGAGCTTGCGCGCCTGGGCCGGCTTCCCGCACAGTACTGCATCCTCGATCTCTCCGCCGAACTGCGCGAACGCCAGCGCGCGGCCATCGCCACCGCACTGCCGCAGCTGCTGGATCGCGTCAGCTGGCTTGATGCGCTGCCAGAACGCTGGGAGGGCATGCTGATCGCCAATGAAGTACTCGACGCCGTGCCCTGCCAGCTCGTCCACCGCGATGCAGCGGGAACGCTCTTCGAGCGTGGCGTCAGCGTTGGCGCACAAGGCTTCGTGTTCAGCGACCGGCCTCTAGCCGACCCGGCCCTGCTGGCCAGCGCCAGCCAGCTGCCGGCCGATTACACCAGCGAATTCCAGCCCGAGGCCGCCGCCCTGATCGCCAGCTGCGCCGCCGGACTCGACAGGGGAGCGATGCTCTGGCTGGATTACGGCTTCCCTGCCCGCGAGTTCTATCATCCGCAGCGCAGCGAAGGCACACTGATGGGCCACTACCGCCATCACAGCGTGCACGATCCCTTCTGGCTGCCGGGGTTGACCGACCTCACCTGTCATGTCGATTTTTCCGCCATCTACCAGGCCGGCGCCACTGCCGGCCTCGCGCTGGAAGGCTATGTATCCCAGGGACAGTATCTGCTTGACTGCGGCATTCTGGAAGGGCTGGAGCAGCATACCCTCAACAGCAGCCCGCAGGAGCACGCACTGGCACTCAATGCCGTACAAAAGCTGCTGTCTCCTGCCGAAATGGGCGAACTTTTCAAGGTGATCGCCTTTTCGCGCGGCCTTGCCGGCCAGACGCTGCTGCCCGGCTTTCGCAGTGCCGATCGCTCCGGCGCGCTGTAATTTTTTGCAGGCGGGGTGCTTGACAGGCTGAAAAAGCCCCTCCATAATCCGGCCTCTCTTGGCTATGTGGGAAGGAACTGGGTCAGTAGCTCAGTCGGTTAGAGCACAGCACTCATAATGCTGGGGTCGCAGGTTCGAGTCCCGCCATAGCCACCAGATATCAGTTTCAGGCGAATCCTGAAACTACCCAAAGCCCCGCCAATCCACGGATTGCGGGGCTTTTTCGTTCCCGACGAACCCCGTATAGCCTGTACCAGCTACATGTCTTTGGCCTACGATCAGGCCTACGGATTTAGTCACAGTCCAGCGGCATCATGCTCTCTGGCCGAGTTTCTTTGCGACTCCGGCCTCCAGTCTGCCAGCTGGTCGGCCTCCGCCAAGCTTGCTTGATGGTTGTGCCACTCTCCGCTGAGCGCGGCCAGCAAAACCGCCCACGATTATCTTCGGCCAGCTGCATCTGTTAAGATCCGAGATTATTTGCTAAACCGATTCCGCTGCGGGCGGATGCCGCAATGGTTGCCTGCCGCCCCAGATGATGAGCAACTAGACAATGCGCTATATATCCTGTCTTGTCGTCTTGCTTTTGGGCCTGCCAGTGCAGGCGAAAGATGTTCGGATCGCCGCGAACGTCATTCCTGATTGCACGCTACCTCTCAATCAGCCGCCGCCCCCGGAAGATGCGGCATTACCGGATACCTTGCTCAGGCTGAAGTCTTCGAGAGTGAATTCCCCGGCTCGATTATCCTGTCAGCAACAGGTACGCTGGGCGACCATAAGCAAGACAAAAGAGCAGGCATGGGAAAGAATCCACATCGACTATTAACGGCGCTGCTGCTATCCACTGCGGCTTGCCAAGTACTCGCGGCCTCCACCACCAGTCTGCAAATGCATATCCAGGTGCTGGACAACTGCGCTTTTGTCACGTCGGACACCCTGGTGATGGATTTTGGCCAGTTACAGGAGGGTGATCGCAGCATTAGCGCTCAGGTACCGATCACCTGCAGCAAAGGTACTTTCTTCCAGGTCCGACTTAATGACGGCCTGAATCCGGAAGGAACGAAGCGCCAGATGGCTCAGCAAAATGGCGCCGGTCGTTTGCCGTACGCACTGGTAGCTGAGCCAAGTAGCGGCTTGAGCACAGGTTCGGATATCGACATCCGGCTGACGGCTACGGTCAAGCATTCCGATTACGCCACTCGCCCCGTCGGCCGGTACAGTGACACGGTAGTCATGACTGTCGACCCCTGACCTTGTCCCGCCCCACCCGGCACGACATCACCCTGATTACAGTACCCGCGCGGCCACGTGCTTGTGGGCGGCCGGTTTGCCATAGAGTGCTCTGATGCGCTGACAGCAGAGCACAGCTCACCTTGGTACTTTTACACAAGCAGGCTCTGACATTTTCTACAGAACCACCCTGCCGAGTTCCTTACACTGCGCCGTTGTCAATTTGGCTGACCCGCTGGCCAAGCAGAGGAAAGGAGGAATCTCATGAAGTACCGCCTGGTTACTTGCGCGTGCGCGATTGCGGCCTTGCTGGGAAGTGGCAGTGCTCTGGCCGCCAGCAAGAACGTCATCATCAATGCCAATGTGGTCGGCACCTGTGCATTTGTCGATGCCGGTGATGTCACCATTAACATGGGCGACCTGAAGGCCGGTAGCGGCGATCAGAGCAAGGCTGGCAACACGTCATTCTGGTGCAGCAATGGCATCACGTACAACCTGAGCACCAACGATGGCTTGAATCATGATGGCGCGCAGAAAAACATGCTTGCCGGCGCCAACAAGCTGCCCTATGAGCTGTCGCTGGACAAGACAAGCGGGACTGGCCAGGGTATTGCGGCCCCGGAACAACTGACGCTCACTGCCGCCGTCAAAGGCTCGGATCTGGATACTGCGGCAGTGGCCAGCGGTTATACCGATACGGTTGTACTCACACTCACCCCGTGATGGCCAAGCGCATGCATTTGCCTGCCAGTTGCCCCGCACAAACGAGCCCGCCCGAATTGGCGGGTTTGTTTTATTTGAGCTGGTCGGGCGGACAGGCCGGACCCTGCCCTTGGCTGGCCTGCCTGCATAATGTTAATTAGACTTGATGAAACGTCCCGAGATGAGAAACCCTATGCGCTGGATATTGGCTGTGGCTTCGGCCGTCATGTGCTTTCAAGCCTGGGCAGGGCAATTTGCCGTCAGCCCCATCCGGATTGAATTTTCGGCAAAAGACAAATCGCAGGCAATCACAGTCAGCAACAATGCCGATGTGCCGCTGCGCATCGCACTCGATTTGCGCCGCTGGACACAGGATGAGCTTGGTGTGGATCAGTATCGCAGCACAGCGGATGAACTGGTGTATTTTCCACGGCAATTTGAAGTGCCGCCAAGGCAGAAGCAGGTCATTCGCATCGGGCGCAAGAGCGCAGCCGACCAGAACGAACTGGCTTACCGCCTTTACATCAACGAACAGCCGGAGATCGCTGGCGCAGACAGCAAGGGACAGGTCGCAATGGTGGTCAGCTTTGGCGTGCCGGTTTTCCTGCGTCCGGCCAATCCGCAAGCAAAACTGCGCCTGGCCGACATGAAGGTTGAGAACGGCGCGCTGGAGTTCTCGCTGAGTAACCCGGGCAATACAACCCAGCGTCTGAATCGTTTGCTAATTGGCAAAACGGGTGGGGAAGTCCGACAGTTTGAATACTGGTATCTGCACCCGGGAGCCAGCCGCAAGTATCGGGTTGCACTGCCCGCCGAAGCATGCGACTCGGATAAACCTCAGACCATTGAATTGGAAACCGACCAGCAAACACTGCAGCAAACACTGCTGATTCCTGTGGCGGCATGCAAAAACTCCTGATTAGCCTGTTGCTAGCTGGCTGGCTAAGCCCCACATGGGCAGCAGAGCGCATTTTCCTCAATCTGGTGGTCAACGGCGTACCCCAGGGGGACGTTGAGGCCCTTTACGACGAACGCGGGTATTGGCTCTCTGCCCAATCACTCCAATCCGCAGGGCTTCATACCATAGAGGGTATATCGCAAATTCATGAGGGTTCGCTGTATTATCTCGCAGATCAGCTCCATGACATGCGCAGTCGCTTGCTGGCTTCGGAACAGATCCTGTATCTGGATGCCGATGCCGAAGAATTCGGGCGGCGACAAATTCCGCTGAGTCAGCAACGCGACCCCCGCTGGCCCGCACCGTCCCCCTTAAGTGCCTACTTGACATACGATGCGGCGCTTTTGCACCAAAGCCAGCTTGCAGGACTGGAGTACCAGTTCATGCCGACCATCAATGTATCGGGCTATGGCTGGAATCTGCGCTCCGAACACAGCTATTACTCCGGAGCCAGCGCCAAACCATGGGCGCGATTGCGGACCACACTGGACTACGTCGACCCCGAGGCCATGGTACGCGCAACGGCAGGCGATCTCACGCCGCGCCTGGGTGCACTGGGATTTTCGCAAAATCTCGCCGGCATCGGCATTTCGCGTGCCTTCGAGTTGCAACCGGACTTCGAATCCATGCCTGCGTTTCAGTCGCAAACTGCCGTAACGCAGCCATCGACCGCAGAAATCTATCTGAATGGGCAGCGAATCAAGACACTGGATCTGCAACCTGGCATTTACGAATTCAGCGACCTGCGTTATTTCTCCGGCCTGCAGAATGTCGACATCGTAATCCGGGATCGCTTCGGCGGCACCCAGACAACCTCGATCCCTTACTATTTTGACGATTCATTGCTGCGCGCCGGGCTTACCGACTACAGCCACAATATCGGCATGCGCCGCGTCAATGGCAGCTTCGACCGCTACGATGGCTGGGCCTATTCACTGTACCAGCGCTATGGCCTGACCGACTGGCTGACCGTTGGCGCTCAGGCCAGCGGTCATGCTGGCGAACACAGTTATGGCGCCCTGGCGACACTGCGTCTGGGGTGGTATGGCACACTGGCCGGAGTGCTATCCTGGGTGCGGCGCAGCGAGGGGGCAGATGGCAATGCGCAAGTGATCAATTATCGCTACAACCATGACAGCTTCAGCGTATATGCCAATCTTCAGCGGCAGAGCCGCGATTACTGGACCCGCACCGTCTTGCTGGATGATGCCGCGCATGTGAAGTGGTCCGCCAATGTGGGCGCCAGCGTCGGCTCGGCCACGCTGGGCAGCCTGAGTATGGAATATGGCCGCCAGCAAGGTGATAACGCAGAATCGACGGCCAACCGTTATATGCTCAACTACTCGTTTTCGCCATGGCGCAATGCTTCCATCAGTGCGCAACTCAGGCTCAACGACGGGATGACACAAACCTGGAGCGGTTTTCTCAACCTGTCGCTGTACTTTGATGGTGGCCACAGCCTGTATGCAGGCGGGCAGTATCAGAACGAACGGATGCAATACTCCACCACCCTGAGCAAAAGCTCACCGGCAGGGGAAGGCTGGGGCTATAGCCTCAGCGCCCAGCAACAGACGGACAGCACCGACTACATCGCCTGGCTGGAGCACAAGATGGCCTTTGGCCAAGCCAGTGTCAGTGGCATCAATACGGTAGGCGGGAAAAATCGCCAGCATAACTTCCGCCTGGGATGGCGTGGTTCGCTGGCCTATGCGGACCAGGAATTCCGGTTGACGCGCCCCATAGATGATGCGTTTGCCGTGGCACGCGTGGATGGCGTGGGGAATGTCGGCATCCTGCAGAACGGCAGCCAGATCGGAAAAACCGACGAAGAAGGAGTACTGTTCTTACCGGATGTACCCAGTTTCAGCTACCAGCAAATCGGCATTGCCCAGAATGATTTGCCAATTGAATACACGATTGATCGCCTGCAGAAGAATGTGCTCAGCGGTGATCGGGATGGACGGGTTGTCCACTTTGCCACTCGCAGGCTCCATGCGGTCAGCGGGCTGATTCTGCGCGCCGATGGCAGCCCGCTTGGCGGGCAGCGGCTGCAAGTAGCCGGCCAGACCGAAGTGATCGACACCGCGCTGGATGGCCGCTTTTATTCAGAAACCCTGCGACCTGGCATTTACGACCTGGCTGGCGAAGACTGTCATCTTTCCCTGATGATTACCGAATCAGATGCAGTAACCACCGATCTTGGTACACTGAGCTGCCAGGAGTAACCAAGCATGCGCAATCAATGCCTGACCGCAATGTTTCTATTATGCTTTGGCGTCGGCCACGCAGCGCCCAGCTGTACCGTCGGCTCGATACCCGATGGCGACATGGGCATATATGATCCACAAACCTCGGTTGCCGATCTGGTGATGCAGTTTTCCATGTTCGTCCGTTGCACCGAACCAACCGTGACCAAGGTGACTGCCGGTCCGTCGCAAGCCACCGGCAGCGTGGACAATCGTGCCATGAAAAATGACAGAAATACCGACACGCTGCGCTATCAGTTATTCCTGGATGCCGGCTGCAGCAAGGTTTTTGGCGAGCTCGAACCCAATGCTGCGTTTGCGCAGGTCAGCAGCAGCAGCGGACAAGGACGGATCAATTTCTGGTCAAAGGTCTATGGCAACCAAAGTAGCGTTTCGGCAGGCCATTACCGCGACTACATTACCCTGACCATCACGCCATAGCACCGGATGCCACCAGGTTAAACCCGCCTCCATTGCAACCCGCCAGCTACATGGGGGGCAACACATCCGGCCAAAACACCGGACACACAGGAATGAATGGCCGCAATGCCTGCAGATTGCTACCATTGCGGTATTCGACCCTCGGCGAGAGTTACCATGCGCAAGCTCCTGATCTGCCTTGCTTTGATCCTGCTGACCCCTGCTGCGCTGGCAGCAATGACTGGAACCCGCAAGTTTCCGGCTGGCGGCAGTGTGGTTTCCGTCGATGCTTTTGAGGTGGCTTGGCCATTCCCGCAACTAAAACTCGAAGGCAAAGTCTACGAAGGCTCGCCCGGGCTGCAAATCCGTGGCGCACGCGGTGAACTTCTGATGGTCAAACAACTGCCCATCAACGCCAAGGCCTACATGCTGCTGGAGCAACGCACCGGGCAGGTGGTACGGCTCTGGATTCTTACCGCGGAAGAACTGCAGGAACTTTCACCAAAATCTTCCGGCCTGATCATCAATACCCCGCTAGGTACGATTGAGTTCTAAACGATTTACATAAGGTGTGGGCACATACCCACAATAATGACGCAACAATGAGCAAGAAAGTTTATATCAAGACCTACGGCTGCCAGATGAACGAGTATGACTCGGACAAGATGGCCGACGTGCTGGGCGTCTCCGACGGCCTGGAAAAAACCGACAACCCGGAAGAAGCCGACGTCATCCTGTTCAACACCTGTAGCGTGCGCGAAAAGGCGCAGGAAAAGGTGTTCTCGGATCTCGGCCGCGTGCGCGAACTGAAGGTCGCCAACCCGAATCTGGTGATCGGCGTGGGTGGCTGTGTCGCCAGCCAGGAAGGCGAAACCATCATCAAGCGCGCGCCGTACGTCGATGTGGTGTTCGGCCCGCAGACGCTGCACCGCCTGCCGGAGCTGATCAAGGTCAAGCGTGAAACCGGCCAGTCGCAGGTCGACATCACCTTCCCGGAAATCGAGAAATTCGACCACCTGCCGCCAGCCAAGGTCGAAGGCGCTACCGCCTTTGTGTCGGTGATGGAAGGCTGTTCCAAGTTCTGCTCGTTCTGCATCGTGCCCTACACCCGCGGCCAGGAAGTCTCGCGGCCGCTGGACGACGTGCTGGTGGAAATCGCCGGCCTGGCGCAGCAAGGCGTGAAGGAAGTGACGCTGCTGGGCCAGAACGTCAACGCCTATCGCGGCAAGATCGCCAAGGATGGCGAGGATGACGACATCGCCGATTTCGCCATGCTGCTGGAATACGTGCACGAGATTCCGGGCATCGAGCGTATCCGCTACACCACCAGCCACCCCAAGGAAATGACCCAGCGCATCATCGACTGCTACAAAAAGCTGCCGAAGCTGGTGTCGCACCTGCACCTGCCGGTACAGGCCGGGTCGGATCGCGTATTGGTGAACATGAAGCGCGGCTACACCACGCTGGAATTCAAATCGCTGGTGCGCAAGCTGCGCGAGGCGCGTCCGGACATCTGCCTGTCTTCCGACTTCATTGTGGGCTTCCCCGGCGAGACCGACGACGATTTCGAAAAGACCATGAAGCTGATCGACGACGTGAAATTCGACGCCAGCTTCAGCTTCATCTACAGCGAGCGCCCCGGCACGCCGGCCGCCGATCTGAAGGACGATGTACCGGCGGAAGTGAAATCCGCCCGTCTGGCACGCCTGCAGAAGCGCATCGATGAATTCGCCAACGAAGTGAACCAGAGCATGGTCGGCACCGTGCAGCGCGTGCTGGTCGAAGGCCGCTCGAAGAAGAACCCGGCGGAGCTGGCCGGGCGTACCGACAACAACCGCATCGTCAACTTTGCCGGCAATGTGCGGCTGATCGGCCATTTTGCCGATCTGCACATCACCAGCGCGCTGACCCACAGCCTGCGCGGCGAAATCGTCACCCGCGAAATCTGATCCACCCCGGCGCAGCAGATGGTCTGCCGCGCCAAACCCGCCACCAGGAGTTCATCATGGCCAAAGGCTTTTCTTCCGCCACCCTCGCGCCGCTCAGCGACGCCGAACTCGATACGCTGGCCGATTTCCTCGAATCCGACGCCGCACCGGAGGAAAGCATGGACATTTCCATGCTGCATGGCTTTCTGACCGCCCTGCTCCTCTACCCGAAAAGCCCGGATGCCGACGTGTGGCTGCCACAGGTATGGGGTGATGCGGGCGAGCGCCCGACCTATGCCAGCGCCGCCCAGCAGCAGGAAATCGAAGACCTGATCCTGCGGCTTTACAACCAGCTGGCGGATGAGCTGGCCGGTGACGAAGCGTTCGAGCCGATGCTGTATCTGGATGAAGAGCGCGAGCTCGATATCTCGCGCCCGTGGTGCTATGGCTTCACGCTGGGCGTCGGCCTGGCAGGCGATGCCTGGCAGGATGCGCTGGATGATGAAGAACTCGCCCAGTTGCTCGGCCCGATATTCGATTGCGCCGACGACGAAGCCCGTGAAGAAATGAGCGAGGAAGAAGAAGACCTCGCCCGCTTCGAGCACGAAGTAGCGCAACTGCTGCCGGAAGCCATCCCGGCAATCCGCTTCTGGTGGATCGACCAGATCCCGCCGGTCGCAACGCGCGCGCCCGGCCGCCGCCGCTAATCCACCCGCCACAGGCCGGCTGCATGCCGGCCTTTTTACATGCACCGCACGCTTCGTCTTCTTGCCGCCCTGACTTCCCTGCTGCTGGCTGCCGCCCTGGCCGGCCTTTCCCTGCTATGGGATCAGCCGGGGCTGGTCGCCTGGCGGCCGGCCGGCATTCCACTGCTGCTGGCTGGCGCCGCCTTGCTGGCACTGGCTGCGTGGCGGCGGCGTCTGCCCGGCTGGGCCATCACCTGTCTGCTGGCCGCCTGCGCGCTCAGTCTCACGGGCTGGTGGCAAATCCGGCACAGCCTCGCCCGCCACCAGATCATGAACGCCGACCCGGCCGTAGCACAGGCAATCGGCGCCCACCTCATCGCCGGCTACACCGACGAAGCCGAACTGCGCGAGCTGATCGCACGCGGACTGATCGGCGGGGTCTTCATCACCCGCCGCAATGTCGAGGGCATGGATGCTGCAGATATCCGCACGCTGATCGCCGGCTGGCAGGCGCTGCGCCGCGAGCGCGGCCTGCCGCCGCTGGTGATTGCCACCGATCAGGAAGGCGGGCTGGTGTCGCGGCTGTCGCCACCGCTGGATTTCCAGCCGGCACTTGGCAAGGTATTGGCTGGTAGCCCTTATAAGGAAAAGGCTGCAGAGCAATACGGTCAACAACAAGGCAAAGGCCTCGCAGAGCTGGGCATTACGCTCAACTTCGCGCCGGTCGTCGATCTGGATCACGGCATCCGCAATCCGGATGACCGCTACTCGAAAATCAGCCAGCGCGCACTGGCCAGCACGCCGGCAGCAGTCAGCAGCGCTGCCGCCGCGTATTGCCACGGCCTGCAGCAAAATGGCGTGCAGTGCACCCTCAAGCATTTCCCCGGCCTTGGCCGCGTCTTCGAAGACACGCACTCGGACAGCGCCAGCATCACCACGCCGCTGCCCGAACTACAGGCCAGCGATCTGCAGCCCTTCCGCACACTGATGCAAGCCGATTCAGTGACCATGCTGGCACATGCGCGACTAGCGGCGCTGGATGCCGAACTTCCCGCATCCGCCTCGCCGGCCGTGATCGGCAAACTGATCCGGCAGGACTGGGCTTATCAGGGCCTGCTGATCACCGATGATCTGAGCATGGCCGGAGCGCGCGAGCAGCCCGGTGGCATCGAGGCTGGCAGCGTTCGGGCGCTGAATGCCGGCGTCGACTGGCTGCTGGTCGCCTGGGACCCGGCGCTGCTGTACCCGGTGCTTGATGCACTGCTCGCAGCCCAGGCAAATGGCACGCTGGATCAGGGAGCCCTTGCCCGCAGCCGCCAGCGACTGGCTGCCAGCACTGTTACGCCGACCACAGGCCGTTAGCTTCCCCATGTCTGACGCAGCTTTGACAATGCTAGACTGAGCGCCCCTGTTCCGGAGCATGTCATGCCGCTCATCGAGCTGGACATCCAGTCTACCCTGCCCAGCCAGCCGGAGAGCCGGCTGCAGCTGCCCTGGCTGCACGGCAGCATCCGTGCCGACGAACTGATCCACCTGACCGTGCTCGAGCAATGCCGCATCCTGACCGAGCGGGAAAAACTTGATGCGGCCCAGGCACAGCAGCGCATTGCTCGCCAGTACCTCAGCGACGCCGACATCGCCCGCATGCAGCCGCATGGCCGTGTTGCCCTGCAGGCCACGGCAGATCTCGCCGCCCCCGCTCCCGACCTGGAAACAGCCATCGCGCTGGAGGCCTTTCGCCGCCGCCGTTTTCTGCTGCTGGTGGGCGAGCGGCAAATCCGCGCGGAAGACGACATCATCACCCTTACCCCGCACCAGCCAATCCGCTTCGTGCGGCTGATTCCCCTGCAAGGTGGCTGAAATGATCACACCCATTGCCTATCCCTTTTTGCATGCACACTGGCCACAGGTTGCCGAACTCACCGCAAGCGTGCTCGATCTGGACCGCCGCTTTGCCGACTACCGTGCCGCCCACCCCGAGCTGCGCGCCGAATTTCGCCTGTGGGCCGATGTGCTCGATCAACTCATCGAGCTTGAATATGATGACGAAACCCATCGCGCCTTGCGCTGCGCCTGGTGGCGAGCCGTGGAAGACTGCCTGGGGCAGGATGGCACAAGGCAGTGGCTGTGGTCTGTCGTTTCCGGATTCTGCGCCTTGCGGGCAAACCATCCTGCCTTCGCCAATGCCGGCGATTCATCACACGGCTACGAAGAAACCCGCCTTGACCGCATGGGCGTGCTGCTGGAAATGCAGCAACGGCTGAGCCGGAATCTGCTCAGCACGCCCGAGCTCTATGACTACCCGGCCACACCCGACTTGTTCGAGCAACTTTTCGCCTGCACCCTGGCAGGCTTGCCAACCAACCGGATGGGCTACTACGACGAAACGCCGCCGAACTCTTCTGACAACCGCCTGGCGCTATTCCGGCAAGTCGTATCCGGCGTCCTGCACTTTGACGACAACGGCATCTGGCTACCGCAAGGCGGGGGTATCGGCCTGCCCGTACAGCCCGGACGCTCACTGCATGCGATCGAACACCAGCGCAGGCTGCTGATCGATGGTGTTCGTGCCAATGGAGCAGAGGTCGGCGCAATCAGCACATTCTGCCGGCAATGGCCCGATTCGGCGCCGTATGAACTGCTGAGCTGGCAGATGGATGACTGGCCGCCCGCCATGCTGCCGCTGCGCGAAACACTGTTCGAACTGCTGCTGCTCGATCCACAAACGCGGAGCCTGCACTGGCTTTCCGACGAGATCGAACCCGAGCTCTCCACCCGCATTTGCGGTTACCGGGCGTATCTGCATGTGCTGCGCCAACTCGGAACAGCCTTGCACGATGCCACGCTCGGCTCCGAAGAACTGCAGAATCTCCTCGCCCCCTTTGCGCGCAATAACCTGCTTGATCCGGGCTGGACGCGTGACCAGGCCGAAGAAGCATCCGCGATTGCAGAGCTGGCCTCCTATCCGCCCCGGGTGCTGCACCTTCTGCTGGAGAAGGCGGGCTGGAGTGGCGATGGCGCACAGCGCGCCTTGTTGCCCGCGCTGGGCAAAGCGCAGCTGCTGGACATTAGCCGCCGATGCCGTGAGCTGATGATCGATGCTCCAGCCGATGAGCCACGTGGTGACGTGGCTGTGCTGCGCTCAACGCTGCAAGCCCTGCCATCGGAAGACTGGGCGCTCCTTGGCAATGCAATGCTGTCCAAAGAGCTGGCAGGGTTGACCGCCGCGCTGCGTGGTGATGACTCCACTGCGATCGAAAAATCGGCCCTCAAGAAGCACGCCCATCTCGCAATCATGTCACTGGGCCTGCTCCCCTTGCCTGCCGAACAGCAGGAAGTCCTCTGCCAGCAACGCTACCTGCAACTGAATGAGCTGCATCAGCTCGCCAGCCAGTATGGCACCGAGCGCTGCGCCAACCAGCGCGAAGCGGTGCAGATTGGTCTGGCCAACCTGGCCGCCAATGCGGGCTTCAGCAGCCTGGGAGCACTGGAATGGGCAATGGAAAGCCGCCAGGGCGAGGCGCTGCAGCCCTTCTTTGCCCCGCAGGCCATCGGGGACTATCACGCGCACATCAGACTGGCCGGCGACGATTCGGGCATTGTCATCGTCAATGCCAAGGGCAAGCGCTTGGCCTCAACCCCTGCAGCCCTCAAGAAAGACCCGGACTGGCTGGCGCTGAAAGACGCGTGGGACACACTGAAAGAACAGCGCCGCCGCTTCCGTGCAGTGCTGGACGACCATCTGGTGCGCCAGACCCGTTTCAGCGGGGAACAACTCGACGCCGCCCGCGCACATCCGGTGCTCTATGACCTGATCAGCAAGCTGGTGTGGGTGTACGATGCGGGCCACTGCGGCCTGTATCAGCTCGGCCAGCTTTCGGGGCTGGACGACTTCCACGACATCGAAGGCAGCCTACGTCTGGCTCACCCGCTGGACTGGATGAGTAACGGTACACTGGCCGCATGGCAGCAGCACGCCGTTGCGCTGCAACTGCTGCAACCGATCCAGCAGATTTTCCGCGCACTGTACGTCCCCACGCCCGCCGAGCTGGAATCCGGTACTGTCTCGCAACGCTACGCGCACCGCTGGGTCAAGACCCGCATCGCCGCCGGCATTTTTCGCCAGCGCGGCTGGCGGCCAAGCGGCTACAGCGGCAACGCCGAACATCATCGCCCGCTCGGCGAAGGTTACAGCGCCCACATCGATTTCGACTTCCACGCGCACTTTTTCACCGAAGTCGATACGCTGCAGACCACCGGCGTCACCTTCCGCCGGGACAGTCAGGATGTGCCGCTAGCCAGCGTACCGCCCATCCTGTTCAGCGAAGCCATGCGCGACCTCGACCTGATGATCGCCCGTTCGCTTGTCAACGACACCGGGGAATTTACCTCCGGCGAAACGCTCGCCGCCCGTCATGCACTGCTGCAGGCGCTGGCGCCCGCACTGGGTGGCGAACGCCTGCGCCTCGACGAGCGCCACGCCCATGTCACCGGGCGGCTGGCGAATTACCGCGTCAACCTCGCCAGCGCGCACATCCACATCGAGCCGGGCGCCTACCTGTGCGTGATTCCGGACTGGTCGCAGGCACAGGGCAAGCTGCGCCTGCCGTTTGAAGACAGCGACATCCGCACGGCCGAGATCATCAGCAAGATTGTCATGCTGCTGGACGATGACCGGATCGGGGATGAGAGCATCCTGCGGCAGATCCGGCAATACGCGGCGGCGGCAATCGGCTAGGCCCGTTGGAGAATGGATGACGGTGGCGGCATCGCCACCGTCCGCTTTCTGCGATAATCGGGGCAATCTCCTCCTTCACAGGCAGGCCGCTTCGTGCAGACCGATACCATTTCCTTCCTTCCCGTCGACAACACCCGCCTCGCCAATCTCTGCGGCGTGCTCGACGAGAACCTCAAGCAGATCGAAACCGCGCTGGACGTGAACATCTCGCGCCGCGACGCGCACTTCAAGGTGCAGGGTAAAACGCGGCAGGTCCGCGTGGCGCTGGATGCGCTGGAATATTTCTACAACTGCGCCGCCGACCCGCTCGATATCGACGACATCCAGCTCGGCATCATCGAACTGACGCGCGCGCCGGAAGACTGCCCGCCCGACCCGGACGCCCCGCAGCTGAAAACCCGCCGCATGGATCTGCGCGGGCGCACACCGCGCCAGAATGGCTACATCAAGGCCATCATGGAGCACGACATTACGTTTGGCATCGGGCCAGCGGGAACAGGCAAGACGTATCTGGCCGTAGCCTGCGCTGTTGATGCGCTGGAGCGCGATACGGTGAAGCGTATCGTACTGGTGCGCCCGGCGGTCGAGGCCGGCGAAAAGCTGGGCTTCCTGCCCGGCGATCTGGCGCAGAAGGTCGACCCCTATCTGCGCCCGCTGTACGATGCGCTGTACGACCTGATGGGCTTTGACAAGGTGACGCGCTGCTTCGAGCGCGGCGTGATCGAAATCGCCCCGCTCGCCTTCATGCGCGGGCGCACGCTCAATCATTCCTTTGTCATTCTCGACGAATCGCAGAACTCGACGCCGGAACAGATGAAGATGTTCCTCACCCGCATCGGTTTCGGCTCCAAGGCCGTCGTCACCGGCGACCCGACCCAGATCGACCTGCCCAAGCACATGAAATCAGGCCTGATCGACGCCGAGGAAGTGCTGCAGGACATCCGCGGCATCATGCTGCACCGCTTCACCAGCGAAGACGTCGTGCGCCACCCGCTGGTGCAGAAAATCATCGACGCCTACGACAAGAAGCACAAGGAACGCGAAGAACTCAGCGCCCAGCGCAAGGCCGAGCGGGAGGCAGAGCGGAATCAGACACCCAGGGTATAAGGCAAACTACTCAAAATGCAGGGGCTGCGTGGCAAGATAGCGACAACAGTGAGGGCGTAATTGACATGCCCGTAATTTTGCTGCGCTAATCAATCTATCGCCCTAGCTACTTGGTCCTATAAAGAGCTTGGATTGCACTGATGTTTGGAGAAATTAATGGCAAGAAATTTATTTTATTTAAATGGCCAAACAGTCTCTGCTCGGCAAGCCGGGCATCTAGCTTGGAATTCATGCTTCGAACCATCTGCATCAGTCATTGAAGCGTTTCGAACTCTAGCCAAGAACGAAACTTCAAAGCAAATTTTCCTTAATGACCGAAAGGTTTTCCTCTTGAGGACTCTTATTGCTTCTTATCTGGCAGGCGCTGCGCTAGACCAGCTTAGAATGCGATACATATCAAACGAAGAAATATTGAATGACGTATTCGATGGCCTATTAGAAGCTATAACTAATTTTTGTCAACCCCTCCCAGAAATGGAAATGCATTTTCTAAGGAAGTTAATTTGGGGGCGAGTTACTGATTATTCAACAGACTTTTATAGAACGAGACGTGAATCTGAAGATCTAAAACGAGTCCATCTTCCAAAAGGCATATATCCAACACAGCGCTTCTTCGAGGATTGCGACAACTACATTGAAAAAAATGCCCTAGACATGGCCGATCCACTTCATTTGCTATTTTATGTAAATTCGATCGAAAGTGGTTATGTTGCTATCGTTAACTTTTTCAACGAGCACCTGACCCCTGTGTGAGCAGATCCAGCCTGCAAATGCAAAAAAACCAACTGAATTCATTTTCACCGAATTCTTCAGCCAACACATTTAACCCACTCAGTGGGCCCTACCAGCTCGGCGATAGTTATGCCCAACCGTGATAATTACTCCATCACATGCGCTCTCCACAAGATAGACATTGAGAAACTCCGCCATTCTGCTGACAGGCTGACGCCCGAAGCACCTCTGCATTTCACGGATACTGCGGTGACTAAAGAAACGTCTAATTCCACCGCGGCCATCGAACTCTTCCTCCCCGAACTGTAGCAGCCAATCACAGACCAATGGAGGAATTCCTCGTTGCTGGGATCTAATTACAGCATGGGCACTTTTCATTTTTCACCCCCACCAACTTTAGCAAAACAAGGAAAACAACCACTAAAAGCCTCTTTTTCTGCAAAATCAAGAGCATCAACCATCGATTCGAATAATCCTTGAAGCTCGTTATAGTCTTTAGTTCCTGGCACCTTATCATCACTTAAGTAACACGCGAAACCAACAAACTTTTCTGGCATTTCAAGAGAATATAGTCCACACCCATACATCTCCTCAACAGCTCCTCGAAGATAATAGAACGGATCACGAAAAACAGCCTCCATTGCCTGCATTGGGCTAACAGGCATCGGATCGTAGCCGCATCCAATCTCTGAGGACTTGATCGATTTCGGCAAATCAAAATAACCCAAAAAAGCATCAGCTGAACGAAGAAATATAATCATACGATTTATAAATGCATCCCTAACAATATTCTCCGCATCTACAACCGCATTGAGCGCCTCCGCTGTTTCTTTGTCGACCACAATATTGACTTGCTTTGTCCCCAATCTTTTCAATGAGCCCGATATATATCTGCGCGCATTTGAAGAAAGACGACACCCCTTTAATTCTCGTGCCAAATATGGGGTCTCTTGCTTGATCATGTTATTTAGAAAAGCATCGCGCTTGATACATAATTTATTCAACTGCTCATCAAAAGATTTGAGCAACGGCTCGTAGATTTTTACTGTTATCTTAGTCTGGTTCATGGCGGTCTCTTACTCAACAAGTGCTGACAGAATCAATGTTAGAACGCATAACCAATATGCGTAAAGGATTTTGAGTAAAGATTTTAAGAAGATTTTCTTGCCATTTAACAGATATAAATTCCAGCTTGCATTACCACGATTAGCGCAGCGTAATCGTACGCATGCCCTGCAGAGCCCCGGCAAGCAATGCACAGGTATACAACCGAAACCATTCAAATAAAAAGGCTGCGAGCACATACCCCGCAGCCTTTATCATTTTCAAGAAGCGAAGCAGTTCACCCCGCCATCATTTCCCCCAGCCGCACAGAAGCAGCCGGTGCCCACGCCGGATTCCATTGCCAGTCGCCCTGCGGGTAGAGCAGCACGACGGTGGAGCCAAGCAGAAAGCGGCCCATTTCCTCGCCCTGCTTGAGCACGATCTGCTGGTCGCGGTAGTCGCGCGTCCAGATCGTGCCCGGGCGCGGCGGGTTGACCACGCCGTGCCACACCGTCGCCATGCTGCCGACAATCGTTGCCCCCACCAGCACCAGCACGAAGGGCTTGCCGGCTTCATCCTCGAACACGCACACGACGCGCTCGTTGCGCGCGAACAGCCCAGGCACGCCGCGCGCGGTGGCGGGGTTGACGGAAAACAGCTCGCCCGGCACATAGGTCATCTGCAGCAAGCGGCCGGTGGCTGGCATGTGGATGCGGTGGTAATCACGCGGGCTGAGATAAATGGTGGCGAAGTGGCCGTTCTCGAACGATTTGGCCAGTTCCGCATCGCCGCCCAGCAAGGCGGTGGTCGAGTAGCTGTGGCCCTTGGCCTGGAAAATCTGGTCTTGCTCGATCGCGCCGAACTGGCTGATGGCACCATCCACCGGGCAGACCTGCGCGGCGGCAGCCAGCGGGCGGGCGCCGTCTTTCAGCGCGCGAGTGAAAAATTCATTGAAGGTGGCGAAGCGGGTGATGTCCTGCTCGGCGGCTTCGGCCATGTTGACGTTGTAGCGGGCGATGAAGCGGCGGATCACCCAGTGGGTTAGGCCACCGGCGCGGCAGCCGGCCAGCCAGCCCATCAGGCGCGTGAGCGCGAGCTTCGGGATTACATACTGCAGGGCAACAAAAAGCGGCTCGGACATGGGGCGTTCGGACACGGCGGTTTCCGCTGGGACAATAAAGGCCGCAATTGTAACGCAGGGCGTGGCTTGCGTGCCGGCTTGCAGACCGGCGCTCAGGGAGTACACTATGCCCCCGTAGGCGGAAACCGCCCGTATTTCCAAGAGGCTCCAATGCAAAGCTCCCCCAAGCGCCCGCTTGACCTGAAACGCCAGAGCATTTACCTGCTGCCCAATCTCTTCACGCTGGCGGCGCTGTTCGCCGGCTTCTACGCCATTGTGTCGGCGATGAACCACAAGTTCGACCTCGCTGCTGTCGCGATTTTCGCGGCGATGGTGCTCGACGGCATGGACGGCCGCGTCGCACGCATGACGCACACGCAGTCGGCCTTCGGCGCTGAATTCGACAGCCTTTCCGACATGGTGAGCTTCGGCGTGGCCCCCGCACTGGTGGCCTATGTGTGGCAGTTGCACCAGTTCGGCAAGATCGGCTGGATGGTGGCCTTCATCTACTGCGCCGCCGCCGCTCTGCGTCTGGCACGCTTCAATACCAATATCGGCATCGTCGACAAGCGCTGGTTCCAGGGCCTGCCGTCACCATCCGCTGCGGCGCTGGTCGCCGGCCTGGTGTGGATCAGCCACGAATACGCCGAGGACCTTGAGCCGCTGATGCCGGCGCTGCCCTATCTGGCACTGATCTTCACGCTGTTTGCCGGCCTGTCGATGGTCTGCAATGTGCGCTTCTGGAGCTTCAAGGAGCTGCACATGCGCAAGACGGTGCCCTTCATCGTGATGCTGCTGGTGGTGATTGCGTTGCTGATCCTGGTTTCCAAGCCGCCGCTGGTGCTGTTCCTGTTCTTCATCGGCTACGGCCTGTCCGGCTATGTCTACTGGCTGTGGTGCGTGCTGACCCGCAAACCACGCAGCGCGGTCAAACCAGCCGAAACCGAAGAAGAAAATCAGACATAATGTCCAATACGGCACATTAAATCCTAGTTGGACATGCAAAAAAGCCGGCGACGCCGGCTTTTTTGCATTTTATGTTTGACACAACGTCAAATAAGTAGAATTATTAACCCAACACCTGATGGAGAAACCCGATGCAATTGGACATTCAACGTCTGATTGATGATTTCGGCGGGCCAGGAGCCCTGTCCGAAGCGCTCACCACGGCCTGGCCCGATGATCCGGTCAGCCGCGCCGCAGTCTACAAGTGGCGCGAACGCGGCAGCATGCCGCTTGCCAAAGTCTCGCAGCTGGCACAACTGGCTGCGCAGCAGGGGCGCCGTTTTGCCATCGAGCAGTATTTCGTGAACCCGACGAATACCCAGACCCCGGCCAGCGCCGGCGAACCCAGTCAACCGCACAAGGATGCCGCCATGAGCGACCGTTTGATTATTTTTGACACCACCTTGCGGGACGGCGAGCAATCGCCGGGCGCATCGATGACCAAGGAAGAAAAGATCCGCATCGCCCGCCAGCTGGAAAAACTGGGTGTCGACGTAATCGAAGCCGGCTTCGCAGCGGCCAGCCCCGGTGATTTCGACGCGATCCACACGATTGCCGGCATCATCGAAAACAGCACAGTCTGTAGCCTGGCGCGCGCCAACGAGCGTGACGTGCGCGCCGCAGGTGAAGCGATCAAGCCAGCCAAGCGTGGCCGCATTCACACCTTTATTGCCACCAGCCCGATTCACATGCAGCACAAATTGCGCATGGAGCCGGATCAGGTAGTTGAAGCGGCAGTGAAGGCCGTCAAGCTTGCCCGCGAATACACCGACGACGTGGAATTCTCGGCAGAAGATGCACTGCGCTCGGACATCGACTTTCTCGCCCGCATTTTTGGCGCGGTGATCGAAGCCGGCGCAACAACCCTGAATGTGCCCGATACCGTCGGCTACGCCGTGCCGCAGAAAACCGAAGCGTTTTTCCGCGAGCTGATCGCCAAGACGCCGGGTGGCGACAAGGTAACGTGGTCGGCGCACTGCCATAACGACCTCGGCATGGCGGTCGCCAACTCGCTGGCCGCCGTACTCGGTGGTGCACGTCAGGTCGAATGCACGATCAATGGCTTGGGCGAACGCGCCGGCAACGCCGCAATGGAAGAAATCGTGATGGCAACGCGCACCCGCCGCGACATCTTCGGCGTGGAAAGCCGTGTGGATACCACGCAGATCGTGCCGACGTCGAAGCTCGTTTCCACCATTACCGGCTATCCGGTACAGCCGAACAAGGCGATTGTCGGTGCCAATGCCTTCGCGCATGAATCCGGCATCCACCAGGATGGCATTCTCAAGTGCCGCGAAACCTACGAGATCATGAGCGCCGAATCGGTGGGCTGGAATACCAACCGCCTGACGCTCGGCAAGCTCTCGGGTCGCAATGCCTTCCGCAGCAAGCTAGCCGACCTCGGCATCCAGCTCGACAGTGAAGAATCACTCAACGCTGCCTTTGCCCGCTTCAAGGAACTGGCCGACCGCAAGCGCGAGATTTTCGATGAAGATTTGCATGCGCTGGTCTCCGATGAGCTGATCAGCATCGAGCAGGAACACTACAAGCTGGTGTCGCTGAAAGTGGCTTCCGAGACGGGCGAAATCCCGCACGCGACGCTGGTCATCAGCGAAGCCGGCCAGGAGCGCCGCGCGGATGCCGATGGCGACGGCACGGTGGATGCCTCGTTCAAGGCCATCGAATCACTGGTCAGCAGCGGCGCCGAGCTGCAGCTGTACTCGGTGAATGCCATCACGCAGGGCACCGACAGCCAGGGCGAGGTGACCGTGCGTCTGGCGCGCGATGGCCGCATCGTGAATGGCCAGGGCGCGGATACCGACATCATCGTCGCCAGCGTGAAGGCCTACATCTCGGCGCTGAACAAGCTGCACAGCAACACCGAGCGCGTACATCCGCAGCCGGTGTAAGCAGAACGCCGGCACCGTCCGGCAAATCAAGGATTGCATCATCGGGAATTCCGCAGCCCTATCCGGCGGCGGAATGAAACCCGGGCTTACCGGCCTGCCGTTTCAAGCCAGAGATCAGCACCACAAGTACTGATTGCAGTGGAAACCCAAAGCAAAAGGCACAAGCCCGCAGACCGCGGGCTTGTGCCTTTTGCTTTGGGTATATCGCCATAGCCCTTTAAATTATTGGGCCACACGGCAATACATCACACCCCATCAAACCAGCAGACTGGGGCGGGTCAGCCGCGCATACAGGTTGCAGGCGGTGAACAGCAGCACCGCGAGCAGAATCTCGGCACAAGCCAGCAGCTGTGCCATCCCCTGTTCGCCATACGCACGCATCACGCCCTCGGTAAACCACAGCAGCACGGCCATGCTGAACCACTGGAAGGTATAGCGACGGCCGCTCAGCATCCCGCGCAGCGGCAGCAGAAGCGGCAGGGTCTTGAGCACCAGCCAGGAGCCGCTAGGGCGCAGCGGCGCCAGCCATAACTCCCAGGCCAGGCACAGCGTGATCAGGCCAATAAGCGTGACAATGGCCAGCCACTGCCAGAATGCGGGACGTCTGAGTTGCTTCATGCCTGCCCCTGCAGTTTCAACGCCGTATTTGCCAGCCGCTTGCCCTGTGCCAGGCAGAGCTGGCGCTCTTCTTCGGAAATCGGCCAGTTCGACTCGGTGCCGGCAACGTGGCTCACTCCGTAGGGTGTACCGCCGCTGCGCGTGGAAAGCAGCGCACTTTCGGTATAGGGCGTGCCCAGTATCAGCATGCCGTGGTGCAGCAGTGGCAGCATCATCGTCAGCAGTGTCGATTCATTGCCGCCGTGCATGGTGCCCGAGCTGGTAAAGACACAAGCCGGCTTGCCGACCAGTGTGCCCTTGAGCCATTCGGAAATCGTCGCATCCCAGAAATATTTCATCGGCGCCGCCATATTGCCGTAGCGGGTGGGGCTGCCCAGGGCAAGACCGGCGCACTCCTGCAGGTCGGTCAGCTCCACATAGGGAGCGCCTGTATCGGGGATGGCTGGCTCGGTCGCTTCGCAGACGGTCGACACGCGCGGTACGGTGCGTAGGCGGGCAGACGCGCCGGGGACAGATTCGATACCACGGGCGATGAGCTGTGCCATCTGGCGTGTCGCGCCGTGGGTGGAATAATAGAGGACTAACAGTTCGGTCATGAGATTCCTTCCCCGCTTGCAGCTAACATGCCCGGGGTTTTCGTATTTGCAAGTGCACCATTTCGGGCGAGCGTGCGCATGATACCGCGTTCACCCGTACCTGCACGGCAAGATCGCCGGGGCCGGCTGGCGATGCGCTATTATAGGCGGATTGCATGCACCAACCGAGTCACGCCATGGCGGATATCCCATCCAGCATCACCACTTCACTGCGCTTTGCCTTTCTGGAACGCCTGATCGGTTTTTCGCGCTTTGTTGGCCGCCGCCTGATCAACGACCGCTGCCTCCAGACCGCCGGCAGCCTGACCTATACGACGCTACTGGCCTTCGTACCGCTCTTCACGATTGCGCTGACGCTGTTTTCCGCTTTTCCGGTTTTCAGCGATTACAGCGGCAAGTTCAAATCTTTCCTGCTGACCAATCTGGTCCCCGATGCGTCAGGACGACTGATCGGCGTTTACATGCGGCAGTTTTCCGACAACGCCGAACGCCTGACGACCATGGGCATGATCGGCCTGGTAGCCTCGGCATTACTACTGATCTTCACCATCGAGAAGAGCTTCAACGAAATCTGGGGGGTGCGGCGCCCGCGCAAGCTGCTGTCGCGCACGCTGATTTACTGGGCAACGCTGACGCTTGCCCCGCTGCTGATCGGCATCAGCCTCTCGCTTGCCTCCGCACTCGGCAAGGAAACCGCCGGTTTCGACTGGCTCAATATCGCCAAACTGGCGCCAATGATTCTGGGCTGGGGTACGCTCACGCTGATTTACGTCACCGTACCCAATTGCTATGTGCCCCGCACGCAGGCACTGATTGGCGCCATTGTCGCCGGGGCCTTGCTGGAGCTGATGAAACAGCTGTTCAGCCTGTATATCCGGCAGTTCGGTACATTCAAGCTGGTGTACGGCGCCTTCGCCAGCATCCCCATTTTCCTGATGTGGCTGTATCTGTGCTGGGTGATCGTACTGGGCGGTGCAGTACTGACCGCATCGCTATCCTATTGGCACCGCGATGGCTGGCGCTGGGGGCAGGATCACGGCTCGCGTTTCGAGCAGGCCATGCACATCCTCACCACATTGGCGATGGCACACCGGCACGGCGAAGTGCTGCACCTCGACGAACTACGCCGCCGCGTCGAACTGGGCATCGATGCGACACACGGACTGCTGGAGCTGATGGCAACCCGCGGCTGGGTCGAGGAAGGCAAGAATGGCGAATGGATACTGGCTGTTGACCCTGCCCACATCCAGCTCAACGATGTGTATCAGCTCGTCGGCAGCAGCCTGAGCAGCCACAGCGAGCCGGTGTTGTCAGGCATCCTGCAGCAGTGTGCAGCGCCGCTGCAGCGGTCACTGCGATCCTATCTCGATCAGCGGCCCGAACTGCTCCAGCAAGATGCTGCAGCGTCCGTAACAAGCCGCACGGCCTGACTCAGGCCGCCGCACAGCCTGCGCGCAATGCCTGACGTACAACATCCTGCGACAGTTCGCCGATAAAGGACTGGCCAAGGCGCTCAAGCAGAATGAACTTGATCCTTCCGGCATCGACTTTCTTGTCCTGCGCCATCAGCTCAAGATAGCGATCCTCGCCCAATGCCGGTGCCACGACGGGCAATGCGGCCTTGCGCAGCAGCTTTTCAATTCGGGCAAGGCCGCCATCCGAAATGGCCCCCTGGATGTGTGCAGCGTGTGCAGCGAGCATCATGCCGGCGGCAACCGCCTCACCGTGCAGCCATACGCCATACCCCATGCCGGCCTCGATGGCGTGCCCAAAAGTATGCCCAAGATTCAGCAAGGCACGCTGGCCGGTTTCTTTCTCATCCGCCGCAACGATACGCGCCTTGTTCTGGCAGCTGCGCTCGATGGCAAACGCCAGTGCGTCGGCATCTCGCTCCATCAACCGATCAATATTGCCTTCAAGCCATTCAAAGAAATCCAGATCGTCGATCAAGCCGTACTTGATGACCTCGGCCATACCGGCAGAGAACTCACGATCAGGCAGCGTGGCAAGTGTTGAAATATCAGCCAGCACCAGCTTTGGCTGATAGAAGGCACCAATCATGTTCTTGCCAAGCGGATGGTTGATGGCCGTCTTCCCGCCAACAGATGAATCAACCTGTGCCAGCAGGGTAGTAGGTATCTGGATGAACGGAACGCCTCGCTGGTAGACCGCAGCGGCAAACCCGGTCATATCCCCGATAACTCCACCGCCGAGTGCAATCAGAGTCGTCTTGCGCTCGCAGCGGGCAGCCAGCAATGCATCAAAAATCAGATTCAGCGTCTCCCACGTCTTGTACTTCTCGCCATCCGGCAGAATGATAGGGAGAACAGAAACGCCAGCCTGTTCCAGCTGTACTTGCAGTTGCGCAAGATACAGTGGCGCAATCGTTGTATTGGTGACGATTGCAACCCGTGGCTGCGCCAGCAGGGGAAGTATTGCCGATACCGAAGCCAGGAAGCCTTCGCCGATATGGATATCATATGGCGCGTCGGCCAGATCAAGTTTTACGGTGCGCATTTTGCTCGAGCTCTTTCAGTAGTAGGGTCAGCATCCCTTGCACGGATTGTCTGCTGGTATCGACAACCAGATCGGCAACTTCCCGATAAAGCGGATCACGCTGCGCGTGTAAATCACGCAGACGCCCGAGCGGGTCAGCCGTCTGCAGCAATGGACGATTTTTGTCATGCGCCGTACGCTGGTACAGTTCTTCAGGGCTGGCATTCAGGTAGATTACAAAGCCATTGGCAGCAAGAGCGCGGCGATTCTGCGGATCCAGCACCGCACCGCCACCGGTACCCAGTACGATATTGCGCTGCGCGCACAACTCTGCAATCGCTTCGGCTTCGCGGGCCCGGAAGCCGGCTTCGCCCTCAATCTCGAAAATCACCGGAATTTTCACACCGGTTCTGGCTTCGATCTCGTGGTCCGAATCAAAAAAAGTCTTGCCCGTTGCCTTGGCCAAGGCACGGCCGACTGTCGTTTTGCCAGCCCCCATGAGGCCGACCAAAAAAAAATTGCCTGGCAGTTTCATGCCAGGCATTTTATCGGAAAGTCTATCGCTTTGCGATGCACCCCCATGGAATGGAATATTAATACCCCTATTACCTCAAAGTAAGGCCTGAGTCAACAACCCTAGGAGTCAGGAAAACCAATAACTCACGTTTCTTATTCGTCGTCGAGGTGTTCTTGAACAGATTGCCCAACCCCGGAACATCACCCAGCAAAGGCACTTTCGTTACATCTTTGCCCTCTTGGGTAACATAGATTCCACCGATAACAACCGTGCCACCATTCTCAACACGAACGATGGTTTCAACCTGCTTTGTATTTAACAAACCCTGAGTAACATTCTCAAAATCATCCTTGTTGATCTTTACTTCCATGATGACATTGCCATCAGGGGTGATCTGAGGCTTAACTTTCAGCGACAAAACGGCCTTCTTAAATGTGGTTGTCGTTGCTCCATTGGGAGCAGTCTCCGTAAAGGCTGCCTCCTGACCCTCCTCAATTCTAGCCTCCTGTCCGTCCGCCGTCATAACACGCGGGCTTGAAACAATCTTGCCCAAGCCATCAGCTTCCAAAGCGGACAACTCCAGAGCGAGAATACCATCTGAGCCAGCCACCAAGAAACCCAAAGATGAAGCGGCAAATTTATTAAGTGCTGCCGCACCTAGATTTACTTGAGACTTACCGCTATCGATCGCGGGGCCAGTGAATTTCTCACCAGAAGAACTAGTATATTCTTTCGTCGTCGTACCACCACCGGCAGCAAAGTCACCATTCCAGCCAATGCCATGCCATTTAACCCCCAGGTTTCTGGAGAACCCATCAGAAGCTTCGACAATCCTAGCCTCAATCATGACCTGCCGAACGGGGATATCAATCTTTTCAACCAAGTCGCGAATCTGATCAAGTTTTCCAGGAATGTCCTGAATAATCAGCGTATTGGTACGCTCATCGATCACAGCACTACCCCGGGTCGACAAAATCTTCTGCTTTTCGTCTTTCAGGATCTTTTCAAACGCTTCGGCACGGTGATAGCGCAGGCGGAAATATTCAGTTCTCGTCGGCTCAAGTTCGGAAATCTGCTTCTTCGTTTCCAGCTCCTGCTTCTCCTTGGCGGCCAGTTCATCGCGCGGAGCAATCCAGAGAACATTACCCGTCTTGCGCATGTCAAGCCCTTTGGCCTGAAGGATGATATCCAGCGCCTGATCCCAAGGTACATCCTTCAAACGCAAAGTCAACGAACCATTTACCGTATCGCTGGTAATCACATTCATGCCGGTAAACTCCGCGATTACCTGCAGTACGGTACGTATTTCGACATTTTGGAAATTCAGCGAAAGCTTTTCACCCTTGTAATTTTTCTGACTAGTCAATTGTGCCTTGTCAGCAGAACTGTCACGAACCTCAATCACGAAGCGATTTTCGGTCTGATAGGCCGAATACTCCCAGACTCCCTTTGGTTCAATCACCATCTTCACTTGGTCACCCTGAGCATAGGTATCAACCTTCTGCACTGGCGAACCAAAATCCGAAACATCAAGCCTGCGCTCCAGATTCTTAGCGATAGTGGCTTTAGAAAAATCAACCAGAAGATTTTTGCCTTGCTGGCGAATGTCAATCCCTACATTGGGGCTGGATAGGTCAACAACGATCTTCCCTTCTCCGTTCTGGCCTCGCCGGAAATCAACATTCTGAACAGACTCCTTGCGAGATGAGGGTTTGGCCTCAGCAAACTGCGTGTTTTTGCTGGATGTGCTGGTGGCATCCGCATTGGCAGCATCAACGGTCACCAAGACTGTATTGCCCTGAGTTTCCGTTGAGTAACCGGCTGTTTTTGCCAAATTCAATACCAGGCGGGTACGACCTCCTCCCTCGGCGATATTGACCGTTCTGACAGCAGCACCATTCACCTGAATTGCATTTTTTCCAGCCTGATTTGCTACATTGGCAAAATCGAGGGCAATTCTGGGAGGAGCCTTGACAACAAAACTAGTTGGAGCGGGAGGCTGAGCATTAAACGTGAGTTTAACGACCTGCTTCTCTGCCGACTCTGACGTAACATCTACCGAAGTCAATGCCGCCTGCTCTGCGAAGGTCATTGCACTCAATGCAGAGAGCACAAGCAGACCCATTTTCTTAATAACGTTGATCATTTTCTCTGCTCCGCTTCATCCAAAGGCAAGGTCGTGGCCTGTTCTTTCCAGTCCCCTCCGCTATCGCCAACCAACTCGACTAACTTTACTTCTGTTTCCGAAATTCCGGTAATACGCCCAAAATTCTGCCCCATGAAGTTGCCAACGCTTACGCGGTACAGATTACCGTCGGGCGCTTTTATCAAGGCCTGAACTGTTTTTCCTCTTTGCAGAGTACCAACCATCCTTAATTTCTCAAGGTCATAGCTTTCCAGCAATTCGCGCGGGCGTGTAGAGTCCGGCTGAGGGCCACCTGCCTTCTGCTTGGCCAGTTCCATTTTCTTAGCGTTGTAGGGGTCGAGCAATTCATATGCCGCATATGCAAAAGGCTCATAAGGCTTGACCTCAGGCAAAGGCTCTACCTTACCTCTCATGCCGTTTGCCTGCTCTTCCATCCATACCCGCAAATCTTCACCCTCGTCGCCAAAAAAACAAGCAGAAAGCATGCTTGCCAAAGCGACAATGAGGGCACGTTTAAAAGTTAACATGGTGCACTCCAATTAGCGCCTGCTCTTCTTTTTAGCATCCGCATCCGCCTGACGCATAGCCTGGACTTCTGCCTCATCAAGGGCACGATACGTGTTGACCACCGCCTTGAAATTCAGCGCACCGTCCTTTCCTGCGGTCAATTGCACGCCACCAATTGTCACAATACGAGGCAGCTGAGAAACATCACTCACAAAGGCGGCAAGATCATGATAAGTGCCATTGAGCTCGACATTGATAGGCAGCTGGCCAAACTCTGCTGTTTTTACCTCAACACTAGGCTTGAAGAGAACAAACTTCAAACCTCGTCCAACACCAGCTTGGTTAATATCTTTCAGCAGACTTTCCATATCTGCTTTATTCGGAAGTTGCTTGAGCAAGGCTCCAAAAGTTCGCTGGATTTCATCAAGCTGCTGCTTATACACCTCAAGATTAATAGCCTGCGCTTTTTTCTTGACAAACTCTTCCTTGAGCTGAACCTCCGTTAAGCGGCTAGCATCAATTTCGTCCATCTGATCGGACCACATATAGTAGTAGCCACCCAGAACAATCAAGACGAATACAACAACCAGTACAACCATTTGAACCGCAATCGGCCAGTTTCCTGAATCTTTCGGGTCTAGGTTGCGCAACTCATCAAGGTTCATTTTCTGCCGCCTCCAGAATTAACCGCTGCGACAGGCTGACTTGCAATCTCTTCTTTTGGCCTGCTCAAAGCAACATCAAGAGTGAACTCGGACAGCGTGCCACTTGCCGATGTCGATTTGACTTCTACCAATACAGGTTGTTCAAAGAGAGGAGAGTCAGCCAAGTTCTGCATAAAGTTTGATACGCGCGCATTTGATTGAGTAAATCCAGCAATCACCAGCTTGGCATCAGTCTGTTTGACATCCTTGAGATAAACTCCCTCGGGTGTCTGACGAGTCAACTGATCCATCAAGCGCACGGCTTCCGTTCTGTTGTTCTGCAGGCGCTCGACAATATTTTTCTTCTCAAGCATTGCCTGTTTTTCTGATTTAAGCTTCTCAATTTCAGCGATTTGCTCATCAAGCTTCAGATTTTCTGCTCGCAGAATCTCGTTCCGGGAATTTTGTGCCTCAAGCCTTGCCGCCAAGAACAGATAACCAAGCACGACCAGTGCCGCAGCGGCAATCACCGAGAGCATGATCATGGAGAGAAAGCGGCGCTGACGAGCCTGCCGCTTCTGCTCTCGATGAGGCAATAGGTTAATTCGAATCATGCTGGGTCAAACCTCCGCATTGCGAGTCCACATGCAATCAGTAAGGACGGAGCATCAAGCTGAACCTGCTTGCCACGAACCTTCCCTGTAGACATGCTGAAAAAAGGATTAGCCCGCATGGTGCTGGCGACCTGTGTACGGCTTGATACAGCCTCATCCAAGCCATGGATGACACTGCACCCCCCGGCTAACAAAATGTGATCAACGGCGTTGAAGTTGCTTGATGTATAGAAAAACTGCAGGGAGCGCGAAACCTCAAGTGCAAGCGTATCCATGAAGGGCTGAAGGACGTCCGGCTCGTAATTTTCGGGAAGCCCCCCTTGGCGCTTGGCCTGCTCAGCCTCCTCGAACGACATATTGAACTTGCGCTGTATTTCCTGGGTCAACTGATTCCCTGCATAAGCCTGATCACGGCTGTAGATTGATTGCCCGTTTTTGAAAACATTCATGTGGATCGCTGTAGCGCCGATGTCGACCAAAGCAACGACCTGCCCCTCGCCTCCGCTTGGCAGCTGAGAGCTCATCAGTTCGAAAGCCGATTGAGCCGCAAAGGATTCGACATCCAGAACGGAAGGCTTCAGATTGGCGAGTTCGATAACTGCGACCCGTTCGTCAACCTTGTCTTTCTTGGCTGCTGCGATCAGAACCTCATCTTCGTCTGGTGCTGCGGCAGAGGGGCCAAGCACTTGAAAATCGAGATTAACCTCATCAAGCGAGAATGGAATGTACTGATTTGCCTCGGTTTCAACCTGCATCTCAAGCTCGCGCTCGGCCATCTTGCCCGGGACCAAGATTTTTTTGGTGATTACTGCGGCGGGGGGCAACGCCACAGCCACGTTGCGAACTTTGCTCCCAAGGTGCTTCCATGCCTTGCGCACTGCATCCGCAACAGCGTCTTGGTTGTTGATATTGCCATCAACAACCGCATCTTTCGGTAGAGGCTCGATATGGTAACGATCCAGGCTGTAATTCTTTCCAACCAGGCTCAGCTCAACCATCTTCACTGCCGACGAGCTGATGTCCACCCCGATAAGCGGCGGCGCTTTCGGCTTCAGGAATTCGAGGTTCAACTTTGCAGCCCCTTTCTCAATCTGTATCAAAAAAATCGTAACAGCGGTATCAAGCTCATGTAAAGCAAGGTAGTCAAGGGCAGTAAATTTTGCAACAAGAGCATAATCCCGTAAATTCATGCTTTGGCCATGCAGCGCAGACAGGATCGTCATACTTAAATGCTCAAACGTCCACTTTTTCTCCTGACCTCTGTCATCCTGACACTGCTCATTCTGGGCGGCGGATTGCTCTTCATTGCGATCGCCGTAACTTACCCAAAGCTGCCATCCCTGGAGGCACTGACCGACTATCGCCCCAAGATACCGCTGCGGGTTTATACCGCAGATCACCAGCTGATTGGCGAATTTGGTGAAGAAAAGCGGGCATTTACCCCGATATCGGCCGTACCGGATGCGATGAAGCAAGCCCTGCTCGCAGCAGAAGACGAGCGTTTTTATGAGCATGGCGGTGTCGATTATGTCGGTGTCGTGCGGGCAATGCTGGGTAACATCGTATCAGGCCAGGCCCGTTCTGGCGCAAGCACGATTACGATGCAAGTCGCCCGCAATTTCTACCTCTCCAACGAAAAAACTCTTTCGCGCAAATTTAACGAAGCACTCCTCGCGTTCAAGATCGAGCACAACCTGAGCAAGGATCAGATTCTTGAACTTTATCTGAACCAGATTTATCTCGGGCAGCGTGCATATGGCTTCGCTGCTGCGTCGCAGATTTACTATGGCAAAGAACTATCGTCACTATCTGTCGCCGAATTTGCCATGCTGGCAGGTCTTCCCAAGGCACCATCTAGCTATAACCCGGTCGTCAATCCTGTTCGCGCCAAGCAGCGCCAGATGTACGTATTAAGGCGCATGCACGAACTGAAATTCATCGATGATGTCCAGTATCAGCAAGCTCAGACCGAAGAACTTGTGATCAAGCGCAGCCAGCAGGAATACCCGGTTCACGCTGAATATGTTGCCGAGATGGTGCGCCAGATGATGGTCGAACGCTACAAGGAAGGCGCCTATACACAGGGCTTCAATGTCATTACTACGCTTTCAAGCGAACAGCAGCAGGCCGCTTATGCCGCATTGCGCAAAGGGCTTGCCGATTATGACGCACGACACGGCTATCGTGGCGCAGAGTCCTACATTGATGGCGCGCTGCTGTCCCCGGACAAGCAGGAAGCACTGGATGAGGCACTGGCCGAAATCAAAGATGCAGATGACTACCGCGCGGCTGTCGTTCTCAGCAGCACAGCGCAGGAAGTGACCGCCTATCTCCGGGGAGGTGAAACCGTCAAACTGACTGGTGACGCACTTAAACTAGCCAGGCCGATGCTGTCCGAGAAAGCTCCGCCCAACAATAAAATCAAACCGTCGGCCATCATCCGGCTGCGCAAGACCGATGCAGGCTGGATCATCACCCAATTACCCCAGGTTGAAGGAGCCATCATCGCGATGGACCCCAAAGATGGTGCTGTCCGCGCATTAGCCGGGGGGTTCGATTTTGCCAAGAACAATTTCAACCATGTTACCCAAGCCTGGCGACAACCCGGCTCAAGCTTCAAACCGTTCATCTACTCGGCAGGCCTAGAGCGCGGCGTAACGCCCGCCACGATCATTAACGATGCGCCCTTGGTTATTGATCCGGGTGAAATTGGCGGGCAGCGCTGGGAGCCCAAGAATTACGATGGCAAGTTCAGCGGACCCATTTCGGTCCGCAATGCACTGACGCGGTCAAAGAATCTGGTTTCCATCCGGATTCTGCAAGCCATTACCCCCGAATTCGGCCAGCAGCACATTACACGCTTCGGATTCAGCCCCAAGCAGCATCCCGCCTATCTGACCATGGCACTCGGTGCTGGCAGCGTGACGCCCATGCAGATGGCGGAAGGCTACTCGGTATTTGCCAATACTGGTTACCGTGTGCACTCCTACTTCATTGACCGAATTGAAGACAGCAAGGGTAAGGTCATTGCCAAAATGGAGCCCGAAGTAGCCGGCAAGAATGCCAAGCGTACACTGGACGCTCGCAATGCCTTCATCATGACCAGCATGATGGGTGACGTGGTGCGCTACGGCACGGCAGCCAAGGCAAACGTGCTGGGCCGCCACGATCTGGCGGGCAAAACAGGCACGACGAATGACAGCTTCGATGCCTGGTTTGCCGGCTACCAGCCCAATCTCGTGACCATTGTCTGGGTTGGCTTCGACCAGCCGCGCAGCCTGGGCGGCGGCGAAACTGGCGGGGCGGCAGCGCTACCCATCTGGATCAATTTCATGAGCAAAGCCCTCCGCAATGAGCCAGAGTATCAGTATCCCGTACCGGAAGGCGTGGTAGCACAGCAAGTCAGCACAGAAAAAGGCGAACGTACGGAGTATTTCTTCGCCGAATTCCCGTCAACCAATTCTGAGCTGGGTCTTGATGGTTACGCAGGAACCGACGACACGCCAAGCCAGCAAATTGATGACATCAAGGATCAGCTGTTCTAGGAAATCGCATGCCTCGCTTCGGTTTTGACCAGAAACAGCACGACATCCGTGCCGAAATTGCGCAGCGCGCAGCGAAACTGGTCGTGGAAGAGCACATCCACGATCTCGCACTCGCAAAACGCAAGGCAGCCAGGCAGCTGGGAGCGAGAGAGCATGGCTCGCTCCCTTCCAATGAAGAGGTAGCGGCAGCCTTGGCTGAGTACCGCCAGATTTACGACCCGGAACATGCGCTACTGCTGCGCACTCTCAGGCAAAAAGCGGCGTACCTGCTCGATTTCTTTGCTCCGTTCCGGCCATATCTTACGGGATCGGTACTCAATGGCAGGGCCGGTCCACATTCCAACATCAATCTGCTCCTCTACCATGACGATCCGAAAAGTGTGGAACTCTTTCTGCTGAATCAGAATATCGATTACGATGTCGTCAGCATTAATGGGCCCAAGCGCTTTGAAAGCTATCCAGTTCTGGCATTCTGGTTCGATAACACACCCATCCGCATACAGCTGCAACCGGGCAATGCCGAGCGTAACCCGCAGGCCAAAGCAGATCGCGAACGACTTGCCCTCCCCGGCCTGAAACTGCTGCTGGCGCAAGAATCGGCCGCTCAAGCCGCCATGGCCGCTCCCAGCCCCTTGCCCTGAGTCCGTCATGCCAAGCAGCTCACTTCGCCCCATCAATCCGAAAAATAACGCGGCGTACCTGCTCAGCGATCCTCCGTTAATCCGCCATCATCTGCAGCAACTGGTCAACCGCCATGAACTCGTCGCCATTTATCCTGCTTACGATAGCCCGGTCTTTGCCCTCAGCTCATTGCTTGAGCTGACCGAAGACGAACTCTGGCTCGACATTCCGGCAGACAAGCTGCTGACCGAAAGACTGCGCCATGCCGGGCTTGGCATCGTGGTCGCGCATTCGGGAAACATCCATAGCCAGTTCGAATTTGCCGCGATTGCCAACGGCCTGCAGGATGGCAAACCAGCGCTCCGGATCCCCTTTCCGGCGCAGATCATGCACCTGCAGCGCCGCGACGCATACCGCCAGCGCATTCCGGTTCGTGACCCTGTGCAATGCCAAGTACCAGTAGCCGGACACGACGATGTGATTCTAGCCGTAACCGATATCAGCGTTAATGGCATCGGGCTGCTGGGCTTCAGTCCTGAATTGCCCCTGCGACGTGGCATGGTGCTTGCCAATTGCAAGATCAACCTGCCGGAATGCGGCCTGCTGGTAGCAGAACTCGCCGTGCAAAGTGTCGAAGAACACCATCTGCGCCAGCAGATTGCCACACTGCGAACCGGGTGCAGCTTTGTCGCACTTCCACCCGGCGCGCAAAGCCTCATCATGCGCTACATCAACCGGATCGAGCGCCAACGATTGCAGCAGCTAGCAACATGAGTCGGTTATTGAATAGCGCCCAGCTTCGCTTGGTTGAACAGCAAGCCCGCGCTGCCCCCCCCTCTCTCATGGAACGCGCAGGGCAACAGGCTGCGAATTGGATCATCGAGAACCATCCCCATATCTCACGCATACTCATCCTTGCCGGACCAGGCAATAATGGCGGCGACGGATTAATACTTGCCAGAGTATTGCTTGAGAAGCAAATATATACAAAGGCTCTACCAGCATACCCATCACTCTCATTCAGTAATGAAGCCGCTAAAGCACTGCGACAGCTGCCTGACACGGCGACCCTGGCAACGCTCGACCCGGAAGATCTGGATCACTATGAATTGATTATCGATGCACTGTTTGGCATCGGGCTGGCACGGCCACTCGACACCACTTGCGCCAGTCTGAGCACGATGCTCGCAACAAGCGGCAAGCCCGTCATTGCGCTAGATGTACCCAGCGGCATCAATGCCGACACTGGCAGCGCCGACCCGCACGCCATCTGCGCCGCAGCTACCCTGACCTTCATTGCCGACAAGCCAGGCTTGCATACCGGCGCGGCAGTCGATTACTGTGGCGAAATTCATTGCCTGGATCTGGGCCTACCCGAAACAGCACTGCCAGCCAGTACGACCCACCTTATCGATGCGGCCCGGATTAGCACCGCAGCCAGCTCCTTGCGCAGGATGCGTGACAGCCATAAAGGCCGGCACGGCACCGTGCAGGTCGTCGGAGGCAATGATGGCATGCAGGGGGCTGGGCTGCTCGCAGCCCGCGCGGCGCTGCATGCAGGCGCCGGCAAAGTTCGGCTGCTGCAACTGGCCAATCAGCCTCCGGGTATCGATCCACTCTACCCGGAAATCATGTGTCATGCCTGGACTGACGGGCAGCCCTTCATGTCAGATGTCAGCCATCGTGTCATCGGCCCCGGCATGGGCTGCGATTCGCGCAGCAGGGCCTTACTCGCGGACTTGCTCTCATCGCCGGAACCTGCCGTTATCGATGCCGACGCGCTCAACCTGATCGCGCAGAATGCGGAACTTGGACATCTGCTGTGTCAGCGCGATGAGTCGGCTAGCATCATAACTCCTCACCCCCTGGAAGGGGCCCGGCTCCTGGGAATGAGCTGTCACGACGTCCAACTCGATCGGCTGCATGCCGCAAAGATGCTCAGCCAGAAATTCAACGTGGTCTGTGTCCTGAAAGGCGCTGGCACCATCATTGCCACACCCGATGGTGCCTGCCACATCAACTCAAGCGGCAACGCCGCACTCGCCAGTGCCGGCCAGGGCGACATCCTTGCCGGCTGCATCGCCGCACTCTGGGCACAAGGTGCAGCCGCCTGCGAAGCAGCCTGCCTCGCTGTCTATGTACACGGCAAAGGAGCCGATTCATGGCGAGCCGAAAATCCGCTTGGACTGGGGCTAGACAGTGGCGAAACGTTACGCAGACTTCGAGCTAGTCTGAATCAGCTGACTTAAGCCTTTGCCGCACACACGAGTTGTGGGTATATCGCCACGGCCTTTACCCAGCAAGGGTCTCCGAAATATCCCTCAATGACTCGCATCGCGCTGCCAAGCGCCAAAGCAAAAAGCCCCGACCATTGCTGATCGGGGCTTTCCATGGGGAGTCTGGCGATGTCCTACTTTCACACGGGCATTCCGCACTATCATCGGCGCTGAGGCGTTTCACCGTCCTGTTCGGGATGGGAAGGGGTGGGACCACCTCGCTAAGGTCACCAGACTATAACTGTTTGCATGTCGCACTCCTGCTTGATGTACGCCACGCTGAATTCAATAGAAGAAGTTAAACTTTCTTATCCCGTCGTATCGACTTTCTTTCTCGGGTCAATTGCCTCGTTTCACACCTAAGCCAATCACGCGTCTCAGGTTATAGGATCAAGCCTCACGGGCTATTAGTA
>NZ_AUMS01000012.1 GCF_000430805.1 Chitinilyticum aquatile DSM 21506 | reverse complement strand
CGATCCCCTGCTTTCCTCCTCAGAGAATATGCGGTATTAGCGAATCTTTCGACTCGTTATCCCCCACTCCGCGGTACGTTCCGATGTATTACTCACCCGTTCGCCACTAAAGTCAGGAGCAAGCTCCCAACCTCCGTTCGACTTGCATGTGTAAAGCATGCCGCCAGCGTTCAATCTGAGCCAGGATCAAACTCTTTCGTTTAATCACTGTTACTACTTAATTGCGCTCGCTTGCTTAAAACTCAGAATCAACAAGTGTGTACTTGTTACTTCTGTCTTAAGTGCGAGTGCTGGTCAAACCAAGCACTCACACTCATCGGCTGTATATTGTTAAAGATCGTTGCCCTGACACCCGGAAACTCGCTAAACTCTTCGTTTCGCTTCGTTTCCTTCACTGCGTCAGCAGCAGAGAGGCCGAACTATACCGGCCACCTCCAAACCCGTCAACACCCCGCACCACAAAAACCCCGACCAGTACGACAAGTGCTTGTTTTGCAAAGCACCAACCGAGCACCAGATTCACCCCCATTACCAGCCACGCTGCATCCGCCAACACCGGCCACTCCGGCGCAGTGCAAGATACAGCCATCAGTAATGTTCTGAGACCCTTGGAATGCGAAGGCCGCAGCCTGATACCCCACAAACAAAAGAGCGATGCATCGCATTGCTCTTTTGTTTGTCGCATCTGCACGGTGCCGGCTCAGCTCTTGCCCAAGTCCCGCGCGGTGAAGAAGGCATCGGAAAAGAACTCGTCTTCCGGGAGGCCGCGCGCGACGAAATGCTTGAATGCAGCTTCAACCATGACCGGAGCACCGCAGGCGTAAACCTGATGATGCGCCAGCGTGCCGAAATCTTCGAGTACAACTTCGTGCAGGAAACCGGTACGACCCTGCCATTGATCTTCAGGCAAGGGCTCGGACAGGACGGGAATGAACGTGAAATTCTCGTGCGCCAGCTGCCACTGCCCTGCCAGTTGCGGCATATAGAGGTCCGCCAGCGTGCGCGCCCCCCAGTACAGGATCATTTCACGCCGGATCCCCTTGTTGAAGGCATGCTCGAGGATGCCCTTGATCGGTGCAAAGCCGGTTCCCGTGGCGATGAAGATAATGGGCTTGTCACTGTCCTCGCGCAGAAAGAACGAGCCCAGCGGACCGGTGAAACGGTAGATTTCCTTCTCTTGCATTTCATTCCAGACATACTCGGAAAACTCGCCACCGGGCACGTGCCGGATATGCAACTCGAGAAATTCAGCCGCATGCGGCGGATTGGCAATCGAGAAGCTGCGCTTCTTGCCAGTCTTGGTGTGAATGTCGATGTACTGCCCGGCGAGGAACTGCAGGCGCTCGGTTGTCGGCAGTTTGAGCGACAGTACGGCCACATCGTGCGAGACCTTGTCGATCTTCTGCACGCGGCACGGCAGCGTCTTGATCTGGATGTCCTTCGTGGCGGCAATTTCGCGGCACTCGATTTCGACATCGCTTTCGGCGTGGGCGCAGCAGAAGAGCGACCAGCCGTGCTCGGCCTCGAACTTTGACAGTGCCGAATCCGAATGCGGATCGTGACTCACCGTGCCTGACAGAATCTTGCCCTTGCAGGCACCGCAGGCACCATTCTTGCAGCCATACGGCATGTTGAAACCGTTGCGCATGGCCGCATCAAGCAGGGTTTCCCCGTCACGCAGCGCGATTTGCTGGCCGGAGGGCTGAATGGTAAGTTGCTTGCTCATTGATCACTCTCACGAAGGCGTGCAGCGCCGTCACCCGGGTTCAGCGATGCAAAAAAAACGTTTACTGATTATAGGCTGCGGCGACGTCATGCAGCGGGCACTCCCCTGGCTCACCGCCCGTTTCCGGGTTTACGCATTGCTGCGCAGCAGCGAAAAGGCAGCACGGTTGCGGCTGTCTGGGGTGCGCGTACTGACGGGCAACCTGGATCAGCCGGCCAGTTTGCGCCGGCTCGCCGGCATTGCAGATTACCTGCTGCATTCCGCTCCGCCCGATCCGGCACGCGAAGGCGACCCGCGCACCCGCCGACTCTGTGCCGCGCTGAGTCGCAGCTCGGGGCGGATGGTAGCACAGCCACCCCGGCGAGCCGTCTACATCAGCACGTCCGGAGTCTATGGCGACTGCCAGGGGGCGCTGATTGATGAGACACGCCCTAGCGCTCCAGAGTCCCCGCGCGCAAGCAGGCGTGTTTCCGCCGAAGCCACGCTACGCGCGTGGGCGCGACGCAACGGCACGACCCTGGGAATTCTGCGCGCGCCCGGCATCTACGCGGCGGATCGCCTGCCCATTGCTCGTCTGCAGCGCGGCACACCGGCACTGATTCCAGCCGATGACGGCTACAGCAATCATGTCCACGCCGACGACCTCGCCCGCTGCGCGGCACTGGCCCTGTTTCGCGCCCGGCCACTGCGCGTGTATCACGCCTGCGACGATGAACCGCTCAGGACAGGTGACTGGTTTGACGCTGTCGCCAGGCACAGTGGCCTGCCACCACCACCGCGCATCAGCCGCACGGAAGCCGCCACGAGCATCGAGCAGGGACTCTGGTCCTTCATGCGCGAATCACGCCGGCTGGTCAATCGCCGCCTGCGGGAAGAATTGCGCATACGGCTGCAACACCCCAGCGCGCTGGCTTTTCTGGCCGCAGGGAAGTAGCCGCATCGCCACCATGCCGGCAAGAGAACACCAGGAATCAGCGCATGGAGAAAGACACATCATTCCCGCAACCTAAAAAACCAAGGGGGTATAAGCCTGTAGCCATTAAAATTATTTGGCTACGAGCTTATACCCCCATTCGGGTGTGCGGAATTACTTTTTCTTGGCCAAAGCTTCCGTACGGGCTTCGTTGAGCATGCGATCGATGACATCACCCGGCACGGCGCCAGCGATGATGCGGCCATTCTCGAACACCAGCGCCGGGGTGCCATTCACGCCCAGCGACTCGCCCAGCTTAAGATTGCGGGCAACCGGATTTTCACACTCGCCCTTGTTGTCGGGCAGTTTTTCATTGAACACCCAGTTCTTCCAGGCTGCGGCGCGGTCTTCCGCGCACCAGATCAGGCGGGACTTCCGTTCAGCATCCGGATGAATCGAGGAAAGCGGGAACAGGTAGGTGTAAACAGTCACATTGTCGATATTGGCAAGGCTTTGCTGCTCCAGCTTCTTGCAGAACGGGCAATCCGGATCGGAGAACACCACCAGCTTGCGCGAACCATCGCCACGCACTTCCTTCACGGCATCGGCCAGCGGCAGTTTGCTGAAATCGGTCACCGACAGCTCGGCCTCACGTTCGCGGGTAATGCTCTTGCGTTTGGCCAGATCTACCAGATCACCCTGGACGATGTACTCGCCCTTGGCATCGCTGTAGATGATCTCGCGTTTGTCGATCACCACCTCGAACAGACCCTTGATCGGCGTCTTGTTCACGGCCGTGATTTCACGGCCGATGCTCTTGCCAAGCTTGGCCTTCAGGTCGGCCGGCGGCGCCCCAGAATCGGCAGCAGCGGAACAACCGCTGGAAATCATGACGCCAGCGAGCAGCATGGCAAGGGAAATTCGGCGATGGTGCAGCATTCTAGTGTCTCTCTATTGTCAGGCATCCATGGCATGGCGGATCAGCTGGCGCTTGATCCATGGCAGGCGGTTGGTCAGGTCCAGACCCCAGTTGCGCAAGCCACCCAGTACCGGATGTTCGTTATTGAATAGTTTCTGCAGGCCGTGGCACACGCCCTGCATCAGGTAAACCGCTTCGCGCCGGCTTCGTTCGTAGCGCCGCAAAACCAGATAGTCACCCACGCGCGCGGAAAGTTCAACGGTAAGGATACCAGCAAGCGCTTCAACATCGCCAAAACCGAGGTTGACGCCCTGACCGGCGAGCGGATGCACCGTATGGGCGGCATCGCCGACCAGCGCGACACGAGGACGCACGATTTCCGGCACATGATTGAGGCGCAGCGGAAAAGCCTGCGCGGGGGTGATCAGCGCAAGCTCACCCAGCTCACGCGCGCCGGCCGCGCTGACGCAAGCTGCCAGTTCATCCGGCGCCATGGCCAGCAGGGCATCCCTGCGATCCCCGTAGCAGGACCAGACCATCGACATGCGCTGATCCGGCAGCGGCAGCCAGGCCAGAATGCCGTCCGCCATGAACCACTGCCGGGCAATGCCGTGATGCGACTTTGTCGTGGCAAAGTTCGCCACCACTCCGAATTGCTCGTAAGGTGTCACTGCGGGAACAATGTCCATTTGCTGCCGTACCCAGGAATTGGCGCCATCAGCGCCAACCAGCAGGCGCGACGACAGCACGCGACCATCATCCAGCGTCAGTTGTGCCGACTGCGGATCCACGCGCAGGGCGGCCGGGCGAGCGGGACTGAACACCGTCACATTCGGGGCCTCCTGCAAGCCCTGCCAGAGGGCAAGCTGCAGATGCCGGTTTTCCAGAATATGGGTCAGCGTTTCGCTGCCTGCCTCAAGCGCATCAAAACGCAGCATGTGCCCCGGTCGGTCACCGTGGATTTCCATGGCGCTGACCGGCGCCACCCGCACACCATCCAGACGCTGCCAGGCACCGATCCGGCGCAACAGGCGCTCGCTGGCACGGCTGATGGCATAAACCCTCGCATCCCAGCCTGGCGGCAGCACATCCGGCGGAGGCATGCCTTCCAGAACGGCGATGTTCAGCGAGGTATCGCGCAGCGCCAGCGCCAGGGCGGAGCCGACCAGCCCCCCCCCGACAATGACGACATCAAAATCCAGTTTTTCCATGGCCGGAAGTGTAGCAGCACGCATCCGCCTTGTGGGCGCCCTAGCGCTTGCCGGAACAGGGCCGCAGCCCGTTCTTTCTGGCAGAGCGGAAAAATGCAGCAAAAGGAAAGTTGAATACCTGATTTCCCAACTGGCAGTTTTCGCCACGGCTTGCCCGGTGCCCGATGCCGGTGAAGAAAGCAGCCTCGCCTTGCACTGCTAGACTGGAGCATGCTGCTCCGCTACCTCCTCATCCTAGCGGCCTGGGCTGCCGGCATCACGCTGCTGCAGACCCTGCCTGTCCTCCCTGCACACGGGTGGCTGGCAGCCTTCTTCCTGCCAGCCTTTCTGGCTCTGTTCTTCGTGCGCACGCGCCCCATGGCAGCCATTCTGTTTGCAGTGGCACTGGGTTTTACTTATGCCAGTCTGCGCGCCGAATCGCGCCTCGCTGGGCAACTGCCGGCAGCACTGGAAGGGCAGACAGTGACTATCCGCGGCCATATTGCCGACCTGCCACAAGCAGCCCGTTACGGCCAGCGCTTTATTCTGGCTACCGATCCTGCGACACTCGCCGGCATTCCAGCCCGCATCCAGGTGAACTGGTATGGCAAACCGCCGCCCCTTGCGGCCGGACAGCGCTGGCAGCTGCAGTTGCGGCTGAAAAGGCCGCATGGCACGCAAAACCCGGGGGCATTCGATGCCGAATCCTGGCTGCTGCAGCAGGATATCGGCGCGACCGCCAGCGTCCGCACGGCAGAGGCCCTGCCAGCCGATGGGCTGGATGCCTGGCTGGCCCGTCTGCGCAACCAGATACGGCAGTACATGCAGAACAAGCTGGGTGATGCCCCCTACGCCGGCGTGATCATTGCCCTGGCCATTGGCGACCAGGGCGGAATTCCCGCGCAGCAATGGCAACGCTTCGCCAATACCGGGGTCACGCATCTGGTCAGCATTTCCGGGCTGCACATCACCTTGCTGGCTGCCCTGGCGGCACTTACTGTGCGATTTTTCTGGCGGCGCTCGGCCTGGCTATGCGCGCGGTTCAGCGCCCCAAGGGCTGCATTGGCGGCAGGGGTATGCATGGCCATCGCTTACAGCTTGATGGCTGGAATGACCATACCCACCCAGCGTACGCTTCTGATGCTGCTGGTGGCCACGTGGGGACTGTGGCGCACGCGCGTCATTCCTGCCAGCGCCATCTGGCTTACCGCACTGGCACTGGTGCTGCTGTTCGACCCCTTTGCCACACTCAGCCCCGGCTTCTGGCTCTCCTTCCTGACGGTTGGAGCCTTGCTCTGGGCGGGGCAGCGCACGCTCGGCACCGCCCCACGCTGGCAGGGCTGGCTGACCACGCAGTGGGCAGCGACCCTGGCAACCACGCCGGTGCTGCTGCTGTGGTTCGGCCAGCTCCCGCTGTATTCGCCGCTGGCAAACGGCTTTGCCATTCCGGCGGTCAGCCTGCTGGTGACACCACTTGCACTCGCCGGCCTGCTGGATCCGAGCGGCATGCTGCTGCATGCGGCCGAGCGGGTGTTTGCCATGACCGACTGGCTGCTGATGCACATCGAGACATGGCCCTGGGCCAACAGCAGCCTGCACATGCCTCCCGCGTGGACCATGCTGCCGGCTGCCACCGGCATCGCGATCCTGCTCGCGCCACGAGGCTTGCCCGGACGCTGGCTGGGCTGCTGCGGCCTCATCCCGCTTTTCCTGCCAGCCGGCAATCCACTGCCCGCCGGCGAATTCGAAATCCGCATCCTTGATGTCGGACAAGGCCAGGCCGTGCTGGTACGCACGCAGCAGCACCAGCTGCTGTTCGACACCGGCCCGCCCGGCAGTGAGCGCAGCATCCTGCCCGTATTGCGCCAGAACGGACAAACCACTGTCGATGTTCTGGTGCTCTCGCACAACGACAAGGATCACACGGGTGCCGCAGAGGCGCTGCTGCCCCAGTTCCCCAAAGCGCGCCTCATGCACGGTATACCCGGGCAACACTCGCTGCTCGCCGGCCGTACGGCAAGCCGCTGCGTAGCCGGCGAGCACTGGCAATGGGATGGCGTGACATTTCGCTGGCTGTGGCCGCCCGCGGACTTCAGCAAGAGCAGCGACAATGCCGGCAGCTGCGTGCTGCTGGTCGATAACGGCCGCCAGCGCGTGCTGATCCCGGCCGACATCGGGCAGACAGAGGAAAGCGCCCTGCTGGCCCAGCCGCTACCGCGCGTCGATGTGCTGCTGGCTGCTCACCACGGCAGCAAATCATCATCGGGTGCGGACTGGATCGCTGCGCTTGCACCACGGCATGTGGTGTTTTCAGTTGGCTATCTCAACCGCTTCCGTCATCCGCATCCCGATACCCAGGCCCGCTTTGCCGAGGCCGGCAGCCGGGCCTGGCTGACCGCCCGCGACGGCGCCATCCTGATCCGCAGCGGTGCTGAGCTCGACATTCGTGGCTGGCGCGAACAACGCCCGCGCTACTGGTACACTGCCATCTCTTCCGCACCCCTGCACGATACCGCCCCATGACCAGACTTGCCGCCCTCTACCACTACCCGCTCAAATCCGGCCGTGCGCGGCCGCTGATTGCTTCGCCGCTGGGCCCGTGCGGACTGGCATTTGATCGTCACTGGATGGTCGCGGACCGCGATGGCAACTTTCTTACTGGCCGCGAGCACCCGAAACTGGTGCTGATCGAAGCGATGGCAACATCCGATGGGCTTTCGCTGCATGCACCAGGCATGCCGCCGCTGCATGTCGCCAACACGGCATTCAGTGGCCAGCAGGAGACAGCGGTCTGGCGCACGGGATTCGCTGCCCGCAATGGCGCCAGCCATGCCGATGCCTGGCTGAGCGAGTATCTGCAGCTGCCCGCGCAGCTCCTGTGGATTGGCGAACAATCACCACGCCGCGTGAAAGACGAGGCAGAAATACCGCTCGCTTTTGCCGATGGCTACCCGCTTCTGATCATCAGCCAGGGATCGCTCGACGTACTCAATGGCCACATCGGGCGCAAGCTGCCCATGCTGCGCTTTCGCCCCAATCTGGTGATCAGCGGCTGCGAACCGCATGCCGAGGACAACTGGCAGCGCATCCGCATCGGCGAGCTGGAAATCGAGCTGGTGAAACCCTGTACGCGCTGCGTGTTCACCACCATCGACCCGAACACTGCGCTGAAGGATGCCGAGAAGCAACCGCTGAAGGCACTGGCGCAGACGCGCCGCGCCGGCAACGAAGTCATCTTCGGCATGAATGCGCTGTGCCGCAGCAGCGGACAATTGCAGGTCGGCATGGACGTCGAAATTCTTGCCTAGAAAGCAATGGGTATTACCACCAAGCCCTTTAAATAAAAATGCTCCATGGCAATACCCATATATGTTTAGAGCAGGAATAGCGCCCCTAGCGGCGCACCCGGGCAACCACGCAGTTGCCGCGCCCCTGATATTCCAGCTCGTCGAAGGACATCAGCTTGGCCATCGAAATGCCGCGCCCGTGCGGATCGAAGGCACGATCAGGCGAAAATTCCAGATAGGGCTGCCAGTCAAAGCCCTCGCCCTCGTCCTCGATGCGGATGCTGACATGCTCGGCATCGGTTTCTAGCAATACCCGAACCTGGCGCCGGCCATAGTGCGGGTCACGCAGGCGGCTTTCCACTTCTTCCTGCCAGCGTCCGGTCTGCAGCAGACGGGTCTTGTCGCTGTAGCGGATACCCAGATTGCCGTGCTCGACGGCATTGACCAGCAATTCCGAAATCCCCATCGCCACGCGCTGGGGCTCCGGGCAGGTCTGGGACAGCAGCAATGTCAGCTGGCGGGCTTCATCAAGCGAGCGAAAGCTGAATTCGCCGCGCACGAGCATGCGGTAGGCACCGACCTGCTCGGCAATCTGCTTTTCCAGCTGCTGGCGTTCGTGGTGGAAACTGACCGCTGCCGCGACAATCGCCAGCAGCATTTCGCGCTGGAACGGTTTGATCAGGTAGTAATACGCGCCAGCAGCCAGGCCTTCCTGCACGTTTTCCGCCGCACCCACGGCGGTCTGCATGATGACCGGCACATGCTGCAGATCGGCACGCTGCTTGATGCGTGCCAGCAGCTCCATGCCGTTCATGCGCGGCATCATCCGGTCCAGCAGGATGGCGTCGAAGCCCTGCTGCTCGCTGGTCAGGATTTCCCAGCCCTCGAGGCCATCCTCGGCCAGCACCACGTCGTAGCCGGCATCCTGCAGGTGTTCCGACAGGATTTCCAGATTGAACGGCTCATCATCGACAACCAATACACGGCCAAGGGACGGGGCCATTTCCGACATGCTGTCTTCCTCTCTGTTCATCGTCAGCGCATTGCTGCGCCGAATTACTATATCAGCATTTGCAGATTGACCGGCTCAGCGTCCTGCGGCTGTCGCCAATTCGCCATAGAGGGCGACAAATTCCTGCGCCAGCTTGTGGCGCGGGTCGAGCGCGATCAGGGGGGCGGCCTGTTCGTGCGATTCACGGACCTTAACCGAACTCGACAGCCGGCACTGCAGCACCGGCAAGCCCTGTTCTTCCAGCTCGCTCACCAGCCGCTGCGGCAGACTGGCGCGCGGCTGGAACTGGTTGACGACGATACCCTCGACTTCCAGCCGGCTGTTATGGTCCTGCCGGATTTCCTCGACGCGCGCCAGAAGCCCCAGCAGCGCATCGCGCGAGAAGGAATCGCAGTCGAAGGGAATCAGGCAGCCGGTGGCGGCAATCAGTGCAGACAGGGTGAAGAAGTTCAGTGCCGGCGGCGTATCGATATAGACCTCGTCAAACTGGCCCTCGAGCTCATGCAGCGTCTCGCGCAGTTTATAGATCTTGTAGCGAGCCTCCAGCTTGGCCTGCTGCTCGGCAATCAGCGGGCTCGACGGCAGCACATGCAGCCTGTCGTGTGCGGTGGCATGGATGAATTCGCGCGGCTGTTTGGCATACAGGCTGAAGTTGAGCACCTGCTCGAAGAAATCTGCCAGATTCGGGCCGATCATGCGGGCGGCATCGCCCAGCACATAGTGTGACGCATTGCCCTGCGGATCGAGGTCTATCAGCAATACCCGCCGCCCCTGGCTGGCGGCGACCGCGGCGAGATTCACCGCGATGGTCGATTTGCCCACGCCCCCTTTCTGGTTGAACACCACCCTGACCTGCATGTCTGCCTCCCCTTTTATCATCAAGGCAATATAGCACGCCAAGCCTGACACGCATCATCAGCCAGGGGAATCCACACGGCATGCAGGGCCTCTTGAAGCCGCGGGCATCGCCCCCATGTGCTGTTCACTTGTTCGACCAACTGTTTATACGGAGTTTTCACACCATGGCCAAGGAAACACTCGGCTTTCAGGCAGAAGTGAAGCAACTGCTGCAACTGATGATCCACTCGCTGTATTCCAACAAGGAAATCGCGCTGCGCGAGCTGATCTCGAATGCCTCTGACGCCTGTGACAAACTGCGCTTCGAGGCGCTCAACCACGCGTCCCTCTATGAAAACGACGGCGAGCTCGCGATTTCGGTGTCGTTCAACAAGGACGCCCGCACGCTGACCATCGCGGACAACGGCATCGGCATGAGCCGCGAAGAAGTCATCAGCAATATCGGCACCATCGCCCGCTCAGGCACCAAGGAATTTTTCAGCCAGCTCTCCGGCGACGCCAAGAAGGACGCCAACCTGATCGGCCAGTTCGGCGTGGGCTTCTATTCGGCCTTCATTATCGCCGACAAAGTCACCCTCACGACCCGCCGCGCAGGTGCTCCGGCGACTGAGGCCGTGCGCTGGGAATCGGCTGCCGATGGCGAATTCACCATCGAAGCGGTGGAAAAGGCCGGCCGCGGCACCGAAATCGTGCTGCACCTGAAGGAAGGCGAAGACGAGCTGCTGTCCGACTGGCGTCTGCGCAGCATCATCAAGAAATACTCGGATCACATCACCCTGCCGATCCGCATGCAGAAAGCGCCGGGTTACGACAAGGACGGCAACGTCGAAATCAGTGACGAAATTGAAACCGTCAATCAGGCCAGCGCCCTGTGGGCCCGCCCCAAATCCGAAATTTCAGATGAGCAGTACAACGAGTTCTACAAGCACGTCGCACACGACTTTGAAGATCCGCTGGCCTTCAGTCACGCCAAGGTCGAAGGCCGCCAGGAATACACCGAGCTGCTGTACATCCCGGCACGTGCACCGTTTGACCTGTACGACCGCGAGCGCCGCCACGGCGTGAAGCTGTACGTGAAGCGCGTTTTCATCATGGAAGACAGTGACAAGCTGATGCCGCAATACCTGCGCTTCGTGCGTGGCGTGATTGATTCCGCCGATCTGCCGCTGAACGTTTCGCGTGAAATCCTGCAGCACAGCAAGGACATCGAGCAGATCAAGTCCGGCTGCGTGAAGAAGGTGCTGGGCCTCTTGGAAAGCATGGCCACGTCCGACGAGCAGGCTGAGAAGGACAAGTACGCCAAGTTCTGGAAGGAATTCGGCCGCGTGCTGAAGGAAGGTGTGGGCGAAGATTTTGCGAACAAGGACAAGATCGCCGGCCTGCTGCGCTTTGCCTCAACGCACCTCGATACCAACGAGGAAGTCGTCAGTCTGGCGGACTACATCGGCCGCATGAAGGAAGGCCAGGACGTGATCTATTACATCACCGCCGACTCCTTCGCCGCCGCGCAACACAGCCCGCACCTGGAAGTGTTCCGCAAAAAGGGCATCGAAGTGCTGCTGCTCGGCGACCGTGTCGACGAGTGGGTGGTATCCAGCCTGCACGAGTTCGACGGCAAGAAGCTGCAATCCGTCGCCAAGGGCGAGCTGGATCTCTCCAAGTTCGAGGACGAGGAAGAGAAGAAGCAGCAGGAAGCCGCCGCCACCGAAATGAAGGATGTCGTGGAAAAGGTGAAGGAAGTGCTGGCCGACAAGGTCAAGGACGTGCGCATCACCCATCGCCTGACCGACTCCGCCGCCTGCATTGTGGTGGATAACGCCGACATGAGCGCCAATCTGGAGCGCCTCTTGAAATCCGCCGGGCAGGACGTGAAGGGTGCCAAGCCGATTCTGGAGCTGAACCCCGAGCATCTGCTGGTGAAAAAGCTCAAGAGCGAAATCGCCAGCGCGCGTTTCCACGACTGGACCGAGCTGCTGTTCGATCAAGCGCAGCTGTCCGAAGGCGCCCAGCTCGATGACCCGGCCGCGTTTGTAAAGCGCCTCAATAGCCTGATGCTGAGCATGGCGTAATACATTGCTGCGTATTGGCCTGTAGCCATTTATAATAAATGGCTACAGCCGCATACCCTTAAAAAACCGGCTTGCCAAAGCCGGTTTTTTATCGTTTGAACTTGGGATCATTGCTCGGCTTTGCGGTAGGTATCACGCATGGCATCAAGTGTAGGCGCCTTTACAGTGGTCTGGGCAACCAGAAACTCAAGTGAAGATTGCAGTGCCTGGCCGTCCAGCAGGCCACGAAACTGCTTATCGAATTCTGCTTCGCGAGCGAGTGCAGTGAACGTCGCTTGGGCGATGGCAATCTGTGTCTGTACTTTGGCCGGCTTGCCAAAGCGTGCGCGGACATATTCCGTATTGCCGCACAAATTTCCCCAAGCCTGACGTTCATCGGCATTCATTGCCTTCAGCCTTTTCTGAAATGCCTGCAGCTTCTGCTTGCCATATTCACGTTGCAGCTCGGCAACACTGAATCCCTGCAGGAAATAGCAGTCGCGCAAGGAAATCACCGCTTGCGATGGATCGCCTTGCTCTTCTTCAATCAAGGGCTCCCGTTTCTGGTAAGCCGCATATAACTGATGAAAATCCCGGGCGAGCTCTTGCGTGGGGTAGTTATCCGTCGTGATAAAAATCGACCACAGTTTGCCTTCTCGATCAAAGTAGATGGTGATTTCTGCCGCTTTCTTCTGCTCGAACTCCTTTGGCAAGCCAGCCAGCGTCGTGGTTTTAGGCAGGGTGTAGGCATTCTGGTATGACGAAGCTACCGATGGCTTCAGTGCACCATAGCGGGCCTCGACTTCTTTCTTGCTCATGCCCAGGCTCAAGCCCAGATAGTTTTCAGCAAACGCCAGACCGGACAAGGAGCAAAGCGCAAACATCAAAATGGCACGAACACACTGCATTGCACCGGAATATACCGACTTGATTGGCATGAAACAGACTCCTTTACGATAACGGCAAAGGAAAATCTTACCAGTATCTTTCTATTTATTAATAATTAGTCGGGTATTTTTTACAGGCTAAACAATCAAGGTGAACAAACCACAGCCACCAGCATGATGATTGTCAATTGGGAAAAGCAGGCAGAATGAGCGCCACCAAGCACCCCTAGCCCAGCACGATCCGGTTGCGCCCCTGCCGCTTGGCGCCGTAGAGCGCGGCATCGGCGCGCTTGAGCACCTGCTGGGCGTCGGAATCGGAGGGCAGCAACTCGCTCAGACCGCCACTGATCGTCGGATTGCAGGGCAGACCATCGATCTGCCGCAACTCGTTCGCGACCCGCTGCCGCAGACGATCGACCAGGGGAGCGGCCTGTTCGGCCGGGGTGTGCGGCAGCATGATCACGAATTCGTCACCACCGAAACGCACCGAAACATCGGTGTGACGCAACTCGTTGCGGCACAGCTCGGCAATCGCAATCAGCACGCGATCGCCTACATCGTGCCCGAAATCGTCGTTGATGATCTTGAAATGGTCGACATCGAACAGCAGCACCGAGAGGGGCGTCTGATAGCGCATGAAGACTTCGAGGTATTCGCGCAAGACTTCGAGCATGTGGCGGCGATTGGGCAGGCCGGTCAGCGGGTCAGTCGCGCTTTGCCAGCGCAGCTGCAACTCCTGTTCATGCCGGGTCGTGATGTTACTGGCCACCCACAGCACGGCATCCTCGCCGTGCACCGGAAAATCAAGCGCCTGCACGCGGCCTTCGAACCAAATTTCCTTGTTCGGCCCGCCTGCAGGCAGGCCGATGACATCCCGCCAGGACAGGCCGTACTCGACCACATGCAGGCCGGGCTTGCTCAACGCCCGCTCGATCACCGCGAGAAACCACTCGGTCTTATCGGCGTTGAGCACCTCGGACATGTACTTGCCGATCAGAAAGCGGCTGTCGTGGTAATAGCGCTTGTCGATACCGCCAAAAATGCCGGCGTACAGGCCGCTGCGGGTCAGGATGAAGACCGGATCCGGCAGGGTATTCAGGATGGACTGGATATGGGTGTAGTCCAGCATGGCAGGTAACGCTCCGGCAAGCCCGCAGGCTCCGATTCGACCGATGACATACCAGCATAGAAAATCCGGCGGCATCTTGCCGGCTGGTGCGCCGAACGGCGCGAACCCAGATAACCCAGGCTCTGGCAACGGCACTGGCCGCCGAGCCATTCATGGCTGCAGCCATCGTTGCGGCAGCGCTGCCAGTCAGGCGTCGGAATGGCCCCAGTCATCCATGCACCGTTACAGCAGCCACGCATCTTGCGCCGGGCGAGGCAATCAGGCGTCGCGAGACCGATAATGGTGCGGGACTAGCAGCGAAACACATCCGTCAGCTCGCAATCCGACGGACTGGCAATCTCCAATCCGCGGGCGGCCAGCACCAATCCGGCACCATTGGCGAACTGCAATTCGACATGCAGCAGGCCCTGAGGCGGGCTGGCGAGATCAAGCCGGCCGGCGCTGAAGCCATGCAGGCGGATGCTGCCGTCACGCAGGCGCCCGCAACACTCAGTCAGCACGCCCTCGCAATGCTGCACTTGCCGGAAAGTGAGCACCAGCCCGCGCAGGTAGCCCGCCTCGCCATCGGCGTCATGCACATGGGCTGCCGCAAAGCGGATCACCAGTGCGCCGGCACCGGCATCGACGCCGGCAACTTCGGAATCAAAAAACTCCAGCTGCATCAGCCCAGGCCCGGCTGGATGCTGGCCGGCGCAGGTGCAGCCCGGCGCAGGAACTCCACCAGCGGCTGCAACGCGGCCAGGTGCTGGCCGACCAGCCGTGCAGCATCGGGGCGGAGGTAGTAATCGGCTGGCACGGGCTGGCTGGCAGTATAGCTTTTCAGTTTCAGCAGTTCGATCTGCGGGTGATCCTTCGCGTAGCCCTTGGGGGCAGTCTTGAGTACTTCCTCGCGATCCAGCCCGCCAAAGGCAGCGACAAATCCGGGGGCAGTCACGATGCGCTGCAGCTCGTCACCCTGCTCGGCTACAGTCGCGCGGATTGCCTTGAGCGCCGCAGCCTCCGGGCACCACCAGCCGCCCCCGATGAAGCAGCCTTGCGGGGCAATGTGAACGTAATAACCCGGCTCGACAAATTTGCTGCCAAAGCGCGAGATGCCGATGCCAAAATTGGTCTTGTACGGCAGCTTGTTCCTGCTGAAGCGCACGTCGCGATGGAGGCGCAGCACGCATTTTCTGGCCTGCAGGCTGACCGGAATGCGCGGGTCGAATGCCATCACTTCATCGAGTACCCCGCCGGCAAAGCGCACGACATCCGCTTTTGCCGCTTCGTAGCGATCCCGCTGGCCGGCAAACCATTCCTTGTTGTTGTTCGCCGCCAGATCGGCGAGAAAATCGAGGCTGGCTGCTGAGAGTGCTGTCATGGTGATCCACCGAATGAGCAATATCCGCAGCATACCGCGTCAGGAGGCCGGCTTGCCAGACAGCCGCATGGCACTGGCAGGCAGGCAGGCAGATGAAGCAGAACTTCAGGCAAAGGGTATATCAATACAGCCATTTCCATAAAAAGGCTTGGTGGATATACATGCAAATGTATTAAAGCTGCTGGATCTGGCGGGCTTCCCGGGCGCTCAAGCCGCCCGCAGATAGGTCAGCAGCCTGCCCTTGTAGGGGCTGCCATCGTGCAGGGGCGCATCGATCAGCATTTCGCTCATCACGAAGCCCTGCCCGGCCATGCAGCGGTTGAAGGCACTGCGATTGCTGCGGTTGGGATCAATGATCAGCACTTCGCATTGCGGAGCGGCATGCAGCGCAATGAAGCCGGCCAGCTGTTCGGGATGGCTGCGCTCATAGAGCACATCGCTGCCGATGATGAGATCGAACTCGCCCAGCGCCGGATTATCCCGCCCCCAGTTGCCGGTCTGATACGCCAGTGGCGGCAGATGGTTGAGCAAGGCATTGGCGTCGAGGAAACTCTCGGCCAGCGGATGGCAATCGCTCGCGGTGATGTTGCCTTGCCGGCGCTGGATGACCAGGCTGGCCAGCGCCAGCCCGCAGCCGATTTCCAGCACGCGCCGGCCGGCAATCGCGTAGGTCTGCATCAGGTCAGCCAGCTTCTGTGCGGATGGCCACACCTGGCCGAACAGCGGCCAGGTGGCGGCGGTGATGCCGGCCGCCGCCGCGAGGCCTTCCGGATCATGGAATTGCTGCTTGTCGAGCAGTGCGCGGATGGCCAGTTCGGCTCCGTCATTGACGTGAACCTGCTGGAACCTGACCTGATAGCCGGCCGGGGTGCCGGCTGCGCCGGTTTTGTGCATGACGTGCATGCCCGCCCTCCTTGGGGAAAATTGCGTGCGACGGGGATGGTGGTCGAACCGACACGACGCTTCGCAGGAAGGGCTATGCAAGTGCAATCAGGGCATGCAGCGGGGCAGTGAGCAAGTTGATGGAAAAACAGCTGCCGCCGAGGGTAACACAAGGCCGGCACGGTACGAATGCCATTATTTACATGGCATGCGCACCTGCCGGGGCCACAATCAGGGACGGGTGATGATGGTCTTGCCGATCGGCGCCAGCGCCAGGCCGGCGAGCTTGAGGTGCTGCAGACCGAAGGGAATACCGATGATGGTGACGATCAGGCCAACCGCCGCGCACAGATGGCCGAGCGCCAGCCAGATGCCGGCAAAAATGCACCACAGCACATTGCCGATCGCCCCCAGGCTGCCGGTGCCAATATCGTGCCGGCCGTAAAGATCGCGCCGGCTGACCGCCTCGCGGCCAAACGGCCACAGCGCAAAATTGCCGAGCACGAAACACGCCCTGCCCCAGGGAATGCCGACAATGGTGATGAAACACAGCACACCGGCCAGCCACCAGCCCAGCGCCAGAAACAAGCCGCCCAGCAGCACCCACAGCACATTCAGAATCAGACGCACGTTGTTCTCCCGTGTTCACACCATTCAGCAAGGCGTCAGGATATCACGGGGCTTGCCGGCCTCACTGCAATGAATGGGAGATGTTCCTCACATTGCTGCACAACAGCTCATGCACGCGCACCGGGCCGCAAGGGCTGACCGGCTGCGTTGCAAGCGGGAACAGCAGAATGGCGCCGGCGCCGCCAAAATCCGGCAGACCGCTGAGTTGTGGCGCCGGCTGGAAACCCAGTTCGCCAAACCATGCCCGGTCGCCCTGCACCACACAGCCGGCTGCATTCTGCGCCCGCAGCGCGGCAAGGCTGCTGCGTACCAGGGCCGCGCCGATCCCGCGATGGCGGTAAGCCGGCAGCACGGCCAGCGGCCCGAGCAAATGCCAGCGCCCTTCGGCTTGTGGCAACAATACCGGGCTGCAGGCAATGTGGCCGACCACGCGACCTTCGGCGTGTGCCACCAGCGAAACACTGAGCGCCCCCTGCTGCCGCAGTGCCTCGATCAGGCGCGCCAGCGCGCAGGAAGGATCGGCAAACGCCTGCTGCTGCAAGCTGCTGATGGCGGCCAGATCGCACTGGCGCTCGGGGTGCAGGATGGCATGGGTCATGCGGAGCTCCGTCAGCACAGCGAAGTCAACGCCTGCATCGTAAGCCGCTTTCGGCAGCGCTGCTGCGCGGATCTGCCGCAGCCTGACCAACGGCAGGCGGATGGACCGAACCTTGCCTGCCGGCAGTGGTCAAGCAGGCAGGCACGGCATGCTGCCAGCAGGACAATCCGCCCGTCCGCCGTGCGGCCATCGGCCTGCCCCGCCCGGAAAAAACAGGCGTATCGTTATAAGAATCAGTCACCTATGCAGCAGGAGATCATCATGCTTTCCAGCAGCATCACCAGCAATACCCTGTCGCTGACGACCCAGCGCTTCGGTGAAGTGGCACGCAGCGCGCAGGACAAGACGATAGCCTCGCTGTCCAGCGGCAGCCGCATCAACCGTGCGGCAGATGACGCGGCCGGCAGTGCCATCATCCAGCAGTTTGCCGCGCAGATCGCCGGCAACAACCAGGCCGCGCGCAACCTCAACGACGGTATCTCGCTGGCGCAGACAGCAGACGGCGCCTTGAGCTCGCTCGACGAAAACACCCAGCGCCTGCGCGAACTCACGGTGGCTGCCGGCAACAGCACGCTGTCCGCCAGCGACCGTGCGGCACTGCAGGCCGAAGCCGATGCAATCAGCCAGAGCAATAACGACATCGTGCAGAACGCCAGCTTCAACGGCCAGCCCCTGCTGCAGGGCAACAGCTTCACGCTGCAGAGCGGGCCGAATGCCGGCGACCAGATCAGTTTCAGCAGTGCAAACCTTGGCGGCAGCAACGGGCTGGCCAGCGCACGCGGCGGTGTCGATCTCTCCAGTGCCTCCGCCGCCAGCCAGAGCATCGACCGGCTCGATGCCGACCTGCAGCTGATCAGCGAACAGCGCAGCAATCTCGGCGCCATCCAGAGCCGGCTTGAAGCGGGTGTCGGCAATCTGCAGACCACCGCCATCAACGAATCGGCAGCAAAAAGCCGCATCGGCGACACCGATTACGCCGCCGCCACCTCGCGGCTGGCGCAGGAACGCATCCGCAGCGATGCGGCCAACGCCATGCAGGTGCAGGCCAATGCCGCCCCCGCGCAGGTACTGAGTCTGCTGCGCTAACTGCTGCGGCAAGATCTTGCGCTGATCGGCCGCGGCAACGCGCGGCGCCAGCGCGGGTATAATCCCGCGCTTTGCTTCGGCCTTTTCACGACCATGACCCAGAAACTGATCTACCTTGCCACGCTGGAACGGCTGGATACCTGGATCAAATACCGCTCCAGCCTGTGCGCGGATTGCCAGGCCACCTGCTGTACGATGCCGGCCGAGGTCAAGCTGCCCGATCTGGTGCGCATGGGCGTGGTTGATCCCTTCGAGGCCGAGCACGAGCAGCCGAAAACCATTGCCAGGCGACTGGAAAAGGCCGGCATCATCGAGCATTTCAACTTCAAGCAGAGCATTTTCACACTGGCACGCATGGCCAACGGCGACTGCCGCTACCTGGATACGGCCACCCGCCGCTGCACGATCTACGAACTGCGCCCGAACACCTGCCGCAACCATCCGAAAATCGGCCCGCGCCCCGGTTACTGCGCCTACCGGCACAAAGCATGATGTATCTTCACACAGCCCTTTATCAATAAGGGCTACGTGACAATACCCACTAAATATGCATAAAAAAACGGGAAGACAATGTCTTCCCGTTTTTCATTTGGCACGACCTGCTCAGCGGTTCTGCTGGATACCGGCCACCACCCACTGCTGGCCGCTGTCGCGCCATTGCGAGAAGTGCCAGATTTCATCGAAGGGCTCTGCAACCGCGCCTTCCACTTCACGGATCAGGCCATGGAAGCGCACGCTGGCGAGCTGGCGGTTGCCCTCCACTTCGAAATCCACCAGTTCGGATTCGATGCTCACCACGTCGGTGCGCTGGCTGCTGCTGCCGCGTTCAGCCAGTTGCAGCTTGATCTCGGCGAACATTTCCGGCGAGGTGAACTGGCGCAGGTCGTTCAGGTCGCCACTGTCATTGGCCGCCTGCATGCGGATGAAGGTGAGCTTGGCTTCGCGAGCGAACGCTGCGGCATCAAAACCGGCCGGCGCTTGCGGTGTCTGTGGCGCAAAGCCGCCGGCAGGCATGCCACCAGCCGGGAAAGGCTGTGCGGCAGGCTGTTGCATCTGTTGCATCTGCTGCCACGGCTGGGCCGCGCCAGCCTGAGCAGCGGCATAAGGGCTGGATGCCGGCTTGCGGCGCGACATGAACCAGCGCAGCAGCATGAAGGCCGCCGCACCGATGAGCAGCATGGTGATCAGGCTGCCCATTTCAGCGCCGAGGCCCAGCGAGGAAAAGAGCGCGGCCAGGCCAAGGCCAGCTGCCAGACCGGCCAGCGGGCCCATCCAGGAATTCTTTTTCGGTGCAACAGCGCCGGGCGCGGCAGGTTGCTGCGGTGCAGGCTGTGCCTGCTTCTGTGCCGGCGCCTGGCGCTGCACGCCGGAATTTTTCCCGCCACCGACGCGCTTGGCTTCGGCCAGCTCGGCAAAGGCGCCGAACGACAGTACAACAGCGAACAGGGCAATCAGGATGCTTTTCATGCGGTAATCGTCCTTGGGTATCAGATTCGGGCATCGTCCAGACGTGGCGACACCCTGCCGCTGAAAGACCGCAGCAACCTGGCAAAGGTTCCCGGAACACGGCCATTTCGCATGAAAATCGTGAAAACTGACACGAGGCAAACAGCGGCATGCACGGTAGAATCCGGCCATGCCCAACGTTGCCGCCGCTTTCCGCCTCCTTGTTACCGCCATGCTGGCCGCACTGCTGCTTGCCTGCGGCAGCACACCCGCCCCCGTCACCGGGCCCACCAGCCCCGGCTATTACCGCGTGCAGCCGGGTGACACACTGTACCGGATTGCCCGCAACCACAGGCAGAGCGTGAGCGATCTGACGCGCTGGAACCAGCTGGCGGACGCCGCCGATATCCGCGTCGGCCAGCTCTTGCGGGTAACGCCGCCCGGTACGGGGTCTAGCAGCAGTGGCACCACCACGCCCCGACCGCCAACCACGCCCGCCGTAACGCCGACACCGCGCCCGCCGGCCACGCTTCCCAGTCTGCAGTGGCCAGCCGATGGCGCGCTGCTGTACCGCTTTGACGGCCAGCGCAACAAGGGTATCGGCATTGCCGCCAGCGCAGGCGCCCCCGTGAAAGCCGCCGCCACCGGCAAGGTGGTCTACACCGGCAGCGGCATCCGCAACTATGGCCTGCTGCTCATCATCAAGCACGACAACGGTCTGCTCACGACCTATGCACACAACCGCAAACTGCTGGTGAAAGAAGGCCAGCAGGTCGCGGCCGGCCAGCCGGTTGCCGAAGCCGGCAGCACTGGCGCCGACCGCGTGAAAGTGCATTTCGAAGTCCGGCAGAACAGCCAGGCCATCGACCCGCTGCGACTGCTGCCCGAACGCTGACACCTGATACCCACTGGGGCATTACCACGTAGCCCATCAGCAAGAATGGCTACATGGCAATACCCATTTGCGCAGAAAAGAAACAGCCTGACGTTACAGCGCCCGAACCGGAATGGCGATCTGGCAGCCGAAGCGCTTTGTTTCCGGCTCGAAGCCATGGCGCGGCAGGTAGATTTCGAAGCACGGGCGGTCATCGAGCTGGAAACCGCTGTCGGGCAGCCACTCGCGGAACAGCGTCATCCACATGTCGCCGCATTCTTCGGGCAGGCCGAAGAATTCGTAGAGCGCATAGCGCCCACCCGGCAATTCGCGGATCGCCGCCTCGCCACTGGCAGAGAAATCGGCATCGACGGCCACGGCCGCGTCGTAGCGGCACTGCTCGGGCGCGGTGATGGTCGGATCATCAAGGCTGATGCCGTACATCGGGCGGCCGCCGTGCATGCCGTGCGCGCCGCACCACTGATTGAAGCGCTGCCAATGCTCCCAGATGCCCGGCCCGCCGTAAGGGCCGGTACGGCGCAGATAGGCAATGCACACCGGCGCAAGGGTTTCGATGGTGATGGCGCGGGGATCAAACGACATGATGTTCTCCTGGAAGCGCTGCAGCCCCGTGGCTGCAGTCATGCCGTCATCATCCCCTGCCCCGGTTGCTCCGGCCTGACCGATCTTGCCATCGACCTGACCAAACTTGCTATTGCCATGCCGCGACTTGCGCTGCGCCGCATAGCCCTTGCTGCGCCAGGCGGTGGGCGAGCAGCCGAATTGCTGGCGGAAGGCACGGGCGAAGCTCTCGCCCGAGCCAAAGCCGCAATCCAGCGCAATCGTCAGCACCGGCTTGTCCGGCTGCATCACCAGCCGCATGCCGGCCACTTCCAGCCGGCGGCGGCGGATATAGTCCGCCAGTGTCTCACCCTGCCAGGCCAGAAACAGGCGATGAAAGTGAAACGGCGAAAACAGCGCCACGCCGGCCAGCGCCTCCAGCCGCAGCTCGTCGGCCAGATGGCGGTCGATATGATCGAGCACGCGGTTGAAACGCGCGATGTATTCGCGCCGGAAGCAACTGGTCTCCGTCATGTGCAGCTCAGTGCTTGCCGGTGCTGCCAAAACCGCCTTCGCCGCGGTCGGATTCGCTGAATTCGTCGACCAGATTGAATTCCACCTGCACCACCGGGACAATCACGAGTTGCGCGATGCGCTCCAGCGGCTGGATGGTGAAGCTGCTCTGGCCACGGTTCCAGACTGAAACGAACAGCTGGCCCTGATAGTCGGAATCGATCAGGCCGACCAGATTGCCCAGCACGATGCCATGCTTGTGACCCAGGCCCGAGCGCGGCAGGATCATGGCCGCCAGACCGGGATCATTCAGATGAATTGCCATGCCGGTCGGCACCAGCGTGGTAGCACCCGGGGCAAGTTCAAGCGGAGCATCAAGGCAGGCACGCAGGTCCAGGCCGGCGGCGCCCGGTGTGGCATAGGCAGGCAGATTGTCACGCAGACGTTCATCCAGAATTTTTACATCAAGCACAGCCATGTTCATCTCCTGTCGTTATTGAATTCAACACATGAGCCAGGTTGGAAAAACCATCAAAAGTTCGCCCACTTTTCATTCGCGGCAAGCCACTGCCTGGCCGCCGCGAGCGGTAGCGCAGCCACACTGCTGATCGGCTCGGGTTGCCCCATATGCCAGCTTTTTGCGGCCAGCCGGCAGTCGATGTTTTGCCGGGCAGCCAGCACGCTGGCGACTTCGGCTTTGCTTGCTGCCCGCAGCTGGTCACGATCCGTACTGTCAAACGACATCCGCGCCCGGTAATTTTGCCAGCCTGCGCTTGCTGCGCCGGCTTTTTCGATCTGCCGGCCGATCAGATAGAAACGGGGGCCCGACGTTTCCCCGTCCGGCCAGAAACCGGCCCCCAGATCACACGTCAGGTAGAAACGCTCGGAGTCGAGCGCCGCAGCGGGAGAGCTGAAATTCACAATGAATTCGTCCTCCGCGCCAATGCTGTCGATTTTCAGCTGCTCCTGCCGGCTGCACGCCACCAGCAGCACTGCCAGCAAGGGGAAAAGCAGGCCTGCCCGTGTCATCGTCCCTCTTTCCAGCGCGGATACAGGCGGGCAATGTGCGCGACCAGGCGACGGGCGATTTCCTGCTTGGGTGCGCGCGGCAGGCGGTGCTGGCCGTCGTCGTCGAGCAGGATCACTTCATTGTCATCCGCGCCCATGGCGGTCTGCACCAGATTGGCGACCAGCAGCGGCAACTGCTTGCGCTTCCTTTTCGCTTCGCCATATTCGAGCAGGTTTTCCGATTCGGCGGCAAAGCCGACACAGAACGGCGGATTTTCCGCGCAGGCGACGCTGGCCAGAATGTCGGGATTCGGCGCGAGCTCCAGCGTGAGGATGTGCGCGTCTTTCTTGATCTTGTGTTCGCTCTGGTTGAGCACATAGTAGTCGGCCACTGCCGCCACACTGATGAACAGATCGCTGGCTGCAACATGCGTCTGCACGGCGCTGAGCATCTCCTGCGCCGATTTCACGTCAATGCGCTGGCAAGCCAGCGGTGTCGCCAGTGCGGTTTCGCCGGCCACCAGCGTTACCGTGGCGCCAGCCTCGGCAACGGCACGGGCAATCGCAAAGCCCATTTTGCCCGAACTGGTATTGGTAATGCCGCGCACGGCGTCGATGCGCTCGAACGTTGGCCCGGCGGTAATCAGCACGCGTTTTCCCGCCAGCAGTTTGGGCTGGAACCAGGCTTCGACTTCTTCGAACAGCTGCCCGGGTTCAAGCATGCGCCCCATGCCGACCTCGCCGCAGGCCTGGCTGCCCGATGCGGGGCCAAGAATGAGCGCGCCATCTTCTTTCAGTTGCTCGACATTGCGCTGATTGGGCGGGTTTTCCCACATCTGCCTGTTCATCGCCGGGGCGACCGCCAGCGGGCTGGTTCGCGCCGCCACCAGCGTCGTCAGCAGATCATCGGCAATGCCGTTGGCAACCTTGGCGATGAAATTGGCGGAAGCCGGCGCTACCAGCAGCAGATCGGCTTCGCGCGTGAGGTTGATGTGCGCCATCGAGTTGCTGACGCTGCTGTTCCACAGCGCCGTGTGCACCGGATTGCCCGACAGCGCCTGGAAGGTGGCGGGCGTGACGAATTCGGTCGCGGCTTCGGTCATGACGACGTGGACAGAATGCCCAGCCTTAACCAGCAGCCGGGTCAGCTCGGCGCTCTTGTAGGCGGCAACCCCGCCGGTAATCCCCAGCACAATGCGTTTCTGCATGTTTTGACTCTACCTGTAAGCACTGCTATAGCGATGAAGTAGTTTAACGCAACCCGGCGCGCAGTCTGTTGAAAAACCGCCTGCGCGCGACTTTCCCGGCATGACCGGGCGATGCCAGCAAACCGGGAGCACTTCCGCCATCCGGCAAGGAATCACGCATGTCCATTACCGACTGGCCCGCCGCAGAACGCCCGCGCGAAAAACTGCTGCAGCACGGCGCCGGCATCCTGAATGATGCCGAACTGCTGGCCATTTTCCTGCGCGTCGGCCTGCCAGGCAAAAGCGCGGTCGATCTGGCGCACGAGTTGCTCACTCATTTTGGCAGCCTGCAGGCCCTTTTCGCCGCCAGCCTGCCGCAGCTATCCGCCATTCCCGGCATGGGATCGGCCAAATTTGCGCAGCTGCAGGCCGTGCTGGAAATGGCGCGCCGCGCACTCAAAGAAGAACTGGCCGAACGCGATGCCTTCACCAGCCCGCACAGCGTGCGCGCCTTTCTGGGTTTGCGCCTGCGCGGTCTGCCCCATGAGGAATTTCACGCGCTGTTTCTCGACCAGCAGCACCGGCTGCTCAGCGCCGAGATGCTGTTCAGGGGCAGCCTGTCGGAAACGCGTGTCTACCCGCGCGAGGTGGTCAAGCGCGCACTGGCCGTCAACGCGGCGGCCGTCATTGTCGCGCACAACCACCCGTCCGGGCAGGCCACCGCCTCGGCGGCCGATCTCGCGCTCACGCGTCAGCTGCAGGCAGCACTCGAACTGGTCGAAATCCGCCTGCTTGATCACTTCATCGTTGCCGCCCATCGGGTCGAATCGCTGGCCGAGGCCGGGCAGCTCTAAGCATCGCCGGGTCCGCGCCGATAAACGTGCATACACCCGTTTACCGGAGATGCCGTCATGCGCATCACAGACAGCACCGTCGCCATGGCGGCCCAGCGGCAATACCGCCAGAGCACGCAGGAAACCCTGAGCATCCGTATCGAGCGCGCAGCACCGCCGCCGGCGCCACGCCAGGAGGTCGAGCTGTCTGGCGCGGGCCGCCAGCGAGCGCTTGATCCGGTCGATGAAAAGGCCGCAGAAGAAAACCTCGACCCGCGCATCCGCCTGATCCGCAGCCTGCTGGAAGCAATGCTGGGCATCGAAATCGAACTGGCTCCCGCCGTGAATCTGGATGGTGGTAGCAACAGTGCGCCGGCAAGCACCACGCCATCTTCCCCGCAAAATGGCGCGCGCATTGATTACCACCGCGAATTCAGCGAAGCGGAGACCACACACTACGCCGCAGCTGGGGTGGTACGCACTGCGGATGGCCGCGAAATCAGTTTCCAGAGCGAGCTGACGCTTGCGCGCAGCTACCACGAGGAAGTGAACATCAATATCACCACCGGCAGCGCGGCAAGGCCGCAGAAAGACCCGCTGGTACTCAACTATGATGCGCCGGCCGCCACGCTGTCCGAGCGCACCTTCAGCTTCGACATCGACAGTGATGGCCGGAAAGACAACATCTCGCTCCTCACGCGCGGCAGCGCATTCCTGGCGCTGGACCGCAACGGCGACGGCAAGGTGAATGATGGCAACGAACTGTTCGGCACCCTGAGCGGTGACGGCTTTGCCGACCTCGCCACGCTCGACCTTGATGCCAACGGCTGGATTGATGCTGGCGACGACGTGTTTGCCAAACTCAAACTGTGGCTGAAAGACGACAGCGGGCAGGACAAGCTGGTTACACTCGCCAGCCTTGGCATCGGTGCGCTCTACCTTGGCAACAGCAAGGCCGATTTCAGCCTCAATACGGCCCAGAACACCAGTCTCGGGACAATGCGCGCCAGCGGTATTTACCTGAAGGAAAGCGGCACAGCAGGCACCCTGCAGCAGATCGACATGGCCGTCTGAGTGCAGCAAGCCGGTACAGTTCACCCCCACAGCACCACGTACAGACGGCATCACAGCACACTGTGCCAACTTCTTTTTGCACGAACTGTACCGGTCGATGCGGGAAACTCCCTATTCACTCCCGCTTCACTCACACCCGAATATGCTTTTCGCGCCCTCATGGCCGCGTTAGCCATGCCCCCATTTTTGCCCAGTTTTGCACCAAGGAATACACATGACCATTGCCCGCTATAGCCTGATGGCCGTTGCGACCGCCGTCGCCCTGACCGCCTGCCAGAAACAGGATGCCGCCCAGAATGCCGCATCCGAACCCGCTGCCAGCAGCGCTGCCGCTGCCGGCGAAGTGATCAAGATCGGCGTGGCCGGCCCGCTGACCGGCCCGCTGGCCCACATCGGCAAGGACACCGAATTCGGCGTGCGCATGGCGGCTGACGATGTGAATGCCGCAGGCGGCATCGAGCTGGGCGGCAAGAAATACAAGATCGAAGTGGTCGCCGAAGATGACCAGGCGGACCCGAAGACCGCCACCGCAGTTGCCCAGCGTCTGGTTGACGCCAAGGTGGCCGGCGTGGTCGGCCACGTGACGTCCGGTGCCACCATCCCGGCATCCAAGATCTATTCCGAGGCCGGCATCCCGCAGCTGACACCGTCCTCAACCGCGATTCCGTTCACTGCGCAGGGCTTCAAGACCACCTTCCGCATGATTGCCAACGACGCACAGCAGGGCAAGGTGCTCGGCAGCTACGCGGTTGAGAAGCTGAAAGTGAAGAAAGTCGCCATCATCGACGACCGCACCGCCTACGGCCAGGGCCTGGCCGACGAGTTCGAAAAAGCCGCCAAGGCAGCAGGTGCCGAAGTCGTGAAGCGCGAATTCACCAGCCCGCAGGAGAATGATTTCTCCTCGATCCTGACCAATGTGAAGTCCGCCCAGCCGGAACTGATCTTCTTCGGCGGCATGGATGCACAAGGTGCCCCGCTGAAGAAACAGATGACCAAGCTCGGCGTGAAAGCGCAGCTGCTCGGCGCTGACGGCCTGTCGACCGGCGAATTCATCAAGCTCGCCGGCCCCGATGCCGAAGGCACCATCACCACCCAGCCTGGCCAGCCGAAAGAAAGCCTCTCGGGCGCTGGTGCCAAGGATTTCTTTGCCAACTTCAAGACCAAGTTCAATGTCGACGTACAGCTGTATGCACCGAACTCCTACGACGCTCTGATGGTGCTGGTTGAAGCCATGAAGCGTGCCGGCTCGGCTGACCCGGCCAAGTACCTGCCGGAAATGGCCAAGACCGACTACAGCGGCCTGACCGGCAAGATCAGCTTTGACGACAAGGGCGACCTGAAAGATGGCGCAATCACCGTTTACCAGGTGAAGAATGGCAAGCAGGAAGTGCTGGAAGTGGTAGGCGGCCAACCGGCAGCCAAGTAAGCACCAGGCAGTTCTGCAGCAACACAACAGGGTGGCGTAAGCCACCCTGTTTTTTTGCCCGCAGGCAGCCGAAAGCGGTGGCAACTGCTAAGTTGAAATCATCACCCAGCAGCCCCGGATTTCCTGGCCATGCCTTCGCATTCATCGCTACTCGCACTTGAACACTACCTGCACCGCGACGAGGCAGAGCTGCTGGCGTATCTGCGCAGCAATCTGCCAGGGTATAGCGCCGAAGCCCTTTCAAAGCGTAATTCTCTTGGCAATACCCTTGCCGGCAAACTGGGCGCGGCACGGCGGCACGCCGGCGGCATCGACAGCCTGCTGGCCGAGTTTCCGATTGATCAGCCGGAAGGCCGTGCCTTGCTGGAGCTGACCGAAGCCCTGCCCCGCATCCCCGATATTGCCACGCAGGATGCACTGATCCGCGAAAAACTGCATCAGGCCCGCTGGCGTGGCCGCGCCGGCAGCAGTAGCCCCTGGCTTGTGCGCCTTGCCGGCTGGGCCCTGCAGCAGGCCAGCGGCTGGTCTGACAGTGCGGCGGGCGAAAGCATCGTACGCCCGGCGCTGCGACTGGCCATCCAGCAGCTCGGGCAGCAGTTCGTGATTGCCGAAGACATCCACACCGCGCTGTTTCGCCGTGATGCCGATTTCCTGTATTCCTTCGACATGCTGGGCGAGGCGGCGCTGAGCTTCGACGATGCCGACCGCTATTTCACCAGCTACCTCGATGCCATCCGCGCCACCGGCAACGCCAGCAACGGTGCAGGCCCGCGACTGGGGCCGGGTGTCTCGATCAAGCTCTCGGCGCTGCACCCGCGCTACCACCCGCTGCAGCGGGAACAGGTACTGGCCGAGCTGATGCCACGGCTCTTCGAGCTGGCCTGCGCCGCGCGCGACGCCGATATCGGCCTGACGCTCGATGCAGAGGAAAGCGAGCGACTGCTGCTCTCCCTAGACCTTTTCGAGCGGCTGGCACTGTCGCCCTCGCTGCAGCACTGGGACGGGCTGGGGCTGGCGGTCCAGGCCAGCCAGACCCGGGCTCCTGGCGTGATCGACTGGCTGGTGCAGCTCGCACACCGGCGCGGCAGCAGCCTGATGGTGCGGCTCGTCAAGGGGGCTTACTGGGACAGCGAAATCAAGCGGGCACAGATGCTCGCCCTGCCGCATTATCCGGTCTTTACCCGCAAGCAGCACACCGACCTGTGTTTCGAGTACTGTGCCAGCCGCCTGCTGGCCGCACGCAACTGGATTTACCCGCAGTTCGCCACGCACAATCCGCACACCATCGCCATGGTGCGCCAGTATGCCGATCCGTCGCAGGATTACGAATTCCAGTGCCTGTACGGCATGGGCGAGAGCCTCTACCGCCTGCTGCCGGCCCACGACATTGCCGTGGCCTGCCGCGTGTACGCGCCGGTCGGTGTGCAGGCCAGCCTGCTGCCCTATCTGGTGCGCCGCCTGCTGGAAAACGGTGCCAACACATCCTTCCTGCATCAGCTGCATGTGGATGGCACGACGCCGTCAAACGCCGCGTTGCCCGCGCCCGACCAGCTGTTTGCCCCGCGGCAGACGCTCGCCGGCCTTGATCTGAATGCGCCGCAGGCGCTCGCAGCACTGCGACAAGACTGCGCGGAGGCTGCCAGCCACCACGCGACGGCAACACCGCTGCTCGCAGAAGGCCTGCCCGAAGGCAATCAGTCTGCCACCAGCATCAATCCAGCCAATCATGCCGACACCCTTGGCAGCGTCACGCTGGCCAGTAGCCGCGACATCGAGCGCGCGCTGCACTGCGCCAGTGCGCCTGCCGTCCCGCTCGAGTGCGGCACAAGCGCCGCGTGGCTGGAGAATGCCGCCTCCCTCATCGGTGAATCCCGTGCGCTGTTTGCACAATTGCTGATGCGCGAAGCCGGCAAGACACTGGCCAATGCGCTGGGTGAAATCCGCGAAGCGGTCGATTTCTGCCGCTATTACGCCGCTCAGGCCCGGCAGAACTGGCCGACAGGGCCGCTTGCTCCGCTCGGCACGCTGGCCGTCATAAGTCCGTGGAATTTCCCGCTGGCGATCCTGTGCGGCCAGATTTCCGCCGCACTCGTCACCGGCAACCGCGTAATCGCGAAGCCGGCACCACAAACCCCGCTCATTGCCGCCGCACTCGTTCACCTGCTGCACAGGGCGGGCGTACCGCGCGGGCAGCTGCAACTGCTACCCGGCGGAGCCGACGTCGGCGCAGCGCTGTGCCGCGATTCCCGCATCGCCGGCGTGCTGTTTACCGGTTCGCTGCCCACCGCACAGCACATCCGGCGCTCACTCGCCAGCCACAGCACGCCGCGCCTCTTGATCGCCGAAACCGGCGGCGTGAACGCCATGCTCGTCGACAGCAGCGCACACCTCGACCAGGTCGTGCAGATTGCGCTGGAATCAGCCTTCGACAGCAGCGGCCAGCGCTGTTCGGCGCTGCGGGTGCTGTGCGTGCAGGACGACATCGCCGATGCGCTGTGGGACAAACTCGCCGCCGCCATGCAGACCCTGGTGATGGGCGATCCCTGGGAGCTGGCCACCGATGTCGGCCCGGTCATCGATGCTGGCGCGCGCCAGCGTCTGGAAGGTGCGATTTCCACCTTGCTGGCCAGCAGCCTGCGCAGCAGCCAGCTGCCGCTGCCCATCGACAGTGCCGCCGGTTATTTCGTCCCGCCCACGCTGATCGAGCTGCCGGGGCTGGAGCTGCCCGCCAGCGAGATTTTTGGCCCGGTGCTGTGCATGCTGCGCTACCCGCGCGCGGAGCAAGGCGCACTGCTGGCGCGATTGCGACAGAGCGGCCACGGGCTGACGCTGGGCATTGCCAGCCGCATCGCGCAGCACGTCGATGACATTGTCGCCGGCACGCACATTGGCAATTACTACGTGAACCGCAACCAGATCGGCGCCATCGTCGAAAGCCAGCCCTTCGGCGGCAGCGGCAAATCGGGTACCGGCCCGAAAGCGGGCGGCAGCTGGCTGCTCTGGCGTCTGGTGCAGGATGGCTGCCCGCCGGCTGGCTGCGAAACAGCGGCAATTCCGGCCGCGCTCGAAGCGCTGGTCAGAAGCGAGCTGGATGCCGGCGAAGCGGCCGCCGTGCTGCAGCAGATTGCGCGCTACCCGCAACTGCCCGCAGCAGCAGCCATCGGCACGCCCCCGGCGATTACCGGCGAGCGCAACCACTACGGCCACCGTCCCGTCGGGCGCGTGCTGTGCACTGCGGCCAGCGTGGCTGACCGGCTGCACCAGATCGGAGCCGTGCTGGCCACCGGCAACCAGCCCCTGCTGGCGGATAACGACATGCATCGGCGCTGGCACCAGGTATTGCCCGCGCTCGGGCTCACGGCCGACCCGCACCCCGTGCCGCTCGCGGCCGTGCTCGTCTGCAGTAGCGAGCACACTGCGCGCGAGCATCAGTGGGCGCACACTGCACACGATCTGCTGCCCGTCATTGCCCCGGACCGGCAGGGCCGCTACCCCTGGTATCGCCTGCGCAGCGAATACACCATCACCATCAACAGCGCCGCACTGGGCGGCAATACCGAGCTGCTGGCGCATGCGCCGGAATGAGGGCCTGTATGTGCGCCGGCAGAAACAGGCCGTCCCGGAGTCGAATAGCAGACACAGCAAAGGGTATATGGATACGACCATTGTGAATAAATGGCCAAACCCATATACCCCTCAAGAATGTCCTGACCGGCAAGAAGGATCAACAAACGCAAGAATCGTCGTTCCCGCGCAGGCGGGAGCCCGGCAAAGTCGCGTGAATCCTGGATACCCGCCTTCGCGGGCATGACGTACCGGACAGTCTTGCCAATCAGCATCAATCATCCTGCAGGCAATGAACTGCCGCAGGATGACCACACTCAGAAACTGCCGCTCACCTTCAGCCAGAACGACCGCCCCGGCTCGGGAACGACTTCACCGGCTGAAAACCCGAAGCCGCTGTTGCCGGCCAGATTCAGGTGCTCGCTGTAATACCGGTCGAAGAGGTTGTCCACACCCGCCGTCAGATTGAGCATCTTGTTGATGCGATAACTGCCGTTGAGCGACAGGATGCCGAAACCGGCCGACGGCCCGAAATCCTTGCCGACCACATTGCCCTGATTCAGCGCATAGCGGTGCTGCGCGGCCACACCGCGCCACAGCCCGCCCAGCGACCATCCGGCCGTTTCATAGCGCAGGCCGATGCGAGCTTCCAGCGGCGGCATCTGCGGCAGCGGCTGATCCAGTGTCGTATCCTCGCCCCAGGCGTAGGCCAGCGAGCCATCCAGCTTCCAGCCCGCCCCCAGCGCCACCTTGCCGCCCAGCTCGGCGCCGGCGATGCGGGCATCAATATTGCGTGCCTGCGAGTGGGTCATGCCCGGCATCATGCCGGGGCGGTACATGAACAGGATATAGTCATCGATGCGGCCGGCGTAGGCCGAAATCCACCCCTCCATTCCTGCAACCCTTGCCGTGACGCCCACATCCAGCTGCGTGGTTTTTTCCGGCTGGATGCCGGAAAAGGCATTGGCAGTCCCGGCCGGCCCCTGCTTGGGCGAGAAGAGCTCCCAGTAATCCGGGAAGCGCTGCACATGGCCCAGACCGGCGTACCAGGTTGCGCCAGCGCTGGCGATGTCCTGCTCGTAGCGCAGGAAACCAGAAGGCAGCGTATCGCTGCGGCTCTGGCCGGCGGTCGGATTGGGTATCGGCATCATACCGCTGGTCATTTTCCGCTCGTCGGTCACCCAGACAAAATCGACGCGCAGACCGGAAATCACGCGCTGCTGCGGGTTCATGTCCCAGTTCAGCTCGCCGAATACGCCGGTATTACGGAAACGCGCATCGGTCGTCCAGCCCCGCTGCCGATAGGTATCACGCCCCATGCCGCTGCGATAGCGGTGAGTATTGGCGCTGTAATCAAGTCCGGTGACCAGTTGCAGCGTCTCGGCCAGCGCCAGCGTGCCTTCGAGGCGGCCGCTCTGCGTGCGGCGATCGACATTGGACGCCATCGGCATCGGCATCATGCTCATCGGGTCCGGATCACGCAGCGTGTAGTTGTCCATCACGTGATCGGCGTAGTTGTAGTTGTACTGCACGACCAGTTTTTCGATCACATTGCCCAGATTGCGCTGCTCCAGCTTCACGCCGGCGCTTTCGCGCAGGAATTGCGAACCATCCATGCCACGGCCGGCGTAGCGCGCCTCGCCGTCACCGGTGCCGGCGGTGAATTCCAGCAGCGTGTCTGCCGACGGCGTCAGGCCCAGTGTCAGGTCAGTCGCCCATTTGCGCCACTCGGACGGCACGGAATTGCCATTGCCATCGACATAATCATCCTGGCTGGCATGGCTGCCGGTGAAGCGCGCATAGCCCTGCGCGCTGCCGGCGGCGGCATCAAGAGTCACATCGCGGCGCTGCCAGCTGCCCAGCAGGAGGCCGGCATCGGCGCGCGCGCCCGCAGCGTCAAAGCGCTCGGTCTTGCGGTCAAAGCGGATGGTGCCGGCGGAAGCCCCCGGCCCCCAGAGCACGGTCTGCGGGCCCTTGATGACGGTCAGTTCATCGAAGGTTTCCGGCACGATGTAGGAGAGCGGATTGTCCATGCGCCCCGGGCAGGCTCCAAGCATAGAAGCATCATCAGTCAGGATGTTCAGCCGCGAACCATACATGCCGCGCAGTACCGGATCGCCGTTGCTGCCGCCATTGCGGATCGTGCTGAAGCCGGGGATGGTCTTGAGAAAATCGGCGCCGTCGCTCGCCGGCACCGGCTGACGCGGCAGCTTCGGGTCGGTGACGATGGTCAGCGGCGACTGGTCGCGCGTCGAGGTCACCAGCACTTCGGGCAGCACAACAGCCTCGTCAGCCGCCCAGGCGGGAGTAGCCAGCGTGGCGAATACCGCGAGAACCAGCACGCGCGGACGGAAAATGGAAACAAGAGATTTGGATTGCATGATCAACAGCCAGACGATGGCCGCCCGGCACTCTGCAATCTGTCATCTGCAAAAGAGGGCCGGGAAGCCGGAATCAATGAGTAAGTGAAAGGTCAGGTCTGGCTGAAGGCAGGCGGCGCACCACCGCGCCGGAAAGCGAAGGCAAAACGCTTGGCAGGAGGCTGCAGCAGCTGTTGCGGCGCAGCCGGAATGAAGGGAGTGAACGTGGCAAGCACGGCCGGATTGGCCAGCTGGATGCCGAGGCTGGCGGCATGGGCGCAGACCGCACAGGGCAGCGATTTGAATGCGGTCTGGACTGGGGAAGGGTTTGAGCCGGGGTCGGAGTCTGCCGCAGCCAGCACCACCTGCATGCCCGTGCCGGTACACAGCACGAGCTGGCGGCTGTCGCGCTTGGCCGACGCCATGTGCACGTACGGCAGCGCCGCGTGCAGCATGGCCACCAGCATGGCCAGCCCGACAAAGTGTGAAAAATACCGCCCCGATTTCATGGGGCGCGAATGTAGCACGAAATCAGCGGCCGCAGGCTACGGCTAGAGGCCGCTCCGGTCGCCTGAGCCGAACCAGTGTGTGGTATGCGCTTCAGTCCTGCACGGTCTGCCCGTCATCACCCTGAAAAACCAGCGCCACCGAATTGATGCAGTAGCGCTCGCCGGTCGGCTCCGGGCCATCGGGAAACACATGGCCGAGATGCGCATCGCAGGCCGCGCAGCGCACCTCGACGCGCACCATGCCGTGGCTGTAATCGCTGATGCGGCGGATGCGCCCTTCCCCTTCTTCGGCCCAGAAACTCGGCCAGCCGCAGCCGGCATCGAATTTCGTATCCGAGCAAAACAGCAGCGTACCACAGCAGACGCAGTGGTAATTGCCGCTGGCGGCTTCACGATAGAGCGCCCCGGAAAACGGCGGCTCGGTGCCAGCCTGGCGGGTTACCCGGTAGGCCTCAGGGCTGAGCATGGCGCGCCATTCGGCATCGGTTTTACGCACGGAGTCTGTCATGGCAATCGTCTCGTCGGGGTCAGCGCGCAGCCGGCAGGCTGTGCAGCCATTCCAGCAGGTGACGCATCATTTCGGGAAAGTGGGCATTGCACATCAGCGCATGGCCGGCTTCGGAAATCATCAGCGGGCGGGTACTCCAGGCCTGCGCCGTCATCCAGACATCGGAAAACGGCAGGATGCGGTCACTGCCAGCCCCCATCACCAGTGTCGGGCACTGAAAAAGGCGCGGAAACATGCGCCAGGGCTGCGGCAGCCACAGTTGCGACAGCGCCTGCACCGATTCCGGCTGCACGCGGCGGGCAAAGTCGGCCAGATGTGCTTCGTCACTGTCCGGCGCAAACAGCAGCTCGCGCACGAAGCCCAGATCGGGGTTGGGCATCGCACCCGATGCAAAGCGCTGCAGCTCCATCAACAGCCCCGGATAGCAGCTGCCCATATAAGTGAGCGAACCGGCCAGACCATACGGCGGCACGCTGGCCAGCAGCGCCAGCCCCGGCACCGTCGTGTGCTCGGCCACGCGCTGCAGCAGATAGCCACCCAGCGAATGCCCCACCAGCACCGGCGGGCGGCCGATCTGCTCCAGCGCCCAGTCGATATCCTGCAGATAATCAGCCAGCGTCAGCGCATGCAGCTGCTCGGCGCCCGCGCTGCCACCGTGCCCGGACAGGCTGAGTGCGTAGCTCTCCCAGCCGGCCGCAGCCAGCGCGCGCTGCGTGTCTTCCCAGCACCAGGCCGCGGTGAACGCGCCGTGCACCAGCAGCACCGGAGGGCGTCCGCCCCCACCCTCTGCCGGCACATGCAGCAACTCCAGCATTTCGGCCATTCCCTGCGCCCCTTTTTCATTAGAGACTGCTACTATCGTGAAACCACATGCCGAATGCAAGGAGCACGCCCATGCCCTACGTACGCCGCAACAGCCAGGGGGAAATCACGGCCATCTACCGCGACCCGGAAGACGGCGCGGAAGAATTCCTGCCACAGCACAGCCCGGAAATCGCCGGCTTTGTCGGCCAGCAGCCCGAATCCGAGCTGTTCCAGGGCCTCGACATCGGCCTGATCCGCGTACTGGAAGACCTGATCGACGTGATGATCCAGAAAAACCTGCTGCGCCTCACCGACCTGCCCCAGCCGGCACAGGAAAAACTGCTGTCCCGCAAACGCCTGCGCGAAAGCCTGTCCAGCCAGCTCAACTTCAGCATCGGCCCGGATGACGGGGTGATTTGAGGCAATGGGAACGTCGGCATTCGGCCAGAAGCGGTCTCTCACTGGCTCGCTACATAGCAGTCATTAGCACGGGCAAGCGCACTAAGATACGTAGGCTTTCGCAACAAACAAGTTAGGCTAGGAGTTCCCTTGGCGCGCAGGAAAGAACTTAAGAACATCGCATCTGGACTATTGGGTTCTTTCATAAGCCGAAATAATGACGTAGGAGGATATTGGGGTATCGGGAGGCTATGTCTACTTGCGCAACAATATGGCACCGACGCAGTGCGCATTGACTTGCTTTCAAAAGAAGTTACGCCCGCCAGCCTGGAATTTTCCAAACTCGTGATGGGCTATTGCATGTTAATGCAAAGGCAGCTAATTGCGAGAGGCCTTTCATTCCATTGGGTATCCTCAGCGGTAATTGAGCTTAATTTCAGGCCTGAATATCCTTCCGACAAGAAAATTCCAATAACTACGAGGGGCAATTTATTCAAGTTAACTGTAGAAATAATCGATGACATGAAGAGGACGTATTTGGTATCTGATTACGGCTACTGCGGGCCTCATGACCCAAAGAGGGAGTTAAAGAGTGCTGGCACGGAACGCTTCTAAAATTTCATCACCCGGATGTCTAAATTGTCGAGTACCAAGATCCCTGCTTGGCTGCAGCCGTATTGCCTGATAACGTCCCTTTAGCGTCCGCTCAGGGTCAAAAGCCGCCCTTCCCGCCGTCATCCCCGTAAAAATTGCCACCCCGCCATGCTTGCCGCATAAGGCAGCCTTCGCCGATAATGCCGGCCGCTGCCTCTTTCGGGTTTCCGGCAGCGCCTCTGTACCGAGCCCGCATGATCAGGAGATTGCCATGCAGGGCTGGCTCATTCTTTCCCTTGCCGTCGTTACCGAAATCATCTGGGCGCTGTCGCTCAAGCTGGTGCAGCTCTATCCCAACCGCTGGCTGATGCTGGGTTCGGTGCTGCTTTCCTTTCTCAATATGGGCCTCTTGTCGTGGGCGATGCGCGACATTCCGGCCGGCACCGCGTATGCGATCTGGACGGGGCTCGGCGCCATTGGCGTGACCATTGGCGGCATCATCTGGTTTGGCGACCCGATGAGCAGCGCGCGCATTGCATGCCTGGCGCTGATCGTGCTGGGCGTGACCGGGCTGAAGCTGGCGAGCTGAGCCTGCCAGCCGGGAATAAGCTCAATACCCCAACACCCATAAGCCCGCAGCCTTTCAGAAGAAAAGGCTGCGGGCTTATACATTGATAGGCAACCGACATGCCTGACACCCCGATCCGATTGCAGCATCGGCCAAGCGCAGGAGCCTGACCGGCCCCTGCCAGTCGCTCTCAGTCGTAGCGCAGCTGCGTCGCCTTGCCGCGGAAGACGCGGTAGGCAAAGAAGGTGTAGGCAAAAATCGTTGGCAAGACGATGGCCGCACCGGCCAGCATCACGCCCAGCGCCTCGGTACTGCTGGCGGCCTGCCAGATGGTGAGGCGGTCAATCACGATGTAGGGGAATACGCTGAACGCCAGCCCGAAAAACGCCAGCAGCACGATCGCTACGGTTGCCGCAAAGGGCAGCCAGCAGAAGTTGTCGTTGCCGGCGGCGCGGCGCGCGGCCAGCCTTGGCAGCGCCAGCGCAATCAGCACAAAGAGCCCCAGCGTCATCAGCGGCACCGGCGCCAGCAGGAAGAAATTCGGCAGAGAGAACCACAGCGCGAATACCCGCTCGCTGACCCACGGCGTGGCCACCGATACCAGCAGCACGGCCAGGGCGGCAACAGCCACGCTGTGCCGCGCCCAGCCGTAGGCTTTCTCCTGTAGCCGCCCTTCCGTTTTCATGATCAGCCAGCCCGCACCGAGCAAGGCATAGGCGGCGACGAGACTGAGCGACGTGAGCACGGCAAAGCTCCAGGCGGCAGCACCCGGGGCAAAGCCGGTGAGGTAGCGCCCGATCATCAGCCCCTGCGCCAAGGTTGCCAGCAGCGAGCCGACAAAGAACAACGTGTTCCACAGCGGCTGATGGTGCGCTTGCGCCTTCACGCGGAAATCGAAGGCCACTCCGCGCAGGATCAGCCCGCACAGCAGCAACGCCACCGGCAGATAGAGCGCGCCGAGAATGATGCCGTGCGCCTGCGGAAACGCCACCAGCAGCAACCCGACGCCCAGCACCAGCCAGGTTTCGTTCGCGTCCCAGAAGGGGCCGATCGAGGCGATCATCATGTCTTTTTCAGTGCGCTCCGGCGTCAGCGCCAGCAGCATCCCGACACCAAGGTCATAGCCATCGAGCACCACGTAGGCGAACATCGCCACTGCCATCAAGCCGGCGAAAATCACCGGAAACCAGTATGCATAATCCATCATGCGTGCTCCTTGCCAGCCTGGCCGGCCTTCTTCGCCAGATAAAACACCACCGACACGTACGCCGCCAGCAGGAAGGCGTAGAGCAGCAGATACATCGCCAGCGTGCTGGCAATCATGCCGCCCGGTACGCTCGATGCCGCATCAGCGGTTTTCAGCACGCCGTGCACCAGCCAGGGCTGGCGACCGATTTCGGTCACGTACCAGCCGGCAACCGTCGCTACCCAGCCGCTGAAGGTCATTGCCACCAGGCCTTTCGCCAGTAGCGGTGCCAGCGCGCCGCGCCGCCACAGTTGCCAGGCGGCCAGCCAGCTCGTCAGCAGCATCAGCATGCCTACGCCCACCATTACGCGGAAGCTCCAGAACACCTTGGCCACAGGAGGGTGTTCACCGACAAACTCGTTCAGCCCCTGCAGCTCGCCATTCAAATCGTGCGTGAGAATCAGGCTGGCGAGCTTCGGTACGCTGATCGCGTAATCGTTGCTGCGGGTGGTTTCGTTCGGCAGCGCAAACAGCTCCAGCGGAATGCCGCGCCCGGTTTCCCAGATGCCTTCGATGGCGGCGATTTTCGCCGGCTGGTGCTTGAGCGTATTGAGCCCGTGCATGTCACCCAGCCAGATCTGCAGCGGAATGAGCACCGCCGCCAGCACGACGCCGGTACGCAGCGCTGCTTCAACTGCCGGCTGACGGTCACCGCGCAGCCAGCGATACGCCGACACACCCGCCACCAGAAAGGCAACGGTGAGGCCGGAGGCCAGCAGCATGTGACTGAGCCGGTAAGGCATCGACGGGTTGAAGATCACCGCCAGCCAGTCGGTCACATGCGCCTGGCCGTTGATCATCTCGAAGCCGGCCGGCGTCTGCATCCAGGAATTGAGCACGATGATCCAGAATGCCGATGCGGTGGTGCCCCCCGCCACCAGCAGCGTGGCCAGCGTGTGCACGCGGTTGCTCACGCGCTGCTGGCCGAACAGCATGATGCCGAGGAAGGTCGCCTCGAGAAAGAACGCGGTGAGCACTTCATAGGCCAGCAAGGGGCCGGCGATATTGCCGACCGTCATCATGAAGCCCGGCCAGTTGGTGCCGAACTGGAAGCTCATGGTGATGCCGCTGACCACGCCCAGCGCAAAGGTCAGCGCAAACACCTTCACCCAGAAGGCATAGGCCTGCTGCCACTTGGCATCGCCGGTGGCGTTGAAGCGCAATTTGAAGAACAGCAGCACCCAGCCCATCGCGATGCTGATGGTGGGAAAGAGAATGTGGAAGGTGATGTTGGCGGCAAACTGGATGCGCGCCAGAATCACCGGATCGGCAAAGGCATCCATCGTCACGCCCCCTTTTCCTCTTCACTGCGGGTAAAGGCAGTGAGCTTCTGTTTGAACTCGAGAATTTTCTGCACCTGCGCACCCAGCTTCATCAGCTTTTGCAGCGTTTCCACGTCAAGGCGCTGGATGTCGCCGAACCAGCTTGTCACCAGATCGATCAGCGTATACATCTCGCCCATGCGCGCCTGGGCGTGGCGCTCGGCCTCGCTGGCGGGCGACTCCAGCAGCGCCTCGCGCAGCATCGTCAGCGTCGGCTCGACTTCGCGCTTCTGGCGCTCTTCGGCCAGTGTCTTGAAAATCGCCCAGACGTCATCCGGCGTCGAATAGTATTCGCGGCGGTCGCCCGGCATGTGCTGCAGCCGCACCAGCCGCCAGGACTGCAGCTCCTTCAGGCCCATGCTGATGTTGGAACGGCTGAAACCCAGCGCCTCGGCCATTTCGTCGGCATTGAGCGGCTTTTCGCTGACATACAGCAGCGCGTACATCTGGCCGACAGTGCGGTTGATACCCCAGCGGCTGCCCATTTCACCGAAGTGCAGGACAAAGGACTGGACCAGTGGTGGCAGGTTCATGACTTCCTCTAATTTCAGGAATTATTGAAATTTGAGGAAGATCATAAATTATCAAATTAAAACTTGCAATTTCCCACAATTATAATAAGGGCATTTCGAGGGGCGGTTTGCAGTGCCAGCAGCGGCATTCCGGCCATGTCGAGCGCATGAAACTCACATAAAAATCAGTGATTTGCCAGCAACCTCATGCGTTTTCCCGCTTGCAGCGGAAAAACGCAGGGGGCTTGCCGCAGCAACCCGGCAGCATTGTAAAAAATGCCACCAGCAATACGCAGCGCAGATGCAAAAAGGGCTGCCACTGGCAGCCCTTTATACATTGCAATGTATATTCATACAGCCATTTATATTAAATGGCTACAGACACATACCCCTCTTTCTGGTCAGAACCCGGCGCAGAAGCGGGTGGCACGGCCGCCAAGGCGGCTGCGAGCAGCTCCCAGAAGCTGCCAACACTGGCAATTTCGACGCCTTCGTCGGGCGAATGCGCGCCGCGGATGGTCGGCCCGAAGGACACCATTTCCAGCTGCGGGTAGGCAGCGCCGATCAGCCCGCACTCGAGCCCGGCGTGAATCACCTTCACGGCGGCGTCAGCACCATAGCGGGCGCGGTAGACGTTCTGCAGCAGCGCCAGCGCGCGCGATTCCGGTTTCGGCGCCCAGCCCGGATACTCACCCTGCAGCTCGCAGCTGCAGCCGGTAAGCCGCGCGATGGCGGCAATGCTGCCGGCCAGCTCGTGCATGCCGGTGTCGGTCAGCGAACGCACCATCAGGTCGATGTGCAGTTTCTTGGCCTCGACCTTCACGACGCCAAGGTTGTTCGAAGTTTCCACCACGCCCGGCACCGCGCGGCTCCAGCGGCGGATGCCGTGCGGCAGTGCCTGCAGCAGATTGAGTACCAGGCGCGAATCGGTGGCCGACAGCGCAATCGTGGCAATCGCCGGCCGCACGATCAGCTCGATGCCTTCGTCCACGCCCGCCAGTTCCGCGCGGAATATCGCCGTGTATTCAGCCACCAGTGCGGAAAGCAGCGGCACGTCGCAGGCCGGCACCGCCAGCAGCGCAAAGGCTTCACGCGGCAGCGCATTCCTGAGCGTGCCGCCTCGCAGCTCGATCAGCCGCGCGCCGTAACGCTCGTCGGCGGCCTGCAGCACGCGGGCCAGCAGCTGGATCGCGTTGCCGCGCTCCAGGTGGATGTCCACGCCGGAATGCCCGCCGCGCAGGCCCTGTACGACAAATTCGACCGCCTGGTAGCCGGATGGCATCGGCTGGCTGATGAGGTTGCGCTGCAGCACGGCATCGACGCCGCCGGCGCAGCCCAGGTAGAACTCGCCCCAGTCCTCGGTATCGAGATTCAGCAGCAATTCGCCCTTGAGCCAGCCGGCTTTCAGCGCGCGCGCGCCGCTCATGCCGGCTTCCTCGTCGACGGTCAGCAGCACTTCCAGCGGGCCGTGCCGCAGGGTGTCGTCCTCCAGCACCGCCAGCGCGGCGGCGACGCCGATGCCATTATCAGCCCCCAATGTCGTGCCGGTGGCGTAAACCCAGCCATTTTCGATGCGCGGCACGATCGGGTCGGTGTGGAAATTGTGCGTGGTGCCTTCGTTTATCTGGGCGACCATGTCCAGATGGCCCTGCAGCACGATGCCGGCACGATCTTCCATGCCCGGCGTGGCGGGCTTGCGGATCAGCAGGTTGCCGATGTCATCCTGCTCAACCGCCAACCCCCGCTGTCGCGCCCAGTCGCCGATGTGCCGGCGCAGGGCTGCTTCGTGCCGCGACGGACGCGGGAATGCACACAGGGTGGCAAAGTGCTGCCAGAGCAGCGCGGGATTCAGTTGGGAGAGCAGTTCACGACTCATCATCAGGGCCTTGCAAACAGTAAGGGCATTATTTCACGCTGATTCTGCGGCAAAGCCACAGTGCCGTCGCTTGCCATTAACCCCTAGAGCCGGGGCTGCAGAACGACCGGGGCTTTTCCACAGTGGCCCCGCCAGCACGTCCATTCTATTTTTTTCTGCCAAATCATTCAGTTAAATATCACCAGCGCCAGCGCGCCCAAAAAACAGGCAGCAAAAGAATATCCTTACAGCCCAGCAGCTTAGCGGCCTTTTCCACAGGCCACTCACACCACTTTCCACGCGGGTTGTGAATGAAAACGGCTGCGCCCGTTTCACCGGAAAACTGCCACTTTTTTAGTCAGCATCCGTTTTTCCTTATGAATCAGCCACCAGTCATGCTTATCCACAAGGCACTCACACTTTCGCTCACGCTGGCTGTGTACTAAACTTGTTTGTCGCCCATTTTTTAATCAGCGACAAATAGCCCAGCCAACTCAGATACTTAAAGCGCCTATCCACAGCCCCTCCACACATCCGCCCACGCCACCTGTGGAATTGCACGGTACACTGCAGCCATGACTGCACACCCGTACGAACAACTCACCCCCGATCTGGTGCTGGCCGCCATCGACAGCACCGGCTCGCTCACCGACGGGCGCCTCTTGGCGCTCAACAGCTTTGAAAACCGTGTGTATCAGGTGGGGCAGGAAGACGGCCCGCCGCTGATTGCCAAGTTTTACCGGCCGGGTCGCTGGTCTACCGCAGCCATTCTGGAAGAACACGCGTTTGCGCTGGAGCTGGCCAGCGACGAAATCCCCGCCGTGCCGCCACTGCAGATCAATGGCGAAACCCTTTTCGACCATGCTGGCTTCCGCTTTGCGCTGTTCCGCCGCCAGGGCGGGCGCACGCCGGAATTCGACGATCCGGCGATTCTGGAATGGCTGGGGCGCTTTCTGGCGCGCATCCATCTGGTCGGCGGGCGGCAAGCCTACCGCGAACGCCTGAATCTGGATTGCGAGCAGTTCGGGTGCCGGTCGCAAGCTGCCGTGCTTGCCAGCCAGCTGCTGCCAATGGAGCTGGAGCAACCCTACCGGCAGGTAACCGGCCAGTGCTTTACAGTTATCGATGCCTGCTGGCAGCGCGCCGGCAATCCGCAAACCCTGCGACTGCACGGCGACTGCCATCCCGGCAATCTGCTGTGGACGGATGCCGGCCCGCATTTTGTCGATCTGGATGACAGCTGCATGGGGCCGGCGCTGCAGGATCTGTGGATGCTGCTGGGCGGCGACCGGGTGGAAATGAGCCAGAAACTCGGCGACCTGCTCGCCGGCTACGAATCCTTCCGCGATTTCGACCTGCGCGAGCTGCACCTGCTGGAAGCGCTGCGCACGCTGCGCATGATTCACCACGCGGCCTGGCTGGCACGGCGCTGGGACGACCCGGCCTTCCCCACTGCCTTTCCGTGGTTCAACACGCACGCCTACTGGCAGGAGCACATCGGCCAGCTACACGAACAGATCGAGCGCATGAACGAAGCGCCACTGTGGTCGGGCGGCATGTACTAGGCCGTAGGCAGCCCTTCTGATACATACAAATGTATCAGCCCACAGCCATTACACATGAATGGCTGCGTGGCCATACCCGCCATAAAACCAAGTGCGCTCAGCCAACGGCATTCAGCAAACTGCTGGTACTGTCGTCCTGCTGCCCACCCAGGCCATAAGCCTGTGCGAGCTGCATGATCTTCATCAGCATCTGCGCCGAATTGCTTTCGCTGCTGGCGCTCAGGCTGCTTGCATCCGTGCCGCTGGTCGCGCTCTGGCTGCTTTTCTGATCGAAAGCCATAGCTTCCTGCGCGGTAACCTTGCCATCCCCGTCCGCATCAGCCTCGTCGAAATTGCTGACCACGTTGCTGATCAGCGCGCTGCGCTTGCTGTCGGTGCTGCCGATTTCTTCCAGCTGCGCGGTCATCAGCTCGTCCTTGCTGAATCCGCTGTCTTCACCCTGCCCGCTTTGCGGCGGTGGTGGTGGCGGCATACCCTGTGCCCCTGCCATCCCGCCCTGCATGCGCATGCTGTTGAACTGGCTGTCCAGTTCTTCGGCCAGCTTTTTCATGCTGGTCGTCATTTCGCTTTCGGTGACCTTGCCGTCACCATCGCCATCCAGCGTACTGAAAAGCGCATCGACACTATCGCTGTCGGTGCCGGACGTGCTGTCGAGCTGGCTGAATGCCGAAGCCAGGTCGCTTTTCTCGATATACCCCTGATTCTTGCTGTCGAGCTTGCCAAACAGCCTGCTCGCCATCTGGCTGGCATCGGGCCGCTGCATGCTGCTGATTGAAAGCGAACTCATGATTGCTTCTCCTCGTCGAAAAATGCCCGCCCGGCGCGGGCAGGAAATACTGATCAAGTTAACGACCAGATCGCGGGAGAATCGATGGCGATTTGTGTTAATCAGGGTAAAACCATGTTAAGACCAGCCCGTCACACTTCGCTGGGGCTGATGGCAATGTGCCGAAGGTCTTCACCGGGTAAATCTGTGTAAATCCGGCGGCTTGCCGTACATGTCGCGACGCCGATTGCTTATGATGCATCCTTTGATTTCTGCCACGGCGACAGGGAAAGCATGCACAAGGTCCTGCTCATTGACGACGACAGCGCGCTGGTCGGACTGCTGGCGGATTATCTGGCCCGTGACGGCTTCCACGTCGGCACCGCATCGGACGGGCTCAGCGGTGCAGAGGCAGCACTCGGCGGGCAGTATGAAATCATCGTGCTCGATGTGATGATGCCGCAGCTCAACGGCATTGAAACCCTGCGCCGCATCCGCGCGCAGAGCACGGTGCCGGTGCTGATGCTCACCGCGCGCGGCGACGACATGGACCGCATCCTGGGGCTGGAGCTTGGTGCGGACGACTATGTGCCCAAACCCTGCCAGCCGCGCGAGCTGGCCGCCCGGCTGCGCGCCATCCTGCGCCGCACGCGACCACAATCCGGCGAAGCGCCGCAGACGCTGGTCATCGGCGCCCTGATTCTCCGCCCGGAAGAGCGCCAGGCCGAATGGGATGGCCGGCCACTGGCACTGACCAGCACCGAATTCAGCCTGCTCGAACTACTGGCACGCCACGCCGGCCGGCCGGTCAGCAAACAAGAGTTGTCGGAGTTCGCGCTGGGCCGCCCGCTGGCGCGCTTTGACCGCAGCATTGATGTGCACCTGTCGAGCATTCGTCAAAAACTCGGCACCCTGCCCGATGGCCGCTCGTGCATCCAGACCGTCTACCGGCAGGGTTACCAGCTGATCAGGACCGAATGATGGGTCGCCTGTTCTGGAAATTCTTTCTGCTGATCGCACTCGCGCAGATTCTGGCGGTAGCGGCAATCGGCACGATCATGTGGCTCACCGAACCGCAGCGGCAGGCCGGCAGCCTGGACCGGAGCCCGCCGGCCATGATGATGCTCGACGCCGCCGCCGTCATCCTGCAGCACGCAGGCCCGACTGCGCTGCGCGAGTGGCTGGCCTCGCCCGCGCATCCCCCCGTCTGGGTGCTCGATGCGCACGGAAACGATCTGCTGGGCCGCCCCGTGCCAGCCGGCAGTGCCGCAGTGACTGCCGACACTGCCGGCTCGCAGGCAGTGCGCCATCTGACAAGCGCGGGCCAGCACTACACCCTCTTCATGCTGCGACCGGACGGCACTCCCGGAGTAGCACCGCCACCTCGCCCCGGCGGGCCCTTTCCACTACTGCCGCTCGTGACCGTGTTGCTGGCCAGCCTGCTGTGCGCGGCGCTGCTGGCGGCCTATGTGGCAAGACCGGTACGGCAGCTGCGCAACGGCTTTCGCGAGCTGCGCCACGGCAACCTAGGCGCGCGGCTTGCGCCGCAAATTCTGCAGCGCCATGACGAGCTGGCCGAACTCGCCACCGAATTCAATCAGACGGCCGAACGCCTGCGCCAGCTGCTCGAAGGCCAGCGGCGCCTGCTGCATGATGTGTCGCATGAGCTGCGCTCGCCGCTGGCGCGCCTGCAGGCCGCCATCGGCCTTGCACGCCAGCAGCCGGAGCGACTGGAAGCAACCTTGCAGCGCATCGAGCTGGAAAGCCAGCGCATAGATGCGCTAGTGGGCGAGTTGCTGACGCTTTCACGCCTCGATGCCGGCGCACGGGGCATGCGCGAGGTACTGGATCTGGGCGAACTGCTGGCTGACATCGTCGAGGATGCGCGTTTCGAGTCACGCGAGCGCGGCCTGGAACTGCGCCTTGCTGCGCCGGAAGAATGCGGCATCGAGGCCGAGGCGCCACTATTACACCGGGCGCTGGAAAACATCGTGCGCAATGCCATTCGCCATGCACCTGCGGATGGCCAGGTCAGCATCGACGTCACTACAGAAGAAAACGACAGCCACATCCAGATCAGCGACAACGGCCCGGGCGTGCCCGAAGCCGAACTGCCCCTGCTGTTCGCGCCCTTCTACCGAGCCAGCAATGCGGCCACGTCGGACGGGCACGGGCTGGGGCTGGCGCTCGCGCGGCGCATCATCACCGCGCACGGCGGCACGATCTCCGCCAGCAACCGCGAGGGCGGCGGGCTCGTGGTCAGCATCCGCCTGCCGCGACGCCACGCGAACAGCGGGGAAACGCAACACTGAACAGGAGAGGCTGGCTTTTGCGCTGTTACAATGCGGCATGGAAGAAACCCTGCCCATCCTCTACCAGGACGAACACCTCGTCGCCATCCACAAGCCTTCCGGCCTGCTCGTGCACCGCACCAGCCTCGACCGCTGGGAAACCCGCTTTGCTGTGCAGATCCTGCGCGACCAGCTGGGGCTGCGCGTGTATCCCGGCCACCGCCTCGACAAGGGCACATCGGGCATTCTGCTTTTCGGCCTGAGCCGTGACGCCGGCCGCGCACTGGCGATGGCTTTCGAGGCGCAGCAGGTGCAGAAGACCTACCACGCCGTCGTGCGCGGCTGGCCGGCTGCCACCGGCATGATCGACTACCCGCTCGAGCGCCGGCTGGACGACGCGGAACTCTACGGCGGGCCGGTGCCGACCGGAGCGCAGGAAGCGCGGACAGGCTACCGCACGCTGGCCACTACCGAGCTGCCCTGGCAGATCGACCGCTACCCGCAAAGCCGCTACGCACTGGTCGAGCTGGACCCGCTCACCGGCCGCCGCCACCAGTTGCGCCGCCACCTCAAGCACATCAGCCATCCGATCATCGGCGATGCCACCTATGGCAAGGGCCAGCACAACCGCCGCTTTGCCGCCGAATTCGGTGTCAGCCGCATGCTGCTGGCGTGCTCGGCCATGACCTTCCCGCATCCGGCAACGGGAGACATGCTGGCGCTGCATTGCCCGCTGGAAACCGGCTTTGCCAGCATGCTGGCGCAAATCGGCTGGTTGAGCGGGCAGGATGCCGTGGACAGAATACTTGGCAAGGTATAAGACCACAGCCATTCAATAAAAATGGCTGCAGACATATACCCAACACGCTATTGACGATAAAGCGATGGATTGAGCAGCAGCCAGCCATCAACCTTGCGGTTGAAGAAGCCGCCATCGGAGTACGCGCGGCGGATGCGGCCCTCGCGACGCATCTGGTTCAGCCCTTTGGCGAGCGCATGCAGCACGCGATCGCCTTCCGCCCCCGGCGCCACCAGAAAATGCCGGCTGCCGGGCATGGCGACCTTGATGCCCTGCACCGGCACCAGCCGCACGCCCTCGACCTCGAAGCCCATGTCGGCAGACGGCTTGAACGACACCATGGTGAAATCGGCGCGGCCGCTCTGCAGCATGCGGGCGATCAGCGCAAAGGTCGGTGCATTCTCGATGTGGCGGATGCCGAGGCTTTCCATCGTTGCCACATCGTTCTTCCACGCCTTGTTGGTAATCGCGCGCATCTGGCGCAGTTCGGCCAGCGTGGCATTCTCCACCGCGGCATTCCCCGCCAGCGTGTAGAAGCCGACCACATATTCCCCTTCACGGATCAGCGGCTCGGACACACGCGCAGCACTGGCCTTCACATCCGCGGCCCAGACACTGGTCGCGGTAGCGGCAAGGCGGCCCTGCTCGACCTCGATCAGGCTGCGCGCGTAGCTGTCGACCGTCACGAATTCGACCGCATCGCTCACCCCCCCCAGCCGCAGAGCCTGCTGAAACAGGATGACTTCGACGGTGTCGCGGCGCGAACCGGGGCCGCTGTAATCGCGGATTTCGTCAATATTGCGACCGGCCAGCAGGCGCTGATAATCGGTCAGGACATCCTGCGGAACCGCCACCTGAATTGCGGCGGTGCTGACTGCCGCCCAGCAGAAGGCGGCGGCAGCCAGAATCAGAAACTTTGCCAAGGAACTCTCCATGCCGGCCTGAAGACCGGTCTGGCCCTTACTGTGGCATTTTGCCGGCGGATTGGAAAGCGGGCCTGCGTCTTTCACGAGTGGCACGAGGCAGACATGCCACAGTGACCGCAGAGCACGTTTGCAGCTCTTGCCATGCGGCAAGCCTGTACCAGCTCAGATTTCAGCAGTGTTGCGCATGTGAGCGGCACGGATTTCGTGGTATAACCCCGCAACGCCACTCGCCGACCGAGCACAATGGATCGCGGTTTTTTCATCATCCTGGGTGCGCAGTTCCTGTCTGCGCTTGCCGATAACGCACTGTTCTTCGCAGCACTGGCGCTGCTCAAGGAACAACATTCCCCCGAATGGCATCTGTCGATGCTGCTCTGGTGCTTCACTGTCTCCTACGTGGTGCTTGCCCCCTTTGCCGGATCATTTGCCGATTCGATGCACAAGGGCCGGGCAATGATGATCTGCAACGGCATCAAGCTGCTGGGCTGCATCGGCATGCTCGTCGGCGCCCCGCCCATCATGGCGTATGCCCTCGTCGGCTTCGGCGCCGCCGCCTATTCGCCGGCCAAATACGGCATCATTACCGAATACCTGCCACACGAAAAACTGGTCGCCGCCAATGGCTGGCTGGAAGGCGCAACGGTTGGCGCCATCATTTTCGGCACTCTGCTGGGCGGCATGCTGGCCGGACACAAGGTCAGCGACTGGCTGCTGACGACAGGGCTGGCCGGCCACCTCTCGCCGGCCGAATTTGCCATTGCCATCATCGTCGTACTCTATCTGGCCGCCGCCTGGCTCAATATGTATGTTCCCAGGCTCAATGTGATACTCAAGCCACTGGCACTGCGCCCGAGCAAGCTGGTTGCCGAATTCTGGCACTGCGTGAAGCGCCTCTGGCAGGATCCGCAGGGCCAGCTTTCGCTGGGTGTGACGACACTCTTCTGGGGCGCCGGCGCCACCATGCGCCTGGTCGTGCTGAACTGGGCGGTGATCTGGCTGGCGCTCACCATGCAGGAAGCCACGCAACTGGTTGCCGTTGTCGCCTTCGGCATTGCCGCCGGTGCCGTGATTGCCGGGCACTACATTCCGCTCAAGCGCGCATTCCGCGTGCTGCCGGCCGGCATCCTGATGGGCGTGCTTGTCATCGCGATGCTGTTTGTCAACCAATACTGGCTCGCTGCGTTTCTGATGTTTGTCGTCGGCGTGCTGTCGGGGTTTTTTGTCGTGCCACTCAACGCCATGCTGCAACATCGCGGGCATATGCTGATGGGCGCTGGCCATTCGATTGCGGTGCAGAATTTCAACGAGAACATCGGCATTCTGGTCATGGTTGGCCTGCATGCACTGATGGTGAAATTCTTCAGCAGCCCGGTACCGGCCGATGCGCCGGAGATCGTCAAGACCCTGTTCAAGGCCGGCGGCATGCCGCCGATGTACACCATCATTATCGGTTTCGGCCTTTTTGTGGCCATAACCATGATCTATATCCAGCGCCGTTATCGACGCGGCGTTGCAGCGGGAATCATGCATGACTGAGCGCAAGCTTCTACTGATCCCGGCCAGCCTCGTGCTGGCCGTTTTACTGACTGGCTGCCAGAAAGACAATGCGGGCGACAAGCAGAAAAACCGGCCTCCGGCGACGGTCAGTGCCGTCACCGTCGAGCGGCGTGACCTGCCGGTGCTGCTACAGGCCGAAGGCCACGTTTCAGCGCTCAATACCGTGGAAATCCGCCCGCAAGTCACCAGCCTCATCCGCACCATCCATTTCCGCGAAGGCGCCGCCATCACGAAGGGCCAGCTGCTGTTCACGCTGGAATCCGCCGATGATGAAGCCCAGCTCAACCGCGCCCGCGCGCAGGCGCGCCAGATCGAGGCACAGTTGCGCGAAGCCGAGAAGAACCTCACCCGCACCCGCGAGCTGGCCGCTGCGCGCTTCCTGTCGGACAGCGCCGTAGACACCGCAGCCAGCAAGGTTGACGCGCTGCAGGCCCAGCTTGCCGCTGCTCGCGCCGATATTGCAGCTGCCGGCGTAAAACTGGGCTACACCCGCATCACCGCGCCCATCAGCGGCCGTGCCGGCCGGGTCGATGTGCACCCCGGCTCGCTGGCCCAGCAGAATTCGGCCACAGCACTGGTCACGATCACCGAACTGGACCCGATCGCCGTCGAGTTTTCGCTGCCCGAGCGCGACCTGCCGGCCTTGCTCGATGCCCGCAGCAAGGGGCAAATACGGGTAACGGCCACGACCGGCGAGCTGCCCGCACAGGAAGGCGAGCTGAGCTTCATCGACAATACCGTCGACCCGGCGACCGGCACCATCCGCCTGAAGGCCAGCTTCCGCAATCCGAAGCAGCAATTCTGGCCGGGCCAGTTCGTGCGCGTCTCGGTTGCCGCCGGCATCACGCCACAGGCGGTGGTGCTGCCTGCCGAGGCCGTCCAGACCGGCCCGGATGGCCGCTTCGTCTATCTGATCGGCGCGGACAAAACCGTCAGCGCAAAACCGGTGACCCTGCTGCGCCTGCAGGATCGCATGGCCGTCATCGATGGCCTGCAGGGCGGCGAGCGCGTCGTGCGCGATGGCGGGCAGAATCTGCGCCCGGGCGCTGAAGTCCGCGAAGCAAGCGCGCCGGCCGCGCAAAAAAACGGGCATGAAAAGCGGGCATCCACAGCGAGCCAGGCACGATGAACATTTCCGCCCTCTGCCTGCAGCGCCCGGTCGCCACCACCCTGCTGTGGCTGGCGGTGAGCATCGCCGGTGTACTGGCCTGGTTCAAGCTGCCGATTGCCGCCCTGCCCACTTACGACACGCCAACGATCAACGTCTCGGCCAATCTGGCCGGGGCCAGCCCGGAAACCATGGCGACCTCAGTCGCCACGCCGCTGGAAAAGCAGTTTTCCACCATTCCAGGCCTCGCGCTGATTACATCAAGCAGCACGCAGGGCTCGACGTCGATCACGCTGGAATTCGATGCCGACCGCGATATCGACGCGGCAGCCGCCGATGTGCAGGCTGCGCTGTTCCGTGCCAGCCGCTCGCTGCCGGACGACATGACCAGCCCGCCGTCGTATCGCAAGGTGAATCCGGCTGATGCGCCCATCCTGCTGATCGCGCTGAATTCGCCTTCGCTGAGTCTCGCGCAGCTGAACGATTATTCGGACAACCTGATTGCGCCGGCACTTTCCACCATCAATGGCGTGGCACAGGTGCAGATCTATGGCCAGAAACGCTATGCGGTGCGCATCCAGCTGCGCCCGGATCGGCTCGCCGCGCTCGACATCACGCTGGCCGAGTTGTCCAGCGCACTAAAGTCCGCCAATGCCAATACGCCGATCGGCCAGCTCGACGGCTCGCGCCAGACCCTGTCGCTCGATACCGGCAGCGACCTCCTGCGTGCGGCTGATTTTGCCAAGCTGATCGTCGCCACGCGCAACCAGCAGGCCGTACGCCTGTCGGACATCGCCCGCGTGGAAGACAGCGTGGAAAACGTGAAGAGCGGTAGCTGGATCAATGGCGAGCGCTCGATCATCCTCGCCATCCAGCGCCAGCCCGGCGCCAACACGGTGGCCACCGTCGACGCCATCCGCGCCATGCTGCCGCGCCTGAAGGAACAGATGCCGGCTTCGGTTGAAATCCGCGAAGTGAATGACCGCTCCGCGTCGATCCGCGAGGCGATTCACGATGTGAACCTGACGCTGCTGCTGACCATCGCACTGGTGATTCTGGTCATCCTGATGTTCCTGCGGCGCCTGCCTGCGACGCTGATACCCTCGCTGAGCCTGCCGATTTCGCTGCTTGGCACATTCGCGCTGATGCTCTGGCTGGGCTTCAGCCTGAACAACATTTCGCTGATGGGGCTGACGATTGCCGTGGGGCTGGTGGTCGATGACGCCATCGTGGTGCTGGAAAACATCATGCGCCACATTGAAGAAGGCATGCCGCCGCGTGAAGCGGCACTGCTGGGCGCGCGCGAAGTCGGCTTCACCGTGATCTCGATTTCGATTTCGCTGGTGGCGGTCTTCATCCCCATCTTTTTCATGCCGGGCACGGTGGGGCGGCTGTTTCACGAGTTTGCCTGGGTGGTGTCGCTTGCCATCCTGATGTCGGCCGTCGTGTCGCTGACGCTGATTCCGCTGCTCGTGCCCCGCTTCATCCGCGACCACGATCACGCCGGGCCCGAGCCACGCTGGAGCCTGGTGTTCGAGCGCGGCTTCAGCGCCCTTCTCGCGGCCTATACGCGCACGCTGGATCGCGCGCTGGCCCACCGCAACTGGATCCTGCTGCTGGCCGCCGGCACCTTCGCGCTGACCGGCTGGCTGTATGTCAGCTCACCCAAGGGCTTCTTCCCGCAGGAAGACATCGGACAGCTGCAGGTCACCGTGCAGGGGCCGGAAGACATTGCCTATGAGAGTCTGCTCGCCACCCAGCAGCGCCTGGCTGATCGCGTGCAGAAGAATCCGAATGTGGCCTACGTGGCATCCAGCCTGGGCAGCTCGGGCAACAGCGGCCGCATGTTCATCACGCTGAAACCGCGCAGCCAGCGTGCCGACATGGAAGGCGTGCTGGCCAGCCTGCGCCGCGACACCGCCGGCGAGCCGGGCTTCAATGTCTTTTTCCGGCCGACGCAGAACCTGAACATCGGCGGACGCAGCAGCAACAGCAAATACCAGTACACGCTGCAATCGGTCAACCCGGCGGAACTCGACCAGTGGGTAGAAAAACTGCAGCGCGAACTGCGCAACAGCCGTGCGATCACCGACATCAGTTCGGACGCGCAGAAGCGCGGCCTGCAGGCCCGCCTGGCCATTGACCGCGACAAGGCGGCGCTGCTCGGGGTGGACATGCAGACGCTGCGCGACACGCTCTACGCCGCCTATGGCGGGCGCAAGGTCAGCACCATCTATGCCCCACAGGACAGCTACTCGGTGATCATGGAGCTGGAAGAACGTGACCGCCGCGACGAAAGCGACCTGTCGCGCCTGCAAGTGCGCAGCAAGAACGGTGATCTGGTTCCGCTATCGAGCTTCGTGCGCGTCGACCGCGTCGTGGCCGCCACCACCATCAACCATCAGGGCCAGCTGCCCGCGATCACGCTGTCGTTCAATCTGGCCGAAGGCCACTCGCTGTCCGATGCCGCGCGCGACATCAATGCCGCCAGCGCCGCCATTGCCCTGCCCTCGTCCGTGTTTGGCGCCTTTGCCGGCGAGGCGGCGCTGTACCAGTCCTCGCAGACCAGCCAGCTGCTGCTGATCGCCATTGCGATTGCCGTCATCTACGTGATTCTCGGCGTGCTGTACGAAAGCTGGATTCATCCGGTCACCATCCTGCTGGGCATTCCGTCGGCGGCAGTGGGCGCACTGCTGGCGCTGCGGTTTGCCGGACTCGAAGTCAGCTTCATTGCCATGATCGGCATTCTGCTGCTGGTGGGGATCGTGAAGAAGAATGCGATCATGATGATCGACTTCGCGCTGGAAGCGCAGCGGGCGGGCGCAACGCCGGAAACCGCGATCCGCGATGCCTGCCACAAGCGTTTCCGCCCGATCATGATGACGACACTGGCCGCCATCATGGGTGCACTGCCGATTGCGCTGGGGCTGGGCGCCGGCGCCGAGCTGCGCCAGCCGCTGGGGGTGAGCGTGGTCGGCGGTCTGATTTTCTCCCAGCTCATTACGCTCTACATCACCCCGGTCATCTATCTGGCGTTTGACCGGCTGGGCAAGAAAAAACAGCCAGCCACGACCTGATCGGCCAAAATCCCCAGTCCTTCATGCCCGTGCAAGCGGGAACCTCAATACACCAAAGGGTATATCGGCGCAGCCATTCAATCAGAATGCTCGTGCCGATATACCCTTACAGAACAACCAGCAACTTCTCGCACCCTCCCGTTCCGGCCCTCGCGCACACCGCCGGCATCAGCCATACTGCAAGGCATGAGAACCGGATCCTCCCCGCTGCCGCTGGCCCTGCGCGCCGACCTGTTCGCCCAGCTCGCCACGCTGGAACTGGCCGGCCTGCCCGCCCAGCGTGCCTTTGCCAGCCTGCGCCTGCCCCAGAACCATGCCGGACGTCTGGTGGCAATGGAAAAGCTGCTGGCACGCGGCGTCGACCTTGCTGGTGCAGGGCGCCAGAGCGGGCTCTTTACCCCGCTGGAGGCCACGCTCATTGCCGCCGCCTGCAGTGCCGGCAGCCCGGCGGCCAGCTACCGCCGTCTGGGCGAGCACTACGCGCTGCAGGCAAGGCTCGCCGGGGAGGTCAAGGCGCGGCTCGCCCTGCCCGCACTGATGATCGTGCTCGGCCTGCTGCTGGCCCCCATTCCCGACCTCGCAGCCGGGCGTATCGGTGCCGGCGCCTATCTGCTTGGCGTCCTGCAGCCCCTGCTGCTGATTGCCGGCACACTGCTGGCCGGGAAATGGCTCTGGCAGCGCAGCGAGCAAGACACGAGCGGAGCGCTGGCGAACGAATTACTGGCATTGCCACTTTTTGGCCACTGGTATCGTGACTGCTGCCGCCGCAACTTCCTGGCAAGCCTGGCCCTGCTGGCAGAGGCCGGATTGCCGCTGTTCGATGCCATCCCGCTGGCACTGCAGACGGTCAGCAGCGCCACACTGCGCCGGCAGGCACAGCGCCTGCTGCCGGCACTGCAAGCGGGGGCGACACTGGCGCAGGCCTGTACGCGCGTGCCGTGGCTGCAGGAAGAGCGCATCATCGCGCTGATCACGACCGGCGAACACAGCGGCCGCCTGCCGGAAATGCTGCTGCGCCTTGCTGCGCAGCTGGACGAGGAACTCGCGCACACGGCAACGCAATTCGCCGCCTGGCTGCCACGCCTCATCTATGCACTGGTCGTACTCTGGCTGGCCGCGTCGATTCTGGGCAGCGGCGCCTTTCTGCCGCAGATGCCGGAAGGCCTGTAAAGAACGGCTGGCGCCAGGCCTGCGCACACACGATCCAGCCAGCCAGCACCAGCACGGTGGTGATCACGATGCTGCGAACCAACCAGAAGCGCAGCACCCGGTCGGCCGGCACAGCGTGCAGGGACCAGTAGGCAAGCACCATCGCGAGCAGCCCCGCGCCACCCAGCAACAGCAGGAAAAACCGCCGGCTCTGCCACCCCGCTAAACCGCACTCATCCGGCACGCCGGCCGCGTATTGGCAACGCTTCGATCGGTACGCCAGCCAAAGGACGCCGATACCAAAAACGCTGCTGCCATACTGCAGCAGCTTGAATACGGGCAGAGCAAAGCCTGGCCAGAGCGTTACGTCACCGGCCAGCCATGGCCAGCACAGCACCAGCCCGCCGTACTGGTGCGTGGCCATATCCCACAGCAGGTGGCTTGCGGCGCCAAGCCAGCAGGCAAACAGCACGCGCGGGGACAGCAGCACGTCAGCCGCGCCCGGCAGCACCAGCGCCGCTTCCAGCACCGGTCGGCTTGGTGCCGGCAGCAGAAGCAGACAGTCACCCGCTACCTGGCGCAGCAGCAGCAAGGACAGCAGGGTGACCGGCACACACAGCTGCAGGAGCCCCGGCAACGAATGCGCGTGCGTGGCCAGGGCAAATTGCCCGATGTAATACCCCGCATCCGGTGCCAGACTGCCAGCGATCAGCGCCGGCAAGGGCAGCCTGCGTCCGGAGAGCGCGTGAATGGGCAGAACGGCGGCAGGATGGGCAAAGGTCCAGGGCATGGCGGTTTCCGGAACAGGCGACGGCAGACAGCACCGCAGCGATGGCTGAGGCAGGCAGCATGCCGCGATCATGTGGAAAACCGATGGAGACTTGATGGAAAAACGATGAAGCTGAGCCTAGTGCGAACCTGATCATGCCCTTCCCGCACCAGCCCCGGCAGCCGCGCCAGTGCTGGCAGAGGCTAGAACAGCAAGGCCAGCAGGCGCCACAGGCCCAGCAGCACCAGCAGCCCGCCAGCCAGCTGGCGCAGCCAGGGGCGGCGCAAGGCACAGACCAGCCAGCCGCTGGCCTGCCCGATGAGCAGCAGATTGGGCAGGGTACCGAGGCCAAAGGCCAGCATCACCTGCCCGCCTTCAAGCGGACTGGCGGTTGCCAAGGCGGAAAGGCTGGCGGTATAGACCAGACCGCAGGGCATCCAGCCCCACAGCAGGCCCACCGCCAGACTCTGACCGAGGTGGCGTACCGGCAGCAGCGTCTTCAGCAGTGGCTGGATGCGGCGCCAGAGCGGTGCACCAAGACTTTCCAGGCGCAATAGCCAGCGATTCCAGCCCGCCACATAGCAGCCCATCAGCACCAGCAACAGGTTGGCGAGCACATAGAGCACGTCCTTGACCTGCTGGAGTATGCCAATAGAAGCAAAGGATGCAATTGCTCCCAGAATGATACCAATCAGGGTATAACCGGAAAGCCGCCCGATATTGAAAGCCAGATGATGCGGCCAGCGCGGGCCGGCCGGCAGGTTCATGCTGAATGCCGCGACCACGCCGCCGCACATGCCAAGACAGTGCCCGCCGCCAAGCAGGCCGGCAATGAAAAGCGCAAGGTAGCTGAATTCGGGCATGGCAAGGCAGGGATGAAAGTCAGCAGGAGCACGCCCCCTGCAAACGGCTGATGACTGAACACCGGGCGTGGCGGTCCGGGGCAGGCCCGGATCAGCCCGGGCTCAGATCAGTTTCGAATAGCGGGCCTGAGTTTGCCGCGTGCGCAGGTAGCGGTCAAACTGCATGGCAATCGAGCGCACCAGCAAGCGCCCGCGCGGCAGCACGCGGACCGCCTCGTGGTCGATTTCCACCAGGCCATCGTCGACGAATTGCCGCAAGGCCTGCAGCTCCTCGTCGAAATACTGGGCGAAATCGATCATGTAGCCGACTTCAAAGGGCTGGTAATACACCTCGAACTGGCACATCAGCGCCTGGATGACCGCGCGGCGTAAAAGGTCATCCGGCCCCAGCCGCATGCCGCGCACGACCGGCAGGCCGCCCGCGTCGAGCAGCCTGTAGTATTCGTCGAGATCCTTGGCATTCTGGTTGTAGCTGGCACCGACCTTGCCGATGGCGGAAACGCCGAAGGCCATCAGGTCGCAATCGGCATGCGTCGAATAGCCCTGGAAATTGCGGTGCAGGCGGCCGCGCCGCTGTGCGATGGTCAGCTCGTCATTCGGCAGGGCGAAATGATCCATGCCGATGAACACGTAGCCGGCCTCTTCCAGCCGCGCGATGGCCATCTGCAGGATGTCGAGCTTCACATCGGCCGCAGGGAGTTCATCGGCATTGATGCGGCGCTGCGGCATGAAGCGCTCGGGCAGATGCGCGTAGTTGTAGAGCGAAATGCGGTCCGGACGCAGCTGCAACACCTGCTCCAGCGTGCCGGCAATGCTCTCCAGCGTCTGCAGCGGCAAACCGTAGATCAGGTCGACACTCACCGACTTGAAACCGTACATGCGCGCGGCCTCGATGACCACGCGCGTTTCGTCATAGCTCTGGATGCGGTTCACCGCCTTCTGTACCGCCGGGTCGAAATCCTGGATGCCGACACTCATGCGATTGAAGCCGAGTTGCGCCAGCAATTGCACCGTTTCGATGCCAACCTTGCGCGGATCGATCTCGATCGAAAATTCCCCCCCCTGCTGCAGCTTGAAGCGCTCGTTGATTGCGCCCATCAGGCGTTCGAGCTGGGCATGATTGAGGAAGGTCGGCGTGCCGCCGCCGAAGTGCAGCTGCCGCACCAGCCCCTTGTGCGGCAACAGGTCGGCCTGCAGGTTGATTTCGCGGATCAGGTAGTCCAGATACTGGTCGGCACGGCTGGTGTCCTTGGTGATGACCTTGTTGCAGGCACAGTAGTAACAAACGGTATTACAAAAGGGCAGATGGAAATATAATGACAGCGGTTTTGCCAGCGTGCCGGGCGCGCGTTGGCTAACGGTCTGGCAATAGTCGGCACAGGTAAAGCCGGCACCAAAACGATCGGCAGTCGGGTAGGATGTATAGCGAGGGCCATTGCCGTCGTAGCGAACAATCAGCTCACGGTCAAAGACCAGCTGCCGGGAATCTCTGGCTTGCGATGATGTCGACATGTAGCTCTCGTGCATGTTCTTGTGGTGAAATCTTGCGCTTTATTTTGGCGCGCCAGCTTGCCTTAAATACTTGCCGCCACAACTTGATCTAGATCAACTAAAATCAGGTAGTCATCCCGATACCCTAAGATCACTAAGCAATTCGGACTAATCCATGTCAATTCAAACACCTATCCCGGTTCGCGACGTTTCCTTCCGCGGCCTGCGCCAGTCCTGCTCGAACTGCAGCCTGCGCGAACTGTGCCTTCCGGTCGGTCTCAACCAGGATGAGCTGCGCCAGCTGGATACCATCATTTCCCAGGGCCGCCCGATCAAGCGTGGCGAAGCGCTGTACCGCGCTGGCGAACCGTTCCGCTCGCTTTATGCAGTCCGTCTGGGCTTTTTCAAGGCCAGCGTCATTTCCGAGGACGGGCGCGAACAGGTCACCGGCTTTCACATGACCGGCGAATTGCTGGGCATGGACGCCATCAGCACCGATTTCCACACCTGCGACGCGATTGCGCTGGAAGACAGCGAAGTCTGCGAACTGCCCTTCGGCGACATCGAAACGCTGGCCCGCGACGTGCCGGCGCTGCAGCACCACCTGTATAAAGTGATGAGCCGCGAAATCGTGCGCGACCACGGCGTCATGCTGCTGCTCGGCAACATGAAGGCCGAAGAGCGTCTCGCCGCCTTCCTGCTGAACCTGTCGCAGCGTTTTGCCGTGCGCGGCTATTCGGCCATGAGCTTCCACCTGCGCATGACGCGCGAGGAAATCGGCAGCTACCTTGGCCTGAAGCTGGAAACGGTCAGCCGCACGCTGTCCAAGTTCCAGGATCAGGGTTACATCAAGGTGCAGAACCGCCTGATCGAGCTGGTTGACGTCGACAGTCTCAAACGTCTGCTCAACAGCTGCCAGGGCTGACAGGACTCCCGCCATGACGCGCCCCGCCTTGCTGGTCGTGAGCCAGCCTGACACCGGGGCGCTGCTGGCAGCGCGCTGGGCCAAGCACCCGCCCGCTGCCGATTACACCCTTTGTACCCCCGATACCCTGCCAGCCCGAAGCAATGCCGGCGCCATCCTGCTGGTGCAGCAGCCGCTGGCAATGGCACTGGGCATGGCGGCAGCCTGCCCGGTTGCCTGTGCCGATCTGGCGCTGCAAGCCAGCCCGGCCGGAATTGAATACGGTTTCATGCTGGCGGCTGGCGGCAGCAGCGCGGCTCTCGCGCATCTGGCACCGCTGCTGGACAGCCTCGCTCCCATGCCGGATGCCTGGCTGCATGCCGGACCGACAGGCGCGGCCAGCTTTTGCAGCGAAGCAGTCACCCTGCTGTCCGGTGCCGGCCTGGCCCCCTTGCTGATGAGCATCACCCGCCAGATCATCACCAGCCCTCCCACCGGCACACCGGATCAGCACGCCCTTCTGGGTGCACTGGGACAGTATCTGCAGGCACAAAGCGACAGCTGCAGCCAGCTGCGCATCCTCGCCGCGCAGTACCTCGCCAGCAGCCCGGAAACGGAAGCGGCATTCACCCCGCATCACCCGCAGACACGCCAATTCGGCTTTCTGCCACTGGATGCCGAGCTGGCACCGGCCACCCAGCTGGCACGGTTACTGCTGCAAAGCCTGCCGGCAGGACCGGCCTGATCCCTTTTTCCCGCCCACCTCAACACGGAACATCCGCATGCTGATCCAAAGCGAAATCGTCGACCTGAACACCCCCACCGGCGTGATGCGTACCTATGTGCATCGCCCGCAAGCCGCAGGCAAATACCCGGTCATCCTGCTGTATTCGGAAATCTTCCAGCAGACTGGTCCGATCGAGCGCGCAGCGCGCCTGATCGCCGGGCACGGCTACGCGGTGCTGGTGGCCGAAGTATTCCACGAGCTCAACCCCATCGGCACCGTACTGGCCTATGACGACGCCGGCCGCGACAAGGGCAATGCCGACAAGCAGGCCAAGGATGTCTGCGGCTACGACAGCGACAACCGCGCGATGCTCGACTGGGCGAAGCTGCAGCCGTGGTCAAGCAACCGCTTTGGCGCCATGGGCTTCTGCATCGGCGGCCACCTGGCCTTCCGTGCCGCGCTGCAGCCGGAAATCGAAGCCACCGCGTGCTTCTACGCCACCGACCTGCACAGCAACGTGATTCCGAACCAGCCCGGCCAGCACAGCATGGAACGCATCGGCGAGATCAAGGGCGAGATGCTGATGGTCTGGGGCAAGCAGGATCCGCATATTCCGCCGGCAGGCCGCGCCAAGGTCTACCAGGACATGACTGCCGCCGGCCTCGTGTTCAGCTGGCACGAATTCAACGGCGTACACGCCTTCATGCGTGACGAGGGTGACCGCTATGACGCCGCGCTGGCACTGAAGGGCTACCAGCTCGCGCTCGACCTGTTCGGCCGCACACTGCACAGCATCCCCGCATAAGCAGCAAGGGTATAAGCCTGCAGCCATTCATTGCAAATGGCTTCAGGCTTATACCCATCAAGATCATAACCATGCACCCGCTGCGCAAGATTGTCGTCGCCCCCGATTCCTTCAAGGAAAGCCTCAGCGCCAGTGAGGTCGCCGCCATCATTGCCGCTGCGCTGCGCGAGCAGTTGCCCGGCGTTGCCGTGCTGGAAATGCCGGTCGCTGACGGCGGCGAAGGCACGCTGGATGTGCTGGTTCGCGCCACCGCTGGCCGGCGCCACATGGCAACCGTCAGCGGGCCACTGGGCGCACCGGTGACGGCCAGCTGGGGACTGCTCGGCGACGGTCGCAGCGCCATCATCGAAATGGCCACTGCCAGCGGCCTGATGCTGGTGCCACCAACTGATCGCAATCCGCTACTGGCTTCCACCGAGGGCACGGGGGAGCTGATTCTTGCGGCGCTGGATACCGGTGCGCGGCATTTCATTCTTGCCATTGGCGGCTCGGCGACCAATGACGGCGGCAGCGGCATGCTGCGTGCGCTCGGCATGCGCTTTCTGGACGACACCGGCCGCGATCTGCCCGCCGGTGGTGCGGCACTGGCCAGGCTGGCGCGCATCGACCCTGCCGGCCTTGATCCGCGACTCGCGCACTGCCGTTTCGACGTTGCCTGCGATGTCGACAATCCGCTGACCGGCCCGCAGGGCGCTTCGCAGGTTTTCGGCCCGCAGAAAGGCGCCAGTCCGGCCATGGTTGCGACGCTTGATGCCGCGCTCGCGCACTATGGCGCAATCATCAAGACGACACTGGGCCGCGATGTCGCGCAGATGCCCGGCGCTGGGGCGGCCGGTGGCATGGGCGCAGCCGCCCTCGCCTTTCTCGGCGGCCGGCTGAGGCCCGGCATCGACATCGTGCTCGATGCGCTTGAATTCGATGCCCGGATCGCCGATGCCGATCTGCTCATTACCGGCGAAGGCCGGCTCGATGGCCAGAGCCTGCGCGGCAAAAGCCCCATCGGTGTGGCACGGCGCGGCAAACGCGCGGGTTTGCCGGTTATCGCGCTTGCCGGCAGCGTAGCTGATGATGTGGATGCGGTGCACCCGCACGGCATCGATGCCGTCTTTGCCTGTGTGCCGCGTGCGATGCCGCTGGCTGACGTGCTGGCGGAGGCGCGGACCAATCTGGCGCGCACGGCACGCAATGTGGCCGCACTGCTGGCGCTGGGCCGGCAATGACATATACCCGATAAAGTATGAAGCCCTGACCATTTGCAGGAAATGGCCAGGGCTTCATACCCACCAAAAAAATAACAAGTGCGCTATTTGTCGCGCTTGCCCTGCGCGAGCTGGTTGATCTTCTTGCGAGCCTCGTCCAGCAAGGCATTGAATTCGCCGCTCTGCTTCAGCCCGGCCAGGCCCGCATTGAACTGGCGAACCAGCTCGGCACCGTCACTGCGCTGGCGCGAAATCACCACGTGCAGCGGCGCAGTCCAGTAGGCCTTGTCCTGGCAGCTCAGCTGGGCAACTTCGGCCGGCGTCAGATTGGTCGCCATCAGGTAGGGGCCGACTTCGGCGTCAACCGGAAACAGGTCGATGCGCTTCGAGAGCAGCTTGCGGAAATTGCTGACATCCGAACCGGCGAAATCGACGTTCAGTACGCCGCTTTTCTGCAGATTGGTAAAATCATCCGAGTAATAATTGCCGCTGGTCGCCCCGATGCGGTAAGGCGCCAGATCACTCAGCGTCTGCCAGGCATAGGTTTCGCCCTTGCGCTGGCAGAACACCATGCGCAGCGCCATCACCGGCTCGGTGTAGAAAAGGTCTTTCTCGCGTTCCGGCGAGCGCGCCCAGCCAAAACTGCCATCGTAAAGACCGCGTCGGGGCGCCTCGATGGCGCGATTGTTCGGAACGGGAACCAGCGTCACCGCAACGCCCTGCCTGGCGAACGACTCGGTCACCACGCGCGTCAGCAGACCCTGATAGGGAAGATTCTGCCCCATGAAGGGCGGGTATTCCTGCAGCGTCAGCGTAATCGGCGGCGCGGCGAACGCGGCGGTGGCCAGCAGCCAGCCAGCCAGCGCGGCAAGCAAGCGGCCCATCCTGCGCGACACACTCTTTGGCGTATTCATTTTGAATCCCCTTGCGCACGACCCGATTCTTTCAGTGAACCGCATCTCGCGCAAAATGCCAGCAGAAAACCGGCAATCATGCGCCGGATGCCGGCTCGGTGCTGACCGGCCGTGCCGGATCACTGCACCATTCGCTCCACGAGCCGACATACAGGCGCCCGGCCGGCAGGCCGGCGACTGTGAGCGCCAACTGGTTATGGCAGGCCGTCACACCCGAGCCGCACTGGTGCACGATATTTTCCGGTGCCAGATCACCCAGCACCGCCAACCATTCGTCACGCAATTGTGCGGCCGGCTTGAAGCGGCCATCAGCGCCGAGGTTCTGCATGCAAAAGCGGTTTCTGGCCCCCGGAATATGACCGCCAACCGGGTCCTTGGTTTCGCCGATGCCGACAAAACGCTCGCCACTGCGCGCATCGAGCAGCGTGAATTGCGGGTTCGCCAGATTGGCTTCAACCTCGGTCACGCGCACCACGCGGGCATCATCGGGGGTCGCGGTAAAACGCACTGGCAGAGGCACCGGCTGCGCGGCCGAGACTTCGGCTCCAGCCGCCTGCCAGGCCGGCCAGCCACCATCCAGCACCTGCACCGCCTCATGCCCCAGCCAGCGCAGGAGCCACCACAGCCGCGCGGCAAACGGGCCACCAGCAGCATCGTAGGCCACCACATGGCTGGCATTGCCGATCCCGACGGCCCCCAGCTTCTGCGCCAGTACGGTGGCATCGGGCTGCGGGTGCCGGCCATTGGTGCCGGTAAGCGGGGCGGAGAGATCGTCGTCCAGATGCAGAAAGACCGCGCCGGGGATATGGCTGGCCGCATAGGCGGCGCGCCCGGCCTGCGGGTCGGCCAGATCATGCCGGCAGTCAACCACGACCAGACCGGGCGTACCCAGACTGGCCTGCAATTCGGCAACGGAAATCAGGGGGTGCATGCGGAGGCCTCACTGAAAATGTCAGAAGTAAAGCCACCAGCTTACAAGAGACAGACAATCCTGTCAGTCGGGTGAAGCAGCAATGCGGCGTGGCAAGCACACGGCAGCGGCACGCCGCACCGTCTGCGCGCCGCATCGTGCTTTGTCGCGCAAACGCCGGAGCTCAGGCCACGCTTTGCATATACGCCAGTGCAGCCGCATGCAGCACCGGGTTGCACGCTGCCAGCACGCGGCCGGTGTCGGCGCTGGCCATCGTCAGCGGCCGGCCCTGCCAGTCGCTCATTTTGCCACCGGCGGCATTCACCACCGGTGCCAGCGCGGCAAAGTCATGCAGCTTCAGGCCCTCTTCCACCACCACTTCCAGCCAGCCACTGGCCACCTGCGCATACAGATAGCCATCACCACCCCATAGCTTGTAGCGGCAGGTATCGGCCAGTGATTCAAACGCCGCAATGCCTGTGGGCAGATACTCTGGCCCGGTACTACCGATACGCGAACGGGCGAGCTCAGCCGTTTCATTCAGCGTCACCGGCTCGCCATTCAGCGTGGTCGGCACGCCCTCGCCGCCCAGCCAGCGCTCGCCGGTGATCGGCTGATTGATCACCCCGAGCACCGGCACACCGCGATGCAGCAGACCAATCAGCGTCACGAACAACGGACGGCCCACGGTGAAGGACTTGGTGCCATCAACCGGATCGAGCACCCACACCCATTCGGCATCCGCACGCTCGGAGCCGAACTCCTCGCCGATGATGCCATCCTGCGGACGCAATTCATTGATCAGCGCACGCATCACGCGTTCGGCCTCGCGGTCGGCCACGGTTACCGGGCTGTCATCCGATTTGTCATCGATGGCAAAGGCACTGCGAAACAGCGGGCGAATGGCAGCTGCGCTGGCGTCGGCCAGCTGTCCGGCAAGGGCAATCAGCTCGGCGGGAATGGCGATGGTCATAGTCGGGGATTCCTTGGGTCTTTCTTGTTCATTGAGCAGGATGGGACGCTATCACAGCACGGGGATCAGCGTCATGGCCAGTGGCAGAAAACACTGCCGTGGCGGATGCAAGGCCGGATCATGCCCGACAAACACAAAATTCGTCTAGACGTAATTTGCCTGTCACATCCGGCTCGCACAATGCGCCCATCCCAACCGACGGAACCCTTGCGATGAAAACCCTGAGCACCCTCACTCTGGCCCTGCTGGCCACCTTCGCTGGCCATGCCTTTGCCGACACGACGCTGACCGTTTACACCGCGCTGGAAGCCGACCAGCTCAAGGCCTACCAGGAAAAATTCGAGCAGGAAAACCCCGGCATCAAGCTGAAGTGGGTACGCGACTCCACCGGCATCATCACTGCCAAGCTGCTGGCCGAAAAGGCCGCACCGCAGGCCGATGTGGTCATGGGCGTCGCTGGCTCCTCGCTGCTGGTACTGGAAAAGGAAGGCATGCTGCAGGCCTACGCCCCCAAGGGTGTGGAAAAACTCAGCAAGCAGTACGTGGACGACAGCAACCCGCCGGCCTGGGTGGGCATGGATGTGTGGGGCGCCACCGTCTGCTTCAACACCGTCGAGGCTGCCAAGCTGGGCCTGAAAAAGCCGGAAAGCTGGAAAGACCTGCTGAAGCCCGAATACAAGGGCAAGATCGTGATGCCGAATCCGGCATCCTCCGGCACCGGCTATTTCGACGTGACCGCGTGGCTGACCATCTTCGGCGAGAAGGATGGCTGGGCCTATATGGACAAGCTGCACGACAACATCGCGCAGTACACGCACTCCGGCTCCAAGCCCTGCAAGCAGGCCGCGGCCGGCGAATTCCCGATCGGCATTTCGTTTGAATACCGCGCTGCCAAGCTGAAAGACGGCGGTGCACCGATTGATCTGGTGTTCCCGAAGGAAGGCCTGGGCTGGGATGTGGAAGCCACGGCGATCATGAAGGGCACGAAGAACCTGGACGCGGCGAAGAAGCTGGCCGACTGGTCCGCCTCGAAATCCGCCAACGAACTGTATGAAAAGAACTTCGCCATTGTCGCCATGCCGGGCATCGCCAAGCCGAATGCGCATATCCCGGCGGACTATGAACAGCGCCTGGTGAAGCAGGACCTGCGCTGGTCGGCCGCCAATCGCGACAAGATTCTGGCCGAGTGGACCAAGCGTTATGACGGCAAGTCGGAGAAGAAGTAAGCGGATTGAGCCGACTGCGCAGGCTTACTCGCGATGGCCCATGGGGGTTTAGCGCCAGCGGCGCGGTGTTTGGATGCCGGGTGTGCCCGGCGGCACGTCAGGGGGCTTGCCTTGCCAAGCCCCCCGACACCCCCAAGGCGCGCCCGCTCCGTCGCCCCGCTGCGCGGGGTGCCCTGCGATGCTCGTCTGCGGCAGCGACGGGGGGCAACTCGGGCTTCGCCCTCAAACACTCCCCCCGTCGAAACCCTGCCGCAGATTGCGCTTCTCGGCGACTGCGAGGGCATCGCGTCCTAAGCAGCAGCACGGCATACCCATGCAGTGATAAGCCCGCAGCCTAATAATCCAAAGGGCTTTAGCTGCATACCCACTATTGCATGGCGGGTTACGCCGTTGGCTAACCCGCCCTACGAATCACCACGGCAGCCGATTAGCAGGCCCCGCCCTGAAGCCGCCGAGAAGCGCAGCAGGCCACAGGGTTTCGCGGGTGAGATGTTTGAGCCCGAAGGGCGAGTTTCGAACCCGCGCTGTGGCTTGCGAGCATCGCAGGGCACCCCGCGCAGCGGGGCGGCGGACCGGGCTCGCCTTTTCTTTGGTTCGTTTCTTTTGGCGAGACAAAAGAAATGAACCCGTCCGCCGGGCGGAACCGGTATCAAAACACCGCGCCGCAGGCGCTAAACAAACGAACAGTAGAAAACGCTAAAGCCCCCATGCACCGTGACCTGCCCGAATCCCTGACCATGAACTCCACCCCCTATCTGTCGCTCAGCGGCATACAGAAACGCTTCGGCGCACATACCGCGCTTTCCGGCATTGATCTGACCATCCGCCAGGGCGAGTTTGTCTGCCTGCTGGGGCCGTCGGGCTGCGGCAAGACGACGCTGCTCAGAATTATTGCCGGGCTGGAAGGCATGGACAGCGGCCGCATCGCCCGCGACGGCCGGGACATCGGCCGGCTGCCGCCGGCGGCGCGCGATTACGGCATCGTGTTCCAGTCCTACGCGCTGTTTCCCAACCTGACCGTCGCACAAAACATCGCCTATGGCCTTACCGGCCGGCGCGAGGACAAGGACAGGCGCGTGACGGAATTGCTGGCGCTGATCGGCCTGCCGGCCATTGCCGGCAAATACCCGGCGCAGCTCTCGGGCGGCCAGCAGCAGCGCGTGGCACTGGCCCGCGCACTCGCCACCTCGCCGGGGCTCTTGCTGCTCGACGAGCCGCTCTCGGCACTCGATGCACAGGTACGCGAGCACCTGCGCGGCGAAATCAAGGCGCTGCAGCGCCAGCTCGGCGTCACCACCATCATGGTCACGCACGACCAGGAAGAAGCATTGACGATGGCCGACCGCGTGGTGGTGATGAACCACGGCGTGATCGAGCAGATCGGCACGCCCGAGCAGATCTACCGCCAGCCCGCCAGCCGCTTCGTCGCGGACTTCGTCGGCCAGTGCAACTGGCTGACCGGCACCGTGCTTTCCCCGGGGCAGCTGCGCGTGGGCGATGGCATCGTCAGTGCGCCGGCGGCCAGCGAATTTGCCAGCGGCACGCAGGTCGAGCTCTTCCTGCGCCCCGAGGATGTGCAGATCAACCCGCGCTGGGAGCCTTCGCCAAATAGCGCGCTCGCCGAAGTACAGCAGATCGAGCTGCTGGGCAGCCTCTACCGCCTCACCCTTTCCGTACCGCAATGGGGCAATCTGCCACTGCTGGCCGACATCAGCCACCGTCAGCTCGTGCAGCTGGCCATTGGCGACGGCCAGCGCCTGCCGGTGCAATTGCCCGCCGCCAGCCTGCGCTGCTTCGGCACGGCGGAGGCCGCATGAGCACGCTGACGCTGTCCAACCCGCCCCGCAGCACAGCTCGGCGGGCTTCGAGCGAGTGGCTGGCATTGCCGCTCGCCGGCATCGCCCTGCTGGCGCTCGTGATCCTGCTCGCACTGCCGCTCATCGCCATCCTCGGCCAGGCCGTGCACGACCCGGACACCGGCGTCTGGGGTCTTTCGCAGGTGGCGCCCATCCTCGCCTCGCCCGCGCTGGTGCAGCAGGTGAAAAACAGCATCGCCGTTGCGCTGACCACCAGCCTGATCGTGCTGCCGCTCGCCTACGGTTTCGCCGCCGCGCTCACGCGCAGCGCCATGCCGGCCAAGGGCCTGTTCCGCGCGCTGGCGCTGATTCCGCTGCTGGCACCGTCGCTCTTGCCCGGCATCGCGCTCGTTTATCTGTTTGGCAATCAGGGCGTGCTCAAGGGCCTGTTTCCCGACGGCATTTACGGCTTCTGGGGCATCGTGATCGGCGAGGCGTTTTACACTTTCCCACACGCGCTGATGATCCTGGTCACCGCGCTGTCGGTCGCCGACGGGCGACTGTACGAGGCCGCCACCGCGCTGGGCGCCGGCCGTGTCCGGCAGTTTTTTACCGTCACGCTGCCCTCGGTGCGCTTCGGGCTGATTTCGGCCGCAATGGTCGTGTTCACGCTCGTCATCACCGATTTCGGCGTACCCAAGGTGATCGGTGGGCAATACAACGTGCTGGCACTGGAAGCGTACAAGCAGGTGATCGGCCAGCAGAATTTCCCGCGCGGCGCGGTAATCGGCGTGCTGCTCTTGCTGCCGGCGCTGTTTTCCTTTGCCATTGACCACTTCGCCCAGCGCCGCCAGCAAGCCTTGCTCACTGCGCGCGCCCAACCACTGCAGCTGCGCCGCCAGCCGCTGCGCGATGCGCTGGCGTTTCTCTTTTGCACGCTCACCGGCGGTGCGCTGCTGGTGATCCTCGGCACCGCCGTTGCCGCCGCGCTGATCAAGCTCTGGCCCTACAACCTGAGCCTGACCTTCGATCACTTCGATTTCAGCAATGTCGATGGCGGCGGCGCGCAGGCCTTTGTGAACAGCCTGAAGATGTCGGCACTGACCGCACTGTTTGGCACGCTGCTGGTGTTCGGCGCAGCCTGGCTCACGGAAAAGGTCGGCGTCGCGCGCCGGCTGCAGCGCCCGCTGCACCTGCTCGCCATGCTGCCGATGGCGGTGCCGGGGCTGGTGCTGGGCCTGGGCTATGTGTTCTTTTTCAACGAGCCGGCCAATCCGCTGCACGGCCTCTACGGCACGATGACGATACTGGTGCTGTGTTCGATCGCGCATTTCTACACCACGGCGCATCTCACCGCCGTCACCGCGCTGCGCCAGCTCGACCGCGAATTCGAGGCCGTTTCCGCCTCGCTGCAAGTGCCGTTCTGGCTCACCGCCTGGCGCGTCACGCTGCCGGTATGCCTGCCGGCGGTGCTGGACGTGGCGCGCTATTTCTTTGTCGCGACGATGACCACCGTCTCGGCGGTGATCTTCCTCTACACGCCGGACACCGCGCTGGCGTCCGTCTCGGTATTGAACATGGACGACGCCGGCGACACCGCCGCCGCCGCCGCAATGGCGACGCTGATCGTCGCCGCATCTGCCACTGCCTGCCTGCTCTTTGCCGCACTCCAGTGGCTGCTGCTGCGCCGCACGCAGCGCTGGCGCAACCCGGGCTGACACATACCCATGCGTACATACATCCACAGCCCTTACCCATGAAAGGCTACAGGTACATACCCATGAAACCACCCGTCATCACCCGCCTCGACGAGCTTGAGACCCTGTTTGCCGGCGCCGGCGGGCAGCTCTATGGCGGTGAAGCAATCAATCAGCTCGAACACGCGCTGCAGGCGGCGCTGGCCGCCGAAAGCGAAGGCGCCACGCCTGAACTGATCGTCGCCGCGCTGCTGCACGACGTCGGCCACCTGATCACAGGCCAGGGCAACGACGATGTGGCCAGCGGTATCAACGACCACCATGAAGCCATCGGCGCGGTCGCGCTTGAAGCGCTGTTCAGCGAGGACGTCTGCCAGCCCATTGCGCTGCACGTCGCCGCCAAGCGTTTCCTGTGCGCCACCGAACCCGGCTACATCAAGCGCCTCTCGCCGGCTTCGCTCGCCTCACTGAACCTGCAGGGCGGCGTGATGGATGCGCTGGAAGCCGCACGTTTCGCCGCCCGCCGTCACGCAGCGGATGCCGTGCGGCTGCGGCGCTGGGACGAAGTGGCGAAAGTGCCGAAGCTGGCCACGCCGCCACTTGCGCATTATCTGGACATTGCCCAGCGGGTACTCCGCCCGGCCTCGTCGGTAACACCCTGACAGGAAACGCTTTCCAGTACCCCCGGGCGGAAATATTCCGCCTGTTTTCAGACTGAAAAATTCATCTAGACAACAGGATTCATCATGCGCGAACCGATCCTTCTTACTCCCGGCCCGCTGACCACCAGCCTCGCTACCCGCACCGCCATGCTGCACGACTGGGGCTCGTGGGACAGCGCCTTCAATGATCTCACCGCCAGCGTCTGCCGTGATCTGCTGGCGATTGCCAATGGCGAGAGCAGCCACGTCTGCGTGCCGCTGCAGGGCTCGGGCACCTTCGCGGTCGAGGCGGCGATTGGCACGCTCGTTCCGCGCGACGGCAAGCTGCTGGTGCTGGCCAACGGCGCCTATGGCCAGCGCATGGCGCGCATCGCGGCGGTGATGGGGCTGCCACACACGGTGCTGGAATGGCCCGATGGCACGCCGGTCGACCCCGCCGCCGTGGCCGAGGCGCTTGCCGCCGACCCGGCAATCACTCACGTTGGTGTCATCCACTGCGAAACCGGCACCGGTTTGCTGAACCCGCTGGACGACATTGCCACCGCCGTTGCCGCTGCAGGTCGGGCGCTGATTGTCGATGCGATGTCGTCGTTCGGTGCACTGGAGATCGACGTCGCCACCACGCCGATCACCGCCGTCATCGCCGCCTCGGGCAAATGCCTGGAAGGTGTGCCGGGCATGGGCTTCGTGATCGTGAACCGGGAGGCGCTCACCGCCAGCCTGGGCAACAGCCACTCGCTGGCGCTCGATCTGGCCGACCAGTACGCCTACCTGCAGAAAACCGGCCAGTGGCGCTTCACCCCGCCCACCCACGTCGTCGCGGCACTGCGCGCGGCGATTGACCAGTATCTGGTCCAAGGCGGCAGAGCGAAAAGGCTGCAGCGCTATACCCGCAATGCCGAGGTACTGATTGACGGGCTGGGCCGGCTGGGCTTGCAGCTGTTTCTTGCACCGGAATTGCAGGCATCGATCATCCTCACCTTCCACGCCCCGGCGCATCCGGATTACGACTTCCGCCGTTTCTACGAAGCGGTGCGCGCGCGTGGCTTCATTCTGTATCCGGGCAAGCTCACCGAGGTCGAGACCTTCCGCGTGGGCTGCATCGGCGCGATCGACGAGGCGGAGCTGAGCCAGGCCGTGCATGCGATCGGCGAGGTGATGCGGGGGTTCGGGTGGATCAGCTAAGCGCGCCCGCTGATGCGTCGCTGAGGTTTCAGCGCCTCGCGGCGCGGTGTTTAGGTGCGCGTTTCCGCCGCGCCCACGGGATACTTTCTTTGCTTCGCCAAAGAAAGTATCCAAAGAAAGGCGAGCCCGGCCAGCCGGCCCTGCGGGCTACCCTGCGATGCTCGTTTTTCCGGGGGCTTTCAGGGCGATCCCGCCCTAATCAGCATTTGTGCGTACTTCCATAGCAAAGAACAACACCGTCGTTCCCGCGAAAGCGGGAACCCAGAAATGCAAATCCTGGATGCCCGCCTGCGCGGGCATGACGAGCAAGGCCGTGGCTCTAGCCACTGGCGCGAATTAGTACCTCCCTGCCCTCGCAGTCGCCGAGAAGCACAGTTTCAGACAGGGTTTCGGCGTGACGAGTGTCTGAGGCCGGAGGCCGAGTTGCGGCACGCCGCTGGCTGCAACGAGCATCGCAGGGCACCCCGCGCAGCGGGGCGACGGAGCGGGCGCGCCTTGGGGGTGTCGGGGGGCTTGGCAAGACAAGCCCCCTGACGTGCCGCCGGGCACACCCGGCATCAAAACACCTGCGCCGCAAGGCGCTTAACCGATTCACTAATCTGGAGTTTGTCCACCATGTCCTACCGCTACACCCGCCACTACACCGGCCCGCTGGAAGCCGTCATCTTCGACTGGGCCGGCACCGTCGTCGATTTCGGCTCGTTTGCCCCTACCCAGGTCCTCGTCGACGCCTTTGCCACAATCGGCCTGCCCGTCACACTGGCCGAAGCCCGTGTGCCGATGGGCATGGCGAAGAGGGATCACATCAAGACACTCGGCCAGTTGCCCGACGTTGCCCGCCGCTGGCAGGACAAATTCGGCGCGCCGATGACCGACGCCGATGTCGACCGCATCTACGCCATCTTCATGCCGCTGCAAATCGAGCGCGTCGGCGTCTATTCGCAGCCGATTCCGGGAGCACTCGACACCATCGCAACGCTGCGGCAACAAGGCCTGAAAATCGGCAGCTGCACCGGCTACCCGCGCGAAGTGATGAACGCGCTGCTGCCGATTGCCGCAGCGGCAGGCTTCGCGCCCGATTGCACCATCGCAGCAGACGACCTGAAGGCCGGCGCACGCCCCGGGCCGTGGATGGCACTGGCGAACGTGATCGAGCTGGGCGTGAAACACGTCGCAGCGACCGTCAAGGTCGACGACACGGCGGTCGGCATTGCCGAAGGGCTGAATGCCGGCATGTGGACGGTGGGGCTGGCTGTTTCGGGCAACGAAGTGGGGCTGAGCCTCGAAGAATGGCTGGCACTGACGCCCGCAGAGCAAGCCGCCCGCCGCCAGCGCGCGGCCGACAAGCTCGCGCAGGCCGGCGCGCATTACGTGATCGACAGCATCGCCGACCTGCCAGCCGTGATCGCCGAGATCAACGCCCGCCTCGCTCGCGGAGAACAGCCATGACCACGGACTTCCGCCCCTGGTGGTTTGCCGACGCACTGCGTCGCGCCCCGCCACCGCCAGTGACGCCGCTGCAGGGCGACATCACCGCCGACGTCTGCATCGTCGGTGGCGGCTACACCGGGCTATGGACGGCGATCATGCTCAAGCAGGCCAATCCGCAGCTCGACATCGTGCTGATCGAACGCGACCGCTGCGGCAGCGGCGCGTCCGGGCGCAACGGCGGGTGTCTCCTCACCTGGTCGGCGAAATTCCTCACGCTGCGCCGGCTGTTTGGCGAAACGGAGGCGCTGCGGCTGGTGAAAGCGTCGGAAGACGCCGTCTACGCCATCCGTGACTTCTGCCGCGCGCACGCCATTGATGCCGAGGTACGCGTTGACGGCGCACTCTACACCGCCACCAATCGCAGCCAGTTGGGCAGCATGGCCGGCGTGATGGCGGCGCTGGATGGCAACAGAGCGAACAGCTGGCGCACGCTGCCGCTGGCGGAGGCGCAAAAGCTGGCCGGCTCGGCGGCGATGCTGGAAGGCGTGTACTCGCCCGCCGCCGGCAGCGTGCAGCCTGCACTGCTGGCGCTCGGCCTCGCGCGTGTCGCCCGCGAGCTGGGCATTCGGATTTATGAAGGCACGGCGATGCAAAAGCTCGTCCCGTCCACGCCGCCGCGCGTGCAGTGCGCCGCCGGCAGCGTCACCGCGCGCAAGGTGGTGCTGGCGCTCAATGCCTGGATGCCAGAACAGTTCGGACAGTTCTCGCGCAGTATTGCGGTGGTGTCGTCCGACATGGTCATCACCGAGCCCTGCCCTGCCGAACTGGCCGCCATCGGGTTGAATCACGGCGCGGCGCTGTGCGATTCGCGGATTTTCGTCCACTACTGGCGCACGACAGAAGATGGAAGACTGATGCTCGGCAAGGGCGGCAACACCTTCGCGTTTGGCGCGCGCATGCTGCGGCAATTCGACGAGCCCAGTCAGCAGGTGGCTATGCTGCAGGCGTCACTGGCGCGCTTTTTCCCCAGCCTCGCCACGGTGCCGCTCGCTGCATCATGGAATGGCGCGTCGGACAGATCGGTCACCGGCTTTCCCTTCTTCGGCCAACTCGACGGCCATCGCGACATCGTCTACGGCTTCGGCTATTCGGGCAACGGCGTAGGGCCAAGCTGGATCGGCGGGCAGATTCTCAAGTCACTGGTATTCGACGAGGACAACGCCTGGACACGCAGCGGGCTGGCCACCGGCCCGCGCGGCCATTTTCCACCTGAGCCGGTACGCTGGCTGGGCAGCCAGCTGGTGCGCAACGCGATCAGACGAAAGGAAGCGATGGAAGACCGCGAAGAAGTGCCGTGGTGGCTGGACAGACAATTGGCGAAATTCGCACAGGCGGCGGGGAAGGCGGACAAGGGCTAAGCACATACCCTTGCAGATATAAAGCCACAACCTTTTATCCAGAAGGGCCATACCAATATACCCATGCATTGATTGGATCAGGTACAGGCCAGACCGCGACCTGATCAGGTAGCTACCGCAGCCAAGTGCAATTTGCCACTCCCGCGAAAGCGGGAATCTAGCTGAAATGCCTGTTCAAGCAGCGCTCTGGATACCGGCGTTCGCCGGTATGCGAGATGCAGAACGGACTACCTTAATCAGGAGCCGCGCTGAAGCCCGGTTCGTGGAACTGTGATCAGCCAGCGGCTTATACCCGCCAACCGTTCAGCGCGCGTCACGGCCCGCACTGCAAAGCTGGACGTCCTCGTCCGTCCCCAGGTTGAGGGGCCGCACGAAAATCTGCTGCTCGCCACCCCAGATGTCCTGCACATCGGCCATTTTCCGGAAGCCGTAACGCTCGTAGAGACCTTGCTCGCTACTCACCAGATAGAGCTGGGCAAAACCGATGCCGCGCACATACTCTGCAGCAAACGCCAGCATTTGTTCGCTGATGCGCCGCCCCCGGCAGGCCTCGCTCACGAAGACAAAGCCGGCATAAGGCGTGTAGTCCACATCGGGTACAAAATCGCGCCGGGTCACCGTGCTGAAGGCCACGATAGCGCCCTGCTCCAGCGCCACGATGACGCGCTCCCAGTCAGTAAAGACGCCATCACGCATCAGCCCGGCCAGATACGGCCCTGCCCGCCAGCTGCAGCCGGCTGCAAACGCTGCTACTGCTGGCCACAGCTCATCGCCCTGCTGCAATGACCGGATTTCGATCCCCCCGGCTCGCGAATCCTTCACCGTCAGTCCCACCACAAATACGCCCCATGCTGCTCGCGAAGCGCCTGCTCAAGCGCCGCCAGTGAACCGACGCCCTGATCGACGACATCCGGACAGAATTCATACAGCTCTTTCGCAAAGCGCTTCAGGTCGGGCGGCAGTTTGCGAAACTTCAGCTGGATCGTATCGGTTTCCGCCTGCCAGACATCCACGCCATACAGCTTGTCCCATGCCGCGATCTTGCGCTGCACGTCCTTGGGATACATGCCGTAATTTGCGGCATCCGTCTGCGCGATTTCCAGAATGTCGACCGCCGAAGAGCCGTGCCCGACAACCAGCTCCACCCCCTTTACTTTCCGCTCGGCCAGGCTGTTGCTGGTACCGATGAAGGCAACCAGCCCTTGCGGCAGCCTGCGGCGCAGCTCGGCCAGCTTGGCAGGGGCGGAGGCTTCAGGCACGATGGCCGAGATGGCTCCCGGGTATTTATCGCGCCCGAAATCCCGCGTCGAATAATTGCGCACTGCCGCAGCACTGACGGCGGCGAGCTGTTTTCTGGCCTCAGCCGGAACCGGTGCGGCCTGTGCGAAGTGCACGCACAGACTCACCAGCAGGCCCGCCAGCGCGGCTATGTTCTTGAACATGGTTTTGCTTATTCCAGTCTGGAAGGGGGATAAGTCATGAAACGCAGCGTACACCGAAACCCGCTCCCCAGGCTTCACCCCAATCAAAGGGAAATGACGAATGCAAGACACTCTCTACCTTGCCCCCGATGGTCAACCCCGCTGCCACTGGTGCAGCGCGACGCCGGATTACCTCGCCTACCACGACCATGAATGGGGCTATCCGGTGGCGGACGACGTGCGGCTGTTCGAGAAGCTGTGCCTGGAGGGTTTCCAGTCGGGCCTGAGCTGGCTCACCATTCTCAGAAAGCGCGAAAATTTCCGCCGCGCCTTCGACGGTTTCGATTTCCGCATTGTGGCGACCTACACGGACGCCGATGTGGCGCGGCTGCTGGCCGATGCCGGCATCGTACGCCATCGCGGCAAGATCGCGGCGACGATCAACAATGCCCAGCGCGCGCTGGAGCTGATCGACGAGGCCGGTTCGCTGGCGGCGTTTTTCTGGCGTTTCGAGCCGCAGATGGATCCCGGCCCGCAAGTTGCGGCCCAAACGCCCGAATCGCTGGCGCTATCCAAGGCCCTGAAAAAACGCGGCTGGAAATTTGTAGGTCCCACGACGATGTACGCACTGATGCAGGCGATGGGGCTGGTCAACGATCATGCCGCAGACTGCGTGATCCGTGTGCGGGTGGCGGCGGCGCGGCAGGCCTTCACGTCACCGGCGGCGGGCTAGCGCCAGGCAATGCGCTAACCGCCAGAGCCTGGACGAGTTGCTGCATTGGCAAGCCTGCATGCCAGCTTCGTGCTGCACTTCGGCCAGCTTGAAGTCCTGCCCGCCATCGCGCAGCATCTGTCACGCCTCAAGTCGGGATTTGCGCTTATTTGATCAGCGTCACCGGCACAGGCGATTGCGCAGCCACCTGATAGGCCACCGAACCGAACACGACGCGCGCGACGCTGTCGTTGCCGCGCGTACCCATGATGATGCGCACGCAGCCGTGATGCCGCGCCTCTTCACAGATTGCCTGTGCCGGCTTGTCGAGCACCACGGCGTGGCTCACGACCAGCCCGGCCGCACGCAGGCGGGCCAGATGCGGCGCAAGCAGTTCTTCGCCGTGCTCGCGCAGTGATTGCACCATCGGCACGCTATGCGTCACGCCTTCGAGCAGCGAGGCGTAGAGGCTGGGCTGCTGCGCGCTAAGCAGGCGCAGATGCAGCGTGTTGCGCACGGCCAGCGCTTCGGCGTGCGCCAGTGCGCGCAGGGAACTGGGCGAATCATCCAGCGGAACCAGCAGTGTTGCCATGGCGTTTTCCTCAATTCACCAGCGTCACGGGCACGTCGGCCAGGCTGACCACCCGGCTGGCCACCGAGCCCAGCAGCAGCGCGGCCGCTGCGCCATGGCCGCGGGTTCCCATCACGATGTGGGCGGCGTTTTCCTGCCGCCCCACGCGCACGATCATCTCGGCAGCCTGGCCGATCGCCCGGCGCTCATCGTGTGACACGCCCGCTCCGGCCAGCAGCGCGCGCGCCGGCGCGAAAATGCGCTCGGCCTCTGCACTGTAGAGAATATCCAGATCGGCATCGGTGAAAAAACCGCGCGTGCGGCCAAGCAGCGGCAGCTGCACATTGAGCAGAAGAAGCGCATCGCAGCCTTCCTGCTCGCGCAGCAGCAGCGCAGCCTGCACGGCGCGCAGCGACTGGGCAGAGCCATCCACGGGAATCAGCAAGGTGGGCACAGGAGACCTCCACATCCGGCGGGGCAGCAAGGCTCTGCCCCGTGAACTCATTATGCGTCCCGCCATCGCGTCAGGGTAGCCACAAATTCCCGGTACAGTGCCTGACAGGCTGAGCCAGCGCCACTAAATATCAGCGTATACACCCAAATCCATTGATATCAAATGGCTTCAAACCCATACCATGCAATGTATGCATAGATGGACAACGGCACGAGGCCGCGAGGCAAGTGCCTCGGGAATCTGCCTGGCAAGCACTCATGCGGCCTGCGATTCCAGTTCCAGCAACTGCGCCAGCGCGGGATGCATGATCTTGCGGGCGCTGAAAATGACGTGATAGTGGCCGATCACGCCGGGCAGATGGCCTAGCGTCTGCAGCCCGGCCGTCGTGGCTGCCCCCTCGGCGAGTACGGGGCTGGGGAAAAAACCGGCACCACGCTGGGCAAACGCAGCCATCAGCGCGCTATCGGAGAACTCGCCGACGATATCGGGGACGATGCGGTTTTCCGCCAGCCAGACATCAATCTGCGCGCGCAGCGCTGCATTGCGCGTGGGCAGCAGCAAGGGCGCGCCGGACAGATTGAATGGGAAACCGTCTCGATACTGCGCTACCAGCTCGGCAGTGCCCAGCAGCATGATCGGTGCGAACACCAGCAGCTTGCTCTGCAGTTTCAAGGCTTCGGTAGTGCTGCCGGCGCGGTCGCACAGCACCAGATCGAGCTGGTGCAGCGCCAGCCGGGCAATCAGCTCGTCACGGTCACCATCGATACACACCAGGCGGGTTGTGGCGGCGCCCAGCGGTGCCAGCAGCTGCTGGGCAATCGTTTTCGGGATTGCGTCCGACACCCCCACATTCAGACGCGAGCGGCTGGCACCACCCTGCTCCAGCGCATGCTCCAATTCCTCGCCCAGCTGGAAAATCCGCTCGGCATAATGCAGCGCGGTGCGTCCTGCCTCGGTCAGCTCCAGCTTGCGCCCAACCTGTGTAAACAGCACCTGCCCCACCTGCTGTTCCAGCGTACTGATCTGGCTGCTGATGGCCTGCGGTGTCATGCCCAGCTTGCGCGCAGCGGCACTGATGCCCCCTTCCATTGCGACCATCCAGAAATAATGCAGATGCCGGTAATTCATCGCCGACCATTCCAGAAAATCTGATAGTCAATCACAGTAAGCTTTATGTTTGCTGCTGTAAAGCTCGGCTAGCATGACTCCTGTTACACATCCTTTGCATTGAGGAAACATACATGGCCGAATTATTAGGCAAACACACTGCCGCATGGCGGCTTGGGAACGCATTTCACTGCGCGCTGCTGGCGCTCGGCCTGCTGCTGGCCAGCAGCCATGCCAGCGCCACGTCTGCGGACCAGAGCCTGCGCGAAGGCACGCTGGCCAATGGTCTGCATTACGTCATCAAGCGTGTTGAGGCGGACCCCGGCATTACCGAATTCCGTCTGCTCGTCAAAGCCGGCTCGCTCGACGAACTACCGAACGAGCGCGGGCTGGCGCATTTTCTCGAACACATGGCGTTTCGCAACACCCGGCACTTTCCGGATGGTCAAGTCATCGACTACCTGAACAATCAGGGCATGCGCTGGGGTCAGGACAGCAATGCCTTCACCTCGCAGTTCGAAACGCTGTATCACTTCCGCGCCAGAACGGCTGATCTGGATCGCTCGCTGTTGCTGCTGGCCGACTGGGCTGGGGGCATCGGCATTACCCAGGCTGGCGTCGATGCCGAGCGCAAGATCGTGATCGATGAATGGCGCATGCGGCAGCAAGGCATTCAGTACTGGGATACTTATCTGGATACCCTGTTTGCCGACCGGGTGATGAGCGAACACAATCCGCTTGGCCAGATCGGCATTCTCCAAACGGCGAAGGCCGAAGATATCGAAACCTTCTACCGGCGCAACTACATTGCCCCGCGCATGACGGTGATCGTTGTCGGCGACGTAGACCCCGAGCAGCTCAGCCAGCAGATCGGTGCGCTGTTTGCGGCAATTCCTGCCGGCCCGGCCGCACCGGCACGCCCCGCCTTGCGCGACCTGCAGGAACTGGGGCTGTTTGCCAACTACCGCGAGATCAGCCGCCTGAATGTCCGCTCGGTCGGCTGGAGCTGGCTAGAACGCTGGGATGGCATTCCGACCGAACACGGCATGCTGCGCGACGGCCAGCGCGAAGCTGCACTCGCCATCGTGCAGCGCCGACTCGAAGCCGCCAATCCCGAGCAGCGCAGCTATGAGCAGGTTTTCAGCTGGCGTGATGATATGGCGCGGCCCATTCAGCGCTGGACGCTGTCAGCTGCCCCCAAGCCCCGGCTGCCCGAACAAGCCCTTGAGGCCATCCTGACCGAGGCCGAGCGCGCGCGCCGTTTCGGCTTTACCCAGTCCGAAGTCGACGAACAGCTGCGCATCATGACGGCCAATCTGCAGGCGGCCACCCGCAAACCGCAAGGCAGGGAAGAATGGGCCAACATCCTGGTCAACGAGGCCATGCTGGGCGGGATGCGATGGACTCCGCAGCAATGGCTGGCTCACTGGGAAGAAAACAAACCCAAGCTGACCCCCGCCAGCCTGCAGCAGGCGCTGGATGAGCTGATGGCGACGCCCGGGCAGCTGGTTGAAGTGGACAGCAAAGGCACAGCCAGCTTCGGCTACATAAACGACAACGACATCCGGCGCATCAGGAAGACAGTCAAGGAGTCCAAACTAGATCAGCAGCAGTTTGAGGCTAAATCAAGTTCCCTGCTGGCAGCCCTGCCCGAGCCCGGCCGCATCGTGACCAGTCGCGACGCCCCCAATGGTGGCATCTGGACGCTGGACAACGGCGTGCAGGTGCTCTGGCAAAAACCCGTCAAACCCGACGAAGACATCGGCATTGCGCTGCGGGAACCGGGCAGCCTGCTGGCATTGCCGGAGCGCCTGCGTGTTCCTGGAATGGCGCTGGCACAGTACCACTGGCAGAACGCGCCCGGCGCCATGCCGGCGAATCAGTACCGCGAAGCGCTCACGGGGCACGACGTGCAACTGCAGTTCAACGTCTGGGTGGACAGTTCGGGCTTTTTCGGCCGCAGCAACCCGGTCGATCTGGAAATCGCGCTGCAGGCACTCTATCTGTATCTGCAACCCCTGGCTCAGGACTGGACGCCCTTTGCCAAGCCGATCGCGGCACTAGGGCAATACGATTGCGGCAGTGCCGGACTAGGCGCAAGGCTGGCGTCACTGTCGCAGCCAATCTGGCCGTGGCGTTGCCTGCGCGGCGAAGAAAACACCCTGTGGATGGGGGAGGTACAGCAGGCCCAGCTGGCGCTGTTCGGCGATCCGTCGCGGCTGCGGCTGGTGCTGACCGGCGTGGCGGATCCGCAAGCCATCCGGCCACTGGTCGAGCGCTATCTGGGCAGTCTCAAGCTGCAGGCACAACGTCCGGAACTACAGGCCGTCAAGCCGATGCCGCTGAATACCGACGCCACGGAGAGGCTGCTGTTCTCTCGCGGTGCAGAAGCCAATGTGAACTGGCGCATCGTGACTCCGCAGTCCGTCGATTCCAGCGATGCCTATCTGCTGGAAGCACTGGCTGGGATCGTGCGCGAGCGCCTGCTGAAAGTGCTGCGCTTCGACAACGGCCAGAGCTACTACGTGGATAGCGGCTACGACCTGGGCAATGGCCAGGGTGCGGCGCTGATGTTTTCCTACAACGGCCCGCCTGACCAGTGCCCGATGATGACGCGCAAGACCGCCCAGACATTGACCCAGCTGCGCACCGAAGGGGTCACCGCTGCCGAAGCGGAAGCCAGCCTGCAGCTCAGCCAGAAAATGATCGCAGAACGGGGTAGCAAACCGCTGGAGTACGCCCGCGCGTTGTCTTTCCATTGGCAATATGGCAAGGACGATACCAGCCTTGCACCCCATCCGGAACAGATTCTGGGCAAGGCGGCGCTGGATCAGGCAGCAGCACGCTGGCTGCAGCCCGAATCAGCCTTTATTGCTCTTTTTGGCTGCAATACCGATGTACCGGTCGATTTTGCCAGCCTGTGGGTTGGCGACGCGAGCTGAACGGCTTATTCCGGCTCGATGGTCAGCTGCACGGCATTGCCCGCAAAACGGGTGATGCCGTACTCCACCGGCTGGCCCGCCGCATCCTGGTACACGCTCTCGACGTAGAGCACCGGCTGGCTTTTCGGCTGAGCCAGCCGGGCGGCCACCTCGGGGCGCGGCATGCGGGCGGTAATGCGCGAAAGCTTGCGGCTGATTCCTGCAATCCCCACCGCCTGCAGTGCTCCGACCATCGAACCGCACTGGCGCAGCGCCTCGGGCACACCGGCGCAGCGCGGCAGCGGCAGATATTCGGTGCAGACGCTGATCACCTGCCCTTCCACCTTGTCGAGCAGATCCAGCCGCAGCACGGCCCTGCCCGCATTCAGGCCCAGCATCGCGGCGACTTCATCGCTGGCAGGCTGCTCGGCCACGGACAGCAGCTCGATCATCCCGGTGAGATGCTGGGCATCCAGGCTGTGCGAGAAGCGCTCGCGCCGGCCCATGCGATAGGCGATCAGGTCTTCCTGCACGAAGGTGCCACGGCCCTGCTCGATGCGCACCAGCCCCTGGCTTTCCAGTTCCTGCAGCGCCCGGCGTACGGTGTGGCGGTTGACAGCAAAGCGCGCGGCCAGCTCGGTTTCCACCGGCAAGCGCCCATGCAGCTGCTTGCCGCTGATTTCCGCCGCCAGCGTTGCGGCAATGCGCCGCCATACTGCCAGCTCCCCGCCTCGTTGAACTGCCATCTGCCATATCCGTGAAAAAGGTGCGGCGATTATATGACGGCAAGGTTGCAGCGGCATAACAGGGCTTCCGCGTGTCGCATCTGTCACGGTGCGGCAACAGTTTCGGTAGAATGCCCGTTTTGCCTGCGACCGTTTCACCATGCTCAGCTACCGCCACGCCTTTCACGCCGGCAACCACGCCGATGTCCTCAAGCACTGCATCGAATTGCTGCTGCTCGACTACCTGAACCAGAAAGACAAGGCCTGGTGGTATATCGACAGCCACGCCGGCGCGGGGCTGTATGCGCTGACCGAGGGCTTTGCCGCGAAAAATGCCGAATTCAATACCGGCATCGGCAAGCTGTGGCATGCAGGCAATCTGTCCGAGCCACTCAAGCGCTATGTGGCCGCAGTCAAGGCCATCAATCCCGGTGGCGAGCTGCGTCACTATCCGGGCTCGCCGTGGTTCGCGCTGCAATGCGCGCGTGCGGATGACCGGCTCAAGCTCTTCGAGCTGCATCCGAGCGATTTTGACTTGCTGGCGGGCAATTTCGAGCACGTCGGTCGCCGCGCTCAGCTCACCAAAACCGACGGCTTCAATGCGCTCAAAAGCGTTTTGCCGCCACAACCGCGCCGCGCGCTGACGCTGATCGACCCGCCGTATGAAGTCAAGGATGACTACCAGCGCGTGCCCGCTGCGCTGGAAGAAGCACTGCGGCGTTTTGCCACCGGCACCTATGCCGTGTGGTATCCGCTGCTCGGCCGCGCGGACACCCGCGAAATGCCGGAGAAGCTGAAAAAACTCCCAGCACACGGCTGGCTGCGCGCCGAACTGCAGGTGCGCACGCCCGCGCGCGACGGCTTCGGCATGCACGGCAGCGGCATGTTCATCGTCAACCCGCCGTGGACACTCGCCGCCACGCTGGAGAAGCTGATGCCCGAACTGGTCGAGCTGCTGGGTGAAGATGCCGGCGCGATATTCGTGCTGGAGCACCACAGCCAGTAAGCGGCCGCCTGCTCCTGCCCGTGTTCCTGCCGCTGCGCCGCTACGGCTTCCGCCTGGCATCAGCGTGCCGCGTCACACCATTTCCAGCACGGCTGCCACCGGCTTGCGCGGTTTTTGCGGCCAGTTGCCGGACGCGGCCACACCGACCGGCAGCAGCATCACCGGAATGTCGTCGGCCCCCAGGCCGAATTCCTGTGCCACCGCCGCCTCATCGAAGCCGATCATCGGACAGCTGGCCAGCCCCATGCCTTCGGCCGCCAGCATCAGCGTCATCGCCGCCAGTGATGCGGAACGGATGGCTTCGTCGCGCTGCAGCTGCGGATTGTTGCCATAGCCCTCAGTCGCGTAATGCACCAGCGTTGCCTGCAGGCCGGCGTCGAAAATGCCGGCATCCACCGTCGCCTGCAGCGTGGCGTGCAGATCGGTGTGCGGAGCAAGTCTCCCGCAGACGATGAAGGTCACCGCCGCCTGCTGCACTTTCTCCTGCCCGTAGGCATGCTGCAACAGCCGCGCCTTGGCTGCCGCGCTGCGCACGGCGACAAAGCGCCAGTTCTGGCTGTTGTAGGCGCTGGGCGCCAGCGTGGCGAGGCGAATCAGCTCGGCCACCTGCGCATCAGACAGGGCTTGCCCGGCCGCGAAGTAATTGCAGGAAATGCGCTGTTCGATCAGGGTCTGGATATTCATAGTAATTTCTCCGGAATTCGGTCCTGGGCCAGGCAAGCCAGCCCGCATAGATAATCCGGGTATTGTCATGCAGCCCTTTTATATAAAAGCCTTCAGAACAATACCCAATAAAGTACTTGACTCTCCTTTTGCCCGGCCAGCCACTGTAGCCGGGCAAGCTGGAGCAATTGCCGTGCAGGCCAGTGGTTTGGCGCTGTCTCGCATCCGGGCAATGCAGGCAGTGTGCGGCGAAACCTGATCACGATAAATGTGGTAAAAGTTCGCACATTACTAATCACAGGTTAGCAATATGGACAAGTTGCGCGGCATGCAGGTGTTCGTAACCGTGGCCGATTGCGGCAGCTTCAGCGCGGCAGCTGCGCAGCTGGGCATGTCGGCGGTGATGGTCGGCAAGTACATCCAGCAGCTGGAACAGCATCTGGGCAGTCGTCTGATGGAGCGCAGCACGCGCCGGCAAAGCCTCAGCGAGGCGGGCAAGGCCTATTACACGCACTGCAGGCAGGTGCTGGAGCTGGTTGAAGCCGCCGAGGCCTCGGTCGCCAGCCTGCACAGCGCCCCTCGCGGCCTGCTGCGCGTGAGTGCCCCTTTGACGCTGGGGCGGCAAGTCATTGCGCCACTGCTGGCGGACTATCTGGCCCGCTACCCGGAAGTGCAGATCGAGCTGATGCTGAGCAACAGCCGGGTTGACCTGATCGGCGACGGCTACGATCTGGCAATCCGCATCGGCGCACAGCCGGACGAAGGGCTGGTGGCCCGCGCGCTACCGGCCTACCAGCTGGCACTGGCCGCTGCGCCCTCGTATCTCGCCGCGCACGGCACGCCGCAGCACCCTTCCGAACTGGCTGCGCACCACTGCCTGACCCAGCGGGTCTGGAATGAACGCCAGGGCTGGGTCAGCCTGCCCGACCGCGACGGCCAGGACTGGCCAACGACCAGCCGGCTGGCCTGCAACGACAGCCAGGCCCTGCTGCTGGCGGCACGGCAAGGCGCCGGCATCATCCTGCAGCCGCTAGTATTGCTGGCCGAGGACGTGGCCGCCGGGCGGCTGGTCACGCTGCTGTCGGATTTCTGGCCCGCCCCGCTGCCCTGCCACCTGCTGTATCTGCCCGATACCCGCCCGCGCCCCAGGCTGCACAGCCTAGTCGATTTCCTGCTCGGAACATTGCCAGGGTATATACCTGCAGCCAATTGAAATTAATGGCTGCAGCCACATACCCAGAAAGTATTCCGCCAATCAAACTCTTGGCGCGGCCTTCCAGCCGCCATTACGGTGCAGACCGGAATCCATTGCTTCCGTTTGCAGATGCAGTCTCGATAGCGGCTTTCGCCGGTATGACAGAGAGGCTCTTTCACATTGCGGCGACGCAATCGACTCGGCAACACGATTCCGGGAGATCGCCAGAAAACGCCCGATCAGGCCGTCAGCGCGCCGCCGCCATGGCCTGCGGCATCGTGCGGTAGGGCTGAATACCGAGCAGCTGATCCACCGTCACCAGTTCATAGCCGCCGGCGCGCAGCCACGGAATCAGCGCATCGACCGCCGCCACCGTCTTTCCGCGCTTGCCGCCACCATCGTGCATCAGCACGATGGCTTCCTCGTGCACGTAATCCTGCAGGCCGCGCTCGATATTGTGGCGGCCGAACAGCATGCGGTTGCGGTTCCAGTCCTGCGTATCGAGCGACCAGAGGATGACTTTCATCCCCTTATCCTGCAGTTTCGCGATCTGCTCGTTGCTGATGTGGCCGTAGGGCGGACGCATCAATACCGGCTCGATTCCGAGCTTGCTCTTGTAGAGTGCCTGAGTACGGGCCAGCTGTTCGTCCCACCAGTAGGCCTCGTCGGTATCCACCATATCGGGATGGTCCCAGGTGTGATTGCCCAGCGTGTGCCCCTCTCGCAAGGCCCGTTCAGCCATTTCCGTGCGACCGGCCAGGTTCTGCCCCAGCCAGAAGAAGGTGGCATGCACCTTGTGCCGCGCCAGCACGTCGAGCAGGGCCGGAGTGTCTTCGGCCGGGCCATCATCAAAGGTCAGCGCGATCAGGCGCCGGTGCGTCGGTCCTTCCAGCCACACCTGGCCGGGGAAGCGCTGCGCCTGTCCTTCCATCTCGGCCAGCTGCACCTGATCCCAGTTGGCCAGATAGGGCGTACGAACCGTTTGCCGGGCCTTGGGGCTGGCAGCCGCCACCTCCGAGGCTGCCGGCGCCGGCCGTGGCCACCATTCCCATGCTGTCCAGCCAGTGACCAGCAGGAGCAGCAAAGCGGCGAGGCTGGCCCGCCAGTGTTGTTTCAGCAGCGTCATGCCTTCCTCCTGCGGCACATCGCCACGCGGGACTGCGTGACTGATTGCAGCATGGCGCAGAAAACGCCCGCCAGTTTGTCGCGGCTTGCGGTTTTAGCGCCATCCGGGCAGAAAGCGGCACAACCCCAGACCGCCCCCCGGCCCGAACCACAGGCAGAGCAAGAGCCCGCCCGCCAGCAGCAAACAGGCCATCTGGCGCCAGTAACGCCGTATCCGTTCAATCATTGTCCCACCTCCGCCAGCAGTACCCGCCAAGTATGCACGCCCTCCTCGCCTGGCCGCTGCACGCGGAACTCATTTGCATCACATCCGCAAAAAATGACAAATGCTGTCGGCCGCCTGAAGCCAGAATGAGGGCAGATCATCGCAGGAGCATCAATATGGCTCGCCCCGGAGTTTCCGAGCGTACGGCATGGCTGTTCATGGCGCCATTCCTGCTGCTGTTTGCCACATTCACGCTCTGGCCGGTGCTGTTCAACGGCTGGCTGGCCTTTCATGACTATTTCCTGCTTTCAGGCAACACGGCATGGAATGGTTTCGCCAATTTCGTTTTCCTTGCGGAAGACAAACAGTACTTCCATCCAGCGCTGCTCCATTCATTGATCTTCCTGCTGGTGGTGCCACTCTTGCAGCTGGTCGCCTTCGGCCTGGCGCTGCTGGTGCGCCCCCGCCGCCCCGGTACCGGTTTTTTCCGGGCGCTGTTCTATTCGCCGGTCATCCTGTCCGTCGCCATTGCGGCAGTGGTCTGGCAGCAATTGCTGCTGCCGGACGGGCTGGTGAACTGGCTGATCGCCAGCGTGACCGGCCTTGCCCGCCACCACCCGCCCGACTGGCTGAACGATGCGGATTACGCACTGGCCGCCACCATGCTGTTCTTCTGCTGGAAATACGCCGGTTACTACATGGTGCTGTATCTGGCCGGATTGCAGTCGGTCCCGCGATCGCTGCTGGAAGCGGCGATGCTCGACGGCGCCGGTGCCTGGGCGCGCCTGCGCCATGTCACGCTGCCGGCCATGCAGCCGGTCATCCTGCTATCGACACTGCTTTCAACCATTGCCGCGCTGAAGGCCTTCCAGGAAATCATCGTCCTGACCGGCGGCGATGCAGGAACCAGCACGCTCCTCGTATATGCGTATTTCGTCGGCTTTTACGGGCAGAACTTCGGTGTGGCCGGGGCGGTGGCGCTACTGCTGACACTCTTCTGCCTGCTGCTGGCCTGGCTGCAGATGCACTGGCTGGGTGAACACGGCGTACTGCGCCACGGAGGTGTGAAATGAACCATCCACTTCGCCCCGCAGTGGGGGCGCACTATCTGGCACTGGCCGTCTTTGCCGTTTTTGCGGCTTTTCCACTGCTGTGGACACTTTCGGTCGCACTGTCCGGTGATCCCTCGCGCATGTGGTTCTTCCCGGAAGCGCTGATTCCGCACGAGCCGGGGCTGATCTGGTTCCAGCGTGTGATCGATGAAATTCCGGTCGGGCGTTATCTGTTGAATTCGCTGGGCATCGCGCTTTCGACCATGCTGCTGAGCACGCTACTGGCCATTCCCTGCGGCTATGCGCTGTCGCAGATTCCATTTCGCGGCAGCAATGCGCTCTTCGTGCTGTGCCTGATCGCGATGATGCTGCCCGGCGAGCTGGCCATCATTCCGAACTTTCTGACCTTTTCGCGGCTCGACCTGCTCGACACCTACAGCGCCGTCGTACTGCCGGCGCTGGCAAGCGCATTTGGCGTATTCCTGATGCGGCAGGCCTTCCAGGATCTGCCGCAGGAAACGCTGGACGCCGCCCGCGTCGACGGCGCCAGCGAATGGCAGTTGCTATGGCGCATCGCCCTGCCGCAATGCAGGCCGATGGTGTCGGCGCTGATGATTTTCACCTTCGTGCAAAGCTGGAACGATTACCTGTGGCCGGCCGTGGTGCTGAAAGACCGCCTCAAGATGCCGCTGGCAGTCGGCATCTTCAACGACCTCACCGGCCCCTTCTCGACCTCGACCAGCATGGTGATGGCAGCGGTCATCGTCGCAGCGCTGCCGGTGCTGGTCGGCTTCGTGCTGACCCAGCGCTACTTCGTCGGCAACCCGAAGCAGGACGCCGAAGAAAACACCTCGAATACCGGGCAGTAGTCCGGCTCTTCCAGTCCGTGCCGCCGCCTCCTGGCGGCACGGACCTGACCGCCCCCACACCGCCCGGCAAGGAAATCGCGTCTCTTGCCCTCATCCGCGGGTAAAATGACGGGCAGGCTGCCCAGCCCGGGTGGATGATTCCGGCGGATTTTTCACCGAAATCTACCGCGCTCGGGCCTCCAGGCATGCACTTACCCACAGAAACAACAGAAATCGACATGACGCAGAACACGGCCAAACCCGCAGCAACACTGGAAAACTCAGCAAAACCGCCCCGCCGCCGCTTCTGCGTCGCCCCGATGCTCGACTGGACCGATCGCTTCTATCGCCGATTTGCGCGCGAGCTTTCCGCGCATGCCTTTCTCTATACCGAAATGGTCAATACCGGCGCCATCCTGCACGGCGACCAGCGTCGGCATTTGCGCTTCGACCCCGTCGAGCAGCCGCTTGCGCTGCAGCTGGGTGGTTCGGAACCGAGTGATCTAGCGCGCTGTGCGCGGATTGCGGAGGACTGGGGCTATGACGAGGTCAACCTGAATGTGGGCTGCCCGTCGGAGCGCGTGCAGTCCGGTTCTTTCGGCGCCTGCCTGATGCTGGAGCCGCAGCTGGTTGCTGAGTGTGTGCGGGCCATGCGCGATGCCTGCCGCATCGATGTCACGGTCAAGCACCGCATCGGCATCGATCAGGTCGAGGAGTACGCCTTCGTGCGCGATTTTGTCGGCCACGTAGCCGAAGCCGGCTGCAATACCTTTATCGTGCATGCGCGCAACGCCATCCTGAAAGGGCTGTCGCCGAAAGAAAATCGCGACATCCCGCCGCTGAAGTATCACTATGCCTGGCAACTGAAAGAGGATTTCCCCGATCTGGAAATCATCGTCAACGGCGGGCTGACCACCCACGCGGCGTGCGCGGAACAATTGCTGCATGTCGACGGTGTGATGGTCGGGCGCGAGGCCTATCACAACCCCTGGTTCCTTAAAGAGGTTGACAGCCTGTATTATGGGGAAAGCACGACGCCGCATGATCGCCATGCCACCATTCTGGCCCTGCGGCAGTTCGTTGAAGCCGAGCTGGCTGACGGTGTGCCGCTGCGCATCATCGCCCGCCACCTGCTCGGGCTGTTTCACGGCATCCGCGGCGGCCGGCAGTGGCGCCGCATGCTCTCGGACGCCACCTTACTGAAAAATGCCGGCTGGCCGCTGATCGAGGCGGCGCTGGCCGCCATCGACCAACGCGAGGACGAAGGATGAAACGCAGGCTTGCCGCACTACTGACTCTGCTGCTGGCCGGCCAGGCTCTGGCCACGGAAGTGACGCTGATTGCCGTCATGGGCAACAAGGGCATTTTCAGCATCAATGGCCAGCGCAAGACGCTGTCACCCGGGCAGAGCGTCGACGGTCTGCGCGTGCAGAGCATCAGCAGCGATGCGGCAACCATCGTGATCGACGGCAGCAGCAAAACCCTGCTGCTTGGCCAGGGGTATGTAAGCACAGCCTCTTCTGGTTCTGGGTCTGGCGGCAATACCCTCACCCTGTCACCCGATCCCAGCGGCCACTACTGGACCACGTTCAGCATCAACGGACGCTCCGTGCGCGGGCTGGTCGATACCGGAGCCACCACGCTGGCAATGTCGGCCAGCCTGGCAGCACAGCTGGGCCTGAATACCAAAGGCGGACGCGCCGGGCGGGCACAGACGGCCAATGGTGTCGTCAGCATGGCCATCATCAAAGTACCGGAACTGCGCCTGGGTGATGTACCGCTTTACGATGTGACGGTCGCGGTGGCAGAAGGCAATGCCCTCGATACCCCGCTGATCGGCATGTCCGTCCTCAACCGTTTCCACATCAAGAGCGACAACGGCATGATGTTGCTTACCAAGAAGAATTTTTAACGATGCACAAGATCGTCCTCGCCAGCAATAACGCCGGCAAAGTCAAAGAATTCAACCGCATGCTCGCACCGCTGGGCTGGGAAGTCATCCCGCAGGGCGAGCTGGGCGTCGGTGAGGCGGAAGAGCCGCACGGCACCTTCATCGAAAATGCACTCGCCAAGGCACGCCATGCGGCCGCCGCTACCGGCCTGCCTGCGCTGGCCGATGATTCCGGCATCTGCGTACACGCACTGGGCGGCAAGCCAGGCGTGTTATCGGCGCGCTTCGCGAGCCTCCCGGGCGAGCCGAAATCGGACGCTCGCAACAATGAAAAGCTGGTGCGCGAGCTGCAGGGCAAAACTGATCGCCGCGCCTACTACTACGCCGCACTGGTGCTAGTGCGCAGCGTCGACGACCCGCAGCCGCTGTTTGCCGACGGCATCTGTGCCGGTGAAATCATCGATGAGCCCCGCGGCGATGGCGGCTTCGGCTACGACCCGCATTTCTGGCTACCGGAATTCGGCAAGACGGTCGCCGAAATCACGGCGGATGAAAAATCGGCCATTTCGCACCGTGGCCGCGCCATCCGTGCGCTGGTCGCCAAACTGCAGGAGGCTGGGCTATGAGCGCCTGCGGCAACGAAGCTCGCTATGCGGTCTGGACCCGTGCCGACGGCACGGTGGTATCGTGCACCGAGAAAGTAAAGGTGATGAACGAGAATCTGGATGAACTCAGCCAGATGCTGCAGGACGCCTTCGAGGACGGCCTGCTGCTGGAAGTCACGCCACAGCAGATGAAAGACGTGCTGCACAAGCTCGTCGATGGCCTCTACGACCCCTGGGATGCGCGCTGAATGATGCGCGGCACACTACTGCCGCGCCGCATTCCCGCCGCCGCCCTGCGCTTTCCGCTGACGCGCCGGCGCCTGCTTGTACTGGCCATTGCCAATCCGCTGCTCGCCGCCGCCTGCCTTGCGTCCCTGCAGCTGCAAAGTGTGGTGGTGACACCGGTCGCCAAGGCAATACTGGCTCTGCAGGCCCTGCTGCTCGCCATTCTGCTGCTGGCAGCACTGATGTTCCTGTTCAGCAATGGTCTGCTGCGCTGGTCGCGCTTCCAGCTTGCACTTGAAGCAGATGGCCTGCACATCAGTTCCCGGCGCGGCAGCAGCCGGATTGGCTGGCACAATGTGCGAGAGGTAACAGTCTGCCAGCAGCTCTCCGGTGATTACCTGGTGCTGCAGTTGCAAGGCCTGCCGCGCGCCACGCTAAGGCTGCCGGCACTCGCAGCGGATGCCAGCCTGCTGGCCAGCGAACTGCGGCAGTGGCGCGATGCAATGGAACAACAGTGCAGCCTGTCGCCGGATCAGCCTCGTTGATGCTGCGCTCCGAAGCCTGAACCTTCACGAGGGAGGGCCTGCCCGCCCAAACCCTGTTGCGCGCGAGCAAGCCTGCTGCCGCGAAGAAAAACCCCGAGAGGCCGGCACAATGGCAGCGATGGCCACATACCCAACACCCCTTACGACTGAAACCCATTTTAATAAAAGGCCTCAACTGCATACCCATGGCCGCTCTGCAAGGTGAATATCTACACCCCTGCCTCGCAGAACCTTTATGACACGCATGGGTCCAATCTGCGTTACCCCTCAGGCCAGCCCTTGCGGCTGGCTTTTCCCATTGGATTTCCGGACTCTTGGAGAACGCCGATGCAGACCCTGCCACCCATCACCGTCACCACACTCGACAGCGCCAGACTGTATGCGCTACTGGGGCGTCTGCCTGCCAGTGCCTTTCCCGAAGCCGAGGCGCTGGAAGCCGAGCTGGCTCGTGCAGCCGTGCTGGAGCCGCAGGACATGCCGCCCGATGTGGTCACCATGCGCTCCACCGCCCGCTTTGCCATGCAGCCCGGCGGACGCGAATTCGAGCTGACACTGTGCTACCCGGACGAGCTGGACGGCAGCCCCGGCAAGGTGTCGATCACCGCCCCGGTCGGCAGCGCCCTGCTCGGGCTGGCCGTCGGACAGGAAATCGCCTGGCCGGCACCGGGCGGGCAGCAGATCACGGTCCGGCTGATGGAAGTCACCTGGCAGCCCGAACGCGCCGGCTTTCTGCGTCTGTAAATATCCAGCTAGAGAATGAACTCAAAACCGGCCTAGCTGTGAATAGCTACACGCCCTAGGTGTAGCCAGTATCAAGCGCACAACTCTGGTAGACCACAGCCACCCAAGCGCTCCAGCCAGGCTGCGCATTGCGCAGCCTGGCTGGAGCGAGAAAAGCTGGCTTGCGCTTGTAAATCGCCTCAATGTAATCAAAGATGTCTGCCTTGGCCACCACTCGCATCGCGTAGCGTCGCTGGAACACTCGCTCGTTTTCTAATTATTGAAGAAGGACGCTGCCCCAGCAGTTGCCCTTGCGACTCATCGATGCCGTCATGCCATAGCTGCTCAACAGTTGTGCTACTCGTGGCTGCAGTACCGGCTCCCCCGATCCTATTCGGTGCAGCACGCCGGTCATGAAATGACGGCGGAACCATGGCATGCGCAGCGCACTCATGATCAGTTCGCGCGTCATCCGGCTGTCCATTGCCCAGCCGATGGCAGCACGGACGCACAGGTCCATCACGACCACCAAACACAACCAACCCTCCTGTGTCTGGATGAAGGTGACGTCAGTCATCCAGACCTGATCCGGCTTATCGACCACAAACTGTCTGCTCAGCAGTTTCGACGCCTCCGGCAGCTTGTGTTTGCTGGCGGTCGTGACCTTGTGGAACCGCTTGTGGCAAACAAAACAGCCCCGCACTGGCGGGGCTGTTTGCTGTGCAGCACGATGCTGCGCGACACAAGCCTTGCGGCTTCTGGCACTTAGGCGCGCTTCTTGAATTCGCCGGTACGGGTGTCGATTTCGATCTTGTCACCGATTTCGATGAAGGCGGCAACCTGGATCTGGGTTTCGGTGCCCACCAGCTTGGCCGGCTTCATCACCTTGCCGGAAGTGTCACCACGTACGGCCGGTTCGGTGTACTCGACTTCGCGCACGATGGTGGTCGGCAGCTCGACGGAGATGGCCTTGCCGTCGTAGAAGGTCACTTCACAAACGTCGGTCATGCCGTCAACGATGAAGGCTGCGGTATCGCCGAGGTTTTCGGCTTCGACTTCGTACTGGTTGTATTCGGTGTCCATGAACACGAACATCGGATCGGCGAAGTAGGAGTAGGTGCACTCTTTCTTGTCCAGAACCACGACATCGAACTTGTCGTCAGCCTTGAAGACGGATTCGGAAGCCGAATCGGTCAGCAGGTTTTTCATCTTCATCTTCACAACAGCGGCGTTGCGACCGGACTTGTTGTATTCGGTCTTTTGCACGACCAGCGGCTGGCCATCGACCATGATCACGTTACCAGCGCGGACTTCCTGAGCGGTCTTCATTACTGAGATTCCTGTTACTGCGAGGCAGAAGGTTAGTTGGATATGAAAAAACGCGCGATTATACCCTGCCCGCCACGAAGCTGACCAGATTAGCCGCCAGATTACCGTGCTGCGCCAGTTGCTTAGCCCAGCCACGCGCATGCAGCGCCAGATCCGGCAAGGTCCGCAGCCAGTTCTGCCAGACTGCGCCATCCGTCTGCTCGCGATTCCAGGCTGCCAGCGCCGCCGCGCAGGCCGCCGCAGCACCGGCCGGGCAATCCGCCAGATAGCGCGCCTGCCAGGCGGCCAGCTTGTCGAGATGGGCCTCTTCCTCCTGGCGGTAGATGTGCCAGACGAGCGGCTTGCCTGCCCACTGCGCGCGCACAAAGCTGTCCTCGCCACGCACGAAATTCACGTCGCAGCTCCACAGCAGGCGGTCGTAATCGTCCTGCGCCAGCATGGGCAGGGCGAGCAACTGCAGGTTGCCGCGCTGCCAGAGCATTCCGGGCTCGATATACCCACCAGCATATTCGTCCACAGCCTTTGAAATCAAAGAGTCTGGTACATATACCCTTGATAGAGCAGAATCGGCGGCGAGCACATCAAGCAAGGAGGGCAGTGCGCGGTTCGGGTAGGCAAACAGCGACAGCTGCCGCTGCGCCAGGCGTTGGCCGGCGAGCGCTTTCGAGGCCGGATTGATGAACTGCGCCAGAAAACGGGCTGCATCGCCGGCATGCCAGCGTTCGCGTTCGATCTGCTGCCGGTGTTCCTGCAGCAGGCCGCCGGTGCCTGCGACAAAGCCGGGAAAAAAGAAGAATTTCTGCAAACCCTGCCCTTGCGGCGACGCGAGGCCATGACAGCCCGTCACCCACTCCTCGGCACTTAGATATTCCAGATTGAGCCAGCAGCGCGTCACGCCGGGCATGGCGGCGCGGTACGCCGCAGGCAGCTCGCAGGCAAAGGCCTCGATCACCACTTCCGCCGGCACGACACCGTCAAACGTACCGGACCAGTGCGCGACCGTGACGCCTGCCAGCAGCTGGCCGGCAGCCGCCACATCGAGCTCCGGTGCGATGCGGGCAAAGCTGGCCAGATCATCCACCCACAGCCGCACGGGCAGGTCGAACTCGTCAGCCAGCTGGCGCGCCAGCCGCCAGCACACGCCGATGTCGCCAAAATTGTCCACGACCCTGCAGAAAATATCCCAGCGCGGGCTGGCAACCTGAGTCATCACTTCAGCACAATCCATGATTGGAAAACACGTCGACAGGAAAAACAAAGGGCACAGCCTGCACTGGCTGTGCCCTGCTCCGCCAGCAAACCGGCCTCAGTCCGCCTGCTTGCGGCCGATCGGGAAATAGCGCAGGCCCGCTTCCGCCACCCGCTTGGGTTCGTAGAGATTGCGGCCATCGAACACGATGGGCTGCTTGAGCGCGGCCTTGATTTCCGAGAAATCGGGGCTGCGGAATTCCTTCCATTCGGTGACGATCACCAGCGCGTCGGCGCCTTCCAGCGCGGCCTTGGGCGAAGTCGCATAGCTCAGCCCTGCCAGCTCGCCAAAGCTGCGCTGCGCTTCCTTCATGGCCACCGGGTCGTAGGCGGTGACCGTCGCACCTCGCGCCAGCAGGCCGTCGATGATCACGCGGCTCGGCGCTTCGCGCATGTCGTCGGTATTGGGCTTGAAGGCCAGCCCCCACAGTGCGAAATGGCGCCCGGCCAGATCGTCACCGAACTCGCGCACGATCTTGCCGACCAGCACGGCCTTCTGGGCGTCGTTGGCAGCTTCGACCGCATCCAGAATGCGCATGGTGTGGCCATGCTCGCGCGCGGTACGCGCCAGCGCCTGCACGTCTTTCGGGAAGCAGGAGCCACCGTAGCCAACGCCCGGATACAGGAAGTGGTAGCCGATACGCGGATCGGAGCCAATGCCGCGGCGCACCAGTTCAATATCGGCGCCCATGGTTTCAGCCAGATTGGCCAGCTCGTTCATGAAGGAAATGCGCGTGGCCAGCATGGCGTTGGCGGCGTACTTGGTCAGTTCGGCCGAGCGCACGTCCATGAACAGGATGCGATCATGGTTGCGCGTGAACGGCGCATAGATCGCACCCATCAGGTCTTTGGCGGTTTCGTCGTCGGCGCCGATCACGATGCGATCCGGGCGCATGAAATCCTCGATGGCGGCACCTTCTTTCAGGAATTCGGGGTTCGACACCACGCTGAAGCTGCTGCGCAGGCCGCGCGCATCCAGCTCTTCCTGAATGGCGGCCCGCACCTTGTCGGCGGTGCCGACCGGCACGGTCGACTTGTCGACCACCACCTTGTAATCGTTCATCAGGCGGCCGATATTGCGTGCCGCTGCCACCACATACTGCAGGTCAGCCGAGCCGTCTTCATCCGGCGGGGTGCCGACGGCGATGAATTGCAGCGTGCCATGCGCGACCGATTCCGCAATGTCGGTGGTAAAACGCAGGCGCCCGGCTTCGACATTGCGTTTGACCAGATCATCGAGACCCGGCTCGTAGATCGGAATGCCGCCTTCCTGCAGGATGCGGATCTTGGCCGGATCCACGTCCAGGCACAGAACATCATTGCCAAACTCAGCGAGACAAGTGCCGGTAACCAGGCCGACGTAGCCGGTGCCGATAACGGTGATGCGCATGCGTAAGTCCTTTCGAAAGTGATTGGCAGTACCTGCCGGGCAACGCGCGGCCGCCAGCCTGAGCTGCGGCGCGGTGCAAAACCGGATTCTAGCCTGTTCCGCGCAGCTTTACCGTGAAGGAAAGCCCGCATCCTGCTGCGGTTTGATGCAGATAAAAAAACCAGCCTTGCAGCTGGTTTTCGGGCCGGTTTACTCGGGCTGGTAGGGATAGGGCTTTTGTTCAACTCGCGATGCGTTATTGCGCGCGCGCTCGTCCAGATCGATCGGTGCCTTGTCCCACAACAAAGCACGCCCCTCGACCTGGCCCGCAGCCACATCCGGGTTGTCCTTCAGAAAACCGTTCATGAAGGTCGTGAATTCGGAAACATAAGTGCTATCGGCTTTCAGCGGCATGGTGATTATCCAGTGTTCTTGGCGCTGCGCTCGCGAGCTGCATTGCCTGATTGATTTTGCGGCAGATTATACCGGCAAATGCCGGCAGCGGCATTCCCGGCATCAGCCGGCCAGCGCCTCTTCCAGTACGGCGATAAAGCGGGCATTTTCCGCTTCGGTACCGATGGACACCCGCAGGGTATTGGGCAGCTGATAGCCACCCAGCGGGCGCACGATCACTCCGCGCTCGAGCATGAAGCGGTTCATCAGTTGCGCATCGCCCACGTGAAAGGCAATGAAATTGCCGTGACTGGGGATGAACGGCACTTCCAGGCGCTGGAAGGCGGCAACCAGCTGCGCCATGCCAGACCGGTTCACCGCCACGGTTTCACGCAGGAAATCCAGATCGTCGAGCGCCGCAGTGGCCGCAGCCAGCGCGAGGCTGTTCACATTGAAGGGCTGACGCACGCGGTTGAGCATGTCCGCCACTTCCGGGCTGGCAAGACCGAAACCAACGCGCAGACCCGCCAGACCATAGGCCTTGGAGAAGGTGCGCACCACAATCAGGTTGGGGAATTGACGCAGCCACAGGATGGAATCGCTGCGCTTCTCCGCCGGCAGGTATTCGGTATACGCCTCGTCGAGCACCACCAGCACATTCTTCGGGCACAGCTCGAGGAATTCGAGCAGGTCGCCGGGGCGTGCCAGTGTGCCGGTCGGGTTGTTCGGGTTGGCGATCCAGACGATCTTGGTATCCGGGCGGATGGCTTCGCGCATGGCGACCAGATCGTGGCCGTAATCGACGGCGCGCACCTGGATGCCGGTCGCACCAACGGCCTGCACGGCAAGCGGATAAACCGCAAACGCATATTGCGAGAAAACGGACGTATCGCCCGCCTGCAGGAAGGCGCGGGCGATCAGCTCCAGCACGTCGTTCGAGCCGTTGCCCAGCACGATCTGCTCAAGGCCGACACCGAACTTGCTGGCGATCCTGCTTTTCAGCTCGAAGCCGTTGCCATCCGGGTACAGCGCCAGCGTCGCGAGTTCGGCCTCCACTGCTGCACGCGCTTTCGGGCTCATTCCCAGCGGGTTTTCATTCGACGCCAGCTTGACGATGCCGGCCGGGTCAAGACCCAGTTCGCGGGCCAGCTCGGACGTCGGCTTGCCGGGCTGATAGGGGGCAATGGCGCGGATGTATTCGGGGGCGAGTCGGGTCAGTTCAGACATGCGTTTTCCAGTCATTCTGCTTGTGTTTTGTTCTGGATAGCCGGACACAGTGCGGACAGCTCTTGCGTTCCCGGCAGTCAGATACCACATTACGTATCAGCTCGCAGCCATTTCACTGAAATGGCCACAGAGCAATACCCGTGGAAATCCGTAATCAGGTGCGATCACGCAGCGAATCGTAATGCCATTCGCCCTCGCGTTGCGGGCGGTTGGCCAGCAGATCCAGCAGGGCCGGAATATCACCGGAGACCTGTACGGCTTCCAGCTCGGCTTCACGCACGAAGCCGTTGGCGGCAACCTGGTTCAGGAAGACCAGCAGGCCGTCGTAAAAGCCCGCCACATTCAGCAGGCCGATCGGCTTGCCGTGCAGGCCGATCTGCGACCAGGTCAGGATTTCGAACAATTCATCGAAAGTGCCGAGGCCGCCGGGCAGCGCGATGAAGGCATCGGCCAACTCGGCCATCTTGGCCTTGCGGGTATGCATCGAGTCGACCACGATCAGATCGGTACACGCCGCGTACGCCAGCTCGCGCAGCGCCATGAATTGCGGAATCACACCGATCACTTCGCCGCCGGCATCCAGCGCCGCACTGGCCACCTCGCCCATCAGGCCGACATTGCCACCGCCATACACCAGCGTCAGGCCGCGTGCAGCCAGTTCGCGCCCGAGCGCCCGTGCCGCTTCGGCATGGACCGGATCGTGACCACTGCGGGCACCACAGAACACTGCGACTTTTTTCATCTCTTCCCCGTTCGAAAACCAGTTTTTAGTCCAGCCTGTTCCTGCTCAGCATCATTCCGCACGCAAGGAAGGCAAGCCCTCCCGGCATGCTGCAGCCGAAACCATTCAGATCACTGCTTGCGGATAGGCGCCCAGCACTTTCACAAAAGCAGCCGTATCACGCAAGCCGTTCAGCGCGGCCTGCAAGCGATCTTCGCTGACATGCCCTTCCACATCGACGAAAAACACGTATTCCCACAAGCCGGTGCGGCTGGGGCGCGATTCGAATTTGCTCATCGATACACCATTGCTGGCCAGCGGCTCGACCAGTTCGGCCAGTGCGCCCGGACGATTCGGCGCGGAAATGACCAGCGACGTCTTGTCGCGCCCTGACGGCACGGTGTCCTGATAGCCCAGCACCAGGAAACGCGTGGTGTTGTTCGGCTCATCCTCGATATTCTGCGCAAGCTTCAGCAGGCCGAATTTCTCGGAAGCCGCATCGCCGGCAATGGCTGCGCACTCCGGATCGAGACTCGCCAGCCGCGCTGCTTCGGCATTGCTCGCTACCGACACGCGCTCGACGCCGGCCGGCAGATTCTTGTTCAGCCATTCGTGGCACTGCGCCAGGCTTTGCGCGTGCGAATACACGCGCTTGATGCCAGCCAGCCCTTCTACCGATCGCAGCAGATGGTGATGAATGCGCAGCACGACCTCACCACAGATTTTCAGCGGGCTGGTCACCATCAGGTCGAGCGTGCGGCCAACCGCCCCTTCAGTCGAGTTTTCCACCGGGGCAACCACATAATCGGCGCTGCGCGCTTCGACAGCGCGGAAGGCTTCGTCGATCGACGCGCACGCCAATGTGCTGGCAGCGTGACCGAAATGCTTGATCGCAGCGGCCTGGCTGAACGTCCCCTCGGGGCCGAGGAAGGCGATGGTCAGCGGGCGCTCGAGCGCCAGACACGCCGACATGATTTCGCGAAAGAGCCGCGCAACGGCCTCATCCGGCAGCGGGCCTTCGTTGAGCTCCTTGATGCGCGTGAGCACCTGCGCCTCGCGCTCGGGGCGATAGACGATACCACCGCCCTTGATCTCGCCGATGGTGTGCGCGTGCCTGGCGCGCTGGTTCAGAAGGTGCAACACCTGCGCGTCGATGGCATCGATGGCATCGCGGTGTACTTTGAGCTGATCATCACTCATGGCATGTCCTGAAAAATGTCCCGGCAACGAAGCGCGGCGACACAGAGAAAATCGAAACCGGGCAGGCACAAGTCCACATCATTTTCATGATCCGCTTATGCCTCGTCAGCAGCGCAGTCGCTTAGCCGTGGCGACGCGCAAAGTCATTCATATAGGCCACCAGCGCCTGCACGCCTTCCAGCGGCATGGCGTTGTAGATCGATGCACGCATGCCACCGACACTGCGATGGCCCTTGAGCTGCACCAGCCCCGCCGCATCGGCGCCCTTGAGGAATTCGGCATCGAGCGCGGCGTCTTTCAGCCAGAACGGCACATTCATGCGCGAGCGGCAGGCGCCGGATACCGGAGCGCGGTAGAAGCCAGCGGAATGATCGATGGCGTCGTACACCAGTGCTGCCTTGGCGGCATTGTGCCGCGCCATCGCTTCCAGACCGCCATTCTTCTGCAGCCACTTGAAGACGAGTCCGGCCACATAGATCGCAAAGGTCGGCGGCGTGTTGTAGAGCGAGCCGGCGTCGGCATGCGTCTTGAAGTCGAGCATCGTCGGCACATCCGGACGTGCATGGCCGATCAGGTCTTCGCGCACGATGGCCAGCGTCATGCCCGATGGGCCGATGTTCTTTTGCGCCCCGGCAAAAATCACGCCGTAGCGGCTGACATCCAGTGGCTGCGACAGGATGTTCGACGACATGTCGCAGATCAGCGGGATGTCTTTGCCAGCAAACGACGCTTGCGGAATGAAGGGAAACTCGACGCCGCCGATGGTTTCATTGGAAACGTAATACAGGTAGGCCGCATTGCTGCTGCGAGCCCAGCCAGCCTCATCGGGGAGGTAGCTGAAATTGCGGTCTTCGCTGCTGGCGACCACATTCACATTCGCATAGCGCTGCGCTTCCTTGATCGCGGCCTTCGACCAGCTGCCGGTATTGACGTAATCGACGGTATCGCCCGGCCGGGTCAGATTCAGCGGCAGCATGGCGAACTGGAAATGCGCACCGCCCTGCAGGAACAGCACCTTGTAGTTGGCGGGAATGCCAAGCACCGCGCGCAGGTCGGCTTCGGCCTCGGTAATGATCTGCGTGAATTCCGGACCGCGATGGCTCATTTCCATCACGGACATGCCGGAGCCGTGCCAGTCGGTGAGCTCCTGCTGCACCTGCAGCAATACTTCACGGGGCAGAACGGCCGGGCCGGAGCTGAAATTGTATGTCGTCATCGGATTTCCCACAGGCAGAAACGGAGTGCGCCGGACATTGCTGTCAGCGTATTGCTAGTTACCCGTATTGTGCCGTTTTTCGGGGTGATCAGGCGAGCAGAAAATGTGCGCGCGCCTGCGCAATCGGCCGTGTGCGGTCATCCTGCCAGGCCGTCATCAGCACATTGGCAATGCGCTTGCCCTGGCGCACGATTTCGCATTGCGCCCAGGTATCGAGCGGCCGCCCCGAGCGCAGGTAGTCAATTGAAAAATCGACGACCTTGGGCAATTCGGACGCTTCGCGCGCCCACAGCAGATGCATCACTGCCGCGTTTTCCAGAAAGCCGCCGATCACGCCGCCATGCAGCGCGGGCAACTGGACGTTGCCGATATTGTCCGGGCTGAATGGCAGACAGAAGAGCGGCTGGCCATCGTCGCCGGCCCTGACGCGGATGCCCAGCAGCGCCGAATAGGGGATCCGCGTCTGCAGCAGAAGATCAAGCTCTTCAATCGAATTGACCTGCCAGCTCTGCGTCATAGTGCCTCCGCGATTGCCGCCGGAACCGGTGTACGGGCGAACGTCGCCACGCCATGTGCAACAGGCCTGCCGGGATCATCCTGGTAGGCCGTCGCTCTGGTGAAGGCAATATTGTCGGTCAGCCGGTAGCATTCGGCTTCGCAATAGAGCGTCGCATCAGGGCAGGCCGGGCGCAGGTAGTCAATGCGCAGGTCCAGCGTGGCCACCGCCTCCAGCTTGTCGAACAGGGTAAAAATCGAAGCGGCGCTGCAGGTATCGATCAGACTGGTCACCACGCCGCCATGCAGGATGCGGGTCGCCGGATTGCCGATCAGCACGTCGCGAAACGGCAAGCCCAGCACCACCTTGCCCTTCGAGGCGGCCAGCAGCTGCAGGCCCAGCGTGCGGCTGTGCGGCATGGCCATGAACCACGGCGAAATGCGCGCGAAAAACTCGGGATCACTGACGGGAAGCCACATGCCAAGCTCCGGATACGGTGTAGTGAGTAAGAGGATAGCGCACTATACCCTCCCCTGGCGCCCCGCCCCAAAGAGAGCCCTTGCCGGCGAGCCCGAAACACACCGGCACAGCGCCTCCGGCGCAGACTGCAAAAAACAAGGGGTATCAGCATGCAACCCTTCCGATAAAAAGGCTACAGACCGATACCCCATTACATCAATAGCGGAACTTATTCTGCGGACGACTCGCCAGCCGGTTCGTCCGCCACGTCATCCGCCACATCTTCCTCGTCGGATTCCGGCTCGCAGACCTTTTCCAGGCCGGACAGGAACTCGCCCTCGTCCAGATTGATCAGGCGCACGCCTTGCGCGGAACGCCCGGTCTCGCGGATTTCCGCCACCTTGGTACGGATCAGCACGCCACCGGTGGTAATCAGCATGACGTCATCGCTTTCTTCCACCAGGCTCGCCGCCACCAGCTTGAAGCCGGTTTTTTCCGTCAGATCCATCGCGATCACGCCCTGCGTGCCACGGCTGGTGAGGCGGAAATCGGCCACCGTAGTGCGCTTGCCGTAGCCGCCATTGCTGGCGGTCAGCACCATCTGCGCGTCCGAAGTGGACACCAGCAGCGCAATCACCTGCTGGCCATCTTCCAGCTTCATGCCGCGCACGCCACCGGCGGTACGGCCCATCGGGCGCACGCCGCCTTCATCCGGATGCTCGTTGAAGCGCACCGACTTGCCGGCATCCGAGAACAGCATGATCTGGTCGTTGCCCGAAGTGATCGCCACGCTCACCAGACGGTCACCCTCGTCCAGCTTGACCGCGATGATGCCGGCGGTGCGCGGACGCGAGAAGGCCTTCAGCGGCGTCTTCTTCACGGTGCCGTTGGCGGTACACATGAAGATGAACGGGCCATTGGCCTTTTCATCGAATTCGGCGTCGTCGTCAAGCTCCGGCGCATCGTGATCGGCAAAGGCCTTCACCGGCAGGATGGCGCTGATCTTCTCGCCATCTTCCAGCGGCAGCAGATTGTTGATCGGCTTGCCACGGCTGGCACGCCCGCCCTGCGGCAGCGCATACACCTTCAGCCAATACACGCGGCCACGGCTGGAGAAGCACAGGATGTAATCGTGCGTGTTGGCAACGAAAAGCTGGTCGATGAAATCATCGTCCTTGGTCGCCGCCGCCTGCTTGCCGCGCCCGCCACGCTTCTGCGCGCGGTATTCGTCGGTCGGCATGGCCTTCATGTAGCCGCCATGCGTCAGCGTCACCACCATGTCCTGCGGGGTGATCAGGTCTTCGATGCTGATGTCGTCGCCATGCAGCACGATTTCCGAACGGCGGGCATCGCCATAGTTGAGCTTCACTTCCGCCAGTTCGTCGGCAATGATCTGCGTGACGCGCTCCGGACGGGCGAGGATATCGAGCAGGTCGATGATCTTCGCCATGATTTCCTTGTATTCGCCAACAATCTTGTCCTGCTCGAGACCGGTAAGGCGCTGCAGGCGCAATTCCAGAATCGCCTGCGCCTGGGCTTCCGACAGACGGTAACCATCGGCCGAGAGGCCAAATTCGGCACCCAGATCATCGGGGCGCGAGGCGGCGATATCGGTGCGCGAGAGCATGTCTTCAACCAGCTCCGAGCGCCATACGCGCCCCATCAGCGCGGTCTTGGCTTCCGGCGGAGTGGCAGCAGCCTTGATCAGTGCAATGATTTCGTCGACATTGGACAGCGCGACGGCCAGGCCTTCGAGGATGTGGCCGCGCTCGCGCGCCTTTCTGAGTTCAAACACCGTGCGGCGGGTAACGACTTCGCGGCGGTGCTTGAGGAAGCTTTCCAGCACCTGCTTGAGATTCAGGAGACGCGGCTGGCCATCAACCAGCGCGACCATATTGATGCCGAAGCTGTCCTGCAGCTGGGTCTGCTTGAACAGATTGTTCAGCACCACATCGGGCATTTCATTGCGCTTGAGCTCGATCACCACGCGCATGCCGGACTTGTCCGATTCGTCGCGGATTTCGGAAATACCTTCGAGCGACTTTTCGCGCACCAGCTCGGCCATGCGCTCCAGGAGCCGCGCCTTGTTCACCTGATAAGGCAGCTCGTCGACGATGATTGCCTGGCGGTCGCCATTCTTCCCGCAATCTTCAAAGTGCGTACGGGCACGCATCACCACACGGCCGCGGCCGGTACGGTAGCCTTCGCGCACACCATGAATGCCGTAAATAATACCGGCGGTGGGAAAATCGGGGGCAGGAATGAAGTCGATCAGCTCATCGACGCTCAGCTCCGGATTTTCCAGCAGAGCCAGTGCGCCATTGATGACCTCGCCAACATTGTGCGGCGGAATATTGGTCGCCATACCCACCGCGATACCGGACGAGCCGTTGATCAGCAGGTTGGGAATCCGGGTCGGCAGGACGGTAGGCTCGAGTTCCTTCTCGTCGTAGTTCGGCGTGAAATCAACCGTTTCCTTGTCGATGTCGGCGAGCAGCTCGCTGGCCACCTTTTCCAGACGGCACTCGGTGTAACGATAGGCCGCCGCATTGTCGCCGTCGATGGAACCAAAGTTGCCCTGGCCATCAATCAGCGTGTAGCGCAGCGAGAAATCCTGCGCCATGCGCACCAGCGCCTCGTAGGCAGCAGAGTCGCCATGCGGATGATACTTACCCAGCACATCGCCAATCACCCGCGCGCACTTCACATAAGGGCGATTCCAGACATTGTTGCTCTCATGCATTGCGAACAGGATGCGGCGGTGCACGGGCTTCAACCCGTCACGGACGTCGGGCAGTGCGCGCCCGACAATCACGCTCATCGCGTAGTCGAGATAGGAGCGGCGCATTTCCTCTTCGAGGCTGACCGGAAGAGTTTCTTTGGCAAACAGTTGTTCAGACATTGGGGGTGGATGCTTTGCAATAAGCTTGCTATATATTGGAATCAAGTAAGGCCGTGAGAAGCACCGACCTTATTTTGCATGACCCGGAAGACAACATGGATCAGACCCGGTTTACATCAAAACGCTAAACCGATTTTACCATGTGTGACGCAAGCACAACCAGCGCCACAAAAAATGAGACACTTTCACACTTCATTGATTTGCTTTAAGCCTTGTAACAGAACTAAAATGCCAAGTGTGTGATATTGGAACGCGTATGGCACATCGGGCTTGATACCCAGACACGATCTGGGATGCGGTTTTCGATATGCTCACCGTGCTGCACATCAAATACATCGTGGAGAAAACAAACATGTTGAAGCAAACACTCACTTCCCTGGCTCTGGTTGCCGCCTTCGGCGTTGCCGGCACTGCAGCTGCGAAGACTGACGCTTATGTAACCAGCGCAACCAACGTTAGCGCAGCGAATCCGGAAGGCGTTGTAATGGCTACCGGCGCTTGCGTGAAGACTGGCTCCTGGAGCGCGGACAAGGTTGTCAAGGGCTGCCCGGGCTGGGTTGAGCCTGTTGCCAAGGTAGAAACCAAGCCGGCTCCGGCTCCGGCTCCGCAACCTGTTGTGACCACCAAGAAATTCGTACTGAAGTCCGACGTTCTGTTCGACTTCAACAAGGCTACCCTGAAGCCGGCCGGCAAGGACGCTCTGGACAAGCTGGTTGAAGAAGTCAAGGGCATGGCAGGCACCAAGGAAGGCGCAGCTCTGGTAGTTGGCTACACCGACCGCATCGGTTCCGACAAGTACAACCAGGCTCTGTCCGAGCGTCGTGCCAACACCGTTCGCGACTACCTGGTTTCCAAGGGTGCTCCGGCTGACAAGATGACTGTTGAAGGCCGCGGTGAAACCAACCCGGTTACCGGCGACACTTGCAACAACATCAAGGACAGCAAGAAGACCCGCGCCAAGCTGGTTGAATGCCTGGCTCCGGATCGCCGCGTAGAAATCGAAGTCAAGGGCACTCAAGAAGTGACCGCCCAGTAATCTCTGATTACTTGAGCTTCGTAAAGCCCCGCTCCGGCGGGGCTTTTTCTTTTCCACACCTTTTGCCCCAGTCGCCAGTATGCAAATGCCCAACGCCTTCAGCCCGCTCTTGCGCTAAACTTGGCGCCATCCCGGCTTTGGACACCCTAGCTCATGCCCTTCCGTTTTCTAAAGTTTCTGACAGCCACTATCGCAACATTTGCCTGCTCCAGCGCCATTGCCGGCAGCGCAACCGATCTGCAGCGCTACCTGACTGATACCCAGTCGCTGCGCGGCGAATTCCAGCAAGTCGTCACCCAGCGCTCCGGCAAGGTCCAGCGCTCCAGCGGCACTCTCGTCATCGCCAAGCCGGGCAAGTTCCGCTGGGAATACCTCAAGCCCTACCAGCAGCTGTTGCTTGGCGACGGCAAGCAGGTCACGCTGTACGACGCTGACCTCATGCAAGTCACGATCAAACCGCAAGGCAAGCTGCTTGATGCAAGCCCGGCCGCACTGCTCGCCGGCCAGGCCGATCTGGCCAGTCGCTACACGCTGAAAGAGCTGCCAGAAAAAGACCAGCTGCAGTGGGTCGAGCTGACCCCGAAGCAGCCAGACCAGAGCTTCGAGCGTGCCCGCATCGGGCTCGACAAGGCTGGCGTCAAGGCGATGGAGCTGGACGACCACTTCAACCAGACCACCCGCATCCAGTTCGACAAGCTCGAACGCAACCCCAAACTCGCCGCCGACGTATTCAATTTCACCATCCCGGCTGGCGCCGACGTGATCCGTGAGTAAAGACCTCTTCAGCAGCACACCGCCCGCACATCAGCCCCTGGCCGAACTGCTGCGCCCGCAGGTCATTGGCGACGTGGTCGGCCAGGATCACCTGCTCGGCAGCGGCAAGCCGCTGGCGCTGGCGCTGGCAGCCGGCCAGCCGCACTCCATGCTGCTGTGGGGGCCGCCCGGCGTAGGCAAAACCACTCTGGCGCGCCTGCTGGCGCGCGCCTTTGGCTGCGAAATGCTGGCCCTGTCCGCCGTGTTTTCCGGCGTAAAGGACATCCGCGCCGCGATGGACGAGGCGGAGATGAATCGCCAGCGCGGTTTGCGCACCATGCTGTTTGTCGATGAAGTCCACCGTTTTAACAAGGCGCAGCAAGATGCCTTCCTGCCCTACGTGGAGTCGGGACTGGTCACCTTCATCGGCGCCACGACTGAAAACCCCTCCTTCGAAGTCAATGCCGCGCTGCTGTCACGCGCGCAGGTCTATGTGCTGAAGGCACTGGACGATGCCTCGCTCGGCCTGCTGGTCGCACGTGCGCTCGAACGCCACTATCCGGAGCTGGCCTTCACCGACGACGGCATCGCCTCACTGATCGGCCTGGCCGACGGCGACGCACGCCGGCTGCTCAATCTGGTCGAGCAGGCCGCCAATGCCGCCCGAGCCAGCCGCCGCAACGAGCTCGACGCCGCATTTCTGAATGAAGCACTGTCGCTGAATAACCGCCGCTTCGACAAGGGCGGCGACAATTTCTACGACCAGATCTCCGCGCTGCATAAATCGGTGCGCGGCTCGAACCCGGATGCCGCGCTGTACTGGTTTTGCCGCATGATCGACGGCGGGGCTGACGCGCGCTATCTCGCTCGTCGTATCGTGCGCATGGCCTGGGAAGACATTGGCCTGGCCGATCCGCGCGCGATGCAGCTCTGCAACGACGCGGCGACCACCTATGAGCGTCTGGGCAGCCCCGAGGGCGAGCTGGCGCTGGCGCAGGCGGTGATCTATCTGGCCGTCGCCCCCAAATCCAATGCCGGCTACATGGCACACAAGCAGGCGATGGGACTGGTGGGCAAGGACAAATCGCGCCCGGTGCCCGAGCACCTGCGCAATGCGCCAACGCGGCTGATGAAGGAACTCGGCTACGGCAAACTCTATCGCTACGCACACGACGAGCCGGAAGCCTATGCCGCCGGCGAAACCTACCTGCCCGAAGGGCTTGAAGGCACACGTTTTTACGAGCCGACCCCGCGCGGACTGGAAGGGAAAATCGCCGAGAAACTGCGGCACCTGTCCGAGCTTGATGCCCTCTGGCGCAATGAAAACGGCAAATCCTGAGTTCCCGACCCCGCCCTGTGCGGGGTTGTTATTTTTCACGGCTTGCTATTCGCGCCACACGGCTTGAAGTCGCCGCAGCCCCGGTCCACAATGCAGCAATCGTTTAGTTATTTTAATAATTTGCTAAACACCACATCCACGGACTGCTGCCATGACCATCTACGCTCTGCTCGACCCGGCCTTCCCTGCCCCGCATCCACTGCCCGACACGCTGCCAGACCAGTGGCAAGCCCTGAATGCCAGGCAGCTGGCCACAGCACTGACTCAGGCCAAAGCCGGCAGCGTGTATGTGCACTTTTACGGCAGCGCTTTTCCCCGAGCCGCCTGGCCGGCTCTGAAACAATTCCTGGCGCAAGCCGGCAACCTTGTCAGCCTCGGGCGCACGCCATTCGGGCGGCCGGTTGATGAGCATGGGCAGACCACGGCGCAGGCCGCGCTGTTTCGCGAACTCGACATCCACGAAATCCAGCATGTCGATTGCGGCGCGGCAACACAACTGAAATCATCCGCCCTGCATCCCTGGTTGGATGGCCAGCTTGCCTGCCTGTCAGCGCAAGCTGCGACCGACGGTTTCGTGCTAATGCCGACCAAGGACAAGGATCAGCCGCTGGATTCTGGCTCGGCCGGGCCGATGGATGCGCGGATTGTGCCGCTGGCCAGCGCGCTCAATGCGCAAGGCCATGCGATTGCCTGCCCGGTGGTGATGATCGAGCGCCTGCGCGGTGCCATGGCCGGATCGCGGCAGATGTTCGTGAATGTCGAGCCGACTGCGGCCTTCTGGCAGAACGGCGGCATGGCCATGCTCGATACCCTGACCAGGTACGCCGCGCATGGCGTGACCGAGTGGTGGCTGAAGCCCGATTTTGCCTGCTACGAGCCCGGCGAAGTTGCCACGCTGACGCTGCAGGGCGAGGCGCTCGGCGCCACCCGCGGCCAGCGCTGGACAGCACGGATTACCACCATGTATGGCCTTGAAGCCCATGATGAACGAGAGCTGCAGCTCGATACCCTGCAGGATAGTTCAATCACGAAACGCTTTACCCTGCCCTACCCGATCCGGGCCGGACGCTACGCAATCAGCGCAACACTCACCAGCGACGCCGGGGAAGTCATCAAACTGGAACAGGGCTTCTGGGGGCGTGACGCCGAGCTGCTGGCGCGCGGCACGCGGCTGAAGGCCGGGCGCGATTATTTCGAGCGCGATGGCCAGGTGATGCCGGTGGTCGGCATGACCTATATGGCGAGTGATGTGCACCGCAAATTCCTGCAGCTGCCCAATGTGGCGGTGTGGGATGCCGACATGGCGACACTGGCCGGCATGGGCGTCAATTACCTGCGCACCGGCATCTGGAGCGCATGGCGGCAACTGATGTTTGTCGACGGCCATGCCAGCGAGGCGCTGCTGCGCGCAATCGACGCCTTCATCCTTACCTGCGTCAGCCATGACCTAGAGTGCTGTTTCACCTTCTTCGCCTTCACGCCGGAGGCCTGGGAAGGCAGCAACCCTTACCTCGATCCGCGCAGCCGTGCTGCGCAGAAGCGCTTCATCCGCAGCGTGGTGGCGCGCCACACCGATACCAAACGCGTGCACTGGGACCTGATCAACGAGCCGTCGCTGTTTGACCCCGAGCGCATTTTTGTCGGCCCGCGCACGCTGCACGACAAGCACGAAAACCAGGCTTTCCGCGACTGGCTGCGCGCACGCAATCCGGACATTGCGCACTGGCAGGCCGCCTGGGACATTAGTCCGGCCAAACTGCCGGACTTTTCCGCCATCCGCCCGCCGCAGCCGGAGAAAATCGGCTTCAACACCACCGAAATCGCCCCGAAGCAGCACGGCCTCTGGCTCGATTACGCGCTGTTCACGCAAAGCGCACACCGCGACTGGGCTTCGGACCTGGCCGCCAGCATCCGCGAGCTGGTTCCCGACGTGCTGGTGTGCGTGGGCCAGGACGAGGCGCTTGGCCAGCAACGCCCGCATGCGTTCTTTTATGCCGATGCGGTCGATTACACCACCGTGCACAGCTGGTGGCTGAACGACGCGCTGGGCTGGGACAGCCTGTTCAGCAAGACGCCGCACAAGCCGAATCTGGTGCAGGAAACCGGCATCATGCACGTCGAGCGCCCGAATGGCCGCTCGCGCCGCAGTGAAGCCGAGCTGATGCAGCTGCTGGAGCGCAAATACGCGTACTCCTACGCCTATGGCAACGCCGGCGCGGTGCACTGGATCTGGAACATCAACTACCACATGGACAATATCAACGAGTCGCACATCGGCGCCTGCCGCGCTGACGGCTCGCAGAAACCCGAGGCCGAGATCACCGCCGCCTTTGGCGAATTCTTTGGCAAGGTCGGGGTATTACTCCAAAACCGAGATTTGCCAAAGGCTGCCGTTGTATACCCGTTCACCAATGACTACAGCAACCGCCGTACCACCCTGGATGCAACGCAAGCGCTGGTTCGCCAGTTCGGCTTCGAGCTGGGCGTCAATCTACAAGCGGTTTCCGATCACGATCTCTCCAGCCTGATGAGCGCACCGCCGCAACTGCTGCTCCTGCCCTGCCCGTTCAATCTGGACGACGGCTGCTGGGCGCAAATTACCGCGCTGCTCGACGCACATCCGGTGACACTGCTGCTGACCGGCCCGGCAACGCTCGACCGCTATTTCAATGCCACCGCGCGCGCGCCGTTTGACCAAGCCAGCATCCGCAACCTCAGCCGCGAAGAACCGTGCGAGATCGCCGGCAAAACATTGCGCGCCACCTTTGCCGGCGAGGCGATTGCCCGCATCGAAACTGGTGTCGCCGCAAGTGGCGACAGCGCGCAGCTGCAGCGCATCCCCTTCGGCCAAGGACGCCGTGGCCAGATTCTGTGGCACCCGCTACCGCTGGAGCTGAACGCCAATCCTGCCACCCTGAATGCCTTGTACCGCGCGGCGCTGCACGCCGCTAATGTTGACGGTGACTTTGTCTGGCAGGGTGAGGCGCCGGCGGGCGTCTTCCTGCACGCGCAACATTTCGCCGGCCACACGCTGTGGATCGCGATCAGCGAAAGCAGCCGCGACCAGCTGCTGCAGTTCAGCGACCCGTGCAGTGGCCGGCACTATCAAACGCAGCTCGCCGCCGGCCGCGCACAACTGTGGCTGACCGATAGCAAGGGAGCGGTTGTCGCCAGCCTGCGCAACCATGCGGTGGAGGTAGTGCGATGAACCAGCGCCCCGCTACCCCGCGCTTCCAGTCCATCGCCGTCGAGGCGACCATTGCCACGGAGTCTGCACGCATCACGGATGCGAAACTGCGGGCGCTGTTTGCCAACTGCTACCCGAACACGCTCGATACCACCGTGTTCCACCGCGACGACGAACAAGGCCGGCCGGATACCTTTGTGATTACCGGCGACATCCACGCGCTGTGGTTGCGCGATAGCACCGCTCAGGTGTGGCCCTACCTGCCGCTAGCGGCGGATGACGCGGCGCTCGCGCGCATGATCGCTGGCCTCGTGCGCCGGCAGACGCACTGCATCCTGATCGACCCGTACGCCAATGCCTTCAACGACGGCCCCGGCGACAGCGAATGGAAGACGGACCATACCGAGATGAAGCCCGATCTGCACGAGCGCAAGTGGGAGCTGGATTCGCTGTGCTACGCCATCCGCCTCGCGCACGGCTACTGGCAGGCAACGCGCGACTCGGACGTGTTCGATGCGGATGTTTTCGATCAGGACTGGCTGGCCGCGATGGAGCTGGCAGTCGCCACGATGATCGCCCAGCAACGCAAAACCGGCCCCGGCCCCTACCGCTTTGCGCGCACGACGCACTGGCAATCGGACACGCTGCCGTGCAATGGCTGGGGCAACCCGCTGAAGCCCGTCGGCCTGATTGCGTCGATGTTCCGGCCTTCTGATGATGCCTGCGTGTTCGGCTTTCTGGTGCCATCGAACCACTTTGCTGTCGTCAGTCTGCGCCAGCTCGCTGACTTGCTCGACCAGCATTACCCCGGCCACCAGCTTGCAAGCCGCAGCCGCGAGCTAGCCGACGAGGTGGATGCAGCTCTGCAGGCGCACGCCATCGTCACCCACCCGGAATACGGCCGCATCTGGGCCTACGAGGTCGACGGCTGTGGCAATGCACTGCTGATGGACGACGCGAATGTGCCCAGCCTGTTATCGCTACCGTATCTGGGTGTATGCCTTGAAAATGAAGAGGTCTATGCCAATACCCGCCGTTTTGTGCTCTCCGGTTCGAACCCCTGGCACTTCCGCAGCAGCGACGGGCGCATCAGCGGCATCGGCAGCCCGCACACACTGGTTCCGCGCATCTGGCCGATGAGCATCATCCTGCGCGCGCTGACCAGCCGCGACGCCGGCGAAATTCGCGAGTGCCTCACGATGCTGGTCAACAGCGATGGCGGCAGCGGGCTGATGCATGAATCCTTCATGCCGGACGATCCCTCTGATTTCACCCGCGCCTGGTTTGCCTGGGCGAATACGCTGTTTGGCGAGCTGGTGCTGAAGGTGGTGCAGGAGCAGCCGGCGCTGCTCAGCGAACACTATGCGCGGGAGGGTGTATGAGCATCAGCCTGCGCGAACTTGCCGATGCCGCCGGCGTGTCGGTCGGCACCGCCTCGCGCGCGCTCAAGCATCAGGGCGGCGTCTCGGAAGCCACGCGGCAGAAGGTGATCGCGCTGGCCGCCGAGCTGGACTACGACCAGCACCGCCTGCAGCGCGCACCGCTGCAACGCGTGCTGCTGCTCTTGCACCGCAGCCACGCCACACCGGCGACCGCGCCCTTCTACGCCGAACTGATTGCCGGTGCGGAACAGGTCTGCAGTGAGCTGGGTATATCGCTGCAACCCTTTGTTATTGATCCTTCTGGATCGATACGTAGGCAGGTGCTGCAGCAGCAGCCCGATGGCCTGCTGTGCGTGGGCTTTATCGAGCCGGATGTGCTCGACGTGATCCGCGGGCTTGGCAAACCGCTGGCGCTGATCGACACCTGCGCGCCGGGGCTGGCCAGCGTCAACCCGGACAACGAAGCCGGCACGCGCGTACTGACCGAACACCTGCTGGCGCGCGGCTGCCGCCGCATCGCCTTTGTGTCCGGCTCGCTGGCGCACCATTCGATCCGCCTGCGTGAGCGCGGCTACCGCCAGGCCCTGTTCAACGCCGGCCTGCTGGCTGATCCGGCACTGGAAGTGCTGATCCCCGCCGGCGTCGATCTGGCCAGCGGCGCCGCCGCGGCTCTTGATGAGCTGCTGGCGCTCGCCAGCCCGCCCGACGCCATCATCGCCTTCAATGATGCCTGCGCGCTGGCGCTGCTGGACGCCTGCCGGCTGCGCGGTGTGCGTGTACCCGATGACCTCGCCATTGCCGGCTTTGACGACATTCCGGCTTCCGGCGCGGCCGGCCTCAGCACCGTCAACATCGACAAGGCCGCGCTGGGCGCCGCCGGCGTGACCCTGCTGCTGGCCGCCGCCGAGCACCTCCCCGCATCCGAAACCCTGCATCCTGTCCGGCTATTGCTGCGATCCAGCACCGGCCCCCATTGCCAAGGAGACTGCCATGACCCTGCCTGATTTCCGCAATCCGCATACCCTGCTGGCCCACGTGCGCCACACGATGGCCTTCTACCATCCGCGTGCGATTGACGAAAGCGGCGGCTTCTACCATTTCTTCAAGGATGACGGCACGGTGTACGACGCGCACACCCGCCATCTGGTCAGCAGCACGCGCTTTGTTTTCAACTACGCGATGGCGTACAGGCACTTCGGCGGTGACGAGTATCTGGCCGGTGTGAAGCACGGGCTGGACTTCCTGCGCCGCGTGCACCGCGACCCGGCTACCGGCGGCTATGCCTGGCAACTGCAATGGCAGGACGGCGTGAAAACGGTCGATGACGCCACCAACCACTGCTACGGGCTGGCCTTCGTGGTGCTGGCCTACGCGCACGGCGTGATGGCCGGTGTGCCGGAAGCCAAAGCCTGGCTGGAAGAAACCTGGCAGCTGATGGAAGCGCACTTCTGGGAACCGGATTACGGCCTGTATGCCGACGAAGCCACCGCAGACTGGCAGCTCAAACCCTACCGCGGCCAGAATGCGAACATGCACGCCTGCGAAGCGATGCTCACCGCCTTCGAGGCCACCGGCAACGTGAAATTCCTCGACCGAGCCGAGCTGCTGGCCAGCAACATCGCCAACCGCCAGGCCGCGCTGGCGAACGGCATGATGTGGGAACACTACCACCGCGACTGGTCGGTGGACTGGGATTACAACCGCGACGACAAGACCAACATTTTCCGCCCCTGGGGCTATCAGCCCGGCCATCTGGCCGAGTGGGCGAAGCTGCTGCTGATTCTGGAGCGCCACCGCCCGCTACCCTGGCTGTTGCCGCGCGCGGAAGAATTGTTCACCACCGCGCTGCAGAAAGCCTGGGATGGCGAGCATAGCGGCCTGTATTACGGCTTCGGGCCACAGGATGAAATCTGCGACAGCGACAAGTATTTCTGGGTGCAGGCGGAAAGCCTCGCCGCCGCCGCGCTACTCGCCAAACGCACCGGGAAACCGGAATACTGGCATGACTACCAGCGGCTGTGGGCGTATTCATGGGAACACTTCGTCGACCACCAGCACGGTGGCTGGTGGCGTATCCTGCGCGCGGACAACAGCAAATACAGCGACGAGAAAAGCCCCGCCGGCAAGGTGGACTACCACACGATGGGGGCGTGTTACGAGGCGCTGAATGCGTTGTGATCCGCTTATTACGCTGATTAGCACGCCCAAGCCCTGAAGCCGCCGAGAAGCGCAACAAGCAACAGGGTTTCGCGGGTGAGATGTTTGAGCCCGCAGGGCGAGTTTCGAACCCGCGCTGTTGCTTGTGAGCATCGCAGGGCACCCCGCGCAGCGGGGCGGCGGACCGGGCTCGGCTTTGGGGTGAAGGGGGATTTTCCGAGACAAATCCCCCTTCCCGTGGGCGCGACGGAATCGCGCATGCAAACACCGCGCCGCAAGGCGCAAAACAAAGGCAGAACCAAGTGATGACCTTCCCCCGCTTCATTGCCGCCGGCGAGGCGCTCACCGACCTGATCCGTGGCGAGGGCGACGCCTGGCACGCCAAGGTTGGCGGCGCGACCTGGAACGTCGCCCGCGTGATGGCGAAACTCGGCATCCCCAGCGCCTTTGCCGGCGCGGTCAGCAAGGATTGTTTCGGTGATGAACTGATGGCGGCGAGCCGCGCGGCGGGGCTTGATCTGCGCTTTCTGCAGCAGAACGCGCACTCGCCGCTGCTCGCAGTCGTGTACCAGACCAATCCGCCGGCCTATTTCTTTGTCGGCGACGACAGCGCCGACCTGCACTTCGACCCGGCGCAGCTACCCGCCGGCTGGCTGAGCCGGGACATCTGGCTGCATTTCGGCGGCATCAGTCTCGCCCGCCCCAGACTGGCCAATACCTTGCTGCAACTTGCCCGTGATGCCCGCGCCATCGGCACCAGAATCAGCTTCGACCCCAATTTCCGCGTGCTGATGGATGAAGCCTACGACCCGGTACTGCGGGAAATGACGCAGCTCGCTGACGTGATCAAGGTGTCCGACGAGGACCTGCGCGGGCTGTTCCGAACGGACGACGAAGCGGCGGCCTTTGCCACACTGCGCAGCTGGAATCCGCAGGCGATGTATCTCTATACGCGCGGCGCAGCCGGCGCGAGCCTCTATCATGGCGGCGCGCACTGGCAGCAGACGCCACCGGCTATGGACGTCGTCGATACCGTCGGCGCGGGCGACGCCAGCATGGGCGGGCTGATCTGGAGCCTGCTGCAGCACCCGCAAGCCGACGGCGCCACCCACCTGCGCCACGCGGTCGCAGCCGGCAGCCTCGCCTGCACCAAGGCCGGCGCCAATCCGCCGGATGCAGCGGAGCTTTGCAAACTCCATAAAGCACTATCGGCGACGCTGCAACAAGCTGGTTGATTTCAACACTTTTGGCGACTCAATATGCAAACTGCTTTGTTGCACAAATCAAATCAGGGCTAGACCTCCCCTAGCCCCAGATGGAATTATCCTACGCGCACCGTTTCTGGTATCCCGAGCTGCGTGAAACGGTTCAGCAGTGCCGCTCGAATTTGCAGCCCGGCAACCTGACGATAAAAGTCGCGCGACATCACGCGTTCGCCCAGCAGTTTGAAGCACCGCATCTTGGTTTCGACCAAACTAAGTCGATGGTAGCCGCTCCAGTTCTTCCAGAGGGCGCGCCCGAGATATTTCGTCGCCCGTAATGCCTCATTGCGAGCCGATGCGCCGGCGGTTTTCCAGTTGGTGGTGCGGTACTTTGGCGGGGCTGGTTTGCTCATACTGACGACGGATTGGGCGGTTATGTGGTCAGATCAAGCAGGATACGTGCCGATTTGTGCAACAAAGCCCTTTGGGGTACACAAAAGCCTGGGGCCTACATTGTGTACCCACTTGTGTACCCAAGGCGGCAGGTTTCCTTGGGAATTACTAGGGCCTTACGGAAACAAATGACCGAGTTTTTATATGGGCTGTAGCTGTGTTTGGGGTACGCAGGGGAATGTCTGAAACAGCAAATTACTTCCCGATGCAGAACTTGCTGAAAATCACGCCCAGCAGGTCGTCGGCGCTGAAGGCGCCAGTGATTTCGTTGAGGGCGTTCTGTGCGAGGCGCAGTTCCTCAGCGAGCAACTCGATCTGCAGGTAGGCCGCATCGGCGAGGTCTAGGTGTTCCTGTGCGCGGCGGATGGCGTCGAGGTGGCGCTCGCGGGCAATCCAGATGCCGTCATCCATACCCTGCCACCCAGCCAGTTCCAGTATTTTTGCCCGCAAGGCCTCCAGGCCGATACCCTGCTTGGCCGATACATGCACTTCGTGGTCGGCCACTGTGCCGGGTACTTCGCCGGTCAGATCGATCTTGTTGAAGACATGCAGCACGGGCAGTTGCGCCGGCAGGCGGGCGAGGATGCTTTCATCGTGGGCGGTGACGCCTTCGCGGCTGTCGAGCAGCAGCAGGGCAAGGTCAGCCTTTTCCACTGCGGCCCAGGTGCGTTCGATGCCGATGCGCTCGACCACGTCGTCGGTGTCGCGCAGGCCGGCGGTATCGATGATGTGCAGCGGTACGCCGTCGATGTTCAGCAGTTCGCGCACCGTGTCGCGCGTGGTGCCGGCGATGTCGGTGACGATGGCGATGTCTTCGCCGGCGAGGGCATTCATCAGCGAGGATTTGCCGACATTGGGCTGGCCGATCAGCACGACGTGCGCGCCTTCGCGCAGCAGCCTGCCCTGCGTGGCGGTCGCGAGCACGCGTTCGAGCTGGCTGCGGATGCCGCCGAGCTTGCCGCGTGCGTTGGCGGCCTCCAGAAAATCGATGTCTTCTTCGGGAAAGTCGAGCGTGGCTTCAACCAGCATGCGCAGGTTGATGAGCTGATCGACGAGCGTATTCACTTCGCCCGAGAATGCGCCGTCGAGCGAGCGCAGCGCTGATCTGGCGGCGGCTTCCGATTGCGCGTCGATCAGGTCGGCAACGGCCTCGGCCTGTGCCAGATCGAGCTTGCCGTTCAGAAACGCGCGCTTGGTGAATTCGCCGGGTTCGGCGTGACGGGCGCCGAGTTCGATGCAGCGGCGCAGCAGCATATTGAGTACGACCGGCCCGCCGTGGCCCTGCAGTTCGAGCACATCCTCGCCGGTGAAGGAGTTCGGTCCCGGGAAAAACAGCACCAGCCCTTCGTCGATGACCTGGCCTGTCGCATCGCGCCATTTGGCGAAGTGCGCATGACGAGGCGTGAGTTCGCGGCCGAGCAGGGCAGCGATGAAGCTGGCCAGTGTCTTGCCGGAAATGCGGATCACGCCGACGCCGCCGCGTCCGGGGGCGGTGGCGATGGCGGCGATGGTGTCTGGCAGATAGAGCGACATGGTGGGCAGCAGCGGATGGGAATGTCCGCATGATAAACCAGTCTGGCGGCCTGCTTGCCGACGATTCATTTTGTATGGGTATGTGTCTGTAGCCATTTAAAATTATGACTTTTAGTCTTATACAGTGCACTGTATGCCGGGGGTGGCACGGTAGTCTGCACTGCGTTGGCCGGCCGTGCTTTCCGCTGTACTGCCCGGCTTTGTGGCGTGCTGTCGCTTGACGCTGTGCTGCATTGCTGGGTCGGTGCGGGATATTCCCGATAACAGCCGGTGCCGGCTGCGCCTAGGATGGGTGATGTTTCGTTGACCTGTCCGGCGCCTTTGCGCCCCCTGGAGGAAAGCCCGATGCATACCACCCTGCGTACCGCTACGCTTGCTACCGCCCTGATGCTGGGCGCCGGTGGCGCCTTTGCCGCCGGCAAGACGCTGATCTACTGTTCCGAAGGCAGCCCGGCCGGCTTCGATGCCGCCCGCTATACGGCCGGTACCGATATGGATGCGTCGGCGGAAACCGTATTCAATCGTCTGGTGGAATTCGAGCGCGGTTCGACGCAAATTCGCCCGGGCCTGGCCGAGAAGTGGGACATTTCCAGCGATGGCCTGACTTACACCTTTACTTTGCGCCGTGGCGTGAAATTCCATACCACCGCCTGGTTCAAGCCGACGCGCGATTTCAATGCCGATGATGTGGTGTTCAGCTTCCAGCGCCTGATCGACAAGAACCATCCGTTCAACAAGGCCGCGCCGGCGGAATACCCGTATGTCACCGACATGGGCATGGATACCAATATCGCGGCGATTGAAAAGGTCGACGCCAACACGGTGCGCTTCAAGCTGAAAACGGTTGATGCCGCTTTCCTGCAGAATCTGGCGATGTCGTTTGCGTCCATTCAGTCTGCCGAGTATGCCGACAGCCTGCTGAAGTCCGGCAAGGCCAACCAGATCAACACCATGCCGATCGGCACCGGCCCCTTCGTCTTCAAGAGCTACCAGAAGGATTCCAATATCCGCTTTGATGGCAACAAGGATTACTGGCGCAAGGGTGAAGTGCAGCTCGACAAGCTGATTTTCGCCATCACGCCCGATGCGTCGGTGCGCTATCAGAAGCTGCAGAAGGGCGAATGCCACATCATGTCCTTCCCGAAGCCGGCCGATCTGAAAGCCATGCAGGCCAACACCGCGCTGACCGTGCCGAACCAGGCCGGCTTCAACGTCGGCTTCCTCGCCTACAACGTCAAGCACAAGCCGCTGGACCAGCTGGCGGTGCGCCAGGCGCTGGATATGGCGATCAACAAGCAGGCAATCATCAATGCCGTGTATCAGGGCGCTGGCCAGCCGGCAACCAACCCGATGCCGCCGACGCAGTGGTCCTACAACAAGAAACTGAAGGACCCGGCGTTCGACGTGGCCAAAGCCAAGGCGCTGCTGGCGAAAGCCGGGGTGAAGGAAGGCACCGAGATCACCCTGTGGGCAATGCCGGTACAGCGTCCGTACAACCCGAATGCCAAGCTGATGGCCGAAATGATCCAGGCTGACTGGGCCAAGATCGGCGTGAAAGCCAAGATCGTCACCTACGAATGGGGCGAATACCTCAAGCGCGGCAAGGGGGGGGAGCATGACACCATGCTGGTCGGCTGGAATGGCGACAATGGCGATCCGGACAACTGGCTGGGCGTGAACCTCGGCTGCTCGGCTGTGGGCGGCAACAACTATGCGCAGTGGTGCAACAAGGAATTCAACGACCTGATCGTGAAGGCCCGTGCGGTGAACAACCAGGCCGAACGCAGCCGCATGTACGAAAAGGCGCAGGAAATCTTCAAGCAGGAAGTGCCCTGGACCACGATTGCCCACTCGACCGTGTATCAGCCGATGCGCAAGGAAGTGCAGGGCTTCAAGATCAGCCCGTTCAACCTGATGTCTTTCTACGGCGTTTCCCTGAAGTAAGCGTTTGAACCCCGGCCGGCGACATCGTTGCGGCGGTGCGCCGGCCTTGCTGTCTCTGCTACGTATCTGTCTGTCCCTCTGTGCCTGTCCTGCTTGTGGTGGTATGGGGTAGGGAGTATTGCCATGTTTGGATTTATCCTGCGCCGCCTCGCGGTCATGATTCCGACCTTTCTCGGGATTACGCTGCTGGCCTTTGCGCTGATTCACATGATTCCGGGCGACCCGGTGCTGCTGCTGGTCGGCGAGCGCAACCTCGATCCGGAATTCTACAAGACCGCCATGCACCGGCTCGGCCTCGACCAGCCGCTCTACCTGCAGTACTGGCACTATTTGTCCGGTCTGCTGCAGGGCGATCTCGGGCAGTCAATCCGTACGCAGGAGCCGGTGCTGCACGAATTTTTCACCCTGTTCCCGGCAACGGTCGAGCTGTCGGTCTGTGCGATGCTGTTCGCCACACCAGTGGGCCTGGCGGCGGGCATCATCGCGGCGACGCGGCGAGGTACTGTCGTTGACCACGGCGTGATGGGCGCTGCGCTGACCGGCTATTCGATGCCGATTTTCTGGTGGGGCCTGATGCTGATCATGCTGTTCTCGGTGCATCTGGGCTGGACGCCGGTATCGGGCCGCATTGCGCTGGAGTACGACATTCCGGCGGTGAGCGGCTTCATGCTGATCGATACGCTGCTGTCGGGCGAAGAGGGGGCATTTGCTTCCGCACTGCATCACCTGATTCTGCCGTCCATCGTGCTGGGCACGATTCCTATGGCGGTCGTTGCGCGCATGACGCGCTCGGCCATGCTCGAAGTGCTGCGCGAGGATTACATCCGCACCGCGCGCGCCAAGGGCCTGTCGCGCCTGCGCATCATCATCGTGCATGCGCTGCGCAATGCGCTGATGCCGGTGGTCACCGTCATCGGCCTGCAGGTGGGCACGCTGCTGGCTGGCGCGGTGCTCACCGAGACCATCTTTTCCTGGCCGGGTGTCGGCAAATGGCTGATCGACGCAATCGGCCAGCGCGACTACCCGTCGGTGCAGGGCGGCATTCTGCTGATCGGCACCATGATCATCCTGGTCAATCTGCTGGTTGATGTGCTCTATGGCGTCATCAACCCGCGCATCCGTCACGCGAGGTAAACCATGGCGACGAATGAACTCACGGGCGTGCAGGATTATCCTTCGCCGCTGGCCGAATTCTGGCAGGCCTACCGCACCAACAAGGGGGCGACGGTCGCGCTGGTCTATTTCGCCCTGCTGGTGCTGGCCGCCGTGCTGGCGCCGCTGCTGGCGCCGCATGCGCCTTCCGAGCAATACCGCGATGCGCTGCTGGCTCCGCCGGTGTGGATGGAGGGCGGTAGCTGGCGATTCATTTTCGGTACGGATGATGCCGGTCGGGACATCCTCTCGCGCCTGATCTACGGTGCGCAGCTCTCGCTGCTGATCGGCCTGCTGTCGGTGCTGATGTCGATTCTGCCGGGCATTGTGCTGGGCCTGCTGGCCGCCTTCTATCCGAAAAAACTGGGCGTAGCGATCATGCGGCTGATGGATGTGATGATGGCGCTGCCCTCGCTGCTGCTGGCCGTCGCTGTCGTCGCCGTGCTCGGCCCTGGCCTTGCCAACACGATTCTGGCGATCGCCATCGTCTGTCTGCCCGCCAGCGTGCGCCTGACGCGCGCTGCCGCGATGACCGAGCTCAACAAGGATTACGTGGTGGCCAGCCGGCTTGCCGGCGCGGGCCAGATCCGGCTGATGTTCAATACCGTGCTGCCCAACTGCATGGCCCCGCTGATCGTGCAGGCCACGCTCGGGTTTTCGGCCGCGATTCTCGATGCCGCCGCACTGGGCTTTCTCGGCCTTGGCGTGCAGCCGCCGTCGCCGGAATGGGGGGCGATGCTGGCCTCGGCACGCGATTATATCGAGCGCGCCTGGTGGGTAGTGACCATGCCGGGTCTCGCCATCCTGCTGACCGTGCTGGCGCTGAACCTGATGGGTGACGGCCTGCGCGATGCGCTGGACCCGAAACTGAAGAAAATGGCGTGAGGCGAGTGATGAGTCTTCTGGAAATCCGTAATCTCTCGGTTGAATTCGGCAGTGTCCAGCATCCCTTCCGTGCCGTAGACGGGCTGGATCTGACGGTCAGCCGTGGCGAAATCGTCGGCATCGTCGGCGAATCCGGCTCAGGGAAAAGCGTCACGATGCTGGCGCTGATGGGCCTGATCGACGCGCCGGGGCGCGTGAGTGCCGAGCGCCTGATGTTCGACGGGCAGGACATGCTGGCGATGAAGCCGGCGCAGCGTCGTGCAATTCTGGGACGCGACATCGCCATGATCTTCCAGGATGCGCTGACCAGCCTGAATCCGGCCTATACCGTCGGCTTCCAGCTCTGCGAAACATTGCGTCTGCATGGCGGGCTGTCCCGCAAGGATGCGCAGAGGCGCGCGCTGGAATTGCTGGAAATGGTCGAGATCCCGGCTGCGCGCTCGCGCCTTGATGCCTATCCGCACCAGCTCTCTGGCGGCATGAGCCAGCGCGTGATGATCGCGATGGCGCTGGCCTGCAATCCCAAGCTGCTGATCGCCGACGAGCCGACCACCGCGCTGGATGTGACCGTGCAGGCACAGATCATGGAACTGCTGGTCAGCCTGCAGCAGCAGCATGACATGGGCCTGATCCTGATCACCCACGATCTGGCCGTGGTGGCCGAAGTCGCAGATCGCGTGGCCGTGATGTATGCCGGTGAAGTGGTGGAAACCAGCAGCGTGCCGGCGATATTCGAAACGCCCCGCCATCCCTACACGCAAGCGCTGCTTGCCGCCATCCCCGAGCACAGCAAGGGTGCCGAGCGGCTGGCGACATTGCCGGGCGTGGTTCCCGGCCAGTATGACCGCCCGCACGGCTGTCTGCTCGCGCCGCGCTGCCCGTATGCGCAGGCACGCTGCGCGGAAGCAAGACCGCCGCTGTTCCCGTTTGTCGATGCTGGGTATGTTCCTGAAGCCAATGATTTGCTTAAGGTACGTTGCTATACCCCTTTAAATGATTCCGGAGAGCCTAGCCATGTCTGAACAGGCTGTGCCCAATATTCTTGAAGCGCGGCACCTGTCGCGCCATTACAGCGTCTCGCGCGGTTTCCTGCGCGGGCATGCCACGGTCAAGGCGCTCAACCAGGTATCCTTCAGCCTGCAGCCGGGCAAAACGCTGGCGGTGGTCGGCGAATCGGGCTGTGGCAAATCCACGCTGGCCCGCCAGCTCACGCTCATCGAGGAGCCCAGTAGCGGCGAGCTGCTGATTGACGGCATCAACATCGCCAGCGCATCGCGCGAACAGCTCAAGGCGCTGCGCCCGCGTGTGCAGATGGTGTTCCAGAACCCTTATGCCAGCCTCAATCCGCGCAAGCAGGTTGGAGTGATGCTCACCGAGCCGCTGCAGCTGAATACCGGCATGACGGCGGCCGAGCGTGAAGCCGCCGCCCGCAGCATGATGCAGCGTGTCGGCCTGCGCCCCGAGCACTATCATCGCTATCCGCACATGTTTTCCGGTGGCCAGCGGCAGCGCATTGCCGTCGCGCGCGCGATGATGCTCAAGCCCGAAGTTGTCGTCGCCGACGAGCCGACCTCGGCGCTGGATGTGTCGATCCAGGCGCAGATTCTCAATCTGTTCATGGATCTGCAGCAGGAGCTAAACACGGCCTATGTGTTCATCAGCCACAACCTCGCCGTCGTCGAGCACATCGCCGATGACGTGATGGTGATGTACTTCGGCAGCACGGTCGAATCCGGCCCGAAGGACGTGATTTTCTCGCGCCCGCTGCACCCCTACACGCGTGCGCTGATGTCGGCGACCCCCGCCATCCACAAGCATGACCGGCAGGCCAAAATCAAGCTGGTCGGCGAACTGCCATCACCGCTCAATCCGCCCACAGGCTGTGCGTTCAACACGCGTTGCCCGCATGCGACCGAGCAGTGCCGCAGCACCGTACCTGAATTGCGACCGCTCGAAGGTCGCCTGATTGCCTGCCACCGTATCGAGGAGATCCACGCCTGAGTCATGCGCTATTGCCAGATCGCTGCCAATACAAATTGACAGCCTCCCGGCAATGCCTTATGATCTCGTTCTCTGTCGCGGGATGGAGCAGTTGGAAGCTCGTCGGGCTCATAACCCGAAGGTCACAGGTTCGAGTCCTGTTCCCGCAACCAGGAATACCAAGCCGCTGATTCATGCTTGATGCATCAGCGGCTTTTCATTTCCGGCGCCCCGGCGCACGAAATGAGCGCGCAAAGCGCAAACCAGTACAGACGCGGGATGGAGCAGTTGGAAGCTCGTCGGGCTCATAACCCGAAGGTCGCAGGTTCGAGTCCTGCTCCCGCAACCAAGCATAAACCCCTGATTCAATTGAAAAATTGGTCAGGGGTTTTGTCTCTCTGGCTCCCCGAAATGGGCACAGAACCCACTCTGTGCCCATTTTTGTGCCCATCCTGTGCCCCGGCCCCCTGAAAATCGTCGATTTTTGACCTTCGGGTTGTTTTGGGCACGACAGCAGCTCTGACCTTCGGGCGTTTCCACCGTTTTGTGCCCCATGGGCACAGGATGGGCACAGACTTCAGATCATCTAGATGCACATCAGATGACAAGCATGCATGATTTGTTGATGTTTAATGTCATGATTATTAATGGATTTTTGTTGCGATCTGAGTTGATTATGCCGCCCGGACTGGTGGCGTGGGCACCGAGGCTGCGCTGAGTCCGAGCAGGCAATCATTCGAAAATGGCGCGTGGGCACAGCTTTGGGATTATTGATTGCCCGATTCTGTCGCAACGCAGAAAAGCGAGGGCGCGTCTGCAAATCAGGGGCCGATGAAGACTCTTCGAGGTTCTCTCGTAAGCACGATTTGGAGTGGAGGTATGCCCATGCCTATCGGCTATTCAGCTCAAGGGACGGTGACATAGTCGAGTCGAAGCTGCTCGAGTTGAGTGGATGGCAGGCCGAAGCGAGCAGGGGTAGGAGATTTCTCTGTTACCGGGAAAGGCTTGTCAGCAGCAGAAACCTCCAGAGCTTCTTTGCCAAAAGGTGGGGAAACAGTGAGACGGATTGCACTGTTGGCTGCGGGCAGACGAATGAGTTCTCCCGGAGGGAGCAAGCTGCCCTGCTGTATTTCATTCGGAAAAATCTGCTGGCGCTTTCCCTGTGAATCGATTTGAACTATCCGCGCATAGCAAGGCTTGGCGCAGGAGAGTGTCACCCAGAGTTCATCCCCGGAACCAAATCGTGTTGCAGGCAAAGAGGCGCGTAGTTGCAGGGGAATATAGCGTTCATCCTCCTGTGCAAGCCCGCCGAGGCCTACTTGACGCAGCAAGCTTGCACGCTGACTGCGCAGTTGCACTTGCTTCGGGCTGTGTTCAATGTTGTTACTTAACCGATCAATGGCGTCGTACCAGATACCTTTGGTAGCGAGTGAAAGAACATCAGTGGCAGTTGTTGGCCCGATATAGCGCACGGCTGCACTGGCTTCAGTGGCTGCTCCGCCTTCTTCTCCCGCAAGCTGCAATCGCCATAGATAGCTAGCCCCCGTTTTAACCGGCACTGCTTCATTTGGCAGTGCAATCCGATGCAAGCCAGGTCCGATGCCTTGCTGAGCTTGCTGCCAGACTAATGTCCGGCCCTGCCAAAGTTGCACGTTCAATCCCTGGATCCGGTCCGTGGTGTGCAGCCAGAGCGGCAAGCTTGGGTCAGCAGCCAGGCCGCGATGATCTGGGGCAAGCAGGGTGAGCTTTGCCCCAATAGCACGCGTTAACGCTTGTGTTTCAACATCCTCAGTGAGTTCGGGGGGATGATATGAGGGAAGTGGCTGCTGTGCATGTGCATGTCCTGTTGTAAGCAATGCGAAGGCTAGCATTAATCGGTAGACTGCCGACGTACACCTTTGACGAATTGCCAGATCCATGTTGAAGCGCCTTGCTGCCTTTGGTGCAGCCTTGTTGTCCCTGCTAATGATGATGCCGCCAGCGATGGCTGATGAGCAAGTTCGCGCCTTGCGAGTCGAAGCGCAAACGCCTCAAAGCCTCCGACAGGCGCTGGTCATCGGTAATAGTGATTATCGGCTTGGTCGTCTGGCAACCCCGGTTAATGATGCCCGTTTAATTGCTGATGCGCTCCGTTCAAGTGGATTCAGCGTAACGCTTTTGAACAATGCTGATCGAGGTACGATGTTGCAGGCGATTGCCCGCTTTGGTGAGCAGCTGGATCGAGACGGGGTTGGGTTGTTTTATTACGCAGGGCATGGGCTGCAGGTGAAAGGAGAAAACTGGCTGATTCCTGTCGATGCTGACATTCGCCGCGAAGAAGATGTGCTCAATTACGGCGTCAACCTGCAGCAATTGCTCGACCGTATGATGGCTGCGCACAATCCGCTTAATCTAGTGTTTCTCGATGCGTGTCGGAACAACCCCTATCCGAAAGCTACACGATCATTGGATGGACTGGCCCGAGTTGATGCCGGTCTGGGAATGCTGATTGCGTTTTCTACAGCGCCAGGACAAACAGCGCTTGATGGCGATACCAATAGCCCTTTTGCAGCAGCATTGAGTCGGCATATTCCAGTCCCCGGTCTTTCTGTCGAAAGTATGCTCAAGCGTGTGCGCAGCGATGTTCGCCAGGCTACTCGCAATCGGCAGATCACTTGGGACAACTCCAGCTTGGAAGGCGATTTCTATTTCAAACCGGCAAGCCATACTACAAGCAGCACGCGTCCCGCAGCGACCCCGACACCTCTGTCGCTGTCTACTTTGACTGTCGATGATCCCAAAGTGCGGGAGTATTTTCCGAATTACCAGGGCCCCATTACCGGCGACGATCTGTTTCGCGCCAAGGAGTTGGGCGAACGCTTCAAACGCATTGGCGAGCCCTGGGTAAAGTGGATGACCGAGACTACTCAGCAGCAGTACAGCGAATTTCTGCGCGATGCAGAAGCAGTCAAGGCGCGCTACGCCTTGCGTGGCAAGGAAATCGAACGCCTCCCCATTAGCGAACAACGTGCGGCCAGCAATGCCATGTTGGCTGAGCTGCAGCAGGAAATGGCACTAAGGAAACAGCACTTCGAGCAAGGCATGGCGCAACTCAGCCAACCATTTTCCCGTTTCATCGACGAATTCAAATTGTTGCTGCAAAGCAAGCAACTAGACGCAGCCGAAGTCCGCCTGAATCAGGCGGAGGAGCAGTTCCGGATGCTGAAGCTGCAGTAGCCGTGTCATCTGTGCGGTGGGATGACATATCAGTATGTGCATAACCCTGTAGCCTTTCATGGAAAAGGGCTAAATTCCCCTGCATCAGCCGGCATTACCTCTACGCTTTAGCCGATGAAAGCCCCGTAGAACAGGCCGTACAAGAGGTCTTGGACGCCATCGAATCTCACCTCACCAGAAAGCCTGCGCACTCGAAAACGGTTTTAAGGCGAATTTCGCTGGGGTATAAAATTCCCCGCCACCCAGAGCTGCTAGCGGGGAATGTCTCGCTATTCGCAGCAATATTATCCTGGGAAAAAGTGTTCCGAGCATGAATTCATGTGGTACTGCAGTTTGCTTTTGGGTTGCGCAACAGGCCGGATTTTGCCAGAGGCATCCACAAGCCAAAGGGCGTTGGATGCGACCTTTTGGGGGCTCCAGGTCAGATAGCGGTTCGAGAGAGGTCTCGCAATATCGTATTTGTCATACTGCGGGAGAATGCCAACCACGCGGCCCTGGGTTTTACCGTCGATGATGAACTCACCCTTGCATCGACTCTCCTGCGACGGCGGCCGGAGATTCTGCTGCATGTTGAAGTTCGGGTAGACGCTCTTGCTAGTGAACGAAAGGCCATCCAGCCGGCGCACATCGAGTACCTTCACTTCATTGGCCTTGGCGACGCGGCTGTAGACGATCATGTAGGCCGTACGGCTGTCATCTTCAGCCACCTGGAAGTACATGCCTCCTCCAAGCTCGCCTTCCTGCACGGCCAACATGCCGCCTTGATAAGCGGGAGAAACGCGGGTGTATTCACCATCAGGGTTGCGGAAATCGCGGAGCACGGCACCCGACAGGGTTTGCGGAGTATAGGGGCTGGTTCCGGCGACTGGTTTACGGGCAAGGTAGAGCACGCCCCCGCACGACTGTAGCTCGTAAAAGCCGAAAAGGCGTGACGGATTTTTCGGATGGTCACTCATGGCTGACCAGCCATTGATGTCATGGATGAAAGCAATGCGTTTCGGCTGGTTAAGTGCTTTGGTGAACCAGAAGCGCATCCCCACGACGCTGGGGCTTGCCTCTGCCCTGAACATGTAGTCGCGCGTATCGCGCTCACCGGCATAGGCAAAACTAGCCTTACCAACCAAGACCCCTTGCTTATCGCCCTTGCCCATGAACACCGCAGTCAACCTGCCCCCAAGATCATCTGGCGCGGAGGAAGACGACAGGCAGGTCACATTGGCATACCAGGTCGCCTCTTGCTCTGCTGAAGAAACGGCAGCAGGGGCATTGTTACCGGCGCTACCGGTCACAACCTCGACCGGATTGGGAATGGTGATTTTCTGGTTTGCACACGCAGAGAGCGCAGCAATGATGGCTAGGGCTAGGACGTGTTTTGCTTTTTTCTGCATAAAGGAACTCGTTTTTTCTTTTGAATGGAGAATGTTTGCTTGAGCGCCTGGGCGATCAAAGAGGCTGAGCTGTTGCATTGAAGACGCCCGATACTGGTATCTGGATTTGCTCTGGAATGATTTGATTTTCCCGTTCGCCAAACGTGCATTTTCCCCCTGAAATGAGGTGGGAGTGCCTAGAGGGTTATTTAATCGGTTTCCGGATTAACGCCAGCTGGCGACAACTCCGCCAACAAACGTCACTTCCAGTTGGCGACCGTTTGCCGTCCAAACGCGGGTGATTTCCTGTTTGCCCAGCAGGGCTAGCGGGTTAATCTTGAAGCGATCCGCACTGCGTCCCAGCAGTTTTTCGACCTCTTCCAGTGTCATGCCGGTGCGCAGCGAACCAGATTGCATCGGTGTCTGAGCGTTAGGCAGAGATTTCGAAACGGCCTGCTTTCCAGAAAATGGCAGTCGATCTGTCACCCATTGTTCGCCCTGCAAAGTCAAAAGGGTCGTATCAATCGCGTCGGCTTTTTTCAGGTCCTCATTGCCTTGCTTGAAGCCTGCCCATTCGATTTGTACTTGCTCATTGCTCAGCCAATGAACTTTATTAACATTCACAAACAGAAAACCAAGAGCTCCTGGGTCAATGGCAGTTTCACAATCAGTCGCACCCAATTTTCCCGTAATAACAGCACTTGTGGCTTCACCTTTCTGCCCCCGAGCTGGAATTTTCTGCATCGCCAGCATCGGTCGCTCACAATATTGATTATCGCCCCCGCCGAGTACCCACTGCCTGTCCGGTGAGAATGCATAGACATCACTACTGAAACCAAACCCGCTCTCATGGTCAAGAAAGATAAGTCCATTCGATTCCGTAGTCTTGTACTCAATCTGATGAAACCCAGTTTTGGGGTCGTAACCTGTATAACGATGCTCGGTGGAGTCTTCGCGACCTGGGCTAACATCTTTAAATAACTCTTTTCTACCCCCCGCCAGAAAAATTGTCAGCGTTTTTCCTTTCCGATTAAAATTGGGAATGCCCGCCTTGCTCAGGCACTTCTCCACGTCAAATGAGCCATCCTTACCTGGTTTGGCCGTTCCGCCTTGTTCCGGGAGCAAGCATTGTGCCGGGGTTGCCTGTGGCTCGGCGGCGTATACACCAGCCACTGGCAATAAACACATGAGTAGTAACGCCTTCAACGTCATCATGAACCTTCTTGTTGATCTGGAAATTTTGAAATTCAAATAAAATGCTTGTACACCGTGGTCATTTACCAACCAGGTTGAATGTATGCAGAATCCCTTGGATAGAACATGGCTGAGGCTTGTTTTTCCAGGCTGCCCTCGGCCAGCTTGTTGAAAATAAGAATCCACCGCTCTGCATCTGGATAGTGCATCCGGAGATGAATGCTTGGATTGAAAACATCATCAATTTCGAAATAAAGCCCCGTTTTTTCTGCTGCACCAAGTTGGGACGAGGTATCTCGCATAGTGTCTAGCGAATGATTCCTCATGCCAAAGCTATCAAAGGTTGTGTGTTCGACTGTACCTGGTTTATATGCCTTTACGCTCCGTATTTTTCTTGTGTCGATCTCGATTGTCGGGCTATTTTTACTAATCAGTTTTATTCGGTTTCCGCTCACATCAACAGCGATTCCCGAGTTGCCGTGAACATAGTAATAATCCATCTTGGAATCCAGCAACTCGCCTCGTACCTCTAGTCCTCTGTTTTCGCTCTTGTGTACTACTTTTTTCAGGAAAAAAACCAGCGCCAGCAAAGGCAGCAGAGCTCCGATTATGAATACGAGGAAGCCAGCCATACCTGACATGTCAGTTAAAACTGTGCTCAGCACATATCCGGAAATAATCCCACCGATTATCCATAATGGGCTAAATACGAGGGCTGTCGCAAAAATTCCCTTGGTTGATCGTTTCATCATTCTTCCCTAACGCGTTATGTTTGATTCTAAGTGGGTAATTCATAGTCGATAGAACTATACCTTATGCCCCAAGGCATATCTTGCTATCGGCGAAAGAAAGCGCGTCGTGTTGCGGGTTAGCTGCATTACTTTGTTGACTTTACAAGGAAGCCTCTCCTGCGATCAGATAACTCGGAGGTACTGCTGAGGCTTTCATTGCCGTGCTGTCATGCCAATCAGCCTGGGCGTGCAACAAGGCTCAAGCTTATGAGAACAGATCAAACATCAGCGGCCTATTCTTGCGGTGCAGTGATGGCCTTCAGGCAGCGAGTGATACCCAGCAATGCAAGACATGCGCCCGCAATCTGCATGCCATAGAAGCCAAGGCCGGCTTTGCTGAGAACCTTGCCAAACGACAGCTGGCTGCTGATTTCTTCATTGGCACGCTCGGCAATTGCTTTTCCTAGTCCACCAAAGCCGCTGAGGCTGCCATACATTTGTTCCATGGCGGTGCGAGCAAAGGAATACAGGCTGTAGAAGTCATACATGACCAGCAGTCCAGTCAACAGTGGCAGACACAGCAAGAGTGGAGTGAGCTTGTGGCGCACAAAGAGCGGCGCAGCAATACTAACTACACTCAGCCAGAACACCACTTGTGTGAGGCTATTACCAACACCTTCCCTTCCGAGGGAGTCTGACCAAGAGTGCAGACTGACCGCTAGGCCGTTTCCGGTAGTAATCAGTGTCAGAAACAGCCCGCTGAAAACGAAAACCGCATACGCCGCCAATACCGGGATTCCATGCAGGCTGAGGAGCCTAGCGCCCATATTGCCGCCATGCTGTTTGAAGGTTTGGCCAAGCTGTCCACCCAGGGCTGCGAGCTGTTCGGTGTCGATGGCGGGGGCGACGGCAAGCGGGTGAATGGCCATTTCACCGGTTTCAGCCAATTCGATTCGCACTGACGCGTTCAGTCGTGGAGCTTCGTTACCCCGCCACTGCTGGATGTGAAACTCGTGCGGCTGACCATCTGCATTGATGATGCCTTTGCCTTCGTTCTGGTTGTAATGAATGATTTTTCCGGTTTTCATGGGGGACTCCTGGTGATTGAGAGAAGAGGTCAGGGAAGGATTTCGACGGGGGCGGCGAGCACGTCATGAATCTGTATGCGCAGCAGTCTGGCTTGCAGCAGCTTGCGTCCCTGCTGTTGGGTAACGCCGCTGCTGCACCACCATGTGGTTGCCGGATAGGCATAAGCCGCGCCGTTCTGGCTGATGTGCTCTTCGATGCGATGCGCCATCGCTTCGTCATGCGGGCGGTGGGCGCGAATTGGCGGCGAGGCCTGGGTAATCGCCACACCACCGGGAAGGAAAGCGAACTGGGTATCGGCTTCCAGACCTGAGAGCGGAAACTGCTGCTGTTGCAAATCAAAATGCCCGAGTTGCAGGCGAACTTTCAGGGTGAAGCACGGCTTGGCCTGGCGTTGTGCAACCAAGGCCTCGATCTGCGGGTGTAGTGTTTCCAGCAGGGCTTGGCGTTTGAAGCTGTTGCTGGTGTTGCGATATTGCTCCGACAGCAATTCGGCAAAGGCGTCGTAGGGAATCGGCTGCCCTGATTGGGCGTAATAGAGGGCGAGCAGTCCGGCCTGGTCGCTTAAGGCCAGATAGTCGGACTCTGTTGCGACCACGCTGCTGGCTTGTGACGAACCCGTACGTGATACCTCGGCCGGCTGGCATGCCGTCAGGGCGATAACGAGTACGAACAAGGCGCAACGAGGTGACATGAGCAGATCAGAACGCGGTGAAGATGGTCTGATTCTGCAAATATGGGTGGATGCGGACTATCCGCGTGACTACGCAGAGTGCTCCGTAAAATTACGCAGCTTGCAGCGATGTGTGTGGGTATATGCTTGTATCTATCGTAAATAAATGGCTATTGGCAAATACCCTATTATGTATTTGACTTGTGCCTTGTGAGCTTCATCACAGCTTGTTGCAAGACCTGCTACTTCTCGCCGGCAAGGTGCAGTAGCTCATTCATTTGCGCCGCCGAATCCAGGCCCAGTTTTTTTCCGATGCTGGCCCGGTGCGTTTCGACGGTGCGCGGGCTGCATGCCAGCTGCGCGGCACATTCCTTGGCGGAAAGACCGGCAGCCAGCAGGTCGAGGACTTCCCGCTCGCGGCTGGTCAGGAGGGCCAGCTTGCTGAGGTGGGGTTCACGTTGTAGATGTTCTTCCTGTCGGCGGGCCAGGGCGCTGGCAATCGCATGCAGGAGTGCCGAGGGGCCTTGCCCTTTTTCGACGAAATCGACCGAACCGGCTTTCATGGCATGAACCGCCAGCGCAACACTGCCTTGTGCGGTAAGCATGATGAACGGGGTATCCGTGAGTCTGCCTTGCAGCATGCGCAAAACGTCCAGCCCATTCATACCTGCCATGTGATAATCGCAGACAATGCAGGCAAAGCGATGCTCGGATAACCCCAGGAAAAATTCCGCAGCATTGCCAAATGCCTTGACCGCATAACCTGCAGCATCGAGCTGGTAAGTCAGCGCATCAAGCAATTCGGGATCGTCATCGATCAGGGCAATTGGGCAAGGAGTTTGCATTGCGGCATTTTCCTGCAATTCATCGCTGGCAGGCAATGCCCCTTTCCTGGGGCTTGCTCGTTCTTGGTCTATGCCTTTCCGGTCTCGTGGCCTGGCAAGTGGATCGCCAGGCGCAGGATGCAGCCAATCAGTCCTGGCAGGAAGCCAGCCGCATCACGGCAACAGCCATTGAGCGACGCTTGAATGAATACCGGGCCGCACTGGTCAGCCTGCAGGGGCTCTATAACACCTATGGTCTGATTCCACAGCAGGAGGCCGTGCAGTTTCTGGCGGCAATCAACGAGAGTGGTGACCCGGCGAGACCCAATCGGCTGCCGGGCTTCATCCTGCTGGATTACCAGGCCGCGCCACAGGCGTCCGGCCAGTTACCCGTCTACCACCCTCCCCAGGACGGGGTCGCCCACGACATCCACGATGGGCCCAGTGCGCCCCAGAGGCGCAACATCCAATTGATGACCCGTGACAGCCCTGGCAATCCAATGCTGCGCACGGCTACCGTACAGGGGCCGGATAGTCCGGCTCCACATCCCGGCCTGGTGCTACGCTTGCCGGTGTATCGCAGCAACGCACCTCTGGAAACGCCTGAGCAGCGCCGGGAGGCCTATCTCGGCACCGTGAATGCCTGGCTGGATATCCCCGTTATGCTGCAGGATGTACTGCGCGAAAGTGCCCCTCCCGGTTTGGCAATCCGTCTGTATGCGCTGCAAGCGCCATTGAGTCCGGGTGAGGCGATGTCGCGTTCGGTGCTGTTCGATAGTGCCGACAAGCATGCCGGGATTCATGACTCAGCACTGCGCCGCCAGCTCTCGCTGCAATTTGCCGGCAGTGGACTGGAGTTGCAGATCAGCGGCGATGAAGCCATCTGGCAACCCCGCCGCTGGGTCAGTGTGCTGGTTTTGGCGATTGGTACTCTGCTGTCGCTCATGGTGTTCTTCCTCGTGCGGCTGCGACTGGAGCGGCGTTTGAATGCCCACCGTCTGGAACTTGCGCACTATTCCCGTCTGACCACGCTGGGCGAGATGGCCTCCGCCATTGCCCATGAAGTCCGCCAGCCACTGGCTGCGGTTCAGGCCTATCTGGACGGCTGCCGACACAAATATCAGCAGTCCCGCTTGCAGATGGACGACTTACCCTTGCTGCTGGAGAAGATGAGCACGCAAACCCAGCGCGCGCAGGATATTGTTGGTCGCGTGCAGGCCGCCGTTCGCCGGGAAAAAGCGGTGTCGCAGCCACCGGAACGCATCGCCGCCGCCTCCCTGGTGCGGCGGGCTGTTTCACTGGCCCGGATGGAGGCAGAGCAGGCGGGGGTTGAACTGCACGAGAAGGAAATGGGGCCATTTGACCTGAATGTAGTGGCCATGGACATCGAGCTGATCCTGCTGAATCTGCTGCGCAATGCCATTCATGCCTGCCAGGTCAGCCCCTCTCCCAGAGTCACCATCAGTAGCTCCTCGGATGAACACGGCCTGGCCATCACCGTCACCGACAATGGCCCCGGCATACCTCCCGAGGTCATGCGCACACTCTTCGAAGCGCATCGCACCACCAAGCAGGATGGCAGCGGCATGGGCTTGCGCATCAGCCGTTTTCTGGCTGAAATCAATGACGCCAGTCTCACTGCAGGCAATCTGCCAGACGGTGGCGCCATTTTTGTACTTACTTTTTCGCAAGCTCGGCGCGCATAAGCGTCAGACACTTGCTGCAAACTGAGAGTCCAGCCAGTGGCTACATGCTCAGATGCGCTTTGAGGCTGGATAAGCGTGGAATTCGCCAATCAGTCATTGTTCGTTTGACAGATGGTCGCGTGAGTATTCAATTCTGCGGGCTGTGCAATTGAATGAGGCGCCACCCTAGTCGCAGTGATCAAGGGGGCGTACAGGCTCGAGTAGTGCGGAGGGGGCCGAAAAGAGTGGTCGAGTGTCATGTGAGGTTAACCGCGAATTTCGGATACCAAGCGTAGCCAGATAAACTGGCATACGGAGGTATCGATGTACAAAATCCCGAAGCAGAGCTTCACCACCGAGTTCAAGCAAGAGGCGGTCCGCCTGGTCGAAGCCGAAGGCAAATCCCCCGCCCAGGTCGCCCGCGACCTGGGCATTTCCGAGCAGACACTCAGCAACTGGCGCAAAGCCAGCAAGGCGGGAAAACTGGCCGCCGGAACTGGCAAGGCCATTCATTACGCCCGAGCAGATGGAGTTATCCCGCTGCGCGCGGAGAACGCCTGGCTGAAGATGGAGCTCGAAATCCTGGAAAAAGCCACGGCGTACTTCGCGAAGCGGTCGCAGTGAAGTACGCCTGGATTCGTGACCAGCGCGAGCACTACCCACTGGCGTCACTCTGCCGCCTGCTCAACGTCAGTACGAGTGGTTATGCCGACTGGCTCGCCAGTGGCGGGCCGTTGCAGTGGCTTTCTGATGCGCAATTGCTGGCACTGGTGCGCAGCACCTTTGCTGAATTTGATGGTGCCTATGGCGCACCGCGGATTTACCGCGAGTTGCGCGCGAAAAAGCATCCGGTCAGCAAGGAGCGCATCCGGCGGCTGATGGGGCTGGCCGGCCTGAAGGCTCGCCACAAGCGGCGCCACAAGGTCACGACCGACAGCAAGCATCACTTGCCGGTGGCGCCGAGCCTGTTGAATTGGCAGTTTTCCGTCGACAAGCCGGATCAGGTCTGGACGACCGACATCACCTACATTCCGACTCAGGAAGGCTGGCTGTATCTGGCGGTCGTGATGGATCTGTACACCCGTGCCATTATTGGCTGGGCCATGGACAAGCGGATGACGCGCGAGCTGACCATGAGTGCGCTGCGCATGGCGTGGTTCCGTCGCCATCCCAAGCCCGGCGTGCTGCACCATTCGGATCGGGGCAGCCAGTACTGCAGCCACGATTACCAGCAACTGCTGCGTAACTATGGCATGACGGTGTCGATGAGTCGCAAGGGCAACTGCTGGGACAAC
>NZ_AUMS01000011.1 GCF_000430805.1 Chitinilyticum aquatile DSM 21506 | reverse complement strand
ACCCCTTCCCATCCCGAACAGGACGGTGAAACGCCTCAGCGCCGATGATAGTGCGGAATGCCCGTGTGAAAGTAGGACATCGCCAGACTCCCCATGGAAAGCCCCGATCAGCAATGGTCGGGGCTTTTTGCTTGGCGCTTGGCAGCGCAGGGTGAGGCGCAGAAGAGGGTATCGCGCTGGGGTTTATGCTGGGGAAGGGGGCGAGAACATACCCATTCCTGCTCACTTTTCCTTGTGCATTTCTTGGCCTGCACTCCATACTCAAGCATCTGTATTGTATTGAGTAAGGGGCTCTTAATGTTCGAATCCGCCGAATTGGGTCATGCCATTGATAAGCAGACCTATAAAACCGAAGAGGGATTCAGCAACGATCGGGGCTTTTTGCTTGGCGCTTGGTAGTGCAGGGTGAGGCGCAGAAGAGGGTATCGCGCTGGGGGCTATGCTGGCAAAGGACTGTGGAGGTATCCCCTTGCCGTTATCCTGTGACTACCGTGAGTGCTTTCATAGTTCATTCAGCTTGCCCGTGATATGGTTCATGCAGATCACATTCAACCTGAGGGCATGTCATGAAAAAGATCATTCGGAATGCAGCTCTGTCTCTCATTGCCGGATTGCTGGCCGTTTCGGCTTTTGCGGCTCAGCCCTGGCGTGAAGGCGTGCATTATTCGCAAGGCGAACACGTAACTTACCGTGGACGTCTCTATGTGGCTTTGCAATCACACGATGCCGTCAAGCGTGCGGGCTGGACTCCAGAGCGTGCCCCCAGTCTCTGGGAGTTGGTCGAGCCTTCAGCAACGCCGTTTCCTCACAAGAAGCCAAAGAACTATTGAGCGAAACTGCAGTATCACTTGCCGGATTGTTGCTGGCCATGACCGGCAAATTCGGCTTCCAGCGCCGGTGGGATTTTGAAGTCTGGATGCTGCTGCTTGAGCTTCAGGTAAAGTCTGTATGCTGTGTCGCGCTCGCCCAGTTCAAGCGCCTTGGTGATGTCTTGCAGGATGGACTCGGCGGGATCTGGCGCTGTTGGCGCAGATGGGGCTGCCATGGTTTTTGCTTCTCCCCGTCCGGCCGTGACCGTCAAGTCCATCTCGGCAGATCCGTTGATGGAGATGCCTCTATCTTCAGCTGGGGGCGGGGCTATTGGGCGGATCGCTTCCTGTGGGGCGGGAGCCAACGCTGAAGGCCGCGCTTGAGCAGGCTCCGTATTTTCCTTCTTTCTGTCGGCGATCGGATTGCGGATAGTGGATGATCTAGGTTGTGCTTGTTCCTGATCGCTTGGTTGGGCTGCTTGTTTGTCGAATGTGCTGGCTGGCTGCTGGCTGTCCGTGCCGGCTGCCTCTGTCTCGGTACGTGTAGCCGGCTGGGACTGCTCATCGATTGCTTCCGGCTGCGGCAATGGCCGCTGGATGACCATCAGCCCCAGAAAGCTGATGACGGCGAGCGAGGCGATGGCGGTAATGTGCCGTGGTGCAAGCAGCCATAGCGCGATCTCCTTGAGCCTGGCCAGCGTGCCGCCGTGATCTGCCGCAATGGTCTTGCGAGCGGCCGCCAGAATGATCCGGTCGGTCTGCACTGTGGGTCTGACGCTATCCAGTTGACTGTAGAGCCTGCTCAATTCGTCATCATGCGGCAGACCGGAGGCGTCTTCCTGCTCAGCCATGTTCTCCTCCCAGGCATTCCCGCAGTTTGCGGATTGCGTAGCGAACCCTGCTTTTCACCGTCTCAGCCGCCGTGCTGGTCAGTTGCGCGATCTCGTTAAGACCAAGCTCGTGCTCTTCCTTCAGCAGGAAGGCCTCGCGCTGCTCGGGGGGCAATTGCCGCAGGCAGGCGACTAGGCGCATTTTCTGCTGCTGCTGATCCATCTGCGCATCGGGTAGCGGGCAATGATCAGGCAGTTCTTCCGCCGCACCCAGATCGCTGTCCCAGCGGTGGCGGGCGTTGCGCCGGAACCAGTCCACCAGTTTGCTGTGGGCAATGCCAAGCAGGAAAGTGCTGAAACGAGCCAGTGGCTGATAGCTGTCGCGCTGGCGGATGAGGCTCAGCCAGACTTCCTGGAAAACTTCCTCGCCGCTGCTGGCATTCCCTGTTTCATGAATCAGGAAGCGCAGCAGCCTGCTGCGATGCCGCTCATACAGAATGGCAAACGCCTCATGCTGGCCATTGCGCCAGGCGAGCATGAGGGTGCTGTCATCGCTGTGTTCATCGGGTCTGGCCTGCATGGCAGCTACTCTAATACGCCCGCTTGCCGCGTACCAGCCATCTGCCATGCAGTCTGGCTTGCTGCACTCATTCAGCCACAGTGCTGACCGCTCCCGGTGTCAGTTTGCCGGCGAGATTGACGAGCTGGATGAATTCACCGCGATAGCCGAAAGGATCATCGCCGCGTGCTGCGGATGCAATCGTCGCCAGCTGTCCGTAGCTCATTCCCTGCTGGTACTTGCCGCCACGCAGCAGTTCACCAAAACCGGCAACCGCGGTGGCAAAGCGGAATTCGCTGCTGGCTGCTGCAAAACTCGGTTTCACCATCGCCTTGCGCAAGGGGATTTCCATCAGGGTGCTGCTGTGGCTTTCCGGTTGCTTGTAGCGCAAGCGCAAAAGCGCCAGCTCGTCACCTTTGCCGATACCCGCGGCTTTGGTCTTGCCATAGCGCAGCGGCTCCAGATAGCCCGCCTTGCCGGTGAAGGTGACTTCGTAGATGGCGGTGATGGTGTGGCCGGCACCGATCTCGCCGGCATCAATCTTGTCGTTGCTGAAGTCTTCGCGGCGCAGCATGCGGTTGTCGTAACCGATCAGCCGGTATTCGCTGACCTGGGCCGGGTTGAATTCGACCTGGATCTTGACGTCCTTGGCGACGGTGGCCAGTGTCGAGGTCATTTCTTCGGCCAGCACCTTCTGGCCTTCGTTGAGCGAATCGATGTAATGGTGGTTGCCGTTACCGATGTCGGCGATCTGCTCCATCAGCGCGTCATTGTAGTTGCCGGTGCCAAAGCCCAGTGTGGTCAGCGAGATGCCGGCTTCGCGCTCGCGTTCGACCAGCTGCTTGAGCTGGTCGATATTGCTGACGCCCACATTGAAATCGCCATCGGTAGCCAGCAGGATGCGGTTGATGCCACCCGGAATGAAGCCACGGCGAGCCATCTGGTAGGCGAGCCTGATGCCGGCTTCACCTGCCGTCGAGCCGCCGGCGCGCAGCTGGTCGATGGCCATGCGGATGCGCTCGCGATCCGCGGTCGGCTCCAGCACGACACCGGTGCCCGATGCATAGATCACCAGCGAGACGCGATCCTGCGGGCGCAGGCGGTCGACCAGCAGCTTCAGCGAGGCTTGCAGCAGTGGCAGCTTGTCCGGGCTGTTCATCGAGCCGGAAACATCAACCAGGAAGACCAGATTGGCTGCTGGCATGGCGGCCGGCCTGATTTCCTGCGCCTTGATGCCGATGCGGATCAGCTGCTTGTCGCGCCCCCACGGAGCCGGTGCGATTTCGGTATCCACGGTAAACGGGTGCCTGCTATTGACGCGCGGATAGGCGTAGGGGAAGTAGTTGATCATTTCCTCGACACGCACGGCGTCATGCGGTGGCAGCTGGCCCTGTTTCAGCATGCGGCGGACATTGGCATAGCTGGCCGTATCGACATCGATACTGAAGGTTGATACCGGATCGCTGGCAGTGGACTTCACTGGCTGGTCATCGACCTTTGCATAGTTTTCGCGATTTTCATCCTGCACTACGAACATCGGAGCGGGGGCAACGGCTGGCCTGGGTACGGGCGCAGCCATGGTTTTGGCCTCACCGCGTGTGGTTGTGACCATGAGGTCCATTTCAGCAGAACCTGAAATCTTGACGCCAGTATTGCCGGTATTGTCGGAGGCTCCCGTCTTGCTGCGTTCGGATGGTGTGGCATGGGCTTCAACAGGCGAGGTGATTTGTTCCTGTTTGCCGGTCGTGCAGCCAAGCAGCAGGCTGGCGCCCAGCAGAGAAAGCGTGAAGGTTGAATGTTTCATGGCGGATCTCCAGAAGTGGTTTGCCTGTGATTAAACGTAGCAAGCCTCGAAAGCGGGTTAACGATTTCATACTTTTTTTGCTGCCGAGTCCGGACCAGCGGAAATTTCGTCAGCGTGGCCAATGGTCAACGCATGGCGGTTCACTGTGAGTGATGCAGATGGGTTGGGTATGCCTATAAAGCCATTTTATGTAAATGGCTGTATGCATATACATGGAGGTGTATATTGTTGCCTGCTGGCGGGTGCACAAACCGGGTGTGCGCGCGATAATGGCGCTCCCGTTTCACACGAGAAATCGCATGCCCGCCCGCATCCTCCGCCTGCTGATCTTGCTCGCCGCTAGCTGTCTGCTGCTCAATGGCGTGGTTTTCTTTGCGCTGGGCAAGCTGAATGTCGGTACGATCGGCCCGTTTTTGCTCGGGCTGGTTGTGCTCTTGCTGCTGCAGTTTCGCGAGCGCTGGCTGCTCTGGCTGGACGCCCGGCGCTGGCGTCGCCCGGCATGGCGGCTTGTGCTGCTGCTATTCACCGTCTGGCTGCTGAGCCTGCTCGTCTTCTTTGTGACTCTGGCCCGCCATCCGCAGCCCGATGCGACCCGTGCGCCAGCTGCCATTATCGTGCTCGGCTCCGGGCTGGACGGGCGCGAACCGGGGCCGATGCTGCGTTTGCGCCTTGATGCCGCGCTGGTCTATGCCGGGCAGTTCCCGCAGGCGAAACTGGTCGTGTCCGGCGGGCAGGGCTGGAGCGAGGAGATCAGCGAGGCACAGGCCATGCAAGAATACTTGCAGCGCCACGGCGTCGACCCCGAGCGCATTCTTGCGGAAGATCGTAGTACCAGTACCGAGGAAAATCTGGGGTACAGCAAGCGGGTGCTGCAGGCGGCCGGCATTGATGTCGCTCGCCAGAACAGCCTGATCGTGACCAGCGATTTCCATACCTTGCGCGCCGAAGGGCTGGCCCGCCGGCACGGCTATAGTGCGGCAGCCGTTGCGGGGGCGCAGACCCCGCTGCCGATCCGCTACAACGCCTGGTTTCGCGAGTATTTTGCCTCGCTCAGCTCCTGGGTGCTGGGCGAATATGACTGAAATCTTGCCCCGTACTCCTGATCTCTGAGCTCCAGCAGGAACGAGCTTGATCGCGGAGCGTTGCTGATTGCGAGCAGGCGCGCTCTTGCGACTGCAGACATCGAAGGGGCAAATCAATAATCCGGTTTCCTGATTAGCAAGCCTTCTCAGTGCGTCATGCCCGCGAAGGCGGGTATCTAGTATTCACGCGGTTTTGCCGGGTTCCCGCCTGCGCGGGAACGACGATTATTACTGTTTGCTGAGCCTTCTTGCTAAGTAGGTCCAGTTTATGGGTATGTGCTTATAGCCAAATGAATTCATGGTTTTTGGCTTTATGGGGTTGTGGGTATTGTTGTGCCGCAGGCAAAAAAAGAGCCGCTTAGCGCGGCTCGTCAAGTTCGTGTCTAGCGAAAAAAGCGGGATGTTCAGTAAGCGCCTCCCAGAATGCTGACCAGCTGGTCGTAGCGGCGGTACAGCGCGCGTTCCTGATTCTTGCGGGCATCCAGTGCCAGTTGCGAATTCAGCGTGAGGCGGAACAGCGCATAGAACAGCTGCAGGTCAGTCACCTCGCGCAGCTGGCGGTTGCTGGAGGGCAGGAAGCCCGCCAGCTGATCGGCGTAATACAGCTTTTCCTGCTCGCGCGTGGCCGCCGGGCCGCGGCGGCCGTAGTCATTGAAAAACTGGGCAATCTTGCTGCGTTGTGTGGCAGGCAGGTCACGGCGCAGCACCAGCGGGTCATAGCTGAACGGCGTTGATTGCCAGGCGATCTGCAGCTTGGCGGCATCGCGTGGGAAGCGCTCGGACAGTTTTTCGAATTCCTCGCTGCTGCTGGCGGCGACGTCGGCACGGCCTTCGACCAGCGCCTTGAAATTGTCCAGACTGCTGCCGTAGCTGATGCTCTTGAAATACTGCTCGGCCAGCACATTGCCCTTGGCAAAGGCCAGATACTGCGGAATCAGGTAGGACGCCGTGTTACCGCTGAAGCCGCTGGCGTAGCGCAGCTTCTTCGGCTGGGCGAGGAGGGCGTCCAGTGTGGCAGGTCCACCCTTGCGGGTGAGCAGCAGCGAGCGGTATTCGCTCTTGCCACCGGTAAGTACCAGCCGCGCGAACACTTCGCCCTGGCCATTTTCCACCATGTCCAGCGCGGTCTGCGTACTGGCGCGGGCAATCTGCACTTCGTTGCGCGCGAAGCGCTCTGCCAGCTCCTTGTCATCTTTCACGGCCATGAGGCGCACGCGCTGTCCCAGGCTCTTGCCCATGTCGTCCGCGATGGGCTGCCAGTCTTCCAGCCCCTGTTCGATGCCACGGCTGGCAACGAAGCCGAAAACGACATCGGCCCTGGCAGTGGCCGAGGCCATCAGGGCGAGCAGGGAGGCAGCAAGCAGAGTGCGAAACATCGTAATATCCTTGGCGTAGACCGAAAGCCGCGCAAGGATAGGCGAGCAATGTTACCTGCCGGTGAAAGGTCGATGATGTTTCCGAGTGATTGCCAACAAGGAGTTCCCCATGCCCTATATCCACATCCGCCTGGCCGGCGAACTGAGCCGTGAACAGAAAAAGCAGATCGTCGAAGAATTTACGGCCACGATGGAACGGGTCGCCAACAAGCCGCGCGAATATGTGATTGTGAATATCGAGGAGACGAAGGAGGAAAACTGGGGTTGGGGCGGGGTGATGCTGGATGAGGTGGATGGCTGAATTATCTCCTGCACTGTTCTGATTCTGATGGTGTAATAAAAAAGCCAGGTCATTTGTATGACCTAGCTTTGGAATTATTTACTGCATAATAAAGATGGCGATGGTGTTTTACCGCAAGTCAAATGTCATCCACTTGATGGTGTCGGGGTGGTCCGTTTTCAATGCGGCTTCTTTAATGGTTGCCGATTTCTTTGATCCTGTGCTTGAGCATGTTACTTCAAATTTGGCGCTGTCATTGTTGATTTGACATGATGCTTTGGTTATTGAGTCCGCTATTGGGAGGAGATTGCTCAAATCAGTGCCAGTTGGGACAACACAAGAGCCACTGCCTTCTGTGATTTTCGGTAGTGTGCATTGTGTTTTGCCGCTACTGGCATAAACTCGAATGGCAATTTTTGTTATAAAGTAGCTGCCAGATGGCTTATTGTTTGGATTGTCAGGATTTTGCGGGTCTTGTGGATTTGATGGATTATTTGGGTCTTGATTTCCGCTGCTGCCAGGGGGGGTGCCAACGGCTGCAGTGCATGCAATCAAATCCGTTGGTGCGCCGGTGACGGTAGGTGCTGCATTGTTGCAGTCTTTGCCTGTGTAGCCCCACAATAATGGTTTTTTTTCTGGTGAATTGACTGCTTTGTCCGGGCAGCCTGTTTCTGAGCGGCAAATCCAAAGTTTGTCACTATGGCGACGATAGCTTCCTTGTTTATAACATTTGGTATCTTCCCAGTTGGCTACTGTGTCACAGGCATCATTTGGAAGTGGGTCAGCCAACTTTTCTGATTGTTTGGGCTGATACACATCTTGTGCAAGCAGGACATATTGCATTTTTCCTTCGGCGTCAGCCCATTCCAGCATGACTTGTGCCTTGAATCGCAAGGTTGGCGACGCGCTATTCCAAGTGGGTTTCGCAAGATTGTTGTTTTTATCTGCATACTGGATAGTGAGCACGTAATTAGTACGCTGACCTTGCACACTGCCAGTTGCTTTAGCCCCTGCATTACTTTCTGTCAGAGCGACATTGTTCAATTTGGCTGGAGGTTCTTGGCGCAGGCGGGCATAGGTGCGTATTTGATCCATGATGCCATTCGCGAGCGCTGTTGCTTCCTGGCGATCCTGTGCTGCGGCGGTGTTGCGGTGCATGATGGCACTGAAGCGTGCCAGAAACAGTGCAATTAGACCAAGTAATACCACCGCAACTAATATTTCTATCAAGCTGAAGCCGGAGTAGGGCTTTTTCATTAAGATCTCCTGCATGGTTTTGCATCGCTGGAATCGATTGTTTTTACAATGGCTTGGATTCCAAGTATATTTCCTTTTTGTTGCATATGACGGGGCATTAAAAGTCAATCCAGTTCCCAGATGTCGCGTCCAGTTTGGGGCCGCCCGGGGGCGACGGAAAACTGTATTCCTTGTAAAAAAGAGCCAGCGAGCTATTCCCTGCATGGGTCGTGCGGCTTTGCTCGGCATCATTCTTGCCATTGGCGATTGGGAAACCACCTGCATCGTTGATAATTGTTCCTGGCGCGGCCGCATCAAGATAACCCTCGACGATCAACTTTCCTGTCACGGTGCCAGATCCTTGTGGATTGAAATTGTTCATGTAAATCATGCCAGTGGCTGTGAAGCTGCCGCTGACGGTGCCATTGATGATAACCACGGCTGGGCCTCCTGAAATGGTACAATTACTGATATCACCATTGATCCAGTAATAGTTGTCCTTTTCAACATCGATTGTTCCGGTGGGGCAGCCTGCCAGAATATTCGTTGCCGGCAGAGAGGCTTTCAGCTCGGCCTTGCTCATGCCTCCGAAGAATGATTCAAATAGCTTGTTTTTCAGGCCAGGCTCTTTTTGTGGTTCACATCCTGAGCCCCCATTTTTGTTTGCCTTGCAAAAATAATGTCCTGCACCTTCTTGGCTGTAACTGTCACCATATGCAACCGCGCATTGAGGCAAGCCGCTTCCCGGGGTCGGCTCTTTGGCGGCAATCGCAGTTCGGTTATCGTAGTATTGTCCGATAGTCAGAGCTGAGCTGCTGACGCCCAAGGTGCCTTTGAGCAAGGTTACCCGGCGAACGACAGCACGAGGTAGAAGAGTGTCCTTGGAATCTTTTTCAGCCTTGCAGTCATCTTCGCCCATACAGCCTTCTGCGCGGATGTAAAGACGGTTTCCTGCAATGTGCCCTTGGACTCGCCAAGATGAACCTTGCTGTATTCCCAAAGCAGTCAGGGTATCTTTGCTGTCAATTGGCGCATGGTATCCTGTGTCGGGAATTACAAATTTATCTGCCTTGAAGGTTTTACGATCAGAACCGGTTTCCCCCGCACGGTATTCTTTTACAAAGTCATAAGGAAAGTTGCCGTCTCCAGGAATGCAACTTGTCGCACCTGCTGGAGTGGATTCCTTCTCTAGAATTTTCCCTGGCTTGGGGTTGTTGGGATCATCCTGAATGGATTTTTGAATCGATTCCATATCGTCCTGAATTTGGCGAAGAAACTGGCTTGCGCCTTCTTCTGCGGCTTGCTGGGCGATGCTGAGCTGGTAGTTACCTGCTGTATTGCGCTGTACTTGTACAGCGCCGCGGCTGGAGTAAAAAACAGCAGTCGTAGCTATTAGTGCGATCAGGATGGTAATCAGTAGTGCGGCAACCCCACGCTGCTTTTTCTGGATATAAACTGATGCTGACAAGGCGGAAGCCGTAGTCGAATTAGTCATCACGACTCCGAGTAATTAGGGTTGAATGAATGGGCGGTTTCGCAGTTGAATCAGCTCTTGCGCGTTGACTGCGTTGCCATTGGCGGCAACGCCATTGAGCTTGAAGATTATGCTATCCGCCACACGCCCATCAGTCAGTAGTGTATCGATAATGTGAAAACTTGCGCTGGTGATTTTTAGGCCATCCGGTGCACTGATGGGCTCCCATTCCCAACCTGCGGAGTTTGGGTAACAACCAGTTATTGCGCCGGCCGGAGTAGATGGCTGCAAAGCTGCCGCTTTGGTCAAAATCTGTACAGTATCGCCACTGACGCACAATCCGCGAACTTCGTTGTTTGCAAGTGTGACAGTGCCATCGCCTGGCGGGGTCAGGGCTGTTGATGGTGCCGCGCGGTCATAGCGGAAAATTACCGAAGTGTGACCGCTGTTGCCTGTTCCGCCAAAAAACCAGATTTTGCGGAAAGTTCTGCTATCGTCGCTTTCGACGTCGATGTCCGCGTTGTAACCCGCGCGGCGCAATTCTTGTGCGACGGTTTGAACAATGGCTTGCAGGTTGTTTACTGCATTGGCATTGCCTGCGGTATTTTTACTGTCTTTTAAACTGCCAAGACCAATGCTGGCCGCAACGCTCAGTAGTAATAGTCCGACTGCAACTGCGACCATCAGCTCAATGAGCGTCATTCCTTTTTGTGATGCACCGCTGTTAACAATTAGGCACATTGGCTTATTTTCCCGAATAAGGTTTTTCCGGATGGAATGCAGCTTGTCACTACACCGGTTGGGCTGATGCGCAATGTTAGTTGGTATTTTCCGGACTCCAGAGTGATTTCTTCGAAAGATTTTCCTGCCGTTGGTTTTCCTGTTCTGAAGACAACCAGCGAGTCGTTGCTAGGAAATTCGGTCTGATCAAGATAACTGCTAGCATTGATCAGTTTGATCCCGGGGTAGGCAGAGCCTCCCTGCATGCTGCGCAAATCACACTCATTACCTGGTGTGCAAGTGTTGCTGGTTGATATCATTAGATACCAGTTGTCCATGTTCGCATTTTGGGTCCGGATGAATGTTGATTTTCCCAATTTCCGGCTTTCTCCTTTGCCCAGAGCCAGCATTGTAGTGATTTCTTTTCCTGCGTTTTCAAGGCGGGTGCGATTATGCCAGTCGGTAAAGCTTGGGATGGCGATAGCGAGAATGATGCCGAGAACTGCAATTGTGACAAACAGTTCAATAAGCGTGAAACCTTTTGTTTTTTTCATTAGGTACTAGTCCCTTTTACCAGCAACCTGTGGTGGCGGTAACGCCAGCAGAGTTTTTTGAGCTTCGCTCCGCATTACCATTGTTGACTTTGAGTATCAATTGCTGACACTGCTTGTCCGAAGCCTGCTTTCCTTTGGCGGATGCTATCAGCTCATAGGATGCGCTTGTTGCACTGTTCTTTGTGATAGTGAGATCGTAATAGCCTTCACTGCTAACTAGCGTTGCTACCGTGTCAGAGGATGAATCCAGATTCAGTCCCTGCTTGCCAAAATTCTCGCTGTACGTTGTGTTGTTGGCTCGCCATCTTTCTTGCGCCTGTTGCACTGCTGAAATGGCTGCATGCGCATCACTGCGTCGACTGCGCTTGATGTATTCCTGATACGAAGGAATGGCGATTGCCGCCAGGATGCCGATGATGGCAATCACGATCATCAATTCAATCAGGGTAAAGCCTTGCTGGCGGGGTGTCTGCTTCATCATCGATTCCTGATGTTCTGTGTAATTTTTACTGTGAGTCCGATGGTATAGGGTGTACGCCCTAGGTGGCAACGTGGCAGCATGGTGCACGGAAGAGCGGCACTGGCGTGCCGACAAACGGTAGCCGCCCGTCAGATATGTGGTGAATTTGGCTTGAATTGCCACTTCAGTCGTGAGTGCGGATTTGGTCTTGCTGGCCGGCCGGCTTATAATCAGCGGCCTGATTTCACCGGCTCCTGCCAGTGTTCGTGCGGTGTCGCGCGATGCGCTGGAGCGGGATGTGTCCACCCCTTGCGGATTTCACCATGCGTACCAGCCAGCTTTACCTCTCCACCCTGAAAGAAGCGCCTTCCGAGGCCGAACTTCTGTCGCACAAACTCATGCTCAGAGCCGGGCTGATCAAGAAGCTGGGCTCCGGCCTGTACACCTGGATGCCGCTGGGCTTGCGCGTGTTGCGCAAGGTCGAGGCGGTGGTGCGCGAGGAAATGAACAAGGCTGGCGCGCAGGAGTTGCTGATGCCGGCGGTGCAGCCGGCCGAGCTGTGGCAGGAAACCGGCCGTTGGGCGGTCTTCGGTCCGCAGATGCTGAAGATCAAGGATCGTCACGAACGCGATTTCTGCTTCGGCCCGACCCATGAAGAAGTCATCACCGACATTGCGCGCAGCGAATTGCGCAGCTACAAGCAGCTGCCGGTGAATTTCTACCAGATCCAGACCAAGTTCCGCGACGAAATCCGCCCGCGTTTTGGCGTGATGCGCGCGCGTGAATTCGTGATGAAGGACGCGTATTCCTTCCACGCGAATTTCGAGTCGCTGCAAGCCACTTACGACGTGATGTACAAGACATACTCCAGTGTGTTTACGCGTCTGGGCCTGAAATTCCGCGCCGTAGCGGCCGATACGGGGGCGATTGGCGGTTCTGGTTCGCACGAGTTCCATGTACTGGCCGATGCCGGCGAAGATTTGCTGGCCTACTGCCCGGATTCCGAATACGCCGCCAACGTCGAGCTGGCCGATGCACTGGCGCCAGCCACAGCGCGTGGGGCTGCTTCCGAGGCGATGCGTGATGTCGATACGCCGAAACAGACGCTGTGCGAAGACGTCGCCAAGCTGCTGGGCGTGGGTATCGAGAAAACGGTAAAGGCCTGCGCGCTGATGACGGTGGATGGCCAGTTCGTGCTGGCATTGCTGCGCGGCGATCACAACCTCAACGAAGTGAAAGTCAGCAAGCTCGACGGCCTGGGCGACTTCCGCTTTGCCACGGATGAAGAAATCCGCAACCATCTGAACTGCCCGCCGGGGTTCATCGGCCCGGTTGGCGTGGCCGCGAATGTCAAGGTAATTGCGGATCGCACCGTCGCTGCCATGAGTGATTTCGTCTGCGGCGCCAACAAGCCGAAATTCCACCTGGCAGGGGTGAACTTCGGGCGCGATCTGCCGGAGCCGACCATCATTGCCGACATCCGCAATGTGGTCGCCGGTGATCCGTCGCCGGATGGCAAGGGCAAGCTGGAATTGTGCCGTGGTATCGAAGTCGGTCATATCTTCCAGCTGCGCACCAAGTATTCCGAAGCGATGAACTGCGTGTTCGTGAATGAAAACAACCAGCAGCAGGTCATGGAAATGGGCTGCTACGGCATTGGTGTGTCGCGTATTGTCGGTGCGGCCATCGAGCAGAACTACGACGAGCGCGGCATCATCTGGACGAAGGGCCTGGCGCCGTTCAGTGTGGCGATTGTCGGCGTCGGTTATCACAAGAGCGATGCAGTGAAAGTGGCCGCCGATCAGCTGTATACGCAATTGCAGGCGGCCGGCGTCGAAGTCCTGCTGGATGATCGTAATGAGCGCCCGGGCGTGATGTTTGCCGATATGGAACTCATCGGCATTCCGCACCGCGTCACGATCGGTGACAAGGGGCTGGCGGACGGCGTGGTCGAGTATGTCGCACGCGCCGGTGGCGACGTGCAGAAGCTGCCGCTTGCCGAGATCGCGGCCTTTGTGCAGCAGCAGCTGGCCTGAGCATCGTGGCGAAAACCGGCGTGGTGCCGGTTTTTGCCTTCCGATGAGAAGACTGGGTATGGGGTTGGGAGGCAGGTAGTCAGATGGTGATGCGGCGATACATTAGCGGGGTATGTCTGCTGGCAGTCTTGCTGGCTGGCGGGGCACAGGCGGGTGCGCAGCGTGAAGAGGCGCTGGCCGATACGGTGCGCACGGCCATGCAGCGTTCGATTTCCGACCGTATCGAGCCGAAGCTGGTGTTCGACAACCCGGCGGTGGGCGAAGCATGGATTGCCGAAATGAGCGAGCGCCTTGGCCGCCTGCCGCGTTTCAAGGACGACACGGACGGCTTCCTGCGCCGCAAGCTGCTGACCGCCATTCAGTACGAGGCCACTCGCGCCGGCCTTGATCCGCAACTGGTGCTGGGCCTCATTCATGTCGAAAGCGGCTTCAACCGCTATGCCGTCAGCGTGGTCGGCGCGCGAGGGCTGATGCAGGTGATGCCGTTCTGGCAGCGCGCGATCGGCACGCCGGATCAGAATCTGTTCGATCTCAACACCAATCTGCGCTATGGCTGCACCATCCTGCGCCACTATCTGGATATTGAAAAGGGTGATCTGTTCCGGGCTCTTGGCCGCTACAACGGCAGCCTTGGCAAGGCGGAATACCCGAATCTGGTGTATGGCGCATGGAAGCGTCATTTTGACTGGGCGCCGCCGCCGGGAAATCTCGCGCAGCGCTAGGCAGCTGCAGCCTGATACCCAGAACAAAAATGCCCCGACATTCTGTGCGGGGCATTTTTTAACCGGGTATCTTATTGTGGCCATTTAAAACAAAGGGCTGTGAGGCCATACACCTGGTGTTATATCAGCAGTGCATCGCCCTTGATCTGGATGCGGCCACTGATCATCTGCACCTTGCCCTGTTCGATCCAGGCATTGAGCTGCTTGTTGACGCTTTCGCGACTGGCGCCGACCAGATTGGCGATTTCCTGCTGGGTGAATTTCAGGTCGATTTCGATCCAGCCGTTCACTTCGCTGCCGCTCTGCTCGGCGAGCGTGCGCAGGCATTTGCCAAGGCGCTGCGGCAGGGGCAGGAACAGCGTGTCCTGCACCATCTCGTCGGCATTGCGCAGGCGCTGGCACAGGGCGGCGATCAGCTGGCGCATCACCTTCGGATGATGTTCCAGATACTGCATCACCGCGTCGCGGCGCAGCACGAGCAGCTCGCAGTTTTCCAGCGTTTCGATGCTGGCCGAGCGCGGGCCGCCGTCCAGCATGGCGACTTCGCCGAAAACGTCGCCGGCCTCCAGCAGGCTCAGCGTGATTTCGCGGCCGTCCTCGTTGCAGCGGAATACACGCAGCCGGCCGCGCAGCAGTGCATACATCTCGTGGCCGACTGCCCCCTGCTTCAGGATGATCTGGCGGGCGTTGACCTGGCACAGTTCGGCGTGTTCCGCCAGCGAGCGCAGCTCCTCGTCGTTCAGTTCGCAGAACAGGGTACTGCCGGATAAGAGACGTGCTTTGTCCATGGGTGTGACCTGATTCACAGAATGACAGCATTCTGCCGCAAAATCACCGGGCGGTATATGCGGGCTGAATCGTACGGGCAATATGCTGTCAGCTGAAGCTGGCAATCACCGGCGTATGGTCTGACGGGCGCTCGTGCCGGCGCGGCTCGACATCGATCCGGCAGCCCGTGCAGCGGCTGGCGAGTGCGCTGGTGGCCAGAATGTGGTCGATGCGCAAGCCGGCATTCTTCTTGAAGGAAAAGCCGCGGTAATCCCACCAGCTGAAGGATTTTTCCGCCTGCTCGAACTGGCGAAACACATCGGCAAAGCCCTGGTCTAGCAGGCGCTGGAAAGCCGCACGCTCGGGAGGAGACACCAGCAGCGGATCGGTCCACTTCGCGTGTACATCGCGGTCTTCCGGGGCGATGTTGTAGTCGCCCAGCAGCGCCAGCTGCGGAAAGCGCTGCTGCTCGCCGGCGAGCCAGCGGGTGAGCGCATCCAGCCAGGAAAGCTTGTACTGGTATTTGTCCGAATCCAGTGCCTGGCCGTTCGGGATATAGGCGCAGACAAGGCGTACGCCATCAAGCGTTGCACTGATCACGCGCTTCTGTTCATCCGCAAAGCCGGGGATGTTGACCGTCACTTCCTCGAGTTCGCCGCGGGCAATGATGGCGACACCGTTGTAGGTTTTCTGCCCGGCAAACACGACCTGATAGCCTGCGGCCTCGATCTCGTCTTTCGGAAAGACGGGGTCGTCCATCTTGGTTTCCTGCAGGCACAGTGCGCTGATACCGGGGTTGCTGGCGAGCCAGTCCAGTACCTGCGGCAGGCGTACTTTCAGCGAATTGACGTTCCAGGTGGCAAGTTGCATTGGTGTTGTTATTCAGTGGTTGGTGCGTGCGCAGCATACCGGAAAACGACCGGGCTGGTCTGGCCCGCGGTGGTGCACGCCGCGGCATGGATGGCTGTACGGGGGGTTACTGACGGTAGCCTGCCGTACCCAGCGCGGCCGCCCAGGTGGTGCTGTCCCAGGGCTGAACCACCGTGCTGCCGATCTGCAGGACGGGCGGGCGGGTCTGCATGCTGCCGGTGACATTGAAAAACTCGATGGTCAGCTTTTCGGAGGCGGCAAAATTCTTCACATCGTATGGCACCTTGCGGCGGTCGAGCAGTGCCAGCGCCTCTTCGCAAGGCTGGCCGCAGCCCGGCGCAATCCAGAGTGTCACCCGTGCCTTGTCGCTCGCGCTGCCTGCACTGGCGCTGGCTGGCTGGCTGGCGGTTTCCACCACATTGCTGCGGATTTTGCGCTGGCGCACGGTTTCGCCCTGGGGGGGCTGATCGGTGTAATGCACGCGGCCTTCGGCATCGCGCCACTGATAAACCGTGGCGGCGGCGGGAAGCATTGCCGCGCCGGCAAGGACTGTGGCAAGCAGGTAAGAAAAGCGGGACATGGCCGGGGCTGCCTGAGAATCAGTATTCTCTTAATTTACAGCGCCCCCCCGATTCTGCAAGAGGCTTGCGATTGCACGAAACTTGTTTGCAATGAAAGATTTAGCGTGAGGCGGCTCTGGTTTGCAGCCGGACGGTTATCCCATCTACGGTCAGCAACAATTCCCAGTCCTGCCTCTGCTGCTCGCACACCGGGAGGGCCGAGCGGGTTTGCCAGTGCCCGGGCACGGTTTGCTGCAGCTGGTAGCGGTTGGGGCCCATCTCCATGCCGGTCATCTGCCAGGAGGCGACAACCTGGTTGGCCTTGCCCTCCAGTTGCAGCAGAAAGAGGCTGCCCGGCCGCAATTCGCCGTCAATGCTGGCGCGGTAATCCGCGTCATTGATGCGAAAGTGGCAGCCGGCCCGCAGATCTGCACACGGGAGGGTCAGCGGCGTGGCTGTTTCCCCGGCGAGCATTTGCCGGATTTTTCCGGCATTGAACCAGAGTGCTGGCAACAGCAGCACTGGCAGCAGCCAGAGGGCACGGCGGGCGAGGGGGACTTTTTTCATTGCCAGCCATCGCGCAGGGTGGCGATGCCCTGTGCGCCGTGTGCTTTGGCAGTAGACAGCAGTTCCGGCCGCATACCGCCCAGTGCATAGACCGGCAGCGACCAGCCCGGCGCCATGCAGGCATCGAAACCTTCCCAGCCCAGCGGCGGCTCGCCCGGATGGCTGGCCGTAGCAGCAACATGTCCCAGCAGCGCGTAATCGAGCCCCAGTGCCTGCGCGGCAGCGAGCTCAATGGTGTTGTGGGTCGATGCGCCCACCCAGTCAAGCCCGGCCGGGCGTGCAGTCAGGGCATGCATTTGCGCGGCGCTCAGGTGAACGCCGTCAGCACCCAGTTCTTGTGCCAGTGCGATATCCCGATGCAGCAGCACCTTGCAGCCGGCAGGGCGGGTTAGCGCCAGCACATCGGTCGCAAGTGCCCGGTAATCGCTGGCAGCCAGTTGCGGCTCGCGCAGGATCAGCCAGCGCAGGCCGGCAGCCAGACGGCGTTCCAGCGCCGGCAGAAAGGCCGCCTCCAGTTCTGCCGCGTTGGAGAGAACCAGATGTTCCGGCATGGCCAGCCCGCGCAGCAGCGGGCCATTGGCAGGCAGGATGGGGGAGACGGTGAGGGCTCCCGTGGCCTGCCAGGCAAATTGCTGGCCTTCCTTCGGGTGCGGCGTGCCCTCCCAGCCGGTGACGCGGAAGAAATGCAGCTCGACATGTGCGTGCGGATAGACGAAACGCTGTACCAGCCACGGCGTGGCCGCAGTCACGGTAATGCCCATTTCCTCGTGCAGCTCGCGACAGAGCGCGTCATGCGGCGTTTCGCCATCTTCCAGCTTGCCGCCGGGGAATTCCCAGTACCCGGCGTAGGCCTTGCCGGCCGGGCGGCTTGCCAGCAGGAACTGCCCGTCGCGCAGCAGGATGCCGGCGGCGACGCGGGTAATGCGGGGATGAAGGAGCTGGCTCATGGTGGTCTGCATGCACGCAACAAAAGCGCGATTGTAGCGCATGCGTGCTTGCAGTTCGCCGATCCGGCCCTATCTGCCCGTAACATAGGCCTGGATCGCCGTTTCGCGCCGCCATCAACCCGGCGGCAGAAAATCAGCGGCTTTTTCAGGTTATTTTTCCGGCCAGGCCGGAACGACGGGCCAGGGCCATACCACCCACATTCACGGGATCGCCATGCTGTCTTTTCTGAAACGCACACTGGGTCTGGCTGCCGGCACGGCAAGACCAGCCCTGCAGCTTGACGATGCCCTGTGGCATCACGCGAGTTCGACGCCGCTGTTTCGCGGGTTGAATCATGATGAACTGCTGCGCTTGCGGCGGATTGCCGATCATTTTCTGGCGACCAAGGTGATTACCCCGCTCGACGGCCTGCAGCCTGACGCTCCGGGGCTGGCGCGGCTGGCCGCGCAGGCCGCGCTGCCGATTCTCAATCTGGGGCACGATGCCTATGACGACTGGAAAGAGGTGGTGCTCTATCCCGGCCAGTTTCGCGGGCGCTTGCGTGTGGCCGATCCGGTCGGCGTCGTACACGAGTACGAGGAAACCTACTCCGGCATGGCGCATCAGGGTGGGGCGCTGGTGCTGTCCTGGCAGGATGCGCAGCAGTCCGGCGAACTGGACGCGTGGAATGTGGTGATCCACGAACTCGCGCACAAGCTCGACATGCGCAGCGGCTATCCGAATGGCAATCCGCCGCTGCATGCCGGCATGGATGCCAGCCGCTGGCAGCAGGTTTTCAGCCAGGCGTACACGCACCTGCAGCAGCGCGCCGATCTGGGGCATTACACCAGCATCGACCCGTATGCCGCCGAGTCGCCCGCCGAGTGCTTTGCCGTTTTCAGCGAGTATTTCTTTGAGTGGCCGCATACGCTCAAGCGCGAATATCCGGCGGTGTACGAGCAACTGCAGCTGTTCTACCGGCAGGATCCCGCTGCACGCCTGCCCGATATCCGCTATCGTGCGCTGCCTGACGATATGGAGAAAGCGGAGAACATGCTGTGGTGGTAGCCGGTTTATTGCAGGAGGGAGCCAGTGATGAGGCGCTGGCGCTGGCCGCGCGTTTTGCCCTGCCGCTGTGGCCGGTCTGGCCGGACGATGCACCCTGTGCGCTGGCCTGGGACGGCGGGCGGCTGACCTTGCGGCAGCGCGGTGAAAAAGGCGTGGTCTGCGTCGATTTTGCCGGCGGCGCAGCCGCACACCGGCGCAAATTCGGGGGCGGTGCCGGCCAGCCGGTGGCGCGCGCCGTCGGTGTAAAGGGCGAGCAGCGCCCTGCCGTGCTCGATGTGACTGCCGGGCAGGGGCGGGATGCCTTTGTGCTCGCCAGCCTGGGCTGCACGGTGACGCTGGTCGAGCGCAACCCGGTCGCAGCCGCCTTGCTGGCCGACGGCCTGGCGCGTGCTGCTGCCAGTGATGATCCCGCGGTGCAGACGATTGCCGCACGCATGACACTTCAGCATGCCGACGCGCTCGGTTTTCTGCTGCAGGCGCAAGTCGCCGGCCAGAAGTGGGATGTGGTCTTTGTCGACCCGATGTTCCCCGAGCCGGACAAGCGCGCGAAGGCCAAGAAGGAAATGGCGGCTTTCCAGACACTGATCGGTGGTGATGCCGATGCGGACGCCCTGCTGGCCCCGGCCAGAGCCGTTGCCGGCAAGCGGGTGGTGGTCAAGCGCCCGAAACTTGCGCCGTTTCTTGCGGGCGAAAAACCCAATTTCCAGTTTCCGGGCGAAAGTACCCGCTTCGACGGTTATTTGCCAGTCGCTCGGGTATAACCCTGAAGCCATTGTTTTGTAATGGCTGTGGCTGTATACCCATTGTCATGGAGTGCGCATGCTGAGCAGCACCGATGATCTGCAACTACTGGTGGCGGTGGTCGAGGCCGGCAGCTTCCGGCTGGCTGCAGACCGGCTGGGCCTGGACAGCTCGGTGGTCAGCCGCGGCATCAAGCGCCTGGAAAGCCGGCTTGATACCATTCTGCTGCACCGTACCACCCGCCGGCTGGCGCTCACGACGGAAGGGCAGCTCTTCTATGAGCAGGCGTCCCGGATTCTGGCCGATCTTGCCGCTGCCGAAGACAGCCTGCGTGCGCAGCACCGCAACCCGCAGGGCGTACTGCGCGTGGATGCGGCTACCCCCTTCATCCTGCACCGTCTGGTGCCGCTGATCGGCGAATTCCGCCGCCGCTATCCCGGCATCGAGCTGCATCTGGAAAGCTCGGAAGGCTTCATCAACCTGCTCGAACGGCAGGTCGATGTCGCAATCCGCATAGGCCAGTTGCCCGACTCCAGCCTGCACGCCCAGCTGCTTGGCCACTCGCGCGTGCGGATTCTCGCCGCGCCGGCCTATCTGGCCCGCTGCGGCGTGCCGGCGACGCCGGAGGCACTGGCCGGGCATGCCATCCTCGGCTTTCTCGGTGCCGATGTCCTGAATGAATGGCCGCTGTTCTGGCAGGGTGATGTGCGTTACGCGGTGCAGCCTGCCTTGCGGGCGAGCAGTGGCGAAACCCTGCGCCAGCTGGCGCTGGCCGGGGAGGGGCTGGTCTGCCTCTCGGATTTCATGACGCGCGATGACCAGCAGGCGGGCCGCCTGCAGGAAGTGCTGGCTGACTGCAACAGCGGCTTGCGCCGGCCCGTCAATGCTGTGTTCTATTCCGATTCTGCCCGCAATCCGCGTCTGCGTGTCTGGCTTGATTTCTTGCGCGAGCAGTTTGCCGGTGGCACTGAACTCTGAGCCACCGGCACGGCATCAGGCGGTTGCCTGCGGGTAATCGGTGAGGCCGCTGGCGCCGCCGCCGAACAGGGTGGCCGGATTGTGTTCCGCCAGAGGCAGGCCGGCACGCAGTCGTGCCGGCAGGTCGGGATTGGCGACAAAGGGACGGCCAAAGCCGATCAGGTCAGCCCAGCCTTCCTCTAGCGCCTGTGCGGCACGTTCGGCCGTGTATTTGCCGGCGTAGATGATTGCGTTGGGGAATGCGCGGCGCAGCGCCTGCCGGAAGGAGGCGGGCATGGGCGGGGCGTCGTCCCAGTCGGCTTCGGCAATGTGGAGATAGGCAATGCCCAGCTCGCCCAGCATGGCGGCGGCGGCCGTATAGGTTTCCTCGGGATTGGCGTCGACCGTGCCGTTCAGCGTGGTCAGCGGCGCCAGGCGCACGCCGACACGTTCGGCGCCGATGGCATCGGCAACGGCGCTGGTGACTTCATGCAGGAAACGCAGGCGGTTTTCCAGGCAGCCGCCATACTCGTCATCACGCGCGTTCGATTCCGAATCGAGAAACTGATTGATCAGATAGCCGTTGGCGCCGTGCAGTTCGATGCCGTCAAAACCGGCGGCCATGGCATTGCGCGCGGCCTGCGCGTACTCGGCAATGATCGCGCGGATTTCCGCCTTGTCCAGGGCGCGTGGTTCGGCCGTTTCGACAAAACCCGCTTCGCCGTCACGCTCGACAAACACGCGCACGCCATTGGCGCGGATGGCGCTGGCGGAAACCGGTTGCATGCCGCCCAGATTGTCCGGATGGCTGACGCGGCCGACGTGCCAGAGCTGCGCGAAAATGACGCCGCCGGCTGCATGCACGGCGTCGGTGCTCAGCCGCCAGCCGGCAATCTGGGCCGGGCTGTAGATACCCGGCGTCCACGCATAGCCCTTGCCGAGCGGAGAAATCTGCGTGCCTTCGCTGATGATGAGGCCGGCGCTGGCGCGCTGGGCGTAGTACTCGGCCATAAGTGCATTGGCGATGTCACCAGGCTGGCTGGCGCGCGAGCGGGTCATCGGCGGCATCACGATGCGGTTGGCAAGCGTGGCAGGGCCGAGCTTGAAGGAGGAAAAAAGGTCTGGATGGCTCATGTGCTGCTCCGGCTGGATGTCATGCCTGCAGTGTAATGCGCCGGATTGTTGGGAAAAATGCCGGTATCGGCATTGGACTGATGCTCTTCATGCATTAATCGGGCCAGCCGGTCGGGCATCTGGTGTGAGCTGGCTTGATGGTATTGCGCTGCAGCCATTGCAGATAAATGGCTGCAGGCCTATGGGGTGTCGGGTTTAGTTGCGGGCGTCCAGCAGCGGTACTTCGCCAGTACGGTCAAATGGCACGCCACCCGGCACCAGCGGCAGGTAAAGCGTGCCGCTGGCACGATAGCGCAGCGGCTCGTTGCCGGCCAGCAGCCTGTTCAGCGTTTTCAGCGTGCTGGCCAGATTGGTCGTCACCCTGACCTTGACGACCGTGTCCGACAGCGCCTTCAGCGTGACCTTTTCATTGCTCAGCCCTTCGGCAAAGGGCTTGCCGTTGAGCTCGACCTTGGTCTGCAGGCCTTCCAGCGGGATGGAGAAGCTGTTGGGGTTGCTGACCCGCAGTTGCAGCTCGAAGCGCTGCTCCAGCAGGCCGAGTTCTTCCAGTCGCACGCCGGCCAGATTTACCTGCGGTTTCTGGAAGGGGCCGGTATGGGTCGAGCACGCGGTCAGCAGGGCCAGGGTGGCAAGCAGCGCCGGCAGCAGCCAGCGCAGGAGGTTCTTCATGGGGGAGTGCATGGCGGTTCTCATGGGGCAGCGTGTCCTTCCTGTTCGCAGGCGGTAAGGTGGGCGGCGATCTCGCCCTCGATCGGCAGTGCGCCGCGCCGTGCCGGGTGCAGCACCGCAAAGGTGATTTCGGCGCTGGCGATGGTCTTGCCGTTGTCCCGGCGGCGGATGGTCTGGGCGATGCGGCCAACCCGGGCTTCAAGACCGGCCAGCCGTGTTTCGATCACCAGCTCGTCGCCCATGGTGGCCGGCCGCAGGTAGTCGATCGCGACCCGGCTGACCACCAGCGCGTAATCATGTTGCATGAACCAGGCCAGGCTGCCGGCGTCTTCCAGGAAATTCCAGCGCGCCTCTTCTAGGAATTCCAGATAACGCGCATTATTGACGTGGCCGTACAGATCGAGATGGAATCCCCGGACCTTGAGGGTAGTGAAATGGCTCATTCGGTGCACCCCGCAGGGTCGCCAGCATGGAAAGCCGACATCTTAGCTTTGAAATTCCCGCCAGTGTTGGACATAATCCCGCGAATGCAAATCGAACAGACACGCCCCAATGGACTGGCATAACCCGCGGCACTGGCAGCACCACGTGCACCTCGAGTGGAAGCACGGGCGGCGTTTTCGCAATTATCTGCTGGGTTTCCTCGCGGTGGTGCTGCTGGTCGGCATCGTTCCCTACTTCCTGTCCTTCGATATCCTGAAGACGTTTCTGGCCGACAGCATCAGTGCCGATACCGGCCGCACCCTGCGCATCGATGGCCGCGCGCGTGCCGTGCTGCTGCCGCGTCCCGCCATCCTGCTGGAGCAGGTGTCTCTGAGCGAGCCGCACAAACCCGGTGAATCGTTTGCACTGGCTGATTCGCTCACTGCCCGCCTGGATTTCTGGTCCCTGCTGCGCGGCCGGCCCAAGCTGCGCGAGCTGGACATCAATCGCCCGGAGCTGCGCATCGTGCGCGCCAGTGACGGCAGTTTCAATTTCGACGACCTCTTGCGTGTGCAGGGCTCGGGAATCCGCGTGGCGCTTGATGCCGTGCATTTCGAGGACATGCGCGTGCGCCTGTCCGATGAATTCTTCGCGCACACCCTCTATTCCAATTCGCTCGATGTCAGCCTGGAAAACCTGTCCGACCCCAAGAACGGGCAGCTCGGCATCCATGGCGAGGTCGAGATCGGTGCCGATGAGAAGAACCGCAGCTGGCATGGCCAGCTGAGCGCAACGGCAGCTATGCGCTATTCGGAAAAGGAGCGTCGCCTGCGCATTGCGAATCTGCAGGTGGATGTCACGCAGGAAGGCGAAAGCGCCCCGTCCCTGCAACTGAAGAATGCCAAGGTGGCGGTGCTGGGCAATCTGGACTTCAGCTGGAACCCGATGCGCTTCATCGGTGGCGACCTGAAGGTCACATCATCGGGCATGCGTGCCGACCAGAACTGGTACAGCACCATGGATGTGCCGGAAATCCGTTTCTCCGATGGCATGCTGGCGCTGCACCGCATCAAGCTGGCCGTCAACATGAACAGCCCCTCGGGCAAGCTGGCCGCCGGGCTTGAGGTACCGACGCTTGCCGGCACGCAGCAGGGCATCCTGCGCACCGATGCCGCGAGCATCCAGGTCGAGCTGTCCAGTCCGCAGCAGCATCTGGCGCTCAATTTCAGCAGTCCGCTGGAAGTGCACCAGAATTCGCAGATCCGCTTGCCGGAATATCGCCTGCAGGGCAATTACACCAACCGCAGCCTGCCGCGCGGTGCCATCGCGCTGAACCTGCAGGGCACGGGCTTTCTTGATCTGCGCAATGAAACGCTGGGTGTGGAAAACACCGGCTCGCTTGATAGTTCGCCGTTTTCGGCCAAGGTCAGCATCGAAAACTTCGTCAACCCGGCCTATGTGGTCGACATGAATCTGGCCCGGCTTGACCTGACGCCCTATCTGCCGGCCGTCACTGAAGGTGCCAAGGAAGTCGATCAGGATCGCCCCTTTGATTTCTGGTGGCTTGACCGCATGAATGCGACCGGTTCGGTCCGCATCGGCGAGCTGGTGCTGCAGAAAATGCACATCAACGAACTGTCTTTCCGCCTCTCGGCGCAGAACCGCAAGCTGGTGCTCGATCCGCTGTCGGCCGACCTCTACGGCGGGCGCCTCTCGGGGCGGCTGGAGCTCGATACGAACAAGCCGGAAGCGTCGATCCGCGTGCAGCAGCGCCTCACTCGCATGGATGTCAATGCCCTGCTTGCCGATTTGCTCGATACGCGTCGCTTTGAAGGTTTCGGCTCCTTCGAGCTGGATGTGGCTGCGGTGGGTGACCGCATGAGCGATTTCCGCCGCACGGCAGGTGGCAATGTCCGTATTGCCCTCTCGAAAGGCGCGGTGCGCGGCGTCGATTTCCTGGCTGCATTGCGGGTGATCAACCAGCAGATCAAGGTGCTCAACGGGCAGGAAGTGAAGCTGGCCGATCTGAATGCCTCGACGAACTTTACCGAGCTGAAGGCCGACTTCATGCTCAAGCACGGCGTGGCGACCAATACGGACATGCGGGTTGATGCCGGCGTGTTTGCGCTCAAGGGCAGCGGCGTGGTCGATTTTGCCGCCGGCGAAATGGATTACACCATCGACGCCAGCCCCAATGCGCGCGTGCCCGAACTGGCCGGCCTGCAGGGGCTCACCGTGCCGATTCATGTTCTGGGGCCGATCAGCGCTCCGCGCTACGAAGTCGATTACGCCAGCCTGCGCGAACAGGTGGAAAAACGCCAGGCCAGCGCCCCGCAGAAGCCAGCCCAGGCGAAGCCCGCCAGCAGTCCGGCCCGACCCGCAGCCCGTCCGGCGAAATAAGATGGCGCCGTTCAGCGAACGCCTGCTGGCCTGGCATGCCAGCCACGGCCGCCACGACCTGCCCTGGCAGGTGAGTGACCCCTACCGCGTGTGGCTGTCGGAAATCATGCTGCAGCAGACGCAGGTGATCACCGTCATTCCGTATTACCAGCGCTTTCTGGAACGCTTCCCCGATATCGCCTGCCTGGCCGCTGCCCCGGTGGACGACGTGCTGGCACTGTGGAGCGGGCTGGGCTACTACACCCGCGCACGCAACCTGCACAAGGCCGCGCAGGCGGTGATTGAACGCCATGGCGGGGCATTCCCGCGCAGCCCCGCCGCAATCAGCGAGCTGCCCGGCATTGGTGCCTCGACTGCCGCCGCGATTGCCGCCTTCAGCTTCAACACCCGCGCAGCGATTCTCGATGGCAACGTCAAGCGCGTGCTGGCACGCTGGGCCGGCATCGACGGGCTGGTGGCGCAGAAGGCTATCGAGAAGCAGCTGTGGGCGCTGGCCGAATCGCTGCTGCCCGATGGCCCCGACATGCCAGCCTACACGCAGGCGCAGATGGATCTGGGCGCCACCGTCTGCACGCCGAAAAAACCGGCCTGCCTCGCCTGCCCGCTGCAGGACGATTGCGTGGCAAAGCGCGATGGCCGGCAACTTGAGCTGCCGACGCCGAAACCGAAGAAAACCATCCCGGCCAAGTCCACCGTCATGCTGCTGATTCGCGATGGCGCTGGCCGCATCCTGTTGCAGCAGCGCCCGCCCACCGGGATCTGGGGCGGGCTGTGGTGTCTGCCGGAGGTACCGAGTACGCTTGATGCTGAAGCCGTTGCCCGCGAGCAGCTCGGTTGCGAGATCGTGCTCGATGAAACCGGTGAGGAATTCATCCACGTCTTCAGCCATTACCGCCTTACCATCACCCCGCAATACGCCACCTTGCTGCGCGAAATCCCGCAGGCACGCGATGCCGGGCTGCAGTGGTTTGCGGTGAACGACGCGCTCACCGCCGGTATCCCCAAGCCGCTGCGCAGTCTGCTGGAAGGCCATTGACCATGTTCATCCGGCAGGCGACTTCTGCTGATGCTCCGGCGCTGTTTGCTGTCTTTCATTCCGCCGTGCACGAGGTCTGCTGCCGCGACTACACGCCCGCGCAATGCGCGGCATGGGCGCCGGCGGAATTGAACGCACCGGACTGGCATTCGCGCATTCTGGCGCTGCAGCCGCTGGTGGTCGAGGTGGCTGGCGAGGTGGTGGCCTTCGCTGATGTGCAGGGCGACGGCCTGATTGACTGCTTCTACGTGCATGGCCGGCAGCAGGGGCGCGGTTATGGGGGTATGTTGCTGCAGGCTTTGCTGGAAAAGGCTTATGAAATGGAACTGGCCAGTGTATATGGCGAGATCAGCCTCACGGCGCAGCCCTTTTTTCTGCGCCACGGTTTTGTGATCGAACGTCGGCAGCGCGTGCCGTGCCGCGGACAGTGGTTCGACAACGCCCGCATGCGGCGGATGTGTGGCGAGCTTTCCCGTGGCTGAATTGCGCTCGCTGGTGATTGTTCTGGGCGATCAGCTCGACCTTGATGCAGCGGCCTTTGACGGTTTCGACCCCGCACAGGATGTGGTCTGGATGGCCGAGGTGGCAGAAGAGTCGTGCCATGTGTGGTCGGCCAAGCCGCGCACGGCGCTGTTCCTTGCCGCCATGCGGCATTTTGCACAAGCGCTGGTGGAAGCCGGCCGCCCCGTGCACTACACGCGGCTTGATGCCGCTGATAATGCCGGCACCCTGGCGGCCCAGTTGCAGGCAGACCTGCAGCGGCTCAAGCCGGCGGCACTCATCATGACGGCGCCGGGGGACTGGCGCGTGCTGAAGGCCATCAGGGCGGTGGCCGCAGCAAATGATTTACCGCTGGAGGTGCGCGAAGATCGCCATTTTCTGGTGTCGGTGCGCGACTTTGCCGCCCATGCGGCAGGGCGCAAATCGCTGCGCATGGAATATTTCTACCGCGAGCAGCGCAAGCGCCACGGCATCTTGATGCGCGGCGAGGGCGCCGCTGCCGAGCCGCTGGGTGGCCAGTGGAATTTTGACAGCGAAAATCGCGCGGCATTTGCCGCCGCCGGGCCGGGCTTTCTGCCGCCGCGCACCGTGTTTGCGCCGGATGCGCTGACCCGCGAGGTGATCGCGCTGGTGAACGAACGCTTTGCCACGCACCCGGGCCGGCTCGACAGCTTTGCCTGGCCAGTCACGCGCGAGCAGGCGCTGCAGGCTCTGCAGGCCTTCATTGACGAGCGCCTGCCGCTGTTCGGGCATTATCAGGATGCCATGTGGCCGGGCGAGCCCTGGCTCTACCATGCGCACATTTCCGCGGCGCTCAACCTGAAGCTGCTGAATCCGCGCGAGGTGCTGGCCGCCGCCGAACGGGCGTATCACGAAGGGCGGGCGCCGCTGGCGAGCGTCGAGGGCTTCGTGCGCCAGATTCTGGGCTGGCGCGAATATGTGCGTGGCATCTACTGGACCCGGATGCCCGACTATGCCGAGGGCAACGCACTCGATGCCCGCCACGATCTGCCGGCGTGGTACTGGACTGGCGAAACAGACATGGCCTGCCTGCGCGACGCGCTGCAGCAGACACTGGCCCATGGTTACGCCCACCACATCCAGCGGCTGATGGTCACCGGTCTTTATGCGCTGCTGCTGGGCGTGGTGCCGCAGCAGGTCCATGCCTGGTATCTGGCGGTGTATGTCGATGCGGTGGAGTGGGTCGAGCTGCCCAATACCCTCGGCATGAGCCAGTACGCCGATGGCGGCCTGATGGCCAGCAAGCCCTATGTGGCCAGCGGCAAGTACATCCAGCGCATGAGCCCGTATTGCGAGCGTTGCCCCTATGATCCCGCCGAACGCACCGGCGCGCGTGCCTGCCCCTTCACGACCCTCTACTGGGATTTCCTGCTGAGGCATGAAGCCCTGCTGGGCGGCAATCCGCGCATGGCGCTGCAGGTGAAAAATCTGGCGCGGCTGGACGACGCCGAGAAAGCGGCGATCCGCGCGCGCGCCGCCGCGATCCGCCGCAACGAGGTTGGGCAGTGCCGGAGCGGCTGATGTTGGTCGCTGGGGGCCGGGGTAGCTGCCTGCTGCAAGCAGGTGGGGTATACATCTTAACGTATTGGCTTTTAGCCATTTTAATGAAATGGCTGTGGTGATATACCCTGCGTTATTCGAATTTATGCTGCCCGTCGATGTCGCAGGCAGCAATCACGGCTAGGATTTCTGCTCGGCCATTGCATCCTGCCAGTATTTGATGTTGCTCTCGGTGATCGAGTGGTATTCGCTGAGGATGGCGTTGAGCGCGTCGTCCTCGATGGCCTGCAGATTGCTGCACTGGAAGGCCAGCCGGTCGCGCAGCGCCTTCAGGCGCAGGTGGATGGTGTTGTGGCGCATCCAGTATTCCTCGATGTTGAGAAAGCTGCTGACGCCACCGAGAAAAGTCATCACGGCCCCGAGTACCAGCGCGATGTTCTTGGCGTACGGCGCCAGCCCTGCCACATCCAGCCCGAGCACGATGGTCGAAATCGCGGCGAGTGCCAGCAGCGAAAAGCGCAGCGCGTAGGTCGTGCGCTTGAGGCGCTTGCTTTTCAGCGAGGCGCCGCGCTCGAACTGGTTGATGCGCGCCAGCAGAAAGCGCACGCGGCTGTCGGGGTGATGCTCTTCGATGTGCTGCAGCAGGTCGTTTTCCATGACGGCTGTTCCGCTTGACTGATCCGCGCATCATACCGTTGGACGCGCCGTGCATTGAACCGACCGATCCGAAAGTGCCGCTTTCTGCACACGCACCGGTCAGTGCCGTGATTTCCCGGCAGCGGTCTGCCCCTTGTCACACTCCCGCGTTACAATCAGGTTTTTCCGCCGCCCGATCTGGAGCCTGTCATGCCCGTAAATGTTCCTTCGCTTGATTCGCTGACCCTGCACCCTGTTGCCGGGGTCGAACTTGGCATTGCATCGGCCGGCATCAAGAAGCCGGGTCGCCGCGATGTGCTGGTGATGCGTCTTTCTGAAGGCAGCCGTGCGGCGGGTGTGTTCACGCAGAACAAATTCTGTGCCGCGCCGGTGCGCATCTGCCAGGCGCATCTGGCCGACCGTTCCGACATGCGCGCGCTGGTGGTCAACACCGGCAACGCCAATGCTGGCACTGGCCTGGATGGCTACGAGCGTGCCAAATCGGTGTGCTATGCGCTGGCCGAGCAGCTGCAGATCGCGCCGGGCCAGGTGCTGCCGTTTTCCACCGGCGTGATTCTGGAGCCGCTGCCGGCCGACAAGATCATCGCCGCGCTGCCCGCTGCGGTTGCCGACCTCAAGCCGACCAACTGGGCGGATGCCGCCAATGCCATCATGACCACCGACATTGTTCCCAAGGCCGCGTCGAAGCAGGTCGTGCTGGGCGGCAAGACCGTGACGCTGACCGGCATCAGCAAGGGCAGCGGCATGATCCACCCGAACATGGCGACGATGCTGGGCTATCTGGCGACCGACGCCGCGGTGGCACAACCGGTGCTCGATTACCTGCTGAAGTGGGCGACGGATCGCTCCTTCAACTGCATTTCGGTGGATGGCGATACCTCGACCAACGACAGCTACATCCTGATTGCCACCGGCCAGGCCGGCAATGCGGAAATCGACTCGGAAAACCACCCCGATTTCGCCGCGCTGCGCGATGCCGTACTGGAAATCAGCCAGCAACTGGCGCAGTACATCGTGCGTGACGGCGAGGGTGCGACCAAGTTCATCTCCATTCACGTCGAAGGCGGTCGCGACTGGGACGAATGCAAGGCTGTGGGCTACGCCATTGCCAGGTCGCCGCTGATCAAGACCGCGATGTTTGCCTCTGACCCGAATCTGGGTCGCATTCTGTGTGCGATCGGCTACTCGCCGGTCGATCTGGATGTGAACACGCTTGAAGTCTGGCTGGGCGACGTACTCGTCGCCGAACACGGCGGCCGCGCCGCCAGCTACACCGAGGAACAGGGCCAGCGCGTGATGAACGAGCCGGAAATTGCGGTGACAGTGAAGCTGAACCGCGGCGACGTGGCGGCGACGGTCTGGACCTGCGATTTCAGCTACGACTATGTGAAGATCAACGCCGACTATCGTAGCTAAGCTTATGCTTGCTGGCCAGGCCTCTGACGCTAGGGCTGATGCAGCGGTTCTGCTGCTGCTTTTTCCCATGCTGCATGCCTTTCCCGGGGATGTTCGAGCTGCGTTGCTGGCGGAAGGGGGCTGGCATTCGGCCAGAGCAGGCGAATTGCTCTGGCAGGAAGGCGATGCGATCACCGGCCTGCTGTTGCTAAGCAGTGGCGTCGTGCGGGCAACCGCCAATGCCGACGATGGCCCGCGCGCCTATCTGTACGGCCATATGGCTGCCGGCGCGGTTGCAGGATTGCATGTCCTGTTTTCCGAGCCGGTCGCGCAGGTCAATCTGGTGGTGCAGGAAGACTGCCGCTATCTCGCCTTGCCACTGACGGCGTTGCGCCGCGCACTGGACGCGCATCCCTCAGCCTGGGAGGCGGTGGCGCGCGAACTGGCGCAGGGTGTCTACCATCTGGTCAATTCACTCAATCTGCTGGGGCAGAGCAATGGCTATCAACGCCTGCGCCGGCTGCTGGTGCGGCTGGACCGGCGCGCACGCAATTCGCACGACATCAGCGGGGTTGCGCTCAGCCAGCAGGAGCTGGCGGCGCGCATCGGCCTGTCGCGCGAGATGGTCAACCGCATGCTGGGAGAATTGCGCAGCGGCGGCTACCTGACCCAGGACGAGCGCGGGCGTTTTCTCATCCTCAAACCGCTGCCGCACGCGTTCTGAGCGCGTGTGCGAAACCGCACACGCTATTAAGCTTTTTCTTTCATGCGCTTAGCATGGGTTCCATCGCAATCCGAATGTTGCAAGGAGCCCATCATGAAACAACTGCTGATCTGTCTGGCCGCTGCACTGCTGGCTGCCCCGGCCATGGCCGGGGTTCACTCCGAAATCCGCGAGGGTGCTCGCGAAGTCCATCAGGCCAAGGTCGATGGTGCCCGCGAAGTCATGGCCGAACGCCGCGAAGCCGCCCGTGATTATTACAACGCCGACAATGCCTGGGAGCGCCGTCAGGCAATCCGCGAAGGTGCGCGTGAAGTCCGCGCCGCCAAGCGCAAGGCCGAGCGTGAAGTCCGTGCCGAACGTCGCGAGGCGCGCCGCGAGATTCGTCGTGAAACCCACAAGTCCCGTTGGGATTGAGCCTGACGGGAGATGACGATGCAGATTTCGCAATATCTACTGGCGACACTTGCCGCGTTGCTGTTACTGCTGGCCGAGCCTGCCAGTGCGTTGGTCAGGGATGCGCACCGGCTGGGCGCTTTTGCCGGAGCCATGAAGTATTGTGCCGAGCGTTATGACGAGAAAGAGGGTCGCTATGGCTGGGCGCGCTTGCGGGTCGCCCGCGAGGTGGATGGCATGTCGGGCTCGAACAAGCTGCGCGCTCTGACCGCTCGTGATTTTGCCTACCAACGCGGCGCTTTTCTGGGTAACCGTCTTGACCGGGGCGAATGCCGTGCGCTGCTGCGCATGAGCGAATGGAAGCGTTTCTATCGAGACTGAGTGGTATGTGCCCGTAGCCCTTTTATTTAAAGGGCTACGGTTATATACATCATTGTGTATTTGCAATCTCAGTACCGCTCCAGCGTTTGGCAGCCCTGCAGTGGCTGGCCGGTGCAGGCCCGGTAAAGCCGGTTCCAGCCTCCGCATGCTCCGCCGCTGGCGGCAAGCAGATCGAAGTCGGCTGTCCGTCGCCAGAGCGGATTCACCATCGGCAGGTCATCCAGTCCTTCCAGTGCCCAGCCGGGTCGGCTGCCTGCTCCGGCGAGCCTTTGCCAGCGGCTGAGCAGCGGGCTGTGCCAGTCGAATGCCAGACGCACCGCGCAGGCATTCGTGCTCCAGATGGTCAGCTCTGTCAACAGTTGCAGAACCTGTGCTCTGTCGAGCGCCCCCAGCAGCCCTTCAGCCCTGAGCAGAATGGCACGGTTGCGTGCCGGTGGCAGATGGCGCGTCCAGCCTGCGCGGGTTACGTCTGCGCTCACCAGGCTGTAGCCGCAGCGTGGCAGCAGCAGCCGTGCCTTGAGGGCAATGACGTCGGGAAGGTCGACGTCGATCCAGTCCGACTGGTCGCTGGCGTGAGGTTTCGCCTGGCGAGCGTGGCAGGCATCCAGTCCGGCGCCAAGATTGATGCAGAGCGCGTCGGGATACTGCTGCAGGAAGGCTTGCATCTGTCCGTCCAGCCAGGCGCTTGTCAGGCAGCAGCGCCGCAGGGCCGGCAGGTCAGGCCTGAACCCGTCCATGAATTCGCGCCAGCGATACAGCAGCCGTTCGGCGGTCGGATCGCTGAAGCCGATTTCGGGGCACAGGCGCGCTGCGCTGGCGCGAGCAGCCATGGCGTACAGCTGCTGAGGGTGGGGCAGGGGATGGCTGGCAGACATGGGCACCTCCGGTAGGAAGTACCAGATTAATTCAAATGAGAATTATTATCAAATATTGAAGTTACGCGCATTCCACCCGATTGCGCCCGGCGTGCTTGGCGCGATACAGCGCATCGTCGGCTGCCTGGATCAGTGCCTCGCGGCTGTCGATCACCGGGAAGGCTGCCATGCCGCAGGAAAAAGACAGCTGGAAATAGCCATCGCCATAGGGGTGATGGATGGCGGCAAAATCCTGCCGCAGCAGTTCCAGCACGGTGAAGCCCTGGCTTAGCGTGGCACCCGGCAGGGCCAGCAGGAATTCCTCGCCGCCGTAACGGCCGAGAATATCCTGGCTGCGTACGCGCTTTTTCAGTAGCCAGGCGAGGCTGCGGATGATCTGGTCGCCCACCGGGTGGCCATAGCGATCGTTTACCAGCTTGAAATGGTCGATGTCGAGCATCGCCACGCACAGCGGTTTCTGCTGCTGGCGGCATTGCTCGAGCGCCATGTCGAGCTGGGTTTTGCTGCTGGTGTGATTCAAGAGGCCGGTAAGGCTGTCGTGTTGCATCGAGCGCCGCAGTGTGCGGTAGCGCTCGATCTTGCTTTTCACGATGGCGTTCAGGAAAACCGGATTGAAGGGCTTGGTGAGGAAATGGTCGCCGCCAAGGCGCAGCGCTTCCACCTGCAAGGCGAGGTCGGTTTCGCCGGACAGGTAGACAATCGGCGTGGACAGGTATTCGGGATGCTGGCGGATGATGCGCGCCACCTCGACACCGGTACAGCCCGGCATGTACATGTCGAGCAGCAGCAGGTCGGGCTGGAAATCACGCAGCGCATCAAGCACCTGGGAGGGTTCGCTGATGGCGCGGGTTTCGATGCCCTGTTCGGCCAGCGCCCGGCGGATCAGCGCATGCGCCGTGACGGAATCATCGACGATCAGGACGCGGTAGGCTTCTTCCTGCAGCGTATCCTGCAATTCCAGAATGTGTGCGACCATCGCCGGGTGGGTCATGTGGCGCGGGAAGCAGTGATCGCAGCCGTGTTTGAGCGCTTCGTGCATCAGCTCGAATTCACTGTCGAGACCGAGCGCGATCAGCTGGCTGGCCGGATTTTGCCGGCGCAGCGTGGCAAGCTGCGCCTGCCAGTGCGGTGAGGCTGGCAGGTCCAGCAGGAAAAAGCCTTGCACCTGCTGGGGCAGGTTCTGCCAGCTTATGCGCTGGATATTCAGGCCGAAGTAGCCCAGCTGGGCCTGCAGGTCCTGCCAGTGCAGCGCATGATCACTGACCAGATACAGGCCGGGCGCGGCTGGCGGCGTACAGCCGCTGCTGCCATGCTGGCGGCGGTCCTGCTGCGCGACCGGCGCGTCGCCCGCCAGCAACTGGGTCAGGCCGCGGATGTGTTCGGCGAGCTGGCTGCGGGCTTCATCACTGATCGGATGGCTGTCGGGGCCGCCGAAGAGACCGAGTGCTTCCTGTTCCAGGTCCTGGCTGATGCGTGCCAGCCCGACGCTGCTACCGGTGCGCAGGATTTCGGCGAGCGTATTGACGCCCAGCGCAAACTCGACAAAGTGTTCGAAATGCGGATCGCGGCAGTAGGCTTCCCATGCGGAAAGCAGCGTGCTCAGTTTGGTTCGCGTGTTCGGGGTGGTCATGCAGGAACCTGGCGGCAAGTGCGCTAGCTTTTGATGAATGCAAGTTTACGTGAAAGTGTCGCTTGCTGTCTGTAGCCGACTGCCATGTGGTGTGAATGAAGTGTGCAGGGTATGTTGATGTAACTATCGGGAAACGACGGGTGTATGGCAATACATGATTATGTATATATACCCTGATCAGCTGCCGTTTGTCGGGACAGGGGCATCACCACCCAGGTGTGAAGTCTGCATAGCGGCAGCAAGCGTTTGCTTATATATAAGTACCGCCGGCAGGCAGGCTTGCCGGATCGCGCAAAAAACAAGGGGGCTTGCGCCCCCGTGCCCCTTGCGGGATTCAAGTTTCAGACCGCCCGTATTTACCGGAAGGGTTCCGCCTCTTCGAGGGCGAGATTCCTCGAGTCGTCGTGGTCCAGATAAGTAGAGGGTTTGAAGGCCCGAAACAAGTTCATCAACGCATCGTTGACCGTACTCGCTAAGCCTTCCATGAAGTCGAATCGCATGGCGATCTCCCTTTTAACGAAGGTTTCACTATCTACGTCGCAGATTTTGCTGACAGGTGTCGCGCCCACCGGAATCCTTGAAAAAGCATCCCGCGATCGCACGACTCGTTGCCGGAGTGTCGTCTCCGGCCGCGCGGCAATCCTTTGGGGAAAGCCGGCCTGTTAACACAACCGAACGTCCGCCGCAGCCCCATGCCGCGACGGCAAAATCAATCTAGCACCTCCTCTTGTGTGCCGTCAATTTGTAACCAAATTTTATTGCATATAAAAATCAGCATCTTGCAATATGGTGATGTGCCCGCCCCTTGCTGGACTGCGTCGCAAACGCGCTACACTGGCGCGTCAATTACGGGAGAGCAATGCGATGAATCATGAGCTGGAGCAAGGCCTGCTGCGGGTTCTGGCGCTGGGGGAAGTAGCGCTGACGCGCTGGCTGGAACTGCACGGCAAGCCGGCCGCGCCCGACTGGCAGGCCGAAGCGTTTCGCTGGCGCAACCTGGGGCAGGGGGGCGTGCTGCAGCCGGTGCGTCATCCCCACCGCGTGGCGCTGGAGGATTTGCAGAATATTGACCGGCAGCGTGCTGCTCTGCTGCAAAACACGCGGCAGTTTGTCGCGGGGCGCACGGCGAACAATGTGCTGCTGACCGGCGCGCGCGGCACGGGCAAATCCTCGCTGATCAAGGCGGCGTGGAATGCATTCCGTGCCGATGGGCTGAAGCTGATTGAAGTGGAGAAAGCGCATCTGAACGATCTGCCCGATATCGTCGAACTGGTCGCCAGCCGGCCGGAGCGCTTCATTGTGTTCTGCGATGACCTGTCATTCGAAGAGGGCGACCACGGCTATCAGGCGCTGAAGACCGCGCTGGATGGCTCGGTCGCGGCACCGTCAGCCAATGTGCTGATTTATGCCACATCCAACCGTCGCCATCTGGTGCCGGAATACTTCAGCGAAAACGCCGCCACGCGCTACGAGGGCGGTGAAATCCACTTCTCCGAGGCAATCGAGGAGAAGGTTGCCCTCTCCGAGCGCTTCGGGCTGTGGCTGTCCTTCTACAGCTTCAGCCAGGATGACTACCTGCGCGCCGTGCGGCACTGGCTGGCGGTGATGGGCGTGGCCGGCTGGGATGAAACGCTGCAGCGCGAAGCGCTGATCTGGGCGACCGGACGGGGCGCGCGCAGCGGCCGGGTGGCCTGGCAGTTCGCCCGAGACTGGTCGGGGCGGCAGGAAAGCGCAGAAAACTGAGCGGCTGACCGCTGGTCGGGATGCTGCGGCAGCTTTTTCCGGGGTGTACGGCTGCAGCCAAGACATGGCACAGGCTGCGGCGCGATAGGGTCGGGAAAGTAGTATTCGCTGAAATGCTGCTTTGCAACAAATTTCTGGACATGGCGCCGCAGTCTTCTACACTGGGCAATTCCTGTAGTGTAATCAGTGGCTTACAGGTTTGCTGCGTGAGTTACGGGCAAAGAAAAAGCCGCACAGTGTGCGGCTTTTTCGAATGCTGGCGGAGAGGGGGGGATTCGAACCCCCGGTAGGCTTGCACCTACGCCTGATTTCGAGTCAGGTACATTCAACCACTCTGCCACCTCTCCAGCAAAGAGGCGAGATTGTAACCAACTTTTTCCTTCCGGCCAAGTGCCATGTTTGTCCTGTTGTCATCTTTTTGGCACACTGCGCCCGGTCAAGACTTTCGGAAGATGCATGAAACGATTTCTCATGGCACTGGCTGCTCTGCTTTTGTCTGGTTGTGGCGAGCTGCAGGAAGCTCCCGCCCAGAAAGTACTCCCGTGGATGGAATCCAAGGAACTGGTCGTGCTGGTCCAGAATGGCCCGACCACGCTCTATGTGGATGCCGAAGGCAATTACGCCGGCCTCGAGTACGATCTGGTGACCCGCTTTGCCGAGCAGCATGGCTTGAAAGTCCGTTTTGTCGTAACCGGCAATCACGGCGATGTGCGCGCACGCCTCAAGCGTGGCGAGGCACATCTGGGCGTGGCACTGCAAAAGGGCTTTGAAGGCGAGTCGCTGATGTTCGGCCCGGCTTACCAGAGCATCCAGCCCGTACTGGTCTACAAGGCCGGGCTGAACGAGGCCAATGTCTGGAAGCGGCTATACAACGGCGATGCCGTCGTGAAAACGCTGCCGCAGTATGTGCAGTCGCTCAACCAGCTCAAGACCCGCAATGCGGGGCTGGCCTGGGAGGTGATCGAGGACGGCGACAGCGAGACGCTGATCGAGCGCGTTGCCCGTGGCGAAATCGACTACGCACTGGTCGAATCGCATGCCGCCGATGTGGCGCAGAACTATTTCCCGAATGTGGCCGTGGCCGAGCAGCGTGGCGACTCGCAGCAACTGGCCTGGGCGGTCCCCGATGGAGATCCCGAGCTGCTGGCCATGATCAACCAATTCGTTGGCCAGCAAATGGCGGACGGCTCGATGCGCGTGCTGCTTGACCGCTACTATGGCCACGTCAACCGTGTCGGCATGGGCGATGCGCAGGTGTTCCAGGATCGCATCGATACCATCCTGCCGAAATACCGCAAGTGGTTCCAGGAGGCCGGTGCCAAATATGACATCGACTGGCGCATGCTCGCTGCTCTCGGCTACACCGAATCGCACTGGAACCCCGAGGCTGTATCGCCCTACGGTGTACGCGGCCTGATGATGCTGACCAACAATACGGCAGGTTATCTGGGGGTTGACCGGCTTGATCCCTACCAGAGCATCATGGGGGCGGCCCGGCTGGTGAACGAGCTGCGCGACATGGTGGGCAAGGACGTTGCCGAGCCGGATCGCACCTGGCTGGCGCTGGCCGCCTACAACGTCGGCTTCGGCCATCTGGAGGACGCCCGCACGCTGGCGCGCCGGCAGGGCAAGAATCCCGACCTGTGGGCCGACGTGAAGACCACGCTGCCGCTGCTGCGCAATCCCGAGTATTTCAGCACGGTGAAATATGGCTATGCGCGTGGAGGCGAACCGGTGTACTACGTCGGCAAGCTGCGCACCTACTATGACATTCTGGCGCGCCATGAAGCGCCGGCGCAGCTCGACCACCCGGTGCTGGCCGAGTTTGTCGTGATCGATAATCCGGGCAATCTGCCGCTGGCGATCAACAGCCGGCTGAAGGGCGCTGCCGCCCGTCCGGTGCAGTCCGCCTCGCTCTGAGCGATTGCTGCGGACCGCTTCAGGCCGCAGCGATATTTCGCATTGTTCACCCATACGCACAGGCTGCCGCTAAAATGGCAGCCTTGCGTTTTTACAGATACCGGATCATTCCATGACCTCTGCCATCCGTACCCGTTTCGCCCCGTCCCCCACTGGTCTCTTGCACATTGGTGGCGTACGCACCGCGCTGTTCTCCTGGGCGTATGCCCGCAAGCACGGCGGTACTTTCGTGCTGCGCATCGAGGATACCGATCTGGAGCGCTCGACACCGGAATCGGTCAAGGCCATTCTGGACGGCATGCACTGGGTGGGGCTGGATTACGATGAAGGCCCGTTCTATCAGATGCAGCGCATGGACCGCTACAAGCAAGTCATTGCGCAGCTGTTGGAGAGCGGCCACGCCTATTACTGCTATGCCAGCAAGGAAGAGCTGGAAGCGATGCGTGCCGAGGCCGAAGCGAAGGGCGAAAAGCCGCGCTACGATCGCCGCTGGCGCCCCGAAGCCGGCAAGACCCTGCCGGTGCCCCCTGCGGACGTGCCGCCGGTCGTGCGTTTCAAGACCCAGCTGGATGGCGTGATTGCCTGGGATGATGCGGTCAAGGGCCGTATCGAGATTGCCGCTTCTGAACTTGATGACCTGATCATCGCCCGCCCGGACGGTACACCGACCTACAACTTCTGCGTGGTGGTGGACGACTACGACATGCAGATCAGCCATGTCATCCGTGGCGACGACCACGTGAACAACACCCCGCGCCAGATCGTGATCTATCAGGCCCTGGGCGCCACGGTGCCGACCTTTGCCCACCTGCCGATGATCCACAACGATCAGGGCCAGAAAATGAGCAAGCGCCGTGACGCAGTGTCGGTGGTGGATTACGATGCGCTGGGTATCCTGCCGGAGGCGCTGCTGAATTATCTGGCGCGCCTGGGCTGGGGGCACGGCGACGACGAATTCTTCAGCATGGAGCAATTCGTTGAATGGTTTGACCTGAAGGACGTATCCAGTGCGCCGAGCCGCTTCGACCGCGAAAAGCTGCTGTGGCTCAATGCCCAGCACATCAAGGCGACCGATGCAGCCAGACTGGCCGAACGCGTTGCCGCCTTCCTTTCTGATCGCAATATCGACACCGCCAGCGGCCCGGCGCTCGCCGACGTCGTCACACTCCTGAAGGACCGCAGCCAGACGCTGATCGAGATGGCCAATCAGGCCGAGTATTTCTACCAGCCGCTGAACCCGACGGCCGAAATTGTCGAAAAGCACCTGCAGCCGGAAGACGAAGAACGCCTGAAGCTGTTTGCCGAAGGCGCGGCGCAGCTGCCAAGCTGGGATGCGGCGAGCCTGGGCGCCTTCATCAAGGACTTCGTCAAGCAGCAGGGCGTGAAGATGCCGCAGGTCGGCATGCCGCTGCGCGCCAAGGTGTGCGGGATTACCAACACCCCGTCGGTGGACGCCGTGCTGGCGCTGATCGGTCGCGAGGAAGTGTTGCGTCGTCTGGCTTGATGGGTATGTGATTGTGGCCCTTTTAAATTAAAGGCTATAAGGGGATACATCTATGTGTATCCCCTTTTTCATGCCTGCGGCTTGCCGCGCCACGTGCTGCTTCTGGCTATCCGGCATCCTCGCGCACGAACTTGCGCAGGCGATAGCTCCACAGGTATTCAACGCCATCAAGCTGGTAGCTGGCGTGCGGGTTGTTGCCCCGTTCGTGACCATATTCGCGAAGGTCGGCCAGAAAGGACTGTGTGATCAGGCTCGTGCGTGCGGACTCAGGCACATGTTTGATGATTTCTGCGCGTTTCACGTGCTCGGCGGCCAGCAGGCTGCTTAGTAGCAGAACACCGAGCAGCCAGGCTGGCGCATGACGGCGCAGCGGGCGCAGCAGCAGTGCCGGCATTCCGAGCAGCAGGCTGACGGGTAGCGATAATCCCAGTACCGCTTGCGCAAACCACACCGGGAACTGCGGTTCACTTGGGAAAGACAGCAGCAGCAGCGGGCCGATGCCCGGCAGATAGAGGCAGGCGGCCATCGGGCAAAGCAGTGCAGGGAGCAGCAAGACCGCGAACAGCAGGTAATCCCTGCTGCGAGTATCCGGTGCCGAAACGCTGATCGCAGGCAGTCGCAGCCAATAATGACGTATCAGGCCGCGGATGCAGAGCAGGAACGCCAGAACGACCGTGATGCCGCTCATGGCCAGCAGGATGCCTATAAAGGCCGGGTCTTCCACGCGCAGGCCCAGCATGCGCAACATGCCCATGCCGACCAGTGCCAGCCACATCAGCAACGGCCGTTGCGGCAGCAATACGGCCGGCAGAAAACTGGCCAGACACAGGGCAAGTGTCAGTAGCATCATTCACCTCCTTCGATCCCGCCATCCTGCATGAGCAATGTGGAGGGACGATGGAGTTTGTGTGAGGGCTGCGAGGATACCGCGCCGGGTTTGCCGGTGCTGACTACTTGCTTCTTAATGGGTATGTGCCCGCAGCCTTTTTGTATAAAAGGCCATGGGCATATAGGTGCATATCTATCTCTGTTTCAGGACTTCACCCAGCGCACCCAGCAGCACCGCGACATTTTCGCGGCGCGCGCCGTAGCCCATCAGGCCGATGCGCCAGGCCTTGCTGGCCAGCGCGCCCAGGCCGGCGCCGATTTCCAGGTTGTAGTCGTTCAGCAACCAGCTGCGTACCGCCGCGTCATCGACCCCAGCCGGAATGTGCACGGCATTCAGTTGTGGCAGCCGGTACTTTTCCTCGACCACGAATTCGATGCCGAGGGCCGCGAGGCCGTCGCGCAGCTCGGTGTGCAGCATGGCGTGGCGCGCCCAGGCATTTTCCAGACCTTCGTCGGCCAGCAGCCGCAGCGCCTCGTGCAGCGCATACAGGGCGTTAACCGGCGCCGTGTGGTGGTAGGTGCGTTTGGCGCCGCTGGTATTGCCCCAGTAGCCCATGACCAGCGTCTGATCGAGGAACCAGCTCTGCACCAGACTTTTCCGTGCTTTCAGTTTTTCGACCGCCGCCGGCGAGAAAGAAATGGGTGAGAGCCCAGGCACGCAGGACAGGCATTTCTGGCTGCCCGAATACACGGCGTCGATGCCCCAGTCGTCGATCCGCAGCTCGATTCCGCCCAGCGCGGTGACGGTATCGACAATCGTGAGCAGGCCGTGTTCTTTGGCCAGTGTACACAGCGCCTTTGCATCCGAGCGCGCGCCGGTCGAGGTTTCGGCATGCACGAAGGCGAGGAATTTCGCATCCGGATTGGTCTTGATGGCATCCGCCACTTTCTGCACGTCCACCGGCTTGCCCCAGTCGTCGTCGACCGTTACGGCTACCGCGCCCAAGCGCTCGACATTGCTGCGCATGCGCTCGCCAAAAACACCGTTGCGGCAAACGATCACCTTTTCGCCCGGTTCCACCAGATTGACGAAGCAGGCCTCCATACCGGCCGAGCCGGGCGCTGACACGGCCAGCGTCATCTCGTTTCGGGTCTGGAAGGCATATTGCAGCAGCTGTTTCACTTCATCCATCATGCCGACGAACAGCGGGTCGAGGTGGCCCAGGGTCGGTTTGGCGCAAGCGGCCAGTACAGACGGGTAAACGTCGGAGGGGCCGGGCCCCATCAGCGTGCGTTGCGGCGGGAAGAAGGGCTGGATATGCGGCTGGGAAAGAGGCGGCTGCATGACAATCTCGGCGGAAGGAGGGCGACGGCTTTATTATGGCTGGCCTTGTCGCAGGTTAAAACAAATCTGCTGCCATGCAGCAAGGGCGCAACACAGGGGGGATGATGAACCACGTATTGGCGATTGATCTGGCGACGGGCGAGGTGAGCGCGTCAGAGTTCCCATTATCCGGCCCTTTGCTGAACGCTGTAGAGCCGGCCAGGCCGTGGCTACGAGATGCTGAGGGAGATTATGCGCTCGATGGCTCAGGCCTATGGGCCGGCAAGCGCTGGCGGGTCATCCTGCTGCGCGACGAGGGGGGGCGGCGCAGTGTGCGCTTGCGCTGGCTGGACGGTTATTGCCAGGCGGTCTGGGATGACTCGGTTAAACCACAGGCTCCGGGCTGTGAGGCGGAGCGCGATCTGCTGGTACGCCTGTTGTCCCGTCAGCTCGGGCGCGGGCCGGATGAACGCAGTAATCCGGTCGTTCGCTTTCACCTGCCCTGGGGCGAGGTGCTGGTGCGCACGGTATTGCAGAATCTGGATTGCTGGATCGAACTGCGATATCGGGCAGCAGCGGCGGCGATTTAACCATCCAGGCTACGCTTTGTTGCATTCCGGCGGGCTGTCGCGGGCGGCAAATCGGCGTATGATCGCGGCCATGCTCGGGTGCTGCGGGATTCGCAGTGCGGTTGTCGAGGGCATACCCTGTTGCCCTTGCCGCGTTCTCTCATTTTATTGAGCAAGCAAGGGCGTTGCCTGGTGCGGGATAGCCCGCCCATTCTTGCCCGGAGGAATTCCCATGGCCAAAGTGGTCACGCTTGCCCATTACTATACCCATCCCGAAATTCAGCAGATGGCTGACAAGGTCGGCGACAGTCTGGAATTGTCGCTGTATGCCAAGGAATGCGGCGCCGATGTCATCGTGTTTGCCGGTGTGCGTTTCATGGCCGAAACGGCCAAGATTCTGAACCCGGGGGCGAAGGTTATCCTGCCTGATTCCGGTTCGACCTGTTCGCTGGTGACGCAAACCGATGTGGTTGCGCTGAAAAAGTGGCGTGAAGAACACCCCGATTACGTGCACGTGTCGTACATCAACAGCTCGGCCGAGCACAAGGCGCTGTCGGACTGGATCTGCACCAGCCGCAACGTCGATGACCTGATTGCCAGCATCTACGCCGAGGGCAAGAAGGTGATCTTCTCGCCCGACCGCAATATGGGCGCGTATCTCAACTTCCAGTACGGCTACGACATGCCGCTGTGGTCGGCGGTGTGCGAAGTGCACGACAAGTTCAACCAGGCGGCGCTGGATGAAGCCTTTGCCGCAGTTTCCACTGCCAAATACCTGATCGCACACCCGGAATCCCCGCTCCCGGTGCTGCAGCAGGCCGATTACGTCGGCTCGACTTCCGGCATGCTCAACTGGATCAAGACCTTCGATAAAGAGCCCGATGCGGCGATCTTTGTCGCGACCGAGGATGGCATTCTCTACAACATGCACCAGGCCCGTCCGGACCTGAACATCCAGCAGGCGCCGATCTACGCCGGTTGCCAGTGCAATTCCTGCCCGTACATGAAGATGAACACCATCGCCGCAGTCGAGCGTGCACAACGTGGCGAGGGTGGCATCGAGATTGATTACCTGACGCCGGAGCTGATGGACGCAGCGCGCTTGCCGATCGAACGCATGCTCGACTTCTCCAAGCGCTACTACCAGTAATCAGTGGCAAAGGGCGACGCGGTCGCCCTTTTTCATTGCTGATCAGGAACAGGAAGAACATGAAATTCGATTATCTGGTGTTCATCGGCCGCTTCCAGCCCTTTCATGCCGGCCACCTTGCGGTGGTGCGTCAGGCGCTGGCGCAAGCGGGCAAGCTCATCATCATCTGCGGCTCGGCGCGGCAGGCGCGCAGCCCGCGCAACCCGTTCAATGTTTCTGAGCGCGAGCAGCTGATTCGCGCGGCACTGACTCCCGAGGAGCAGGCGCGCGTCTTCGTCGTCGGATGCTCGGATCGCATGTACAACGACCAGCAATGGGTGACTGAAGTTCAGAGCCTGGTTGACAAGGTAGTGGCGGTGGATACCGCCAGTGTCGAGCAGCGCGCGACCGGATTCCGGGTCGGCATCATCGGCTGCGGGCAGAGCAAGCCCTCGTATTACCTTGACCTGTTTCCGCAGTGGTCACGGGTTGAAGTGCCCGAAGTGCCGGGCATTCAGGCATCTAGCATCCGCTGGGCGCTCTGGGATAAACAGGGTGGCGGCTTTGCTGATTGCGTGGCGCAGCTGCCAGCGCCGGTGTTTGCCTGGCTCGACGCCTTCCGGCAAACGGAAACCTATGCCCAGCTTGAAGAAGAATGGCGTTATGTGCAGGCGTTCCGCCAGTCCTGGGCAGTGGCGCCGTACCCGCCGACCTTTGTCACTGCCGATGCTGTGGTCATCCATTCCGGGCACATCCTGCTGATTCGCCGCAAGAATCTGCCGGGCAAGGGGCTGTGGGCCTTGCCGGGCGGTTTTGTCGACCAGAACGAGCCGATCCGCGATGCGGCGATCCGCGAATTGCGCGAGGAAACCCGGCTGAAAGTGCCGGCTCCGGTGCTGGCGGGATCAATACGCGCCAGCCGGGTGTTTGATCATCCGCGGCGCAGTTTGCGGGGCCGTACCATCACGCATGCCTATCTGATCGAGCTGACGCCGACCGGCGAGGGGCTGCCCAAGGTACGCGGCAGCGACGATGCGGATCGTGCCAAATGGGTGCCGCTGTACGAATTCCAGCGCATGGAAGCGGAGCTGTTCGAGGATCACTTCTACATCGTGAACTGGTTTCTCGGACAGATCTGAGAGGGTGAGGAGGCGTGCGGTTTCCCGCGCCTGCTGGCAGCAGAAAACAAAAAAGCCGTCACGCAATGACGGCTTTTTTGTGGGTATGTGGCGGCAGCCATTTAAGAGAAATGGTTGTGGATTGATAGGTGGTGGTGTATGAGCCAGCCCGGTTCAGCGGCGCCCGCTGTTGCCCTGCGGCCACCATGCAAAGCGCCATTCGTTATAGCTCTGCTTGTCCTTGAAGGAGGCATAGTCGTTCGGAAAGCCGTCCTGCTTCAGCGGGCGCATCATTGATTTGCTGTAAACGCCCATGAAGCCACCACCCGGAGCCGGAATGAGTTGCCAGTCTTCACCCGTGATCGGGTCCTTGTACGCGCGGCGCAGATAGCGTTTGGTAACCGGCATGCGCGGATCCTTGACCAGGTCGGCGAGTTCGCGCGGGTATTGCGGGCCTGAGCCGGTGTTCTGTTCCGAATAGGCCTTGATTGCCAGGCGGATTTCATTGCCAACCCGCATCAATTCGGCTTCCTTATCGCGCTGGATGCGGGTCTGCCAGACTTCACCGACCTCGGCCAGATAAACGCCCATGACCAGGACCAGCATCAGCACCCAGCCATAGGCGAAGCCGCCCTGCCGGTGCTTACCAGTTATTGTATGGCGAGCCATTCTTGTCCGCGCCCGGGGCGCCGGATTTCAGGTCGTAGACGCCGGCCCCGCTTTCGGGCGGAACGATGATCCAGGTATCGCGGCTGTTGGTGACCGGATCAAGCGGGATTTCGCGCAGGTATTTACGGTCGACCAGCTCCTGCAGCGAGGCCGGATAGCGGCCTGTGTCGGCAAAGAACTTGTCAATCGCATCGCGGACGGCCACCAGATTGTGCTTGAGTACCGTTTCGGCTGCGCGGTCGGTCTGCTGGAAATAGCGCGGCACCACCAGCGTGAGCAGACTGGCCATGATGGCGAGCACCACCAGCAGTTCGATCAGCGTGAAGCCGAGCAGGCGGGCGAGCAGGTGGCGACGGCGAGATGAGCGGATCATGCCGGCTACCATTCGCGATAGGGCACGCCATTGAGGGCGATGCCGCGGGAGGTTGAGTACACGTCGAAGACATCCTTGCCGGCTTCCGGCGAATCGGGCGAGCTGGCGTAACTGCGCAGGCCCCAGGTTTCGGCATTGCTCTGAGCCGGGCAATCGCAGAAGGGGTCACGCGGAATGCGGCGCATGAAATAGATCATCTTGCCGGATGGGTCCTTGGCATCTTTCACGCCTTCAACCAGCGCCTCCAGTGTTGGCGGATAGCCGGAATCGTCCAGATTCTTGCGGACGCGACCCTCGTCGGAGGCTTTCTTGTAATCGTCGATCCCGCTGCGAATCTGCCAGAGTGCGCGGCGCAGTTCATCCTCGCGATTGCGCGTGGCAGCAATCTGCGAGAGCGGCAGGGCGACGGTGGCCAGCACGGCGAGGATGGTGAGCGTCACCATCAGCTCGATCAGTGTAAAGCCACGCTGGTATTGCATATGCATCATCAGATGTCTTAACGGCGCCCCATGCCGCCACCGTAGCCCTTGTTTTCTGGTACTGGAGTTGGAGATGGGTGCTGAGGTTCTGCGTTGGCAGGGATGCTCTGCGGTGCTGGAGCTGCAGCCTGTGCCGGTTGGGGCGTCGGTGCCGGCGCCGGAGCAGGTTGTGGGGCCGGTGGCGGTACATACGTGCCCGAACTGCCACCCTGTGAGCTGATGTTGACCGTTGAAGCGGGGCGCAGGCGCAAGGCATCGGTATTGATGCTGCCCTCGGTACCGCTCTCAAACTCCATGATGTGCGCAGGTGGCGGGTTCAAAGTCTTAACCAGCCGCGGCGTGATCAACATGACAATTTCGGTACGGTCGTTCTGGGTTTTCTTGGTGCCGGCAATCCGGTCAAGCAGCGGGATCGAGCTCAGGAAGGGCAACCCCGAGCCATCGTTCTTGTCCACCTTGTTCAGCAAACCAGCCAGTACCTGCGTTTCGCCATCGCGGACCGACATATTGGTTTCGGCGCGACGGGTGCCGATCTGGTAAGCCACCAGGCCACTCTTGGTCACGATCTGCTTGGTAATGTTCGAGACTTCCAGGCTCAGCTTGACGCTCACATCGGTATCCTGCGACAGCGCCGGCTCAACATTCAGCGTGAGGCCGATATCCTGATAATTGATGTTCTCGGTTACCACCCCGTTGGAGTTGGTGGTGGTCACCACCGGTACACGTTCACCAATGACCACCTTGGCCTTGTCCTTGTTTTTCACGCGGATCTTGGGGTTGGCCAGAATATTGCCCTTGTTGCTGACCTGCTGCAGGTTTGCGGTCAGAGTCGGGCTCCCGAGATTGACCAGAACATCACCCTTGTTGATGTTGCTAAGCTGATCCAGCACCACCTTGCCTGCGGCAAGCTGGTCCTTGAGTGTTCCGGTGAGACCATAATTCGGGTCGTAAACCGTCGCGGAGACCGACCCGGGGTATTCGATGCCCAGATTCAGCACATCGGAGCTGTTGACTTCGAGGATCTGCACATCCAGTTCGACTTCCGGCATCGGCAGATCCTGCGCCGCGATCAGGCGTTCGGCAACGGCGATGGCATCGGGCGTGTCCCGCATCACCAGCATGTTCAGGCGCTCGTCGATGTAAACGTCACGAGTCTTGATCATCTGCTTGATCATTGCCAGCACCTGCTTGGGGTCGGCATTGTTCAGGTAGAAGGTGCGCATGGTCAGATCCTTGTAATCCCTGTCCTTGTCCGGGCGTTTCGGGAAAATCAGGATCGTGTTTTCGTTCAGGATCTTGCGGTCAAGCTGGTTGGTCGTCAGCAGCAGGTTGATGACGTCTTCCACCGTGGTGTTGCGGGCAAAAATGGTGGCCTTGAGGTTGGGCGGCACATCCTTGTCGAAAATGAAGTTGACGTTGGCTGCGCGCGAAATGATTTCAAAGACGCTCATCAGCGGCTGGTCGCGGAACTGCAGTGAAATCGGGCTTTGCAGATTGGCAGCCAGCGCAGGCTTGAGCGCCTGTTTGGACAGTTTGGCTTCGGCGTAGTAGTACAGCGTGCGTGCCTGCTTGTTGCCCGGATCGTCCTTCAGTATCTGCTGGGCAATCGCCATCGTTTCTTTTGGCTGGGTGTCCTTGATCGAGTTGGCGTAGGCCAGCATCGAGTTATGGCGCACTCCGAGTTCGATCAGGCGGACGCTGTCGCGTGCGCGCGTATTGTTCGGGTCCCAGGAAAGAAGCAGCTGGTATTTGGAGATCGCCACCGCTGTATTGCCTGCATTGCGTGCGGCATCACCCTCTGCCTGCAGGCGGGCAAGATAGTTGTTCAGCTGCGAGGCATAGGCAGTACGCAGCGGAATATCCTCCGGGTAGCTGGCCACTTTTTCCTTCAGCACGCGCAGTCCGGTTTCCGGGTCGCCCTGCACGATCAGGTTTTCACCTTCCTTGCGAGCCATTTCTGCGGCACAGCCGGCGAGGATGCTTACGCTGAGCATCGAATAAATCAGGGCACGCTTCATGGCGTTCCTCCTGTGGGCAGCTGTTGCTGCTGATTCAAGGGCAAATAGGTGAAATGGAGCATGTCGCGGCTAATCTTGTCGAGCCGGTACACACCCAGCAGGGTGTCACCGGGACGTACCCGCCCCATGCTGTTGCAACTGGTACAAAGCACAATCTGCTGTCCCTGCGCTTCGACGAAATACTGGTCCGCTCCATTCTCGTGCCAGCTGGCGACCATGACAAACGGCAAGGGAGGGGCCGTTGGTGGTGGCGGTGGCGGAGGAGCCGGGGTTGGCGTCGGTGGTGGCGCCCAGTTCTGGCGCGGGAACAGGTTGACCATTGCCGCGCTGGCTGCGGTACTCGCTGCGCTGGCCTGTACGGCATGGGACGGCACGGCTTGAGCTGCAGTACTCGCACGCGGAGCGGTGCTGCGTGGTCTGGCATCGAGTTCTGGCTCGCTTTCCTGGCTATCCTTCCACCAGGCGTAGAAGCTCAGACCTCCGGTAATCACCAATGCAATGACAAGAGGGCGGGATAGCATCTCAGCGCACCTCTGTCAGATAGGACAGCTGGATCTGGGCCGTGAGCTGCTCTTCACTGATCTGGCTGCGGCTCAGATTGATGGCTTCAATGCGCACGCCGGGAATGGCCTCCATGCTGCCAAGCCAGGGATGAAGCTGCTGGTAGCTGAGACTGGCACCAAACTGCAGGCTGTAGCGGACAAAGTGGCCTTCTTGCTCGATGCTGGTTTTGTAATCCATCTGGGCAGGCGTGATCCGGTACTGTTCATTGAGCAGATTGAGCCTGCGCAGGAAAAAGGTGTAGGTTTCCGGCTGGTTCAGGCGAATTTCGCCAATGGGAACACTGGCGCTGCTGCTGGCGACCGGCATGCTGCGCAAGCGGTAAAACTGGCGCTCGAGTTCAAGCTCCCGGGTCTGCAGCGACAGGCGCGCGGGCTGCAGTTTCTGCAGATACAGGATGCCGGACAGCACCAGGAGTGCCAGACCAATCAATGCCAGCAAGCCGCCATAGCGCGGGAGCTGGCGCAAATACCATTGAAGCTGGGCCTTGTTCATCGCACACCTCGGGTCACTGGCGAACTGGCCGGTTTGCTTGCCGTCCCGGGTGTTGGCAGGCTGGCGGCCTTGCTTGCGGCACTGGCACTTGATGCCGCAGATGCACCGGTAAACGGGTTGTGGATATTGGCGAACTCGGATGCCTTGCGCCAGTTGATCTCGATGGCGGCAACGGTGGGCTTGTACGGGTCGTTCGGTTTCGCCCCGCTCCGGGCCAGAGTGACCAGATCGATTGCCGGATCGGATTCAAGCCGGTCGATAAACAGCAGCAGCTGGTTCAGGTCTCGTGCCTCCAGGTCCAGCTTGGCATTGCGCGCCGTTGTATCCAGGTCCAGACGGGTAAAGGCAACGTCGGAAGCCCAGTGAGCGGACAGATCTTCCAGCAAAGGCAGAGGAGAAAAGAGTTGCGCAGTGCGCAGTTCGATCTGCTTTCCGGTAATCGGTGATGAGGCCTGCTGGCTTTGTTCCTGTGCCTGGCTGCGGCGAATTCGGATGGCCAGGTCATCCTCATCCTGCTGCAACTGGACGCGTTGTTGGGCGATGACATCGAGCTGCGTCATCACGCCAAGCAGGGCGATTACGCCTGAAGCAATCAGTGCGAGCCCCAGCCAGGGGACGACATGGCGTGGCCGGTGGAAGTCAAGATAGAGCGGCTTCATGGCTTAACCTGGGATGACGCGAAGGCGGGCAACGGATGGCCGAGCCAGATGATCCGGTCACTGTGAACGTCGAGGTGCGAGCCGTCCAGTTCGGCTGAGCTCAGATAAATTTCAGCGGGCATTGCTTGGCCGGTCAGAATGGCCGTATCGCGGAGTAGTGCGTACAACTGCTCCGGATCGTAGGCTTCCGGATGGATAAAGGGCTGGCAGATGACGGATTGCCATTGCCGGTCGCGCCAGAAGCCAACATGTGCATAGTGCTTGCCAAGAATCAGCAGTGCAAATTCCGCCCCGCGGATCTGCCGGAAATAGTGATTGACTGTGTGTGCCAGCAGTGGTTCGACGCCATTGAGGCGCAGCTTGCCATTGCGGGCCGTGTCGAGCATGGTCTGATACACCAGTTCGTCAATTGCGACAGCAAGCCGTGGGTGGCCGTAGCCTTCTTCCGCGATCTGGATGCGCCACTGGCTGATGTCGGAACCATACTGCTGTGCAAACAGTGCACCGGCGTAATTGCGCCAGTCCTTGTCGGTATTGAGGCTGTCCTGCCAGGGAAGCAGGGTGTGGCGAACCAGCGGCGCGCCGAGTACGAATTGCAGGCTGTCCTGGCCGAATTTGCCACGTGGTGCCCCATTGACCAGATCCTGCAACTGGGTCAGCAGCATGGTGCCTTCACGATCCAGCGTCTGAACGCCGTGCCAGCATGGCTGGCGCTGCCCCAGAGGGTAGCTCACCATTTGGCACTCGTGGCCGTTGAGCCAGACGGTATGCCTAATCAACAAATGTGACACGGTTTACTTCCTGCAAGGTGGTTTCTCCCCGGGCGACGGACATCAATGCCACCTTCCGGATGGACTGAAAGCCGGTTTGCATGGCCATCTGCTTGATGTGTACAGCGGGCGCCCGGCTGGCAATCGCTTCACGCAATTCGTCGCTGAGGCGCAGCACTTCGGCAATCGCCTTGCGCCCAAGGTAGCCGGTATCGCGGCAGTGCGAGCACCCGGAGCCCTTGCGAAATGTCCAGCCCACGACATCCTGTGGTGTCAGGCCGGATTGGGCCAGCAGTTCGTTGGTCGGATAGTCGTCAGTGACGCAATGTGGGCACACCTTGCGGATCAGGCGCTGGGCTACTGCACCGATCAGCGCATCGACAAACGAGTTGGGTTCAACGCCCATGTGCATGAAGCGGTCGAGCACGGAAAATACATTGTTGGCGTGTACCGAAGTCAGCACCAGGTGGCCGGTCAGCGCCGCCTGCACGGCGATATTGGCGGTTTCGCCGTCGCGGATTTCGCCAACCAGTATCTTGTCGGGGTCATGCCGCAGGATCGAGCGCAGGCCGCGAGCAAAGCTCAGGCCTTTCTTGTCGTTCACGGGAATCTGCAGAATGCCGGGCAACTGGTATTCGACCGGGTCTTCGATGGTGATGATTTTTTCATCGCCCGTATTGATTTCGGAAAGTGTAGCGTAGAGCGTAGTTGATTTGCCCGAACCCGTGGGGCCGGTTACCAGTAGAAGGCCATAGGGCTCGCGTGCCAGGGAGCGGATTGCCTCCATGGTGCTTTCTTCATGCCCCAGAATATCGAGCTGCAGTGATTTGAAGGAACTGTTTGTGCTTTGCTTGTCCAGAATCCGCAGTACGGCATCTTCGCCATGAATCGACGGCATGATGGAAACACGAAAATCCACTTCGCGGCCATTGAGCAGTACCTTGAAGCGTCCATCCTGCGGAACGCGGTGTTCCGAAATATCGAGGTCGGCCAGCACCTTGAGACGGGAAATGACCTGTTCGGCCGTTTCTACGCCATTCGCGCCACCGGCACCAAGAATGACGCCATCGATCCGATACTTGATTGTCAGCCCTTGCGGCGTACTCTCCAGGTGAATGTCCGACGCCTTGGATTTCAGTGCGTCGTACAGCGTGGAATTCACCAGCTTGACGACGGGATTGCTGTCTTTCGAAAGCGCGGCCAGTGAAATTTCAGGGATGCCATCGGTGTTGCTTTCTGCGTTTTCGCTCAGCGCGAGCTGGTCCATCGCCCGGTGCGAGGTTTCAAGCTCGGTAAAAAAGCCCAGCAAATCATCGTAATGGGCAAATGCCATGCTGAAGGGTATGCCCAGATTCTGCAGTGCCCAGTTGCGGATCAGCGGGTCGAACGGGTCCGCCACGATAAACCAGTAACCACCCTGCGGGTGTTCGGCCACGACGCAGCGGCGGGCTACCGCATCGGTGAAACCAAGGATGTCATAACGCAGCTTCAGATGTTCAAGTTCATCGCGCACGAAGCCGGGCATGCCGAGCAGGGCAGAGACTTCGCTGACATAGGTGCGGGCATCCAGCCCCAGCAACTGGGCAATCAGCGGTGGCAATTCCTTGCCCTCTGCGTTCTGGCGCAGAGCAAGGATAAAATCAAGCGTAAGGGCGCTCATTGCATGTTTCCGGCCAGCTCGAAGATTGGCATATAGAGCAGGAAGACGATCGTGCCGATCAGAACGCCGATGACCAGCATCAGGATCGGTTCAAACAGTCGGGTGAACATTTCGATGGCACGATCAAGTTCCTCATCACAGAACTGGGCAGCCCGCTCGAACATGGTTGCCAGTTCCCCGCTTTGTTCGCCCACGCGCAAAAGCCGCTCGGAAACGGGCGTGGTCAGCGCATACCGTGGCAGAGTGGCCGAGAGGGATTGCCCGGTACGGATATCGGTGATGGCCTGGGTTAGCGCCAGCTTCATTCCCGGTGGCAGCAGTTGCGCGGCCAGTTCCATGGCTGCAATGATCGAGAGCCCGCCGGACAGCAGCAGGCCGACCGTGCGATAGAAACGGGTCAGCGCAAAAAGCCGCTGATACTGAGCGATTTTGGGCAGGCGCCAGAACATCTCCTTCAGGCGCCCTTTTACCGCTGGTGAACGCAGCAGCATGACAGCCACGCTGATCGAGCCGATGATGCCGGCAAACAGAATCAGCCCCTGCTTGTGCACCAGTTCGCCCCACCAGAGCATCAGCTGTGCGGCAAATGGCAGATTGCGCATGGAGGCATAGATCTGGCTGAATTTCGGAATGACGTAAAACAGCAGGAACAGCATGATGCCGCCGCCGATCGTGATGATGACCAGCGGATAAACCAGTGCCGACACAATTTTCTTGCGAACGCCCTGCAGCCGTGTTTCGTAGTGGTGGTAGCGCTTCAGCGCATCGGCAAGATGGCCGGTTTTCTCGGCAGAGCCGACCGTCGCGACATAAAGCGGCGGGAAATGTTCGGGCATCTTGCCCATAACCCTGGAAAGGGGCAGCCCTTCATAAAGGCTTTCGATCATGCGCCCCAGGACGGCCCCGTGTTCATCGGCCTCGGCTTTTTCTTTCAGCGTTTCGACGGCTTCGATTAGTGTCAGGCCAGCATCCAGCAGGGCAATGAGTTCCTGGGTAAAGAGCGAGAGCTGGAAACCTTTCTTGCTCAGGGCAGGCAGTCGCATGCGGTCAGCCGGGCGTGCAGCGATAAGCTGCATGCCCTTCTGGCGCAGTTGCTCACGCAGATCCTGTTCGTTGCCGGCTTCGACAACGAGATCCTGCATGACACCGCTTGCGAGTGCCTTGACCTGGTAGCGCATGGTTAATGTTTATCGCTTATTGCCAGTAACTGATATCTGCATCTTCACCCTCACCTCCCGGGCGGCCATCCAGCCCATAGGTCAGGAGTTCGTAATCGTGCCCGTTCTCACCCGGCAGCTTGTAGACGTAAGGACGATCCCATGGGTCGTTCGGCGCATCCTTCATCAGATAGGGTCCAGCCCATTTGTTGCTGGCATTGGCCGGTTTGCGGGTCAGTGCCGGCAATCCTTCCTCTGTGCTCGGATAGCGGCCGGTATCCAGCCTGTACTGATCAAGCGCACCGGAGATCGACTTCATCTGGCTCATGGCCGTCTTGCTTTTCGCCTTGCCGACTTCACCGAACAGCTTCGGGCCGACATACCCCGCCAGCAGGGCGATGATCAGCAGTACAACCAGCAGTTCGAGCAGGGTAAAGCCCCGGATGGAATGAATGCGTTTACTAGTCATTTGACGTGGCCATTTTTAGCTGTGGTATCCATGCTCGTACACCGGGCACGGACGATGGGCAGATTCGTTCATGCTAACTGCCTGTCAGCTTTGGTGGCAAGATTTTTTTCGGTAAAAGCCAGAATTGACGCGGGTTTCGGCGCTGTTTGCGGCGCGTTGTGCTGTTGCGTGTCAGGGGTTGTAAGTTATGGCTCGCAAGCGTGTCCGCTAAAAAAAACCCTCCCGCGAACGGGAGGGTTTTGTCTTGCAGGCAGAACCCTTACTGCTTGACCTTGCTCATGGCCTTCATCAGGGTAGCGTTGCTGTCGTCGCCGTCGAGCGACCAGCTGAACATGCCACCCAGACCCTTGGCCTTGGCGTAGTCGATCTTGGTCTGGATCACTTCCGGAGTGTCGTAGGACCAGAAGGTCGAGCCGTCAAACTTCCAGGACTGCTTGGTTACCGGGTGAACAAACACATTGCCCGGAGCATTCTTCAGTACCTTGTAGTCCTCGATACCGGCTTCGTAGGTGCCGCGAGCAGCACCGGTGGCCTTCTGGTACAGACCGTTGTTGGCGTTGGTCACGCCGGTCCAGCCACGACCGTAGAACGGAATGCCGACAACCAGTTTCTTCGGATTCACGCCGGCGTTGATCAGCAGGTTCACTGCATCATCGACGTTGTAGTACGAAGTCAGGCTGCGCTTGCTCGGATCTTTCGGATCCCAGTAGTTGGCGCTGGCAGTATCCGGATACAGGTGCGACTGGAAGTCGGTCGGGCCTTGCGCTGCCCAGCCGCCATTGAAGTCATACGACATCATGTTGATCCAGTTCAGATACTTGCTGTACGCCTGCGGCTCGGTCATTTCGATCTTGTCTTTACCGACACCGATCGCAACGGTCAGCAGATATTCCTTCTTGTTGACGGCAGCCAGTTCATCCAGCTGCTTGCGGAACTCGGCCAGCAGCAGGGTGAAGTTTTGCTTGTCGGCAGCGGATACGGTGTTGTACGGCTGACCGATTACGCCCGGGAATTCCCAGTCGATATCGATACCGTCGAACAGGTTCGGTGCGGAGCCCGGACCGCCGCGGCCATCCAGGGTCGGCAGGTTGCCCTTGATATAGATATCGATACAAGAGCTGACCAGTTGCTTGCGCAGGGCATCGGTAGCGGATGCCTTGGAGAACCACTTGGACCAAGTCCAGCCGCCCAGCGAGATGAACAGCTTGGTGTTCGGATATTTCTTCTTGTAGGCAACGAATTCACGGAAATTGCCGGCAAGCTTGTCGTCCCACTTGATGGTGTCGGACGGATCAACACGGCGCTTGGCGGTCAGGCCGAAGTCAGCCCAGGCATCGCCGCCAGTACCGGCGCCAGCAGCATCCGGATTGGTCGCGCCCGGTTCCAGCTTGTTGACGATACCGCATTCATAACCACCGTTCTTCTCGTAGATGTTGCCGAAGGCGTAGTTGATGAAGGTCAGTTGGTCTGCAGAGCCGTTGGAAATGATGTCGGCTACCTGATAGTCACGACCATATACGCCCCACTGCGTGAAGTAGGAGCCGACCTGAGCGGAAGTCGGTGCAGGAACTTCTGCACCCGGAGCCAGTGTCGGTACGGCTGTCGGGGTCGGGGTCGGAACAGCGGTCGGAGTCGGGGTAACGACGGCGGTCGGAGTCGGAGTGACAACCGAAGTCGGAGTCGGAGTGACTACGCCGGTCGGTGTCGGGGTCACAACCGAAGTCGGGGTCGGAGTCACTACGGCAGTCGGAGTCGGAGTGCTGCCGGAGCAGGCGCCCAGGTCTTTCCACGGGCCCCATTCGCTGTTGCTCGGGGTGTCGGTGGTCCACCACTTGGCTTCGTAGTTGCGGCCGTTATAAGTTACTTTCTGACCACCGGTGTAGGCGGTGCCGGACTTGAATGCTGCGTAGCAGCCGGCAGCCGGAGTGGCAGTGGCGGTCGGTGCGGTAGTTGGAGTTGCGGTTGCAGTCGGAACTACGGTCGGGGTGGCAGTCGGAGCCGGAGTCGCGGTCGGAACCGGAGTGGCCGTCGGAGTGGAGCCGCTCACTTCCTTCCACAGGGTCGGGGTGGAGGACGGAGTCCAGTTGGCACCGACATAGGCGGTGTGGGTAACCAGAGCCTGGTAGGTTTTACCGGCATAGGTAACTTGAGCGCCGGCGTTGTACGTGTTGCCTTCTTGCCAGTCGGCAGCGAACGCGGTGACACAAACGAATGCGAGAGCGGCCGGCAGGGCGGCCAAGCGGAACATCTTCATTTGGAGCTTCCTCATCTTCCTGTTTTTCTGCGGAGTATATTCTCCGCCTCTTGCTTCGGCCTGCCTGGGCAGGCTTCAGCCTGGGTGCCTGGAAATTCGCGTCTCGCTATTGATCACCAGAATTGATATTGGTGGTCAATTATATTGCGCTTCGTTCACTCATCCCGGTAGGGGTGGTGTCTTATGTTTTATGTAAGCGAAATGCAATTACCTGAAAAGGTATTGAAATAAGCTTATAAGGCTTTTTGAATTCAATGCCTTGTTCGTTTGGCGTGGACGTATTTTTTGCAGAATGCATTTCGTCTGTCAATCGAAATGTATGCAAAAAAAAACGACTACAAATTTCATTAATTTAGCGATTTCTTATATGCGTAAGAAATGGTGCATTGCGGAATGCGGAATGTGCCGGCTAAGTCACTGTGTGCTCAGGAATTTGATTCTTCTGCCCCGTACCGGTGCTCCCGTTGCACTGTTTTTGCTGGTGTTGCTTTTTGATGCCATCTTGCTGGAGCTGTTGTTTTTCCTGAGTAAACGGCGAACGGTGTCCTTGTCTGCCTGGCGATGCCCTCCTGTTTTGCAAGACCGTCTGGAGGGTGATGACTGCCTTTTGTCGCATGTGGCGGGAAAAATGTAAGCAAGTCTTGCCCGTATAAATCGCTGTTCCGTAGAATGCCCCGCACTACTACATAAATTCGCCTCCGCTATTTCGCTATTCGCGGAATTGAATGCATTAATTGGCGGCGGGGCGCGATGGAGGGAGGTTGTAAGCGTGCACCTGATTTATCTGCTACTGACCGTTGGCCTGATCCTGTTCAATCTGGCTGGTCTGACCGCATTTGTAATGCGATGCCTGCCGGGGCTCGCCAGTGCGCGCCTGCTTGGTGTTCTGGGACTTGTGCTGTTCCTGTTCGCGCTGGAGCATTTCATCGGACTCGGTTCCCTGGCCTGGTTGTGGCCGCTGACCTCGCTGCTGGCTGCTGCCGCACTCTGGCCGCAGCGCAACTGGCGTCAGCACCGCCGATTCTGGGGGGGCGAACTGGTCTTCCTGTGCGCCTTTGCCTACGGTTTTGCCTGGCGCTTTGCCTTTCCAAATATCGATAGCGGTTCGGAACACCTGACCGATCTCTACTTCATCAGCAATTACATGGCTGGTGATACACTGCCGCCGCCGGATCGCTGGCTGGCCGGTAGCGTGTTCGACTTCTACTATGCCTTCCAGCACTACGCCGCCGCTCTGCTGGGGCGCGTCTTCAATCTGGAAGCTGGCCTGGCGATGAATCTGTCGTGGGCATTGCTGATTGCGTTTCTGGCCAGCCTCGCCTGGGAAATCGCTTCGTTTTTCATTGTCCGCCGCTGGGTGCGTGCCGCGCTGGTGGCCACGCTGCTGCTTGGCGGCAACGGTCTTTCTCCGCTGATGCCGCTGATGATCAGGGAAGCGCCGGAAGTCAGCGCCCAGCAGGCTGCGACCGATCGCCTGTGGGAGAGCACGCGCTTTGCCGGCATGTTCGATGACCGGGTCAATACCGATTTGGGGCGTGCCGTGGCCGGCAATCCGCTCGAGCCGGATTTCCGTGAAAATCGCGAGCTGCCGCTGGAAACGGTGGCCTACCTCAGTTATCTGGGTGATTACCACCCGCCGTTGGGTGGCCTCGTGCTGTTGCTGTGGACGCTGGCGCTGACGCTGGGTATTGCGCAGCGCAAGGAGCTGACAGATGGTGATGGGTATGACTCTACGGCCCTTGAAGGTAAATGGCTGTGTGGCGATACAGTGCTTGGTATTGCGCTCGGCCTGACGCCAGCTCTGGTGCTGGCGACCAATGCCTGGGTGTTTCCGCTGCAGGTGCTGCTGCTCGCCAGCTGGCTGGTTTTCCGTCGCAAGACGCTGGCGCAGGAATGGCGCTCGCTGCTGACCGGCTTGCTGCTGGGTTTTGCGCTGATTTACCCTTTTCTCAGCCATTTTGCACCGGCTTCGCTGAGCACGCCGGTGGCCTGGGTAAAAGGTGGCGATCATTCGCCGCTGCCGTATTTTCTGGCGCTGCACTGGCCCATGCTGTTGCTGATCGGACTGGGGCTTGCCCTGTCGCGCCGCGTGCCCTGGGCTGGCTGGCTGGCATTGACGCTGGCCGGGCTTTTGCTGCTCTCGGAACTGATCGTCGTTGACGACCCGATGGGGGGCAAGTACGAGCGCTTCAATACCACGCTCAAATGGTGGTCGTGGCTGTGGCCGGCGGCGCTCGTCGGCTTGGGCAGCGTCGCGCTGGGCGTGGGCCACCGTGCCGTCAGGCTGCTGGTGGGCGCGATGATGGCGGCGTTGCTGGTGTATGCCGTGGCGATTGGTTCCTACTGGCTGCACACGCCCAAGCCCAACAAGGGGCAGATGGCGGGGCACGGCTGGCTGAAGCAGGATGAAATGGCGCGCAATATGCTCACGCACCTGAAGAATTCGCCGGACGGTATCGTGCTGGAGGCGGTGGAGCAGGGCGCGTATTCTCCGGCATCCGCCCTGGCACTCAATGCCGGCAAGGGCGTCGTGCTTGGGTGGCCGGACCATGTGGCGCAATGGCGCGGCATGCCGAGTTTCGTGCCGCAGCGGGCGGCGGCGATCCGCTCCTTCTATCGTGCGCAGCTGCCCGATCCGCTGGGCTGGCTCAATCAGCAGAATGTGCGCTACATCGTCTGGACCTGGGGGGATGAAACCCGTACACCGGGCGCGCGCCAGCAATTGCACATGACTATCGGGCGTGATTTCAACTGGCGTCCTTTCTATCAGAACAACGGCCAGGAGGCCGGCATTTGGGAGCGCCGCAGCGCGCGCTGAGGCACGAGAGAGCACACCATGAACCTGATTTATTTCCTCTTTACGCTATTGCTGCTGGTGGTGAACATTGCCGGCGTCACCACGCTCGCCAGCCGCTGGATTCCGTCCTTTGCACTGGCGCGGGCAGCTGGCATCCTGCTGTTCTGCCTGGCGATGTTCTTTCTGGAGCATTTCATCGGCCTTGGCAAACTGGCCTGGCTGTGGCCGCTCACGACGGCCGTGTCGGTGTTCCTGCTGTATGCGGAGCGCAAACGCCTGTGCGAGCAGGCCTTCTGGCGCGCCGAGCTCGTGTTCCTGCTGGCGTTTGCCTACGGGCTGGCGTGGAAATGGGCGTTTCCGGTGATCTACCCGACGTCCGAACGCGTCACCGATCTGTTCTTCATCGGCAACTACCTGCCGGGGGCGCAGCTGCCGCCGCTCGACCACTGGTTCCCGCCCAACAAGTTCGATTTCTACTACGCCTTCCAGCATTACGCGGCTGCGCTGATGGGGCGGATGTTCGGCATGGGGCCGGGCCTGACCTACAACATCGCCTTTGCCCTCTTGATGGCGCTGCCGATCACGCTGGCCTGGGACTTTGCCGCGCGCTTCCTCGCGCAGAAATGGGCGCGCTGGCTGGTGGTGATCACCTTTACGCTGGGCGGCACGGGCGCGACGCCTTTCGTGCATCTCTCGCACACGGTACCGGCCAATGCCACTGAACAGGACATGGTCAACTATGCGAATGATGGCATGTGGTCGAGCCAGCGCTTCATCGGCCTGTTTGACCAGCGCCTGAATACCGAATTCGGCCGCAGCTGGTTCCCGAACAAGGCGGTCGGCGGCTGGGAGCCGCGCGAGCTGCCTTCGGAAGATTTCGGTTATCAGTATTACGTTGGCGACTATCACCCGCCACTCGGCGGCTTCTTCCTGCTGCTGCTGGCGATTGCCGCTATCGGTGCCATCGAAACGGCGCGGCCGTCGGTGCGCGGAACGGATGTCGAGGTCGAACAGCCGGCTGAATCGACCTTTGTGTACGAGGCCCTGCTGGCGCTGACCGTGCCGGTGATGATTGCTACCAACACCTGGACTTTCCCCTTGCAGGGCGCCCTGGTGCTGGGCTGGATCGCCTGGCGCTACCTGAACCGGCAGCCGCCGGACTGGCGTGCGCTGCTCGTCGGCGGCATCGGCGGTTTCCTGCTGCTCTATCCTTTCCTGGCCGGTTTTGCCGGCAAGGCGCTGGCGACCCCGATCAAGTTCGTGCAGACACAAGATCACACGCCCTTCATGCAATTCATCGCGCAGCACTGGCCGATTCTGCTGTTCGCCGCGCTGGGTGTGTGGCAGAAGGAAACCCGCCGTCTTGCGCTGTTGTTCTCGGTCGTTTTCCTCGGTTTGCTGCTGATTTCCGAGCTGATCTATGTCGATGACCCGACAGGAGGGCGCTACGAGCGCACCAATACCACGATGAAGTGGTGGGGCTGGATCTGGAGTGGCGCTGTCGTCGCCATGACGGTGACGCTGCTGATGAGCGTACGCAGCTGGGTGCGCTGGGTGACGGTGGGCGCACTGCTGCTGATCAACATCTACGCCTATGATGTGGCGCGCTACTGGATTTATACCGGCAAGGGCGATCTCGGCAAGCTGGAAGCGCACGGCCTTTACACGCGCGATGCGACGGTGCGCGACATGTTCCGCTATCTGGAAAAAGCGCCCTACGGCATCGTGCTGGAAAACTGGTATGGCGACGCCTACACCGACTCCGGCATCTATGCCGTTTTCGCGGTGAAGCCGAACCTGCTGGGCTGGCCCTCGCACCTGATGACCTGGCATGGCAGTGTCGGCCAGGCCTGGGCGCTCAAAGAACAGATCCGCCAGTTCTATGCCGGCACGCTGCCGGATGCGGCGGACTGGCTGGTTGCCAACAAGGTTGAATACATCGTCTGGAATTACAAGGATCATTCGCAGCAGCCGGCCGCCTGGGCGCAGATCAATCAGGCCGTTGGCAGCAAGTATGCGTGGATCGAATTCCAGGGAAATCCGGACGTGCATGTAGGCCTGTGGGTACGCCGGCCATGATGTTTAGGGGCATGCCAGCAGGGCTATTGCAATTCCTGCGTTTTGCGATGGTAGGGGGAGTGGGTACCCTGGCGCAGTACGCGGTACTGTGGCTGGGGGCCGATCTTCTGGGCTGGCCGGCGGCGCTGGCTTCGGCGCTGGGCTATCTGCTGGGGGCGGTCGTGAATTACCTGCTGAATTACCATTTCACCTTTGCCAGCAGCAAGAGCCACTTCGAGGCTGCCAGCAAGTTTTACGTGATTGCCGGCGCGGGCTGGGTGATCAATACCGGGCTGATGGCCATGCTGACCGGGGTGCTGCTCTGGAATCACTGGCTGGCGCAGCTGCTGGTGACCGGCCTGTGTCTGCTGTGGAATTTTGCCGGCAGCAAGCTCTGGGCCTTCCGCCACCCGGCAGCAGAACAATAACGAGGCCGTGCGACGGCCATGGATGGAGTGGATATGATGAAACCGCTGATTTCTGTCGTGGTACCGGCCTACAACGAAGAGGCCGTACTGGGCGCATTTCATGCGCGCATGAGTGCCCTGTTTGACGAACTGGCCGATTACCGCTGCGAGATGATCTTCGTGAATGACGGCAGTCGTGACCGCACGCAAGCCATCATCGACGAACTGTGCGCGCTGGATTCGCGCGTCGCCTGTGTGAACCTTTCGCGCAATTTCGGCAAGGAAATCGCGATGACCGCCGGTTTTGATCATGCGAAGGGCGACGCGGTGATCGTGATCGATGCCGACCTGCAGGACCCGCCCGAGCTGATTCATGACTTCATCCGCGAATGGCGTGCCGGCTACGATATCGTCTATGCCAAGCGCACGCACCGCGACGGCGAAACCTGGCTGAAGAAGGCGACGGCGAGTGCATTCTACAAGGTGATGGACAAGGTTTCCGGCAAGGTAAAAATCCCGCGCGACGTGGGTGATTACCGTCTGATGAGCCGCCGCTCGGTCGATGCACTGCTGCAGCTGCGCGAGCAGCACCGCTTCATGAAGGGCCTGTTTGCCTGGGTGGGTTTTCCGTCCAAGGCCATCGAATACCGCCGCGACCCGCGTGCGGCCGGTGAAACCAAATTCAATTACTGGAAGCTGTGGAATTTTGCGCTGGAAGGGATTACCTCCTTCACCATCGCTCCGCTCAAACTGGCGACCTATCTCGGCCTGCTGACTGCGCTGCTGGCGTTTGCCGACGGCATCTGGATCATTGCCAAGACGCTGATCTGGGGTGATGCCGTGCGCGGCTACCCGACGCTGATGGTTACCGTGCTTTTCCTGGGCGGGGTGCAGTTGTTCTTCATCGGTGTGCTGGGCGAATACCTGGGACGTATTTTCGGTGAAACCAAGCAGAGGCCGCTGTATTTTGTGCAAGGGCACACGCCGTCCGGCAGCAGCAAGCAGTCAGAATGAAATGATGGCACCCGGAGCCCGCAATGGCCCGGAGCCGTTACCGGATATGGGTTTGCCGCCTTTCCAACCGCCTGTAAGTAATTGTTGACTGGCGACTACAAGCTGATACCATTGCCCGCAGTGTGATTTGTAGGCGCTATCCATAACCGATGCGCAATGTCCGGCAAAGACCGGATGAAAACACAAACATAGTCCGACCAGTCACACACTCCCATAAAAGCAAAGGCCGGCCTGCGGGTTCCGGAAGCCTGCAGTCGGGGTGCGCTTGCGTACCCAACGGCATAATGATCCGGGCGTGGAGTGTGAAAAGTGATGACTCGACATAAAGTTTCGGCGCTGGTCGCCGGGCTGTTCCTCAGCGTGTCCGTAATGGCCGCCGACTGGGACGCCAAAGCCGTGTATACCGCTGGTCAGACCGTGACCTACCAGGGCAAGACCTGGAAGGCCAAGTGGTGGACCCAGGGTGAAGTTCCGGGATCGCAGCAGTGGGGCGCCTGGGGTGAAGTGGCCGGTACCGTGACTCCGGTGCCGACTGTTGCTCCTACCGTTGCTCCGACTGCAACACCGACCGTCAAGCCGACAGTGGCCCCGACCGCCACTCCGCTGCCTACCGCGACACCGACGGCAACGCCGACGCCCAAGCCGACCGTAACACCGACAGCAACCCCGCTGCCGACCGTTGCGCCAACTGTTGCACCGACGGTTGCTCCTACCGCAACACCTACTGCCGTACCGACTCAGCCCCCGGTGGTGACTGGTCCGTGTGAAGCCGGCTGGAGCGCGGCAACCGCTTACCAGGGCGGCGCCAAGGTTTCTTACCTGGGCTACAACTACAGCGCCAAGTGGTGGACACAAGGCAACGATCCGTCGCAAGGCGGTGTATGGGTGAGCAGCGGCGCCTGCTCGGGCGGCAGCAATGGCGGCACGGTTACTCCTACACCGTTGCCTTGCAACGTATCGACCCCAGCTTCGTGCGGTGTGCCGACCAAGGCTGAAGCCGAAGCCTACGCAGCAACCCTGACCAACTCCGACATCTTCCGCAAGGTGAAGGCATCGGTACGCACCCTGCCCAATAGCGTGGTCGAAGCGGTTGCGCCGGGCAAGGCGACCAATCCGGACAACGTGAAGCGTGTCGAAGCGCTGGTTTCACAGCAGAAATTCGACTACTTCTTCCAGGTCCGCAACAAGGCCTATACCTATCAGGGCTTCCTCCAGGCCGTGGCCAAGTTCCCGGGCTTCTGCGACACCTATACCGATGGCCGCAACAGCGACGAAATCTGCCGCCGTTCGCTCGCCGGCATGTTTGCGCACTTCGCGCAGGAAACCGGTGGTCACAGCATCGTCGAGTTCGGCATTCCGGAATGGCGCCAGGCACTGGTGCACGTGCGTGAAATGGGCTGGACTGAGGGCATGTCCGGTTACAACGCCGAGTGCAACGACCCGGTCTTCAACAAGACCTGGACCTGCGGCAAGCTGCCGGATGGCAAGTTCAAGGGCTACTTCGGCCGTGGCGCCAAGCAGCTGTCCTACAACTACAACTACGGTCCGTTCTCGCAGGCCATGTTTGACGGCGACCAGTTCAAGCTGCTGAATCAGCCTGAGCTGGTAGCGGATACCTGGCTGAACCTGGCATCTGCCGTGTTCTTCTTCATCTACCCGCAACCGCCGAAGCCCTCGATGCTGCATGTGATCGATGGTACCTGGGTGCCGAACGACTTCGACAAGGCACGCCAGCTGGGTAATGACTTCCCGACCACCATCCAGATCATCAACGCCGAGTGCCAGGACAGCCCGACCAAGGCTGCTGCGCAGAACCGTCTTGACTACTACACCGAGTTCTCCCGCGAACTGGGCTGGGACATCAAGAAGGAATCGATGAAGTGTGCCGGCATGGGCCGCTTCGACGGTGGTTCGTCGGCTGCGTTCAACATCTACTGGGAAAAGGACTGGAAGGTTGGCGGTGACAACAAGTGCCAGCTGGTCAGCTACCAGACCCCGTACAACGCCCTGATCGACGGTCAGTACACCAAGTGCGTGGAAGCAAACTGGGGCGTAACGCTGAAGTAAGCGGAATGCACCAATAAAAACGGGAGGCTGCGGCCTCCCGTTTTTTCTTTGTCGTTCCTTATTCGCTTCGTGGCTCGGAGCATTTGCGGATCACCGGACTTCTTCCGCGCGCGCAGCCAGTCGCTCCTCCTGAATGCGCAGATGCTTTTCGGTGGCTTGAGCGCAGCTTTGTGCTGACTGGTCATTCCAGCAAACCGGCGCAGGAGCTCTCCAGTCAGGTGTGACCTTGAGAGAGCGTGGCGCAGGGGCCATGCTGAATGCGGCAATCGCTACACCACTGACGAGAAGGAATAGTGCGGGAAGAGCAAAAGCATGTGCGCGCATAAGGGAACCGTATTGGTGTTTTCCCTAGCATTGTGTCGATGCTGACTGCTTTGGTCAATATTTCATGTTTTTAATCTTTTATTACCTTGCATTTGAATTAATTATAGGTGCCGTTCGTGCTCCTGTATGCACATCATCGCTGCCTGTCCGTTGCATGTTGCTTGCAGGGTATTGAGTAGATTCAATTTTCTACGCCAAGGGCGTGTCCTTTCCCCGTGTGGATTTGGGTCTCACGAAGCAATGGCACCAGATCTTGATAGGTTTTGGCCAGTGCATGCTTCAGCCATTGCTCGACACGGGCCACGGCCGGATCGGGCGACGCTCCTTCCGGGCGAACCAGCCAGTAGCGATATTGACAGCGCAGGGCGTGCGGGCTGGCAATGATCAGCTGTCCGGTCTGTAAAGGCCTCAGGGCCAGCACGGCCCTGACCAGCGCAATGCCTGCACCGTCCTGCGCGGCTTGCAGCAATGAGCTGGCATCATTGAAGCGGGGGCCGGACAAAGCGCCGATGTCCATGCCGCAGGCCTGAAACCAGTGTGTCCAGGTTTCCAGGCTTTGCGGATGCAGCAACTGCTGTTGCAGTAGCGCAGGGGCGGGGCACGCCTCTTGAAGAATGCGCGTTGTGCAGACCGGAATCAGCCAGTCTTCACCCAGTTCAACCGCTTGAAGTCCGGGCCAGTCTCCCGGGCCGAAGCGCAGGGCGAGATCAAGCCCCTTGCGAGCAAGGTTTTCGGATTGCTGGCTGGCGTGAATGGACAGTGAGATGTCCGGATGCTGTGCGATGAAGGCGTGCAACTGCGGGGCAAGCCAGCAGGCGGCCAGCGAGGGCAGCAGGGTCAGGCGCACTTCGGCCGGATGGCTTTTCAGCTGGTCCATAGTTTGCGCCAGCTGCGCTAGCAACTGCTCGAGGTGCTGACTGAGGACGAGGCCTGCACGGGACAGTTTTAGCCGGCTTCCCTGCCGCTCGAACAGGATGACCTGCAGTTCGTCTTCCAGTTGCCGTACCGCACGACTGATCGCGCCGGGTGTGACGCACAGCTCTTCGGCAGCCTGCGTGAAATGCTGATGCCTTGCTGCGGCGGCGAACGCTTCGAAGCTTCGCAGGGAGGGGAGTCGGCGCACGATGAGTTTTTCTCAATCCAGCCCAGTATGGAAATCGTTTCTCTGCCACTGCGCAGAAAACTAGTATGGGCCCATCTTAGGGTGAGCTGGAGCAAGACATGCTGCGAACGATCAAACAATGGCTGGCGCCGATTCCTTTTCCCTTGCTGCTCGCACTGCTGGCCTTGCTGGCTGGTGGCGTAGCGGGGATGAGTGGTCCGGAACTGGTCAGGCTGTTCAACGAAGGATTCGGGCGGGCGCTGGGCGAATTTGCCCTGCTGATGTTTCCGGCCTTTCTGCTGGCCGAGGTGGTGCTCCGCCGTGCACCGGTGCTGCCTGAAAAGCTGCTGGTGCTGCTCGCTCCGTTGGCGGGGGCGCTGTTTGTCTGTCCGGACACCGCGTATGCCACGTTGTCCCCCTTGCTGCGCCGGCGCAAGCTGGCGGTGGCAATGGGGGCGTATGCGGGGTTCAAGCTGCTGTATCCGGCTGGAGCCCTGATTGTCCTTGCCGGACTGGGCATGACGGAGGTGGGTGATTTGTTCTATGTGGCATTGATCTTTTTCCCGGTCTGGCTGGTCGGCATGTTGTGGGCGGCGCGCTGGCAGAATGTGGGCGGCCATGCCGTCACGGAACCGGGCGCCACCTCATGGCAGGGACTTGCGTTGCCCTTGCTGCTGCTGGTGTTGCTGTCGCTGGCCGGGCTGTTTACCTCGCTGGGCAGTATGCCGGGAATCGGTTTCCTGTTCACTGCCAAGGGGGCGCTGGCGCTGGGCGCTGCGCTGGCATTGCGCGGATTTTCGGGGGCGCAGGCGGGGGACTGCTTGCAGTCGGCCTGGCGACGAACCGGCTATCTGGTCATGATGATTGGAGCTGCCAGTGCACTGGGTGGAGTGATTGTCCATCTGTTCCCGCTTTCCGCTGTCACCCTGGCTGGCACGGCGCGCTGGGAGCTGGTTTTGCTGCTGTTTGCAATCACCGCGCTATTCAAGCTCGTCAAAGGGTCTTCAATGGCGACCTTTGCTGCCGTGACAGCCATGCTGGCGCCCCAGATCGGGGGGATGGGCTTGCCACCTGCGTTGGTCGTTGCCGCAATCTGCCTGGGGTCGATGCTGGCGATCCTGCCGAATGACAGTTTTTACTGCCTGTTGAGGGAGGATGCGCTCAAGCAGTATCCGGAATCCTCGGTACTGCTGGCGCTGGGCGGAGGCTCTGTACTAATGGCGTGCAGCGGGCTGCTGGTGCTGCTGTGTCTGTCGTTCTGATCCTTGTCTCCAGGGGCGAAAGACGATGCTCTGACGGAGTCGGGCTGCTTGCTTTGATTTTTCCCCTTGGGGGGGGGCGGTGTGGTTGGGTTCCAGTCCTTGAATGGAGCGAGATTGCATGAGTCTCAGGCCAATTCTGCCCATGGCATTGACTGCGTGCCCCCTTGGCAAAACGGCTCTGTAGCCGCTTATTGCCGCATCGCGATTGCCAGCTGGTTCAGCCCGTTCATGCCGGCGATCGCCATGGTCAGTTCTGAAATCTCCTCCTCATTGAAGTGGGGCAGCAAACAGGTGTAGTCATCATCACTGGTATGACCATGGCGGATATTGGTGAGTGCCTCGGCCCAGCGCAGTGCTGCGCGTTCACTGTCGTCAAAGTGCTCACTGACCTGCCAGCCGGCCAGCGCATCGAGCCGCTCCTGGCTTTCGCCACGGGCGTGCAGGGCTTTGGCGTGCGTGTCCAAGCAGAACGCGCAGCCATTGATCTGCGAGACACGCAGTTAAAAGCAGCGCGCACCGTCTGGTTATGCCGGCACGCGTACGTGTACTGCTCGACCATCTGGTAGTCTGTTCGGCCGAGCATCCGTATTTGAAAGTCTCTAGTTTGTTTGTATGCCCAGCCACTTAGTATTCCGGCGCAATCAGCTCCGCGTAGTCGCTCAGCGCCTCCAGAATCGCTTCAGAACGTTTATCACCATTTTCCGAAACGGTTTCGAACCGCGTTTCCAGTTCGTCCATGAAGCCCTGCAGCGTGCGGGCATTCCCCTCACCATTGATCAGCTTAGCTACGCAGTGCTGTTGCCAGCGCTGGGTCTCCGATTCCGATAGTGTGTCCGGGTAGTTGCGGGCGCGAAAGCGGAACAGCAGCTCCTCCAGTCGGAAGTCAGCGAAGCTCGGGCGGTGCGCTGCGAGCGCGGCACCGTCGAGCTCCAGCAGGCGATTGAGCACGCGCCGGTCGTTGTTGCCGACAAAGCCGCCGTAGAGGTCTTCGTCCACGTCGGCCTTCTGACCGCCGTTGTCGCGCTGGAAAACCTGCGCCCACAAATCGGCCGCCGGTTCGTTGCCAGCCAGCCATTCGGCGTGTCGCAGTGCCTGGGTTTTATCGATGCCCCAGTGCTCGGCACGCTCGTCGCTGAGCACTTTCAGATTGCCGATCACGATGGGTGATTTGTTGATGTGGATGGTTTTCACCGGCAGGCGCGTGATGCCTTCGGGCAACTCGCTGGCTTTGCTGAACATGCGTAGCCGCGCGCTTTCCGCGTCGAGTGTGGCGAGTTCCGCCGGGTCGAAGGCCAGATCCCAGACGATGACTTCGTTCTTGTTGGTCGGGTGCATCGCCAGTGGCCAGACAATGGCCGTGCAGCCGCGTTCAGTTCCAAACATCCCGCTGATGTGGATGAAGGGTTTTTTTTGCGGTAGACCGATCTCTTCCTGCACGCGTTCTTTCTTGCGCAGAGCCAGGCAGAAGTCGAACAGCTTGGGCTGCGTATCGCGGATCAGCCGCGCCAGCGCGATGGTGGCGCGCACGTCGGAGAGCGCATCGTGCGCGGCTTCGTGCAGTAGGCCATTGGCGCGGCTGAGGTCTTCCAGCTTGAAGGACGGTCGGCCGTCGTCGTGCGTCGGCCACTGGATGCCTTCCGGGCGCAGCGCGAAGCAGGTGCGCACTACGTCGAGCAGATCCCAGCGGCCGCAGTGGTTTTGCCATTCGCGCGCGTACGGGTCGCGCAAGGTGCGCCAGAACAGGTGGCGGGTGACTTCGTCATCAAAGCGGATCGAGTTGTAGCCGACGCCAATGGTGCCGGGAGTAGCGAGTTCGGCTTCGATGACCGCAGCAAAATCGGCCTCGCTGACGCCGCGCTCCTGGCAGAGCTGCGGCGTGATGCCGGTGAGCAGGCAGGCTTCGGGGGAGGGTAGGTAGTCGGGCGCGGGCTGGCAATAGACCATCACCGGGCCGCCAATTTCATTCAGATTTTCGTCGGTGCGGATGCCGGCAAACTGGGAAGGGCGGTCGCGGCGCGGCACCGCGCCGAAGGTTTCGTAGTCGTGCCAGAAGAAGGTGAGGCTCATGTGCACAGGCCGTTAATGGATAACAGCGGCACATTGTACTTGCAGCCGCACCTGTTCGCTGATCTGGCTGCACAGGCAGAGGTGAGGCAGCCAATCAGCGAGGCGGTGCTTTGATGTTTACTGTCAGAGTGCCGGAGCGCCAAGCTGGCCGAGCAGGATATTGAATTCGTTCTTGCGTTTGTCGCGCGGCAATTTGACTAGCGGGCCGGTTTCATCCAGCGCCAGCTCGGCACGGGTAATGAGCGCGTTGATATGCATCCAGCCTTCCAGTTGCCAGATGTTGCCGTTGCGGCTGACCTGGAAGCGGGCTGCTGCTTGCAAGAAGCCTTTGCCATGTTGATAAAGGCGCTGTTGCCCATTTTGCTCGCGTAGTGCATAGCCATGTTGCGCGCACCAGCTTTCAATCTGGGGCCAGAGGTCGCCTGCGTATTCAATTGAAACAATCGAGCGCGGTTTTTTGCCTTTTGCGATAAGAGCCATAACCAGCAACATCAGAAAACCAAACGTCGCACCGACAATCGCGCCGGTCAGCATGGTGGATAGCATCTGCTTTCCCTTCGAGTTGGATGAAAGGGGGCATGCTAGACGAAATGAAGCATTCATGCTGTGTTGCGCATTACTTGTCTTGCCGTAAAAAATATGACGGGAGCTTACGGGGCTGGCAGAGAAGGCGGAAGTGGAAAGCAAAAAGCCCAGTCTTGCGACTGGGCTTTTCAACTTGGGGTGGCTGATGGGGCTCGAACCCACGACAACAGGAATCACAATCCTGGACTCTACCAACTGAGCTACAGCCACCGCTGAAACCGGTGCGGCATTATAACGATGCCGGCGTTTTTTGCAACTTGTCAGGCCTTGGCGCACCCGACAGGAATCGAACCTGTAACCTACGGCTTAGAAGGCCGTTGCTCTATCCAGTTGAGCTACGGGCACGTACTGGTTTTTAGGCTGGTCTGGTCGGGGCGGTGGGATTCGAACTCACGACCCCCTGTTCCCAAAACAGGTGCGCTACCAGACTGCGCTACGCCCCGAACAGAGGCCGAACTATAGCGTCAGCCGCCGAAGCTGGTCAACCCCCTTTTTGCATTTTGATTGAGTCGGCGCGGCAAAAATGCGAAAATCCGCGCCAATTTTCCACCGATTTTTACCATTTACGGAGTACACCGATGACCGCACAAATCCTTGACGGCAAGGCGATTTCCCAGGAACTGATTGCCGGCGTTCGTGCCCGCGTCGATGCCCGCGTGGCTGCAGGCAAGCCGGCCCCCCAGCTGGCGGTAATTCTGGTGGGCTCCGATCCGGCCTCGCAGGTGTACGTCGGCAACAAGAAGCGCCAGTGCGAAAACGCCGGCATCCGTTCGCTGGCATTTGATCTGTCGGCGGAAACGTCCGAGCAGGAATTGCTTGATCTGGTGGCGAAGCTCAATGCCGATGATGATGTCGACGGCATCCTGGTGCAGCTGCCGCTGCCGAAACATCTGGATGGCGACAAGATCATCGAGCTGATCGATCCGAACAAGGATGTCGATGGCTTCCATCCCTACAACATCGGCCGTCTCACGCTGAAAATGCCGCTGCTGCGCCCGTGCACCCCGCGCGGTGTGATGACGCTGCTGGAAAAAACCGGCATCGATCTGGTCGGCAAGGATGCCGTGGTGATCGGCGCCTCCAATATTGTCGGCCGCCCGCAGGCGCTCGAGCTGTTGCTGGCGCGTGCCACTGTGACGGTGTGCCACAGCAAGACGAAGGATCTGGCTGACAAGGTACGCGGTGCGGATGTGGTGGTGGCCGGCGTGGGCATCCCCAACTTTGTGAAGGGCGAGTGGATCAAGGAAGGGGCGGTGGTGATCGATGTGGGTATCAACCGTCTGGAAAGCGGCAAGCTGTGCGGCGACGTGGAATTCGACACCGCCAAGGAGCGCGCGTCGTGGATTACACCGGTGCCGGGTGGTGTTGGCCTGATGACGGTCGCTACGCTGATGCAGAACACCATCGACGCTTGCGAAAAGCGCCGGGGTTGAGCGATGGCCTATCAGTTTGCAAAACCCTTCCTGTTCATGCTCGATGCCGAGCGCGCGCACCATGCGGCACTGGCCAGCCTGAAGGCCTTGCATAGCGCCAATCTGCTGCGTGCCACGGTCAGCGAAGCACCGGCCTGCCCGGTGTCAGTGATGGGCATCGAGTTTCCCAATCCGGTGGGGCTCGCAGCCGGGCTGGACAAGAATGGTGATTTCATTGATGCGCTGGGCGAGCTGGGTTTCGGTTTCATCGAAATCGGCACGATCACCCCGCGTCCGCAGCCGGGCAACCCCAAGCCGCGACTCTTCCGCCTGCCGGAGGCCGAGGCCATCATCAACCGCATGGGCTTTAACAACGACGGTGTCGATGCCCTGGTTGATAACGTGAAGAAAGCGCGTTTCCGTGGCGTGCTCGGCATCAATATCGGCAAGAATTTCGATACACCGATCGAAAATGCCGCCGACGATTACCTGATCTGCCTGCGCAAGGTCTATGAATACGCCAGCTATGTGACGGTTAACATCTCCAGCCCGAATACCAAGAACCTGCGTCAGCTGCAGCAGGCCGATGAGCTGGGTGGCCTGTTGGCCAAGCTGAAAGCCGAGCAGGAAAAGCTGGCGCAGCAGCATGGCCGCTACGTGCCGCTGGCGGTGAAAATTGCGCCGGATCTGGATGGCAACCAGATTCAGGATGTGGCGCGTTTGCTGATCGAAAACCGCATCGATGGCGTGATTGCGACCAACACCACGCTGTCGCGTACCGGTGTCGAGCATCTGCGCTATGGTACGGAAGCAGGCGGGCTTTCCGGTGCGCCGGTGCGCACCAAGTCCACGCACGTGATCCGCGAGCTGGCTGCTGCGCTTGATGGTGCTGTGCCGATCATCGGTGTGGGCGGCATTCTGGAAGGCGAACATGCCGTCGAGAAAGTGAAGGCAGGAGCACAACTGGTGCAGCTGTATTCGGGCATGGTGTATCGCGGCCCGCATCTGGTGCGCGACTGTGTCGAGGCGCTGATGCCTGTGATGGCGCGCTGAGTCTTGCAGGTGGCGGCATGCTGCATGCATCCGCCTCCTGATCGCCGCACTCTATGAAGTTTATCGGTTATTTGGATAGTTCCAGTCGTTATTGATGAAAGTGCTGATATGGGCTGATAATCCTGCTCTTGTCAGACCATTGCCTGCATAGGATCCGCTACCCGTCATGGATTTCAGTCATTATGTCTTGCTGCTGATTGGCGCGGTGCTGGTCAACAATGTGGTGCTGGTGCGCATTCTCGGCCTCTGCCCCTTCATGGGGGTGTCCAAAAAGCTGGAGGCCTCGATCGGCATGGGCCTCGCCACCGCTTTCGTGTTGACGCTCGCGTCCGGCACCTCCTGGCTGATTGACCAGCTGCTGATTGCGTGGCAACTCGAATACCTGCGCACCCTGGCCTTCATCGTGATGATTGCCGCCATCGTGCAGTTCACCGAGATGTTCATCCACAAGACCAGCCCGGTGCTGTACCAGGTGCTGGGTATCTACCTGCCGCTGATTACCACCAACTGCGCGGTGCTGGGTGTACCGCTGATCAATTCGGCCGCCAAATATGGCTTTGTCGAATCGCTGGTTTTCGGTTTCGGCTCGGCACTCGGTTTTTCGCTGATCCTGATCCTGTTCGCGTCGATCCGCGAGCGGCTGGAGGGGGCCGACATTCCGGCGGCGTTCAAGGGAACGCCGATTGCCTTCATTACGGCCGGGCTGATGAGTCTGGCCTTCATGGGCTTTGCCGGCCTGGTTTAAATAAGGTTGCATGACATGAGTTTTCTGCTTGCCGTTGCGCTGATGGCCGTACTGGCCGTGATCCTGGGCGCCGTGCTGGGCTGGGCGGCCATCAAGTACAAGGTTGACGAAGACCCGCTCGTCGACAAGATCGACGCGATCCTGCCGCAGACGCAATGCGGCCAGTGCGGCTTTCCCGGCTGCAAGCCCTACGCGACCGCAATTGCCGACGGCGAGGCTGACATCAACCAGTGCCCGCCCGGAGGGGACGATGGCGTGCGCAAGCTCGCCGACCTGCTGGGGGTCGATTTCAAGCCACTGAATGCGGAAAACGGCGAAGAGAAACCCAAGAGTGTCGCGGTCATCGATGAGAACACCTGCATCGGCTGCACGCTGTGCATCCAGGCCTGTCCGGTGGATGCCATTGTCGGCGCGGCCAAGCACATGCATACCATCATTGAAAAAGAATGTACCGGCTGCGAACTGTGTCTCGCCCCCTGTCCGGTCGATTGCATTTCCATGCAGCCGGTTGGCGAAACCGTGCAGTCGTGGAAGTGGCGCTACCCCGTGATCAAGCTGAAGGTGACCGCATGAACGCGCCCGCCATGAAAGCAAGCCTGCCTGCCAATACCCAGCCCGTTTACCGTTTCCACGGCGGCGTGCATCCGCCGGAAATGAAGCATCTGTCGAATGCTGCACCGATTGTGCCGGCTCCGCTGCCGGCGCGGCTTGTTGTTCCGCTGCAGCAGAGCATCGGCAATCGTGCCAAGTGCCGTGTGGCAGTCGGTGATCTGGTCAAAAAAGGCCAGCTTCTCGCTGCTGCCGACGGCACCGTTTCCGTCGCGGTGCATGCGCCGACCTCGGGAACCGTGGTCGCCATTGATGAGCAGGTGGTCGCCCACCCCTCGGGCTTGGCTGAGCTGTGCGTGACGATTGAAACTGACGGCTTCGATGTCTGGGGCGATCGCACGCCACTCGACTGGCGTGCAGCCCTCGCCAACGGTGACGGCAAGACTATTCGCGACTATCTGCGCGACATGGGAGTGGTGGGACTGGGCGGCGCGGTGTTCCCCTCGCACCTGAAGCTCGGCGGCCGCGATGGGCTGGAAACACTGGTCATCAACGGCGCGGAATGCGAACCCTTCATCACTTGTGATGACCGGCTGATGCGCGAACGCGCCGGCGAGATCGTCGCCGGCATTGCGATTGTCGCTCAGTTGCTGGTCGCCCGGCAGGTGCTGGTTGGTATCGAGGACAACAAGCCCGAGGCTGTCGCGGCCATGCGCGAAGCGCTGGCGGCCAGCGACATTGGCAATGCCCATGTGGTGGTGGTGCCGACGCTGTACCCCTCGGGCGGCGCCAAGCAGCTGATCAAGCTCTTGACCAACAAGGAAGTCCCCAGCGGCGTGCGCTCGACCGATCTGGGCGTGCAGTGTTTCAACGTGGCGACGGTTTACACCATTTTCCGTGCGCTGGAGCATGCCGAGCCGGTCATCAGCCGGATTGTGACGCTGACCGGCAATGTCGCGCGTGCGGGCAATGTCGAGGCGCTGATCGGTACACCGATTGCCGATCTGCTCGATTTTGCTGGAAATCAGAGTGATTCCGAGGGGTATATCTATGGCGGCCCGATGATGGGCTTCGAGCTGCCTGATACCCAGGTGGGTTTGACCAAGGCGGGAAACTGCGTGATCGCGCGCTCTGCCGCGCATTTCCCTACTAAGGCGCCGGAAATGCCGTGCATCCGCTGCGGCGAATGCGCGACGGCCTGCCCGCAGGAACTGCAGCCGATGGACCTGTACTGGTTCTCGCGCAGCAAGAATTTCGGCAAGGCGCAGGAATGGAACCTGTTTGACTGCATCGAATGCGGGGCGTGCGCCTATGTCTGCCCGTCCAGCATCCAGTTGGTCGATTATTACCGCTTTGCCAAGTCGGAAATCTGGGCTGCCGAATCGGCCAAGAAAGCCGCCGATCTGGCGCGGCAGCGTCACGAATTCAAGCAGTTCCGCGAAGAGCGGGAGCAGGAAGAAAAGGCCGCACGCCTCGCTGCGCGCGCCGCGCCCAAGCCGGAAGCTGCCGCGGCTGCGGTTGATCCGGACAAGGCCGCCAAGATCAAGGCGGCGATGGAGCGCGCCGCAGCCGCGAAGGCCGGTGCCGCGCCCGCTAACGAGACCGCTGCGCCAGCCGTGAGTGTCGACGACGACAAGGCCGCCAAAATCCGCGCCGCGATGGAAGCCGCCGCTGCCAAGAAGGCCGCCAGGGCTGCTGCTGAAGCGGGTGGCGAAACGCCGGCGACCAAGCCGGCCGCTGCGCTGGACGAGGAAAAGGCCGCCAAGATTCGTGCCGCGATGGAAGCGGCCAAAGCACGCAAGGCCGCCACTGACGGTGGCGTGACAGCGCCTGCTGCCGATGCGACCGAGCCTGTCGCCAAAGCGGCCATCGATCCGGAAAAGGCTGCAAAAATCCGCGCAGCGATGGAAGCTGCGAAGGCCAAGAAGGAAGGACGCGCCCTCGCGCCCTCTGTATCGGATAATACCCCCGTCGGGGAGGTTGCTGGATCCCTTGCAAATGAAGAGGTGCAGGTTGATACCCCATCTAAACCTGCTCTCGATCCCGAAAAGGCCGCGAAAATCCGCGCAGCGATGGAAGCCGCCAAGGCCAAGAAGGAAGGCCGCGCACCTGCGCCAGCCGTGCCGACTGATACCCCTGCAGGGGCTGCGTCCGCGGCCCTTGCGAGTGAAGTGGGGCAGGTGGATACCCAGGCAAAACCTGCCATCGATCCGGACAAGGCCGCCAAGATTCGTGCCGCGATGGAAGCCGCCAAGGCACGCAAGGCGGCCAAAGAGGGCGGCGAGGCATGAGTGTGCTGATCCTGCCGGGCTATCAGGGTTCGGGCGCATCGCACTGGCAAAGCCGCTGGGAAGCCTTGTACCCGGGGCTTGTCCGCGTGGAACAGCAAAGCTGGGAGCAGCCGGCTGTTGCCGAGTGGGTCGCGACGCTGGATGCCGCGGTTGCCGCTGCCGCTGCGCCGGTATATCTGGTCGCCCACAGCCTTGGCTGTCTGCTGGTGGCGCACTGGGCTGCGCGGCATGATGCCGGCAAGGTCGCCGCGGCCTTGATGGTAGCGCCCCCCAATCCCTGGCGTACCGGTTTCCCTGCTGCCGCCGCGAGTTTTGCCTCGCTGGAGCTGGCACAACTGCCGTTTGCCAGCCTGCTTGTCGCCAGCCGCAATGATCCTTATGCCGCTTTCGATTTCAGCGAAACCCTGGCTGCCGCCTGGGGGGCGCAGCTGGTCGATGCGGGCGAGGCTGGCCACATCAACGCCGAATCGAAACTGGGCGACTGGCCGCAGGGCTGGGTGCTGTTTGAACAATTGCAAACGCAGTCCGTGACCGAGTAATGGACCAACGATGATTACTTCCCCATTTTTTGTTAAGCCGACGCCGCTGCAGGTGGTGATGCTGAAAGTGGCTGCCGCCTTGCTGCCGGCGATTGCCGTGTATGTGCATGTGTTCGGCATCGGCATTCTGGTGCAGCTCACGCTGGCCACGCTGACTGCGCTGGCTACAGAAGCGGCCTGCCTGAAGCTGCGCAAGTACCCGGTCAAGCCTTTCTTGCTGGATGGCTCGGCGATTGTCACCGCCTGGCTGCTGGCCTTGTCCCTGCCGCCGCTGGGAGCCTGGTGGATGGTGGTACTGGCAACCCTTATCGCCATTGCCGTGGCCAAGCATCTCTACGGTGGTCTCGGGCAGAATCCGTTCAACCCGGCGATGATCGGCTTTGCGGTGATGATCGTGTCGTTTCCGGCGCAGATGTCGCGCTGGGCTGCGCCGCTGGCGCTGCAGTCCGGCCCACTCGATGCCGGCGCACAGCTGGCGTACATCTTTACCGGCAGGCTGCCGGGCGGCATCGGCTTTGACGCGATTGCGTCGGCTACGCCGCTGGATACGGTGAAAACGGTGCTGATCCAGCACGGTGGGCTGGGGGACGTGCTGCAGACAACCCTGTTCACCAGTGGCGGCCTGCTGCCCAGCCAGATGGGCTGGATTGCGCTCGCCTATCTGGCCGGGGGCCTGTATCTGCTTTTCAGCCGCATCATTCCCTGGCAGACGCCGCTGTCCTTCATCGCGGGGCTTGGCCTGATGGCCGCAGCCATGCATCTGTACGACCCCAACCACTACACCTCGCCGCTCTTCCATCTGTTTGGCGGTGCGGCGATGCTGGGCGCCTTCTTCATTATTACCGATCCGGTATCCGGCCCGACCACGCCGCGCGGCCGCCTGATTTTCGGCGCCAGCATTGGCGTGCTGACCTACCTGATCCGCGTGTTTGGCGGTTACCCCGATGGCGTGGCCTTTGCCGTGATCATCCTGAATATTGCCGCGCCGTTTATTGACCAGTACACGCAGCCGGCAGTCTTTGGCCGCAAGGCCAAACAGAACGACAGCAGCAAGAAGGGGGCGAAACCATGAAAACCATGCTGAAAAACAGCACGCGTGGCGCGCTGACCCTGCTGGCCTTCTCCGTCGTATTTACCGCGCTGATGGCAGGCACGTACACCTTCACGCGCAACATCGTGCAGAAGAACGAGCTGGATGCCAAAACCGCCTTGCTGGCGCAGGTGCTGCCCAAGGGCAGTTACGACAACAATCTGCTGCAGGATGTGAAGGCGGCAAGCTCAGCGGATTGCAAACGGCTTAATAACGAGGCCGGTTGCCAGATCTATCTGGCGAAAAAAGACGGCAAGACCGTCGCCGCCGTCATCGAAACCGTGGCGCCCGATGGCTATTCCGGCAAGATCAAGCTGCTGGTCGGCGTGAACCGCGATGGCGTGGTGCAGGGCGTACGCGTCATCGCGCACAAGGAAACCCCGGGGCTGGGTGACTACATCGATGCAGCGAAATCGGCCTGGAGCGAACAGTTTGGCGGCAAGTCGCTGACGAATCCGGCTGATAACGGCTGGAAAGTGAAAAAGGATGGCGGCCAGTTCGATTCGACCGCCGGCGCCACCATCAGCCCGCGAGCGGTCGTCAAGGCCGTGCACAATGTACTGGGTTTCGTGAACGAGCAGCGCGCCAGCCTGTTCGGCGCGTAAACGGAGAAACGCGATGAGCATCATGAGCTGGGCCGAAGCCAAGGCCATCATTCACAACAGCATCTGGAAGCAGAACCAGGGCGTGGTTGCCATTCTCGGCATGTGCCCGGTGCTGGTGATGTCGAACAACATCATCAATGGCGTCTCGCTGGGGCTGGCGACCAGTCTGGTGATGCTGGTCTCTGGCGCCGCAATTGCCGCAATCCGTGAATTCGTTCCGAACGAACTGCGCAGTCCGATCTTCATCCTGATCATCGCCGCGCTGGTGACGATGGTCGATCTGCTGATGAATTCGTATGTCCACGATCTATACGTGGTGCTGGGGATTTTCATCCCGCTGATCACCACCAACTGCATCGTGCTGGCGCGCGCCGAAGCGTTTGCGTCGAAGAACGGCGTCGCGCATTCTGCGCTGGATGGCTTTTTCATGGGCATCGGCCTCACCGTGGTGCTCGGTATTCTGGGAGCCGGTCGCGAGCTGATCGGCAAGGGCACGCTCTTGTCCGGCATTGATTTGGTGTTTGGTCCGGCCGCAAAAAGCTGGGTGATTCACGTCATCCCTGCCGAATGGAACTACCAGTTTTTGCTGGCCATCCTGCCTCCGGGCGCCTTTATCGGCCTGGGTTTCCTGATTGCCGGCAAGATGGCGCTGGATCGTCGTGCCGAAGCCCGCGCCAGGCTCGCAGCGAAAGCGGCCGAGCCGGCGGGCCTAGTCGAAGGCCAGAGCCACTGCTGAGTTTGCTGCCATGAAAGGTGCATTGCCTTTCCGCATTCTGCCCCTGATCGCCGAGGGCCTGGCCTACCTGCTGGTGCTCGGGCTGGTGTGGTTTCTGATGTCGGCCGGAAGCTGGGGACGCTGGACATTACTGATTCTTTGCGTTGCGCTGTTCGGGTACGCCATCCGTCTTTATCTGCGGGTGATGTCGGCACCGTTTGACGGGATTGACGAAGATCTGCGCGAGATGGAGCGCAAGGAGCGGGAGGCGCAGTCATGAACAAGGAAACCCGCCGCATTTTCTACGCCAGGCTGGCCGAGCTGGATCCGAATCCGACCACCGAGCTGAATTACAGCACGCCGTTCGAGCTGCTCACTGCGGTGTTGCTTTCCGCGCAGGCGACCGATGTCGGTGTGAACAAGGCGACGAAAATCCTGTTCCCGGTTGCCAATACCCCGGCGGGGATACTGGCGCTTGGCCAGGAGGGGCTTGAGTCCTACATCAATACCATCGGTTTGTTTCGCAGCAAGGCGAAGCATCTGCTGGAGACCTGTCGCATCCTGATCGAACAGCACGGCGGTGAAGTGCCGCGCGACCGCGAAAGCCTTGAGGCCCTGCCCGGCGTCGGCCGCAAGACCGCGAACGTGGTGCTCAATACCGCATTCGGCGTGCCGACGATTGCCGTCGATACGCATATCTTCCGCCTGGGCAACCGCACCGGTCTTGCTCCCGGCAAGGACGTGCGCGCGGTCGAAGACAAGCTGCTGAAAGTAACGCCACCCGAATACCTGCTGAACGCGCACCACTGGCTGATTCTGCACGGCCGCTACGTGTGCAAGGCCCGCAAGCCCGAATGCTGGCGATGCGTGGTCAATGACGTGTGCGACTACAAATCCAAGCCGCTAACTCCGCCGCCAGGCCGCTGATCATGCGGCATTCATGGCTGCAGCTGTTTGCGCTTGTCCCTGTTCTGCTGAGCGGCCATGCCGGCGCTGAATTGCGACAGAGTGTCGAATACGAGCCATATCCGCTATACGCACTTGGCACGGGCCGCCTGGCTGACGACCTGAACCGGGCATCGCCAATTCGCGAGCAGGGAAAGATCTTCTATGGCTATACCTCTTGCCATACGCGCTGGGATTACCGCTGGAATAGTGCGCCATCCGGTGAGTGCAGGATCGCCAGCTCGCTCACTACGGTGCGCTGTGTCGTGCAACTGCCGCAGCTCATTCAGGCGACACCCGCCAAGAAGGCCCGGTTTGATGTGTTTCTACCGCGCCTCAAGGAACATGAGCTGGGCCATGTGCAGATCGGGACCGACGCTGCCGCGCGGATTGATCAGCGCATCATGGGCATGCCGGCTGCAGCCTCCTGCGACGCACTGGAGGCGGCGATAAACCGGGAAACGGCGCTCATCACCAGCAATGCCGCACAGGCGCAGCGTGACTACGACCTGCGCACCGGCTATGGACGCAGCCAGGGGGCCTTTCTCGACTGAGCCTGCATTGCATCCGGTCATTGCGTTGGCACGGCCCGCATCGTCTCACCATTGGCGCTTGGCGGGCCGGAGCGGGCCGATCAGGCGGCGGGAGCCGAATGCAGGCCGATGCGGTTGCCTTCGCAGTCGATGAAGATCGCCATGTGGCCGATTTCGGGGCTGATTTCGGTTTTCGGGCAGACGAGTTCGGCGCCCAGCGCCTGCAGGCGCGCGAGCATCGTATCAAGCTGGCCGTCGGCATTCAGATAGGGCATGACGCCAGTGCGACCCGGTGTGCCTTCGCCCGAAACCAGGGCGCCACCTACGCCCGGTTCCTGGTAGGGCAGCAGGAAACCGCCCTCGCCGCACTCGGTGCGGGTGAGCGGGGTGGCAAACAGGGTGGCGTAGAAATGGCCGGCGCGTTCGAGGTCAAGTACCGGAATTTCGAACCAGTTGATGGCGTGCATGAGATTCTCCTTGTTGATGTTGGGCCGCAGGTGCAGCGGGATGAAGCATGCACGCAGGCTCCTGACAACGTGGTGTCAGTAGCATCCTGGTGAGCTCCGCCACACGGTGCTTGACCACCGCAATCCATCTGCCGGACACTTGCTTACAGCGCGGTGGCACAGGGCTGTGCCGCTGCCAGGCATGACCAAGGATCAGGCATGAGCAGTGCAGAGCATCTCAGGCAGAAATTGCAGGTTGCCCGCTTGCGGCGGCTGGGTCGGGTGACCGACCTTGCCACGCTGCAGCAGCGACTTGACTACCTCTTCGACGGCAACACCCCGGCTGTCAGCCCCTGTGGCGAACACCAGTTGGTGTTTTTCCTGCCCGCCAGGCTGGATGATCTGGTCCAGCTCCTGCAGCGCAAGACCGGCCCGGACGGTTGGCGCGATTTCGACAATTTCGTCTGGGCCTTCGAGGACGAGGACGGCAATTACACGCTCACCCTGCAAAGCGCCCGCAGCCAGTGCCTGATCGTGGCTTCCGTGATCAGCCTGCACCGCGAAGTGCTGGCGACAGAGCAGCGCCTGCGCGATCAGGAAATCGAGCTGGAGCTGGATTGAGGCCGGCGAGGTCGCAATGACTGATGGGGCCAAAACAGGCAATTCGCGTCGCTGATTGTCTGCCGGTGCTGCGCAAGACTTGCACGATTTCCCCTGCATCTTGTTATGCTGCACTGATTGAGTCCGTGGAGCATGCAATGAATCAGAACCCCTTTGCCTCATTGCCCGAGCAGCGCCTGCTGGTCACCGGCGGCACCGGTTTCATCGGCCGCGCGCTGGTCGGGCAACTGCTCGCCGCCGGCCATATCGTCATGCTGTATTCGCGCCAGCCCGGCGCTGCGAAGTCCTGCTTTCAGGGGCGGGTCGGGGCGTTTTCGCGCTGGGATGAGTTGAGCGATACCGAACACTTCGACGCCATCATCAATCTGGCTGGCGCGCCAGTGGTCGGACCGCGCTGGTCGGCAGCGCGCAAGCAAGCCTTGCTCGACAGCCGCCTGGGAACGACCGCAGGGCTGCTTGGCTGGCTGGCGCGGGCGCGGCACAAGCCGGCGGTGCTGGTGAATGGCTCGGCCATCGGCTACTACGGCTGCCGTGGTAATGAGGAAATTGATGAAAGCGCCGATTCGCCGGCTGGCGAATTCCAGGCGCAGCTGTGCCGCGAATGGGAGGCCGAGGCGATCAAGGCCGAGGCCTTCGGCATTCGTGTCGTGCGCCTGCGCCTCGGCCTGGTGTTCGGCCCCGGTGGCGCCTTCCCGAAGCTGCTACTGCCTTTCCGGCTGGGGGTGGGCGGGCGCATGGGTGACGGCAGGCAGGTGATGAGCTGGGTGCACCGTGACGACGTGCTGGCGGTGATTGCCCGCGCGATTGCCAATCCGGGCATGCAGGGCGCCTACAACCTGACCGCGCCGCAAGCGCTGACGCAAGGCGAATTCGCCGCGCTGGCTGCTCGGCTGTTGCACCGGCCGAATCTCTTTGCCACGCCGGCATGGCTGATCGATGGTCTGGCCGGCGAAATGGGCGCACTGTTCACCCGCGGCCAGCGCGTCGTGCCCCGGCGCTTGCAGGACGAGGGCTATGTGTTCCTCTACCCCGATCTGGAAAAGGCACTGGCCGACTATCTTGCCGCATAAACTGGCAGTGGTGTTGATTCGGGTATATTCATGTGGCCATTTATTTGAAAAGGCTGCATGGGCATACCCTGTTCTGTCTGCGAGATTCGCCGCAATGGCAGGGCAGGCTCTCCGTGGCCGCGCACTCCCATCCTGCGCTTGACAGAAACGTGGCCGGGGCGGATTTTCATCTTTCCCCTGAATACGCCGAGGATAAAGCCATGAGCAAACCGGCCCTGCTGATGAGTGCCTGCCTGTGCGGACAGGCCGTGCGCTACGACGCCACTGGCAAACCGCTGCCTGCGGAATGGGCGGCTAGGCTGTCCGCGCGCTTTGCCATTGTTCCCGTTTGCCCGGAAATGGCTGGCGGGCTGCCCGCCCCGCGTGCGCCGTGCGAGATTCGCGGCGGTGATGGTTACGATGTGCTCGCTGGCCGGGCGGAGGTCATGACTGCTGCAGGGGATAATCTCAGCTTGCCCTTTTGCCGTGGTGCCACACGCGCGGCAGATCTGGCGCGCGAGCATGATTGCCATGTCGCGCTACTGAAAGCCAATAGTCCATCCTGTGGCAGCGGTACGATCTACAGCGGCGACTTTGATGGCCGGCACAAGAACGGTGACGGTGTATGCGCGGCTGCTCTGCGCCGCGCTGGCCTGGCGGTATTCAGTGAGCTGGAGCTTGAGCAACTGCTGCAGGAGGCGGAACAAGCTTGACCGGTACACGGCCGGCCATGCCGTCCATTGCTGCATGAACTGATACTTGCGTTTGTATAGGCTGCTAGCCCTTGCAATTAGTGGGCTTGAATGTCATACCCGCGCTCAGAACAGCATTCCGGCGAGCTTGCGCAGGAGATCTTCGGCCGACATCATGGTCAGCAACAGTGGAAGCAGTGGTGCGACAGTGCTGGCGGCAAGAATGAGGATGGCATCGCGGGTGACCGGTACGGTGCGCATTGCGCGTACCACCTCATAGGCGCTGCCCAGGTCGACGAGTGACGACATGTCGGAATTGCCCGTCATTTCCACACCATCCTGCGTGCCATCACGCAGCCATTTATTGTCGAACTCACGGTTGTGCCGCATTACCAGTGCACCATACTCCCGATTGCCGTCACGCTTGGCCTGCGCCAGCTGCGGGGTGAAGAGCAACAGGGGGCCGAGTACCAACAGCTCCATGAATACCACCATCAGCAGGACTTCCACCTTGAAGTCGGTCAGTACCGCACCATCGAAGAAAATGCGGTTGGCCAGCATCGCTGCCAGCATCGCCCCGTGCGCGGTGGCCAGTGGTGTGAAGGCATAAAAGGTACCGGCAATGAAGCCCAGCCCGCCCAGATGGTCGGTGTGCGTGGGCAATAGCTGCAGCGGCAGGCGCGAAATCTGCCACAAGAGTCGTGCCCAGATGAAAATGCGGAAATACCAGCGCAGCAGCAGGAACTGGAAAACCGGCAGGCTCACCAGCACATACCACCAGCCGGCAGGCGTGAAGTGCAGCCCGTCCGGGCCAGAGTGCGCGTACCAGGTACTGGTGTCGAGCACGACAAATTGCTGCCAGATCAAAAGCCCGAACGCATAAACGATGCCAATCAGCAGCAGCTCGGCGCGCGGCGAATTGCGCAACCGCATTGCCCTGTCAATCGCGTTGTGAAAGTGTGGCAGATCGGCCTCGGCAATGAGGCCCCGATCAAGAAACTGCTGCATTACCTTGCGCAGGCGCAGGTGCACGAGCAGCTCGGCTGACACCAGGACTGGAATGGCCAGCAGCAAGCGCACATGCACTTCGGCATCAAGCAGGAAGGGTATGGCAACTGCCCCGCCCAGCGCCTCGCCGCTGATTGCACAGATCAGCAGCAAGGGCAGCCACGTCAGCAGTGCAATCACCACGATGCGCCGCTGCAAAAGCCCTTCGGCATCGTCGGACAAGCGGGAGCGCAACCAGAGCTGGAAAAGCGGCCCACCCAGCACCAGAGAGAAATCCTGGTTCTGCTTTTGCTCTTTATTGGCTTGGGCTGGCTGTGTGCTGGTCATGGCATGCTCCTGCGCTGCCATTCCAGCATAGAGCGAGGCAGAGGCGGCTGCCACGCCGGGAGAGGGATTGCAGTGGGGGGCCGGGAAGACAATGCAGCCGGCCCTCTGCCTGCCTCGTGCTAAGTGGTGCATCAGGGCTGGTGGTTTGCCATATCCGGGGCAACCCGGGTTCTCAGAACCAGGGGTTTTTATTATCCGGAGCTATTTTTTCAACGCCCAGATGCCACTTCCCGCACGACGCGGAAACCGAAATATTGCCCACGGTAGGTACGCAGGCGCTGGTCGCGTACTGCCGTACGCAATTCGGTGCTGCTGGTCAGCCAGTCGCCGCCGCGCAGGCTGGCTGCATCGCAGCCCCAGCCTTCGCTGCGCGCGCTGCCGTCGCTCGGTGCCTTGGTGTAGTCAGCGAACCAGCAATCCGCCGTCCATTCGCTGACGTTGCCGATCAGGTCGTACAGGCCGAAGGCATTGGGCTGGTAGCTGGCGATGGCGTTGGTGTAGATCGCCTTGTCGGTGCAGGCCGGGCGAGCTTCGGCGGCGGTGCCGGCGAGCTTGCCGATGCTGCTCTGGTCCAGTCCGTTGGCGTAGCGGCAGGATTCGTCCGGGCTGTCGCCCCAGGGGCGGCTGGTCTTGCTGCCGGCGCGGGCGGCGTATTCCCATTCCGTCTCGCTGGGCAGGCGGTATTTGCCGCCGGTCTTGCGGCTGAGCCAGGCCAGGTAGCGCTCGGCATCTTCATAATTCACGCAGACCACCGGGTCGTTCTCGCTCTGCGCAAAGCCGGGATTGCGCCAGGATTTGTCGGGTTGTTTCTGCGGCTCGCGCCCGTTGAAGACCCAGCAACCCAGCGGGGCGTCGTAGCCGGTTTCCTCGACGAAGGCCGCCCATTGACCGCGTGTCACTTCGCTGCGCCCCATTGCCAGCGGGTAGGCAATGCGGATCGCGTGTTGTGGCTGTTCTTCGCTGCGGTTATCGGTTCCGGGCTGGCTGCCCATGATGCCGCTGCCTTGCGGTAGCCAGACCATTTCCGGGCAGTCGTCGCATTCCCGGAAGGACTTGCCCGGTGCATAGGCGGGCAGCGTGTAGCTGCCGCGAGTAGCTTTGCTGGCGATGGTTGTGCTGGCAGTTTGTGTGGTGGCCGGTGCGCTGCGCGCCGGGTCGAGGTAGACCTTGCCGGTGATGTCGCCGTACTGCACCGGTAACTGCTTGCCAGCCGTCGCTTGCTTTACGCTCTCGTACACTTCGTCGAACTGGCTGCGTACCGGCAGATCCTTGCGCCCGAGCCATTGGGCGAGCGCGCTGGCGTAGGGGCTGTTCTGGCCGTCGCCGTCGAGTGCGACCTGGCCGTCCCGCGTCGAGTAGGCAATAAGGAAGCCGCTGCGCTCGCTTTCCATGCGCGCCAGCCCCTTGTTGCCGGAACGCGTTTTGGCGGCCAGCGGGTTGTTGCGGCAGGCATCCAGAATCACGATATTGAGCTTGGCATTGGCGCTTTCCAGCGTTTCCAGCAGCAGATCGGCGGGAACGCCTTCGCTCTCGACGCTGGCCTGTGCGCTGACGGCCGCATCGACTGGCAGCAGGTAGTTGCGCTTCTGTGCGTTCTGCATGCCGTGGCCGCTGTAATAGACCAGCACGGTGTCGGCATCTTTTGCCAGCGTGGCGAGCTCCTGCAGTTGCTGGACGAGTTCGCGCCGGCCGAGGTTTTCGCGCACGATGACGGTGTCGAATTTCTGCTCGTTGCGCAACACGCTGGCCAGCAGGCGCGCGTCGTTGCCAGGGTTTTTCAGTGCCGCTTCCTGTGCGTACTGGCTGTTGCCGATCAGGAGCGCGACGCGTTTGCCGGCGTGCGCGGCGGGCAGCAGCAGGGTCAGCGTCAGGGTCAGCAGCGGTACGATGAGGCGGGTCATGGTGCAGAGGTCTCCGGGGTGGATGGGGCCAGAGCAGCGGCAAGCGCCTGGCTGGCGGCCTGAAGTTCGGCATTGTTCGGGTCGAGTTGCTGCAGGCGGGCGAGTGTCTGCTGTGCGCCGGCCCAGTCGCTGATCTGCAATTGCTCGTGCAGCAGGTACAGGTCGGCGGCAGGGTCGCTGGCGGCGCTGCCTGCACGCCAGCTGGCGTAATTCGTGCTGACGCGCTCCGGCAGCCTGCTGCTGCGCACATTGCTCACGGCGCCCAGCTGGCGGATCTGGCGCAGATCGCTGCGGGTTTGTGCGAGCGCATCACGCATCGCCGGTGGCAGCGTACGGGTGGCTGCGGGCTGGCGGCCGCTGGCCTCCGTTGCCTGCGTCGCGCCGAGTGTCAGGCGTGCGGGACCGCGCCAGCTTTCCTGGCGGCCTTCGCTGATCCACACAATCTGCAGGCTGCCGTCTGCGGCAATGTCGAGCACATCACCGGCATTGAGCCGGCTGTAGGGCTTGATGGCTTCGTGGCGCTCCGGACTGATGACGAGCTGGCTGTGCTCGCTTTGCAGGGCGACGATGTGCGGTGCGGCGAGCAGCTGGGCGCAGAGCAGTGCGACAGTCACAGCAAGGAGCTGGGCCAGGGATCGGACGAGCGGGGGGCGCTTCATGTCGGGCCTCCGGTCAGGACGTGTGGGGCATGGATGGGGGCTGCCAGCCGAGCACGGCATAGGCGCGGATTGGCTGGCTGCGGCCTTTCAGTGCCAGCTCGGTACAGCGCCCCAGGTGCAGGCCGCTGACCTGGCTGACGCAGGCTTCGCTGGCGATGATGCCACCATCGTGCTCGCGGCTGAGCGTTTCAAGGCGCGCAGCGACATTCACCGTGTCGCCGATGGCGGTGTAATCGGTTTTCAGTGTCGAGCCGATATGGCCGATGACCAGCGAGCCGCTGTGCAGGCCCACGCCGATACGGAAATCCGGCAGGCCCGCACCGGCAAAGCGCTTGGCCACATGCCCGGCGTAGTCGCGCGCGGCATCCTGCAGGCGGATGGCCGCGGTCATCGCACGGCGGGCGTGGTCGGGCTGGTGCAGCGGGGCACCGAATTCGGCCATCAGCGCGTCGCCGATCAGCTTGTCGACGGTGCCGCCGGCCTCGAGCACAACCGTGCAGGCCAGCTCGAACCAGCCATTGAGCAATTCGACGACCTCTTCCGGTGGCAGCTGCTCGGCAATCGCGGTAAAGTCGCGCAGATCGCAGAACATCACGGTGGCTTCGACGCGCTCGCCGCCCAATTCAAGCGGGGTATTGCTCTGCACGAGCTGATTTACAATGGCCGGGGAGACATACCTGCCAAAAAGCTCGGTGGCACGACGCTGGCGCGAGTTTGCCAGATTCAGCCGCAGCGCGAGCGCAGCCAGCAGGCAGACCAGCACGCTGACTTGCGCGGCGAGCACCGGAAATTGTGCATCATTGCTGCAGGCGATCCAGCCGGCACCCGCCAGCAGGGCCAGCATGCCGAGCGCCAGCGGCAGCAGCCAGCGCGTGCGCAGCTGCTGCAGCAGCCACAGCAGCAGGATGGATTGCAGCAGCAGGTAGAGCAACAGCGCCCACTGCGGCAGCGTGGTCACGCGGCGGCCGTCCAGCAGCATCTGCGTGCTTTGCGCCAGCACTTCCGGCCCGCTCATGAAGGTTGCCGCAGGCCCGCTGCCGTAGGGCGTGAGGTGCCAATCCTGCAGGCCGGTGTAGGCGCCGCCGATGATGATGATCTTGCCGGCAAGCTGCTGCACGGCGGGATTCTGCAGGGCATCGGGGGCGAGCAGCATGTGCATCGGAATGCGTTGCACGGTGCCGGGCGGGCCGCTCCAGGCGATGCGCTGGATTTCCGGCACCTGGAGTGAGGGGAGCAGGTGGCGCGCCAGCAGCAGCGGCATTGCCAGGTGCGGCGTTTCCGGATCGGCTTCCGGCCAGCTGGCATGCAGGTGACGGATCACGCCGTCGGCGTCAGGTGGCAGGTCGACCCGGCCCAGCGTGCGCGTGAGGTCGAAATCGGGGGCGGCGATGGTGTAGGCGGCGGCCGGCAGCTGCAGGTGTTCAGATTGCTGCAATGCGGGTAGCAGCACTCGACCGGAGGCAATGGCGGTACGCAGCGGCTGATCGTAATCGCGGGCGGCCGGGCTGTTCTGGTCGGCCAGCCACTGTTCGGCCGAAATGCCGAGCATGAAATCGAGCGCCACAACCTTTGCCCCGGCCGCCAGTGCCGTATTGCTGGCCTGGGCAAACAGCGGCGACCAGAAGGCCAGCGGCGTGTCGGGGTAACGCGCCAGCGTGGCATCGTCCACCGCGACGATCACCACATCGCTGACCGGTGCCTGCTGGCCGGCATGACGCACGAACTGATCCTGCCAGAGATTGTCCAGCCCGGGGAAAAGGCGGGGCAGCAGCAGGCCGGCCAGCACCGCAAGGGTGATGGCCAGCGCATTGAAAGCACGCAGCAGCTTGGGCGAGGCTAAGGGCATGACGGGCGATGATCCGGTCTCTGCGGTGCCTGACCTGACTGGATCAGGGCACCGCGTTGCAGTCAGGCAGTTCCATCTGGCATCCGGTTCGCTGGCGGGAACAGCGGGCTGGCAGTTTGCGCAGCCGCAAGTTTGCTCCAGCCACAGGACACCGGCATGGCAATGTAACGGTCTTTCAGGCGGATGTCTGCCAGCTTGCGGAGATTTGCCGCCTGGCCGTGACGCCAATCACACAGCCAGCGCGGCTGCGGTCACTGCGCAGGGCGCGATGCGGCAGGGCTGCGGCCATACCAGCGTGGCGCGGAGATCCGGTGCCAGCTGCGTCGTATCCCAGGCCGGCAGCGGGCCGGCATCGCCGGACAGGGCGGGCGGTTCGCCCACCACATGCGCGCGCCAGCCGCCCTTGTAGGCCGCCTCGCGCAAGGTCCACAGGGTATAGAAGCGAGTCCTGGCATCCGGTTCGTCGTCGGCCTCAGCCAGCCAGCGCTCGTCCGCCGGGCAGAATTTTCGCGCTAGGCGCGCATAGTTGCGGGGCTGCTCGGCTTCAATATCGAGCCCGCAGGCTCCAGCGGGATTCAGAGCTACGGCGAGTACCGTGCCGCTGTGGCTGATGCTCGCACGGCACACCGGGTAATCCGGCAGCACGGGGTAGCCATCGGCGTGCTCGGCAAGGTCGGCCAGCCGCAGGTCCGGGGCCAGCAGGGCGCGAGCGGCATGCAGCAGCAGCAGGCGGCCGAGCACGAACTGCAGCGCGCGCGACGCATGCGTCATCCCTGCCAGCCGGCCCTGGCTGCTGGCGCTGAGCCGCAGCGCCAGATCGGCGGGCAGCGGCATGGCGGCTGGCATGTGCAGCCAGAAAACGGGAATGTCGGTCGTGGCCATGCGGCAGGATCTCGCTTGCGGGAAGGGCGGGCGCATTCATGCGCAGCGGCATGATTATGCAGCAGCCTGGCGGCATAGTGATACCGTTGGCAAAGCTGTCGCAGAACGAGCAGGGGTGTTACGCAGCCAGCCCAGCCCGGGCTATTGATCAAGTTGTGTGATGTGATCGGTCGGGCAAGCTTGCTTGCAATGGACGCCGTTTCGCGAGTGCAAGGGGAAACTCCCTGCGGGGGAAAGCTCGCTGTGAGATCACGCGCGTTCCTGGTGCCTGATCAATGGATATCCATTGGGGTATGTGGCCATGTCCATTTTTTTTAAAAGGATATGGATATATACCCAAGTTTTCTCGAGCATGATGCTGGGCGCCGGCGGCCTGATGACCCGCTTTGCCAGAGCCAGAATGTAAAAACCCCTCCCGTTGCCGGGAGGGGTCTGTCTTCTGCGAGCAGGACTTACTGCTTGACCTTGCCCATTTCGGTCATCAGCTCGCCAGTGCTGGTGTCGCCGCTGAGTTCCCAGCTCATCACACCGGCCATGCCGTTGTCCTTCACATACTTCACCTTGGTCGCGATGGTTTGCGGGGTGTCGTAAGTCCAGAAGGTGCTGCCGTCATACTTGTAGGACTGACCGCCCTGATAGTGAACGGTGCCGGCGCGGTTCTTGATCACCTTGTAGTCCTCGATGCCCTTCTCGTAGGTGCCGGTGGCAGCGTCGGAAGACTTCTGGTACAGGCCGTTGTTGGCGTTGGTCACGCCGGTCCAGCCGCGGCCGTAGAACGGAATGCCGACCACCATCTTGTTCTTCGGAACGCCTGCTGCGGCCAGTGCCTTCACCGCGCCATCGGTGCTGACATAGCCTGCCTTGCCGTAGCGCGGGCTGGCCGGATCGTCATACAGATTGGCCTGATGATCGGTCGGGCCTTGCGCATCCCAGCCACCCTGGTAGTCATAGGACATCAGGTTCAGCCAGTTCAGCGACTTGATGTACGCGGCCGGATCGGTTGCAGCAATCTTGTCGTAGCCGACGCCGATGGCTTCGGTCAGCAGGTACGGCTTGCCGGTCGAGGCGGAGAGCGCGTCGAGCTGCTTGCGGAACTCCTGCATCAGTGCGACGTGGTTGGCCTTGTCATTGACCGGATCAACGGTGTTGTAGCCGATACCCTGAACGCCGACGAATTCCCAGTCGATGTCGATACCGTCAAATACGCCGGCAGCTGCTGCTTCGCCGCCACGGCCATCGATCACCGGCAGGTTGCCCTTGATGTAGGTGTCGATGCACGAAGCCACCAGTTGCTTGCGCAGCGCGTCGGTCTTCGATGCGGCCGAGAAGTACTTGGACCACGACCAGCCGCCCAGCGAGATGAAGACCTTGATGTTCGGATACTTGGCCTTCAGCGCCTTCAGTTCGCGGAAGTTGCCGGCCAGCTTGTCGTCCCACTTGATGGTGTCGGACGGGTCGACGCGGCGGTTCGGGGTGCGACCGAAGTCAGCCCAGGCGTCGCCGCCGGTGCCATCACCGCTTTCGGCCTTGTTCACGATGCCGCATTCATAACCACCGTTTTTGGCGTAGATGTTGCCGAAGGCGTAGTTGATGAAGGTGAGCTTGTCGGCGGAGCCGCTGCTGACGATGTCGGCAACCTGGTAGTCACGGCCGTAAACACCCCACTGGGCAAAGTAGGAGCCAACCTGCTTGCTGGTTGGAGCCGCAGCGCCGTCAGTAACCGGAGTCGGGGTGACAGTCGGCGTCGGAATGACGGTCGGGGTAGCTGTCGGCGTCGCGGTCGGTGTCGGAGTGGCAGTCGGCGTCGGAGTGGCAGTCGGTGTTGCTGTAGCCGTCGGTGTCGGTGTGACTGTCGGGGTGGCCGTCGGTGTCGGAGTTGCAGTCGGGGTGGCTGTCGGTGTTGCGGTTACGGTACCGCCCGTGCAGGCGCCCAGATCTTTCCACGGACCCCATTCGGAGCTGCTCGGGGTGTCGGTGGTCCACCACTTCGCTTCGTAGTTGCGGCCGTTATAGGTCACACGGTTCGGCGAGACATAGGCGGTACCGGACTTCCAGGCGTCATAGCAGCCGGCCGCCGGAGTCGGGGTTGTGGTCGGAGTCGGTGTCGGCGTTGCCGTCGCGGTCGGAACCGGTGTCGGAGTGGCCGTCGGTGTTGCAGTGGGGGTCGGAGTGACAGTGGAGACTCCGGCCGACTTCCACAGCGTCGGAGAGTCTTTCGGATTCCAGTTGGTGCCGACATAGGCGGTGTGCGTTACCAGTGCCTGATAGTCGCTACCCTGATAGCTCACATAGGAGCCAGCGTTGTAAGTATTGCCTTCCACCCATTGCGGATAGGCGTGTGCATAGGAAACAAGCATGGCAGCCGGCAGTGCAGCCAGACGGAACAGCTTCATCATTTGAAAATCCTCACTTCCTGATTGGAATCAGGCACCGTTGCGGAGGTGCCTTTTGCGCATCCTGCAGTCCGGAATGGCCGGATGCATTGCCGATGAATGAAACGGAACGAAGGGATGTCTTGCCTTGTTTTTATTGGCCAGGTGAGCAATGGGTAATTGCGCGTTAGTTATGTGTTCGGGCTGCAAATTGGCCGTTTCGTCCGACTTCTGTTCATTCATGACGCAGCCAATTTTTCATTTGCACGGATCGCTGTCAATGCGGCTTTGCTGTCGGAATTCTTGCTCTGGACGAGTGGTATTGGCAGGAGGGGCCGATTGCTGCCTGCCGTTCTCGTGTTGTCTTAATGCTTTCGTTTTATTAAAGGAAAGTGGTTAGGCAATATGCCATTGCCATGTGTACGAGGAATAGATGGTGTTGCTGGAGCGTGCTGGTTTCAGTCGGAATGACAGGTGTTATGTCCCCGTTCTGAAATTGCTGGTTCATTTCTTCGTACAGCCTAATGCCAGTAGGCTTGTTGCCATGGTTGGGGGTAGCGGATAGACGCTGGCGGTTTATTTTCACTTTTATTTCCGATGAACGGCAGGTGATTGTCACACGGTGAACACACATCCGGGCGACAGGGAGGGGGCGGCAAGGACAGGGCCATGGCTGGTGTAATCCGTTACACTGCCCGTCTGTCTGGAACCGGATTGCCTTGTCGTGGAGTTTGACCCCCGCCAGTTGCGCCTGCTTGCCGTGTGCCGCCAGCTCGATTTCCGGCTGGCCGAGCCCTGGCGGCTGGATGATCTGGCGCGGCTGGCCTGCTATTCGCGTGATCATTTCGAGCGGATGTTCGGCGATCTGACCGGACATACCCCCATCGACTATCTGCGCCGCCGCCGTCTGCTGCAGGCCGCGTTGCGCGTCCGCCACGAGCAGACTGGTCTATTGCAGATTGCCCATGAGAGCGGTTTTTCGTCCGACAGCGTGTTTTCCCGCAATTTCCGCCAGGCCTTCGGCTGCAGCCCACGCGATTGGCGGGCGGAAGGCTGGCGCGATTTCCATCTGGCCATCCAGGCACGCTGGCGCAGGCTGCACGAATCAGACCCCGACGACATCGGCGACGAGGCGCTGCTGGCTGCACTCGAAGTACACAAGCCCGATATACCCCGTCAGGCGCGCGTGCGGTATTGCCGGCCCCAGCCGGTGTGGCTGGCACGCGCTTTCGGCCTCTGGGGCAATCGCGCCGGTACGCACTGGCTGCAGCTGGCCGCCAGCCTGCCGGTTGCGGCCGCGTCGCCGCTCTGCTGCGGCATTACCCGGGAAGACCCGGCCTTCATTGCCGGTGATGAAGGCGTACAGGACTGGGCAATCATCAGTGATGCGCCGCCGCCACCTGGCTGGCTGGCCGACAGGCTGCCGGGGGGCTACTACCTGTGCCTGCGTTATCGCGGCCCCGGTGCGCAATTTCGCTGGCTGTACGCCGAATGGCTGGAGCAGCAGTCGCTGTGGACGGTCGACGCCCGTCGCCCGCACCTGGGGCTGTGGCGTGAGCAGGGCGAAATGCTGGACGGGGAGCTGCGAATTCCGGTGCGGCGCGCGTAAAAAGGCGATTTTCGTCAAGTCGGCCCGCCGGCTTCACGTACTATGCTGGCGCGTTGAAATTACGGAGTAAGCATTATGCGATTGATTGCAGGGCTGGCTTTCTTGCTGCTGTCCAGCCTGGCGCTGGCCGCCACAAGCGCGGCGCGGCAGGAAGGGCGTCTGGAAGGGCGTCTGCAGAATGGCGTGCGTTATCTGATCCAGCCGCACGCCAATCCGCCGGGCAAGGTTGATTTCCGCCTGCAGGTCGATACCGGCTCGCGTGACGAGCTGGATGACGAGCAGGGTATTGCCCATCTGGTCGAGCATATGGCCTTTCGCCGCACGACGCATTTCGGCAAGGGTGAAGTGGTCGACTTCCTCAATAGCCAGGGCATGCGCTGGGGCAATGAGAGCAATGCCTGGACCGGTTTCGAGGAAACCGTGTACCACTTCAGCGTCAACAGCAATAGCGTTGCGCGCGCGGTACAGCTGACGGCCGACTGGGCGGGCGGTATCGAATTCGATGCCGGCGAGCTGGCCACCGAGCGCAGCATCGTGGTTGACGAACTGCGCATGCGCAGCAACGACATGCGCCCCTGGCTGGATTTCCTGGATACCTTCTATCCGGGGCGCGAATACAGCAACCGCATGCCGATCGGGCAGACCGAGGTCATCGAAGGTCTGCCGCTTGCACGCATCAAAGCCTTTTATCGCCGCAATTATGTCGGACCGCGCATCACACTGATCGTGGCCGGCGATATTGATGCGCCAGTCGTGGAAAAACAGGTGCAACAGGCCTTTGCCACTGTTCCGGCGGGTCCGCAGCCACCCGCCCGGCCCAGGGCCGAGCCGCTGCGCGAGCTGGGCCTGTTCACCAATTATCAGGCCAGCGGCCTTGCCAGCTCGCGCGTGGGCTGGGGCTGGATCGAAGTGTGGGGCGGCGTGCCGACCGACACCGGGCTGCTGCGTGATTACCAGCGTTTCCTGCTGCTTTCGCTCCTGCAGCGCCGGCTGCAGGCACAGACAGGCCCGGTCTTCGAGACTACGGACTTCTACCGTGAGGACAGTGTTCCGCATCTGCTGGCATGGTCGCTCGTCGTCCAGCCGCAAAGCGGCCAGGTGCTGCCGGCGCTGGAAGCCGTGCTGCGCGAAGCCGAGCGTGCGCGGCGCAACGGTTTTTCCGCCGACGAGGTTGCCGAAGCGCAGCGCCTGTACCGTGCCACTGCCGAAGCGAATGCTCGCCAGCCGCTGACGAACGAAGGCTGGGCGAACATTCTGCGCCTGCATGTCGCGCAGGGTTACCTGCCCGAAACGGCAGCCGACTGGCTGGCCCGCCTGCCGGCGTTTGAAGCCGCCAGTACGCCCGCCGCGCTGCAGGCGGCGCTGGATGCACTGCTGCAAAGCCCCGGTCTGGTGGCCGGCGTGTTCCGCGCGCCCAATGATGACGCTGGCAAATTTGGTGTGGTTGATCTTGCCGATGTCACGGCCATTCGCGACAGGGTAGTCAAGAGCGAGCTTTCCGGCGGGCAGCGCAAGGTGGAAAACCGCAAGCTGCTGGCTTCGCTGCCAGAACCGGGCGGGATCAGGACAGAGAAGAGTGTGGCAGGCGGCGGGATCTGGCAGCTGGCCAATGGGGTCGAGGTACTGTGGCAGCGCCGTCTGCAGCCGGACGAGCGCATCGGCATTGCGCTGCGCGGCGATGGCGGCATGCTGGGCTTGCCCGAACCCCTGCGCCTGGCCGGCGCCGCTCTGCCGACCTACATGACCAGCACGGGACTGGATGGCTTTACCCGCCAGCAGTGGCTGGACGCATTGACCGGCCACGATTTCATGCTGCAGCCCTGGGTGGGCGTCGAAGAACATGGCATTCGCGGGGAAGCTGCACCGGCCGAGCTGGAAACGACGCTGCAGGTGCTCTATCTGATGCTGCAAGAGCCGCCGCACGATCAGGGCGCACGCAATTTCACGGTTGAGCAGATCAACAAATGGCTCAATGGTGATCGCCGCGATCAGGTGTCGCTGTTGGCCCATGGCCGGGCCTGGCCCTGGCAGCCGTGGTCGGAGCAGGATGTGAAACTGCTGATCACCAGCGAAATCCGCTCTGCGCACCAGGCCTTGTTCGCCAACCCGGCGCTACTGCGCCTGAGCATCACCGGTGTTGCCGATCCGGAGGCCATCAAGCCGCTGGTGCAGCGCTACCTGGGATCGCTCAGGCTGGCGCAACAGCGTCCGGAGCTGCGGTCGATCAGCCTGATGCCGCTGAGCCCGGTTCACGTGCTGGCCGGGCCGGCACGGCATGAGGCCTGGCTGAACTGGCGCTTTGCGACACCGCAGGCGGTGACGGCCCGCGATGCCTGGCTGCTGGAAGCGCTGTCGGACATCCTGCGGCAGCGGCTGCTCCCTGTACTGCGCTTCGATGGTGCGCTGAGCTATGCCGTGCATAGTGAGTACGATCTGGGAGCGGGGCAGGGGGCGATCTTGCAGCTCAGGAATGTCGGCCCTTCTGACCAGTGCAGCAAAATGGTCGAGCTGACACTCCGGGAGCTGGCACAGCTCAAGCGCGAAGGCATCAGCGCGCAGGAGCTCACTGCCGTCCTCGAGCGCGAACAGAAAATGCTGGCGGACCGGCCGCAGAAGCCCTCCGATTACGCCAGCGCCATGAGTTTCCACCTGCGCTACGGGGAAGACCGCAGCTGGCTCGCGCCCGATCTGCAAAAGGTGCTCACGGTGGACAGCATCAATGCAGCGGCACGGCGCTGGCTCACCCCGCAGAGCGCCTACCTGGTCACCCAGGGCTGCAGTACGGCCTTCGGCGACGAGGATCTTGCGCGGATGTGGAAGGTGGCGAAGTAAAGCCCATGGGTATTGCTCTGCAGCCATTTTATAGTAATGGCTGCAGGGCAATACCCTTTGATTTATTGAATGGCAATCACAGCAGCGTGAAGGCCACCATGCCGACGACTGCACCGGTCGTGCCCAGAATCGTTTCCATGATGGTCCAGGTTTTGAGCGTCTGGATTTCCGTGGCGCCGGTGAATTTGCCGAACAGCCAGAAGCCCGAATCATTCACATGGCTGAGCACGATCGAGCCGCCGGCAATGCAGACTGACAAGGCCGCCAGTTGCGCGCCGGAGAAACCCAGTGTTTCCACCACCGGCAGTACCAGTCCGACGGTCGTCAGGCAGGCAACGGTGGCCGAGCCCTGGATCACGCGCACCGCTGCAGCCAGTACGAAGCACGCCAGCGCAATCGGCAGGCCGGCACCGATCAGTGCGTTGCCGAGCGCCGGGCCAACACCGGAATCGACCAGCACCTGCTTGAATACGCCACCGGCACCGGTCACCAGCAGGATGATGCCTGCCGGCTGCAGCGCGGCGCTGCACACGTTCATGACCTTGTCGCTGCTCATGCCACGGCGGATGGCCAGGCCATAGATGGCAACCAGACACGCCGCCAGAATCGCGGTGAAGGGGTGGCCGATGAACTGCAGCCAGTGATAGAGCGAGGTGCCCGGCTCGACAAAACGCGCACCGATGGTTTTGCAGCCGACCAGCAGCAGCGGGAAGAGCACCAGCGCCAGCGAGAAGCCGAAGGAGGGCATCTGGTGCTGGCCGAGGCTGGGCTCGCTCACGTCTTCCGGCAGGCTAAGCGTCACGTGCTTGCTGATGAAGTTGCCGAACAGCGGGCCGGCCAGCAGCATGCCGGGGATGGCTGCCGCGAGGCCGATCAGGATCATCCAGCCAAAATCGGCATTCATCTGCGAAGCGAGCAGCATCGGCGTCGGGCCCGGCAGCAGGAACGCTGCCGCTGCAGCAACACCGGCAAAGAGCGGAATCGCCAGCTTCACGACATTGCCGCCGGTGCGGCGCGCCACGGCGAACACCACGCCGATCAGCAGCACGATCGCCACATCGAAGAACAGCGGCAGCGCACACACCAGGCCCGCGATGCCGAGCGCAAAGTGCGCGCGGTTTTCACCGAACTTGTGCAGGAGCTTTACCGCGATCTGGTCGAGGGCGCCCGTCTCGTGCAGGATTTTGCCGAACATCGCGCCGAGCGCGACCACGATGGCCAGAAAGCCCAGCGTGCCGCCCATGCCTTTCTGCATGGTCTCGGCGATCTTGTCCAGCGGCATGCCGGAAAACACACCGGCGCCGATCGACACCAGCATCAGCGCAATAAAGGCGTGCATGCGCGCCTTCATCACCAGAAACAGCAAGAGCAGCACCGATCCCAGTGCCGTGAGTACGAGAGTTAGGGTATCCATGGCTAACCTCCTTATTTGCTGGCTTGCAGCCGGATATGGCTGAGGGCATCGGCAACCACGCCATCCAGTGGCTGACTGATGTCGACGACAAACACGCCAGCCTCGTCGGCTTGCGGCTCTTCCAGCGCGGCAAACTGCGAGGTCAGCATGCCGGCTTTCTGGAAATGCCCCTGCCGAGCCAGCAGGCGCGCCTCGATGGTGGCGTAATCGCCGCGCAGATAGATGAAGGACAGGCCCGGATTGCCTTCGCGCAGGCGGTCACGATAGCGCTTTTTCAGTGCGGAACAGACGATGACCGAGACGGCATTGGTCCGCTGCATGGCAAAGGCGGCGTCATTGAGCGCAGCGAGCCAGGGCGCGCGGTCGGCGTCGTCAAGCGGCGTGCCACTGGCCATTTTTTCGATGTTGGCGCGAGGATGCAGGAAATCGCCATCGAGAAAGGCGCAGCCGGTGGCCTGGGCGACGGCGCTGGCGACAGCGGATTTGCCGCTGCCGGATACGCCCATCAGGACATACACCTTGTGGGTGCTGGAAGGGTTCATGGTATCGACTCCGGGTTATTGGTTTGATGTTACCGGTAACTTGTTACGGGTAACATAATGCGACGAGACTACGGAGTCTGGCAAGTCCCCTTACCGCATTTCATCGAAAAAACGGCGGCTTTGTCACTTTTATGTCCGTTTGTCGCTGCTGGATACAGGTTTTCCTGTAGTCGATGTGAGTGGCGTTACGAAAGTCGGGGTGGTTGCCGGCGGGGTTGGCAATATGTCTTAGCTAATTTCGATAGTCAAAAACATTTGAAATTATTTAAGCAATAGCTTTAATGGATTGTCGTGATTGAATTATTCACATGGCTCTGACCGGAGGCTCTGTCTAAGCTGGTGCATGTTCCAAACCTGCACGACGTGCACTGAAAGGAGTTCCCGATGAGCAATGAAAGCAAATGTCCGTTCAGCGGCCAGCATGGTGCCCGCAGCACCATTGGCACCCGCTCCAACCGCGACTGGTGGCCCAAGCTGCTGAACCTTGGCATCCTGCACCAGCATGCACCGGCATCCAGCCCGATGGATGCGGATTTCAACTATGCCGAAGCCTTCAGGAAGCTCGACTACGCCGCGCTGAAGGCCGACCTGAAAGCGCTGATGACCGATTCGCAGGACTGGTGGCCGGCCGACTGGGGCCACTACGGTGGTCTCTTCATCCGCATGGCGTGGCACAGTGCCGGCACCTACCGCACTGCGGACGGCCGTGGTGGCGCCGGCACCGGCAACCAGCGCTTCGCTCCGGTGAACAGCTGGCCGGACAACGGCAACCTCGACAAGGCGCGGCGCCTGTTGTGGCCGATCAAGCAGAAATACGGCAACGCGATTTCCTGGGCCGATCTGATGATTCTGGCCGGCAATGTCGCGCTCGAGTCGATGGGATTCAAGACCTTCGGCTTCGGTGGCGGCCGGGCCGACATCTGGCAACCGGAAGAAGACATCTATTGGGGTGCGGAAAAGGAATGGCTCGCGACCAGCGACAAGGAAAACAGCCGCTACAGCGGTGAGCGTCAGCTCGAAAACCCGCTCGCCGCCGTGCAGATGGGGCTGATCTATGTGAACCCGGAAGGCCCGGACGGCAATCCGGACCCGGTAGCCTCCGGCCGCGATGTGCGCGAGACGTTCGCCCGCATGGCGATGAATGACGAGGAAACGGTAGCGCTGGTCGCCGGCGGGCATACGTTTGGCAAGGCGCACGGCGCGGGGGATCCGGCACTCGTCGGCCCCGAGCCGGAAGCTGCCCCGCTCGAAGCCCAGGGCCTGGGCTGGATCAACCGCTTTGGCACAGGCAAGGGGGGCGATACCACCACCAGCGGCATCGAAGGTGCATGGAAACCCAACCCGACGACCTGGGATAACGGCTATTTCGACATGCTGTTCGGCTATGAATGGGAGCTGACCCGCAGCCCTGCCGGTGCGAAGCAGTGGGTGGCCAAGAACTGCAAACCCGAGCACCTGATTCCGGATGCACACGACCCGGCGAAAAAACACCCGCCGATGATGACTACTGCCGACCTGAGCCTGCGCTTCGACCCGATTTACGAGCCGATTGCACGGCGCTTCCACCAGGATCCGGCGGCCTTTGCCGACGCCTTTGCCCGTGCCTGGTTCAAGCTCACGCACCGCGACATGGGCCCGAAGGCACTCTACCTCGGCCCGGAAGTGCCCGCGGAAGACCTGATCTGGCAGGACCCGGTCCCGGCCGTCGATCACCCGCTGATCGACGCCGCCGACATTTCTGCCCTCAAGGGAAAGGTGCTGGCGTCCGGCCTGTCGGTGGCCGAACTCGTCTCGACCGCGTGGGCATCGGCGTCGACTTTCCGTGGTTCGGACAAGCGTGGCGGCGCCAACGGCGCACGCATCCGCCTTGCGCCGCAGAAAGACTGGGAAGTGAACCAGCCCGCGCAGCTCACCCGCGTGCTTGGCGTACTGGAAGGGATCCAGAGTGCATTCAATGGCGCGCAGAGTGGGGGCAAGAAGGTCTCGCTGGCTGACCTGATCGTGCTGGCTGGCGGCGCGGCAGTCGAGTTTGCGGCGAAAAAGGCCGGGCACGACGTTGTTGTTCCGTTTACACCGGGACGGACTGACGCTTCCCAGGCCCAGACCGACGCTGCTTCGTTTGCGCCGCTCGAGCCGCAGGCCGATGGCTTCCGCAACTACCAGAAGCAGAGCTACCGGGTGGCTGCCGAAGAATTACTGGTTGATCGCGCCCAATTGCTGGCGCTGTCGGCGCCGGAAATGACGGTGCTCGTCGGCGGTCTGCGCGTACTGGGTGCGAACGCCGGCAATACGCCGCATGGCGTATTCACCGCGCGGCCGCAAACCCTGAGCAACGACTTCTTCGTCAACCTGCTCGACATGGGAACGACCTGGCAGCCACTGACGGAAGCCGGTGATACCTTTGAAGGGCGTGACCGCAAAACTGGCGTAGTGAAATGGACCGGAACGCGCGTCGATCTGGTGTTCGGCTCGAATTCGCAGCTGCGCGCGCTGGCCGAGGTATATGCGCAAGGCGATGCTGAAGCCAAGTTCGTGCGTGACTTTGTCGCCGCGTGGAGCAAGGTGATGAACCTCGACCGCTTCGATCTGCAATAAATCACAAGGGCATTCCGGCCGGAATGCTGGCTTCTTGCCACCTGCTGGCTGCTTCAACCCTGAAGCAGCCTTTTTCGTTGTCTGGACGGCATGATCGGAGCCTTGCTGGTCCAGTCATAGCCGACTGGGATGTAAGAATTTAGCAGGTATATGCGTTTGGCCTTTATCAATGAATGGCTTTATGTTTATACATTGTTATGTATATAGGATTGGGCCTGCTTGATCCGGGCTGCATGCAGGAAGAGGGGAGGCAAGAAAAAAGCGCACCGGCTGGTGCGCTTTTTCGGGTGATGCAATGACAGTCGCTTATGCGCGCAGCGTCTCAATGCCGCCCAGGTAGGGGCGCAGCACTGCTGGAACGGTGATCGAGCCGTCGGCGTTCTGGTAGTTTTCCAGTACGGCGACCAAGGTGCGGCCGACGGCCAGGCCGGAGCCGTTCAGCGTGTGCACCAGTTCATTCTTGCCCGCTTCGTTCTTGAAGCGCGCCTGCATGCGGCGGGCCTGGAAGGCGCCCATGTTGGAGCAGCTGGAAATCTCGCGATAGGTGTTCTGCGCCGGCAGCCACACTTCCAGGTCGTAAGTCATCTGGCTGGAGAAACCCATGTCGCCGGTGCACAGCAGCACCTTGCGGTACGGCAGCTCCAGCAGCTGCAGGATGCGTTCGGCGTGGCCGGTGAGTTCTTCCAGCGCAGCTTCTGATTGTTCCGGATGAACGATCTGCACCAGCTCCACCTTGTCGAACTGGTGCTGGCGGATCATGCCGCGTACGTCGCGGCCATAGGCGCCGGCCTCGGAGCGGAAACACGGGGTGTGGGCAGTGAACTTCAGCGGCAGCTCATCCATCTTCAGGATGGTGTCGCGCACGAAATTGGTCACCGACACTTCGGCGGTCGGGATCAGGTACAGCGAGCTGTCGTTGTGCGGCACCTTGAAGAGATCTTCTTCGAACTTTGGCAGCTGGCCGGTGCCATGCATGCTGGCCGCGTTGACGAGATACGGGGTGTAGACCTCTTCGTAACCGTGTTCATTGCTGTGCGTGTTCAGCATGAACTGAGCCAGTGCACGGTGCAGCTTGGCAATATGGCTTTTCAGTACGGTAAAGCGTGCACCGGAGAGTTTTGCGCCGGTTTCGAAATCCAGCCCCAGCGGTGCGCCCAGATCGACGTGATCCTTCACCTCGAAATCAAACGAACGCGGCGTACCCCAGCGGAGGATTTCCCGGTTCTCGGTTTCATCCTTGCCGACCGGCACCGAATCCATCGGAACATTCGGGATGGCGGCCAGCAGCGCTTCCATCTTGCCCTGCAGATCAGAAAGTGCGGTTTCGCTGGCGGCGAGTTCACTTTTCAGGTTTTCCACCTGCGCCATGATGGGGGCCACATCTTCGCCCTTGGCCTTGGCCTGGCCGATGGACTTGGACACGCTGTTGCGTTGCGCCTGCAGTTCCTGGGTCTTGGTCTGCAGGGTTTTGCGCTCGGCTTCAAGCAGCGAGAAGGCGGCGGTGTCGAGGTCGAATTTGCGGGTTTTCAGGCGGGCGGCAGCGCCGTCCAGATCGTTGCGCAGCAGATTGATGTCCAGCATGGCGGGCTCGGGTCGAATAAGCAAAAGGCAGATTCTACACCATGCCGGCAGAGGGCTGGAGATGGGGTGTTTGCGCATTGCCTCTATCGTTTTTCCATAGAGCATAGGCATGATCAGCACTGAACCAATCATTCGCTTTTAGTGAAAGCGTAGGATTTAACAAATCTTGCGGAAATCATGTCAAGGCATAGACTCGCATCCATTGCCACTCTATTGTGATGAATCTCGTCGGTAAATTCGTAAGGAGGTCGTATGGGTACCACTAACCAAATATTCCCGCTGTTGCGTGCCACTTCCTGCGTTCTGCTCCAAGCGCACCGGTAGAGCGCTTTCCGGAAGTGGCTCGCGTATTCATTACATTCAGGTAATGGTGCGCGCATCCACATACGGAAACTTGCGTGAAAACGATTCAGTTACTCAATCAGCAACAACTTTCCCAGCCTGTCGCCATCGCACTTGCCCGGCATCGCGTATTGCGCGAGAGCCACCCGTGTTTGCCTCGCCGTAGTGCCAGTGATTTTGCTGCCCGCCTTGGCTGGATGCTGGAGCATGGTCGCGTTCTGGCGCTTTGCGAGAGTGAAGATGTGCTGGCCTACTGGGCCAGCTTTCGCATCGATAACTTTCGCAATCTAGGCCCGGGCGAATATTGCCCGGACTGGGCCAACGGCGCCCGTGTAGATCTTGATGTCACGACCCGTATCCGCTGCTATCGGCTGCTGTACCGGGAAATGGCCGCGCGAGCGGTGTCGCAAGGCACGCCGGTGCATGCCATCAGCGTTTACGCGTACGATGAGGCAGTCATGGAGGCCTTGAGCCTGAGCGGGTTCGGGCGCATCGTCACCGACCGGGTTCAGACGATGGCTGACTTGCAAAACATGCTGTCGGCCGCCACACGACAGGAAAGCGCCGCTACGATCCGGCTGGCATCGGGCAATGATAGTGCTGCCTTGTGCCAGTTCAACGGGCAGCTCGCTCAACACCTCGGGGCATCGCCGGTTTTTCTTCCTGCCCCTCGCGCCTGGGGCGCGCAGGAGTGGCATGACTGGTTGCATGAAGATGGGAATGTGGCTCTGGTTGCCGTGCAGCAGGGCGAGATATGCGGCTATATCAAGGCGGAAGGTTCGCAGTTTGATGTCAGCTATAGCCTGGAAGACCCGGCCAATCTCTCGATCAGCGGGCTATTTGTTGCCCCGGAACTGCGGGGCCAGCAGATTGCCCGGCAATTATTGGCCGCTCTGGTCGATTATGGGCTGCAGCAGGGTCGCAGCTTCATGGCGGTAGATTGCGAAACCACAAACCTGGAGGCATTGGGTTTCTGGTCCCGGTTTTTCGAACCGGTGAACTGGAGCTATGAGCGCCGCATCTGAGCTGTTTACGCCCCGGGTCCGGATAAGAGTGTGGGCGTAACGGGGGGCTGGTGTAGGCATCTGGCCTGCTGCTGAAACAACAAGGTCGTCAGGACATGGCGGCCTTGTTGTGTATAGGCTTCTAGGCGAATAGGGCAAAGGTGTTTTGTCTGATGGGATGGAGGGTATTCACGGTCACGCCAGATCAAACACCAGCTCCTCGGCATTCACGCGGTCACCCGGTGTCAGCAGCGGTTCGCTGGTGAACATTAGCGCATCACCGGCAGCCTGGCGCCCGCGATTTATCGTGAGTTCGCTGCGCGCAACATGCGCCTCACCGTCATCAAAGGTGAAGTGCTCTCGAGCAACAAGACCATGCTTGCCTTCATTAAATGCCTCTGCTTCAGCATCCAGAAGCACCCAGATGACGACGGCCTGACGTGGGGGGGCAGTTTTACTGATGGGTATCTGGCTGTGGCTATTTATCAAAATTGGTTTGGAGTGCATACATTGGCATGTATGCTGATAAGGCGTCTCGTTCCGAGTGGTGCGTCACCGCAGTCACGGGAGCGCGGCGGTCTGCAAACATTCAGCCTGGCTCACCAGATGTTGATGGCCAGCAGCAGCATCAGTGTCACCAGCCAGCAGCTTGCCCAGCGCGGGCTGCGGTCGATCAGCCAGAAGCCGCAGGCGGCGTGCACGGCAAATACGGGCAGGCCAAAGGCAAAATCGACATGATGATTCGTAACCCACAAATGCGGTGCGAACGTGGCGCTAACCCGCGCCAGAAAGGCTTCCGCGCCATCCAGACGACCTACGCTGCTGCGTAGCAGCAGTAATGCGCCCAGCCAAGTAAAGGCGTAATACAGCCAGTAAGCCTGCTGGCGCTTGCGGCGTTCGCTGCGCGTTGCCCCCTGCGCTTGCCGGGCGGCCTGCCGTTCGTGTGCTTCACTGCGGGCTGCGGCGGTGCCGTGGTGCAGTTGGTAATCAAAGCCGCGTCGTGCCAGCTCCTCGCGGGCGAGGCCGATGGCCAGTTGCGTATATTCTTCTGGTGACGCATGGGCGATACGCAGGAGGCTGGCCTCGTCCAGCTCGCGAAAGCGTGCACTCAGCGCTTGCGGATCGGCCTGCATCGTGACTCCTGTTCGTCGATTTGCTGCCAAGGCTATCACGCAGGCGTGATGCGCGGCTGCAAACAAACAGGGGACAGCCACGGTTTTATGGCGCAAAGCCATGGGCTGTCCCGTGTTTTCCAGACGTCACGCCAGATCAAACACCAGCACCTCGGCATTCACGCCGTCACCCAGTGTCAGCAGCGGCTCGCCAGTCAGCATCAGCGCATCACCGGCAGTCAGGCGTTCGCCATTGACCGTGAGTTCGCCGCGTGCCAGATGCACATACACGCGGCGGCCGTCTTCAATCGGAAACACGCTGCATTCCGTGCCGTCGAAGAGGCCCAGATACAGCTTCGCATCCTGGTGAATGGTTACGCTGCCATCCCGGCCATCGGGGCTGGCGGCGATTCGCAGGCGGCCGCGCTTTTCGCTTTCCGGAAACTCGGCTTCCTCGTAGCTTGGCGTGACGTTTTTCACGTTCGGCATGATCCAGATCTGCAGCAGGTGCGTAGCCGCATCGTTCTGCGGGTTGAACTCGCTGTGCAGGATGCCGGTGCCGGCGCTCATTCTTTGTACGTTGCCGGGGCGGATGGTCGAGCCGTTGCCCATGCTGTCCTTGTGCGCAATTGCGCCGTCGAGCACATAGGTGATGATTTCCATGTCGCGGTGCGGGTGCATCGGGAAGCCGCCACCAGCGGCGATGCGGTCGTCGTTGATCACGCGCAGCGCGCCGAAATGCATGTGTGCCGGGTCGTAGTATTCAGCAAAGGAAAAGCTGAAGCGGCTGTCGAGCCAGCCGTGATTGGCATGGCCACGTTCATGGGCGGGGCGGCGGGTCAGCATGGCGATCTCCTTCATGTATTTTGAATTGATGAGGTCATGATAAGACTTGCCTTGCGGGCATAGGCCGAAATATATTGACCCTCATGGTCAAATTTTTTGCATGGAGTGGTCGATGCTGCGGCTGAACCTGGAATCGCTGGAAGTGATCGACGCCATCGCGCGGCGCGGCAGTTTTGCCGCCGCCGCCGAAGAAGTGCACCGCGTGCCTTCTGCGGTGACATATATGGTGCGCAAGCTGGAAGACGACCTTGGCGTGCAGCTGTTTGACCGCAGTGGTCACCGCGCGAAGCTCACGCCCGCAGGCAGCGCGCTGCTGGAAGACGGCCGCAATCTGCTGCGCGCGGCGGGCGAGCTGGAATGCCGGGTGAAGCGGGTCGCCACCGGCTGGGAAACCGAGCTGCTGATCGCGGTGGACGTGATTCTGCCGCTGACGCCACTGCTGCCGCTGATTGCCGAATTCGATGCGCTCGGCAGTGGCACGAGGCTGCGCATCAGCCGTGAATCGCTCGGCGGCAGCTGGGATGCGCTGCACGAGCGCCGTGCGGATCTGCTGGTGGGCGCGACGCAGGATGGGGCGGCCAGCGGTGGTTATCTCAGCCGGCCGATGGGCGAGGTGCCGATGGTGTTTGCCGTGTCGCCGCGTCATCCGCTGGCCAGCCACCCTGAGCCGATTCCGGCGGCCGTGGTGCAGCAGCACCGCGCCGTGGTGGTCAGCGACAGCTCGCGCAGCCTGTTGCCGCGCACGGTGGGCCTCCTGGCCGGACAGGAAAAGCTGAATGTCCCGGACATGGAGGCCAAGCTCGCCGCCCAGATCGCCGGACTGGGTTGCGGCAATCTGCCGTTACCGCTGGTGCGCCCGGCAGTAGACGCCGGGCAGCTGGTGATCCGCCAGCTGGAATCCCCGCTGAGCGCGGCGCGCTGCTGCATGGCCTGGCGCAATGACGGGCAGGGGCAGGCGCTGCAATGGTGGGTGCGGAGGCTCGAAGCCGATCAGGGCTTTGCCTGCTGGATGCAGCGCTGATGCGCGCGGTACTGTGTTGTCTGCTGCTGGCGCTGGCCGCTTGCCAGCCCGCGTCGCCGCCCGCAGAGCCTGAGCCTGCCGGGATCGAACTGGCCTGGCTGGCGGAGCAGGATGGAGCACGCATTGATGTGGCACCGCTGGGCGGCACAGCGCGAGTTGTCTCGCTGGCGCTGGGCTGGACGGATGCGCAGGGGATGTTTCATGGCTGGCGTGCCGAGGGCGTGGCTGAATGTTCTGAGCGTGCCGCCGCCGCCGCGGTGCGGCTCTTGCGCTACGGCGAGCCAGTGGCGTGCCTGCGTACCACGCAGCTGGATGCCTGGCAGCCCGGCCACGAGTGGCAACTGACACTGAATTACGACATCGAACCCGGTGTGCGTCCGGCTATGCCGCGCCGCTGTGCAAAGCCGACCGAATGCCCGCAACTGGCGAATTAATGCTGCAGGGTATGTGGCTTTAGCCATTTATCCGCAATGGCTGCAGAGTAATACCCAGCAAAAAGCCGGCTTATGCCGGCTTTTTGCTGGGGTGGTGGCGCTTACTTGCCGCCCATCGCTTCGATCTGGATGGTCAGCTTCACGTCGTCGCCCACGGCCGGCACATAGGTCTTCATGCCGAATTCGCTGCGCTTGATGGTGGCGGTGGCATCTGCGCCGCACCACGGCTTTTTGGCCATCGGGTGGGATTCCACACACTTGAAGTTTTCCACTTTCAGTGTCAGCGGCTTGGTCACGCCCAGCAGGGTGAAATCACCCGAAACGGCAACCAGCTTTTCGCCTTCGAACTTCAGGCTCTTGCTCTTGAAGGTCATGGCCGGGAATTTGGCGACGTTGAAGAAGTCTTCCGATTTCAGATGCTCGTCACGCTTGGCCCAGCCGGTGTCGATGCTGGCAGCGTCAATGCTGATGTCAACCGAACCGGTCTTGGCGGCCTGGTCCAGCACGATGGTGCCGGTGGTCTTGTTGAAGCGGCCATGCTGGGTGGAAAAGCCCAGATGATCGACTTCGAACTGCGGGTAGGTGTGCGACTGATCGATGCTGTAGTTCATCGGGGCGGCAGTGGCAAAGCCCGCAGTGGCCAGCAGGGCGGTAATCAGCAGTTTTTTCATGGTGTGTTCTCCAGGGGTTTCATCTGCGCGAGTCAGGTGCAGCGTGCTGCGCAGTAATCACGCTGCTGGATTGGTTTTGCGTTCTGCGATCAGTCCGGCTTGCCGGAGAGCAGCAGCTTGTATTTCACGACGACCTCGTCGGCGACGGTTTCGGTGTCGGCCCAGGCGCCTTCGCCAAGCTGGAAGCCCAGGCGTTTGAGTGCCACCGAGCCCTTGAGTTCAAGCTGGTCGCCGACTTGCGTGGCCGTCATCGGGCCAGCCACATCACGGGTGATGCCCTTGATGGTCAGTTTGCCTTTCACGTCGAACTTGCCACCGCCGAGCGCCTTCACGCTGGTGGCGGTGAAGGTGCCTTTCGGGAAGGCCGGCACATTGAACCAGGCCTTTTTCTTGGCCTCCGCGTTGCCGTCCGGGCCGCCGACGTCGATGGTGTTGAGGTCGACGACGATTTCGGCTTGGGTTTTTTCCGGCTTGGCCGGGTCGAAATTCACCTTGCCGGTGAAAGCCTTGAAGCCACCATCCACCTTGCCGCCCATCTGGGTGAAGGTGAAGTCGATGAAGCTCTTGCCGGGCACGACGGTCTGTGCGGCAAACAGCGGGGAACTTGCCAGCGCCAGTGCGCCGGCGAGCAACAGGGGTTTGAACATGATGTGTACTCCAGTGGTTTGGGATGCAGGGCTGGCATGGCCGTTCGGGATGCCGCCCCGTCTGTGTTGCATTGCAGGTCTGGTTCAGCGTCGCAGGAAGGGCAGCATGCGTGCCAGTGTCGTATCCTTGTCGATCACGTGGTGCTTGATTGCCGCTGCCGCGTGCAGCAGCACCAGTACCAGCAGCGTCCACGCCATCAGCTCGTGCGCTTCCTTGAAGAAATGTCCCAGCGCTTCATCCTTGCCCACCAGATCGGGCAGCGGAATCTTGCCGAACAGGATGACGCTGTAGCCCTTGGCCGAGCTCATCAGCCAGCCGGCGAGCGGCAGGGCGATCATCAGCAGATAGAGCAGGTGATGCACGCCGGTGGCCAGACCGCGCTGCCAGGCCGGTAGCGCCGCGTCGGCTTTCGGTGCGCCGCGGATGATGCGCCAGGCCAGTCGCGCACAGGCCAGCAGCAGCACGATGATGCCCAGCCATTTGTGCCAGCCGATCAGCCCGAATTTGGCGGGGGAGAGCGGCATGTCGTCGAAAATCAGCGCGAGGCTGAATACCCCGGCGATCAGCAGGGCAACGCCCCAGTGCAGCAGAATCTGCAGTTTGTCGTAGCCTTGCGGTGCTGGACGACTCATGGTGTGCTCCTTATCCAAATAAATTGAATGATGAGGGCATTCTAGAAGATGTTCCGTGCCCGAGAAATCGGAATTATTTGCGTGTTAAATTCAAAAAATATGAATGATGGTGTTGACGTGTCTTGTCAGCACCTGCCTCATTCTTGCCCAAACCGGACCGCTGTACCATGAAAAACGGTAGAATTCGCTTCGCATCAGACGGTGAAAAACCGCACAGGTTGCGCCGCCCGGCATCCGCTGGCGGTGTGAAATGACAGGCAGGGAGTGTGAATGGAAGAAATTGGCAAGTTTATCGGCGGCTTCCGCCGATTCCAGCACAAGTATTTTGGCGAACATTCGTCCGATCTGTTCGATGATCTCAAGCGTGGCCAGCACCCGAAGACACTGGTGATCGGCTGCTCTGATTCGCGCGTTGACCCGGCGCTGCTGACCGACTCCGACCCGGGCGATCTGTTCGTCGTGCGCAACGTCGCCAATCTGGTGCCGCCCTATGAAAAGGATGGCGCCTACCACGGTGTGTCGTCCGCCATCGAATACGCGGTGTGCGAGCTGGAAGTGCGCCACATCGTCGTGCTCGGACATTCGGCCTGCGGCGGCATTTCGGCGCTGATGAAGGGCTATGCGGCCAAGACCGAGGCCAACTTTGTCGGTCGCTGGGTACAGATCGCGCAGAGTGCGCGCGAGCAGGTGCTGGCCGAGCTGGCCCACAAGACCGAGGCCCAACAGCTGCGTGCCTGCGAAATGGCCGCCATCATCGTCTCGCTCGACAATCTGATGTCCTTCCCCTTCATCGCCGAGCGCGTCGAAGCGGGCAAGCTGAGCCTGATCGGCTGGTATTTCGATATCGAGAAGGGCTCGCTGTACGACTTCAGCCAGGAGAACAATGTGTTCCAGCCGCTGGTGACCGCGCTCTAGAGCGCCACATACCCCCCAAAAAAAACAGCCCGCATGATGCGGGCTGTTTTTTTTGGGGTATAGGCTTGTAGTCATTTTAAATATTGGGCTGCAGGTCCATACCCATGAATGGTGCGGGATCAGGTATGACTGTCGCGCAGTACGCCGTTATCAGTCAGTGCCGGCAGGGCAAAGAGTTCGCGCAGGCGGGTGGCGACGCCGTGTTCGTGGTTGCTGCCGATCACCGGCAATGCGGGATGGGCGGCCTTCAGTTTGGGGCTGGCGTTGGCCATGATGTGCCCGTGCCCGGCAACTGCCAGCAGTTCAATGTCATTCTGGCCGTCGCCGAAGGCTGCGCAGTGTTCGGCGTCAACGCCCAGACGGGCGAGCACGGCGGTCAGCGCGTGACCTTTCGAAACGGTCGGCGCCATGATTTCCAGGCAGTCATGCGCGGAAAACGTGATATAGAGCTCGTCGCCAAAACGCTCCAGGATCAGCGCTTCGATGCGCTCCAGTGTGGCGTGGTCGGCAATGTAGAGCACCTTGGCAACGCCGTCGCCGCTGTGCCGGCTGAAATCGGTGACCTGATAGCCGAAGCCGGAGTCCTGATAGTAGGTGCCGATGAGCTCCGGGCATTCGCGGTCCACCAGCCAGCCTTCGTCGACATACAGGTTGGCCAGCGTGCCGGCGGTGAATTCGGGTTGCAGGAGTGTACGGACAATCGCCGGGTCGACGTTTTCGGCAAAGATTTCATTGTCGTGCGCGTCATGCACGCGTGCGCCATTGGAGGTGATCAGGTAGGCATCGACGCCGATTACCTCGCGGATACCGCGTACGTCGAGAAAATGGCGGCCGGTGGCGATGACGAGCTGCACGCCGCGGGCGCTGAGTTCGCGCAGGGTCAGGGCGGTGAAGTCGGCAATCTTGTGTTCGGAATCCAGCAGGGTGCCATCCAGATCGGTGGCGATGACGTGCAGCATGGCGGGGAGCTCCGGCGCGAGAGGATGAGGCAGAATTGTAGCGGCATCAGTGTCGGCTGCCTGCGCAATTAATGCCATTGTCAGAACACCGTATGGGCCCGCCCGGCGGGAGCATGCCGATACATCTGGCCGTATTGCCCCATGGCCCTTTTCAGAAAATGGCCATAGGGCAATACCCCGGATTCTAGCGGGATAGCTGGAAGGCCTGCATGCCCTGTTCGAGGGTGTCCGCCAGGCCGAGTAGCCCGCCCATTTCGGCGCGCATGGCTTCGCTGTCGCTGGCGGTGGCCTGGATGCCTTCCACCATGCCGGATACGCGGTCGGCGATGGCGCCGGCGGCAGCGGTCTGTTCTTCGACGGCGCTGGCAATCGCTTCCATCTTGCCGGAGACTTGGCTCACCAGCTCATGGATGTGCGTGATGGCGCCGCTCACCGTGGCGCCATCACGGTTGCAGGTAGCCAGCAGGGAGCCTGCCGTGGCGATGCGTTGCTGCGTGTTTTCGGTGACCTGGCGGGTTTCGCTGAGAATGCGCTGGATATTGAGCGTGGATTCGGCGGTGGTCTGCGAGAGCTTGCGCACCTCGTCGGCAACGACGGCAAAGCCGCGCCCGGCCTCGCCGGCGCGCGCCGCCTCGATGGCCGCGTTGAGCGCCAGCAGATTGGTCTGCTCGGTAATGTCCTTGATGGTGTCGCTGACAGCAACAATGCGGCCAAAAGCGGCCGTGAGCTGCTGCATGCTCTGCTCGACAGCATGAAATTCCTGCGAGAGGCTGGCCAGATTGGCGGTCGTGGCTGTGCCGGCTGCCAGGGCGGATTGCGCGGCATGGTGCGCCTGGCCGGAGGATTCGGCGGTGTGTTCGGCCTGGATGCTGACATGTGCGATGGCTTCGCTCATCGTGCTGCAGGCGCTGCGAATTTCGACGATCTGCTGCTGTTGCTGGCTGGCGTAACCCGAGACTTCGCTGGCGAGCTTGCTGACACTGCGGGCGTCTTCGCGCATGTCGGTGCTGGCTTTCTGCGTGTCGCCCAGGATGCGCACCAGATTGTCGATGAACGTGTTGATGGCGCTGCCGAGTTCACCCAGCTCGTCCGCCGGTGTCGGCATGCGGCGGGTGAGATTGCCGTTGCGCAGTCCATCGACCACGGTGGCCATGTCGCGCAACTGCCGCTGCAGGCGGCGCGCAAAGCCAAGCTGCGAGAGGACGATCAGCAGCGCGGCGGCGCTGAGCGGTATCAGTACGCCCAGCACAACTTGGCGGATGCGCCGGGTGATCTCGGCATCCAGCTGGCTGGCGTGACGGCTTTCGCTTTGCACGATGGTATCGAACTGCCCCAGCAGGGGCTCAAGCTCGGTGTGGTAGATCTGTTCGGGAATGCTCAGTGCATCCTGCGGGCTGCTCTCGGCAATCTGCACGGCACTGCGGAACTGCTTCAGATAATTCTGCCAGTTTGTGCCGAGCAGCGTGTTCAGCTCGCCGGCCCGGGTGCTGTCGAGCAGGGCGCCCAGTTCAGCGGCATTGCGCCGGACGCTGGCGTCGGCGCTGTCCAGCCGGCCCGCCGTGTCGGGCAGGATGGGGTCGGCACGCGAGATGCCGAGCATGTCGGCTTTCATGGCCAGCAGCAGGCGGGTGCTCTGCTGGCTGTTGCGGTAGGCACCGAATTCGGTATCGAGGCGGTAAAGATTCCAGCCACCCAGCAGCAGGGCGGCGCTCAGTGCGGTGACGGTGATGAGGGTGACTAGCTTGAGCTGGCGGGCAATGCGCATGCGACGGGGTACTCGGAGGTGGATATATGCACCGTTACGATACGCAGCCGGTATGACAATGATGTTTCATCAGCAGTCGCTGATATGAAAAATGCAAAAAGACGGCCGTAGCCGTCTTTTTGCGGGCAGGGGAGGGGGTCAGCCGAACTTGCCGGTGATGTAGTCTTCCGTTGCCTTCTGCTTGGGCGTAGTGAAGATGGCGTCGGTTTCGCCCACTTCGACCAGCTCGCCCAGATACATGTAGGCGGTGTAGTCGGATACGCGCGCGGCCTGCTGCATGTTGTGGGTCACAATGGCGATGGTGTAGTCCTGCTTGAGTTCGTGCACCAGTTCTTCCACGTGCGCGGTGGAGATCGGGTCCAGCGCCGAAGTCGGCTCGTCGAGCAGCAGTACTTCGGGTTTGACTGATACGGCGCGCGCGATGCACAGACGCTGCTGCTGACCGCCGGACAGGCCAAGGCCGGACTGGCGCAGCTTGTCCTTGACTTCATTCCACAGTGCGGCTTTTTTCAGGGCCCACTCGACGCGGTCGTCCATGTCGGACTTGGACAGTGATTCGTAGAGCTTCACGCCAAAGGCGATATTGTCGTAAATCGACATCGGGAACGGTGTCGGCTTCTGGAACACCATGCCGACCTTGGCGCGCAGCATGTTCAGGTCGATATTGCTCGACAGGGTGTTCTGGCCGTTCAGCAGGATTTCGCCTTCGGCGCGCAGCTTCGGGTACAGGTCATACATGCGGTTGAAGGTGCGCAGCAGAGTGGACTTGCCGCAGCCCGACGGGCCGATGAAGGCGGTGACGTGGCCTTCAAGGATGTCGAGGTTGATGTTCTTCAGGGCGTGGAAGTTGCCGTAGTAGAAGTTGAGGTTCTTGACGGCAATCTTGGGCTTCAGTTCGGTGGTCATGGTCGTGGTCTCGTGAATTCGTCAGGGGTATCAGTGCGAGCCTTGCTGGCGGGTCAGGATGCGCGCCAGCACGTTCAGGCCAAGCACGAACAGGCCGATCAGCAGCGAGCCGGCCCAGGCCAGCGCATGCCAGTCTTCAAAGGGGCTCATCGCGAACTGGAAGATCACCATCGGCAGGTTGGCCATCGGCTGGTTCAGGTTCGAGTAGAACTGGTTGTTCAGTGCGGTAAACAGCAGCGGAGCGGTTTCACCGGAAATGCGCGCCACAGCCAGCAGAATGCCGGTAATCACGCCGGACTTGGCGGCGCGCAGGGTGATGAACAGCGTCATCTTCCATTGCGGGCAACCCAGTGCGTAGGCGGCTTCGCGCATCGCGGTCGGAATCAGCTTCAGCATGTTTTCAGTAGTGCGCAGCACGACCGGAATGACCAGGATGGCCAGTGCAACGATACCTGCCCAGCCAGAGAAGTGCCCCATCTGCGCCACCATGGCACCGTAGACGAACAGGCCGATCACGATGGAAGGTGCGGACAGCAGGATGTCGTTGATGAAGCGGGTGGTGGGTGCAACCCAGCCCTTGCTGCCGAATTCGGCCAGATAAATGCCGGCCAGGATGCCGATCGGCGTGCCCAGCAGCGTGCCGCCAATGGTCATCTGCAGGCTGCCGAGAATGGCGTTGGCCAGACCGCCTTCGCTGCCGGGGGCCGGTGTCGTTTTGGTAAACAGGTCGATGGAAATCGCGCTGGCACCACTGCTGATCAGTGTGTACATGATCCACAGCAGCCAGAACAGGCCAAAGGCCATGGCCGCCATGGACAGGCTCAGCGTTGCGAAATTGGTGATGCGGCGGCGAGTGTAAAGGGTAAGCATGGTCTTGGTGTCCTCGGGCTTAGGAATGAGCGCCTTCGTTGCGTTGCAGGCGCATCAGCATGATCTTGGATGCAACCAGCACGACGAACGTGATGAGGAACAGCAGCAGGCCCAGGTAGATCAGCGAGGCAATGTGGATTTCGCTGGCAGCTTCGGCAAATTCATTGGCGAGTGTCGCGGCGATCGAAGTAGTCGGATCAAACAGGTTGCCGGGGATGCGGTGGGCATTGCCGATCACGAAAGTAACTGCCATGGTTTCGCCCAGTGCACGGCCCAGGCCCAGCATGATGCCGCCGATGATCCCGTTCTTGGTGTAGGGAATGACGACATTCCACACGACTTCCCAGGTGGTGGCGCCAAGGCCGTAGGCGGATTCTTTCAGCATGGCCGGGGTTACTTCGAACACATCGCGCATGACCGAGGTAATGTAGGGAATGACCATGACCGAGAGAATCAGGCTTGCGGTAAAGAGGCCAATACCCATCGGCGCCCCCTGGAACAGCCAGCCGACGTAGGGCAGTGTGCCCACGTGCTCCATCAGCCAGGGCTGGATGTTGTCGGCAAACCACGGAGCGAAAACGAACAGACCCCACATGCCGAAAATGATCGACGGCACGCCGGCCAGCAGTTCGATGGCAATACCCAGCGGGCGGCGCAGCCAGATCGGAGAGAGTTCCGTCAGGAAAACGGCAATCCCGAAACTGACGGGCACGGCGATCAGCAGGGCGATAAAGGAGGTAAGCAGTGTGCCGTAGATCGAATCCCAGCCGCCATAGGCAGACGTGACCGGGTTCCATTCCACGGTGGTAATGAAGGGCAGGCCGTAGGTGGTGATGGCTGGCCATGCACCGTAAACAAGGGAGCCGATAATGGCGGCCAGCAGCACCAGCACCAGAATGGCAAACAGGCGCGTGGAGATGCGAAAGGCAGCATCCTGTCTTTTCTGCTGTTTAAGGCGAAGTTCTTGCGCAGTCATCGTTGTATCCAGGGAAAAAGAGCAGCAACAGGAGCGCGAGCTCCTGTTGCTGTGGCATGGCTAGCGGCGGATTGTAATGGTCGCCGCTCATCCGGTGCAGGAAATTACTTCCAGACCGGCGCGTTGTTGGCGCCGACGATCTGCTTCCAGTTGCTGCGGATTTCGTTCTTTACGTTGTCCGGCATCGGAACGTAGTCCATTTCCAGAGCAGTCTTGTCACCGTTCTTGTAAGCCCAGTCGAAGAACTTCAGCACTTCGGTACCCTGTTCCGGCTTGTCCTGTTTGGCATGCATCAGGATGAAGGTGGCGCCGGTGATCGGCCAGGCATCCTTGCCAGCCTGGTCGGTCAGGATTGCGCCAAAGCCCGGGGTGCCCTTCCAGTCGGCCGAAGCAGCGGCGGCCTTGAAGGTGGTGTCATCCGGCTGAACGAAGTTGCCGGCCTTGTTCTGCATCTGGGTGAAATCCATCTTGTTTTGCTTGGCGTAGGCGTATTCCACGTAGCCGATGGAGCCCTTGATGCGGCCTACGTATTGGGAAACACCTTCGTTACCCTTGCCGCCCACACCGGTCGGCCATTGTACGGAAGCTTCGTTGCCAACTTTTTCTTTCCACTCGGTCGAAACCTTGGACAGGTAGTTGGTGAAAATCCAGGTCGTGCCCGAGCCATCGGCGCGGTATACGACGGTGATGGCCTGATCCGGCAGCTTGACGTTGGGGTTCAGTGCCGCGATGGCCTTGTCGTTCCAGTTCTTGATCTTGCCGAGGTAGATGTCAGCCAGAACAGCCGGATTCAGCTTCAGCTCGCCACCCTTGACTACGTCCAGGTTGACAACCGGAACCACGCCGCCCATGACGGTCGGGAATTGAATCAGGCCGGCCTTGTCGAGTTCTTCCTTTTTCAGCGGCTTGTCGGAAGCGCCGAAATCAACGGTCTTGGCCTGGATCTGCTTGATGCCGCCGCCGGAGCCGATCGACTGGTAGTTCAGGCCGGTCTTGGTTGCAGCCTTGTACTGTTCAGCCCACTTGGCGTACAGCGGGAAAGGGAAGGTCGCACCGGCACCGGTGATGTCGCCAGCGATGGCGTGGGTGAACAGGCCGGCCGACAGGCCTACGGTTACGAGCAGTTTGTGACCCAGGGTCATGGTTTTCTCCGTTTGTGAAATGTTGCCGGCCGGGGCGGCGCGGTTTTTCGATCTGGACGCATCTTAACGGGCGAGTATTTCCGAAATATTACAAATCCGTGGCGACAATGATTTGAACCGGACGGCGGGTTTGACCCTGTCCGGCTGGGTTGCTAGTATCGCCGTTTCCCCTTTGAGAGCCATCGAACGTGGGCATGCCAAGACAACTGGTGATTGCTAACTGGAAACTGCACGGCAGTATCGGCCAGGTGAAGTCGGTACTGGGCGAGGTTGCCAAGGCGGATCTGGATGCCAATGTGGGGGTATGCGTCCCTTTCCCTTATCTGATGCTGGCCAAACAGCTGTTACACCCCACCCGTATCCAGTGTGGGGCACAGAATGTGAGCCAGTATCACATCGGCGCTTATACCGGCGAGGTTTCGGCGGGGATGCTGGCTGATGTCGGGTGCGAACTGGTCATCATCGGGCATTCCGAGCGCCGCCGCCTGTTTGGTGAGACAACGGAGAGTGCCGGGATCAAGATGCGTGCTGCGCTGGATGCCGGGTTGATGGGGATTTACTGCGTCGGAGAATCGGCCGAGGAGCGCCGCGAAGGTCGTGCTGACGAGGTGGTGGTCGAGCAGCTGCAGGTGCTCAAGGGTTTGCCGCTGGGGCTGTTTGCCGTTGCCTACGAGCCGTCATGGGCGGTGGGGAGTGGCATGGTGGCATCCGGTGAGCAGATTGCCCCGATTCATGCGCTGATCAAGCGCGAGCTCGATGAGCGGGTTCGGGTCCTGTATGGCGGAAGCGTCAAGGCCAATAACGCCGCATCAATCATGGCGGTGGAACATGTGGATGGTGTGCTCGTAGGTGGGGCGGCACTGTCCAGTTTTGAATTTATCGAGATATGCAAAGCAGCCCGCTGATGCTAGAATGCTGGCCGCTGTTTGGATGGAAAATTTAATGGAACTCTCCGTAATTGCTGTAATCGCCCTGGTGGTGAATGTCATTGCTGCAGTGGCTGTGATCGTGCTCGTTCTGCTGCAGCACGGCAAGGGTGCTGACATGGGTGCTGCGTTCGGTAGCGGTTCGGCTGGCAGCCTGTTCGGCTCTGCCGGTTCGTCCAACTTCCTCAGTCACATGACTGCGGCTGCCGCAACGGTTTTCTTTGCTTCCGCGCTGGCTTTGGTTTTGCTGACCGCGCCGGGAAAAAATGATGTGGGTGTGATGAAAGATCTCAAGCAGGATGCCCTGAAGCAGACCGTTGTCCCTGCCAGTGCGCCCAAGCAGGAAATTTCGAACTAATCCTCCGTAACTATTCCGCTTCACAGTGCCGACATGGTGAAATTGGTAGACACGCTATCTTGAGGGGGTAGTGGCCTTAGGCTGTGTGAGTTCGAGTCTCACTGTCGGCACCAACTGTCCTAGGACAGATTTTATGACACAAAGCGGCAATGCCGCTTTGTGTGCTATCAAGCATTGCATAATTAAAAAATAATAATAAATAAAAGCTTACAGTTTTCTGTTTTGACTTTTTGATAACACACTGAACTGGGGAATCGCATGTTGGAAAGCTATTTCCCCGTACTTCTTTTCCTTGTGGTCGGTCTCCTGGTGGGCGTAGCTCCCCTGGTGCTTGGCTGGGGGGTGGGGAAAGTACTGGGAACCGTCCGTCCTGATCCGGAAAAACTGTCGCCATACGAATGTGGCTTTGAGCCATCTGCCGATGCGCGCATCCAGTTTGACGTCCGTTACTATCTCGTTGCCATTCTGTTCATTCTGTTCGACCTGGAAGTCGCCTTCCTTGTTCCCTGGGCTGTCGTGCTCAAGGAAATCGGTCTCTTTGGCTTCATCTCCATGATGATTTTCCTCGCCATTCTGGTAGTGGGTTTCATCTATGAGTGGATGAAGGGCGCGCTGGAGTGGGAGTAAGTCAAATGAGCAATCAATCCCTTGAGGCGCAATCCCTTGAAAAAGGTTTCATCACCACTTCACTTGATACTGTGGTGAACTGGACCCGCACTGGCTCCCTGTGGCCGATGACGTTCGGTCTGGCCTGTTGCGCGGTTGAAATGATGCAGGCGGGGGCGGCCCGCTACGATCTGGACCGTTTCGGTATCGTATTCCGTCCCAGCCCTCGCCAGTCCGATCTGATGATTGTTGCCGGCACGCTGTGCAACAAGATGGCGCCGGCGCTGCGCAAGGTCTACGACCAGATGCCCGAGCCGCGCTGGGTGATTTCCATGGGTTCCTGTGCCAACGGAGGTGGTTACTACCACTATTCCTATTCCGTGGTGCGCGGCTGTGATCGCATTGTTCCTGTTGATGTCTATGTGCCGGGCTGTCCTCCGACTGCTGAGGCGCTGCTCTACGGCATCATCCAGTTGCAGAACAAGATCAAGCGCACCAATACGATTGCGCGCGGTTGAGGTGAGGCATGGCAAATAAGCTTGAAACACTGATTGACAGCCTGCACACCGTCTTGGGCGAAGAGCGTATCGCTACGCTCAAGTGCGAGCTGAACGAAGTCACCATCGAGGTGCCGGCTGGCAAGTGGCATGAAACCGCGCTGCTGCTGCGTGATGCACCTGCTCTCCATTTTGAATCCTGTATCGATGTCTGTGGCATGGACTACAGCACGTATGGCGATGGTATCTGGGATGGGCCGCGTTTTGCATCGGTATATCACCTGACTTCCTACAAGTACAATATCCGTCTGCGCGTGCGCGTGTTCTGCACGGATGACGATTTCCCCGTGCTGGATTCGGTTGTCGATGTCTGGAATGGTGTGAACTGGTTCGAGCGCGAAGCGTTCGACCTCTACGGCATTCTCTTCCAGGGGCACCCGGACCTGCGCCGCATCCTGACCGATTATGGTTTTGTTGGTCACCCCTTCCGCAAGGATTTCCCGCTCTCCGGTTATGTCGAAATGCGTTATGACCCGGAGCAGCAGCGTGTGATCTACCAACCTGTAACCATCGAGCCGCGCGAAATTACTCCGCGCATCATCCGCGAGGAGAATTACGGTGGCTGCTGAAATTCGCAACTACACTCTGAACTTCGGTCCGCAACACCCGGCCGCACACGGCGTACTTCGTTTGGTGCTGGAGCTGGATGGTGAAGTGGTCGAGCGTGCCGATCCGCACATTGGCCTGCTGCACCGCGGTACCGAAAAACTGGCTGAAAGCAAAACCTTCATCCAGAACCTGCCGTACATGGATCGTCTGGACTACATGTCCATGATGGCCAACGAGCACGCCTACTGCATGGCGATCGAAAAGATGCTGGGGCTGGAGGTGCCGCTGCGCGCCCAGTACATTCGCGTCATGTTCGATGAAATCACCCGTATCCTGAACCACCTGCTGTGGCTGGGCGCGCACGCGCTGGATTGCGGTGCGATGACGATGTTCCTGTACTGCTTCCGCGAGCGTGAAGACCTGATGGACTGTTACGAGGCCGTTTCCGGTGCTCGTCTGCACGCGGCGTATTACCGCCCGGGTGGTGTCTATCGCGATCTGCCGGATGAAATGCCGAAGTACGAAGCCTCCAAGATTCGCAACGCCGAGGCGATCAAGAAGCTGAACTACAACCGCGAAGGTTCGCTGCTCGACTTCATCGAAGACTTCACCAACCGTTTCCCGACCTATGTCGACGAATATGAAACCCTGCTGACCGACAACCGTGTCTGGAAGCAGCGAACCGTCGGTATCGGCGTTGTTTCGCCGGAGCGTGCGCTGCAGCTTGGCATGACTGGCGCCATGCTGCGTGGCTCGGGCATTGCCTGGGATCTGCGCAAGAAGCAGCCTTACGAAGTCTATGACAAGATGGATTTCGATATTCCGGTGGGTGTGAATGGCGACTGCTATGACCGCTATCTGGTGCGCGTGGAAGAAATGCGCCAGTCCAACCGCATCATCAAGCAATGCGTGGCCTGGCTGAAGGCCAACAAGGGGCCGGTGATCGTTGACAACCACAAGGTTGCTCCGCCGTCACGCGACGCGATGAAGTCGAACATGGAAGAGCTGATTCACCACTTCAAGCTCTTTACCGAGGGCATGCACGTACCGGCCAGCGAAGCGTATGCCGCGGTCGAGCATCCGAAGGGCGAATTCGGCATCTATCTGGTGAGCGACGGTGCCAACAAGCCGTACCGCCTGAAGATCCGTGCTCCGGGTTATGCCCACCTGTCGTCGCTGGATGAAATGTCCCGCGGCCACATGATTTCCGACGTTGTGGCCATTATCGGTACACAGGACATCGTTTTTGGGGAGATTGACCGCTGATGTTGTCGCAAGAATCCCTCGCGCAAATTGACCGCGAACTGGCCAAGTACCCCGCTGACCAGCGCCGTTCGGCCATCATGGGCGCATTGCGCATCGCGCAAACCGAGAAGCGCTACCTCACCAACGAGCTGATCGAGTTCGTGGCTGGCTACGTGCGCATTCCGCCTGTTGCCGCTTATGAAGTGGCGACGTTCTACAACATGTACGATCGCAAGCCGGTAGGCAAATACAAGCTCACCGTCTGCACCAATCTGCCCTGTGCGCTGTCGGGTGGTTACTCCACTGCCGAATACCTGAAGCAGAAACTCGGTATCGGTTTTGGTGAAACCACCGCGGATGGCAAGTACACGCTGGCGGAAGGGGAGTGCATGGGCGCCTGTGGCTATGCCCCGGTGATGCTGGTGAATAACCACAGCATGTGCAGCCACATGACCCCGGAAGCGATCGAGAAGAAACTGGCGGAGCTCGAATAAAATGACGGTTTATGCAAAAGGCGTCGTGTTCGAGGGTGTCGATTTTGACAATCCGAACCACTGGCGGCTCGAAGAGTACGTAAAGCGTGGTGGCTATGCCGCGCTGAAGAAAATCCTGAATGAAAAGATCACCCAGGATGAAGTGATTGCCGAGATGAAAACCTCGTCGCTGCGTGGTCGCGGTGGCGCGGGCTTCCCGACCGGGTTGAAGTGGTCTTTCATGCCGCGCAACTTCCCGGGGCAGAAGTACCTTGTCTGCAACACCGACGAGGGCGAACCGGGTACCTTCAAGGATCTGGACATCATCGTGTCCAATCCGCATGCGCTGATCGAGGGCATGATCATCGGCGGTTACGCCATGGGCATTACTGTTGGCTACAACTACATCCACGGCGAAGTGTTTGAAGCCTACCAGCGTTTCGAAGAGGCTCTGGAAGAAGCGCGCGCCGCTGGCTTCCTTGGCGACAATATTCTCGGTACCGATTTCTGCTTCCAGCTGCACGCGCATCATGGCTATGGCGCCTACATCTGTGGCGAGGAAACCGCGTTGCTCGAGTCGCTGGAAGGCAAGAAAGGCCAGCCGCGCTTCAAGCCGCCGTTCCCGGCATCGTACGGCCTGTATGGCAAGCCGACCACCATCAACAACACCGAGACGTTCGCCTCCGTACCCTACATCATCCGTGAAGGCGGCCAGAAATTCCTTGAGCTGGGTAAACCCAACAACGGTGGCACCAAACTGTTTTCGGTTTCCGGCCATGTGAACCGTCCGGGCAACTACGAAATTCCGCTGGGCACCCCATTCGCGGACCTGCTGGAAATGTGCGGTGGCATGCGCGGTGGCAAGAAGCTCAAGGCCGTGATCCCGGGGGGATCGTCCGCTCCGGTATTGCCGGCTGACATCATGATGCAGTGCACGATGGATTACGATTCGATCGCCAAGGCGGGGTCGATGCTGGGTTCCGGTGCCGTGATCGTGATGGATGAAACCGTCTGCATGGTCAGTGCGCTCGAGCGTCTGTCCTATTTCTACCACGAAGAATCCTGCGGTCAATGTACGCCGTGTCGTGAAGGCACCGGCTGGCTGTATCGCATTGTTCACCGTATCGCACATGGCGAAGGGCGTCCGGAAGATCTGGACCTGCTGGCCAGTATTGGTGACAACATTGCCGGCCGCACCATCTGCGCGCTTGGCGATGCAGCTGTTTTCCCGGTGCGCGGAATGCTCAAGCATTTCCGTAGCGAATTCGAATACATGATCGAACACGGACAGAGCCAGTTCGCTGCGCTGTCCTGAGTGTTGGATCCCAAGAATTAATACATTGAATCGAGTCGATCATGCTGGAAATCGAAATCGACGGCAAAAAACTGACGGTTCCCTCGGGTAGCACCGTGATGGACGCAGCCAATTCCATTGGTGTGCACATCCCGCACTTCTGCTATCACAAGAAACTATCGATTGCCGCAAACTGCCGTATGTGCCTCGTTCAGGTCGAAAAGGCTCCCAAGCCGCTGCCGGCCTGTGCCACGCCCGTTACTGACGGGATGAAGGTATTTACCCACTCCGATCAGGCCGTGACTGCCCAGAAGGGCGTCATGGAATTCCTGTTGATCAACCACCCGCTGGACTGCCCGATCTGCGATCAGGGTGGCGAATGCCAGCTGCAGGATCTGGCTGTCGGTTATGGCCAGTCCGGTTCGCGCTATCAGGAAGAAAAGCGCGTGGTGGCCAACAAGGATCTGGGCCCGCTGATCTCCACCGACATGACACGCTGCATTCACTGCAGCCGCTGCGTGCGCTTTACCGAAGAAATCGCCGGCTACCAGGAACTGGGGATGGCCAACCGCGGCGAATTCACCGAAGTGCTGCCCTTCATCGGCAAGACCGTGAATTCGGAAATCTCCGGTAACGTGATCGACCTGTGTCCGGTCGGCGCGCTGACGTCAAAGCCGTTCCGTTACAGCGCCCGTACCTGGGAGCTGTCCCGCCGCAAGAGCGTGAGCCCGCACGATGGTCTGGGCGCCAATCTGGTCGTGCAGGTCAAGAACCACAAGGTCATGCGCGTGCTGCCGCTGGAAAACGAAGCCATCAACGAATGCTGGCTGGCTGACCGCGATCGCTTCTCCTACGAAGCGCTGAACAGCGAAGAGCGCATTACCAAGCCCATGATCAAGCAGGGTGGCGTCTGGCAGGAAGCCGATTGGCAGACTGCACTGGAATTCGTCGCCAACGGCCTGAAGGGCGTGATCGCCGAGCATGGCCGCGATGCGGTTGCCGCCGTTGCTACCCCGCACAGCACCGTCGAAGAACTGTTCCTGCTGCGCAAGCTGATGTCCGGGCTGGGCGTGGATGCGGTAGAAACCCGCCTGCGTGCTGCTGATTTCTCGCTGAAGACCGCGGGTGCGACCTGGCTGGGCCAGTCGATTGCCGATCTGGCTGCCAGTGATGCCGTGCTCGTGATCGGCTCGACGCTGCGCAAGGAACAGCCTCTGCTTGCGCAACGTCTGCGCCAGAGCGTCAAGAAGGGCATGCAGCTGGCAGTCATCAACCCGCATGGCGATGATCTGCTGACTGCCAAGGCCGCCGAGCTGGTCGTACGTCCGGATCAACTGGTCGAGGGCGTGGTTCAGGTTTTGCGTGCTCTGGCTGAGGTCAAGGGTATTGCCCTGCAGCCCAATATTGAAAATGGCTCTGGCGATATACCTGCCGAGGCTCGTGCCGTTGCCGCTGTGCTGGCCGGCAAGGAAAAGGCTGCGGTTCTGCTGGGCAATATCGCGCAGCAGCATCCGCGTTACGCCGAAATTTACGCCGCAGCCGCTGCGATTGCCGAAGCGACCGGTGCAAAACTGGGTGTGATGAGCGAGGCGGCCAACAGCGTTGGCGCGCAACTCGTCGGCGCGGAAACCGGTGGTGACGTGTTCGCCAAGCCGCGTCAGGCCTACTTCATGCTGAATGCGGAAGCCGAGTTCGACGTACAGAACGGTGCCCAAGCGCTGGCTGCGGTACAAAAGGCCAAGCTGGTGGTGGCTCTGTCAAGCTTCTCGTCCTGCGCGCTGGAGCACGCCGATGTCATCCTGCCGGTGTCGCCGTTCAGCGAAACCTCCGGCACCTTCGTGAATATGGAAGGCCGCGCGCAGAGCTTCAACGGCGTCGTGCGTCCACTGGGCGAAACCCGTCCGGCCTGGAAGGTGCTGCGCGTACTCGGCAATGTGCTGGGTTTTGCCGGTTTCGACTACACCACCTCTGAGGAAATCCGCGACGAAGCGCTGGCTGGCGAAATTGGTCCGCGCCTGTCGAACGCCCTTGCGGCTCCGGTTGCCGTCAAGGCGCAGGCTGCGAGCGGTCTGGTTCGTCTGGGTGAGGTATCGATCTACCAGGCTGACATGCTCAGCCGCCGTGCCCCGAGCCTGCAAAAGACTGCCGATGCGGCAGTGGCTGCGCAACTGCGTGCCAATGCGGCAACGCTGGCTAAACTGGGCCTGGCTGCGGGAGACCGCGCCCGTGCCGAACAGGCTGGTGGTGTCGCCGAGCTGGCTGTGGCTGTCGATGCCGGCCTGGCTGATGACGTCATCCGCGTTTCTGCCAACCATCCGCTGACCCGTGCACTGGCCGGCCATGTGGCTGCCATCACCGTCGCCAAGGCTTAAGGGGGAAAACATGGATATTCAACTCATTCCAAACTTCCTGAATGGCCTGCTGGGTGCCGAGCTGGGTTTTGTCGTCTGGACCCTGCTCAAGATCGTCTGCATCGTGGCTCCCATCATGGGGGCCGTGGCCTACACCACGCTCGCTGAGCGCAAGGTGATCGGCTACATGCAGATCCGTATCGGCCCCAACCGCGTTGGCCCGTTCGGCCTGCTGCAGCCGGTCGCTGACGGTATCAAGCTGCTGCTGAAGGAAATCATTGCACCCAGCGCTGCCAGCAAGGGCCTGTATTTCCTGGCGCCGATCTGGGTGCTGGTGCCGGCACTGGCCGCGTGGGCAGTGGTGCCGTTCTACCCCGGCTTTGTGCTGTCCGACATCAATGTGGGCTTGCTCTATGTGATGGCCATTACGTCAATGGGCGTCTACGGCGTGATTCTGGCCGGCTGGGCATCCAACTCGAAGTATGCCTTCCTTGGTGCCATGCGTGCCGCAGCCCAGGTCGTGTCGTACGAACTGGCGATGGGCTTCGCGCTCGTTGGCGTGATGATGGTGTCTTCCAGCCTCAACATGACCGAAATCGTCAACAAGCAGGCCGGCGCATTCGGTCTGGTGTCGTGGAACCTGATTCCGCTGTTGCCGTTGTTCGTGGTCTATTTCATCTCCGGTGTTGCGGAAACCAACCGTGCGCCGTTCGATGTGGTGGAAGGCGAGTCGGAAATCGTGGCCGGTCACATGGTCGAGTATTCAGGCATGAGCTTCGCGCTCTTCTTCCTGGCCGAATACGCCAACATGATCCTGATTTCGGCAATGACCTCGATCATGTTCCTGGGCGGCTGGCTGTCGCCGTTCCCCGCCAGCTGGCCGGTACTTGGCGCCCCTTCCTTCATCTGGTGGGTGCTGAAGGTTGCAGTCATGCTGTTCATGTTCCTGTGGTTCCGTGCCACCTTCCCGCGTTATCGCTATGACCAGCTGATGCGTCTGGGCTGGAAGATCTTCATCCCGGTTACGCTGGTGTGGATCATCGTGGTGGCTGCCTGGATGCAGACACCGTTCTCCATCTGGAACTGAGAGCAACAAGGATAAAAGACCATGGAGAAAATCAATCAATTTTTCAAGACCTTCCTGCTCATCGAGCTGGTGAAGGGCTTGATGCTGACTGGCCGTCATTTCTTCCAGCGCAAGATTACCGTGCAGTTTCCGGAAGAAAAGACGCCGCTCAGCCCGCGTTTCCGCGGCCTGCATGCACAGCGTCGCTACGCCAATGGCGAAGAGCGCTGCATTGCCTGCAAATTGTGCGAAGCGGTTTGCCCGGCGATGGCCATTACCATCGAGTCGGACCAGCGTGATGACGGCACCCGCCGTACTACGCGCTACGACATCGATCTGACCAAGTGCATTTTCTGCGGTTTCTGCGAAGAAGCCTGTCCAGTCGATGCCATCGTTGAAACCCACATTTTCGAGTATCACGGCGAAAAGCGTGGCGATCTGTACTACACCAAGCCGATGTTGCTGGCGGTGGGTGACAAATACGAAGCCGAAATTGCCAAGCGCAAAGCGGCTGACGCCAAGTATCGCTAAGGGGAGGTCGGGTTAAGTCATGACTTTAGCTTTGTTCTACATTTTCGCTGCGGTGCTGGTGTTCGGCGCGTTGCGAGTCATTACTGCCAAGAATCCGGTGCATGCCGTGCTCTGGCTGATTCTGTCCTTCTTCACCAGTGCCTGTCTGTGGATTCTGCTGAAAGCCGAATTCCTGGCAGTTTCGCTCGTCGTGATTTATGTCGGCGCGGTGATGGTGCTCTTCCTCTTCGTTGTGATGATGCTCGACATCAACTTCGAAGAACTGCGCAAGGGCTTCTGGAAGTTCTTCCCGGTCGCTGCCGTTGTAGCGGCCATCATGATGGTCGAGATGGTGCTGGTGCTGACCAATCGCTACGCGCAGATTCCTGGGGCCGAACTGGTCGAGCAGGCGCCGACCGTGCAGGATCTGGGTCGTCTGATCTATATCGACTACTTCCTGCCGTTCCAGCTGTCTGCCGTGCTGCTGCTGGTGGGCATGATCGCCGCCATCGGCCTGACCATCCGCAAGCGCAAGAACACCAAGTATCAGTCGCCCGGCGAGCAAATTGCTGTCAAGGCAGCAGATCGCGTGCGTGTTCTGAAGATGGCGGCCGATGCGCCGCTGGAGGCTCCTGCTGCACCTGCAGCGGATGCCGGTGAACAGAAGCCGCAGGCTTAAAGGGCAGGGGAGAGAAGCAATCGTGGTAACACTGACTCATTATCTGGTGCTCGGCGCCATCCTGTTCTCGCTCAGCGTGTTCGGCATCTTCATGAACCGCAAGAACCTCATCGTGATGCTGATGGCGATCGAACTGATGCTGCTTGCCGTGAACATGAATTTCATCGCCTTCTCGCAGTTCCTCGGGGATACGGCAGGGCAGATTTTCGTGTTCTTCATCCTGACGGTCGCGGCCGCCGAATCGGCGATTGGTCTGGCGATCCTCGTGGTGCTGTTCCGTAACCTGCGCTCGATTGCTGTCGAAGACCTCGGCACCATGAAGGGCTAACGGGCCATAACAAGAATCGACAGAGATACGGATATTTGCAATGGACATGAAAACAATCTACCTGCTGATTCCACTGGCGCCCTTGTTCGGGGCTCTGGTGGCCGGCCTCTTCGGCTGGGCAATCGGCCGCAAGGCAGCGCACACCGTCACGATCGGCGGTGTGGCCGTTTCCTTCCTGCTCTCGGCATACACGCTGAAGTATCTGCTGGGAGGCGGCGAGGCATTTAACGGTACCGTCTATACCTGGACGGTGATTGCTGGCGTTGACTTCAACGTCGGCTTCCTCGTCGATACGCTTACCGCGATGATGATGTGCGTGGTGACCTTCGTGTCGCTGATGGTGCACATCTATACCATCGGCTACATGAGCGAAGATCCGGGTTACCAGCGTTTCTTCAGCTACATCTCGCTGTTTACCTTCTCGATGCTGATGCTCGTGATGAGCAACAACTTCGTGCAGCTGTTCTTCGGATGGGAAGCGGTGGGTCTGGTTTCCTACCTGCTGATCGGCTTCTGGTTCAAGCGCCCGACGGCCACGTTCGCGAACATGAAGGCTTTCCTGATCAATCGCGTCGGTGATTTCGGTTTCCTGCTCGGTATTGGTCTGGTGCTGTATCATTTTGGCTCGCTCGACTACGCGACCGTATTCCAGCAAGTAGCAGCTGATCCGGCTGGCTGGCAGGCCAAGACCATCACGTTGTTTGCCGGGCATGAATGGAATTTGCTGGCTGTAACCTGCATCCTGCTGTTCATCGGCGCGATGGGCAAATCTGCGCAGTTCCCGCTGCATGTGTGGCTGCCGGATTCGATGGAAGGCCCGACGCCGATTTCCGCGCTGATTCACGCGGCAACGATGGTAACGGCCGGCATCTTCATGGTTTCGCGCATGAGCCCGCTGTTCGAGCTGTCCGATACCGCGCTCAGCTTCATCATGGTGATCGGCGCGATTACCGCGCTCTTCATGGGTTTCCTCGGCATCATCCAGAACGACATCAAGCGCGTGGTGGCATATTCCACGCTGTCGCAGCTTGGCTACATGACCGTGGCGCTCGGCGCTTCGGCCTATTCGGTTGCCGTGTTCCACCTGATGACGCATGCCTTCTTCAAGGCCCTGCTGTTCCTGGCTGCCGGTTCGGTCATCATCGGCATGCACCATGATCAGGACATCCGCAATATGGGTGGTCTGAAGAAATACATGCCAATCACCTGGATTACCTCGCTGATCGGTTCCTTGGCCCTGATTGGTACGCCGTTCTTCGCCGGGTTCTACTCCAAGGATTCCATCATCCTGGCGGTTGAGCACAGCAATCTGGCGGGCTCTGGCTTTGCCACCTTTGCCGTGCTGGCCGGTGTATTCGTGACTGCGTTCTATTCTTTCCGCATGTATTTCCTGGTCTTCCATGGCAAGGAGCGCTGGATGTCAGCCGGTCATAGCCATCATCACGGGGATCATGATGATGAGGAGGAATCGCATGATCATCACCACGGTCTTGGCCCGAATGACAAGCCGCACGAGTCGCCGTGGGTCGTGACTCTGCCGCTGGTGTTGCTGGCGATTCCGTCGGTGGTGATCGGCTTCCTGGCCATCGGTCCGATGATTGCCGGTGATTTCTTCAATAACGTCATTTACACCAATCTGGAAGCGCATCCGGCGCTGGAACAGGTGAAGCATCATGCGCATGACGCCCTTGCGATGGGCCTGCATGCGTTCATGACTCTGCCGTTCTGGCTGGCGGTGGCGGGTGTTGCTGCAGCTTATCTGTTCTATATGGTCAAACCGGATCTGGCCACCATGTGCGACCGCTTCTTTACCTCGATCGGCATCAAGAAGCTGATGGAAGAGAAGTACTACATGGACCATCTCTACATCAACGGGTTTGCCGCGGCGGGTCGTGCTGTGGGTACGGTGCTGTGGAAGGTGGGTGACACGCTGCTGATCGACGGTCTTGTGGTCAATGGAGCAGCCCGCGTTGTCGGATTCATTTCCGGCATGGTTCGCAAGCTTCAGACTGGTTACATCTATCACTACGCATTCGCCATGATTCTTGGCGCCATCCTGATGCTGAGCTTCTGGCTCTATGTCTGGGGCGTGAGCGGTGTGTTCTCGAACTGATGTTCATCAGATAGCCGAATCCAATACATTACAAGTAGGTTGACTATGACGGGTAATCTTCTGAACCTTGCGATCTGGGTGCCGATTCTGGCAGGCCTGATCGTACTGGCCACCGGCGGTGACCAGCGTGCCGGAGTGGCGCGCTGGTTGGCACTGGCCGGTGCGCTGGCTGGTTTTATCGTAACCATTCCGCTTTATACGCAGTTCGATGCGCTCAATGCAGCCATGCAGTTCGAGCTCGTCGCACCGTGGATTGCGAGTTACAACATCAACTACCACATCGGGGTTGATGGCTTGTCCGTGTTGTTCGTGATCCTGAACAGTTTCACGACGCTGCTGGTGGTCATCGCTGGCTGGGAAGTGATCAAGGAGCGTGTTGCGCAGTACATGGCGGCATTCCTGATCATGTCCGGCCTGATCAATGGTGCGTTTGCCGCACTGGATGCAATCCTGTTCTACGTGTTCTTCGAGGCAATGCTGATTCCGATGTACCTGATCATCGGTGTCTGGGGTGGCCCGCGTCGCGTATATGCGTCGATCAAGTTCTTCCTCTACACCCTGATGGGCTCATTGCTGACACTGGTTGCTTTCATCTACCTCTATTCGCAAGCCGGCAGTTTCGATATTCTCGATTATTACCGTCTGCCGCTGGGTATGACTGCGCAGGTGTTCCTGCTGATCGCATTCTTCTTTGCCTTTGCGGTAAAGGTGCCGATGTGGCCGGTGCATACCTGGTTGCCGGATGCTCACGTCGAGGCGCCGACCGGCGGTTCCATGGTGCTGGCAGCCATTACCCTGAAGCTGGGCGCGTACGGTTTCCTGCGATTCGCGCTGCCGATTGCTCCGGATGCCTCCCGGGAGTATGCGTGGGTATTTGTAGCGCTGTCGCTGGTTGCAGTCGTATACATCGGTATGGTTGCTCTGGTGCAGAGCGACATGAAGAAGCTGGTAGCCTACTCGTCCATTTCGCACATGGGCTTCGTGACCCTGGGTTTCTTCATGTTCGCCAATGGCATGCTGAACCAATATGCGGTCGTCGGCGCGATTGCGCTGATGGTCAGCCACGGTTTCGTCTCCGCAGCGATGTTCTTCTGCATCGGCGTGATGTATGACCGCGTGCACAGCCGCAAGATTGCCGACTACGGTGGTGTTGCCAACAAGATGCCGATTTTCGCCAGCTTCTTCATGCTATTTGCCATGGCTAACGCAGGCTTGCCGGGCACTGCAGGTTTTGTCGGCGAGTTCTTCGTTGTTCTGGGCGCGGTACAGGTCAATTTCTGGGTTGCCTTTGCGGCGGCAACGACACTGATCTTCGGTGCGGCCTACACCCTGTGGATGTACAAGCGCGTCATCTTCGGCGAAGTGGCCAATGACAATGTGGCCGAGTTGCAGGATGTAAACAAGCGCGAGTTTCTGGTTCTGGCCATTCTGGCGATTGCAGTGCTTGGCATGGGTCTTTACCCGAAGCCGTTCACTGATGTGACGCTGCAATCCGTGAATCATCTGATCGAGCTGGCAGCGCAGACCAAGCTGCAGTAAGACCACTACCGAATACTTGATATAGGTTTAATCATGATTCCAACCAGTCTCAATGCATGGGTGGCAACGCCGGAAATTTTCCTGCTGTGCTCGGCATGTATCGTTCTTCTGTTTGATCTGTTCGTCTCCGATGCACGCAAGCAGGTGACTTACCTGCTGACATTGCTGGTTCTTGCACTGACCGCTGTGCTCACCATCCAGAGTCTGCAGCAAGGGCTGGCTCTGTCGGCATCCGGTGTGTCGGCAGCCCGCTTCGCGTTCAACCACATGTATGTGGCCGATCCGGTTGCCGACTTTGCCAAGCTCGGCATGCTGCTGGGTGTGGCGCTGGTGCTGATCTATGGACGCAGCTACGCCATTGATCGCGGCATTTTCAAGGGCGAGCTGTTTACACTGACACTGTTTTCGCTGCTGGGCATGATGGTGATGGCATCGGCCACCAACTTCCTGACCCTGTATGTCGGCCTCGAGTTGCTCTCGCTGGCGATCTATGCGCTGGTTGCGCTGCCCCGTGGCAATGTTCGCGCCAGCGAAGCGGCCATGAAGTATTTCGTTCTTGGCGCGCTGGCATCCGGCATGCTGCTCTACGGTCTGTCCATGCTGTATGGTGCGACCGGTTCGCTGGATGTCTACGAAGTCTCTGCCCGCATCGCCCAGGCACAGTTCAATCCGATGCTGTTGACCTTCGGCATGGTGTTTGTCGTGACCGGTATTGGTTTCAAGCTGGGAGCCGTACCTTTCCACATGTGGGTGCCGGATGTTTATGAGGGCTCTCCCACGCTGCTGGCACAACTCATCGGCTCCGCTCCCAAACTGGCTGCGTTCGTATTCGTGCTGCGTTTGCTGGGCGAGGCCATGGGGCAGTTCGGTCCGCTGTGGGGCGAAATGCTGAAATACATCGCCATTCTGTCGCTCGTCATTGGTAATTTGGCTGCGATTGCACAAACCAATATCAAGCGGATGCTGGCGTACTCGACCATTTCGCACATGGGTTTCCTGCTGCTGGGGGTGATGACGCATTCTGAAATCGGCTACGCCGCCGCATTCTTCTATGCGATGACTTATGTGATCACCGCAGCGGCTTCCTTCGGCCTGATCATGCTGCTGTCCCGTAACGGTTTCGAATGCGAAAACATCGCCGACTTCAAGGGGCTGAACAAGCGCAGCCCCTGGTTCGCCGGCATGATGCTGATGGTGATGTTCTCGATGGCCGGTATTCCGGCGTTCGTAGGCTTTTTCGCCAAGCTCTCCGTGCTGCGTGCCTTGGTCGATTCCGGTTTGACCTGGCTGGCTGTTGTTGCCATCGTGTTCTCGCTGATCGGCGCGTTCTACTATCTGCGTGTCGTCAAGGTCATGTACTTCGACGAACCGGAGGGGGAACTGCTGGCACCTGCTGGCGAGCTGGATGCCAAGCTGCTGCTCTCCCTGAACTGCCTGCTGCTGCTGGTTCTCGGTGTATTCCCGAACCAATTGCTGACCAGTCTGTCTCATGCTGTGAATTTAACCATGGCAGGTTCTGCCGGGATGATGCTGCAGTAATGACTCTAGAAGTAATCGTGTTTGGCACATTGGCGGCTCTGGCTGCCAATTTGCCATTTCTCAGCGACAAGTTGTTTGGTGTGGTTGTTCGCCCGCAGGGCAAGGGGTTTTCCTGGCGTCTGCTCGAGTGGTCGCTGTTGTACCTGTTGCTGGGGGCGATAGCATGGTGGCTGGAAGGGCGGCATTCTCCGGTTCATCCGCAAAAGTGGCCGTTCTATGCCACAACACTTTGTCTTTTCATGGTTTTCTCATGGCCAGGTTTTGTCTGGCGCTATTTCTGGCGCAGGCCGGGCGTGTAATTCGCAGAAATGTCTTGTCAGCTGCGCAGGATGTCGGTAGTATTCGCAGCTCTTCAGGCACGTAGCTCAGCTGGTTAGAGCACCACCTTGACATGGTGGGGGTCGTTGGTTCGAGTCCAATCGTGCCTACCAAACAAATGGAGTCAAGCCCATGTTTCGAACTTGCACAACTACCTGGTGTTAAGCAACCGGTAGCCGTGCATTGGGCTTGATCAGAAAAAGTGCGGCAATTGCCGCACTTTTTTTTTGTCCGGCGCAGCCGGGTCATCGAATTCAAATATTGCAAAGGGCGCATACCATGCCAGTCATTACCCTTCCGGATGGTTCTCAACGACAATTTGATGCCGCGGTAACGGTGGCGGGTGTTGCTGCCAGTATCGGCGCAGGCCTTGCACGGGCTGCGCTGGCCGGCAAGGTGGATGGCAAGCTGGTCGATACCAGTTATCTGATCGACCGCGATGTCCAGTTGGCTATTGTGACCGACAAGGATGCGGATGGGCTGGAGGTAATCCGCCACTCGACCGCCCACTTGCTGGCGTATGCAGTCAAGCAGTTGTTCCCTACTGCGCAGGTGACAATCGGCCCGGTAATCGACAACGGCTTCTACTACGACTTCAGCTACCAGCGGCCGTTTACGCCGGAAGATCTGGCGCAGATTGAAAAGAAAATGACTGAGCTGGCCAAGGCCGATATTCCGGTCGAGCGCTATGAGCTTGAGCGCGATGAGGCCGTAGCCTACTTCAAGGGTATCGGCGAACACTACAAGGCCGAAATCATTGCCAGCATCCCTAGCAATGAGCCGCTGTCGCTGTATCGTGAAGGCGAATTCACCGACCTGTGTCGCGGGCCGCATGTACCCTCGACCGGCAAACTGAAAGTATTCAAGCTGATGAAGGTGGCCGGTGCCTACTGGCGCGGTGACAGCAATAACGAGATGCTCACCCGGGTATATGGCACTGCGTGGGCCAAGAAGGAGGATATGGAGCAATACCTCCATATGCTCGAAGAGGCCGAAAAGCGTGACCACCGCAAGATCGGCAAGCAGCTCGACCTGTTCCACATGCAGGAAGAGGCGCCGGGCATGGTGTTCTGGCACCCGAAGGGCTGGTCGATCTGGCAAACCATCGAGCAGTACATGCGTCGCCAGCTTGCCAAGCATGGCTACCAGGAAATTCGCACTCCGACCGTGATGGACCGTAGTTTGTGGGAAAAATCCGGCCACTGGGACAATTACCATGACAATATGTTCACGACCCAGTCAGAAAAGCGTGACTACGCTGTCAAGCCGATGAATTGCCCGGGGCATATCCAGGTCTATAACCAGGGTCTGCGTTCGTACCGTGATCTGCCGCTGCGCTATGCCGAATTCGGCTCCTGTCACCGCAACGAACCGTCCGGCTCGCTGCACGGCATGATGCGTGTGCGTGGCTTTACCCAGGATGACGCCCACATTTTCTGTACCGAAGACCAGGTGCAGGGTGAAGCGGCTGCGTTCATCGACCTGCTGCAGGCCGTCTACAAGGATTTCGGTTTTGATGACATCCAGGTGAAGCTGTCTACCCGTCCGGAAAAGCGTGTGGGTACCGAAGAAAGCTGGGACAAGGCCGAAGGCAGTCTGGCCGCCGCACTTGATTCCAAGTCGCTTGTCTTCGAATACCAGCCGGGCGAGGGGGCTTTCTATGGCCCCAAGATCGAATTCTCGCTGAAGGATTGCCTGGGGCGCGTGTGGCAGTGCGGCACCCTGCAGATCGATCCGAATCTGCCGGAGCGTCTGGGTGCCGAGTACATCGGTGAGGACAACAGCAAGCATCGTCCAATCATGCTGCACCGCGCGGTGCTGGGCTCGATGGAGCGCTTCATCGGCATTCTGATCGAGCACCATGCCGGTGCTTTCCCGCTGTGGCTGGCGCCGGTGCAGATGGTGATCTCGAATATCTCCGATGGCCAGCGTGAATACGTCGAAAAAGTGGCTGCAGAACTGACCTCGGCGGGCTTCCGTGTAAATGCTGACTTGAGAAACGAGAAGATTACCTATAAAATCCGCGAACATAGCTTGCAGAAGGTTCCTTACCAGCTCATCGTGGGCGACAAGGAACGTGATGCGGGCTTGGTAGCCGTGCGCAGCCGCAGTGGTGAAGATCTGGGGCAAGTCAGCGTGGAAGCGCTGATCGAACGCCTGAAAGCGGAACTCCCGCAGATCTGATGCGACGCAACGCACGGTTTTTCTTTTGACTGACTTGGAGAACGACAATAGCTGCTCAAGAAAAAGAGCCGCGGATCAATGGTGAGATTACCGCGCGCGAAATTCGATTGCAGGGCGAAGAAGGTGAACAACTGGGCGTAGTCAGCCTGCGTGAAGCACTGGAAAAGGCCGAAGAGCTCGAGGTGGACCTGGTAGAGATTGCGCCCAATGCGCAGCCGCCGGTTTGCCGCCTGATGGACTATGGCAAGTTCAAGTACCAGAAGTCCAAAAAAGAGCATGCAGCCAAGCTCAAGCAAAAGCAGATCCAGGTCAAGGAAGTCAAACTGCGTCCTGGTACTGACGAAAACGACTACCAGATCAAGCTGCGCAATCTGATCCGTTTTCTGGAAGATGGCGACAAGGCCAAGGTTACCCTTCGTTTCCGCGGCCGTGAAATGGCGCACCAGAACATCGGTCTGGCACAGCTGAAGCGCATCGAAGCTGATCTGGGCGAACTGGCCATCGTGGAGCAATTCCCGAAGCTGGAAGGCCGTCAGATGGTGATGATGCTGGCGCCGAAGAAAAAGGTTTGAGCGTGAACGCCGCGAAAGCGGCGCGACGCATGCTTTAACGGAGGGCAACCGGCTCCGTAGCAGGATTTCCTGCACTGGTTGCACCAAAAACGTGGTGGCGGGCTTAAGTTCCGGCGTATGCAGATACACCGGGCGCCTGTTGCCGGATCCAAAAGCAAACTTGGAGAGCATTTCAATGCCCAAGATGAAGACCAAGAGCGGCGCAGCCAAGCGCCTGAAAGTGCTTGGTGGCGGTGGTGTTAAGCGCAGCAAAGCGTTCAAGCGCCACATCCTGACCAAGAAGACCACCAAGAACAAGCGCCAACTGCGCGGCACATGCATGGTCGATGCGACCAACATGGGTCACGTACGTGCAATGTTGCCCTACGCGTAACCAAAGGAGATAAGACATGCCTCGCGTTAAACGTGGTGTAACTGCCCGTGCTCGTCACAAAAAAGTTCTAGCTCTGGCCAAGGGCTATCGCGGTCGTCGTAAAAACGTCTACCGTATCGCCAAGCAAGCGGTTATGAAGGCAGGCCAATATGCCTACCGTGACCGTCGCCAAAGGAAGCGTCAGTTCCGTCAACTGTGGATCGCCCGTATCAACGCCGCTGCGCGTGAACTGGGTCTGGCCTACAGCCGCTTCATGAACGGCCTGAAGAAGGCTGGCATCGAAGTGGATCGCAAGGTACTGGCAGACCTGGCTGTATTCGACAAGCCGGCTTTTGCCGCCTTTGTTGAAAAGGCCAAGGCAAGTCTCGCTGCCTGAGCGGAATAGCTGTTCGAAAGGGAGGCGGAAGCCTCCCTTTTTTATTCCTCTATCAGAGTAATGATAGGGGTATGCCTCTGAAATTGTCTTTTTTGAAGGGCTATGGGCGTATCCATGGGTGAGTATGTGCGCTGTGGCTGTTCCGGAAAGACAATTCCCCATTCACCCATGCCTCGCTGGCGAAGAGATGCATCATGGTAGCCAATGTGACCCCCTTGCTTGAAGAAGGCCTCGCCGCCTTGACTGCGGCGCAAGATCCGCAGGAACTGGAAAACACCAAGGCGCGCTATATCGGGAAGGAGGGTGCCATCACCGCCTTGCTGAAACAGCTCGGCAGTCTGCCGCCGGAAGAAAAGAAAACCTACGGCGCGACGGTCAATCAGGCCAAGCAGGCCTTCGAAGCCGCGCTGAATGCGCGGCGTGAGGCGCTTGCCGCTGAAAAGCTGGCGAAGCAGCTGGCCGCTGAAGCGCTCGACATCACCCTGCCGGGGCGTGGCCATGCCGGCGGCGGCCTGCATCCGGTGACACTGGTGCAGCAGCGCATCGAGTCGCTGTTCCGCTCGATCGGCTTTGCCGTTGCCGACGGACCGGAAATAGAGAACGACTTCCACAACTTCGAAGCGCTGAACATTCCGAAGAATCACCCCGCGCGGGCGATGCAGGATACCTTCTACGTCGAAAGCGACGGCGAACCGCTGGTACTGCGCACGCACACCAGTCCGATCCAGGTGCGCTACATGCTCGACAACGAGCCTCCGATCAAGATCGTTGCCCCCGGCCGCGTGTTCCGCGTCGATTCCGATGCCACGCACTCGCCGATGTTCCACCAGATGGAAGGTCTGTGGGTGGAAGAGGGCGTGTCGTTTGCCGACCTGAAGAGCGTGATCGTCGACTTTCTGCGCCGCTTCTTCGAGCGCGATGACTTGCAGGTGCGCTTCCGTCCGTCCTTCTTCCCGTTCACCGAGCCGTCCGCCGAAATCGACGTCCTCGGCGCGCGCGGTTGGCTGGAAGTCGGCGGCTGCGGCATGGTGCATCCGAACGTGCTGCGCAATGTGAACATCGATCCCGAAAAATACACCGGCTTTGCCTTCGGTATCGGTCTGGACCGCTTTGCGATGCTGTATTACGGCGTGAATGATCTGCGTCTGTTTTTCGAGAACGACCAGACATTCCTGCAGCAATTCAAATAAGAAGGGACAAGGGGCAAACCATGCAATTCTCCGAACAGTGGCTGCGCACCTGGGTCAACCCTGCGCTGCAATCCGACGAACTCGCCCATCTGCTGACCATGGCCGGGCTGGAAGTCGAAGAAAACGAACCGGCTGCACCGGCTTTCAACGATGTGTTTGTGGCTGAAGTGCTGTCGATCACCAAGCATCCGGATGCGGATCGCCTGAATGTCTGCACGGTCAACGTGGGTGAAAATGAACCGCTGACCATCGTCTGCGGCGCGCCCAATGTAGCGCCGGGGCTGAAAGTGCCGTGCGCGCGCATCGGCGCCAATTTGCCGGGCGATTTCAAGATCAAGCGCGCCAAGGTGCGTGGCGTCGAGTCTTTCGGCATGCTGTGCTCGGGTGACGAACTCGGTATTCCGGATGGCGTTGATGGCCTGCTGATTCTGCCGGCAGATGCGCCGGTCGGTGCGTCGCTGCGTGATTATCTGCAGCTGGATGATCGCCTGCTGACACTCAAGCTCACGCCGAACCGTACCGATTGTCTTTCGATCAAGGGTATTGCCCGCGAAGTATCGGCTTTGTTGGGTTGTGAGCAGACACCTGTTAGTGTATCCGAAGTTGCGGCAACGATCGATGCGACCCGGGCCGTGCAGCTGGGCGATGCTGCTGCCTGCCCGCGCTACGCCGGCCGGGTGATTCGCGGCGTGAATGCCAAGGCACCGACGCCAGTATGGATGAAGCAGCGCCTGGAGCGCTCCGGTGTGCGCAGCATATCCGCGCTGGTTGACGTGACCAACTACGTGCTGCTGGAACAGGGCCAGCCGATGCACGCCTTTGACAACGCCAAGCTAGAAGGTGCAATCACCGCGCGCATGGCCGTCGCCGGCGAAAAGATCGTGCTGCTGAATGACAAGGAGCTGGTGCTCGACGCTGACATGCTGGTCATCGCTGATGCGAAGCAGCCGGTCGCTCTGGCCGGCATCATGGGCGGCGCTGCGACTGCGGTTGGCGATGACACGACCGAGATTTTCCTGGAATCCGCTTTCTTTACCCCGAATGTGATCGCCGGCAAGTCCCGCCGTATCGGTTTCGGCTCGGATTCCAGCTACCGCTTCGAGCGTGGCGTCGATTTTGCCGCCACCCGCGTCGCGCTGGAGCGCGCCACGCAACTGGTGCTCGAGATCTGCGGTGGTGAGGCCGGTCCGGTCGTCGAGCAGATCGCGGAGCTGCCGGTGCGTCCGGCGGTGGCGCTGCGCCTGTCGCGCGTTGCCCGTGTGCTGGGCGTGTCGCTGCCTGCCGAGCGGATTGTTGCCATTCTCGAAAGTCTGGGCCTGGGTGTGAGCGTGGATGGTGATGTGCTGAGTGTCACCCCGCCATCCTTCCGTTTCGACATCGAAATCGAAGAAGACCTGATCGAAGAAATTGCCCGCGTTTATGGTTACGACAATATCCCGGTTGCGCCGTCCGCAGCGCGCCTGGCGATGCTGAAACAGCCGGGCGATCTGCGCAACAAGTTTGCACTGAAGCAGATTCTTGTGGCCCGCGACTATTTCGAGGCGATCAACTACGCCTTCGTTGAAGAGCGCTGGGAAAATGAGCTCGCCGGCAATGCAACGCCGGTGCGTCTGGTGAACCCGATCGCCAGCCAGTGGAACGTGATGCGCTCCAGCCTGATCGGTGGTCTGGTCAATGCACTGAAAGCCAACCAGAACCGTCGCCAGGATCGTGTGCGCCTGTTCGAACTGGCGCGTGTGTTCCATGGCACGGCAGCCGATGCGCAGCCGGAAAAGCTGGCCGCCCTCGCTTGGGGCGGGCGGCATGCCGAGCAGTGGGGCGCAGGCAAGGACACGGTTGATTTCTTCGACATCAAGGCCGATGTCGAAGCGTTGCTCGCGCCGCGCGTGGCGGAATACCGCCGCGCCAGCCATCCTGCGCTGCATCCGGGGCGTTCTGCCGAGGTGTGGCTCGATGGCCGCTGCATAGGTGTGCTGGGTGAACTGCATCCGCGCTGGGTGCAGGGGTACGAGCTGGGCAGTGCGCCGGTGCTGTTCGAAATCGATGTCGCCGCGCTGCTGAATGTGCCGCGTATCGAAGCAAAGCCGCATGCCAAGTTCCAGTCGGTACGCCGCGACTTGGCCTTGCTGGTGGACGAATCAGTTGCTGTTGCTGATCTGCTGGCGGCGTTCGCGGGGCTGAAAAACCCGCTGGTCACTGCCGTCGAAATCTTTGATGTATATCGAGGAAAGGGCTTGCCGGAAGGGAAAAAGAGCCTTGCATTCAAAGTGTTAATGCAAGATACTGCCAAAACCCTGACCGATGAAGAAGTCGAAGTTGTGATTGCCGGTTTGATCAAGATTGCCGAAAAATCCGGCGCCCATTTGCGAGTCTGATAGAACACCATGCAGTACGGAACCTCTACCCTTACCCTGACCAAAGCCGACCTTGCCGACCTGCTGTTCGACAAGGTCGGGCTCAACAAGCGCGAAGCCAAGGACATGGTCGAAGCGTTTTTTGACGAAATCCGCAGCTCATTGGCCGACGGTGATGCCGTCAAGCTGTCGGGCTTTGGCAACTTCCAGTTGCGCGACAAGCCACAGCGCCCGGGCCGCAACCCGAAAACCGGCGAGGAAATTCCCATTTCCGCACGCCGTGTGGTAACTTTCCATGCTAGTCAGAAGTTGAAGGGCATGGTTGAAGACCATTATGCAAAGCACAGCCAACGTCATTCCCAGCAGTGAGCTTCCTTCCATCCCCGCCAAACGCTATTTCACCATCGGTGAAGTGAGTGAATTGTGCGGGGTGAAGCCCCATGTACTGCGGTACTGGGAGCAGGAGTTCACCCAGCTCAAGCCGGTCAAGCGGCGTGGCAACCGCCGCTATTACCAGCATCACGAAGTGCTGCTGGTGCGCCGGATCCGGACGCTGCTCTACGAGCAGGGCTTCACCATCAGCGGCGCCCGCAATCAGCTGGCAGCGGCAGCCGGCGAGGCCAGTGCCGGACACGATGATGGCCATATCAGCCTGCAGGAAATCCGTCACGAGCTTGAGGACCTGCTCGACTGGCTCGAAGGTAACGAGGCCTGATAATCCCTCCGATCACCTCAGATCATCAGCCCAAAACCCGTACATCCGCTGTGCGGGTTTTTGCTTTCGGGCGCCCCCTTGCACCCCATGCAGGTGGTTTGGTTGGCGTAACCCTGTGAAGGGCGCTTGCTCATCGATGTTCATCTGGCTATAATGCGTCCTCTTTCGGAATGTAGCGCAGCCTGGTAGCGCACTTGCATGGGGTGCAAGGGGTCGCGAGTTCGAATCCCGCCATTCCGACCAATAAAAACAAGGGCTTACGACTTCACGGTCGTAGGCCCTTGTTGCGTTTCTGTTTTTATTTCCGCTACGCCCCGACATACGCCCCGACAGAGTTCTAAACATGGCGTGGCGATTTGATCGCGAGTCTAGCTGTGAGATATCTGCGGCAAAGTTGATTAGGTCCCGGTGCTCAGTCTTTGGCTACAGGGATTTCATCCCAGCGGGTTGTCCAGCACGGTGAAACGCTGTTCTGCCGCATCTTCCAGCCGTGGCCATAGCCGGCGCTGGCAACCCGCAGTGTGCCGCGCCCCCAGCGCTGGTTGATGGCATCCATGGTGTCATTGAGTAGCGCCCGTTTCAGCGGATCGGCTTGCTCGACAAACAGGTGCCCCTGGATGCCGCTGCGGGGTTGAAGATCCAGCAGCATGACGCCAGCCTTGGCGTAACTGAAACCGCGTCGGTAGATGCGCTTGAGCACCCATAGTGCCGCGCGGGTGAGCAGCAGTGTGTCATCACTGGCTTGCGCGAGCGGCACGGCGACGTGCTTGCTGTATTGCGGGTCATCCGGCCGGAATGGGTTGGTGCGGATGTAGACGGCCAGTGCCCCGGCGACCGACTGCTGCCGGCGCAGTTTTTCCGATGCGCGCGCCACGTAGGTGCTCACGGCCTCGGCCAGTTCACGATAACGGCAAATCGGTTGCCCAAACGAACGGGAGCAGAGAATCTGCTGTTTGTCCGGCGCATGATCTTCCAGGGCAAGGCAGGGGATGCCGTTCAATTCCAGCACCGTGCGTTGCAGCACGACGTTGTAGCGCTGCCGGACCAGTTCGGGGTCCGCACGGGCCAGATCGGCGACGCAGTGAATTCCTTCCGCATTCAGCCGTTTGCAAAGGCGCGGACCGACACCCCAGACCTCGCCCACTTCAACGTCCTGCAGATACTGCTGACGAGCATCTGGGCTGAGCGCGTTCCAGTCACTGACGCCGGCAAACTCCGGGCGCTTCTTGGCAAGGTGATTGGCAAACTTGGCCAGCGTCTTGGTCGGTGCGATGCCAACACAGACTGGTAACCTGGTCGCATGGCGTACGGTCTGCCGGATGGTCTGGCCGAGCTCGGTGAAATCCGGATATAGGCTGGCCAATCCCCCCAGCCCGAGAAAGCACTCGTCAATCGAATACACCTCCTGATCGGGGCTGAATTCCGCCAGCACCTGCATGACACGGTTGCTCATGTCGGCATACAGCGCATAGTTGCTGCTGAACGCCAGAATGCCCTGTTGCTGGGCCAGCTCGCGCAACTGGTGCCATGGATGGCCCATGCGTACGCCAAGCGCTTTCACTTCATTGGAGCGCGCCACCACACAGCCATCGTTGTTCGACAGCACCACCACCGGCTTGCCTTCCAGCACCGGCTGGAACACCCGCTGGCAGCTCACATAGAAGTTGTTGACGTCGATGAGGGCAATCATCGTGGCTCCATGAACCAGGCCACAACAACCCCCCAGATGCTCAGCTCCTGCTCCTCGCACAGCACAATCGGCGGAAACGCCGGATTCTCGGCAATCAAGGCCAGGCGCTGCCCGCGTGCATACAGGCGCTTCACCGTGAAATCGTTATCGATGACCGCCACCACAATATCGTCATGCCGCGCCTCGCGGCGGCAATCCAC
>NZ_KE387261.1:121843-189737 GCF_000430805.1 Chitinilyticum aquatile DSM 21506 | reverse complement strand
AGCCACGATTACCAGCAACTGCTGCGTAACTATGGCATGACGGTGTCGATGAGTCGCAAGGGCAACTGCTGGGACAACGCGCCGATGGAGAGCTTCTTCAACAGCCTGAAGAACGAGCGGGTATTCCACCGGCGCTACGCGACGCGGGCGACAGCCAAGGCAGACCTCTTTGATTACATCGAGGTGTTTTACAATCGCAAGCGCCGGCATTCGTCGCTGAATTACGAATCACCGGCAACCCATTACGCAGCCTGGCTGGAGCGAGAAAAGCTGGCCGCATAACCGCTACCTTGGTAGCCGGAAAGTGCGGGTAACCTCACTTTCCTAGTAGGGCGAATTCCGGATTTCGTCAGACAAGGCAAATCACAGCTGCATCAAGTAGATGCACAGCATGGTTTCGAGCTCGAAGGGACGTCGCCCACGTGCTAGCTTGAGATGAAACAGCGCGAGCAGTCCACAAAATTGCTGCCATGTCATCAGTGTGTGCACATTGTACGGGCTGGGCTCAGAACTTGTTCAGAGTTTCCATAACGCTCGAGCCCGCACCAAGCACCGAGCATGCATGTCAGTTATCTCATTTTGCGTCAGGGAGCCCCAGCAAAGCTCAACATGAATGGCATACTGGAAACAACAAAAACAAAAAAGCCCTGAATAATCAGGGCTTTGTTGTAGGTTCCTGGCGGAGACGGAGGGATTCGAACCCTCGATAGAGGTTTTGGCCCCTATGCTCCCTTAGCAGGGGAGTGATTTCAGCCACTCATCCACGTCTCCGTTCAGGGAAGCCGGATAATATAGAGAAGCCGGAAACTCGTCAACCGGAGCATCAGGATTTATCCATAAACCGTTGTTCTGTCGTGCCATGTCTGCCGGTTTTCCTCTTTTACGGATCGGACATTGAGGCTGCACGCGGATCAGAATTAGAATGTTTCCGCTCCATCCGCACGCAAACCATCCCCGAGACCCTGCCACCATGGCTGAAAAATCACTGCATGCGCTACGCATTGACCGCGCAGCACCGCCCTCCGGCCAACCCGGCCGCACGCGGCGCTGGCGCAGGCCCTTACTCTGGGGCGCCGCCACTCTGTTGCTGGTCGGCGGGATACTGTTCCTGCAGTCCACCAAGCCGCAGGAGGTGGAAACGGCGCAGGTCAGCCTCGCCTGGCCATCGCAGGCACTGACACTGCTCAATGCTACCGGCTATGTGGTTGCCGACACCAAGGCGGCCGTCGCCTCGAAAGCCACCGGCCGGCTGGAATGGCTGGGCGTGCGCGAAGGCAGCGCCGTCAAGGCAGGCGACATCATTGCGCGGCTGGAAAATACCGACATGCAGGCGCAGCTCAATCAAGCCCGCGCCAATGTGCTCGCCGCACGCGCGCGGTACGAACAGGCGCGTGCCGAGCGCATCGATGCCGACTTCCAGCTCAAACGCCAGCAGGATCTGGCGAGCAAGAATTTTGTCGCGCAAGCGGCGGTTGATGCCGCCCGCAACCGTGCGCAGCAGGCCGCCGCCGGTGAACGCGCCAATGCGGCGCTGATCACCATGAATGAAGCGGTTGTCGCCAATGCGCAGGTCATGCTCGACAACACCATCATCCGCGCGCCGTTTTCCGGTGTGGTGCTCACCAAGGAAGCCGATGTCGGCGATGTGGTCGCGCCTTTTAACGCCAGCAGCAATTCCAAGGGGGCGGTGGTGACGATGGCGGACCTCGGCACGCTGGAAGTCGAGGCCGACGTATCGGAAACCAGCCTGGCCAGGGCAAAAGTCGGCCAGCCTGTCGAAATCCAGCTCGACGCCCTGCCCGATCTGCGGCTGGCCGGTACGGTCGCGCGCATCGTTCCCACGGTGGACCGCAGCAAGGCCACGGTCAAATTCAAGATCCGCTTCGATGAAAAAGACCCGCGCATCCTCCCCGACATGGGCGCGAAGATTGCCTTTCTGGAGCGCCCGCTGAAAAGTGATGAGCGCCAGCCCCGCCTGGCGGTCAATCCGGCAGCCATCCGCAACGGGCAGGCATTCGTGCTGGCAAGTGGCGTCGCCAGCGCGCGCAAGGTGGAAACCGGCGCCAGACTCGGCGAGCTGATCGAAGTCCGCAGCGGCCTGAAGGCGGGCGAGACTGTCATCCTGAAGCCAGCGGATACGCTCAGGGACGGCAGCAAGGTGGTCGAGAAGAAAGCATGAGCACCGCCAGCGTCAGCCTGCAGCACGTCAGCAAACACTACGAACGCGGCGGCCAGCTGCTGCCGGTGCTGACCGACATCCATTTCGACATCATGCCCGGCGACTATCTGGCGCTGATGGGTCCGTCCGGCTCGGGCAAATCAACGCTGCTCAACCTGATTGCCGGGATCGACCAGCCCAGTGGCGGTGCGATTCTGGTCGGCGGCACCGACATCGCCCGGCTGAATGACCGCGAACTGGCCGACTGGCGCGCGGCGAATGTCGGCTTCATTTTCCAGTTCTATAACCTGATGCCGGTACTCACCGCGCTGGAAAATGTCGAGCTGCCGCTGCTGCTGGCACCGCTCAATCGCCGCGAACGGCGCGAACGCGCACTCTTTGCGCTGGATCTGGTCGGGCTTGCCGACCGGGTGAAGCATTATCCGTCTGAGCTGTCCGGCGGCCAGCAGCAGCGCGTGGCGATTGCCCGCGCCATCGTCAGCGACCCGGCGCTGATCGTCGCTGACGAGCCCACTGGCGATCTGGACCGCAAATCCGGCGAGGAAATTCTCGCGCTGCTGGATACGCTCAACCGTGATTCCGGCAAGACGATCGTGATGGTCACGCACGACCAGAAAGCAGCCGACGCCGCGCGCCAGGTGCGCCATCTGGAGAAAGGCGAGCTGTCGCACCTGGAAATCCGGCAATGACAACTCCGCACCCGAGTACCAGACAAATTGACACTGGGTATATGCCTGCAGCCATTATGAAAAATTGGCTATAGAGATATACGCCACAATGTATTGAATAAAGGAAACCCGAACCGTGAGCCTTGAATCCGTCCGCGCCGACTTTGCGGCACGCCAGATCGATCTGGCGATCATCGAACTGGAAACCAGCACGGCAACCGTCGCACTGGCTGCCGAAGCGCACGGGGTCGAAGCCGGGCGCATCGCCAAGACGCTGGCGTTTCGCCTGAGTGGTGAGCGCGTCATCCTGCTGGTGGCCGCCGGCGATGCCCGCATCGACAACCGCAAATTCAAGGAGTGCTTCGGCAAGGGGCGCATGCTGCCAGCGGAAGAAGTCGAGGCACTCACCGGCCACCCGGTCGGCGGCGTCTGTCCCTTCGGGCTTGCCACCGCGCTGCCGGTGTATCTGGATGCTTCGCTGCAGGCGTATGACGAAGTGCTCCCCGCTGCGGGCGCGGTCCACAGCGCGGTCAGACTAAGCCCTGCCCGCCTCGCCGCGATCACGCATGGGCACTGGGTGGATGTGTGCCAGCCCGCGCAGCAGACTGCCGAGCTCGCCCTGGTATCCTGAAACCAGATACCCCCAAGCCTATCAATCCATAGCCCAATATATAAATAGGAAAACTGACCATACCCATGCGCATCGCCTACCTGATTCTTGCCCACGCCCACCCGCAGCAACTGGCTCGACTGGTGGCGCGGCTGGCTGCGCCCGGCGTGCGCTTCTATCTGCACATCGATGCCAACACCCCGCCCGAGCGTTACACGGAAATCGAGGATGCAGTTTACGCCAGCAGCAACAGTAATAGCGTGCACTTCATCGCCCGCCGGCCGTGCCGCTGGGGCGGATTTTCGCTGGTTGCCGCCACACTCGACCTGCTGCGCGCCGCGCAAGCCGATGGTTTCGACTGGGCGATTCTGCTGTCCGGACAGGATTACCCGCTCAAAACCCATGCGCAGATCTGCGCGACGCTGGCCACGCCCGGCGTAGCCGGCTGGATTGATCTGAAAGCGCCGGAAGAATTCGATGTGGCGTATCGCTGGCAGCGCCATCACCCGGAAGCGCTGAATGGCACACGCCGCGGCAAGCTGTTGCAACGCCTGCAGCGAATCGCGCATCACCTCGGCTGGCAGCGACAATTGCCCGCGCCACTGAGCGAGGTTCGCGCCGGCAGCCAGTGGTGGATGCTCTCCGCCGCCGCCGTACGAACTGTACTGGAAAGCTGTTCCGCCAATCCGCGGCTGGAAGCGTTTTTCGCCCGCACGCTGGTTCCTGATGAAATGTTCTTCCAGACACTGCTCTGGCACAGCCCGCTGCGCCCGGCCCTGCAGGCCAACGCGCTGCGCCACATCGAATGGCCCGACGGCGCGTGGTCGCCGCGCACCTTTACGCCGGACGATATTCCGGCGCTCTGCCGCAGCCCGGCACTGTTTGCCCGCAAATTTGCCCCCGACGATGAAACGGCCCGCCTGCTGGACGAGGCGCTTGGTATTACCCAGCCAGGCTCTGTTGAGGTTTGATTAGTTTTTTACGCAGCCCCGCCAGCTTGTCGGGGCGCGAAGCCAAGCGCAAGTCAATACGGGTATTGACGAGCATTGGCAACAAAGCATCCGGCAAGAATGGCGGGACTGCCCTGCGGGCGACGGGCTCTTTTGCCCCATTGCGGCGTTATTCGCCACTGACAGTACCCAATACTGCGGCGTGGCGAATGCCTTGCACTAGGGCAAAATAGCCCGTCGCGTGAAAAATAATCATACCTCAACAGAGCCTAGGTATATCGTGCTAACCCTTCTGATCCGCTTCGCGCTGCGCAATACCCTCAGGCATCGCCTGCGCTCATTGCTGACGCTGGCCGGCATCATCGTCGCCATTCTGGCCTTCGGCCTGCTGCAGACGGTGATTTCAGCCTGGTATGCCGGCGTGGATGCGGCGGCCGCCAACCGCCTGATCACGCGCAACGCCATTTCACTGACCTTTTCGATGCCGCTGGCCTACGCCGAGCGAATCCGTGCCCAACCCGGTGTCGAGGCGGTAAGCTGGGCTAACTGGTTTGGCGGTGTCTACATCGATGAAAGCAATTTTTTCCCGCAGTTTGCCGTCGATGCCAACAGCTATTTCGACCTGTATCCCGAATTCATCATCAGCCCTGACGAACTTGCCGCTTTTCAGCGCGAACGGCGTGGTGTGATCGTCGGTGCCAAGCTGGCCAAACGCTTCGGCTGGCAGGTCGGCGACACGGTGCCGCTGCGTGGCACGATCTATACCGGCAACTGGGAGTTCGTCATCAGCGGCATCTACCAAGGCCGCGATGCCAGCACGGATGAAAACCAGTTTTTCCTGCACTGGGATTATCTCAACGAAGCAGTCAAAGCCCGCGCGCCTGCCTGGGCCAACCAGATCGGCGTCTTCGTAATCCGCTTTGCGCCGGGCGAATCGGCCGCCGGAGTCTCCCAGCGGGTTGACCTTGAATTCCGCAACTCGCTGGCTGAAACGCTGACCGAAACGGAAAAAGCCTTCCAGATGAGCTTTGTCGCGATGACTGGTGCCATTGTGAAGGCCATCCAGATCGTGTCCTATGTGGTGATCCTCATCATCATGGCGGTGATGGCCAACACCATGGCAATGGCAGCCCGCGAGCGCAGCAGCGAATACGCCACGCTGAAGGCGCTGGGCTTTCCTCCCGCCACAGTGGGCTGGCTGGTCCTGGCCGAATCGCTGGCACTGGCGCTCGCCGGCGGCGGCCTGGGCATTTTGCTCACTCCGCCACTTGCCGGCGTGATCGGCAGCAAGCTCGACAATTTCTTCCCGGTTTTCCAGGTTGCCACCAGCACCGTCGAACAGCAGGTGCTGGCTGCACTCGTCATCGGGCTCTCCGCCGCCATCCTGCCGGCCGCGAGGGCGATGCACATCCGCATCGTCGACGGCTTGAGGGCCATTACGTGAGGAAGATCACATGATGCAGCGACTGCGAGGCGTTCCGCTAGCGTATGTCTGGCGCAATCTGCTCACGCGCCGGCTGACCACGGCCCTGACTGCTGGCGGCATGGGTCTGGTGGTCTTTGTCTTCGCCACGGTGCTGATGCTGGAAGCGGGCCTGCGTGAAACACTGGTAGAAACAGGCAGCCCGCAGAACGTGATTGCCATACGGGCCGGCTCTCAGACTGAAGTCCAGAGCGGCCTGCCACTGACTGAACTCGATGCGCTCTCGACCCAGCCCCAGATCGCACGGGATGCGACTGGCCATCCGTATTTTGTACGCGAAACGCTGGTGCTCAATTCACTGCCGAAAAAGCAGAGCGGCCAACCCAGCAATGTCACGATACGCGGCACCAGCGCTACCGGGCTTGCCCTGCGCCCCCAGCTGAAGCTGGCTTCAGGGCGGACTTTCCGGCCCGGCAGCAATGAAATCATCGTCGGGCGCAGCATTGCCGACGGTTTTGCCGGCGTTGCCATCGGCAACACGCTGCGCTTTGCCCGTCGCGACTGGCTGGTAGTGGGCATATTCGATGCCGGCAAGACCGGCTTCAATTCGGAAATCTGGGGTGACAGCGAACAGATGCAGCAGGCCTTCCGCCGCAGCGGCATGTATTCTTCGGCCATTTTCCGGCTCGACAGACCCGACCACTTCGATGCGCTCGCCAGTGCAGTCAAAGCGGACAAGCGACTGACCATCGAGGTACAGCGCGAAAATGACTTCTACGCGGCACAATCGAAAGTGATGGCTACCTTCATCAGCATTCTCGGGCTGACCCTGACGGTGATTTTCTCGGTGGGCGCCATCATCGGCGCCACGATCACCATGTATTCGTCTGTTGCCAACCGCGTACGCGAAATCGGCGCGCTGAGGGCGATCGGCTTCCGGCGCAGCAGCATTCTGCTGGCGTTTCTGCTGGAGGCGCTGTTGCTGGGGCTGGTCGGCGGGCTGGCCGGGGTGACGGTCGCATCCGGCATGCAGTTCTTCACGGTATCCACCATGAACTGGCAGACTTTTGCCGAGCTGGCGTTCAGTTTCACGCTGACGCCCGGCATCATTGCCGCCAGCCTGACGTTTGCACTTGCCATGGGCTTTCTCGGCGGCTTTCTTCCTGCGCTGCAGGCGTCTAGGATGAAGATCATCGACGCCCTGCGCACAGCCTGACACCCGACTGGAATACCCGTCTGCCGCGCCCACCCACGGATCGCCTCATGCCAGAAATCCTCGCCCTGTATGCGCCCTTCGACATCCTGCCCTCCGTTAGCGAACTCCAGCCCCGGCAGACTTCGCCCGCCAGTACAGCATGCCTGGTCTACGAAGACCGGGGGCAGCTGGCAACACAAAAAGGGTTGCAGGCCGACACGATTCCGCCCGTTGAAGCCCAGTCGCGCTGGGCCATGCTCTGCCATGGCAGCGCACCGGAGCTGCAACTTGCCAGCCATGCAGGTGGCTTGGTCGTCGCCGCTCTGGGCGCACTGGAAAACCACGCAGCTCTTGCCAGGGAAGTCGGTTTGGCTGCGACCGCCGGCATTGCGGAAGTCCTGCTCGGACAATTGCGGGCGCTGCTTGCCACCGAAACAATGGCCGAAGCCCTGCTGCAACTGCGCCAGCGCCTCAAGGGCTATCTTGGCCTGATCGTTCATCAGCTGAATGCCCCTGACGAACTCTACGCCTGCAGCCTCGGCTGGCCACTGCACCTGGGTGTTCGCAACGGGCAATTGCAGCTGTGCGGCAGCGAACTTTCGCTGGTCCGCCAGCTCTGCAGCCAGACCCACACGGTACAAAGCGGTGAAGTGCTGCGTTTCGGCAAGGAAGCGCCCGTGGCCCTGCATGGCGATGGCAGCCTGCATCCGGTCGCCCTGCTGCCCTCTTCGCAGCAGGCTCGCTTACCCCATTTCATGCTGGAAGAAATCTACGCCCAGCCCGGCGTACTGGCCAGTCTGGCAAGCCAGGAAGTACAGGGACAAAGCCAGATCAGTCCAGCCTTACGGCAGGAGCTGGCCGGAATCTCGCACGTTCTGCTGCTGGCCTGTGGCTCCAGCTTTCACAGTGCGCAGATTGCCAGCTACTGGCTGGAAACACTGGGGGGCGTCACCGTCCAGGTCGAACTCACCAGCGAATACCGCTATCGCGATACGCAGCCACCGCTGCACACTCTGGTCATCGCCATCTCGCAATCGGGGGAAACGTCAGACACGCTCGCTTCGCTGCGCCACACGCAAGCACAAGGATTGCAGTGCTCGGTAGCCATCAGCAATACCGCCAGCAGTTCGCTGGTGAAGCTGGCGCGATACCACATCCTGCCGTCTGCCGGCATCGAACGCGCGATCTGCTCGACCAAAACGTTTACCGCGCAACTGCTGGCGCTCTATCAGCTTGCCCTTGCACTTGGCCGCGCACGCGGCCGCGTCAGCGCCGAGCGCGAACAGGAAGCCCGCGAAGAAATGCTCAGGCTGCCGGCCCTCATCAATGCCACCCTGCAACTGGCTCCGCTGATCAGGGAGTGGGCACAGCGGCTGGCGCGACAGCAGAATCTCTTCGTGATCGGTCGCAACATTCACTACCCTGTTGCCATGGAAGGTGCCTTCAAGCTGAAGGAAGTTGCCTACCTGCACGCGGAAGGCTTTCCGGCCGGCGAACTGAAGCACGGCCCCATCACGCTGGTGGATGGCTCACTGCCTGTCGTGGCCTGCCTGCCCTGGAACCTGCATGCGGAAAAGGCACTCGCCAACCTGCAGGAAGTTCGCGCCCGATCCGGCGAGATCTTTGCCTTTACCGACGCGGCACTCGCGCCAGTCGAGCGCTTTCACGTTATCCGCCTGCCTGCCGGCCTGACCGATCTGAGCCCGCTGATCTATACCGTGGCACTGCAGTTGCTGGCCTACTATTGCGCGGTCATCCGCGGCAACGACATCGACACGCCGCGCAATCTGGCCAAATCGCAAGACAGCGAAATTCCGGCTGCGGCCGGATAGGGCCGACATTCATGCTGACCATCACGCCAGCCCCATCCAGCCGTCCGCTCACCAGCGCCGTCAATGTCATCATCGTTCTGTTGCTGGTGACGCTGATCAGCCTCCCCGTGTATGAAGTGCTGATGATCAAGACACTGGTCATCAATCAGGAACAGGGGTATAGCTCCAAAGCCATTGATGACCGGATACAAGGAGGCAATACCTCAAGCAGTATTAGAGTAACACCCGAAGGCAGCGTACTGGATTGCGAGTTGCGTCCCAAGTTCGAATGGCCTTATTGCGAGACGGGCATCACGCTCGGGGAAAACGGCAAGGGCATCAATCTGGAAGATTACGACCGCATCCGCATCAAACTGGGTTATGTGGCACCGCCCGGCGATACGGTTCGTGTCTATCTGCGCAACTTTAACCCGGCCTATGTGCCGGGCAAGCCGGCAGAAAGCCTGAAGGTCAACCAGATCGAATACGACCCGCGGCGCTACCCGGAGGGGCTGGATGTTTCCCTGCGCTACTTCCAGGTTGCAACCTGGTGGCTGAACGATCAGCAGATTCCGCTGGAACTCAGCCAGCCGGAATTCGACAATGTCACGGCTATCGAGATTGCCACCGGAGGCAATGCCAAGCCAGGCCCTTACCAGATCACGGTACACAGCATCGAATTCGAGGGGCGCTGGCTCGCGCGCAGCACCTTCTATGCCCTGCTGATCGGGCTGTGGGTGAGTGCCGCACTGATCTTTCTGCTGCGACGACTACTGGCCCATCTCCAGAATGAAAGACAGCTGCGCGAGCTCAACCACAGCCTGGTTTTTGAAGGTGAAGCCTATCGCAATCTGGCCCGCACCGACACGCTGACGGGCGCACTGAACCGCACGGGAGCGGCGGACCTGCTCTTTTCCCTGCGCAAGGAAACGGAGGATAGCGGCACCGGCTTCAGCATGGTGTTCTTTGACATCGACCACTTCAAGCAGGTCAACGACCAATACGGCCACCAGATCGGCGACGCGGTGCTGATCACCCTTGTTCAACTGGTTCAGCAGCACATCCGCAACAGCGATGCGCTGATCCGCTGGGGCGGTGAAGAGTTCCTGCTGCTGCTGCCGCACACCGGGCAGGATCAGGCCATGCAACTGGCCGAGAAACTGCGGGAAGTCGTTCTTCTGCATGAATGGCCAGCCCGCATCAAGCTGAGCTGCAGCTTTGGCGTAGCCGAATTTGGCGAGGAAACACTGAGCGATTGCCTCGAACGCGCCGATACAGCCCTGTATGCTGCCAAGCATGGGGGCAGGAACTGCGTCAGGCTGGCAAAGGCACCCGGCGAGCAGCAATGAAAAAAGCCGCTTTCCTTGCGGAAAGCGGCTTTCTAAATTGTGGCGCGCCCGGAGCGATTCGAACGCCCGACCCTTTGGTTCGTAGCCAAATACTCTATCCAACTGAGCTACGGGCGCGCAGCCTTGCAAGACATTCGCCTTACAGAGAGGCAGAACTATACCGGCCAACAGCCGGCTTGGCAAGCCCCTTCTGCGAAAAATGCCCTACCCGGTAAGCCATCACCAGCATGCCACAGGCCAGAGTGGCAAAAACATGCTTGAGTGTATGCCCGGACATCATGCCATCGAGCAGCAGGAACCAGCGGTGATCCTGCAGCTCGGCGATCTTGGCCAGCACATAGCAAAGCGATGCTCCGAACACCAGCAGTTGCTCGGTAACTCGGCGCTGCATCTGCCAGTACCATAGCGGCAACAGGATAAGCGGCAGGGCCTGCAGCAGCAGATAAGGCCGCAGATCTCCGTCCCAGGCCCACCAGATCACGCTGGATACAGCCCAGAAAGCAAGCCAAAGCGCAGGCCATAGCGCACGTACGCGGCCATGCAGCTCACTCCCCACGGCTGCCAACAAGCCGGCACAGGCCAGCGCAATCGGCAGGCGATCCCAGATCAGGGTATGGTCATCCGGCTGCAGGTGATACCAGCCCGACCCCAGTCCGGTCAGCGCCATCCCTCCGAACGCCAGCAACCAGCCGAAACGTCCGCCGGGCGGCGCCTCGCGTTGCAGCACGCTGAGCACACCCCACAATCCGGCCAGCACGAAACCGGCATTGGACAGCACATCGGCGGCATTGGAGAGCCCCAGCCAGGCACGCCGGTCGGCAAAGTCGTGATAATGCGCATACTGGGCAATCGGTCCATGCACGGCAAGCGCCAGCATGAGCAGGCAGCCGATCAGCAGGGCCGGGCGTAAACGGGCATTCGGCGACACGGGCAACTCCTCTTTCGGTACGGTCACACCCAGCTTGCATCAGTGCACCGGAAAACCCAAATACAATGGCATTCGTGGCAGAATCTGGCCTGTCATGTTGCAGGATTTGCACCGATCATGCAGGAAACCGAACAAATGCTGCAGTTCTTGCGCAAGCGGCTCAAGGCGCAAGGCATCACGCAGAAAGACCTGGCCGCGCGGCTTGATGTGTCTGAAGCCAGCATCAAGCGCATGTTCGCCAGCCCCCGTGTCACGCTGGAGCGGCTGGCCGAGGTTACGGCGCTGGCCGGCATGACCATCGCCGAACTGGCGCAGGAAACCGCGCTGCAAAGCGAAAAACTGCCGCAACTGACCGAGCAGCAGGAACGTGAAGTTGTCGCCGACCTGAAGCTGCTGCTGGTCGCCGTGTGCGTGCTGAACCACTGGACAATGGAAGACATCCGCACCCGCTTCACGCTCACCGAACCGGAAATCATTCTGGCCCTTACCCGGCTTGACCGCATCGGCCTGATTGACCTCTTGCCGGGCAACCGCATTCGCCTGAAAGTGGCGCGCGATTTCCGCTGGCTGCCCAATGGCCCGATCCAGACCTTCTTCCGCGAGCGCGCCGAGCACGATTACCTGAGCGCCCCCTTCCCGCCCGGACAATATGTATTCACGCAGGGCATGCTGACCGAAGCCGCCCGCCAGCGTGTTACCAAACTGCTGGAAAAGGTAAGGCAGGAATTTTCCGAGCAGCACCGCACCAGCCTGCAGCAGCCGCTCGACGAGCGCCATGGCACCGGCCTCCTGCTGGCCATGCGCGAATGGGAGCCCTCGGCGTTCAGCGCACTGCGCCGCCGCGACGCGTAAAACCAGCTCCCATTCCGGCAGAGCCGACAGCGCGCACGGCACAAAAGGCCGCCACAGCGTACAATCGCCTTTTGCGTACACTACTGCGCCGGAATTTTCATGCAGCATGAACACCTGATCCAGGTTAACGACCTGAATGCTCCGCATCTGGAGCAACTGACCCGCAACCAGCTCTGGCAAGGCCTGGTGCTGCGCGCCTGCGAGCCGCAGCGCTTCATGGAGCAGCTCGATGAGGTCATCATCATCGAGCGCAGCGAACACGCCCTGAAGCGTGAAATGCACTTCGGCGCACTGGTCGTCGTCGACCACATCACGCTGAAGCACGAGCACGCCGTGCTCTATCACACCCAGCCCGGCGAACAGCATGGCGGCGGCACGCTGCGCATGCAGATCGAGGAGCCCGAGGCGGGCGCGCTATTCGTGCGCTTCAGCTACGATACACCGCACGAGGTCGCTCCCGATGAAACGCATCTGCTGGGCTACCTGCGCCAGGCCTGGCAGGACAGTGACCTTGCCACCGTCATGCTGATCCGCCAGCTCGCCACTGAAGGCCTGCTGGGCTGATGATACCCGGCCAGGCACCCGTTACCGCCCGGCCCTCCTGCATTCTTTCCTTTTCCGGACCTGCCCCATGACCACATCCCTAGGCGAACACCTCGCCGCAGCATTTGCTGCACGCACTGCGCTGCTGTCACAGCTGCACGCGGAGCACACCACCGCCTACCGCCTCTTTCACGGCAGCGTCGAGGGCGAACCCGGCCTCACCGTTGACCGCTATGGCGATCTGCTGCTGGTGCAGAGCTTTCATGCACCGCTCGATGCCGAACAGCTGACGACCATTCGTACCTTCTATGCCAAGCCCTATCCCGGCCTCGCCCTGATCTACAACGACCGCAGCGCCAGCAATTCACGCATCGGCAACCCGCTTGCTGCCGACGACGAAGCTGCCGCCCAGACACTGCACATCGCCGAAGAGCTGGGCGTGCGCTACCAGATCCAGGCGCGGCACAGCGGGCAGGACCCGTGGCTCTTTCTCGATCTGCGCGCCGCACGTCGCCGCGTGATGCAGGAATGCGCCGGCAAGTCGGTGCTCAACCTCTTTGCCTATACCTGCGGAGTCGGCATTGCCGCCGCCAAGGCCGGTGCCCGCTTTGTCGTGAACGTCGATTTTGCCGAATCAAGCCTCGCGGTCGGCAAGGACAACGCCAAGCTGAACGACCTGCCGATCCGTCCGCGCTTCATCCAGAGCGACGCGTTTGCCGCGCTGCGCCAGTACGCCGGCATCGGCCAGCCGAAAATGGTGCGCGGCAAGCGCATGCCGTCCTTCCCGCAACTGGAAAAGACCGAATTCGATCTGGTGTTCCTCGATCCGCCTCGCTACGCGAAAAGCCCCTTCGGCGTTGTCGACCTCGTCAACGACTACCAGGCCCTGTTCAAGCCGGCGCTGCTGTGCACGGCGCCAGGCGGCATGCTGATCTGCTGCAACAATGTCGCCGAAGTGGACGCGGAGGCCTGGCTGGCAGCGCTGGAGCGCGCCGCCGGCAAGGCGGGCCGCCCCATCGTATCGCACGAATGGATCACGCCGGAGGGCGACTTCCCCAGCCCGGACGGCAAGCACCCGCTGAAAATCGTTCTTCTGCACGTATAAACGCTTCGTATAGGGTATTGCTCCACAGCCCAATACTTTAAATGGCTGCATGGCAATACCCTTGCAAAATAAGGGACAGGTCGCTCGTTGGGCTCAGCTTTCCCGCGACAGCAGCAAGGCCAGCTCGTCCACCACTTCGGCCCATTCCGAGTCCTCCGCCAGCGCCTCGCGCAGAAAATCTGCCTGTGACGCACGCCAAAATGCTGCATCAGGCAGCGCGACACCCGGCGGCAATACATGCGAGGCAATGAAGGCCCGGATGGCTGCGGGTGTGGTTGGCAGGCCAAGCTGGGCAAACAGGGTGGGCAGATCGGCATGCAGCGTTTCCATGGCTCGCTCCGGTTTGACTGGTCTTTCGGTTCTGTTGGCGCTTTGTTTACGCTGCCCGTTTGTGCTGTTTTTGGCCTGAAACAAGGCGCGAAGCCCGTCGCATAGTCGTTCTATGCAAGGGCTTTGCAACGCCGTGTCAGGCCAAAAGCAGCCAAACCGGCTTTCTGACATGAACATCCGGCTGGGCGCTTTTTGCGCCGACTCCGCGTTGTTGCTTCGCTGACATAACCGGTTATGCTGCGCTCGCCACGCCTTGATTCGGCGCAAAAATCGCTCCAGCGGGCAGCGCAAACAAAACATCAACAGAACCTAAGCCTAGCCAGCCGCCTGGCGCATGAATATGCAGCCTGGCAAGTGGCTGACGAATGGCCCATCCTGCGACGAATTCAATGCGCCGGATGGCCGAAGTGGCTGATCACGCCCCCTGCTGCGCTTTTCTCCTGCTGCCTGCGTCCGCGGATACCTTCCCAGATTTTCTCGTGAAAATGGTAGGCCACGGTGTTGACCATGGGCTCGACTAGCGCCAGCAGGCTGGCAATGCCGAAGCTGCCGGTCAGAACATACGCCACCGCGAAGGCGACGGTGAAATGGGTAATGGCGAAGGTGATGGTCTTGAACATGGCTGGCTCCTGCCCGGTGATTGAGTGAATGATATGAATTCTCATTAAATCAATCTAATCAATTGCCACAAACCAAGCCATAGATAAAAACTAATCCGTGCAGTCACAGGCTTCGGCGCATTGCCATGCTTTCGCCTTGTTCCCAGCGGGCCCGCAGCCACACTGGCTCAGACTTCGGAGGACCGTATCACCAGTCCACCGCCCGGCAACCCGCCTCAATCACAGACTCGAATGGCGCCAGCCGTGCCTGTATGGCCTCATCTTTATGGTAGCGCGGCCAGGCGCCGGTCCGTGCCGCTGCAGTAAATATCGATGTTCTGCTGCGCATAAGCGCTGCGGGAACGTTGCTTGGCACGGTTTCCCTCGATGGGTTCTACGAGAAAATGCTCGCAGGCTTCGCGCTCGCTGATAAGGCGGCCACCTGGGCCGGCAGCGGTTTTGCCGGTTTGCTGGTGGCGGCCACGGCCTGCGTCCCCAGGCAGAACAGGCGCCATACCAGGCCATACTTCATGGCCCCATAAATTGAAGGGTATATAGCTATGACCTTTCAAATAAAAAGTCATCAAACCAATACCCATTAATGTATCAGGCTTTCAGCATATCCAGCGCCAGCGCCTCGGCTACCTTGATGCCGTCCACGCCGGCCGACAAAATCCCGCCCGCATACCCAGCCCCCTCGCCAGCCGGATACAGGCCGCGCACATTCAGGCTCTGGCAATCTTCACCGCGCGTAATGCGCAGCGGTGACGAGGTGCGCGTTTCCACGCCGGTGAGCACGGCGTCGTGCATGTCATAACCGCGGATTTTTTTCGCCATGGCGGGAATCGCCTCGCGCATGGCGGCAATGGCGAAATCGGGCAAGGCAGTGCTCAGGTCAGTCCAGGTCACGCCCGGCTTGTAGGACGGCTCAACCGCGCCAACCGCCGTCGACGGCCGGCCGGCCAGAAAATCGCCCACCAGCTGCGCCGGGGCATTGTAGTTGCTGCCCCCCAGCACATAGGCGTGGCTCTCCAGCGCGCGCTGGAATTCGATGCCCGCCATGGCGCCACCCGGGTAATCGCTCGGATCGATGCTGACGACCAGCCCAGAATTGGCGTTGCGCTCATTGCGCGAATACTGGCTCATGCCGTTGGTCACGACGCGACCCTCCTCACTGGTCGCGGCCACGACGGTTCCGCCCGGGCACATGCAAAAGCTGTACACCGCGCGGCCATTGCTGGCGTGATGCACCAGCTTGTAATCCGCCGCGCCGAGGATTTCATTGCCGGCATATTTGCCCCAGCGGGCTTTATCAATCAGTGACTGCGGGTGTTCGATGCGGAACCCGACCGAGAACGGCTTGGCTTCCATGAATACGCCGCGCTGATGCAGCATTTCGAAAGTATCGCGCGCGCTGTGCCCCAGGCCCAGCACCACATGATCGCTGCGGATTTCTTCGCCGTTGGCGAGCACCACGCCACGCAGCTGCTTGACCTCGCCCTTGTCTTCCAGAATCAGGTCCGTCACGCGCGACTCGAAGCGGATTTCACCGCCCAGCGCAATGATCTCGGCACGCATTTTCTCGACCATGCCGACCAGCTTGAACGTACCGATGTGCGGCTTGGCCAGCCACAGGATTTCTTCCGGGGCACCGGCCTTCACGAACTCTTCCAGCACCTTGCGGCCCAGATGGCGCGGGTCCTTGATCTGGCTATAGAGCTTGCCGTCCGAGAAGGTGCCGGCACCGCCTTCGCCGAACTGCACGTTCGATTCGGGATTCAGCACATTCTTGCGCCACAGCCCCCAGGTATCCTGCGTACGCTTGCGGACTTCCCGGCCACGTTCGAGCACGATGGGCTTGAAGCCCATCTGCGCCAGAATCAGCGCGGCAAAAATGCCACAGGGACCGAAGCCCACCACCACGGGGCGGTGCGGCAGATTTGCCGGTGCCTGGCCGACAAAGTGATAACTCATGTCCGGCGTGGCACTGATGTGCGGGTCGGCCTTGAAGCGGGCCAGAATTCTGGCCTCGCCGGCGACCTCGGCATCGATGATGTAGGTCAGCGCCATCACGCCACGCCGCGCGTCGAAACTACGCTTGTGAACCGTAAAGCCGGCAAGTTCGCCAGCCTTGATGCCAAGGCGCTCGAGAATGGCGGCGTGCAGTTCTTCGGGGGAATGTTCAAGCGGCAGCTTGAGTTCGGCAATACGTATCATGGCGGGTTCCAAGTGGTTGCTGGCTAGTCAACAGGGAGTGAAACAAAAGCAAAACCCGCCACAAGCGGCGGGTCAGTTTTCTGCGCAGAATTGAAACGAGCGAGACTTGCGAAGACAAGGAAAAAATCGGCGAAAAACCGGAGTTTACCGAGGGTAAATGAGGATTTTGAGCCGATTTTTGACGCAGTATTCGCGAGCCGCAGCCGTTTTACCTGCTTAGTGGTGGTGGCCGTGCGCACCGTGCACATGGCCGTGCGCGATTTCTTCGTCATTGGCAGCACGCACTTCGGTCACCTTGGCGACAAAGCGAATGGTCATGCCGGCGAACGGATGGTTGGCGTCAACCACCACCTTGTTGCCATCGATTTCGGTGACACGGAAAACGAGCAGATCGCCGCTTACCGGATCATCGGCCTCGAACATCATGCCGACTTCGACATCCTGCGGGAAAACATCCTTTTCTTCTTCGCGGATCAGGTCCGGGTCGAATTCGCCAAAGGCATCATCCGGCTGCATGGTCACTTCCACGCTGTCGCCCACGGTCTTGCCGTGCAGGGCTTCTTCCACCAGCGGCAGAATGTTGTCGTAGCCGCCATGCAGATATGCAATCGGCTCCTCGGTCTGGTCGATGAGGTTGTTTTCCGCGTCGTACATCTGGTAGTTGAGAGTCACGACGGAGTTTTTGGCGATCTGCATTGAGCTATCCTAATTGTTTGACGTAATCAAAGACTTCGGCTGCATGCCCTTTGGCCTGCACATGATACAGGGCATGACGGATTACACCACCCTTGTCGATGACGAAGGTGGAGCGTTCGATACCATATCTTACCACGCCATGCGATTCCCACTCGGTCAGCACATGATAAAGCCGGCTGACTTCGCCCTCGGTATCAGCCAGCAGGTCGAAATCCAGCCCCTCTTCCTCGCGGAAGGCCTCGTGCGCCAGGCAATCATCGAGGCTCACCCCCAGAATCACGGCATCGAGGCCGGCAAAGGCGGCCACGCGGTCATTGAATTCCACCGCTTCGGTAATTCCGCCCGGGGTGTGATCCTTGTTGAAAAAATACAGTACGACAGTGGAAACATCACGAAACGAAGACAGGCGCAGCAGCTCCATCTTCGCGTCGGGCAGTTCGAAATCGGGGGCCAGGTCACCGGCTTGCAGCATGGCTTCTCCAGTCGGGGCATAATGCCTGTTGTTATGACTCAGTTATAGAGTACGAAATGGGTTTGCAATTACTGGGGGGTCTGACCCCCGATGAATTCCTCAGCGAATACTGGCAGAAAAAACCGCTGCTGATCCGCCAGGCAGTCACCGACTTTCCCGGCATAATCGACCTTGCCGGCCTCAGCCGGCTGGCACAGCGCGATGACGTGGAAAGCCGGCTGGTCGAATTCCGCAACGGTCGCTGGAAGCTGGAGCACGGCCCGTTCAACAAGGCGCGTTTCAACCGCCTGCCGGAATCGGACTGGACGCTTCTGGTCAGCAACATGAACCACCTCGACCCGGCAATGGACGAACTGCTGCAGCAGTTCAACTTCCTGCCCTACACGCGACTGGATGACCTGATGATCTCGTGGGCACCACCGGGCGGCTCGGTCGGCCCGCACTACGACAGCTACGATGTGTTTTTGTTGCAGGTCGGCGGACAAAAACAGTGGCAGATCTCCAGCGACGACGAGGGAAACTTCATCGAGGACGCACCGATCCGCGTGCTGCGCGATTTCCACCCCGAGCAGGAATGGGTGCTGGAACATGGCGACATGCTCTACCTGCCGCCCAAATATGCGCACCACGGCATAGCCCTGACATCCGGCATGACCTGGTCCATCGGCTTCCGCGCCCCCAGGACGCAGGAAATCGCCGGCAAATTCCTCGAATTCCTGCAGGATGAAATCTGCCTTGAAGGCATGTACAGCGACCCGGGGCGCCGGGCAACGAGCGAACCCGGCCGCATTGATGATGACTTCGTCGCCAGCATCAGCGCGATGCTGCAGAAAGTACAATGGGACGAGAGCACGGTGCGCCGCTTTATCGGCCGCTACTTCACCGAGCCGAAACCGCACGTTTTTTTCCGTCCGCCTGCGCACGAACTTGAATTCGACGAATTTGTCGATGCCATCACCGCACGTGGCGTGATGCTCGACAGCAAAAGCCAGCTATTGTTCGAGGGCAAGAATTTCTATCTGAACGGTGAAGAGTTGCCGGCAGAAGAAGATTGCATCGCGGTGCTCAGGGCGCTTGCCCACCAGCGCCGCTTGCCGCCGGGTGAATTCTGCGACACGTTGCAGGAGCTTCTCTATGAACAGTACCAGCTCGGATACTTATACCCTGTATCCTGATGAGAGCCACGAACCCCAAAGGTTCGATGACTATACATCCTATAGAATTGCGTTTACCGCCACACTGTCCCTTGCCTCGCACAGCCTGCTGCTGTGCGAGCGCAATTTCAGCGAAAGCCCGCTGGGCAGTGTGGCCGTCGAGCAATTGCTGACGGCTTTTCTTACCAGGCCGGGCAAACCACAGCTGCAACTGCTGTGTTTCGAGGGCGATTACCTTGCCAGCCAGTGTCCGCGCTTCCTGCGTCTGTATCAGAGCTTCGGGCACTGCATGGCGCTGTTCCTGGTCAATGAGGATGCGCGTACACAATGGGACAAGGGCTTCATTGTCGCAGATAGGCAACACTATCTGCAGCGCCACCACTTTGACTGGCCACGCGGCGAAACAGGAACAAATCCGCAGACAATCATGGGCTTAGAGCAGGCATTCCAGCAACTTCGGGCTATTTCCGGCCCCAGTCTCGGCTGGCAAAGGCTGGAAATCTGAGCACCGGGAACAGGGCACCGGCATACCCGTCCAGTGTATACACGACGTTACACACCCGCCCCTGCATCGTACAGGCAAGTCTTGTAGTATTCGCTTCATCGGTCGTCCAGTGATGCCGTTAAGTTTTACGGGCAAATGACCACGGTCGATTGCTCAAGCAAAACACTCTGTGTATTCACATCTCTCAAAGGTAGATTAAAAATGAAGAAGTCCCTGCTCGTTGCTGCTCTGATCGCCCTGGGCCTGGTTGCTTGCTCCAAGCAAGAAGCTGCTCCGGAAGCTTCCGCTGTTGTTGAAGCCTCCGCTCCGGTTGCTTCCGCTGTTGAAGCTGCTCCGGTTGCTTCCGAAGCTGCTGCTGTTGCTTCCGACGCTTCCGCTGCTTCCGCTGCTCAGTAATTCGAGCACGGCAGTACAAAAAGCCGACCGCGAGGTCGGCTTTTTGCATTTCCGCGCCTCACTACAGGATTCCGCATGCCACGCCTGCAATGCCTGCTTCCCCGCTGGCTGATCCAGCCCGACACCCGCACCCTGCTCGAACACCACGCCCTTGTCATCGAAGGCGAGCGCATCCACGCCATCGTGCCGGCAGGCGAAGCTCGCCGGCAATGGCCGGATGCCGACGAAATCCACCTGCCCGACCATGCACTGCTCCCCGGATTGATCAACCTGCACTGCCACGCCGCCATGACCTTGTTGCGTGGTTACGCGGACGATCTGGCGCTGATGGACTGGCTGCAGAATCACATCTGGCCGGCGGAAAGCCGGCATGTCAGCGATGAATTTGTGTTCGACGGTACGCAACTCGCCATAACAGAACTGATTGCCGGCGGCGTGACCTGCACCAATGACATGTATTTCCATCATGATGCAGTGGCCCGTGCAGCACTGGATGCCAACTACCGCATGGTCGTTGGCTGCTCGATCCTCGAATTCCCCACCCCCTACGCCAGCAATGCCGATAGTTATCTGCGCCGCGCACTCGCCTGCCGCGACCAGTTCGCCGGCGAAAATCTGGTGTCATTCACCCTGGCGCCGCACGCCCCCTACACCGTGAGCGACGACACATTCCGTCGCGTCATCACGCTGGCCGACGAACTCGGCATGGGCATTCACTGCCACATCCATGAAACCCGGGATGAAATCGAGGGCAGCCTGAAAGAACACGGCGTACGCCCGCTGGAGCGGCTTTCGCGGCTTGGACTGCTCGGCAGCCAACTGGTCGCCGCGCACATGGTGCACGTGACTGATACAGAGATGGCACTGCTGGCGAAACAGGGCGTCCATGTCGCGCACAATCCGGCCTCCAACCTGAAGCTCGCCTCCGGTCTCGCGCCGGTGGCCGCGATGCAGCGCGCAGGCATCAATGTCGGCATCGGCACCGATGGCGCCGCCAGCAACAACAAGCTCGACCTGTTTGCCGACCTGCGCATGGCGGCACTGATTGCCAAGGTGGCGGACGCCAACCCGACCGCGCTGCCCGCCTGGGAAGCACTGCAGATGGCAACCTGCAATGGAGCGGCCGCGCTGGGAATGGGCGATCGGATCGGCAGCCTGCGCACTGGACTTCAGGCCGATGTGATCGCCGTCAACCTCACTGCAAGCGGCACGCAGCCGTGTTACGATCCGGTATCCCAGCTGGTGTACGCGGCAGACCGCAGCCAGGTCAGCGACGTCTGGATTGCCGGGCGCCACGTCTATGCCGATCACCAGCACACCGGGACCTTCGCCGGGCGCGCGATGCAGGCTGCGCAGCGCTGGCAGGCCCGCATTGCATCAAACAGGACTGCATGATGACCGAGCGTCAGATCAACGTCGACTCCGCCGAGATCGCGAAATTCTCCGCACTGGCCCACAAATGGTGGGACAAGACCAGTGAATTCAAACCGCTGCACGAAATCAACCCCTTGCGCCTTGACTACATCGACGAATTTGCCGGCATTCACGGCAAATCGTTTCTCGACGTGGGTTGTGGCGGCGGCATTCTATCGGAAGGGCTCGCCGAACGCGGCGCGACCGTCACCGGCATCGATCTGGCGGAAAAATCGCTGAAAGTGGCCAAGATGCACCAGATGGAATCCGGTCTGGCGGTCGAATACCGCTGCATCCCGGTGGAAGAGCTGGCCGAGAGCGCGCCGGAAAGTTTTGATGTGGTCACCTGCATGGAAATGCTGGAGCATGTTCCCGAGCCAGCCAGCGTCATTGCAGCCTGCATGCGGCTGGCCAAGCCGGGCGGCTGGGTGTTTTTCTCGACGCTCAACCGCAATGCCAAGGCCTACCTGCTGGCGGTGATCGGCGCCGAATACGTGCTCAACATGCTGCCGCGTGGCACGCATGACTACGCCAAGTTCATCAAACCGTCCGAGCTTGGCCGCATGGCCCGCCTGTCCGGCCTGGATACGGTCGATGTGCGCGGCATGCACTACAACCCGCTCACGCAGATTTATTCGCTGGGTGGCGACACCGATGTCAATTACCTGATGGCCTGCCGGAAGCCGCTATGATCAAAGCCGTTCTGTTCGACCTCGATGGCACACTGGCCGACACCGCTCCCGATCTGGGCGCGGCACTGAACCGTTTGCTGGCCGAGGAAGGACGCGAGCCGCAGGACATGGCAGCCATCCGTCCGGTAGCCAGCCACGGCGCCCGCGGCCTGCTGGAGCTGGGTTTCGGCATCGCCCCCGGGCATGAGCAGTTCGCCCATCTGCGCGAACGGCTGCTGCAGCATTACGAAAATGGCCTGTGCGATGAAACGCGGCTCTTTGACGGCGTGAACGAACTGATTGCCGCCCTGACCGAGCGCGGCCTGAAATGGGGCATCGTCACCAACAAGCCGATGCGCTATACCGACCCGCTGATCCAGATACTCCCCCTTCCCATTGCTCCACAGACCTGTGTTTCCGGGGATACGGTGGGCATACCCAAGCCCGACCCGAAGCCGATGCTGCACGCGGCCGCCGAACTGGGCATTGATCCCGCGCACTGCCTGTATGTGGGCGATGCCGAACGCGACATCGAAGCAGGCCGCCGCGTCGGCATGACGACGGTTCTCGCCAGTTATGGCTACATCAGCGCCACCGACCGCCCCGAAGAATGGGGGGCCGACCTGGCGATCAATCACCCGCTGGAACTGCTCGCCCACCTGCCAGGCTGATCGCACAACCTGTCCAGCCAGCAAAAGCCGGGTTCGCCCGGCTTTTTTGCGTCTGCAATCAACAACCCGGCAAACGGCAGGCAAAAAAAACCCGGCTGGACTTCGTCGGTGAGACGAGGCTGAGCCGGGCACAGGAGGATGAGGAGTCGATAACACAACGGCTTGCGCCGCGGGAAAACCAGTAGCTCGCGCTACCTGACAGCACGTGGCTTGCGCCACATAAAACTAAACAGCAAAACAGGTACTACAGAATTCGGTTTCCGGAGCGCTGCTCCGGCAGCGGCTTACAGGACGCGGGTCAACTGCCAGCCGTAGGCTTTAACTACCATTTGTTGAGCAAATTCAGCATTCTTTACAAGTTTCATCAGTGTACGCATTTTCATTTCTCCTTCTCCGTTCCCTTCTGGGGTCTGGAGTACTTCGTTCAGTGGTGTCGGTTTGTCGACAGAACGAACTTTATCAAAACTACCAAAACAGTGCAAGCGTTTTTGTAGGCAAACTACATATATAACAAGGTAACGTAATGTATTTTACTACACATCAAATGTAATTAATCTTTATTTTCATATACTTGCAATGTAGTCATTTTGAAATATTGAAACAGCATCGTCGTAGCATAACTACGGTTTTGTGCACTATGTCGCAATCATGGTGCATTACCGTGCACCGGAAACGCACACGGAGCACGCCATGAAAAACGCCGCCTCCGGTTCGCACCGGGGCGGCGTGTCAATCGGCTGGCAGCGGATTGTGCAATCAGTCGCTCACGTCGCCATCCACATAGAACCAGCGCCCGTCCTCGCAGACAAAACGGCTGTATTCTTCCAGCCGGTATGCCCGCCCACCCACCTTGTAGCGGGCAACAAAGGCCACCACGCCATGCCCGCCCTCAGAGTGGGCAAGGTTGACCTTGAGACCCAGCCACTTCACCCGCGGCTCATCAGCCAGACCCATCGATTCAGGCCGGGTTGATGCATGCCAGGTGGCCAGCAGATAGGGCTCCAGACCCAGCACATAGGCGCTGTAACGCGAGCGCATCAGGCGCTCGGGATCGGGTGCGGCGAGCCCCTCATGATAGCGGCCGCAACACTGGGCAAGGGATACGCCGGAGCCGCAGGGGCAGGAGTCAGGTGTCGTCATCGTGCGATTCGTCATCGGGAAAATTCATTGCGGCATGGCGGCCGAAGCTTGGTTAAACTGCGCGGGTCAGTCAGAACCCCGATTATAGACAGGAACCCGCATGACACACGCTGCCCCCGCCCGACTCCGCGCCGCCATTTTCGACATGGACGGGCTGATGCTGGACACCGAACGCATCGCCCTTGTGGCCTGGGAACACGCTTCGGCAGAGCTGGCAATCACCCTGCAGCAGGAGGCGATTCTGGGCATGGTCGGCATGCACTCCAGCAAGGTGGCCGATCATCTGGCGCAGTACCTGCCCGATACCGGCCTGATTGCGGAGCTGATTGCCTGCACGCACCGCCATTATCTGGCGCTGACCGAGGCACCGATCCCGCACAAGGCCGGCATCATCGCGATGCTGGAGTGGCTGGCTGAACAGCGCTTTCCCTGCGCCGTCGCCACCTCGACCCGCCGGCCGATTGCCGAACATCATCTGCAGGCTGCCGGCTTGTGGCCCTATTTCGAGGCTACCGTCTGCGGCAATGAAGTCACCCATCCCAAGCCGGCACCGGAAATCTACCTGAAGGCCGCTGCCGCACTTGGCGTTGCACCGCAGGAATGCCTCGCCTTCGAGGATTCCAATTTCGGCGCACAGGCCGCGCACGCAGCCGGGTGCCGCGTCATCATGATTCCGGATCTGCGCGAACCCGATGCAAGGACACTGGCTCTTGGCATTCCCGTGGTGCGGTCGCTGGACGAAGCACGGGCGCTGGCAAGGAACTGGCTGAGCGCAGCTGAATTACCCAGCAAGGTATAACTCCAAAGCCATTTCATATTAATGGCTAAGAGCATATACCCACCAATACCAATGTGACACTGACGGTCTACACTGTAATGGTCCGGCAACGGTAAGCCATCATGACCACAGACCTGCTGCAATGCCAGCTCTATGCGCTGCTGGCCAGCATCTCCCGCCAGCATCACCGCCTGCTGGGCACACACGACAGCGACAGCCTGCACGATCTGCGCATCGCACTGCGCAGCCTGCGCGCGCTGCTGCCGCTGCAGGGCAAGAAACCGCGCTGGACTGCATTGCGCGAGCGCTGGCACCGCGCGGCGGCCAGTACCAATCACCCGCGTGACCTTGATGTGCAGTGTGAATTGCTGGCTCGCCTGCTGCCCGGCCATCCGCTCGTCGCCCGCCTTGGCGAAGCCGCCATGCAGGCGCAGGCGCAACTGCAGGCCGATCTGGCAAGCCCCGAGTGGGAAGACTTGCTGCAGGACAGCAATCGGCTGTTTGCGCGCAGCGGCGCCATCTCGCAGGCGCAGTTGCTTGCCCGGCAGAAGAAGCTGCGGCGCCGGCTGGGCATCCACCTGGCAGCCATCCGCCCGGACAGCCCGGCTGCGCAATGGCATGCGCTCCGTCTCGATATCAAGCGCCTGCGCTACCTGCTCGATGCCGGCAGTACGGCGCTCCCCGATGACGATCTGGCACTGCTGCAGCCCCTCAAACGCGCGCAATCGCGTCTGGGTGACCTGCATGACCTGGACAACCTGCTGCTGCTCGGCCACTACACCGAAGCCGATGCACAACAGATCGAAGCAGCCCGCAAGCAGGCTCTGCTCGAAGTGATTTCCGTTCTGCCTGAACTTGCCCATGCCTTGGGCCTGCGCCTCCAACCTGTCCAACTGTCCGCATAGCTTTCGTTTCACGGCAAGAGCATGGTATCGGGCGGGCAGAACATCTGCCCACCAGCGCAAGACAACGCCATTCGTGAAATCGCCATTACAGAACAACAAACATATCCAATTGTTTTTATTGATTTTTCATAACCGAACACTTCCATTCGTGAATGCACTCCCGTCTCGCCCTAGGCAGACTTCCACCGCACTGCAATAGTGTCTCCCGCACCTGAAAAAGAGCCGGACCGGGCCAGCAGCACCGCCCTTGCACGGACAAAGCGCACAGGTGCATACAACAAAACCAGGAAGATGGAGACCCGACCGTGAACTATTACAACCTCAGCGCCGCACTGGGCGGTATGGCGATTGCCGCCAGCAGTTTTGCCGCCGCCCCAGCCTGGCAGGAAGGCGCAACTTATAACGCCGGAACACAGGTCAGCTACAACGGCCACACTTACCAGGCCCTCACAACGCACACCGCCTACGTTGGCGCAAACTGGAACCCGGCTTCCACGCCCACACTCTGGAAGGATCTGGGCACAGGCAGCAACCCGACCGCAACTCCGACTCCGACCGCGACTCCCACTGCCATACCAACCGCCACTCCAACACCAACGGCCACTCCAACGCCAACCAGCACGCCGACGGCCACGGCAACACCAACACCGACCGCCACCCCCACCATCACTCCGACACCTGTCGGCAGTGCTCCCGCCTGGGATGCCGCCAAACAGTACAACGGCGGGCAGCGCGTGAGCTTCAATGGCAAAATTTACGTAGCCAAGTGGTGGACCCAGGGCGATGACCCGAGCAAATCCGGGGCGTGGGGTGTATGGAAACTGATTGGCGATGCCGGGAATGCAACGCCGACACCGACGGTGACGCCAACCACCACACCGACTCCGACCGCTACGCCTACGGCAACACCGACTCCTACAGTCACACCGACGGCAACACCGACCCCGACACTAACCCCGACGGTGACGCCCACACCGGGCCCCGTCGTCGGCTATGTCAGCACCAGCAACTGGAAAAACGGCGCCAAGGCCGCCTATTCGCTGGTCCATGACGACCTTTGTGCCTACATCACCGACGGCCAGATCAACTATGCGATGCCGGAGCTGAAAGCCCGAGGTCTCGTTGCCGCCTTCGGCATCATTTCGAGCAAATGCGCCGAATACCACTGGACGGCAGCAAAGCAGATGATTGCCAACGGCAATGAAATCTACAGCCACACCCGCAATCACTACGATGCCAACACGGCAAACTGGGATAGCGCGGCTGAAATCAAGGGCGCCAGCGACGATATCGCCGCCAGGCTCGATGGTTATCGCGTCACGTATTTTGCCTGGCCTTCCGACATCGCCCCCGATGCACCGCTGGCCTATCTGCGCAGCGCCGCCGGTTATCTGGGCGGCCGGGCACCAAACCGCGTCAACGCCAGTGGCGGCATCGAATATGGCAACGCCGCCGGTGTGAACATGGCCGACTTTGCCGACCCCTATCAGATCAAATGGGATCTGTTCACCAACACCGGCATCTGGTCGCTCTACCCGCAGGGTAGTGAAATTCTCAACCTGCATGTGGATGCCGCCATCAGCAGTGGCGGCTGGGCTACCCGCACGGCGCACGGCGTTGCCGACAGCAGCTGGGAATCGATTCCGCTGGCGCGTTACACCGCACATCTGGACTACGTGAAAGCCAAGGTTGATGACGGGTTGCTCTGGATGGCCGGCCCGAGTGAAGTCATCCGTTACCGCTTTGCCCGCCAGTATTGCAAGCCGGTACTCGGCAGCGATCTGAAATCGGTGACCTTCGACACCAGCGCCCCGGAATGCGCCAAGTACGCCACCCCGATCACACTGCAGCTCAACCCGATCAATGCTGCAGCACCACTGGCCGCACGTCAGGCCGGCAAGGATCTGGTGGTCGTGAAGCGTGACAACCAGTATTTCGTGACCGCCGATCCGTTTGCCGGAGCCATCGAGCTGCGCTAAGCACACGCAATAGAAACAAACTTCAGCTTGAACGCTTTGCCCCGCCTGCTGGCGGGGCTTTTTCTGAGCGGCAGATGCAGCCACCAGCCGGCGCCTTCCGGAGAACGGCCTTGATACGCTCACGCTCCCGTACCAGAGCACACAAGCAGGCTATCAAGAACCTCAAGCGCCATATCATAATCGAAGTTCTCGACGGCCTCGGCCAGCTTTTTCAAGCCTGATGCAGAGAAATGCCCGGAATAGTCCGAGAGCAGCAGGTCCATGACGTCAGCCACCGCCGTATCGCTTGCCTCCAGCAAGGGTCTGAGTGCCAGCAGCTTTTCATGCAATGCCGCATCATCGGCGAGCGGGTTGGCCTGCAAAGCCTTCTCGCCGGACTCCAGTGCGGCAAGACCAGCCATGACAGGCTCGAGCTCGGCCAGCACCTTCTCCAGCGCGGCTCCGACCATCGCGGAGTCCCCTCCGTTCGCGCAGACCTGCTCAAGTCTGGCGGCGGCGGCCTGCAGGGCTCTGGCACCGATATTGCCGGCAGTGCCCTTGAGGGTGTGAGCCGCCCGGGCAGGAGCACTCGGGTCAGCCTCGGCGCTGGCGGCAGCAAACAGCTGGGCAAAGGCACCCTGGGTATCGCGGAACTTGAGCAGCAGACGGGAATATAGGTGGGTATTGTTCATGGTCGTCTCCAGCCCGGCGGCAACATCGATTCCGGGCAAATCCGGCAGCACTGTTTGGGGTGTCGCAAGCGAGGCTGCTCGGGCAGCAGCGGGAGCCACATCCGCTGCAGCGCCATGGGCAGGACGGACCCAGCGGACGATGGTGGCAAACATGCTGTCCACATTCAGTGGCTTGGCGATGTGATCCTGCATGCCGGCGTCGAGCACCTTTTCGCGGTCACCAGCCATGGCATTGGCCGTCATGGCGATGATGGGAAGGCCGGCAAACTGCGGCTGGGCCCGCAGTGCCCGGGTCGCCTCGTAACCGTCCATCACCGGCATCTGGCAATCCATCAGTACGCCATCGAAATGCGGGTCACGGGCAAGCACATCCAGCGCTTCCTGGCCATTAGCGGCAGTCACCACCGTGGCTCCCACCTGGGTCAGCAACTCGGCCGCCAGTTCCTGGTTGAGTTCATTATCCTCCACCAGCAACAATCGGGTTCCCTTCAGTCGTGCGGTCACTTCAGCCAGGCTGGACTGTTTCTCATGCTGCCGTGTTTCCAGAAGGACGCCCTTGCCCAGTGCCTCCCCGATGCTTTCCAGCAAAGTCGAAGGCGTCACCGGTTTTGCCAGCACCGACTTGATGACCACGCCGCGTTGCAGCGCACTGGCCTGTGCCTCTTCCCGGCCGAATGCCGTCACCATGATCACTTCCGGCCTGCTTTTCAGTGCGCTGGATTGCAGGCGCAGCATGGTTTCTATGCCATCCATCACCGGCATTTTCCAGTCCAGCAACACCAGCTGATACGGCGTTGCCGCCTGATCGGCCTCGACGATCCGCTGCAGGCCTGCCTGCCCATCCGCAGCCGCATCGGCCTCGATGCCGAAAGAGCGAGCCATGGCCACCAGAATTTCTCGTGCGGTGGCATTGTCATCAATGACGAGTACACGGCAGCCCTGCAGTTCGTCGGCACGGTACATGCGCCTGGGCATCGGCTCGGCCTGCAGGCCGAAACGGGCAAGAAAATGAAATGTCGAGCCCTGGCCTGGCTCGCTTTCCACCCAGATGCGGCCATGCATCATGCTGACCAGATTCTTGGAAATGGCCAGCCCGAGCCCTGTGCCACCATATTTCCGCGTGGTTGATGCATCGGCCTGGCTGAAGCTCTGGAACATCCTGCCACACTGCTCGGCGGTCATGCCGATGCCGGAATCCTTCACCCAGAAATGCAGCTCGACCGCATCTGCGGTCAGAGCCATCTTTTCGACACCGACGACAATTTCACCCTGGTCGGTGAACTTGACCGCATTGTTGCCGAGATTGACCAGCACCTGCCCCAGCCGCAGGGGATCGCCAACCAGTGCAGTCGGCACATCCGGCGCGGCGTTGAACAGCAGTTCAAGCCCCTTGTCTTCGGCTTTCAATCCGACCAGATTTGCCAGATTGTCCATCACGTCTTCGAGCCGGAAATCGATGTTTTCCATCGCCATCTTGCCGGCTTCGATTTTGGAGAAATCTAGAATGTCATTGATGATGCCCAGCAGATTCTGCCCGGAGCGGTAGACTTTCTCGATGTAGTTGCGCTGCTTCTTGTCCAGATCGGTCTGCAGCGCCAGGTGCGACATGCCGATGATTGCGTTCATTGGCGTGCGGATTTCATGGCTCATATTGGCGAGGAACTCGCTCTTCGCGCGTGTCGCATCTTCGGCGACCTCTTTCGCCTTCAGTACCGCAATTTCTGCCTCCCTGATTTCGGTCACATCCTGGGTTACACCATACATATAACGCGGCGCACCATTCTCGTCGCGCTCGATATTGCCGATTGCCCGAATCCAGGCAATGCGCCCGTCAACAGGTCGCTTGTAGCAATAGGTGGCATCGTAGCGGGGAATCTTGCCCGCGACGGCATCGGCATAGATCGCTCCAGTCGCCTCGGCCACAGCCGGGTCTGCGGCGGCAATCCGGCTATACCATTCATCCGTCAGGTGATAGCGGAAATCCGGTTTCGGGTATTCACCAAAAATCGCGGCGGCACGCTCGGAGCTGATGTAGTAATCGGGGTCGCTGTAATCGATCAGCCAGTAACCCGATCTGGTCAGATCCAGCGCCGAATCGCTCATCATATTGGCATGCGCGATCGCCTTTTCGGCGTTCTTGCGCTCGGTAATGTCCATGAGCCAGCCAAGTGCTCCGTCCTGCCCGTCGTAGCTCATGGGCAGATAGCTGACCAGCATGTCGCGGACATGCCGGTCACGATCGTACATCTGCATTTCACGGTTACTGACCATTTCCCCAGCACTGATTGCATCGGCAATGGCCAGGCGCTCTTCCTGATTCACATACAGATCGACCGGCGTATCTCCGATGCGGGCATTGAACATCTCGACGAATTTCGGATTGGCAAAGTGGATATGGCCCTCGCTCGAAAAGGCAATGCCCAGTGGCGCCGAATCGAGGATGTACTGCAAGCGGGCACGTTCCTCCAGAATGGCCTTTTCAGCCGCCCGACGTTCGGTGATGTCCCGGAAAACCACCACGGTACCCACCAGTTCACCGTTCTTGCGAATTGCCGTTGTTGCATACTCGACCGGCAGTGCGCCGCCACTCCTGCACCAGAGCACCTCGTCATCCACGGTACGGGCCAGCCCGTCACAGGCCGAGCGGTACATCGGGCATTTTTCCTGCGGGAAAGGGCGGCCATCAGGATAGGTGTGATGCAGCAGCGCATGCATCTCCCGGCCAACCAGCTCTTCTTCCGCGTACCCCAGCATCTGCGATACAGCAGGATTGACAAAGGCAATCTTTCCGTCCGTATCCAGCCCGACAATGCCATCTCCGACCGCACCGAGCAGTAGACGGCTGCGTTCTTCGAGCGAGGCCAGATGGTCTTCGGCCGCCTTGCGCTCGCTGATGTCGCGCACGGAAGCACAAACACAGACCCCCCTGCCATCGAGGGCCGGCAGCCGTGACAGGCCAACCTCGACCGGAAACTCGCTGCCATCCTTGCGCGCGCCCCTGAGTTCGCGCCCCAGCGCCATCATCTGCCTCGGCTCACCAGTCTGCGTATAGTTGTCACTCAGCGACCGGTGCCTGCCCCGGGCCGCTTCCGGCACCAGCATTTCGATCATGCAGCCGGTCAGCTCGGCATTCCCATAACCGAACATGAGTTCGATCTGCGGATTGGCCAGAATGATCTTCCCATGCTCATCCGTCACGATCATGCCATCCGGAGCCGATTCGATGATGCTGTGATACCAGGTTTCGGTCGCCTGCAGTGCAGCCTGTTGCGCTTCCAGTTCTTCGGTCTGTTCTTCCAGCTGCGCAGCCTGCCGCTGCGTTTCTTCCAGCAGGGTGCGGGTTTTCATGTTGCGCTCGAGGATTTCAATGCTCATCGCCAGAATCGGCATCAGGCCATCCAGCAAGGCCTGCTCGCGCACACCGAATGCATCGAAGGTAGCAAGCTCGATCACCGCCTGCAGGCGCCCCTTGTGCTGCACCGGCAGGACAGCGATGGCACGCGGTGGCGCTTCACCCAGCGCCGAGCCGATGCGGATGTAGTCTGCCGGCGGCTGGCTCAGGATGATCGGCGTGCGCTCCATCGCACATTGTCCGACCAGCCCTTGCCCCAGCCTGAAATACTGGGCCAGTGTCTTGCGCTCGCGGTAGGCATAGCTGCTGAGCAGGCGCAGCTGGCGCTCGTCTTCCTCATAAATGTAAAAAACGCCATGCCCGAGCCGGATCAGCGGCGCGATGCCTGACAGTACTTTCTGGGCAAGCTCGCTGAAGGACGCAGCTCCTTGCAGCTCGGCAGATATCTCGGCCAGATGCGTCTTGACCCAGCGCTGCTCCTCCATTTTCCGAGCTTCGCCACGCAACACATCAATGGCACGGGCAAGGTGACCGACTTCATTCGGATAATCCGTATGCGGCACCGACTCAGCCAGCTGACCGGCAGCCATCTTATCGACCGCCGCGCGGATACGCTCGGTTGGCCGCCGGATTGACAGCAACAATGGTGTACCGAACAGGACACTGAGTAAGATCACCCCCAGCAAGGAGGCGAGAGTAATCTGCAAACTCTCCCGCACTTTCTGGTTCACTGCATCTGCAGCAGTTTGTGCACCCGCCCCCTTAATCCTAACCATGGCGTCCAGAGCATCAGCAGTCCTACGCACCGGCTTGCCAAACTCCGGGGATGCCAGGTAAGCCGCAGCAGCAGCACGATCCCGCTCCGTAAGCTGCATGAGCTGCTCGATATTGTGCCGGTATTCAGCGTAACTGCTTTCGAATTGCGCAAGTCGCGCCCGTGCTTCGGCCCGAAAAATGCGCTGGCGAAAATCATCGACGGCCAATTGCAGACTGCGATCAGCTTCAAGCACTTGCTGCCGGGCATTGCCTTCCCTGCCCGGCTCACCTGGCCGGACCATCTGGTCGACAGCACGCCCCATGCGGACATAGCTGATCTGCGCCTCCTTGATGCTGATGATGCCGCGCAGGTCCTTTTCGTAAATCTGCTGGAATTCGGCATTCAACGTCTGCTGGATGTAGAGGCTGTACATGCCTAATCCCAGTACAAACAGCAGCAGCACAGCAAAGCCTGTAAATAATCGCGACGATAGCGCACGGCGCTCAAGCATGGCGGAGAGTGAAGGAAACATCATGATTCTGACTCCCGTTGTGCGGGGGATGATGCCGAGGCAAGCTGCAGGTTCAGGGCAAGGACAGCAGCAAGTTGCCGGAAATGCTCCTGGAACTGTGCATCCGGTACATGCAGCAAGGCCACTTCAAGCACGCCAAGCAGACTGTCATTACGCATGAGCGGTGTGATCAGCAACGCTGCCGCAGGATTCTCCCCAAGGCCGGAGCGGATCAGCACAAAGGCGTCTTGACTATCCAGCAGCATCTCGCGCCGCTCTCTGGCGCACTGCCCAAGCAAGCCTTCGCCGAGAGCCAGACGGGATTCCGGCAGCGGATCACAGGCAAAGCTGCCGGCAAGCCGCAGAAATTGCTCGCCGCACTCCTGCACCTGCAGATAGATCACTCCTTGCAGCACGCCCAGCTGCTGATGGACTTCCCTGAAAAAGGTGGCCACCAGCCCGGATATATTGCCGGCTTTCTGCAGATTCATGGTAAGGGCAGCAAGCTGTGCCTTGCGCTCTGTCGCCAGCTCCTGCTCTTTTGCATAGACACGAAGTTTTTCGGCCGCCTGAATGCGGGCATGCTGGCTTTGCAGCAGCTTCAGAAGCAGTATTCCGGCCAGCAGAATCAGCGCCCCCGCCAGAATCGCCACACCCAGCCGGTCGCGCAGGGGAATGGTCCGTCCCATGTCGTCCATCAGAAGCAGGTGCCAGTCACCCTGCGGATCATTCCAGGGCACTGCCGCAAGCGCGACGGCGTAGCGCCGGCCATCGATCACCTGCATGCCGGGTGTCACGGCGAGCGGCAATACCACAGGCTGCTGGTGTTCGAACTGCTTGCCGAACTGTTTCAGCTCGCGGATGGCCTGCAGGCGTTCAGGGCTTATTTCGCCGGCCAGACGGGCTATCCATTCCTGGCGGGTACTGGCAAAAACCACCCCTTGGGGCGAGAGCAGCAGGGCCACATCCGCCCTGTCACGCAGATCATTGTCGAGCTTGACCATACCAACGCGTGCGACCATGGCACCAATGGGTTCGCTACCATTGCTGCTGTCGAAATAGACGGGCGCGGCAAAATACAGCGCGCGATCACCCCGCGCGATGCTGACTGCCGCATAGACATTAGCCATTCCCTGCATGGCCATCTGAAAATAGGGACGGAAACGCACATCAAGCCCTGTCGATGGCCTTCCGCTGTTATCCCAGGACGAGGCGATCAGCCCGCTTTCGCTCACCAGGAAAACACCGTCGGCATCCAGTGCTCGCCCCACACTCTCGAACAGCGCAGTCAGCTCCGGAGAGCCCAGGCCCAGCCCCGCGCGGGCTTCCTGCTTGATGGCGTGATCGGTGAGGCCCATCATCGCCACTGCCCCAATCAGATTGCTGTTGAGCGTTTGCGCCATCAGCTCAATGCCACCACGCTGCGCCGCGGTTTCGAGCTGCTGCAACTGGCGCTGCTCGCGCAGATCACGCACCAGCTGCTCGGCGAGCAGCCCTCCCAGTACCGCCAGCAGAAGGCAGAATAGCCATGCCAGATGGCTGTGTACTGCGGCAAACGCGGCAATCCGTTTCATCATTGGCTCTACCCCGGAACACAGCACCAGCCGGCAACTGCGAGCGCAGGCCGGCTGCGGTCAATGCCCGGAAAAGGTTTCAAGCTGCCGGGCTTTTTCGGCCATATCGGCATCGCTGTCGCCAAAGCGGATGGCAATCTGCCGGAATTCATCCGCAATTTCGACAAACGCATCGACCATATCCGGATCGAAGTGCGTACCCCGGCCTTCAACGATGATGGCAACGGCATTTTCGTGCGGCATGCCGCTCTTGTAGACGCGCCGGCTGATCAGTGCGTCGTAGACATCCGCTACCGCCATCAGTCGCGCCGAAACCGGAATCGCATCGCCCTGCAAGCCCTCCGGATACCCGCTGCCGTCCCATTTTTCCTGGTGGTAATAGGCAATTTCCTTGGCATGCCGCAGGAAAGGCACATTCATGCCCAGCTGGCTTTCCGCATGCTCGATGGCCGAACGCCCCAGCTCGGTATGGTGTTTCATGATGGCGAATTCCTCGTCATCGAAATGCCCGGGTTTGAGCAGGATGCGGTCGGGAATGCCTACCTTGCCGATATCGTGCAGCGGCGCCGACTTGAACAGCATGTCGATCGTGTAATCGTCCAGATACGCCCTGAAGCGCGGATGATCCTGCAGTTTTTTCGCCAGCGCTCTCACATAATGCTGCGTGCGACGGATATGACCGCCAGTATCGCTGTCCCGCGTTTCCGCCAGCGAGGCCATCGCCAGAATCGTCACATCCTGGATGGCCGCCAGCTCGCGCGTGCGCTTGGCAACTTCGTTTTCCAGATACACGTTCTGGTCTTTCAGAAAATCGGCCGCAGCCTTGATGCGCAGATGCGTGGCTACGCGCGCCAGCACCACGGGCGGATTGACCGGCTTGGTGATGAAGTCCCCCGCTCCCATCGCCAGCCCCTTGGTTTCTTCCTCGGTCGCCGTCATGGCCGTCAGGAAGATGACCGGAATATCGCGGGTGGCCGGGTCGGCCTTGAGTTCCTGGCAAACGTCGTAGCCAGACAGGCCCGGCATCATGATGTCGAGCAGGATCAGGTCTGGCGGCGGATCTGAGCGGGCGATTTTCAGCGCCTTCTCGCCATTGTTCGCCGCCTTGACGCGATACAGGTCCTTCAGCAGCCCCGTCATCAGCGAGAGATTGTCCGGCGTGTCGTCCACCACCAGAATGGTGGGGCGCTCGCCTGCTGCGTGAGTCTCCATCGCCATCGTCCCGTTTGCGCAGATGGCTTAACTATAGGCAGCGTTCACCGTTGCATTACAGCGCGAATCAGGATGCACTGACCTGCGGCACACAACGGGGCCTCGGCCATGACAGCACTGCGGGCGAGGTCGCCAGTTGCCAGCATGACTGCCCACTGCTTGGGCATTTGAATACCCAGTAATGTATTGCCTTGCAGCCATTGAATTCAAATGGCTATATTCACATACCAGGCAACAATCGAAATACGAAACGCAGGTAATGGTCAGGAATACCTGTCCCGCCAAACCGGCCGGAATCAGTCCGGCTCAATGCATGGTTTTCTCCGCTTCCTGCGGGTATGGCTCGCCAGCCTTGCCGGCCGTAGCGTCCTCGGTCAGCACCGGCCTGCCGCGCATCACCCAGCCAAGATGGCCAAGCAGCAGAAGCAGCACAAGCGCCAGAAGCACGATCATGAATGCCAGCCCGATGCCGGACCAGGACAGCAGCCGGATCGTCTGCGGCCAGCCCTCACGCACAATCGCGGCACCTGCGCACAGCAGTAAGCCAACCCCCGGCGCAGCGGGCAGAAAACGGGATTGCTCCGTTCCCAGCGTCAGCAGGCACAGCAGGCCGCCCACTACGAGCAACAGCGCGAGGGTGCTCATATTCCAGGCAGGCAAGAACGCCAGCGCCCCCGCCACCAGCAGCAAGGCCAGCCAGAACAGGAATTGCAGCAAGGTACGCCAGGTTTCGTCAGGCGTGACGGCCTGCCAGCCTTCTCCGCGCAAAGCCGCCGCGCATTGCCGTGCCCACAGCGGCAGCAGCAGCCAGAACGGGCTCAGCAGCACAATCGCCGTACCGCCCTGCACTGGCCCCGGAACCAGCCCCAGCCAGTCCGGCGCCGGAATCGCGCCGCTCAGGCGATCCCAGAGGTAAAAACATGACAAGCCACTGCCCGCCAGCAGACACCAGCTGATCGTCTGCAGCCCCTCTTTCCGCCAGTAATACCCGGCCAGCGCCAGCAGCCAGAACCCGGCCAGTACCGCCAGGCCGGCAGGCCAGGCCAACAGAACACCCGCTGAAAAGAGGAAAAAACCGGCAAGCGCCGCCAGCAGGGCGCCGGCCAGCACCAGCAAACCCTGCAGAAAACCCTTCATCACCACCACTCGTGGAAATGATGCACCGGCCCGATGCCGTGGCCTACCTGCAGGCGTTCGGCATTGGCAATCGCCTGCAAGAGCCACGCCTTGGCATGCGCCACTGCTCCCACCCAGTCCGCGCACTGCGGACGCAGCGCAGCCAGCGCAGCCGACAGGGTGCAACCGGTACCGTGCGTATGCCGCGTCGGAATGCGCCGCGCCGGGAAACACACCGGCTCTTCGCCCGCCACCAGCAGCCAGTCCGGGCAATCGTCACCGGGTAGATGGCCGCCCTTCATCAGCACGGCTTTCGCCCCCAAATCCAGCAAGGCCTCGCCCTGGCGCAGCATGTCGTTTTCCGTCTGCGCCTCAGCACAATCGAGCAGGGCTGCCGCTTCCGGCAAATTCGGCGTGATCAGGCTCGCAAGTGGTAAAAGTTGTGCACGGATTCCCGCCACCGCGTCCGGCAGCAACAGCGCATGCCCGCCCTTGGCGATCATCACCGTATCGACCACCACGAAACGCGGCTGCCAGCGCTGCAGGCTTTCGGCCACGGCGGCGACAATCTCGGCATTCGCCAGCATGCCCAGCTTCACGCTGTCGACACGGATGTCACTGAACACCGCATCCAGCTGCGCATGGACGAATTCCGGCGGCACCGGATGCACGGCCGACACCCCGCGCGTATTCTGCGCCGTCAGCGCCGTAATCACGCTCATGCCGTAAGCGCCGAGCGCGGAAAAGGTTTTCAGATCAGCCTGAATGCCGGCGCCACCGCCGGAATCGGAGCCGGCGATGGTCAGAGCGTGGGGGATGAGGCGGTCGGGGGCGTTCATGGGTTGGGGGTCCTGTATTGTTTCAGCGCCTAAAGCCTGATGGATTCAGGGCAGTGTTTACGCCTCAGCGGTCTCGTTTAGATTTTGAAATTTTCAGGCCACAAAAAATAAGGGCCAAATTTCGGACTCATTCTGAATTCCCCACCCGCATCTTTGCCTTGTTGAGTCAGGTAATTTCTACCATCTTTGCATTCCAAATAACCAGCAGCGATGAGTGATTCGATAAAGTCAGCAGTTTTAACACCTATTTTCTGAGCCACTTTGGATGAAGTCAGTTTTCCAGGCAGGTCGTCATCTGACTTATCATCGGCACCAGCAGCAACTCGTTCCAGAGAAATTCTGACTTCTTCGCTAATCCGTATTATCCGCTGAGCCTCTTCATAAGCATCTTTGTAGAGTTCAGCATCCTCCGATCTACGAATCAGAACACCCATCTCGTTATTATTCACCTGGCTAAATTCGTAGAGGTTCAGACTAGTTACAATACAAACCTCTTCATTCAAATAGCATTTCGCATGCAAATTCTTACAAAAGCTAGTCCGGATGTATGACAACTCATTCAGCCAAGAAATTTCCTCTGGCTGCAGCTCACTTTTTCCGTAAATGATACGAACATCAATCTTCAATCAGTTTTTGTCAGCTAGCAATTCCTTCATTCTGTCGTTCAGCTTTAGGAAAGGACTGATCAATATGAGGCGATCCTTAGCCTCCTTAATCAACTCTTCCAGAAAATAATTCGTGGCGCTGGTATTCAGGAATTTAGCCATAAAGAGTTCTCATATTTGGTGCTATCGAGTGTGTCCATCTGGAGCAAATCCAGCGGCCAGTGCTTTTCACAAACACTTTACCACCAGCTGACGCCAGTTAGAACAAATTGCCCTTGCAGCCGCCGAGAAGCGCAGCTGCGGCCAGGGTTTCGGCGCGACGAGTGTTTGAGCCCGCAGGGCGAGTGCGGCGCGCCGCTGGACGGAGCGAGCATCGCAGGGCAGCCCGAAGGGCCGGCGGAACGGGCTCGGCTTTGGGGTGGAGGGGGATTTGCCGAGACAAATCCCCCTCCCCGTTGGCGCGGCGGAAACGCGTTCCAAATCACCGCGCCGCAAGGCGCTAAAACGCCTCATCCGGCGGGTTACGCTGCTATTGCAGCTAACCCGCCCTACATCAAACATCATGCTTCGCCATTGCAGAACACGTCGAGAAACTGACCTGTATCCAGGCGATAGCGGACATTGATGACACTGCAACCACCATCATAAAAGCCCGGCATCCTGGCCGGAGCCAGAAAAACCCGCGAGCCTTTCAAGACGGAATCTCCCCAGCCAAGGACGTAAACGGCAATCAGGACCTCATGCCCGGCGATCGACTCCACCGAGTACAGCCGTGTATAGCGCTTCAATGGCTCAGCACCAGGAGGAAGCTGGATTTTGGCTTCCATTGTCGCGGCGGCAGCGTCCAGAGAATCGATGCTCTTGCCAAGATTGCCTGCCCATGCCGAGTCAATCAGCAACAGACAAAACAGCGATGCCATGATTCGGGCCATTGCTCTTTCCTCATTCGGGGATGATTGACGATGTTTCTATCGCTACCATTCTCAACGCACGGCAGCGATTTCTTTCTTCAGCGCTGCTGTGGCCGCTTTAACATCCCCCTGCCCGCAAATCGCCGACACCACCGCCACACCATCGGCGCCAGCCGCGATCAGCGGTGCGCACAGGCCGGCCTTGATGCCGCCAATCGCTACCGCCGGCAGTGGCTTGGTTTGCATCAGGCGTGCGAATTCATCCAGCCCCAGCGATGGCGCTGCGTCTTTCTTGGTGCCTGTCGGGTATACGGGCCCAACCCCTATGTAATCGACGATAGCGGCTGATACCCCCTGCTGGTGCGCCAGATTATTGGTCGAGAGCCCCAGAATCTTGTCCGGCCCGATCAAGGTGCGCACCACGTCGGCAGGGATATCGCTCTGGCCTACATGCACGCCGTCGGCATCCACGGCGAGCGCGATGTCGACGTGATCGTTGATGATCAGCGGCACGCCGCTACCGGCCAGCACAGCCTTCAGCTCGCGGGCGCAGAGCAACCAGTCAAGCTTTTTCCACTGCGGCGCACGCAGCTGCACCACCGTCACACCGCCGGCGACCGCTTGCTCGGTGGTGCTGACCATGCCGGCCAGACCGCCGCACAGCTCGGGGTCGAGCACCAGATACAGCGACAGATCAATCGGATTCAGCGGGCGCATCAGGCATTGTCCTCGGCAGTACGCAGCTGTGCCGGCGCAATCACCGTCAGCGCATCGAGGAAGGACATCTTGAACGAGCCGGTACCTTCCGAACAATCAAACGCGCGCTCGCCGCACACGCCCATGATGCCGCAGGCGGCGGCCACGGCCAGCAGGCGATCCGGCGCATCGGCGAGAAAGGCAGCCACAACGGCGGACAAGGAGCAGCCTGTGCCCACCACGCGCGTCATGCGCACATGGCCCCAGCCGGTGGAGAGCACGCGCTGGCCGTCGGTGATGTAATCCACCTCGCCAGTCACGGCGACAATCGCGCCAGTATCGCGGGCCAGCTGTTTCGCGGCCGCCACGGCGCTGTGCGAACCGGCAGTGCTGTCCACGCCACGGCCACCGCCCGCCAGCCCCGCCAGCGCCAGAATTTCCGAGGCATTGCCGCGAATGGCGGCGGGCTGGAACGCCAGCAGCTCGCGCGCGGCATCCGAGCGGTACTTGAGCACGCCGACCGCCACCGGGTCGAGCACCCAGGGCGTGCCTGCCTTCTGCGCAGCGGCAGCCGCAATCTTCATCGCGGCCAAACGCGCCGGATAGAGTGTACCGACGTTGATCAGCAGCGCGGAGGCGATGGCGGCGAACTCGCCCGCCTCTTCTTCCGCAACGATCATTGCCGGTGCCGCGCCGATGGCGAGCAGCACATTGGCGGTGAACTCCTGCACCACCTCGTTGGTCATCACATGAACAAGGGGGGTATTGTCACGCAGCCTTTGCAATTCAAGGGCCAGCTGTTGATAGGTAACGGGAGTATGGTCAAAGGCAGTCATGGCGCTCTCTGTGATAGCCGACGGGAAAGCCGGCCGCGCCGTGACTTTCCTACGCCGGCATGATCCGGATCAGGTGTACGGGTGTTTCTCAGCCGCTGCCAATGCCAGCAGGCGGCACCCCGAGTCAGAATGGCATTGTCCGGCGCACTGCGCGGCAGGGTCAAGGCAGTCGCCCGCGAATCTGCAGGAGATTTGATCTGCTGCGACCTGTGCAATGACCGGACGGATGGCCGGCCGGAGGGTTGGCTTTCCGTGGGCAGGGGTTCTAGGCTCAGAAAACCGGCTGGCACGGGCCTGCCGGCAACGATGCAACAGGAGCCCGCAATGACCGGATTGAATCTCGACCTGAATATCGACAAGCACAATAACGCCACGCTGGTCGTGGAATGCCCGGATTGCGGGCATGAAGTCACCCATCACCTGAAAACGCTGACCACCGATTCAATGCTGCCCTGCCCGTGCGGGACGCAGATCGGCCTGAGCCAGCAGGATCTGAACCGCGCCAGCGCCATGCATCAGCTCAGCATCGCCCGTTGATCCGGTCGCCGGAACGGCTGGCGGCCACACCCAACCTTTTGTCTGTCTTACACCATGCAAAACAAGGACATAATTTATTCTTGGGGTCAGGCGGGGCTGAGGCCCCGCGCCAAACCGGGAGAACCTCGATGCGCGCCCCTCTGTTCGGAAATGCCCCTCATGACTGGCTCAACGAGCTGTCCACCGCCGACCTGAAGCGGCTGGAGCATGGTCTGGCCCGCCTGCAAATCAACCAGCCCAGTGCCTTTATCATTTTCAAGGCCAAAAGCATGCACGACGCCATCCAGTGCATTCTGATTGAGCGCGGCAAGGACATCAGCAATGCGGCCTGATTCAGACTGCCTGCCTGTCGCAAGGGCGCCGCCGGCGCCCTTTTTCCTGCCGGCGTTGCCTGTTTCAGTGGCAGAGCAGCGTACGCAGCCGCCCGGCCAGCCGCGCCACGCCGGCGTCGATCTGCCCGGCATCCGCGTGACTGAAATTGAGCCGGATACAGCTGCGGGCATCCGGCACGGCAAAGAATGGTTCGCCCGGCATGATGGCAACCCGGTCCTCCTTGAGCAAATCGCGCATCAGCGCCATGGTGTCGCAGCGCTCGGCCAGCGTCAGCCAGAAGAAAAGCCCGCCGGCCGGTAATTGCCAGCGCGCCAGATCGCCCAGATGACGCTGCAGGCTATCCGCCATGGCATCGCGGCGCGCACGGTAGACTGGCAGGATGCGCGCCAGGTGCGCCGGCAGCTTGCCGGTCTGCAGTGCATCGCAAACCAGAATTTGCGACAGGCGGTTACTGTGCAGATCAGCCGCCTGCTTGAGCCGCAGCAGGTGCGGAAACAGTGCCGGATGCGCGACCAGATAGCCCAGCCGCAAACCCGGAGCGAGAATCTTCGAAAATGACCCCTGATAGACCCACGGTGCCTGCTGCAGATGGCTAACCAGCGGCGGCGGTGCCGGCGTGTCATAGGCCAGATCGCGATAGGGATCATCCTCGAATACGATCAGGGAATGGCAATCCAGCTCCGCTGCCAGCGCCTGGCGCTCGCTGTGGCTGTAGCAGGCTCCCGACGGATTCTGGAAAGTAGGATTGAGATAAGTCAGTCGGGTATCAGTACGCAAGCCCTTTTCCAGTCTTCCCGCTGGCGGCATACCCTCATCACTGCCCCAGCCATCCAGCTCGGCGCCAAACAGCCGGAACGACTGCAGCGCTGCCAGATAGGTCGGCGATTCGACCAGCACGCGCCGACCCGGCTCGATAGCCAGCTTGGCAACCAGATCAATCCCCTGCTGCGAGCCGTTCAGGATCAGCACCTGCCCGGCCGTGCACGGCAATCCTTGCGCGCTCAGCATGGCAGCCACCTGCTCGCGCAGCGCCGGTTCGCCTTCCGACGGCCCATATTGCAAGGCGCCAGCCAGGGCTCCGGCCGGCAATGCCGCCAGATCGGGAACAAAGAGTGCGTGCTCGGCGGGCAAGCCACCGGCAAAGGAAGTGACGCCCGGGCTGCTGGCCGCAGCCAGAATGTCGCGTACCAGGGATGAGGTCAGGCGGTTGATGCGTTCGGCCAGCATGCATTTGCTCCACGGAGAGTTTTGGTCAACAATATTGACCAATATCCCGTAAAGAGCCAACTAAGTCAATATGATTGACCAATCTTCCCACGCAGCCATCCCCGAGGCCGAGCTCAATCGAGCTCTCGAACTGATCTTCCACGCGCAAAAAGCCATCACCGCCCCGCCCGATGCCATCCTGGCCGAGTTCGGCTGGAACCGGGTACACCATCGCATCCTGTATTTTGTCGCCCGCCAGCCCGGCATCAGCCAGCAAGCGCTACTGGGCATTCTCGGCGTGAGCAAACAGGCACTGCACGGCCCCATGCGGCAGCTCATCGAGGCCAGGCTGGTTGAAAATAGCCCCTCAGCCGCGGATCGCCGCGTGCGCTGCCTGTCACTGACGGCCAGCGGGCTTGATCTTGAACAAAGGCTGAGCAATCCGCAGCGAGAACTCCTTGCACGCGCCTTTCAAAGCGCCGGCAATTCGGCTACGGTAAGCTGGGTTGCCACCATGCAGGCCATCTGCAGCGCGGCCAGTTCGCCGCAAAACGGGTGAATCAAACAATATGCGGGCTTTTTGACCCTGCTCACGATACCCGCAGCAGTGGCTTCGTATGATGCTCGTAACAGTCAGCACATCGATATACAAGGCCGGTTTTCAGGCTCCCATCCGGCACCGGGCCAGCCCGGCGCAAACAGGCGATTTGAAAACCGGTGACTTGCTGAATTTGCTTTTCACCATATTTTTGACCAGCCTTGCCGCTGAAAACACAGCGCAGGCTGTTTTCAGCAGCCTGACCAAGGCCAGAGGGAGCTTGCCATGCCCGATTTAAGCACTGAATTTCTTGATCTGCCGCTCGCCAATCCGCTGATGAATGCATCGGGGGTGTGGTGCAGTGTTGCTTCGCAGCTCGAAGCACTCTCCGAGAGCGTCGCCGGTGCCATGGTGACCAAAAGCTGCACGCTGACGCAGCGCGACGGCAACCCCGAGCCACGCTACCGCGCCACGCCCTGGGGCAGCATCAACTCGATGGGCCTGCCCAACGAAGGCTTCCCCTATTACCTGAACTACGCGCGCTGCCACGATTACGAACGCAAACCGCTGTTCATGTCACTGGCCGGCCTCACGCTCGATGACAACCTCACCATGGTAGCCGAGCTGCGCGAAGCCGTGACGCCGGTAATGATGGAGCTGAACCTGTCGTGCCCGAACGTGCCCGGCAAGGCACAGGTTGGCTACGATTTCGAAGCGATGGATACCTTCATCCACGAAATCGCCGATGCCTATGACCGGCCGTTCGGCGTGAAACTGCCGCCCTACTTCGACATTGCCCATTTCGACGAAGCTGCCGCGATTCTTAATACCTACCCGCAGATTGCCTTTGTCACCTGCATCAATTCGATCGGCAATGGTCTGGTCATCGACCCGCAGACCGAAACGGTGGTGATCCGCCCGAAAGACGGCTTCGGCGGCATTGGCGGCGATTTCGTGCTGCCGACGGCGCTGGCCAATGTGAATGCCTTCTATCGTCGCTGCCCGAACAAGAAGGTAATCGGCTGCGGCGGCGTGCGCAGCGGCGAGCAGGTGTTCCTGCATCTGCTGGCGGGCGCCAGCATCGTGCAGGTCGGCACACAGCTCTTCGAAGAAGGCCCGCTGATCTTCCCGCGCCTGATCGAGGAGCTGAAAGCCATCATGCTGGCCAAGGGTTACGAGCGCATCAGCGATTTCCAGGGCAAGCTGAAAACACTCTGAGCGCATCATCGCCCCGACAGAAACCGGCTATATGCCGGTTTCTGCATTTCTGACAGCTGGTCTTGCATTTTCGTCCTGCAGGCTGAATTCTGTAAGGATGGAAACCGCAATTACCACGGCAAGGCCCGCTCCGCGCCATGCTCCTGCCCTGCAACGGCCACGCTTCGCGCGCATCCGCCGCTGGCTTGTGGCCTGCGCATTGCTGCTGCCATTCCCGCTGGCTGCCAGCAACCTGCAGGCATTTACCGAAGAGTTCCCTCCTTTCAACTACATGCTGCGCGGCCAGCACCGCGGGCTCGCCAACGAGATTCTCGACGCCGTCATTGCCCGCTCCGGCTTACAGATCGAGCGGCAGAGCTACCCCTGGACGCGCTCGGTTTACATGACTGGCGAAACACCGGACAGCCTGCTCTACACCATTGTGCGTACCCCCGAGCGCGAGAAGCTTTACCGCTGGGTCGGCCCCTTCGACGACTGCGACGTACAGCTGATCCGCCTCAGGCACCGCAAGGATGTGCACGTCGCCAGCCTTGACGATGCGCGGCACTACCGCATCGGCGCCGCACGCAATAGCGCCGGCACGCAGATCCTCCAGGCCAAGGGGTTTCCAGTGCAGCAGATCGACACCAGCGCAAGCGAGGAAAAATCGGTGCGCATGCTGTATGCCGAGCGCTTCGAATTGTCGGTCGGCTTGCTCATTGCCCACCGTTTCGAGGCAAAACGCCAGGGGCTGGACCCGGATGCGATGGAGGTGCTCTATACCCTGCAGAAGGGCAGCGGCTGCTACTTCGCCTTCAACACCCGGGTCAATGAACAATTCTTCACACGCTTCGAGAAAGCCTTCGAGGAACTGAAGCATAGCGGCGAGCTGCAGCGCATCCGCGAGCGCTATCAGGGCAAGTGAACCCTGCCCGCAGCAGCTGTCACACACCCACCATCAATATTCGACCGGCACTGGATCAAGACTGCGCCAGAGATACCATGTGGCTACCGAGCACCAGGGCTGCCATTGCGCGGCCAGCTCGCGAACGACTTTCCTCGGCAGGCGCTCGCCGCCGTGATAGTGCAGGGCCACCGCACGCAGCAGGCCGATGTCGTCCAGTGGCAGCACGTTCGGGCGCAGGAGATGAAAAATCAGGAACATCTCGGCCGTCCAGCGGCCAATACCGCGGATACCGGTCAGCTCCGCAATGATGGTTTCGTCATCCCAATCCTGCCAGTCGGCCGGATTCAAGCGCCCAGCGGCGTGGTGACGGGCCAGATCGCTGAGGTATTCAACCTTGCGGGCGGACAGGCCGCAGGCGCGCAATTGCTCGACGCTGCTGGCCAGAATGCGGCTACTTTCGATCCACTCAAGATGGGCAAGCAGACGCCCCCAGACGGCGTCGGCCGCTTTCACCGAAATCTGCTGGCCGACAATCGAGCGCGCCAGCGTCACGAAGGCGTCGCCCCGCCCCTGCAGGCTCATTTCCGGATAGGCGGCAATCAGCCCAGCCAGCACCGCATCGCGCCGGGCCAATTCAGCGCAGGCATTCTCCCAGTAAGCAGGCTTGCCGATCAAGATACATACACCCCCATCAACCTATAGCCATCGCAGATATTAGGTTGCAGTTACATACCCTATCACACGCCAGCGACGGTCATGCTTTCGATCAGGATGGAACCCACGCGACGCGAGCTGCCGGGCAGCACGTCGTCACCGATGGCGACAATCTGGCGATACATGTCGCGCAGATTGCCGGCGATGGTGATTTCCTCGACCGGATACTGGATCTGGCCATTTTCCACCCAGAAGCCGGCGGCGCCGCGCGAGTAGTCGCCGGTGACCAGATTGATGCCATGGCCGAGCAATTCGGTCACATAGAGGCCAGTGCCCAGTTCGCGCAACAGCGCATCGGCCTTGTGTGTGGCCGGTACGATCAGATTATGCGCGCCGCCGGCATTGCCGGTGGTCTGCATGCCGAGCTTGCGGGCCGAATAGCTGCCGAGGAAATAGCCACGCTGCATACCGGCCTCAACGACGTTGCGGCGGCGGGTTGCCACGCCTTCGCTGTCGAAAGCCCCGCTGGCCATGCCGCGCGGCAGGAAAGGGTCTTCGATGATGGAAACGCAGGGCGAAAACACCTGCGTATCCAGACTGTCGAGCAGAAAGCTCGACTGGCGGTAGAGGCTGCTGCCACTGACCGCGCTCACCCACTGCCCGATCAGCGAACCGGCCTGCGTTGCTTCGAACAGCACCGGATAGCTGCCGGTTTTCAGCCGGCGTGCGCCCAGTCGGCGCACGGTACGTTCACCGGCACGGCGGCCGACCCATTCGGGCGAGCCAAGATCCGCACGGGCACGGGCAACGTCATACCAGTAATCACGCTGCATGCTGCCGCTCTCCTCGGCAATCACGGCGGCCGAGAGGCTGTAGCGTGTACTCATGCCACCACCGATGAAGCCGAGCGAATTGGCATACACCCAGTTGGCGGCATTGCCGGCAACACTGGCGCCTTCCGAATTGCTGATGCGCGGATCGACCGCACGCGCGGCGGCTTCGCAGGCCTGGGCCTGGCGGATGGCTTCTTCGACCGGCAGCGTTTCCGGGTGATACAGATCGTAATCACCAAACTCGCGTGCAAACAGCGCCGGGTCGGCCAGACCGGCACACGGATCGGCAGCGGTAAAACGGGCGATGGCCAGAGCAGCGGCGACCGTATCGCGCAGGGCATCCGGTGTGAAATCGGAGCTGCTGGCATGGCCTTTCTGCTGGCCCAGATATACGGTGACGCCAACACCCTTGTCGCGGTTGTATTCCAGCGTTTCCACTTCACCCAGCCGAACCGATACATTCAGGCCGCAGCCCTCCGAGATGTCGACATCACAGGCCGACGCGCCCTGGCGGCGCGCCTCGTCCAGAATCAGGAGGGACAAATCTTGCAATTGCTGCTGGCTATGGCTGAATTCGGACACGCGGTTCATTCCGTGGAAACATGAGGGATCGGGAGCGATGGCTCAAGGTTTGCTATGATAACGCTTTTGCAACCCTGCGCCTGCCATGAACCAGCAATTTGACCACGACAACGACATCGAACCCGCCAGCAAAACCCAGCTGAAACGCGAAAGCGAGGAATTGCAGGCGCTCGGCGAAAAGCTGATTCCTCTGGACCGCAAGCTGCTGGCCACACTGAATCTGCCGGAAAAGCTGTTCGATGCGCTGCTGGAAGGCAAGCGCCTGAAAGCACATGGCGCCATCGCCCGCCACAAGCAGTTCATCGGCAAGCTGATGCGCAATGTTGATACTGCCCCCATCCATGCACTGCTCGACAAGATCGCCGGCCAGTCGGACACGCACAATGCCTGGCTGCACGGGCTGGAGCGTCGTCGCGAAAAGCTGCTGACCGATCCGAAGGCGCTGGAAGCGCTGATCAGCGAACAGCCGCAGATCGACATCCAGCAACTGCGCCAGCTGATCCGCAATGCGCAGAAGGAAAAAGCCAGCCTCGATACGCCCAAACCGCTGCCGATGAAGGCCTACCGGGAACTCTTCAAGCTGCTGAAATCCTTCACGCCCGAGCCGCCGCTGGCCGGCATCGCCCTTCCTGATATCGAAGACGAAGAAAACGACGATGCCTGATGCCACGCTGCTTGCCAGTGCCCTGCTGTTCGACATGGACGGCACGCTGGTCGATTCGACGCCTTGCATCGAAGGGCTCTGGACCCGCTGGTCGGTGCGCCACGGCCTTGACCCCGCCAGCGTGATGCAGGAAGTCCACGGAAGGCGCGGCGTGGAAACCATCCGGATCGTCGCCCCCCACCTTGATGCCGAACATGAAGTTCGCCTGCTGCTGGAAGAGGAAGCTCGCACACTGGATGGCACCATCGCCATGCCCGGCGCCCTTTCCTTCCTGCAACAGCTCGATGGACTGAACTGGACTGTCGTGACCTCGGCTCCGCGCGACATTGCGGCGGCCAAACTGCGCTGGGCCGGTTTGCCGGTGCCCGAGAGGATGATCGCCGCCGAAGATGTCAGCGACGGCAAGCCGCACCCGGCGCCCTATCTGGCCGGCGCGGCGCTCTGCGGCGTGACGCCCGACTCCTGCATCGCCTTTGAAGATGCGGCCAGTGGTATTGCTTCGGCAGGAGCTGCCGGCATGCCGGTTGTCGTCATGCAGCATGCGCACAGCCCGGCTACGGGCGGCACTTATCGCGTTTCGACGTTTGACCAGATCAGGATTACGCACCGTGATGGCGCGTTTCATCTCAGTATTCAGGAATGACCGGCATGAGCGAACAAGAACTCCTTCCCTGCGTTGAAACAGAGACCGGCGCCAATCCGCAGCATGCGGTGATCTGGCTGCATGGCCTCGGAGCGGACGGCAATGATTTTGTTCCTGTCGTGCCGGAACTGGGACTGCCGGACAATCTGCCCGTGCGCTTCCTTTTCCCGCACGCGCCCTACCAGCCCATCACCTGCAACAATGGCTATGTGATGCGGGCCTGGTACGACATCGTGTTTTTCGAGGACATCAAGCGTCACGCCGACATTGCAGGCGTCCAGGCATCCGTCGCTGCGATACGCGCCTTGATTGCCCGCGAAAATGCACGCGGCATACCGACAGCCAATATCGTGCTGGCCGGCTTCTCGCAAGGCGGTGCGATTGCCTACACGGCTGGCCTGCTGCATCCGGAAAAACTGGCCGGTATTGTTGCCCTGTCCACCTACCTGCCGGCACCGGAACTGCTGACTGACGCAGCCATGCGCCGCGCCAACACAGCAACACCGGTCATGGCCTGCCACGGCAGCCACGACCCGGTTGTTCCCGTTCAGCTCGGCCAGGCCGCGCATGATGCAGTACGCGATTTCGGCAATCCGGTGAGCTGGCACACCTGGCCCATCCAGCACTCGGTGTGCTTACCCGAAATTCAGCTGATCGGCCAATACTTGACCAGGGTATTCTCCTGAAGCCATTGTAAAACAAAAGCCCGGGACCTATACCCGGGCTTTTTTATGAACACGCATGCAAGGCACTGCTTACGTTTCCTGCCGCAGCACGTTGACGGACACCCAGAACCAGTCGGTGCCTTTTTCCAGCAAGGTACCAAGGCTGACCGAAAACACCTTTTCGCGCGCCTGTACCTTGTAGATCCGCTCCTGGGCATAGTCGGCCGAATGCATCAGCAGGGTATTCACATTCGCGCCATCAATCTGATGAGGGATGTACATTGCGGTGCGCAGGTTTTTAAGATCAATGGCACCTGTGTAGCCTATCTCGTCGACGGTGATGTTTTCCAGGCGATCCAGCTTGTCGGAATACAGATTGACAGCGACCGGAGTGGTGCTCAGGCGCTGGATGCCGGCGTAGACCTCGTCATCATTGATGCGCTGCAAGCGGCGCACAATGCCGATCTGCCAGTTGGCATCGGTATCGAAGCGCACGCCAAGCAGCAAGCCGGGGCGAATCCACTCGCATTCGGAAAGCCGCAGATGCGCACCATAGCCGCCCTCGCTCTCGTTTTCGATCAGCCAGGTCACCCAGTCAGGCAGCTTGTTCTGGAACATCTGCGGCGCCGCGCCATGTGGGGCACTTTGCTTGCTGCGGGTCCGCGATGACACGAAGCCGTACAGCCTCATGTCCATGATCTCGTCGTAGTCGACCTGACTCTTGCTCTCGACAGGCTGGCGAGTGTGTTTTTCGTTGTCGGCACGCACATGCCGGCAAACCTTGTCGAGACCGTAAATCACGTCAGCGGCCTTGGAAACCTTGACCCGCTCGCTGCGCTTGATTTCGCTATTGCGCATGTGCATGGTCCAGAACACTTCCAGATGCTTCAGCAATTCGATGCTGCCCGGGCCGCGAGCTTCAGGCCCCAGACCCAGTGTTGCGGGTGCCGCTCCCTGTTCGAGCTTCTGGATAGTCTCGGTGATCGTGCGAACCAGTTCGTGCAGACTGAGATAGCGGTAGGTTTCTGTTGCTTCGGCAGGATTGATCTTCTGCGAACCGTTCGTATCCTGCAGATTGATGCAGAGGTGATGGACATCAGGCTGATACTTGCGGGAAAGCTGCAGCAGTTTGGACCATTGCTCCAGCCACAGGTCAACCGTGTGTATCTGTCGCACCGTGAGGTTGTTGTTGGCAACAGTATTGAGCAGAATCAGCTGTAGATACTCATCCGCGCAGGAAGTCACTTCCGCGCTGACACTTTCATACAGTTTGAAAGGATTGCTGTCGGCCCCTGAAATCTCGGAGAGGCGATAAAGCTGGTGAGCCAGCGTCCAGATGCGCGCCGGGGACTTCTCAAAGCGGAAATAATGCCATTTGGCTTCGACGGCCAGATAATGCAGGCTGCGGGCCCAGATCAGTGGCATCAGCGGTTCGATCTGCGCCGCAAAGGATTCCCCCTGATCGACCTGGATAAAGCGCTGGTATGTCTCGGCCATGTCGCGGGCGAAATGGACAATCTCCTTCCAGAGCTTCTGCTCCAGTTCCTTGGGCATGCGCGGATTGCTGATGTACTGGTAGCACAGTGCATCAAACCCTTCCTGGGCAAAATCGTCGATCAGAAGCAGCGCATCCAGCCCTTCCTTGCTCGGTCTGCCCGTACTGACCAGAAAATCGCTGATGACATCATGCACCTTGGCACAACGGGATGACGCATCCAGCAGTTCAAGCTGCTTGAGCCACTGCTGGGTTGTCTTCAGCGAGTAAAGCGGTGATTTTTCTTTTGCAAACAGGGATGAAAGGCGCTCTAGCATTGAAATATGCCCTAATTGATTGGCGTTCTGAGCCGCATTATTCGCTGATTATCCACGATCGTGCGTCGGCAACGTCATCAAAAACCTCAATTTCCGATTCGGTCATCATTCTGTTCAGCCACACCGACCAGGTAACCCATTGATCATCCGAGACAATGGCCACCCGCTCGAACTGCTGGCGGTGCTGTTTCAGGAAGCGGATTTCCTCGACAGCCATGTCGATGGTGTAGGCTGCCATTCCGGTCAGGTCCATAATCATCCTGGCCTTGCCTTGCTGCCGGATATCATAGAGTGCCTCTTCTTCGAACTGGCGAAAATCCTGGACAGTAAATTCACCCAGCACTACCGCCAGAATGTGGCCATCTTCGTGCGAAACGGTAATCATGCGAGCCTCCTGCCGGCAAATGCTTAAACATCACCTTCAACAATGCTCAGGATAGCGTCAAGGACGTTCATTTACCAGTGTGGCCCGGGCAATCAGGCAAGGGGTTGCACCATGCGCTGGATTTCCTGCATCAGATTCCGGGTTTGCAGAGGTTGCGAATCCAGCAAGGTGGCACTCAACACCTGACGCATCAAGCGCTTCATTTCCTGCATCTGCCAGCCCTGCACGGCCTGGCCATCGGCGAACGCCAGAAGTGCCTGCCCACGAGCACCTTCAGAAGGTGTCTCATGCAAACCACGATCCACCGAAAAAGCATAGAAACAATCCGGCGAAACCGGAGCACCTTCCGCAGTGTTGCGCCAGTCAATGGCAACCCCCTGACTGGCCAGCAACTGCCCCTCGAATTGCCGCAAGGCAAACTCAAGCATTGCCGGATTACCAGCATTGCGGGCAAGGCATTTCACAAGCTGGAAATATTCGGCAAAGAGCAGCGATGCCTGGATTTCGCGCGGCAATATCCGCTGCAACAGTTCATTGGCATACAGACCGCACAGTAATGCCACTTCGCGTAATTGCGGAATCCCGGGCTGCCAATGAGCGGCATGCAGTGTTTTTACCTCGCCCCCTCCAAACCAGTCCAGCAACAAGGGCTGATGTCCGAGCAGGACACCGCGCAATTGAGAACCGTGCCTTTGCACACCACGGGCGACGAGAGTAATCCGGCCATGGTCCCGCGAAAACACATCCAGCAACCTGCTGGTTTCCCGGTATGGGTACTGGTGAAGAATAAAGGCAGGCTGCTGATTGACGCGGGGAGTGCCGCGAGGAACTTTCATGTCGGAAATACAGCGGACTTATTCAAAACCAAACTGCCGCAACAGGCGTGTATCGTCAGCCCAGCCACTTTTTACCTTGACCCATACTTCGAGGTACACCTTGGCATCGAACATCAGCTCCATATCCTTGCGAGCCTCAGACGCAATACGCTTGAGCTTTTCCCCGCTCTTGCCGATCAGGATGGCTTTCTGGCTTTCCCGATCAACCCAGACTGCGGCATAGATGCGTCGCAACTCCTGCCCGCGCGTCGTGACTTCCTCGTCGAATTTTTCAATTTCAACAGTCATGGCATAAGGCAACTCGTCACCAAGCATGCGGAAGATTTTCTCGCGTACGATTTCGGCAGCCAGAAAGCGCTCATTCCGGTCAGTAATCTGATCTTCAGCATAAAACGGCTCGGACTGGGGCAGCAAGGGCTCGACTGCTTGCTGTAATACATCCAGCTTCAGCCCGCGCAGGGCAGAAAGGGGGACGACCGCAGTAAATTCACGTTTTTGCGCCATGCTCTCGATAAAAGGCAGCAAGGCTGATTTGTCTACCAGGGTATCAATCTTGTTGATGACCAGCACAACCGGACGATCTGCCGGCAGCAGTTTCAGAACAGCATCATCATCGGGACCAAAGCGGCCGGCCTCAACAACAAACAGGATGACATCAACATCGGCCAGCGTACTGGTGACATTGCGGTTCATGGCCTGATTCAGAGCATTCCGATGCCGATTCTGAAAGCCTGGTGTGTCGACAAACACAAACTGTGCACTATCCGTGGTCAGCACGCCCGTGATGCGGTGGCGCGTGGTCTGCGCCTTGCGCGATGTAATGCTTAACTTCATCCCGATAAGATGATTGAGCAGGGTGGATTTTCCGACATTGGGCCGACCAACAATAGCGACAAAGCCGCAACGATAATCCGGCAATTTTTGATCATGTTCAGTCATTTTCGAACCAGCTTTTTTCCGGGATAGGTTTGTCGCAGTAATTGCAAGGCATTGGCGGCAGCCTCCTGTTCGGCGGCACGCTTGCTGCCGGCAATCCCGCGAGTTGTAGTCTTCAGCTCGGTGACAGTGCAGCTGACCTCAAACACCTGCTCTGGCGAATCACCGTCCTGCCGTTCAATCACATAAGTCGGCAGCGGCAGCTTGCGTGCCTGCAACCATTCCTGCAGCGAGGTTTTGGCATCCTTGCCAGCCGTTGCCGGATCGATGGCCGCAATGCGGGACGCGAAAAGACGCTCAATCACAGGCTCAAGCGCAGCAAGCCCTCCATCCAGCCAGATTGCGCCCAAAATAGCCTCGAGAGCATCAGCCAAGATCGAAGGTCGGCGGTAACCACCGCTCTTCAACTCTCCTTCGCCAAGTCGGATGTAGTCACCCAAACCCAACTCCAGTGCAATATCTGCCAGGCCCTCCTGGCACACAAGCCTGGCTCTTATGCGAGACAAATCGCCTTCACTTTGCTGGGGAAACGCTCGAAACAATGCTCTTGCCACCAGGGCATTGAGAATGCCATCCCCAACGAACTCAAGTCGCTCGTTATGAGTAGCAGAAAAGCTACGATGGGTAACCGCCTGCAGCAGAAGCTGGCGATCGGAAAAAACATAGCCGAGCACCCTTTCAAGGCGCTCGGCGGAAAGATTGGCTGACAAGAATTAACCTAGTTTCAAAAGATATTAATCTACGTTCTTCGCATTTGAAGAAGCATCAAAAGAAAAAAGAAGGCTCATATTACCGACGACAGGCACCACCTTCTCATAACTCACGGAAATAGCCACATTGCCACTAGAACCAGTAACCATCAGATCATCAGGCTTAACCGATGTTATGTACTCAATGTCCGCATGTTTCGCAAAGGAATTGCGAATATCCTGAGGAGAACTGCCAGCCCCCTCCTTTGCCAATGTGTTAATTATTTTCTTTACAGAGAAAAACTCCATATATGCTGGAACGGTTTTGATGGCCAAAATCCCAAGCAGAGCAACCAAGATACCAACAACTAAAAAACCAATAAATGAAAGGCCGGCTTGCCGATACATACATCACTCCTTTTAGTCAATCCAAGTACCAATACGATTTAAGTCCTTGAAGTTCAGCCATACCAAAGACGCCTTGCCCACCACATTTCTGTCAGGAACGAAGCCCCAGTAACGGCTATCGGCACTGTTGTCACGATTGTCACCCATCATGAAATAATGCCCATCAGGCACCTTGCATGTAAATCCTAAATCATCATAGCGGCAATTTTCTTCACGATAGGGAAAATCTGCAACATTGCGCAGCACCAGCGTCGGAGCATCGGACTCCCTCAGCGCCTGGAAAAAGTGCGTCCCCATTTTCTCACGGTACATCTGGGCAACACGCACGCGCTCATCGATATAGCTATGATCGCCAACCGCTTCGCTTGGCACAGCCCTGCCATTGACGGTCAATTGCTTGTTGCGGTATTCAACCGTATCACCCGGGAGACCGATCACGCGCTTGATGTAATTGTCTTTTGGGTTCTCCGGATAGAGGAACACCATCACATCGCCATGTGCAGGCTTCCCGACCGGAATGAACACATTGTTCAATACCGGCACCCGCAAGCCATAGGCGAACTTGTTCACGAGGATAAAGTCTCCCACCACCAACCCCGGCCGCATCGAGGAAGACGGGATCTGGTAAGGCTCGGCCACAAAAGCTCGCAGAAGGAACACAACCAGAAAGACCGGAAAAAAACCACGCCCGATTTCCGCCCACGCAGGCGCATAGTCCTCAGGAGCTCGCCGCTTCTCGAGCACATACTTGTCATAAGCCCAGACGACTCCGAAAAGCAGCACAAAAATGAGAAATGCCGCAGCGATGGTCGTGTACTGAACCGCGAGCACAAACAGCCCGGCAAGACCAGCCAGATAGCCGTACTGGACAAGCTGCGGAGGTTCATTCTTCACTCGTTCCTGCTTATGCCCGATACTTATCAGGACAGGCGCCACCACCAACAGTACGGCACCAATCAACAACCAGTTCATTGCAGCTCCCTAGGCTTACTTGTCCGATACCTGCAGAATGGCAAGGAACGCCTCCTGCGGAATTTCTACATTGCCAACCTGCTTCATGCGTTTTTTACCTGCTTTCTGCTTTTCCAGCAGCTTTTTCTTGCGGGTAATATCGCCACCATAGCACTTGGCCAGCACATCCTTGCGCATGGCCTTCACCGTTTCGCGCGCGATGATCTGACTGCCAATCGCAGCCTGTACCGCAATATCGAACATCTGCCGCGGAATCAGTGAGCGCATTTTGCTGATCAGCTCGCGGCCACGATAAATGCTCGTTGCCCGGTGGACGATGAGGCTCAAGGCATCCACCCGCTCGCCATTCACCAAGACATCCAGCTTGACCAGATCACCGGTACGGAATTCCTTGAACTCGTAATCCAGCGAAGCATAACCACGGCTGACTGATTTCAGCTTGTCAAAGAAATCCATGACCACTTCGGCCATCGGCATGTCATAGGTCAGCAAAACCTGCCGGCCCATGTACTGCATGTTGACCTGCATTCCGCGCTTCTGGTTGCACAGCGTCATTACCGGTCCGACATAATCCTGCGGAACCAGAATTGTCGCGGTGATGATGGGCTCACGGACTTCCTCGTACTTGCTGGGATCTGGCAGCTTGGACGGATTTTCGATCTGTACGACCGAGCCATCCTTCATCACCAGTTCGTACACCACGGTTGGCGCCGTAGTGATGAGATCCATATCGAATTCGCGCTCAAGACGTTCCTGCACGATTTCAAGATGCAGCAGTCCGAGAAAGCCGCAACGGAAACCGAAACCCAGCGCTTGGGAGACCTCTGGCTCATACTGGAGAGCAGCATCATTGAGCTTGAGTTTCTCAAGACTGTCGCGCAGCGCTTCGTAGTCATGGCTCTCAACGGGATACAGGCCGGCAAACACCTGAGACTTCACTTCCTTGAAGCCAGGCAAAGCTTCGCTGGCCGGATTTTTGGCCAAGGTGATCGTATCGCCAACCTTGGCGCTGACAATTTCTTTCACACCGGCAATAACAAAGCCCACCTCGCCAGCCTTCAGTGACTCACGTTGGACCGACTTGGGCGTAAAGACGCCAACCTGTTCACAGAGAAACTCGGCCTTGGTCGCCATGAACTTGATCTTGTCCTTCACGCGCAATTCGCCATCAACCACGCGCACCAGCATGACGACACCAACATAATTGTCAAACCAGGAATCAACAATCAGCGCCTTCAGCGGGCCATCCGGATTGCCTTTGGGCGGAGGAATCTTGTTGACCACCTCTTCCAGGATGTCTTCGATGCCGATGCCGCTCTTGGCCGATGCACGCACCGCCTCGATCGCCTCGATACCGATAATGTCCTCGATTTCCTGCGCAACCCGCTCGGGCTCGGCGGCCGGCAAATCGATCTTGTTCAGCACCGGACGAACCTCGACTCCCTGTTCGATAGCGGTATAGCAGTTGGCAACCGTCTGCGCCTCCACCCCCTGCGACGCATCGACGACCAGCAGGGCGCCTTCGCAGGCCGCCAGCGAACGGCTCACTTCGTAGCTGAAATCCACATGCCCCGGAGTGTCAATCAGGTTCAGGTTATAAACCTTGCCGTCACGCGCCTTGTACTGCAGCGCGGCAGTCTGCGCCTTGATGGTAATGCCGCGCTCTTTTTCGATATCCATCGAATCGAGCACCTGCTCGCTCATTTCACGCAGCTCGAGGCCGCCGCAGAACTGGATGAACCGGTCGGCAAGGGTAGATTTGCCGTGGTCAATGTGGGCAATAATGGAGAAGTTGCGAATGTGATCCATGAAACCTGTCAACGCTTACGAAAAAAGGGCACGCCAAGCGTGCCCCAGGCAAAATCGGTCGCCGCGATTCTAACGGAAATCGGCCAGATAGGCATCAAGCGCAAGCGAATCAAGGTGATAATGGCAGATAGTCACCCCGTCTTCGCCACACAGCACTGGAACCAGCTCGCCAAAGCGGGATTCGAGATCATTGTGGCCTTCGATGTCGACCCACTCGACCTGCAGGGGCTCCGGCCATTGCCGCAATGCAGCAAGCATTTCCTTGCAGAGACTGCAATAGGCATGCCCGTACACGCGCAGCAAAGGCCGGCACGCATCAGTCATCCTTTTTTTCCGGAGCGACGATTGAGGCAAAGAACGGGCGTCCGTCACGCAAGACGCGCAAAGGCGCGGCCTCGCCTGGCTTGAGAGCCTGCAGTGCCTGCCGCAGCTGGATCACACTCTGCAAATCCTGGCCGCCAACTCCGGTCAGCACATCACCTGCCTGCAAGCCAGCTTTTGCAGCCTGTCCGCTTACACCACGAACACCGATTCCATATTTGATACCCAGCTGCTGCAACTGGCGGGCATTGAGTTCGACCAGGGAGAGGCCGAAACGCTCGGCATCGCCCTGCTGCTTGCCGCGATATTCGCGCGGATTCCCCTTGTCAGCGCCTTCCATCGCGCCGACGGTCACAACGGCCTCGCGGGCACTCTTGTCGCGCCAGATGCCTAGCACGGCCTTGCTGCCCGGCTTCAGCGCCGTAATCATCCGCGAGAGATCAGCCGAACGCGTCACAGCCTGGCCATTGACCTTGAGAATGATATCTCCCACCCGCAAGTCAGCCTTGTCAGCCGGGCCATCCTTGTCGATCGCAATCAGCAGGGCACCACCCTCTTTGGCAAGCCCGAAACTGCGGGCAAGCTCCTCGTTCATATCCTGGATACCGACCCCGATCCGGCCACGAGTTATTTTGCCAGTCGACTTGAGTTCATCGGAGATCTTGATGGCAACATCGATGGGAATCGCAAAGCTCAGACCCATATAGCCGCCGGACCGGCTGAATATCTGGGAGTTGATGCCAATAACCTCACCCGCCATATTGAACAGCGGACCACCGGAATTCCCGGGATTGATCGCCACATCCGTCTGGATGAAAGGTACAAAATTCTCGTTGGGCAGATCACGTCCCTTGGCCGAAATAATCCCCGCCGTCACCGTGTTATCGAGACCGAAAGGCTGCCCGATTGCAAGCACCCACTCCCCGACGCGCGCCTTGGCCGGGTCGCCAATGCTGACCTTGGGCAGATTGCTGGCATCCACTTTCAGCAGCGCCACATCGGTACGCGCATCCGAGCCAACGACCCTGGCCTTGAAGGTGCGCTTGTCGGTCAACTTGACCGTGATTTCGTCCGCATCGGCAATCACATGCGCATTGGTCAGGATGTAGCCATTAGCATCAATGATGAAACCGGAGCCGATTCCCTGCACGGGGCGCTCCTGCATCTGACCACCTCGCGGCAAAGGCAAACCGAAGCGCCGGAACAGCTCGAAAGCATCGTCATTGTCGCCAAAGGCATCATTGACCTTGCGGGTACCGCTGACCGCGATATTAACAACGGCGCGCCCCTCTTTCTCTGCCAGCTGGGCAAAATCGGGCAAGGACGCTGCAGATGCAGCCTGAGCAGTTCCTAACAGGCCAGCCAGCAGCAGCCCGGAAAAAAACGTTTTCAGCATCGTTATCCTCTTAATGTTTTGCGCAACCCGAATCGCCACCACAGCGCACAGCACAGCCGCCTGGCGACGCATCGCAGGAACCTGCCCTGCTGACGATATGCGGCTCAAGCCCGGACTGCGCATGTCGCAGGAGCCGCAAAACCAGAAAACCCGCCATCAGCCCAAGCCCGGCCCCCAGCATGGCCATCCACTCCTGACCACCAAGCCTTCCGAGCATCGCGCCAAGCAGCAGCAACAAGAGGGGCACGCCGTAAGCCCACAAGGCACTGCGCAGCAAGGTCTGCTCCGGCACGGCCACATGCACCAGATCGCCAGCCTGCGCGTGCACGCTGTTTCGCACACGGAATTCTTGCTGAGCGCTACCGAACATCCGACTGATGGCCACTGACTTGCACCCGGTTACCGGGTCGCAATGCCCGCACGGGGAATGAGGGCGAATGACAACCCATGCGTAATCCTGCTCGGCACGGCTGACCTGGGCTTCTGTTTCGATCATGAATGAAGAACTCGCTAGCGGGGGGTAAAGGCGGCAGCAAATGCCTTCACGGTTTCAGCCGGCACCTCGCCGAGTACAGTTACCGTTTGCCGCGGCAATGGCCGCACGAAAAAGTGCAGGGAGCCCTGCCTTGCCAACCCAGGAGCAAGCTGAACCACAGAAGGGTCAAGGAATACGGAAACAGTCACCAGGCCATCGCTGTAGACCAGATGCTGAACCTTGCGCCCCTTGTCGCCTTGCGGCGTTCGCACAATCTGTTTCTGCAGAACAAAACCGGGCGGCAAATCACGGATCTGCCACTGGCTTTCCAGTCCGCCCTGCAGGGGCTTGCCCACGCTGGAGTCGAGCAGGACCGGATGAACCGGATTCACAGGCTTCAGCAGTTTCTTGTCAAAGCCGCCACCGAGGCGCAATTGCACGAATGTATAGGTTTCAACCGGCTCACGCTGAGCGCCAAGCATCATGCTCTTCAGCAGCAGTCCGCTGGCCTCATTGATCCACAAGCGATGGGGATAGCGAAGTCCGTCGCGGGGCTCAAGCTGATAGACGTCGGCCTCCAGCCCTGCAACCCGATCCCGCCCCAGTTTGCGCAGCTGGTAGCTAGCAAGCACATCGCCGACCCGGTGGGTCAGTCGAGGAAAAAAGCGCGATGTAGCTGCACGATCAAGAACCAGATTCAGTGGGGTATCTTCATGGAACATATGGTACTGAGCGCCCGTACGCACATACTCCCGGGTCGGACCATCCAGTGACTCGCAGCGTTCCTGCTCGGAGCCGCCTTCGACCAGCTGGATGATCCGGAAACTTTCAACCATGTCGTCATGCTGGTGCATGAACACGCCCTGGTAGGACGTCTGCTGCGCGGCCTGGTTGGCGCGCTCGATCAGGCGGGTCGCCTCGGCTGGCGATAGAAAGTCGGCAGCATGCAACGAGGTTGCCAGCAGCAACTGGACGCCCAACAGATATAAGGGGTTACGAATCATCATCACGCTTTACGGCAATTACTTCGATTCAGGCTGCAGGGCGACCTGCAGCGGCTCGCCACCATTGAGCGGATTGTTTGCCGCCTCGCGGTGGGCGGCGAGATACGCGCGCACCGCGTCGACATCGACCTGGGCGACCACAGTGGCGGGAGCTGGCTGCGATACGGCAGCCAGCGGCGCCTGCACCGGCACAGCACTGCGATAAAGACCCTGCCACAGCGCGACCCCCAGAAAGGCAACCGAGGCGGCCGCAGTCAGGGGCACCAGAAGACGACGACCGGTTCGTGCAGGACGCAGACGCTGAGGGGCCACCACGACCGGCTCAGCACTCAGCCGCGCTGAAAACCCGCTCATGAAACCGGGTGAAAGCAGGGGATGGCCATGCTGACTATCCTGCTGCATATGCCATTCATACCAGGATACCTGCAGGGCGGGCGACGCCTGCAGCTCCGCCAGCACGCGGCGGGCTTCGGCTTCAGCCAGCTCGCCATCCATCAACGCGGAAAGTTGTTCTTCAGCAGTCAGCTTGGCACTCATTTTTACCATCCTTGTTCACCAGCGCTTGTCACGGCCAACCACACTCAGCAGCGGGCGCAAGCGTGTCGCAATCGCCTCGCGCGCACGGAAAATCCGCGAGCGCACGGTGCCGATCGGACAATCCATCATTGCGGCGATTTCTTCATACGACAGCCCTTCCATCTCGCGCAGGGTAATCGCAGTTCGCAACTCTTCAGGCAGAGCCGACACGGCCTCATTCACCGTTGTGACAATCTGCCGGTTGGCGAGTTCCGTTTCCGGCGTGTGGTGGTCAGGTACTAATGCCGCAGCGTCGAGTGTCTCGCCATCTTCATCGGCCACATCACCGATCAGGCTGGGGCGGCGCCCCTGTGCAGCCAGATAGTTCTTGGCCGTATTGAGCGCGATACGGTAAAGCCAGGTATAGAACGCACTCTCGCCACGGAAATTTCCCAAAGCACGGTAAGCCTTGATGAACGCTTCCTGCGTTACATCTTCGATTTCTGCCGGATCGCGGATCAGACGGGATAACAGACGCGCGATTCTACGCTGGTATTTGACAACCAGCAGCTCGAACGCGCGCTTGTCCCCGGACTGTGCACGCTCGACAAGCAGCTGGTCCGTTTCTCTGGGTGACGGGGCGGAGGGATTGAGGGGCTCCATCGAATTCTGCTGAATACCATCAGGTTGCAAACAATAGATGACTAGATAAGGCTGGCAAGCTCATTTTGCAAGAGGTGCCGGGCAATTGTCAGCCGGCCGCCGCGCGGCCGCCCGGCAAGTGCTAGAATCGCCCTCCTCCGCACCATACCGGACCAACGCCCATGCGCAGTTCTGACATCCTGATTATCGGCTCCGGCCTTGCCGGAATGACCATGGCCCTGCAGCTGGCCGAGCGCCATCAGGTTGCGCTCGTCACCAAGCGGGCGCTGCGCGATGGCGGCAGCGGCTGGGCACAGGGCGGGATTGCTGCCGTGCTGGACAACGCCGACAGCATCGAATCCCATATCCGCGACACCCAGATTGCCGGTGCCGGCCTGTGCGACGAAGCCGCCACCCGCTTCATCGTCGAAAACTCCCGCGCCGCCATTGACTGGCTGATCGCGATGGGAGTCCCCTTCACCCGCGACAACCATGGCGAAACCAGCTATCAGGGCTACCACCTCACCCGCGAAGGGGGGCATAGCCACCGCCGCATCATACATGCCGCAGACGCGACCGGCGCAGCCGTCATCGATACCCTGGCCGGCAAGGTGGCAGCGCACCCGAACATCACGGTACTGGAAGAACATATCGCGATCGATCTGATCACCAGCGAGAAGCTCGGCCGCGCCGAGGAAAACCGCTGCTATGGCGCCTACATCTACGACAAGAATGCCGATCGCGTCGAAACCATGCTTGCCCAGCACACCGTGCTGGCCACCGGAGGCGCCGGCAAGGTGTATCTCTACACCACCAATCCGGATGTTTCCACCGGGGACGGCATTGCCATGGGCTGGCGCGCGGGCTGCCGCGTTGCGAACATGGAATTCATCCAGTTCCACCCCACCTGTCTGTATCACCCGCACGCCAAATCATTCCTCATTTCCGAAGCGGTACGCGGCGAAGGCGGCATCCTGCGCCTGCCGGATGGCACACGCTTCATGCCACAGCACGATGAACGCGCCGAACTGGCACCGCGCGATATTGTCGCCCGGGCCATCGATTTTGAAATGAAGAAAGGCGGTTACGACTGCGTTTATCTGGATATTTCCTACAAGCCTGCCGCATTCGTGAAGGAACACTTTCCAACCATCTACCAGCGCTGTCTCGAACTCGGCATCGACATCACCAAGCAGGGTATTCCGGTTGTCCCTGCCGCGCACTACACCTGCGGCGGACTGGTCACCGACATGGACGGTCGTACTGATCTGGCCGGACTTTACGGCATCGGCGAAGTGGCCTACACCGGCCTGCATGGCGCCAACCGTCTGGCATCCAACTCCCTGCTGGAATGCATGGTACTTGGCAAAGCGGCAGCAGCACACATCATGAAGCAAGCCCCAGTCACCCTACCCTGTGCACCGGAATGGGATGAAAGCCGTGTCAGCGACGCCGACGAGGAAGTGGTGATTTCACACAACTGGGACGAGCTGCGGCGCTTCATGTGGGATTATGTCGGCATTGTCCGCACCAACAAGCGACTGGAACGCGCACTGCACCGCATCGACCTGCTGCAGCGTGAAATCAACGAGTTCTACAGCCATTTCCGCGTCAGCAACGACCTGATCGAACTGCGCAATCTGGTGCAGACCGCCGAACTGATCGTGCACTGCGCGCTGGCACGCAAGGAAAGCCGCGGCCTGCATTTCAGCCGTGATTATCCGGACAGCAACGCCGAGGCACGACCAACGCTGCTTTCTCCCCCGTTACTTGCCCGCAAAACCGGAAATAGGTAGATATGTATAGCCCTGCAGCCCTTTTATAAAAATGGCTTCAGGGCTATACCCATAGATTATCGAGAACGGTCTGCACACCAGAGCAGCCAGATGCGCCACTGACGCAGCGCATCGGGCGAGGCAGAATCAGCCCAGAGCACAACCCGCTGCTGGCCACCGGCATCATGCAACACCAGCACGGTCAGCATGGCCGTCACCCTGGTAGCAGGGTTCAGCTGCATGATGCGGCTGTTGCCCTGTTCGTCACACAGCGCAATGCCATCCGGCGTGACACGCAGGCAGCGCAACGCGGGCGCCCCCGGACGACGCCAGAACGCATGTACAGCCAGCACGGCCGCCCCGGTCAGTGCCGCCGGCCACGGCAAGACCGCACAGCACAACACGGCCAGTGCATGCGTCCCGCCCCACCAGCAGACTGCCAGCCGGGAAGGACGCAGCAACAGATCAGGCGGCGTCACGCGAGCACGGAATTACTCGACCTGAATCGCGCCCGACACCTGCACGGTCATGCGCGACTCCCCGGATTCCATCGGCGGCGGAGCGGCCTCGGCCGCCATTGCAGCAGCCTTGTACATGGCACGCACCGGCATTGGTGGCGCCATGCCGCCGGTATTCACATTGACGTTCAGCAGCTTCCAGTCCTTGCCCTGCAGGCTGCGCTGCATCAGTGCGGCACGCTGGCGGAACTGCCGCAGGCCTTCTTCGATCAGTATGTCTTCGGTCTTGCGGCGCACTTCGTCCGACACACCATACGTTACCGAATCAAGCTGCAGCGACAGGCCGGTGGCCTGCGGTTTCTGCAGTTCGCCCACCAGCCGTGACAGGGCGGCAAAATCGCTCGACGCGATGCGCAGTTCGCCACGGCTGCGCCAGCCTTCCTGCTTGCCAGTTTTGTTGTTGTAGAGCGGGTAAGTGCTGTAACCCGTGCCGCGCGACTGCACCTGCGACACTGTTTTCACTCGCTCCAGCGCCTGGGCGAGCGTCTTGTTGATGCGCTCAGCCAGCTTGCCCGGATCGGTGTCGCTGCTCTCCACAAAAAGCGTTGCCAGCGCCTGGTCGTTTTCGACCGACTGCGCCACTGTGGTTTCAAAATTCACGACATTGAAAAGCGGCGCTTCAGCTGCTGCAGCACCGGCAGCCAGCGCCAGCAGCAGTACGCCGCCAGTGCAAGAACGAATCAGTCGCACAAGCCTTCTCCTTTTCTAGTGATACGCGTGATCGGACGGGGTGTTGTGAATTTCATCGGAAACCGCATCCATCACACCAAGATGGATTTCCACATCGAACCATTCCCAGAACAGCTTCAGATTACGCTTGGGCGGCCAGAGCTCTTCATCGCTCACCCACGATGCCAGCTCCATCTCGAACAATTTTTCGGCAATGTCGTCGATGAAGGCAATCCCGTCTTCCGGCTCGCGTGCCTCCGGGATCATGACCACCGTGCAATCGCTGCGGATTTCGTCCAGAGTCAGCACCACATCATTGCCGGGCAACTGGTTCAGCCAGTCCAGAAAGGCCTGCTTCGGACGCAGGATGGCGGCGGAACGGTCAACAATAAACATGTCATTAATCTCCGGTAAAATCAGCACCAGATAGTAACCCAGCACGGCACACCCTGTCTGGCCACAAGGCCGCACCGATCCAATGATGAGTAATAACCCTTCCCCGCAGAGCCGGCCAGTCAACTGGCGGGCAGCCATCGTGCCGCAAGATTCGCAACAGCCCATCCATGGCCGCATCAGTGACATCAGCGAAAAACATGCCGTCGCACTGTTTCCGCAGAGCATTGCCGCCAGAACCGCCCGCCTTTACATTGATATGCCGGATCCTGACCGCAAGGGACGCTGCTATCTGGACTGCAAGATCCAGATCAGCAGTCAGACCCTTGTCGGTAACATCAGCGAATTCCGCCTGTTCATCCAGATCACCGAGCTTGACGAGATACAACGCAATCTCTTGCGCCGCACACTCAAGCTCGACCGAGCCTAGCGCCTACCAGAGCTGCGCTTCTTGCGGGCAACTGCCGTTTCACGCTGAGCCGGGGCGGCAGTTTTCCTGCCTTCACGCACCACGGCCGGACGCCTGCCCTGCCCGGTGTCAGCCTTGGCTGAGGCCCGCTCTTCAAGAAGCGTAAAATCGATTTTGCTGGTTTCCAGATCGACACGCACCACCTTGACCTTCAGGCGGTCGGTCATGCGGTAGACCTGCCCGCTGCGTTCACCGCGCAACTCTCGGCGTGCTTCGTCGTAATGGAAATAATCCGATCCCAGCTCGGATACGTGCACCAGTCCCTCGACATAGACATTGTCGAGCAGTACAAACATGCCGAAGCTGGTCACAGCGGACACCACTCCCTCGAAGACCTCGCCCACCTTGTCCTGCATGTAGTAGCACTTCAACCAGGCCGCCACATCACGGCTGGCGTCATCCGCACGGCGTTCGGTCATCGAGCACTGGATACCCAGCGCCTCCCATTTCATGGCTGGCTTGTACTTCTTGCCGGCAAGCACGGCCTTGATGGCACGATGCACCAGCAGATCGGGATAACGGCGAATCGGCGAGGTGAAATGGGCGTAGGCCTCGTAACTCAGACCGAAGTGGCCGGCATTCGCCGGCGTATAGACGGCCTGCTGCAGACTGCGCAGCAGCATGGTCTGCAGCAGCTCGGCATCGGGCCGCAGCTTGATTTTTTGCAGCAGCTCGGCGTAATCACCTGCCTGCGGGTCTTCATCGCCACCCAGCGTCAACCCGCAGGTACGCAGGTATTCGCGCAGATAGGCGAGCTTTTCCGGGGTCGGACCTTCATGCACACGGAACAGCACGGTATGTTCGTTCTTGATCAGATAGTCCGCCGCCGACACGTTGGCCGCCAGCATGCATTCTTCGATGAGCTTGTGGGCATCGTTACGCACCACCGGTACGATTTCGCGGATCTTGCCGTTGTCATCGAAGCGCATCTCGGTTTCGGTTGTCTCGAAATCGATGGCGCCACGGATGGTACGAGCCTTGGCAAAGGACTGGAACAGTGCATACAGGTCCTGCAGATGCGGCAGCAGCTTCTTCTCGGCCTTGCTGGCGTCAGCAGCATCCTGCAGCAGCGACCAGACGCGCGTATAGGTAAAGCGCATTTTCGACTGCATCACCGCCGGATAGAAGCGGTACTTTTTGATCTCCCCCTTGGCAGACACCTTCATGTCGCAGACCATGCACAGGCGCTCGACATCCGGATTGAGCGAGCAGATGCCGTTGGACAGCTGTTCGGGCAGCATCGGAATCACGCGACGCGGAAAATACACCGAATTGCCGCGCTCGATCGAAGTGTGATCCAGCGCATCGCCGGGCTGAACGTAATGACTGACGTCGGCAATCGCCACAACCAGCCGCCAGCCCTTGCCGGATTTTTCCGCATACACGGCATCGTCAAAATCGCGTGCCGTCTCGCCATCGATGGTCACCAGCGGCAGCTCGCGCAGATCCTCGCGCTCGACCGTACCATGCACAGCCTTCCAGTCCTTTTTCATGACCTTGGCCGGCGTTTTTTCAGCCTGAGCCAGCGCTTCGTCGCTGAAGACATGCGGCAGATTGTGCTTTCTGAGGGCGATTTCGATTTCCATGCCCGGATCGGCATAGTTACCCAGAATTTCGATTACCTTGCCGACCGGCTGTGTATAGCGCGCCGGCTGCGTAAGCAACTCGACCATCACGACCTGGCCAACGGTAGCCCCCATCGAGCCTTTCGGCTCGATCAGGATTTCCTGGCTGATACGCTTGTCTTCGGCAGTCACATAGAAAATGCCGCGCTCGGCACGGAAACGGCCAACCAGCTTCGAATTGACGTGCTCAAGCACTTCGACAATCGTGCCCTCGCGGCGTCCGCGGCGATCAACACCGATCTGGCGTACCAGCGCGCGATCGCCATGCAGCACCTTGGCCATTTCCTTGGGACCAAGGAACAGGTCTTCCGACGCATCATCGGGCACCAGAAAACCAAACCCGTCTGCATGCCCCTGCACGCGTCCGGCAATCAGGTCGATCTTGGCCGGGATGCACAGCGCCCCCTTGCGATTGATCATCAGCTGCCCTTCACGCTCCATCGCCCGCAGGCGGCGCTCGAAGGGCAGGCTTTCTTCTTCGTTGATGCCCAGCTGGCGGGCCAGGTCTTCGACAAACAGCGGCGCCCCTGCTTCTTCCAGCAGTTGCAGCACATATTCACGGGATGGCAGCGGATTTTCATACCGCTCGCGCTCGCGGGCGAGGAAAGGATCCTGTGCACGCAAGGCATTGATTTTTCTGGCCCTGCGACGCGGCGCCGGGACGGCGGTTTTTTCTTCGGTAAATTTCTTTTCTTTTTTGATTGACATTGTCTCTGCTTTTCTCAATAATTCGCGTCCTCTAAGCAATGCACTGCAGGACGCGCAAGCGAATTGTAGCTTAGTTGAAGAGCCCAGGTGGCGGAATTGGTAGACGCACTAGGTTCAGGTCCTAGCGCTCGCAAGGGCGTGGAAGTTCGAGTCTTCTC
>NZ_KE387261.1:0-121583 GCF_000430805.1 Chitinilyticum aquatile DSM 21506 | reverse complement strand
AGGTTCAGGTCCTAGCGCTCGCAAGGGCGTGGAAGTTCGAGTCTTCTCTTGGGCACCAGATTCCGGAAAAACCCCGATCGCAAGATCGGGGTTTTTCTTTTTCCGGCACTCTGCCGCGAGGAATTGCAAAATTCCCTTGAGCTTCGCGGCGAATTGCCGATATTTCCAGTTATATCTCCCCGAAACCGGCTCTTCCCATGGCTGATGAACTGACCCAGGCGCGCGTTCTGGTGGCTGACGATGCACCGACGGTGCGGCAATCGGTCCGCATGACGCTGGCCGGCTGCGGCATCAACCGTGTCGATGCCGCCAGCAGTGTTGGAGAAACCCGGCGCCGGCTGCGCAACGGCGAGTACGACATCGTGCTCTGCGATTACCACTTCGACGAAGGAATGAACGGACAGGAGCTGCTGGAAGAGCTGCGCCATTCCGGCGAACTGCCGCTCTACACGATCTGGATCATGATCACTGCCGAAGCGGCGTATGAAAAGGTGGTCGCCGTTGCCGAGATCGGCCCCGATGATTATCTGATCAAGCCCTTTACCAGCGCACTGCTGAGCAGCCGCCTGACTACGGCCTGGGCACGCAAGCGTTTCCTGAAGCCGATTTACGACCGGATCAATGAAGGCAAGCTGGATGACGCGATCAATGAATGCCTGCGCCTGCAGAAGGAAACCACCTGTTTTCGCAACGACTTGCTGCGCATCCTGACCAATCTGCTGCTGGAGGCCGGTCGGCTGGACGAGGCCCAGAAACTGTTTGAAGACATTCTGGGTCAGCGTGTCGTTCCCTGGGCGAAGCTCGGACTGGCGCGGACACTGAACCGCATGGGACAAAAGAGCAAGGCCGAGTCAACGCTGCAGGCAGCCATTATCGAGCACGCACAGTATGTGGATGCCTACGAGGCCCTCGCATCGATGTACATGTCCGAAGGCCGGCTGGGCGAGGCCATGGCCATTTTCGAAAAATGCCTGGCCATCACACCCAACAATGTTGCCCGCCTGCAAAAAGCCGGAAACCTGGCCAATATGCTGGGCGACTCCGGCAAGGCCAAGCAGTTGCTGCAGCGCGCCGTTACCGTGGGCGGCAACTCCAGCAGCCTGTCGGCCGAGACGGTCCTGCAGCTGGCACTGGCTTCCCGGCGCGAACAATCCGGCGGTGATGCCGACAAGTATCTGCGGATGGTGCAGGAACTGGTACGCAAGGACGATACGGCCGTCAACCGCGCCATCGGCCACATTGCCAATGCCCTTTTCAACGGCAAGACGGACGAACTGGCTGCCGTGGCCACGCAATTCAATCTGCCGGATTTCACACTGGAACTGGCCGTCAGCTTCATCATGGCCACCGATCTGCTCTGCCCGGCCACACTGGAAAACGAAACGCCGAATCCAGCTTCCCCCCCCTATTCCTGGCTCTCGGCACTTGCGCAGCGCTTTGTCACGACACGCCACATCTCCGGCATGCTGGAAAGCGCAGCCAACCAGCGGCCGGTCTGGCATGACTTCATCCAGCAGGTCGGGCAGGAAGTAAGCGAACTGAACAATCAGGGCGTGAAACTCATGCTGGGCAACCAGCTTGGCGAAGCACTCAACCTCCTGATGCCGGCAGCCGAAAGCACGCACAACAACCGGCTGATGCTTTCCGCCACGCACGCCGCGCTGAAATACCTCAAGGCCGGGTTTGGCGAAGCTGCCGAGCGCAAGCACCTGCTGCACCGGGCCGACGAATTCATCAGCCGACTGGAAGACAATATCGAGGAGAGCGTGCGGCACACGCTGCGCACCGACCTCGACGAATTGCTGGGCGGCTCGGGCAAGACGGGTAAACCGGCACGGGACAGCGCAAACCTCCCCACCCATCGACCTGAAGCCAAAGAAGCCTGAAGGCTGGCAGCACATACCCCATCAATCGTGACTGATCGCCACATTGACCGGGCTGGCATCAAGCACACGCAACAGCTCCTGTGGCAGCAGACTGACCAGAAAGCCGCGCTTGCCGCCGTTCACATAGATCTGCGGCAACTCCAGCACTGATGCCTCGACATAGACCGGCATGCTGCGACGCGTACCAAAGGGCGAGGTGCCCCCAACCAGATACCCCGAATGCCGGTTGGCCACATCGGGCGCACAAGGCGCAATCGTCTTGACCCCCAGCAGGCGCGCCAGGTTCTTGGTCGACACTTCGCAGTCGCCATGCATCAGCACCAGCAGCGGCTGCTTGCGCTCATCCTCCATCACCAGCGTCTTGATCACACAATGCTCCGGCACGCCAAGCTCGCGCGCCGAAACCGCCGTTCCGCCCTTTTCCTCGTAATCGTAGAGATGCGGCGTGAAATCCACCTTGGCTGCGCGCAGGACGCGCACCGCTGCGGTAACCGGGTATTTTTCGCTCATGCCTGACCCTGCCTGCTGCAAAAGACGGGTAAAATACCCGAGTAAAACAATCAACATTAACCCTGCTCAAACCAGGGCTTTACCATGAATTACCGACTCGACCAGTTGCCACCCCGGGCGCGCTTCAGTGCGCTGCCGGAACATTACTTCCGCCATGTGGCGGCCACGCCGCTGCGCCAGCCGCAACTGGCGGCGTGGAACACTGCGCTGGCCAGCGAACTGGGCCTTGCCAGCAATCCGGATGAGCACGGCATGGTACTGGCCGAAATCCTGTCCGGCAACCGGCCGCTGCCCGGGCACCCGACCCTGGCGACGGTGTATTCCGGCCACCAGTTCGGCGTCAACGTACCGCAGCTTGGCGACGGCCGCGCGCTGCTGATCGCCGAATTCGACGACACCGCCGGCCGGCCCCGCGAGCTGCAGCTGAAAGGTGCCGGCCCCACACCCTTTTCGCGTCGAGCCGACGGTCGCGCCGTACTGCGCTCATCGATCCGCGAATACCTGTGCAGCGAAGCGATGCACGCGCTGGGCATTCCCACCACTCGTGCACTGGCACTGATTCACGACCCGCAAACACCGGTCTGGCGCGAAACTCGCGAATCGGCAGCCGTGGTCAGCCGTGTTGCCCCCACCTTTCTGCGCTTTGGTCATTTCGAATATTTCTATTACCAGGGGCGGCACGATGCAGTGCGCGAACTGGCTGACTGGGCACTGCAGCACCACTTCCCGGACGAAGCGCAGGCGGAGCAGCCCTACCTTGCACTGTTCAATACCGTCATTGCCCGCACCGCCGCGCTGATTGCCAGCTGGCAAGGGGTGGGCTTCTGCCATGGCGTGATGAATACCGACAATATGTCCCTGCTGGGGCTCACGCTGGATTACGGCCCCTTCGGCTTCATGGACGGCTTCGATGCCGGCCATGTCTGCAACCACTCGGATGAAACCGGCCGCTATGCCTACCAGCAGCAACCGCGCATTGCACTGTGGAATCTGTACTGCCTTGGGCAGGCATTCAGCCCCCTGCTCGAAAAGGATGCCATCCTGGGCGCGCTGGACTCCTTCCAGCCAGCGTTTGAAACGGCATTCGGGCAAAGAATGGCCGGCAAACTCGGCCTGCAGGAATGGCAGGACAGCGACTGGAACCTGCTGACCGACTTGCTGGAGTTGCTGCAGACCGCCAGCACTGACTGGACGCTATTCTGGCGCACACTAAGCCACAGCAGCGACCAGACCGCAGCAAACATGGCACTGCTTGACCTGGTGGCCGACCGCGAGGCCTTTGCTGCCTGGTACCACCACTACCGGCAGCGCCTCGGGCGCGACGCACTGACCGATGCGCAACGCAAACAGATCATGCTGGCCAGCAACCCGGCCTATGTACTTCGCAATCATCTGGCCGAACAGGCGATCCGTCAGGCCGAAGCCGAGCTTGATTACAGCGAAATCCGGCGCCTCGCCGACTGTCTGGCCCGGCCATTCACCGAAAATCCGGTCTTTTCTGATTACGCCGGACTTCCACCTGACTGGGCGAAAACACTATCCGTCAGCTGTTCGTCCTGATCTGCGGGAAAAATGATAATACCGATTTCATCAAGTGGGGCTGAAAGGAATCTGAGATAATCGCCCCCGTCATCATTTTGTCATGAGCCCATCATGCTCGACCTGTTTAGCGGTCTGGGAGCCGGAGTAGCCGTCAGCCTGGCACTGGCGCTTTTTTTCGTCCTCGCTTTTGAATTCATCAACGGTTTTCACGATACCGCCAACGCGGTAGCCACCGTCATCTACACCAAGGCCATGCCACCGCACCTCGCGGTCATCGCGTCCGGCATCTTCAATTTCATCGGGGTCATGGCGGGTGGCGTCGGCGTTGCTTACGCGATTGTGCATCTGCTGCCGGTTGACTTGCTGCTCGATGTAACGTCATCGCACGGCCTGATCATGGTTTTTGCGCTGCTGACGTCTGCCATCATCTGGAACCTGGGCACCTGGTTTTTCGGCCTGCCGGCTTCCAGCTCGCACACACTGATTGGCTCGATCCTGGGCGTAGGCATTGCCAATGCCTTCATGACCGGCACTTCGATCAGCAAGGGCGTGAACATTCAGAAAGCCATCGACATCATGCTCGCCCTGCTGGTGTCGCCGCTGATCGGTTTTGCCATTGCCGCCATTCTGCTGCTGGTATTGAAAAAATACCGCAATGCTTCCCGCATGCACATGACACCGGACGAACGCAAGGAAACCGACGGCAAGAAACACCCGCCGTTCTGGACGCGCCTGATGCTGATCGCCTCGGCCATGGGCGTAAGCTTTGCGCACGGCTCGAACGACGGCCAGAAAGGGATCGGCCTCCTGATGCTGGTACTGATCGGCCTGGCCCCGGCCAAGTTCGTCGTCGATATGAACAGCACGACTTACAAAATCGAGCGCACGCGTGATGCCGCCCAGCACATGAGCGACTTCTACATCAGCAATGAAGCGCGCCTGGCACAGCACATCAAGCTCGGACACAGCAACGGCAGCATGACGCTTCCGCCGATTTTCAAGTGCGAAACCGAGCAGACTCTGCCAACGATCGAGGCGCTGACCGCCAAGCTCGACAACGTCAAATCCTACACGGACCTCAGCCCGGATGACCGCCGCCAGGTCCGCCGCATGCTGCTGTGCATCGACGACACGGCCAAAAAGGTCAGCAAGCTGCCGGGGATCACCCCGCAGGAAAGCGCCGATCTCGGCAAGCTGCGCAAGGATCTGAACGCAACCACCGAATATGCACCGGACTGGGTAGTGGTGGCCGTCGCGCTGGCGCTCGGCCTGGGCACCATGGTGGGCTGGAAGCGGATTGTCAAAACCGTTGGCGAAAAAATCGGCAACAAGGGCATGACCTACGCACAAGGCCTTTCGGCACAGATTACTGCCTCGGTCGCCATCAGCATTGCCAGCTTCACCGGCATGCCAGTATCAACCACGCACGTTCTTTCCTCCGCCGTAGCCGGCACGATGGTTGCCAACAAGAGTGGTCTGCAGGGCGGCACCGTCCGCAGCATCCTGATCGCCTGGATTCTGACATTGCCGATTACCATCCTCCTGTCGGGCGGGCTGTTCTGGCTGGCGACACACCTCATCAAGTAAACGGGAACGCGGCTGGCAAAATCCGGCCCCAGCTCCACGACATGAAAAACGCCGCAAAATTTGCGGCGTTTTTCATGGGTATCAGGCTACAGCCCTTTCGTTTGAATGGCCACAGCCATATACATAGTACTTCTATAACTACATCAGGCCAAACGGGCCGGAATCGTGATCAGCACTTGCGCCCCGCCCAGTTCACCCCGCGCCAGCTGCAGCGAACCACCGTAGGCGGCAACAATATCCGCCACCACCGTCAGGCCTATCCCCTGCCCCGGCACGGATTCATCAAGCCGCACGCCACGCTGCAGGGCTGCAGCTGCATCGGTAAAACCGGGGCCGTCATCATCGACACGCAAAATCAGCGCCTCGGCGGCAACGCTCACGCTCAGCTGCACTCGCTGCTGTGCCCACTTGCCCGCATTATCCAGCACATTGCCACACAGTTCGTAGAGATCGCCCTCATCAAGCGGCCAGGCCAGCTCCGGGTCGCACGCCAGCGTGAACACGACGCCGTGGTGGCCGTGCACCTTGCCCAGCGCGGCCAGCAGCCGCTCCAGCACGGGCCGCAGCGGCAGCATTACGCCCAGCGCCTGGCTACCTCGTGCCGCTGCGCGTGAAAGCTGGTGGGCAATGATGCGGTTCATGCGTTCGAGCTGCTCCTGCACCCGCGCGGCGTAATCGGGATCATCGCGTGACTGCTGCAGCACGGCCAGCGGGGTTTTCAGGCTATGGGCCAGATCGCCCAGCGCATCGCGGTAGCGCTGCTGCCGGACACGCTCCTGCTCGACCAGACTGTTCAGCCGGCCGGTCAGCATCGCCAGCTCCGGCGGATAGTCACCCTGTATACCGTTCTGGGCACCGGATTCGATCAGCGCCAGCTCGCCCTCGACCCGCCGCAAGGGCGCCAGCCCCCAGCGCAGCAACAAGCCTTGCGCCAGCAACAGCACAACACCGGCACCACCCAGCCACCACCACAGCAAGCCACGGAAATGACCGAGCTGAACCAGAAATGGCCGCTCATCCTCATGCACGGCAAAGAGCAGTGTCTGTGCCTTGCCACCAATAGCCCATCGCACCTGATAGGCGGCGCTCTGGTAGGGCACGCCTGCGACGGTTGTGCGGGTGAATTGCCATTCGCCGGTAGCAAGCCGGGGCAATACGGGCAGCTGCCGCCCCGAAGACGATGCAGCATGCCACTGCTCGGAACCGGCCGGATTATAGATCGACGCGTACAGGCCCGAATCGGGCAAGGCAAACAGCGGCTCGGCCAGCGTGGCCGGCAATTGCAGGCGGCCGGCGGCATCCAGCTCGGTCGCGGCCATCAACAGGTAGATTTCGCTTTTCAGACGTTCCAGCCGGCTGGCGCGCAGATGTTCAGCGTAACGATCCTGCAGCGCGAAACCGGCCAGGCAGAAAAACACCAGCTGTACGATCAGCGCCCCGGCCAGCAGACGGCGTGCGATTGACCAGTTGCGCATCTAGGCCTCGCGCACGAAGCGGTAGCCGCGTCCGCGCAGTGTTTCGATCACCGGCTGCGAGCCATCCGGGTCAAGCTTGCGGCGCAGCCGCCCGATCAGCACCTCGATGACATTGCTGTCGCGGTCTTCGTCATGCGGGTAGAGGTAATCCGACAATTCCTGCTTGCTGACCACACGCTCGCGCTGCTGGATCAGCATTTCCAGCAGACGGTATTCAAAGGCGGTCAGCTCGCAGATTTCACCGGCAAGGCGCACTTCCTGCCGGGCGAACTCGATAGTGAGATTGCCGAAATGGAGCTCGGTTGATGTGGCCTTCAGTGCACGGCGCAGGAGCGCCATGACGCGCGCGGCGAGCTCGGGGAATTCAAAGGGTTTGGTCAGGTAATCATCGGCGCCGGCTTCCAGGCCGGCCACCTTGTCCTGCCAGCTGCCGCGCGCGGTCAGCACCAGCACCGGCACATCGTGGCCTCCTGCGCGCAGCTGGCGAATCAGGCTGACACCATTGAGTTTGGGCAGGCCAAGATCGACAATCAGCAGGTCAAACGGATACTCGCGCGCCTGGTACAGGCCATCCTCGCCATCGGCAGCGGTATCGACGCGATAACCTGCAGTACCGAGCTGGCGCGCCAGCCCTTCGCGCAGGGCAGGTTCATCTTCAACGAGCAGGATACGCATGCAGCTGTTTAGCGGGCTGCGCCGGTTGCTTCATCAACAAAGACGGCACGCACATCGCCCTTGCTGGTGACAATCTTCACGCGCCAGACGGGTTTGTTGCCTTCCAGTACCTTGTCAACCGACAGCACTCGCCCACCTTCAACTGCCTTGAGCGCAATATTGGCCGCATCATCGCGGCTGACAGCGGCCATGGCAGTCACCGCGATCAGGCTGGTCAGTACCAGCAGCATTTTCAGTGTTTTCATGATTCGTCTCCTTTCCTGTTTCCCCGGCAGTATGCCGCAGCTGCAGCGCCCCGCCTATGGTGCCAGTTACAGCCGCAGTGTAGCTGTTACAAGCTGAATTGCAGCTGAATGGCATAAACCAGGCCACCCACCAATACCCATCAATGTATTGCCATGTGGCCATTATCAGAAAATAGCCACCATCACATACCCGCAATTCTATCAGAACAACATGGTTGCGCCCCTTTGGGACCCTAGCGCGGCGCCTGCAGGGCGGCCAGCTCTGCCTCATCAAAACCGGCGGCACGGCGGGCGTCAAGATTGAACGGGCCGCGCAGGCGCGGCGCGCCATAGCGTTCGGCCAGTGCAGCATAACCGGCAACGGGATCAAGCCCGCGCTCGGCACACAGATGGCGATACCAGTAATTGCCCGTTGCCACATGGCCGATTTCATCGCGCAGGATGATGTCGAGAATGGCGGCGGCAGCCTGGTCGCCAGCCTGTGCAAGCTTCCTGCGCAGCGGGGGGGATGCATCCAGCCCGCGCGCCTCCAGCGTGCGCGGCACCAGCGCAAGCCGGGCCAGCAGATCGTCGCTGGTTTTTTCCGCCATTTCCCACAGCCCATTGTGCGCGACAAAGTCGCCGTAGGAATAACCCAGTGAATTCAGATGCGCATTCAGCAGGCTGAAATGATAGGCCTCTTCCTGCGCGATGCGCAGCCAGTCGCGGTAGAACGACTCGGGCATGCCCGGAAAGCGCCAGACAATATCGAGCGCCAGATCCACTGCATTGAGTTCGATGTGCGTTAACGCATGAATCAGCGCCGCTCTGCCCTCTGGGCTGTGCGTGGCACGTGCGGGCAGATCGGCAGGAGCGACCAGTTGCGGGCGGGCCTCGCGGCCGGGAATGGGCGCGGACGCCTGCAAGATGGCGGTGGTGTCTATCGCTGCAGCCAGATCCAGCGCATTGGTGGCCGCGATCTTGTCGGCAATCCGGTTCAGGCTGATCGCAGCCAGGGCAAGTTGTCTCAGCATTGCAAAATCTCTTTATCAGCCGGGCGGACTGCGGTGGGTGAGCGAGCCCGTTTGCTGCGGCTTGCCCACCGGAAGTTCAAGCCATCCCGGCGTAATTAATTACAGCTGCATGGCGGGAATATTGCCGTGAGTCATCCGGCATATCCCCCTAACATGAGCCCACACAGTTTGACACACCCAATCCGCACGCCACATCCCGGGGGATGCAAGCACCAAGGAGAAGCACCATGAACACGAATCACAACCCGCTCGACCCGCGCTCGATCCGCAAACAGCTCGGCCTGAACCAGCAGGAATTCTGGAGCCGCATCGGCGTCACCCAGAGTGGCGGCTCCCGTTACGAAAGCGGCCGCAACATGCCCAAGCCGGTGCAGGAATTGCTGCGCGTCGTGCATGTCGAAGGCATTGATCTCGCCCGGGTACAACGCCATGACATTCACCTGATCGAGCATCTGCGCAGCAACAAGCCGGATCTATACGAAAGGCTGCTCAGCGAAGCCCAGGCAAAGTAGGTGCGCAGTCAGAGGCTGAGCCTGACCGCCAGCCCCAGGGCTTCGATGCGGCGCGCCAGGCTCGCCATCCAGTCCGCCGGCGCCGCACTCAGACGCGGCGCCTCCTCCTGCAGCGAAGGGCGCGCCAGACCATACAGCAGCACCCCCTGCAGTCGCACACCTGCAGCCAGCTGCCCGGCCACAAAACCGAGATAGGCATCAACTTCGGCCTCCGCAGGCAGCTTGCCGTCCAGCGCGAACATGCAGGTCTGCAACCAAGTCGGGCAAGCCGCACAGGCAGCGGCCAGACGCTTCGCCACACCGGAGCGGCTCATTGCCACCTGGTTCACCTCGCTGAAACCATCGGCCGGCGCACGATCAAGCTTGAACCAGACCTCGCCCCCCGACTGCGCCAGCGCCTGCAAGGCCTGCCGGATTTCCTCGCGGTGCATCAGGCTGCCATTGCTGATCAGTACCAGACGGATTTTTCCAGCCAGCCCGAATTGCGCCAGCACCTCGCCCACGAGCTGCACCACTGCAGGAAACTGGTGGCTGCTGGTCGGCTCGCCATTGCCGGAAAAGGCAATATCGTTAAGCCGGCGCGCATTTTCCGGCACCCGCGTCTGCATGAAATCGCCGTTGACGATGTCATCCAGCATCGCGACCAGCTCGCCGCGCAGCTGCGCCAGATCGAGTTCGGGCGCGGCACCACGCTTCAGATCGGGTACCTGGCAGTAGATGCAACGCCAGTTGCAGGCATTGTTCGGATTCAGGTTGATACCGACCGAAACCCCGCCGGCGCGGCGCGATACCACCGGATAGACGTAAGTAAAACCGGCGCTGTCGCGCCGGTGGTCGGTGACCTGCAGCTGCAAGGGAGGCTTCGCGCTCATTCCTGCTGCCGCACCAGCAAGACCGGCACCGGAGCATGCCTTACCACGCCTTCGGCGACACTGCCCAGCAGCATGTGGGTCAAGCCGCCATAGCCGTGCGTGCCCATCACGATGAGTTCGGCAGGCCAGGCTTTTGCTTCTTCGATCAGTGCGTGCGCCAGATTGCCGCCCCAGATTTCCAGCAGCCGGGTTTCGACATCGATGCCGGCTTCCTTTACCTGCGCGGCCATGTCATCAAGCAGTTTCCTGCCACTTTCCTGCAGGCTCTCCTGCAGGCGGGGCACATCCATGAATTCGTTTGCACTCCAGGCAAACTGGGCCATGTCGATCACATGCACCAGCCGTACTCTGGCATGCTGGTCGGAAGCCAGGCGGAGGGTTTCCTGCAAGGCAATGCGACAGGTCGTACTGAGATCCACCGGCAGCAGAATTCGTTGGTACATGGCGTTTTCCTTGGGTTGATGCCTTACAAGTCTAGCAAACGCCTGCGGTTTGCGGTATCAATAGCGCCGTGTTTTTTACCCGTCCACCTGCTGGAGCCCGCATGGCCAGACTGAAACTGGAACTGCCTGAATTCACTCTTTTCCAGACTTGCGTCGAAGTTCGCGTAACGGATCTCAACTACGGCAATCACCTGGCCAACCAGGCACTGCTCGGCCTCTTGCACGAAGCACGGCTGCGCTGGCTGCGCCAGTTCGGCTTTCGCGATGAGCAGCAGGTCGGTGACTGCGGGCTGATCATGTCGGACGCGGCCGTTGTCTTTCTGCGCGAAGCATTCCTTGGCGAGGTGCTGACCATCGAATTGCGTCGCGGCGAATGCACGCGCACGGGCTTTGATCTTTACTATCTTGTTACGACAGGGCAGGATAGGCAGAGCGTTGCGCAGGCGAAGACATTCATGACGTGCTTCGATTACTCCACGCGACGCGTCAAGGCCATTCCTCCGGAATTGCACCTGGCATTACAGAACAAGACAGTGAGCGCAGCATGAAAAAATACCCTTTCAATAGCCCGGAAGCCATGGCCCGCCTGCTGGTCATGCAGATGATCTGTGACGGCAATTTCGACCCGGAAGAAATCGACCGCATCGAGCACCTGCACGTTTACGAAATGATCGGAATTTCCCGCAAGGGCTTCATCCAGGTGCTGCAGGAATACTGCAACGACCTCTCCGACGAAGCCGACGAAGACGGCCAGATCCACCTGATCGACAAGGAACGCATCGATGATCTGCTCGATACGGTCGACGAGCCCCGCAAGCGCCTGCTCATCGCCGCACTGGCACTGGATATTTCCAAGGCCGACCGCGTCATCAAGGAAGCCGAACTGCTGGTATTCCGTCGCATGCTCGAGCGCTGGCACCTGACCCTGGAAGATTTGCAGACGGCTTTCAACTGAACAATGTCATGACCACCGGGCAGCCCCCTGCAGCACGCAGGGGCTGCTTTTTTTGCAGCACGCGTCAAATATAAGAAAAAACTGAATCACCCTGGAGCCGACCATGACGTGGTTTCTGGAACTGCACGGCAAGCTTGAGCGACTGTTCTTTCCGACACTCGCCCGCAAATACGCCTTCATCGCACTGCTGGCGGCCTTCCCTGCCACGCTGTACCTGCTGCTGCGGTCTGCAGCGGACTCGATCAGGCAGTTGCTTGGCGACTCTCCCGTGGCCAGCCGAGTACTGGCGGAAGTGGATTTTGTCGCGTATTGCGCGCTGGCACTCACGGCCCTTTGTCTGGTTTTCGCGCTGATCCAGGCGTGCTATCTGCATTTCTGGATCACCCGCCCGGTGCGCCGCATTGCGCAGGTGTATCGCGAAGCGGCCAGTGGCGAAGGCGACCTGTCGCGCAATCTGCCGGTGCTGACCTGCGATGAAATCAGCCAGCTGGCCGAAGCCTGCAACCTTTTCATGGCCAAGCAGCGCGAGATCATCGCGGGCGTACAGGCCATGACGGTGGGCATTGCGCTGGATGCCGCACGCTCGACCAAGAACGTGAAAGATTCGGCGGCAGCAACCCACCAGCAGGATGAACTGGCGCAGAAAGTCGTATCTGCCAGCGAAAGCACCACGCAGGGCATCAATGAAGTCACGCAGCGCACCAGCGAAATCTCCGGCACAACCAGCAACAATCTCGCACTGGCCCGGCATTCGTATACCGAGCTGCAGGATGTCACACACCGCATCCATGCGATTTCCGAAAAGATCACCAACTTCAACCAGACCGTCGAAGGGCTGAACCTGCGCTCGGCCAGCATCAAGTCGATCGTCGACCTGATCAAGGAAATATCCGGCCAAACCAATCTGCTGGCGCTCAATGCCGCCATCGAAGCGGCCCGCGCCGGCGAACAGGGGCGTGGTTTTGCCGTTGTTGCCGACGAAGTCCGCAAGTTGGCCGAGAAGGTGCGCGTCGCCACCGACGACATTTCGCACAATATTGACGACATGCTGGAGCAGGTTGCGGAAACCCGGCAGGAAACCGAGCTGATCACGCACGATGCCAGGGTGACCCGCGACGTGGTCGAAAACGCCTCGGGGCAATTCGCCCGGATGATGGCCGACTTCGAGAGCACCAGTGCGGCCCTCAGCGGCATCGCCGGCACACTGGAAACCTTCACCCGCGCCAACCAGCTGGTGCACTCGAATGTAGCGGAAATCCACCAGCTCTCGCTCTCGGTAAACGAACTGATGCATAAGTCCGCCGCCTCGGCCAACGAGCTGTCGCTGGCCGCCGAGCGCGTGCAGGCCATGGTCGGCAAGTACAAGGTTGGCCAGGGCGAGCTGGATGCCACGCTGGGCAAGATGGCGGACTACCGTGACCGCATCCAGCAACGCATTGCCGCCATTTTTGAGCGCGGCATCAATGTGTTCGACCAGAATTACCAGCCTGTGCCGAATACGCACCCTGCCAAATACCAGACCTGCTATGCAGAGGCATTCGTGCGCGAAATCCAGCCGCTGTATGACGAGCTGGCCAAGGCCTGCAGTGGCGGCAAATTCTCGCTGGCGGTTGACAGCAACGGCTACGGCGCGACGCATAACAGCTGGTATTCGAAACCGCTAACCGGCGATGCGGCGACCGATCTGGTCAACAGCCGCGACCGGCGCCTCTTCAACGATCCGGCCGGCCTGCGTGCCGCACGCAATACTGCGGCCTTCCTGCTGCAAACCTATGTGCGCGATACCGGCGAAATCATGACCGAACTCGACATGCCCATCGAGATTGCCGGCCGCCACTGGGGCAATCTGCGGCTGGGCTTCGATGCTTCCGAATTTTTGCGGCACGCCAGCGACTGAGCAGGTCCGGCACACCGGGCTACCGCGACAGCAGGCAGGCACTCATGCATGGTATAGCCTTATAGCCCTTTTGAATCATTGGCTGCAGAATAAAACCCTCGCATGTATAACAACAGAAGCGGCAAGGAAGTAGGCGCCCTGCCATTCCGGACTTGCGCACATGTCTCTTGCGCGCTCATTCCGCATGCCTTGCCGCCTCCACCGGACCCGCGGTGACACAAGGGAGCGAATTGTTTCCCCGGCAGGCTTGTGAAATGCTGCGGCGCAAAATACTCTTAAGGGCATAGCCCAGCCGAACGGATAGACCATGGACGAACAACTTCGCGAAAAAGCCCTCGAATACCACCGTCTGCCCCGCCCGGGCAAAATCCAGGTCATGCCCACCAAGGGGCTGGCCAGCCAGCGCGATCTGGCACTGGCCTACTCGCCCGGTGTGGCCGCCGCCTGCGAAGCCATCGTGGCGGACCCGGCCGAGGCACGCAATCTCACCTCGCGCGGCAATCTCGTTGCCGTCGTCACCAATGGCACCGCGGTGCTGGGTCTGGGCGACATCGGCCCTCTGGCCGGCAAACCGGTGATGGAAGGCAAGGGAGTACTGTTCAAAAAGTTCGCCGGCATTGATGTGTTCGATATCGAACTGGAAGAAAAAGACCCGGACAAGCTGGTCGACATCATCGCCGCCATGGAGCCGACTTTCGGCGGCATCAACCTCGAAGACATCAAGGCACCGGAATGTTTCTACGTCGAGCAGAAACTGCGCGAACGCATGAAAATCCCGGTCTTCCACGATGACCAGCATGGCACGGCCATCATCGTCGGTGCGGCGGTCATCAATGCGCTGCGCCTGATTGGCAAGAATATCGCCGAAGTACAGCTGGTGGCTTCCGGCGCCGGCGCCGCCGCCATTGCCTGCCTCGACCTGCTGGTATCGCTCGGCGTTGATCGCGCCAATGTGCTGGTGTGCGATTCGAAGGGCGTGATCCACAGCGGCCGCGAGAACCTCGATGTCACCAAGCAGCGCTATGCGCGCGACACACCGCATCGTACGCTGGCGGAAGCCATTGCCGGCGCCGACATTTTCCTCGGCCTCTCGGGCAAGGGGCTCGTCGATGCCGCCATGGTGAAATCGATGGCCGAGCGCCCGCTGATCATGGCGCTGGCCAATCCCGACCCGGAAATCACCCCGCCCGAAGCCCGCGCCGCACGCCCCGACGCCATCATCTGTACCGGCCGCTCGGACTTTCCGAACCAGGTCAACAATGTGCTGTGCTTCCCCTACATGTTCCGCGGCGCGCTTGACGTGGGCGCGACGACCATCACCGAGTCGATGAAGCACGCCGCCGTGCATGCGATTGCCGAACTGGCACACGCAGAGCTCTCCGACGTGGTGGCCGATGCCTATTCCGGCGAGCAGCTCACCTTTGGCCCCGACTATCTGATTCCCAAACCCTTTGACCCGCGGCTCATCATCAAGATTGCTCCCGCCGTTGCCAGAGCGGCGATGGACGCCGGCGTGGCAAGCCGCCCGATTGCCAATTTCGCAGCTTATGCCGAAGAAATCACGCAATTCGTCTACAAGACCAACTTCTTCATGCGCCCCGTTTTCCACGCGGCGCGCAGCAACAGGAAACGGGTGGTGTTCTGCGAAGGCGAGGACGAGCGCGTGCTGCATGCTGTGCAGGAAATCGTCGATCTGGGCCTGTGCCATCCCATCCTGATCGGCCGTCCCAGCGTGATGCAGCGCCGCATCGACAAGCTGGGCCTGCGCCTCAGGCTCGATACCGATGTCGAAGTCTGCAACAACGAATCCGACCCGCGTTTTCGCGAATACTGGACGCTCTACCACGGCATCATGGCGCGGCGCGGCGTCAGCGAAGAACTCGCGCGCGCCGAAGTGCGCCGCAAGACGACGCTGATCGGCGCGCTGATGGTGCGGCTGGGCCAAGCCGACGCGATGATCTGCGGCACCTACGGCCAGTACCAGCGCCATCACTGGTATGTGCAGAACGTCATCGGCCTCAAACCCGGCGTCAAAACCTCCGCCGCGATGAACGCACTGGTGCTGCACAGCGGCAATATTTTCATCGCGGATACCTATGTGAATCAGGACCCGAGTGCCGAGGAGCTGGCCGCCATCACGCTGCTGGCCTCGGACACGGTACGCAAGTTCGGCATCCAGCCCAAGGTCGCGCTGCTGTCGCATTCCAGCTTCGGCAGCGTGGACAGCCCGTCGGCACGCAAGATGCAGCAGACACTGGCGCTGCTGCGCCAGCAGGCCCCCGAGCTGGAAGTCGATGGCGAAATGCACGGTGATGCGGCGCTCTCTGCCGCGATCCGCCAGCAGGTTTTCCCGAATTCGACGCTCAAGGGCGAGGCCAACCTGCTGGTAATGCCGAATCTGGACGCCGCGAACATTTCCTTCAACCTGCTGAAAATGACCTGCGGCGACGGCGTCACCATCGGACCGATGCTGCTGGGGCTGGCCGCACCGGCCCACATTCTCACGCCGACAGCCTCGGTACGCCGCATTGTCAACATGGCCGCGCTCGCCGCCGTCGAAGCCGCACAGGAGAAATGACATGAGTGAATTCAATCCGCAGGATCCCTTTGGCCTGCTGAACCAGTTCAGCCAGTTCATGAAGCCCGGCAGCGGGAACCCCTTCATGCCGCCCTTGTCGGAAGAAGAAATCGACCGCAAGATTCTGGAATGCCGCACCATCGAACAGTGGCTCACCATGCAGGTGGGCATGCTGCAGATGACGGTCAAGACACTGGAACTGCAGAAAGCCGGCCTCGCCGCCTTCAAACAGGGGCTGGAGCCGAAAACCGACCCGGACCCTAACCCCTGATGCCCAGCCTTCCCCATCTGAGAACCCTAGCTACGGCCGCTGTTGCGGCCTTTTTCCTTGCAGCCTGCCAGACCCCTCCGCCCGCCGGACAGGTCTCCATACCCGGCAAACCGGCAGCAAGCGCCCAGCCGGCCAGTACCCCGGCCAGCGCACCGACCGTCATCTACCACCCCACTACGGCAAACAGCCTGCCGGGCTGGCAGGATGGCGAGCTGCTGCCCGGCTTCATGGCCTGGCGCAAGGGCTGCGCGCGGCTGGTACAGCGCCAGCCCGTCTGGCAGGACGTGTGCAGCAAGGCGGCGGAACTCGCCCCTTCCGAGCAGAACGTGCGCGATTTCATCGCCCGCCACCTCGACGTCTACCAGCTGGGTGACAGCGACGGCAAGCGCAGCGGCCTGATCACCGGCTATTACGAGCCGGTCTATCCGGGCAGCGCAACGCGCAGCAGCAAGGCCATGGTTCCTGTGTACGGTGTGCCCGATGACCTGATCAGCGTTTCGCTCGACGGCCTGTATCCCGAGCTCAAGGGCAAGCGACTGCGCGGCCAGCTCAAGGGCAGACAGCTCGTTCCCTATCTGGACAGCGCCGGCATCCGCAACAAGGGCGTGAATGCGCCGGTGCTGGCCTGGCTGGAGCATCCGCTCGATCTGCAATTCCTGCAGGTACAGGGCTCGGGGCGGATCAGGCTGACTGGCGGCGGCGAAATCCGCGTCGGCTATGCCGACCAGAACGGCCACCCCTACGCGCCCGTGGGGCGCTGGCTGATCCGCAACGGCATCGTTCCGGCGAGCGAAATGAGCATGCAGCGCATCCGCTCCTGGGCCGAAGCCAACCCGCAACGCGTGGATGAGTTGTTGAACAGCAACCCGAGCTATGTGTTTTTCCGCACGCTGCCCGCCAGCCAGGACGGCCCGCCGGGCGCGCTGGGCGTGCCGCTGACTGCGGGCTACAGCATTGCCGTCGATCCCGCAGCCATTCCGCTGGGCAGCCTGGCTTATCTCGGCACCACCCGGCCCGACACCCGCGCCCCGCTGAACCGCCTGCTGGCCGCGCAGGACACCGGCGGCGCAATCCGCGGTTCTGTTCGTGCCGATTTCTTCTGGGGAACGGGTGACCAGGCCGGCGAACTGGCCGGCATCATGAAACAGGATGGCGAAGTATGGCTGTTCTGGCCCAAGGCCCAGCCACTCCCCAGCCTTTAACAAGATGTATTGCCCTGAAGCCTTTTACACGGAAGGGCTGCAGGGCAATACCCACTGCAATTAGCCTTTTCTGTCAGTCAGCAGGTCGATCAGCGGCTGCAGGAAGGCCTGCTGGTCCGCCGGCATGTCAAACGCACGAATGGCCAGGAAATGCCCAAGGTCATCCAGGCGCCAGCCGATTTCGTCCAGAATGGCAGCAAGCTCGCTCTCCAGCACGCCGGGAGCTACATCGCCCCACAGCAACTGTTCGTTTTCCACCAGATCAAGCCCGGTGCTGGAAAACGCACGCTGGATCTGCTGGAAACGCTGGCTTACGAGTCCAAGCACGCTGCGGCTGTGGCCATCAAGCGGCATTTCTTCGCTGTGATGCAGCTGCTCGACAATTTCGCCAATGCGCAGGAGCAGCGCATGCATCTGCGGCAGCAATTGCTCGCGGGCCGGCGCGCCGCCGGATTCGGTTGTCAGGCGTGACTCGCTGATGACCAGATCGACGAGCGCGGACTCATGCTCGCCGCGCATGAAGCGCAAGCCAACGGCAATCCGGCTCAGGGGCCAGTGCTGCCCGGCGGCCCTTTCCAGCAGGAGATGGCTGACCGACAGAATGCGCGCCGGCAGCGAAATCGCATCGCTCTGCAGACCGCGCGGATAGCCGGCTCCTGTGCCCCGCTCATGGTGTTCTTCAATGGCCCGGACCAGCAAAGAGGAATGAATACCCATTTCACGCACGACCCGCGCACTGACCAGCGGGTGCACCAGCACATGCCGCCATTCTTCAGGCCGCAGGGCACGCCCCGGCGCCAGCAGGGCCGGATCGATGTACAGCTCGCCGATATCGCACAGCAGCGCGGCCATCGCGGTGGTTTCCACCAGCATTTCATCCAGTTGCAGGCGTTGCGCCAGTTCGATCGCCAGTGCGGCTCCAAGCGCGACCATGCCGAGCGGTTGCCGGCAGCCTCGCCCCAGCAGCACCAGCTGCAGGCGGGCGCCCTGCTCCTGCAGCAGCGCTGTCACCCGGTCCAGCTCGGACAGCGCACCGGGGCCGATCATGGCCTGCACAGCAGGAATCGCTCGCGCGGCGTCACTGGCCACCGCGGAAAGTGCCGGCAGGGATGAGTCCGCCACGTCCAGGCAGCGTTCCAGCGGCTTGCGCAGCTTGTGCTGCAGCAGACGGTCACGCAGGCTGGCATCGACCCGGCTGCCCTTGCTGACCAGCTTGACGCCGGTGCTGCAGTAAATGTCCTCGGTCACGGCCACGGGCAGGGATTCGGCCAGGCCGATCACCTGCTGCAGCATGAAAGGATTGGTTACGTTTCCCGCGTGGCTAACCTCAGTTGCTCTGTCATTCATCGACAATCATCCGTAACGCTATCGTCACAGCATAGTCAATGAAAAGCGCGCAGACACAAAAGCAGCCGCAGCCGCCGGACTATTCGCCCTTGCCGGACAGCCAGATCGCCAGCACCAGCCAGACCGCATTGATGAAGGCCAGGATAAAGCCGAGCAGGCCAAGCACATGCATGCCAAAGAGCGTGGGCCCGCCCTTGATGGTCAGCACGATGGACGAACCGATGATCAGCGCAGCAGTCACGATGCCCATGGTCAGCCGGTTGGCGCTGCGGTTGATCTGCGCACCGAACTGGTCCAGCCGCTTCAGGTCCAGGTCAACGCGGAACTGGCCGCGCCGGGCCTGCTTGATGAGCTTGCCGACATCACCCGGCAAGCCGGCAATGATGTGGAAGGCCTCGACCAGCCCGCCCTTGCCTTTTTTCAGCAGGCTCTGCGGGCTGTAGCGCGCCAGCAGCACCTGCTTCACGAAGGGCGTGAGATGCGGCACCATCTGGAAATGCGGGTCAAGCTGGCGCCCGAGCCCTTCCAGCGTCACCAGCGCCTTGAAGAGCAACGTCAGATCCGGCGGCAGGCTCAGGCCGTGCTCGCGCGAAATCTGCGTGACTTCATTGAGCATGGTGCCGAAGCTGATGTCCTTCAGTGGCAGGTTCTCGTAGTTGAACATGAAGTCGGCAATGTCGGTCGAGAGCTTTTCTTCGTCGATGATGGCATCGCCCGACCATTCCAGCAGTACTTCGCGGATACCGTGCTCGTCGCGCTGTGCCAGCGCCGCCAGCAGGTCGACGATCTGGTCGCGGCGCGGATGCGGCAGACGGCCGACCATGCCGAAATCGAGAAAGGCAATGCGGTTGCCGGGCAGGTATTTCACATTGCCCGGATGCGGGTCAGCGTGAAAATAACCATCGAGCAGCACCATTTTCAGCACCGCATCGGCGCCGCGCTCTGCCAGTACCCGCCGGTCCAGCCCGGCCGCCTCGGCCGCCTCCAGATCGTTGCCGGCAAAGCCACCGATATAGCTCTGCACGTTCATCCGCTCGGACGTGTATTCCCAGAAAATGCGCGGAATCTCGATATCCTCGTGGCCGGCAAAATTCTGCGTGAAGCGTTCCATATTGCGCGCTTCCGACGAGAGGTTCAGTTCGCGCCGCAGCGACTTGGCGAATTCATCGACGATTCTGGCCGGCTGATAGCGGCGCACGTCGGCAAATTCGAACTCCATCAGCACAGCGATATGACGCAGTACGCGCAAGTCGGCTTCGATCTTGGCGGTAATGCCGGGGCGGCGTATTTTCAGGATGATTTCCGTGCCATCCTTCAGGCGTGCACGATGCACCTGCGCAATCGACGCCGAACCAATGGGTTGCGGGTCCAGCGCGTCGAAAACCTCGTGCGGGTCGCGTTGCAGGATGTCGGTGAGTTCGGGCAGCAGTTCTTCGAACGGCGTGCTGGGCACATTGCTCTGCAGCCGCTCGAATTCGGTAATCCATTCGGGCGGAAACACATCCGAGCGTGTCGCCAGCACCTGGCCGAACTTGATGAAGGTCGGCCCGAGTTCTTCCAGTGCACGGCGCACGCGCACGGGCGGATCCAGCGCTTCGACTTCGTGGTTGCCGGGCAGGTGCAGCAGATCACCGGCGCGCTCGATTCCCTTGTTGAGCCCGAGGCGTTGAACCAGATTGCCCAGGCCATGTCTGACCAGCACCGCAATGATCTCCCGCACGCGCGGCAGATCGCGCATGACGGTAAAGGTTTCCTTCAGCATGAGGGCAGATCCCGAATTTCAGTAAATTTACGCAGATATTGCGTCACCGATTCTAACAGCAGTGCAGCGCTTTCCCCGGCATGACAACGCGCCGATGACGAATAGCGTGTGCTTCGCGCAGCAGGTGCGTGGCAAATGCGCTGGATTTTACACATCCGGCAGGCTTTACAGCCTGCGGTCACACCCGTACAGTTCCAGCCCATGAAATGGACTCAGACTATTCTGGCAGGCTGCCTGGCGCTGCTTTGCAGCTACAGCCTTGCCGACGACACGACGCCGACCGATCATGCGGGTACCAGCTCCGGCGGCTGGTTCAACGAGCCTGCACAGGCTGCGCCGGCAAGCAGCAAGGCCAGCGAAACCGGGAGCCGCGCCAAGAAACCGACCGCGCGCCCGCAAGGCCAGGCCACTGGCGGCACCGATTATGCGCCCGCGCAGGATCTGCTGCTCTCGGCCATGAGCCTGATCGGCGTGAAATACAAATGGGGCGGCAATACGCCGGAATCCGGCCTGGATTGCAGCGGTTTCGTGCGTTACGTGTTTACCAACTCGATGAACATCACGCTGCCACGCACCGCCTTCGAGATGGCGCAACGCGGGCAAAGCATCGACAAGGAAGACCTGAAGCCCGGCGATCTGGTGTTTTTCAATACGCTGGGCCGCACCTTCTCGCACGTTGGCATCTATCTCGGTGACAACCGCTTCATCCATTCGCCACGCTCCGGGCGCTCGGTCGAAATTGTCGACATGAACCAGCGCTACTGGCAGCAGCGCTGGAACGGCGGTCGCCGCATCACCGATGCCGGTGGCGAAAACGTGAATATCAACGCCCTGCTGGCCTCCGGCAATACGTCCCGCAGCAGCAAGGCTGCGACTGAAACCACGGCGAGCAGCGGCAAACAGTGCCGCAAGGTCACCACCGGCAAGGGCAGCCGCAAGAAAACCACCACCATCTGTACGCGCGACAGCACGCCGGCCGCCAAGCCGCCCAGTACAGCGAAAAAGAGCAGCAAGGCCAGCAAGTCGACCAAGACCAGCAAATCGTCCGGCAAGGCCGCGAGCAGCAAGAAAGCGACAAGCTCCAGCAAGAAGGCCACCAGCAGCAAGACCACCAAGAAGAAACAATGATCACTCAACTCATCGCGGCACTGGCCACCGGGCTGGTGCTGCTGGCGGGCGGCAACGCACGGGCTTCCGAGCCCGCGATTACCATCAATGCGGTAGGCGACATCATGACGGGGTCGATTTACCCGACGCCGCTGCTGCCCGAGCGCTGTACCGACCTGTTTGCCGGCATGCGCGAGCCGCTCGGACGCGCCGACATCACTTTCGGCAACCTCGAAGGTGCCATCACCGACAACACGGCGGACGCCAAGCCGTGCAAGGACAACTGCTACTTTTTCGCGATGCCGTCCGACACGCCGCAATGCCTGAAGGACAGCGGCTTCGACGTGGTGTCGGTTGCCAACAATCATGCCGGCGATTTCGGTGCCGCAGGCCGGCGCGACACCGCGCTGAATCTCACGCGCGGCGGGCTGCCCTTCAGCGGGCAGGATAATTGCGTCCCCGCCATTCTGGAACGCAAGGGGCTGAAAATCGGCGTACTGGCCTTTTCACCCAGCGCCGGCACCTGCCCGATGAACGACCATGCCGGCGCCGAGCGGCTCATCCGCGAACTGGCGGGCAAGGTCGACATCACGGTGATTTCGATGCACGCCGGAGCCGAAGGCATGAAAGCCATGACACTGCCACCGGGACGGGAATTTTTCCTCGGCCAGGATCGCGGCGACGTGCGCGCCTTTGCCCGACTGGCGATCGATGCCGGCGCCGATCTGGTGCTCGGTCACGGCCCGCATGTACCGCGGGCGATGCAGGTCTACAAGGATCGCCTGATCGCCTACAGTCTCGGCAATTTTGCGACCTGGCAGCGCTTCAACCTGCGCGATGCCAATGGCTACGCAATGCTGCTCAATGTCGAGCTGGATCGCACGGGCCGGCTGCTGGGCGGCCAGATCATCAGCGGCTTCCAGACCAAGCAAAGCGGCCCGCAGCCCGACCCCGAGCAGCGCGCGGCACAGCTGGTGCAGCAGCTGAGCGAGCGCGATGTGCCCGGACACGGCCTGCGCTTCGGCCCGGACGGCAAGTTTGCCACCGTAAAACCGTAAGCCACGAACACATCAATAGGTATACGGCCAAGGCCATTTAATTTCAATGACTAAAGCCACATACCCAAACACGTATAAACACAGCAACTTCTCCTCTCCGGCTTAACTCACGGTTAAGTCTCGCCCCGTACGCTGCAGGCTGTCCTGACTTCGAGTCGATTCATGCCTGCCCTTCCCCTGCCCCTGCTGCGCCGCCCACTGCCACACTGGCTTGCCAGCCTGCTGTTTGCCCTTTTCGTGACCCTGGCCTGCAATACGGCATTTTTCAGTGCGTCCTGGCATGTCGTCAGCGGCAGCCTGTCCTTCAAGCTGGCCTTTTTCAGCGCGAGCTTCGTCCTGCTGCTGCTGTTCTACAACCTCCTTGCCACCCTGCTGCTGTGGCCGCGCATCGGCAAACCGGTGCTGATCGGCCTGCTGCTGCTGGCCGCTGTCGTCGCCTATTTCATGAACACTTATGGCGTGATGATCGACCGCAATATGGTGCGCAATGTGTTCCAGACCGACGTACGCGAGGCCGGCGAGCTACTGAGCTTGCGCATGGTGCTGTACATCGTGCTGCTGGGCGTGCTGCCGGGCTGGCTGCTCTGGCAAGCCGAGATCGCGCATCCGCGCCTGGCGCGCGCGCTGCTGCACAAGGCGCTGACGATCGTGCTGACACTGCTGCTGGGCGCGGCACTCATCATCGGCTTTTACCAGAGCTATGCGTCCTTCGTTCGCAACAACAAGGAAATCCGCTACCTGATCAACCCGGCCAACGCGATTTACGCCAGCAGCCGCTATCTGATCGGTGAAAAGGTCAAAAAGGATGTCGTTGCCGCGCCTTACGGCCGTGATGCGCACAAGGGGCCGGCACTGGCCACCGCTACCGGCGCGGGGAAGAAAGCGCTGTTTGTCATCGTCGTCGGTGAAACCGCACGCGCCGAGAGTTTCGGCCTCAATGGCTACCCGCGCGACACCACACCGGAATTGCGCAGGCTCGACGTTGTCAATTTCAGCAATGCCAGCTCCTGCGGCACGGAAACGGCGGTCTCGGTGCCCTGCATGTTCTCCGGCTATACGCGCAGCGATTTCGACGTCAGCCGTGCCGGCGAGCGCGAAAACCTGATCGACATCCTGCACACCGCCGGCATGCGCGTGATCTGGCTCGACAACAATGCCGGCAGCAAGGGCGTAGCCAAACGTGTGGGCGAAGAAAGCCTGCCACCGGGCGATGCCAAACGCGCCAACTGCCGCGCTGACGAATGCTATGACATGGCGCTGCTGGATGGGCTCGCGGAGCGGCTGGCGAAAGACCCGCAGGATACCGTGCTGGTGCTGCACCAGAAGGGCAACCACGGCCCCAGCTACTACCTGCGCGTGCCGCCGGAATTCGAAATCGACAAACCGGTCTGCCGCTCAAACCAGCTGCAGGATTGCCCGCGCGAAGAAATCATCAACGCCTACGACAATGCTATCCGCTATAACGACCACTTCCTCGCCAGCACCATCCGCCTGCTGCAACAGCAACCGGCCTACGACAGTGCGCTGTGGTACATGTCGGATCACGGTGAATCGACCGGGGAAAAAGGCCTGTTTCTTCACGCCACGCCCTACCTGATTGCGCCGAGCCAGCAGACGCACATTCCGATGGTGGCGTGGTTTTCGCAAGGCTTCAGCCAGCGCTTCGGGCTGGACGAAGGTTGCGTGAAGGCCGGCAGCAGCAAACCCGTCTCGCACGACAATCTCTTTCATTCCACGCTGGGCCTGCTCGACATCCGCAGCACTGTCTATGACGCCGGGCTGGATGCCTTCCGGGGCTGCATCAAACGCCCCGGCTAAGCGCCCATGGCCGTGGGACGGGCGGCCCGATCAGCTCATCGCCCGCCAAGCCCGGATGGATTCCCGACTGTTTTGCTCGGGCTCACTGGCGGAAAAACATGCAAAAGCGGCCAGTTTTTGCCACAAAAGGCGCTTCGGCACAGCATGAAGCAAAAAGCCCCCGCAAAGCGGGGGCCTCGGGATGGGCCGGTGTAGCAAACCTGCTGCGGGTAGCCTACTGCAGGAGCGGCGACCCGGCCCCTGCCATGCGGAAACCTTCGATGCGCGCTGCGCCGACCAGTTTCTGCAGATAGTGATTCATCGCCTGCCGCGTGGCGGCTTCACCCAGGTAATCGGCAATCTTCCCCTGCACGACCGCGAAATCCAGCCGGCGGCCAGCCACCTTGCGTTCGCAGCGCACGATGTGCAGGCCGAAGCGCGTTTCCACCAGCCGTGGCGCAATCGTGCCCTCCTCCAGCGCAAAGACCACTTTCTCGAATTCGGGCACCATCTGCCCGCGGCCGAACTGCCCGAGGCTGCCGCCAACTTCGCCGGATGGGCAATTGGAATACTGCCTGGCGTATTGCCCGAAAGCCCCTGGATTAGAAAGGGTATCAGCCAATACCTCCTCGGCCTTGGCTCGCAGCAGTTCCAGCGGCACCGATTCGGTGACCTGAAAAAGAATATGGCTGGCAGCCACCAGCTCGCCCTGCACAAAGGCCTGCGGATGCTGCTCGTACCACTGCCGGCAGGCCGCGTCGTCGGCTGCAGGGATGCAGATGGCGCTATCCAGCAGATCGGCAATGGCGTCTTCACCAGCAAAGCCCTGGCTGGCGGCTTCCTGCTGCAGCACTTCGCGCAGGATCAGCTCCTGCACGGCGGCATCCAGCGGTTTGGCCGCCTGCTGATGATGTGGCAGCTCGGCCTCGATCATTGCGTCGGTGATTTCCACACCGTTTACCAGAATGGCCATGTGGCTCTCCTTTGAATGCAGAAACGCCGAGATGCCGGTCAGGTCGCAGTGGCAATCGGCAAACTGCACGACAGCGACAGGACCGGCGCCCGGGCGTTGTTCAGCACCGGGGCAAACACCCCGGGGCCGGTTTGCGTCAGCGCGGGCGTACCAGCTGCCAGGCGCGAGTGATATAGCCGACGCTGCCGAAGCCGCTCCAGGTATGCACCATGCGGGTGAACGGGAAGATGATGAAGAAAGTGAGACCGAAGAAGATGTGCAGCTTGAATACCAGCGGCGCACCGGCGACAAAGCTGGCCGCATCGCCACGGAAGGTCACGATGCGCTGCGCCCACTCCATGAACCGCATCATCATCTGGCCATCCATATGCCCCATCGACACCGGAATGGTCGCCAGCCCCAGACCCAAGGTCACCAGCAGCCAGGACAGCAGCACCTTGTCGCGCAGCGGCGTCACGGCAGCCAGGCGCTCATTGCTGAGGCGACGATGCAGCAGGATCAGCAAGCCGAGCAGGCCGATGCCGCCCAGAATGCCACCAGCAGCTATTGCCAGAATCTGCTTGGCTTCCGGTGCCACGCCCAGCGCATGCCACACCGACAGGGGCGTCAGCAGCCCACCCAGGTGACCGAGGAACACGCCGATCACGCCGAAGTGGAACAGGCGCGAGCCGGTCACCAATGCACCACGGTGCAGCAACTGGGTGGAATCGGCCTTCCAGGTGTACTGTTCGCGCTCGAAGCGCACCAGCGAGCCGAACAGGAAAATCGCCAGCGCGATGTACGGGTAAATCCCGAACAGGAATTGGTCGAGATAGCTCATCGTTATACTCCTTGCTGCACAGCGGTATTGCTGCGCGGATGGAACTGGATGGTTTGCGTGCTGCTGCCACAAGCACTGCCGGGCTTCGACAATTGCAGCAGCGGCTCGATGCCGTCAAAACCGGCACCGAACTGCTCCATGACTTCGTCCATGTCACGGACTGGCGGTTCGGCCAGCGGCAGCGGCGCAACGTCGGTCAGACTGCGCAGCACATCGAACACACAGGCATACGGGCTACCCGATTCCTGCAGCTTCTCGCCGATGCGGGCAATCACGTGGATCGATTCGCCAAGGAATTCCTCCGCCGTGGCCGCATCGACCTGCCCCAGAAACTCCAGGAACAGCGGCAGGTAATCCGGCAGCTCGTCGGCCGCGATAAAGAAACCGCGATCGGTGTATTCCTGCATCAGGCTCACCATCGCCGGGCCCCGGTCGCGGCTTTCGCCGTACACATGCTCGAACAGGTGCAGGCTGTGACTGCGGCTGCGATCAAAGGTGTTGACGTAGCTTTCCTGCAGGCTGATCAGCGGCTGGCTGGCGAGAAAATCCACCAGCGGCTCCAGCACACCGGCCATGCCGGCCGGTGCGTCTTCGAGCTCCTGGCAGATTTCCGGCAGCGCCTCGATCAATACCTCCTCCGGGTATTGCAGCAGGGCCGACAGAATCTGGAAGTGTTTCATCGATACCCCTCCTTACTCGGTCTCAGCCGCATTTTTGCGGGGATTTTTTCTGGATTTGGGCATGTCGACAAAGATGATCGAGCCTTCCTTCTTCTTGCCGAACAGCGTGCCGCTGGACACCCCGCCCGAGCAGCCGTTGCCAAAGGTGAAGCCACAGCTCGCCTTGTCGTTGAAGCTGTCCTCGACCATCTCCTTGTGGCTGCTAGGTATCACGAAGCGGTCTTCGTAATTCGCAATCGCCATGATCTGGTACATCTCTTCGACCTGCGCCTGGGTCAATCCCACCTGCTTCAATACCTCCAGATTTTCGGTCTTGTCCACGCTCACGCCGCGCATGTAGGCACGCATGGCCAGCATCTTGTCAAGCGCCGCCAGTACCGGCTTTTCGTCGCCGGCAGTCAGCAGGTTGGCCAGGTATTTCACCGGAATGCGCATTTCGGACACGTCCGGCAGGATGCCGTTGCGGCCCAGTACGCCGCGCTCGGCCGCCGCCTGGATCGGCGACAGCGGCGGGATGTACCACACCATCGGCAGCGTGCGGTATTCCGGGTGCAGCGGGAAGGCGATCTTCCATTCCACGGCCATCTTGTACACCGGCGACTTGCGTGCGGATTCCAGCCACGATTCCGGAATGCCCTGCTTGCGGGCTTCCTCGATAACAGAAGGCAGGTTCGGGTCGAGGAAGACCTTGAGCTGCGCGTTGTACAGGTCTTCTTCATTGGCCACACTCGCCGCCGTCTCGATCTGGTCGGCGTCGTACAGCAGCACGCCCAGATAGCGGATACGGCCCACACAGGATTCGGAACACACGGTCGGCTGGCCGCCTTCGATGCGCGGGTAGCAGAAGGTGCACTTCTCGGCCTTGCCCGACTCCCAGTTGTAGTAGATCTTCTTGTACGGGCAGCCGGAGATGCACATCCGCCAGCCGCGGCACTTGTCCTGATCCACCAGCACGATGCCGTCGTCCTCGCGCTTGTAGATCGAGCCCGACGGGCACGAGGCCACACAGGCCGGATTCAGGCAGTGTTCGCACAGACGCGGCAGGTACATCATGAAGGTGTTCTCAAACGTCGAGTACATCTCCTTCTCGACATCCTTGAACAGCTGGTCCTTGCTGCGCTTGCTGAATTCGCCGCCCAGATCGTCTTCCCAGTTCGGGCCCCACTCGATCTTGTCCATCTTCTGGCCGGTAATCACCGAGACCGGACGCGCCGTCGGCGGTGTCTGCATCAGCGGGGCATTCTGCAGGTGCTCGTAGTCGTAGGTGAACGGCTCGTAATAATCGTCGATTTCCGGCAGGTTCGGGTTACCGAAGATGTTGGCCAGAATGCGCAGCTTGCCGCCCTGGCGCGGTTCGAGCTTGCCGGCACTGTTGCGCTGCCAGCCGCCCTTCCATTTTTCCTGGTTTTCCCATTCCTTCGGATAGCCGATGCCCGGCTTGGTTTCGACGTTGTTGAACCAGGCGTATTCGACGCCGTCACGGCTGGTCCAGACGTTCTTGCAGGTGATCGAACAGGTGTGGCAGCCGATGCATTTGTCGAGGTTGAGCACCATCGCCACTTGTGCACGAATTTTCATGGTTTTCTCCTCAGGCCTCGGTCTTGTTCAGCGGCTGATCCAGCCACTCGACGTTCTTCATCTTGCGCACGATGACAAACTCATCACGATTGCTGCCCACCGTGCCGTAGTAGTTGAAGCCGTAAGCCTGCTGCGCGTAACCACCGATCATGTGCGTGGGCTTGGTAACCGCACGGGTGACCGAGTTGTGGATGCCGCCACGCTTCTTGCTGGTTTCGGCGCCCGGCACGTTCACGATCTTTTCCTGGGCGTGATACATCAGCGTCATGCCGTCGGGAACGCGCTGGCTCACCACCGCACGGGCAGTCAGCGTGCCGTTGACGTTGAAGACCTCGATCCAGTCGTTGTCGACAATGCCGGCCTTCTTCGCATCCGCCTCGGAAAGCCACACGTGCGGGCCACCACGGCTGAGCGTCAACATGCGCAGGTTGTCCGAGTAGGTGGAGTGAATGCCCCACTTCTGGTGCGGTGTGATGAAGTTCAGCACCAGCTCCGGGTTGCCGTTGGGCAGCTTGTTCAGCATCGCGTCGGTGGTCTTCAGATCGACGTGCGGCTTGTAGACGGTGAAACCTTCGCCAAAATCGATCATCCAGCGGTGGTCCTGGTAGAACTGCTGGCGGCCGGTGAGCGTGCGCCAGGGAATCAGCTCGTGCACATTGGTATAACCGGCGTTGTAGCTGACCTCTTCGCTTTCCAGACCGGACCAGGTCGGGCTGGAGATGATCTTGCGCGGCTGCGCCTGCACATCCCTGAACCTGATCTTGTCGTGCTCGCGCGGAATTGCCAGATGCTTGTGATCGCGCCCGGTGATCTTCGAGAGCGCATCCCAGGCCTTCACGGCAACGTGGCCGTTGGTTTCCGGAGCCAGCGTCAGGATCATTTCCGCGGCATCGATCGCGCTTTCCAGCCTGGGCTGGCCGTTGGCCGCCTTGCCGTTCAGTCCGGCGAGTTCATGCACCTCGTGCTCGGTTTTCCACGCAATCCCCTTGCCGCCGTTGCCGGCTTTTTCCAGCAGCGGGCCAATCGAGGTGAATTTCTCAAAAATGCGGGTGTAGTCGCGCTCGACCACCACCATATTCGGCGCGGTCTTGCCCGGCAGCAGGTCGCATTCGCCCTTTTTCCAGTCCTTCGGCTCCAGCGGCTGGCCCAGTTCCCCCGGGGTGTCGTGCAGCAATGGCACCAGCACCAGATCCTTCTGCGTCCCCAGTACCGGCCCGCCGATTTCCGTGAGGCGCTTGGCAATCAGCTTGTAGATTTCCCAGTCGCTCTTGGCCTGCCACAGCGGCTGCACGGCTTCAGAGAGCGGGTGGATGAAGGGGTGCATGTCGGACGTGTTCAGGTCGTCCTTTTCGTACCAGGTCGCGGTGGGCAGCACGATGTCGGCGTAGAGACACGTGGTGCTCATGCGGAAATCCAGCACGGTCAAAAGATCGAGCTTGCCTTCCGCTGCCGGGCGCACCTTCACTTCAGTCGGCTTGATGCCGTCGGCTTCATTGTCGAACAGCGCGTTCTGCGTGCCCAGCAGGTACTTGAGGAAATACTCGTGCCCCTTGCCGGAAGAACCCAGAATATTGGAGCGCCACACGAACATATTGCGCGGGAAGTTGCGCGGATTGTCCGGATCATCACAGGACATGTTCAAGGTGCCGGCCTTCAGATTCTCGACGGCGTAGGCCACCGGATCCTTGCCGGCAGCCGCGGCCGCTCGGGTCACTTCCAGCGGGTTGGTTTCCAGCTGCGGGGCGGACGGCAGCCAGCCCATGCGTTCGGACTTGGCATTGAAATCCAGCAGCGCCATGCCCTTGAACTTGGCAGCCTGTGCGGTCGGGCTGAGAATTTCGTTCACGCCCAGCTTTTCATGGCGCCACTGGCTGGTGTGGTTGTAGAAGAAGCTGGTGGAATTCATGTGACGCGGCGGACGGTTCCAGTCGGTCGCAAAGGCCAGCGGCACCCAGCCCTGTTGCGGGCGCAGCTTTTCCTGACCGACGTAATGCGCCCAGCCGCCACCGCTCTGGCCGACACAGCCGCACATCATCAGCAGGTTGATGATGCCGCGGTAGGTCATGTCCATGTGATACCAGTGGTTCAGCGCCGCACCGACGATCACCATGCTCTTGCCGTGCGTCTTGTCGGCGTTGTCGGCAAACTCGCGCGCGACGGTTTCCACGTCGATGCCCTTCACGCCGGTGTGCTTTTCCTGCCACTTCGGGGTGTAGGGGATGTCCTGATCGTAGGACGTCGCAACATTGCCACCTCCGTGGCCATTGTCCACGCCGTAGTTGGCCAGCATCAGGTCATACACGGTCGCCACCAGCACCGATGAACCGTCTTTCAGCGTGATGCGCTTGGCCGGGACGTTCCGGAACAGAACATCATTGTGCTCGCCACCAAAGTACGGGAAGCCGACGCTGACAATCTCGTCGCTCTTGTCTTTGAGCGACAGCAGCGGATCAATCTCGCGACCATCGGCGGCCTTCAGTTCCAGATTCCACTTGCCGACATTCTCGCCCTGCTCGCCCCAGCGCAAGCCCACTGTTCCATTTGGAACAACGATGTCGCCGGTCTTCTCGTCGATCAGCAGCGTTTTCCAGTCGGGATTATTCGCATCGTCGTGACCGGACAGGTGCGAGGCGCGCAGGTAATGGTCGCCAACCAGCCCCTGGCCGTTGTCTTTCAGCATTACCAGCATCGGGAAGTCGGTGTACTGCTTGCCGTACGACTTGAAGTACTCGCTCTTGCCCGTCTTGTGGAATTCGTTGAGCACCACATGGCCCATCGCCATCGCCAGCGCGGCATCGGTACCCTGCTTCGGGGCCAGCCAGATGTCGCCGAACTTGGCCATTTCACCGAAATCGGACGATACGGCTACGGTCTTGGTGCCCTTGTAGCGCACTTCGGTGTAGAAGTGGGCATCGGGGGTGCGCGTCATCGGTACATTCGAGCCCCACACCATCAGGTAGGTCGAGTTGTACCAGTCGGCGGATTCGGGAACGTCGGTCTGCTCGCCCCAGACTTGTGGTGACGCCGGCGGCAAATCGCAATACCAGTCGTAGAACGACATGCACACGCCACCGATCAGGCTGAGGTAGCGACTACCGGCGGCGTAGGACACCATCGACATCGCCGGAATCGGCGAGAAGCCGATAATGCGGTCCGGGCCGTATTCCTTAATCGTGTAGGCATTGGCCGCCGCGATGATCTCGGTGGCGGTATCCCAGTCCGCGCGCACGAAACCGCCCTGGCCACGGATGGATTTGTAGGCCTTGGCGCGTTCCGGATTCTGGCTGATGTATTCCCAGGCGGTAAGCGGATCCATGGTCTGGCGCGCTTCGCGCCACATTTCCACCAGCTTGCCGCGGATCAGCGGATATTTCACGCGCTGGGCGGAATACACATACCAGGAATACGACGCGCCACGCGGACAGCCGCGCGGCTCATGGTTGGGCAGATCCGGGCGGGTGCGCGGGTAGTCGGTCTGCTGCAGTTCCCAGGTAATCAGGCCGTTCTTCACGAACACGCGCCAGCTACAGGACCCGGTACAGTTCACCCCGTGCGTGGAGCGGACCACTTTGTCCTGCTGCCAGCGCGCACGGTAAGCGTTTTCCCACTGGCGATCTTCCGCGACGACAGCACCATGGCCATCGGCAAAGGTATCGACCGTGCGGGAGAGGAATTTCAGACGATCAAGAAAATGACTCATGGAGCCTCCACAAGGGCCGTTCAGGCGTTTTTTGCACACCTGTCAGGCTACGCCTGTGGCCGCCAGCGCTACATTCGCCAAAGGCAGCATGGCTCCCGCGTGGACGGGCTAGAGCGGACTAGTTCTTTTGGGTGAGGGCGGAAGGGAGCGAAGAAGATGCAACCACATCAGAACCAACCGCAGTCACTTGACACATGAAAATCAGCACTTTAGCTTGCCACCATAACAAATCCTCGCCACCTCAGCATTTTTGCTAAGTAAAACAATGGCTCATACAAGCTCAGAAACATACTCAGGACAGCGACAAAAGGAAAAACAAGCCCTTTTCCAGCCATATAAATTCAGAGCCATCCAAGATTTATTCAAGCGTCGATTCTTTGAGCATTTTGGTAATCGTTGCTTCAAGTGCGGGATGTTAGAAAAATCAACTCAGGAATTGGGCTCGCCTCCCAATCTGTGCATAGACCACCATGTACCGATGGCGCGTGGAGGGCATCTAGTGCCAGGAAATCTTGTATCCCTCTGCAGACGATGCAACGAGCTAAAGCTCGATCAGGCACCATCGGAGTTCTACTCAACCGAAGAACTCACACGCCTTCAACCTTTGCTTGAAAAGCAACAAGAGCTGTTCGCCTTTTCGTTCGACTGGGACAAGTGGGAACAAGACAGAGGGGCATATCTCATCGAGCTCGGTATAGAACAAAATACTGTACAAGCCGCACTGTATGACGAAACCTTTATCGGCTACGTTGGAGTCAGCAGTGATCGCTGCGGTATCGCCTTTATAGGGACGCCTTCACGATAACGCAGCCCGTGCAGCTTCGATTTGCGCAGCGTAATCGGAGGCGGGACCCGGATAAAATACTATGTATATCGCCATATGCCATTATTTAAATAGGCTGTAGCGATATATACCACCCCGTATATCACCCCTCCTTCCCGTCCGGCCTGGGTTGCAGGTACATCGGCAGGTGGCGGGCAGACCAGAGCGCGAGCGTCAGGACGATGCCGCCGGCGGCAAGCAGCAGCAATGGCATGCGCAGCACGGGCAGCCATTCGCCCAGGAGGCGCAGCAGCGTCAGGGTCTGCAGCAGACAGAACAGCGTCCACGTCAGCCGGCCGGCGACGAGGGCGCGGCCGGAGTGGCCGAGCGTGACGCGGGTGACGAAGGCCAGCAGCATGGACAGCATGAAACCCAGCGCCAGCGCGTGCAGGCCGGCATGACCAGAGCCGCTGAGGGGCAAAACAATCGGGCCGGTTTCCAGCACCAGCAGCGCCATTCCCAGCCCGGCCCACAGAAAGGCGATGTGCTGCATCGCCAGCAGCGGCACACGGAATGATTTGCGCAACTGCCAGCGCCAGCTGGTGTACAGCAGCAGCGCGGCCAGCGCTGCATCAACAGGGTATGTCGCTACAGCCAATACACTTAAAAGGCCATGGAGCCATACCCCGCCAACCATCATGTACAGCAACCAGTCCGGCCGCCAGGACACATAGGGCTGCAGCACGTTTGCCGAGAAAAACGGCAGCATGCGGTGGCAGACCACCAGAAACACCGGCAGCAGCATGCCCCACAGCAGCAGGGTCTCAGAGTGCGCAAGCCACTGCCACTGCGCAGTGATGGCCACAAAGGCGTACAGCGCCAGCGCCGTTACCCCCAACGCGAAGGCTGCCAGAATCAGCATGGCGTGCTTGCGGTCCGGCGCGTGGCTGGCGCGGATGCGCCCGGCCCAGATCAGGCAGGCCCACAGCCAGGCCAGTGCCTGCAACACACTGGCGCCAGCCCAGAGGATGGGCAAGCGCGTTGCCAGCAGCAGCCCGACGCTACCCAGCGCATAGGGCACGATGGCGGCGAGCCAGGCCGGCGTGGCCGGCGGCGCCACACCCAGCCACTTCGGCCCGGCGGTGTAGATGAAGCCCAGCATGAACAGCGGGAAAAAACCGCCCAGCATCAGCTGCCCGTGCAGGAAACTCGGCGGCAGCTGCGAAACGCTCATGCCAAAAGTGCGCCCTGCCAGCTCCAGCAGCCACCACAGCAAGGCCAGCAGCAGCACGCCGCCGCCGAGAAAGAAGCCGGCGCGATGCGGGGCCAGCGAAAGCAGGCGCAGCGATAATCCGCCCTGTGACAGATCCGGCGGCGGCGCACTAACAGATAGCTTGTCAGGGCGGATGATCATGGCCTTACTCCCCGCTGCACGCGCAGCCACCCGAACCACAGCCGGTATCTGCCGGCGGCGCTTCGAACTGCGGGAACAGCACGTTGTTTTCCAGATGGATGTGGCTGACAAGATCATCCGCCAGCTGCCGCAGGCCCGCATAGAGCGCACGCCAGGTGGTGCACGCGTCGGCGGGTGGTGTCATGTCATGAGTCAGCGCGGCCAGTTTGTCCAGATTCGCGCCGTGTTCGACGTGCTCGCTGCGCATCATGCCGATCGGATGCACGACAAAAGGATTCCCACCCGATTTCAGCATCGGGAACAGCACCTGCTCTTCCTTCTGCATGTGCGCCAGCAGCTCGCCTTCGATCTCCGTCAGCAACGCAGCCAGCCCGGCCGGCGTTTCCGGATGGTCGCGGTGCACGGCTTCGACCCGCTTCGCCATCGCGATCAGCTCGGGCAGCTGGGCACGGTGCACGTCGTGGAAACGAACCAGAATGTGGTCGATCAGCTCGGAAGCGCTGGCGAATTGTGGCGCGGCATCGCTGCGCTGCAGCGTGGCCAGCTCGGCGAGGATGGTCTGCACATCCAGCCCCTTGTCGGCAGCGGCCTGCTTGAGGCTGATCTGGCCGCCACAGCAGTAGTCGAGCTTGAGCCGTCGGAATACGGCGGTCGATCCGGGCAGCGCCACAGCGATCTGGCCGATGGCCTGCTCGGCGTCCAGGGGAACGGTTTGCGGTGTCGTCATGGCTGCGGTCTCCTTCAGTTTCTTCAGGCCGCAGCCAGGATGCGGAAATCAATCACGATCTCGCCCGGCTCGCGCTGCACGTATTCGATGCGCACGCGCGGGCCGAAGAATTGCTCGATCTGCGCCAGTAGCGGCAGCGGGTCATGGTCGTTGCAGAAACGCATGGTTTCGCCGGGCTGCAAGGCGTTGAGCGCACCAAAAATCGCCGCGTGGCGGAAACGGCGGGCGATGCCGCGCGCGTCAAAGGTGTAGGTGCCGTCCTGGATGACGGGAATGGAACAATCGTGAGCCATGGGATTCTCCGCTTGCTAGGGTTTTAAGATGCATTTTGAAAGCACATTATGCACGGCGATTTTAAATATGTAAAATATTTGCATGTTTAAAATCGGGACAAGGACAGGAACCACACCATGAAACGCAGCCCGGCACTGATCCATTTCTCGCGCGAACACCACCCGGCGCTGGTGCTGGCCAAGCGCATCCAGCGTGCACAAGCCGACGAGCTGGCCGGCCTGCTGCCCTCAATCACCTTTCTCGGCGACTTGGAAAAGCACTTTGTTGAAGAAGAAACACAGTTCGCACCGACGCTGGCCGCGCTCCCGCAACTGGCCGAGCGCTTCGATGACGACCACGCCGCACTGCGCGCGCTGATGCACCGGCTTCAGAAGGGCGAACTGGCCGCACTGGCGGAATTCGCCCAGCGGCTGGAAGCGCATGTGCGCTTTGAAGAACGCGAGCTGTTTCCGGCGCTGGAGCTGCTCGCCAGCAGCGCCGGTACGACGGGTGGCTAAGCAGATCAACCTGGAATAAAGAAAGGGTATTACCCTGTAGCCCTTATCCTGAAATGGCTACACAGCAATACCCTTATTGCATGAAACCGGATGTGCGACGGCGTCAGTCCGCCAGCACCAGCGGGATCACCCCCAGCTGCGTGGCGAGTGCGTCGCGATTGCTGGTCAGGTCAGCCAGCGTATAGCGGTCCAGCGCGCCATACATCGCCTCGCGGGCTTCGAACAGCGCGCGCTTGAGCACGCACATTCCGTCGATGCGACAGCCTCCGCCGCCTTCCTCGAAACACTCGACAATCGGCGCGTCATCCTCGCACAGGCGCACCAGCGCACCGATGCGGATATCCGCAGGCGCGCGGGCCAGCTTCATGCCGCCACCACGGCCGCGCAAGGTCTCGATCAGACCGGCCTTGCCCAGAAAATGCACGACCTTCATCAGGTGGTTGTCCGACACCCCGTAGGCCGCCGCAATCTGCGCGCGCGTCGCCAGGCCTTCCGGTTGCACGGCCAGATAGATCAGCGTGCGCAGGCAGTAATCGGTAAAGGCATTCAGGCGCATGACGGTGCTCGTTGCGGGGAGGGATAGAAATATTGTACTTTAAATATAACTTTGCAAGATACATCGTGTTCACGGCCGGCAGAGCGGGCACCTGGCCAGTGAAAACGGAGCGAACCTGTCCCGCACCCTCGCTCCGGCCCTGCCCTGCCCCCGGAAACAGCAAGGTCACGCAGACGACCCGGGCCGGAAGGCTGGCAAGGGCGCGGTTGTGGCAGCGCAGCGCCCAAACAAGAAAAACACAGGTATTGCCATATAACCATTTAATGCAAAGAGCTGTGTGGCAATACCCTTCAATTTTCAGCAGCACGCCCTTCTTTGGATGAAGTCTTGGCGGCCTCGTTTTGCTCGGCATCCCCGCGCAAGCCGGACCCAGGACGGCAGCAACTGACATGGCATTGCCGGATGACGGCCCTGACCGCAGGGAATCCCCCGGCACGCCGGCAGGTCGTCGTAGCCGGATGTACATGTCTGAAGATCAATTGTTAATACATGGGGAAATAGATGGAATGGAATGCCTACGCACTCTGGCGCGGCCTGCATGTGCTGGCCGTGCTGCTGTGGATCGGTGGCGTGGCGTTTGTCACCACCGTGCTGTTGCCCGCGCTGCACAGACAAGGCAGCGACTACGCCACGTTTGATGCGCTGGAGCGGCGCTTTGCCACGCAGGCGCGCATCACGACCCAACTTGCACTCGTCTCCGGGCTGGCGATGCTCTGGCTCAGCGATGGCTGGGCGCGGCTGCTGGATACCTGGTGGCTGTGGGCAATGATCGCTACCTGGGCGGTGTTCACGCTGATGCTCTTCGTGCTGGAACCCATCGTCCTGCACCGCAAACTGCATGAGCGCGCCAGGCACGACCCGGCGGGGGCGATGCGGCTGTTGCAGCGCATGCACTGGCTGCTGCTGGCTCCGGGGCTTATTGCCACGGTCGGCGGAGTCATCGGCGCCCACGGCGGAGCGTGGTTCTAGCCGCCGTCGGTTGCCTGCTTGCCAGAATGTGCACCAGACCAAATACATACCGGGCCATGATCTCAAAACCCTTTACCGACAAGGCTTCCACACTTATACAGTGCAGAATTCCGACCAAAGCCCGCCCTCTCCTGCCTTACCGCGCAGACGCAGCCACTGGCATATGAACCGGTCCTGTGGAGCTTTGTCTTCCCGCTGGGCATGTACGCGGACACCAGCGCCCGCCTGGACCTCGCCGCCGAACTCCCCCGCTCACACCATCGCCCAGTGGATGATCTGGTTGCTGACGCGGTCTGGCTGGCCGGTCTGACCAGCCTTACGCTGGAGGTGGCGGGATTTGTCCGGCGGAGAGGACTGCTCATTGACCAACGCAGAAATAGATATTCAACCATTCTGTGTCAGCTTGCAATTGCAGACACGAACATTTAGTGAGCCGTTACTTGCTGGCGGACTGCTTCTTGTTTTAATTCCGCTGAGTAGCGCTTCTTTAGTTTTTGTACATTGATATCTTCGCATGACAGATTATCTTTCTACATTTAGCATCAGGAATTGATGCTCAACTTCGGCCTGCCAGGAAAATCACTTCATACCGTAATGGTTAGCCCCTAATCTTTGATTTATCCAGCAAAACTTTGCCGTAAAACTTCTTCAATCCGGCGCACAAATAATTCAGACCCGGCTCACCATCTATCGTCTTGATAAAACGATTCTTTGGGCATTCACCCCAGCAAAGGGTCAAATAACGACAGGCACGACAATAAGCCGGCAAGGTCTTATATTTGGCAAAACCAAATTCCTTCTGACGCTCAGAAAAGGCCATATCACCCTCATGGACACCCCTGATATTGCCAAGCTTGTACTCAGGATATACAAAGTGGTCACAACTATACACATCCCCGTTGTACTCAATTGCCAGTCCTTTTCCGCATATCTGTCCACTGACACATTTCTGGGGTCCGGCCCCCGTCAACTGGCTGATCACATTTTCAAACTGGTCAATAAAAACGCGCCCCATATCTCGCTTTAGCCATTCATCCCAGATTCGCGTTAGGAAATACCCCCAGTCTTCTGGGTCAACGGACCAGTCAGTAACAACAGAGTCAATATGCCCCGGCTTTGCCATGGCTGTTCCTGCTACGGGCAAATCATCAGGATTCCAGTAACCTGGCGCAACTTCAGTAAATTTCTTCGGTTCTACTGCGGGTATGAATTGGATAATGTAAGGGCGAATCTCATCACGTAGAAATCGGTACACATCAATGGGTCTGCGGGCATTTAGACGATTGACTACACATAGAGCATTAAACCGGATGCCATGCTTGTGCAAACGCGCAACGGAAGCAATAACACGATCAAAAGTCGGCCTCCCCCCCTTGCTATAGCGATAGGTATCATGCAGTGTCGCGGGGCCATCGATCGACAAACCCACTAAAAATCGGTTTTCTTTCAAAAAGGTACACCACTCGTCATCCAGTAAGACACCATTGGTTTGCAAGTCATTTTCAATGCGCTGGCCCGGCTTACTGTGGCGTGCTTGTAATTCAACTACTCGGCGGAAAAAATCCAGCCCCATCAGCGTAGGCTCACCCCCTTGCCAGGTGAACACGGCTTCCGGCCCGGTTTGGGCTGCGAGATATTGCCGGATGTGCGCTTCCAGTAAAGATTCGCTCATGCGTGGTGCCTGCCCCTGCTGCAGCAAATCTTCCTTGTGCAGGTAAAAACAATACGCACAGTCCAGATTGCACTGGGCACCGGCCGGCTTGATCATCGTATGAAAGGTATAAAAATCATCGCCTTGCAGCTCGGGCAAGCGAAGTTGAGGGTCTTGTTCGATGAGAGTAATCGGGATCATGGCGCGCCATTCAATCGGGAATAGGAGAATCATGCACTCTCTGCGACCGGCTGTCTCTTTACTGACGTTCGACTGCGGTAAATCTGCATTGACAACAGCCTAGTCCTACAATGACTACCAATATCGACACTTCCTACATACTCACTTGGAGCCGACATGATGACGCCCCGCTTTACTTCTACCCTGCTGGCAACTGTACTGACAACCGTGTTCGGCGCCAGTCATGCCGCCACCGGTTCAGCGCTTGACCGCACCGTGCTACCCATTGCCGAACCGGCTCGCCCCACCTACACGGAACTCGATGCCCGCACTGCCAAGGCACCACCACGTTTTGACATTACCGCCCCCAAAGGCGCACCAAACGTCATTGTGATCTTGCTCGATGATGTCGGCTTTGCTACCTCCGGCACCTTTGGCGGTCCTGTCGACATGCCTACGCTGGATAAATTGGCACAGCATGGTCTGAGCTTTAACCGGTTCCATACCACCGCGCTCTCGTCACCCACTCGCATGGCACTGAAAACCGGTCGTAACCATCATACTGCTGAAACTGGCTCAATTATGGAAACCGCCACTTCTTTCCCAGGCAATACTGGCCGTGTGCCAAATAGCGTTGCGCCAGTGGCCGAAATGCTGCGCTTGAACGGCTTTAGCACTGCAGCATTTGGAAAGTGGCACGAAACTGCATCGTGGGAAGGCAGCGTTTCCGGCCCCTTCGATCGTTGGCCAACTCGGCAGGGCTTTGACAAGTTTTATGGCTTTATCGGGGGCGAAACCAATCACTGGGCCCCCACGCTAGTCGATGGCACCAGTCCAGTCGAATTGCCGGCGGATCCGAACTATTACTTCACCACCGACATGACCAATCGCGCTATTACATGGATGAAGCAACAGCAGGCGCTGACACCTGACAAACCTTTCTTTATGTACTATGCACCGGGCGCTGCCCACGCTCCGCACCATGCGCCCAAAGAGTGGATTGATCGCTGGAAAGGCAAATTCGATCAGGGCTGGGATGTCTTGCGTGAAGAAACACTCAAACGCCAGATCGCCAAAGGCATTGTGCCGCCGGGTACAAAGCTGGCACCTAAACCTGCGGCAATCAAGGATTGGGACACACTGAACGACGATGAGAAACGCCTATTTACCCGTCAGGCTGAAGTCTACGCCGGTTTCCTCGAAATGACCGACCATGAAGTCGGACGCTTGGTTGATGCCGTGACAGAGATCGGTGAATTGGACAACACGATGATTGTATATATCGTCGGCGATAATGGTGCGAGTGCCGAGGGCGGCATGAACGGCATGTATAGTGAAATGACCTATTTCAATGGCGTGACAGAAAAAGTCGAGGACATGGTCAAGCTGGTCGACAAATGGGGGGGGCCGGAAACATACCCGCATATGGCGGCAGGCTGGGCTGTGGCGTTTGATACTCCGTACACCTGGACCAAACAAGTGGCTTCGAATTACGGCGGCACCCGCAATGCGATGGTGATGCACTGGCCAAACGGGATCAAGGCCAAGGGTGAAATCCGCTCGCAATTTACTCACGTAACCGACGTCGCCCCGACCATCCTGGAAGCGGCCAAGCTGCCCGAACCCAAAGTTGTCAATGGCGTGAAGCAGATCCCGATGGAAGGCAAGAGCATGATGTACTCCTTCGATAATGACAAAGCCAAAGAGCGCCACACCACCCAGTATTTTGAAATTTTTGGCAATCGCGCCATTTACCACAATGGCTGGTTGGCTGGCACGGTGCACAAAGCCCCCTGGGAAGCCAAACCCCGTGCCACCCTTGCTGCCGATCAGTGGGAACTGTACGACGAACGCTCGGATTTCAGCCTAAGCAACGATCTGGCAAAAAAGAACCCCAAAAAATTGGCCGAGCTTCAGTCACTGTTTATGAAGGAAGCCCAGAAATATCATGTGCTACCGATTGATGATCGCAGCGTGGAGCGGGTGAATCCGAAACTGGCTGGCCGTCCGGATCTGATGGGTGATCGCACTTCGATTACGCTCAGCGAAGGCATGGTCTTCATGACGGAAAACACCTTCCCGAACGTAAAAAATCGCTCGATTACCATTGATGCCGAAATCGTGGTCCCGGATGCCGGAGCTCAAGGTGCCATCATTGTGCAGGGTGGCCGTTTTGGCGGATGGGCCATGTATGCCAATCAGGGTAAGGTCGGCTATTCCTATAATTTCCTTGGCCTGGAGCAAACAGCGATTGAGTCGCCAGAGGCTCTATCGCCAGGTAAACATACCGTACGGCTAGAATTCAACTATGCGGGTGGTGGTTTAGGCAAGGGCGGCAAGGCGATCTTGTTTGTCGATGGTAGCAAGGTTGCCGAAGGTGATATCCCGCGAACCCATCCCATCATTTTCTCAGCAGAAGAAACGGCTGATGTGGGCATTGATTTGGCTACTCCAGTAGTGGAAGCTGTCGGCTCAGAAGCCAAATCACGCTTTAATGGCAAGATTCCGAAAGTTACCCTGCAATTACGTTAAGCAATTGATTGCGTGCATGGTACCCATGCACGCAATTTCCAAAGCGAATGCACTTAAATTGCTCAATTCCCGCCAAATATTCCGTTAACAGACATTTGGAATGTTCCTTACACTACACAAGGGTTTCATGATGCTGAAAGAAGTGATTGTTCTTTCTCTCTCGGTCATAGGTACGAATGCCATGGCTGGAGGACTGTATTTGTATGAAATTGGCACTGAAGATATTGGCTTGGCCGGTGCAGGTCAAGCAGCACGAGCGCAGGATGCAGGAACAATAGCATTTAATCCGGCCGGAATGACGCGGCTGGAGGGGAATCAGGTGTCGCTGGGATTACAAGCCTTGTACGGCGACGTCAACTATCATCTGGATCGTCCAAATGGCAACAACCCAGATAATCCGGTGATTGGCTGGTTTCCAGGAGCCAGCGGTTTTTACAGCCATAGCATTGATGAGCGACTGAAAGTGGGTATCGCGATGTATGGCAATTTTGGCCTGGGACTGAAGTTCGGCGACTGGTCAGGAAGCGCCCTGCTGCGGGAAAGCACACTGATTGGCATGACAATTCAACCGACATTGGCATACAAGTTGAACGACCACTGGTCGTTTGGTGTCGGGATTGGTGCGAATTACGGTATTTTTTCGCAATCTGGCGACCGATTAACGGATGAAATCAAAGATACCGACTGGGCAGTCAACGGGAAGCTCGGGGTGCTTTACGAACCGAGCCAATTAACCCGTTTCGGCCTGGCATATACCAGCAAAACAGAATTCAATTATAACGTCGAACTGAAAACATCACTGGTGACGCGAACCATGTCTGCAAAGATTAACGCGCCGCAGCAAATGATGATAAGTGCTTATCACCAGCTTGATCCGAAGCTGGCTATTCTCGGCAATGTAGGTTGGCAAGACTGGAGCTCCTTTGGAGACAGCACGATCCTTTTAACCGGTGCAGAAGCAGAACTTGCAGGCCATTTGGTGGACACCTGGCATGCCGCACTTGGTCTCCAATATCAATACACCCCTCAGCTGCGCTTGAATACTGGTTTGGCCTTCGACTCGAGTTTCTATCCTTCGCAGAATGATGGAAAACTGGCCCTGCCAGTCGGAGACACATGGCGACTAGGACTAGGTGGGCAATATGCACTGGATAATACATCCACCATTGGAGTTGCCTTCGAATATGGCCGAACCAGCGCATCCCGAGTCAGTAATCCACTCCTAGGGGGAGGCTATGATGTAGCCAATATGTACTTCATGAGCGTCAACTACTCCAGGAAATTCTGATCAAAGCAGAAATCGCCTGAACTCCAAGTCAGGCATATTATTGACACAGCTTCACTGTGAACAAGCATTACATCTTAGTTTTCCAGTTCAGCTCGATTAATTGCACGCTTTTTGCAGGACTCGGGCTTCTTTTTCTGCCAATCAATCCTTCATCGGCTGAAGTGGAATGTGTCCGGTTCTGCAAGACTAGGCTCTTATCCGAGAACACCATACTGCTCGTGCAAGCAGAGGTCGAGTGGCAACGACTGTCTGGTTTGCAGTTCGAAGCAGCCTTCGGTCTACTTGGTCTTATTGTGCTGCTTTAGCCGATTAGCAATCACACCCGCACCAGCACAGCCCCTGCGAGAGGCATGCCCCTGACTGGTCGCCCAGGCCAACGCACAAAAAACCCGCAGTTACCGGCGGGTGTGAGTGAGCGTCATGCGATAAACGGAAGCCGCCTCAGCACGGCAGCGGTGCGTTCTTGCGGGCGTAGAAATACCAGGTGATCAGCACGCAGGTCACGTAGAACGCCAGGAAGCAGTACAGCGCCACTTCCGGGCCGCCGGTATTCTTCATCGACAGGCCGAAGCTCTGCGGGATGAAGAAGCCGCCGTAGGCGCCGATCGCGCTGATAAAGCCAGCGGCAGCGGCCGATTCCTTCACGCCGCGCAGGACGGCGTTCTTTTCTTCCGCCTCCCCCTTGCCCTTCGCTTCACGCTTGCACAGCGTCGAGAAGATGTTCGGAATCATCTTGTAGGTGGAGCCGTTGCCGATGCCCGCTGCCGCGAACAGGCAGAGGAAGCTGATCAGGAAAACCGTCCAGTTGCCACCGGCCAGCTGGCCGGCCGCGTCTTTTGCCGGCAGCGCGGAAAGCACGCCGAGCACACCGGCGGCCATGCCGAAGAACACGCCCAGCGTCACTTTGGCGCCACCGAGCTTGTCGGAAATCATGCCGCCGATCGGGCGGATCAGCGCGCCGATCATCGGGCCGATAAAAGCGATCTTGGCAATCGGGATTTCCGGGAACAGCGTTTTGGTGAGCAGTGCGAACGCGCCGGCAAAACCGATGAAGCTGCCGAAGGTGCCGATATAGAGGTAACACATGATCCAGTTGTCGCGGCGCTTGAAGATCACGGCCTGCTCGGCAAACGAGGCGCGGGCGTCGGCAATGTCGTTCATGCCGAACCAGGCGGCAAGCGTAGCCACGGCAATCAGCGGCACCCACATGAAGCCGGCATTCTGCAGCCACAGGCTTTTTTCCACGCCGTCCTTCAGGTAGGTCTGCGCGTCGCCACCGAAGGCACCGAACAGCGGCAGGGTGATCATCAGCGGGATCAGCAGCTGTGCGAGCGATACGCCCAGATTGCCGAAACCGGCGTTCAGGCCGTTGGCCTTGCCCTTTTCCTTCGACGGGAAGAAGTAGGCGATATTGGCCATCGAGCTGGCAAAGTTGCCGCTACCCAGGCCGCACAAGAGCGCAATCGCCAGCATCACCGGATAGGACGTGGTCGGGTCCTGTACGGCAAAGCCTAGCCACAGCGCCGGAATCAGCAGAAGGCCGGTCGACACGGTCGTCCACTTGCGCCCGCCCACCATCGAGGGCATGAAGGAGTAGAAAATCCGCAGCGTGGCGCCCGAGAGGTGCGGCAAGGCGGTCAGCAGGAACAATTGGTCTTTGGTGAACGTGAAGCCGGCATTGGGCAGGTTCAGTGTGACCATCGACCACAGCACGGAAATCACGAAACCGAGCGTGAGGCAGGGAATCGAAATCCACAGATTGCGCCGGGCAATGCTCTTGCCCTCGTTTTGCCAGAAGGCCGCGTTTTCCGGCTCCCAGCGTTTCAGTACGGCACTCGACATGGTGGTTCTCCTTGGTTTAAAGCTTGCCGCTGGCAGTGGCCAGTTTCTGGGCCGAGGCGTGTCTGATCGCCTCCTCTTCGGCCAGCGGTCTGAAACTGAAATGCATCCACACGAGGCTCACGCAGACGGTGCCGTAGAGCAGCATGAAGCAGCTGGAGCGCACGCCAGTGAAATCGAGCAGTGCACCGAACATAATCGGCAGGATGAAACCACCCAGCCCGCCGGCGAGCCCCACCACGCCGGACACGGCGCCGATATTGCTGGTGAAGTCGTCAGAAATGAACTTGAACACGGAGGCCTTGCCGATTGCCATGGCGATGCCGACGACAAACAGCAGCACGGTAAACGGCACGACCGAAAGACCAATATCGAGCGAGAGCGGCCCCCTGGTCGTCTGGATGATCATCGCGGTTTGCGGATAGGACAGCAGAAACAGCGCCACCCACATCACCCACATCACGCCCCAGGTGACCTTGTAGGCGCCGAAGCGATCCGACAGCCAGCCGCCGAGCGCACGCAGCACCCCGCCGGGCAATGAAAAGCATGCGGCCAGCAGCGCGGCGTGCTGGATGGAAAGGCCGTACTCAGTGACGTAATACTTCACCAGCCACAGCGACAAACCAACGTATCCGCCGAAAACCACCGAGTAGTATTGGCTGTAGCGCCATACCCTCGGGTCTTTCAGCATGGTGAGCTGTCTGGCAAACGACACGCCCGCGCCGCTGTGGTGCGCAGGATCGGTGCTGCTCAGAAACCAGAACAGCACGGCGGTGATCAGCATGCCCACCGCGTACACCTGCGGCACCACTACCCAGCCATAAATGCCAATGAGTACCGGCGCAATGAATTTGTTGACCGCCGCCCCCGAATTGCCGGCGCCGAAAATCCCCATCGCCAGCCCCTGCTGGCGCTTGCCGAACCAGCGCGCGACATACGGCGTGCCCACTGAAAACGAACCACCGGCCAAGCCAACAAACAGGCCCAGCACCAGGAAATGCCAGTAGGCGGTGGCGTAGGAAATCAGCCAGATCGGGATGACGGTGGAGAGCATCAGCAGGAACAGCACGATGCGCCCGCCGTATTTGTCCGTCCACAGCCCTAGCGGCACGCGCACCAGCGAGCCGGTAAGTACCGGCGTGGCAGTCAGCAGGCCAAACTGCGTTTCGTTCAGCCCCAGCGTGGCCTTGATCGGAATGCCGATCACCGCGAACATCATCCAGATGGTGAAGCAGACGGTGAACGCCAGCGTGCTGGCGAACAGCACCGACCATTTGCGGCCCGGTTGCGATGCAGCTGCGGTCATGTCCACCTCCCGAAAAACCTTTTGCGCGATGTGGACAAGCATAGGCGCAGCGGCACGCCGCAGGCATTCATCGGAGGGAGCGGTCAGGTGCTGGCAAGAGGATTAGGCTGACGGCAGATCAGCCTAGGCAAGCCTAGTTCCTTCGGCCTACTGGACGGAGCGTGGCCGACATGCCGTGGCAGGCAGGCGTTCCCACAAAGAACCCGAACTGATGGCAGTCTTATGCCGGGTATACATCCACAGCCATTTATATAAAATGGCCACATGCAAATACAGTGCAATGTATATCAGGGGTGTGGCACAAAAAAGCCCGCATGGCGCGGGCTTTTTTGTTTGTACTGCAGGGATGATTACATGCCCATCAGCTGGCGCGGATCGAAGGGCTGGCCGTTGAGCTGCATGGCGCCGCCCTTCAGCTCGAATTTCGACTTGATCAGCTTGCCGTCGGTCTGGGCAAAGCCCTGTGCAACGACCTGATTCAGCTGTTCCTGGAACATGGCCAGCATCATGTCGGCTTCTTCAGCCGCGCTGGTTTCGCGGATCACGCGCTCGACCAGTGCCTGCGGTACCTGGATGTTCAGGCCGCCATCGAGCTTGGGCAGCAGCGTATCGATGCTGTTCAGGTCCTGATCCGACACGCCCTTGCTGGCCAGATGCATGGCCAGCTGGCTTTCGCCTTCCGCGGTCTTCAGCGCAAACTTCTGCGAGAACTTCGGATCCTTCTTCACGATGGCCAGCAGCGCCTGCTGCACGATCTCCATATCCTTCACCGGATCGGCCTTGCACTGCAGCATCCCGTTGATCGACATGTCGTTGATCTTCTTCACGGCAGCGGCATCGATGCGCTCCAGCGCATAATCGAAGCTCACGTCACCCAGCAGCTTGCCGTTGAGCGTCAGAGCCGCCACGCCGCCTTTCGCGTTGCCGTTGACGAAACCGCCTTCCACCTTGGTGTCGCTACTGAGCTCCAGCTTGCCGGTCTTGAAGTCAAACGACTTGCCGCCGAACTCGCCGCCTTCGCTTCTGGCTTCGATGCCGGCCAGCGTCATCTGGCCCTTGCCGCCATACAGACCTTCAGCCGACTTCACCTGGTTGGCGCTGTACGTCAGCTCGCCCAGCACGAATTTTTCCTTGTTCTCGGGATTGTCGACCGCGAGGCCGCCGAGTTTCAGTGTGGTATCGACAAAGCTCCAGCCCTGATTGGATTTGATGCTGGCATTGATGCCCTTCCAGTCGACCTTGGTGCCGCCTTCGCTATGCACGAAGGCCGGGCTGCTGATGTCGGTCTGGTAATCACCGTTCATCGAAATGCGGGTCACGATGGACAGCGGGTCCTGGCCCTTGAAGACCTTGGCCAGTTCAGCACGGGTGGTTTCATCGTAAACGATTTCGGTCTTGACCGACATCGCGAACGGGTTGTGGCTGATGGTATTGCGCAGCGTGACGGTGCCGGTAGCGCCATCGAGCATGCTGCCTTCCAGGCCGGTTTCACAACCGATGCGGTAGGTCACGTTTTCCACCGAAGTCAGAAAGCCCTTCTGGAAGTCGCGCTTGACGATCTTGATGATCGGATACTTGCCCAGTTCAGCCGCATTGCGCTCGAAAGCGCCGTCAATGCGTTGCCCCGCATAAAAGGTCGCGCCCGCATAGCCACCTGCGCCCAGTACGGCAACAGCGACACCACCCAGCAGAATCTTGTTCATTTCTTTACCTTGTAAACAGCCAGTGAAATTTTGGTAGCAGTTATATACCAGAAAATCTTACTATCCCGTAATGATTTGTATTGCTGCTGTGATGCAGCTAACTAAACCGCCCGGCACAAATGCCGCGCGCCGGTGTGCCGCAGCCTCCTAGAATGGCAGGCATCCACGCACGGAAGGACACTGTAATGAGCAAGGCCCGCAAAACCATACTCTGTGTATTCGGCACCCGCCCCGAGGCGATCAAGATGGCGCCGCTGGTGCTGGCCCTGCAGGCAGCCCCCGATCTGGACTGCAAGGTCTGCGTGACCGCGCAGCACCGCGAAATGCTCGACCAGGTGATGCAGCTCTTCGGCCTGGCGCCCGACTACGACCTCAACCTGATGCAGCCCGGCCAGAACCTGACCGACCTCACCGCACGCGCACTGCAGGGTGTGCGTGACGTGCTGGAAGACTGCAAACCCGATCTGGTGCTGGTGCATGGTGATACCTCGACCACGCTGGCGGCTGGTCTGGCCGCCTTTTACCAGCGCATCCCGGTAGGCCATGTCGAGGCGGGCCTGCGCACCGGCGATCTGAATGCACCGTGGCCGGAAGAACTCAACCGTTCCGTCGTCGGCCTGTTTGCCCGCCTGCATTTCGCCCCCACACCGCAAGCGGCCGACAATCTGCTGCGCGAAGGCCGCGAGCCAGCCAGCCTTTTCGTTACCGGCAACACGGTCCTTGACGCACTGCTCGACGTCAGCCGTCGCATCGACAGCGATGCGGCACTGGCGGGCCATCTCGCCGCGCAGTTTCCCTTCATTGACCCGGCGAAAAAGCTGGTGCTCGTCACCGGCCACCGCCGCGAGAATTTTGGCGGCGGCTTCCTGCAGATCTGCCAGGCACTGGCAACACTAGCTGCGCGGCCGGACACGCAGATCATCTATCCGGTGCACCTGAACCCGAATGTGCAGGGGCCGGTGAAGGCCACGCTGGATGGCATCGCCAATGTGCATCTCATTGCCCCGCAGGATTATCTGCCCTTTGTCTATCTGCTCAAGCGCGCGCATGTGGTACTCACCGACAGCGGCGGCATCCAGGAGGAAGCCCCCACACTCGGCAAGCCGGTGCTGGTGATGCGCGACACCACCGAGCGCCCCGAAGCTGTGGCCGCCGGCACGGCACGTCTGGTCGGCACCGATACGGCACGCATCGTCAGCGAAGTCAGCCGGCTGCTCGACGACGACGCGGCTTACCAGTCCATGGCGCAGGCCGGCAACCCGTATGGCGATGGCGATGCGGCAGCAAAAATCGTCACCATCATCCGCCAGTGGCAACATCCGGCTTAGCCCCGCCACACGACGCGCGTTTTCATGGGTATCTGACCACAGCCATTTCCAGCCAAAGCCTTGGAGCCAGTACATGGAGATGTATATCAGAACACCGCAGCAAGTGCTGGCCAGGGTACTGATCAGGGGCGGGCTGCTGGCTGCAGGCCTGCTGCTCACCGCGCCCCTGCTGGCAGCGCCCTGCCGGCAGGCCGCGCAGCACATCGGCATTTACCAGCCCTGGAATGCGCACAGCAGCCTGAGCAGTGACCAGATCGAAACGGTCGCCGCGAAGCTGGCAAGCGATGGCTATACCAGTGTGCTGCTGCAATGGAGCCGCCACGGCGAAACCCGCTTCTGGCCTGCCGATGGCTCGGGCTGGCTGCCAGCCCTGCTCGAGAACGCCAGGCGCCTGCAGCGGATTCACGGCCTGTATGCCGACCCGGCTTACTTCAGGATGATTGCGCAGGATGACTGCGCACTATCCGGTTATCTGGCCTCGCTGCGCCGGCTGAATCTGGAGGAAGCAGAAAACATGCACCGGCAGCAATCGGGCCAGCTGCTGGCCGGCTGGTATCTGCCGGAAGAAATCGACGACCTGAACTGGCGCACGCCGCAGCGCCAAGCGATGCTGGCCGACCACCTGCAACGCAGCGTGCGGCAATTGCAGCGCCTCACCCCCGGACGGCCGGTATATGCCTCGGCCTTTTTCGGCGGCCACGGCAAACCGCAGGACTTTGCCCGCATGCTGGCGCAACTGCACCGCCAAAGCGGCATCATCTGGCTGATCCAGGATGGCCAGGGCGTTGCCCGCACGCCCCGACCCGACACGCGACTGTATCTCCACGCAATCAGTACCACCCTGCCGGCCAAGTCCTGGCTGGGCGTCGTCGAAGTATTCAACGAACAGCCCGGTGCCACCGGCAGCCGCTTCTGCCCGGCCAGCAGCGCCGAGATCGCGCAGCGCAGGGTACTGTGGTGCCGCGCCACCGGGCAGGAAGCTGCCGTGTATTTTTCGCTGAACCAGCTCAATGCGGAACAGCTCGGCATCCAGAATGCCATCTGCAGAACGGGCGATGGCGAACCCGCAGAGCCGTAATCAACCGAAACCGACACACTAAACAAGAGCAAGGACATTGGTTCGTGTCATATCTGCCAGTACATCTTCCGAATTTCAGACCCTAGGCATGGTTTCCAGACCACGCAGCAGCCAAGCATCAGCATCGAATCACTTGCTTACTCATATATTTCATTTTCACAACATGTAATCACGATCACTTTACCAGCAACGAAAAAATAAGCGATCCTGCGGCCTCCAATCCACATCCTTTCGGAGTACGTAATATGGGTCTGCTCGATAAAGCCTTCGGTCTGGTTACCAAAACCAATGATGAAAGCGTTCAGGGCGCATTCGTCAACCTGTGTATCGCCGCTGCCGGTGCGGATGGCTGCGTATCCAATCAGGAAGGCCGCTCGATCATGACGTACATCGCACGTCTGAAAATGTTCGACGAAATCAATGATGGCAAGCTGGAAAAGCTGTTCGACAAAGCCTTCGCCACCCTGGAAAGCAAGGGTCCGCACGAACTGGTGAAGCTGGGCTCGGCCGGCATCCCGAAAGAACTGCGCCCGACTGCGTTCGCCTGCGTGGCCGACATCGTGCTGGCCGATGGCGAGCTGGAAGATGAAGAAAAGGAAGTGCTGGAGCGCATCGTGACCGCACTGGAGCTCGATCAGTCCACAGCCGTGTCGATCATCGAAGTGATGCTGATCAAGAACAAGATGTAATCCGCCCGGGCTTCATTCGGGAATACATCGGGTATTGCTCTGTAGCCATTTATTAATATTGGCCACATGGCAATACCCCTATCAACGAGAAACAGGCATGAGCATTCCTTCCACCACTCCCATCTATGCCAAACGCTTCGCCCGCATTGTTAGCCTGGTCGGCTGCCTGCTGCTGGGTACGTTCATCCTGTTCTGCGCACGCTTTGCCGAAACCGACAACCGGATCGCGCTACTGGCGGTCTACGGGCTGGGCGCACTGTGCATTCTGTATCCACTCGCCACACTGCTGCCGCAGTTGCTGCAGTCGGGCAAGCCGATGCTGACACTATCGGCCGCCGGCATCACGCTGCGTGATGGTACTTTGCTGCCGTGGGCTGACATTGCCAGCAACCAGATCCTGCCGGTGGAATCCGAGCAGGGGATTACTGTAGGCTATCGCATCGAGGTCCGTGATGCCGCCGGCACGCTGCATGCGTTCGGACTGCCCAACATCACGCCGGAACGCTACACGGCACACTGCCTGCACTACCAGCGCGCCATGCGCACCTGATCTCCACACCGGCAGCGCCCCCCCCCCGCCCGGACGCATGCCAGAACCTGTCCGAGCCGGCAATTTGCCGCTACTGCAGGAAGATCGGCCCGATTTGTGGTAAAAAGCTCCTTTCGCGAAACGCCAACCGAGCCGTGCCATGTCCGACATCCTGAAAAAAATCTGGGCCACCAAGCGCGAGGAAGTCGCTGCTGCCAAGGCCAAAATCCCGCTGGCCGAAATCCGTGCCCAGGCCGAGGCAAACGGTGCCGACCTGCGTGATTTTGTCGGCGCACTGCGCGCCAAGCATGCCGCCGGCCTGCCGGGCATCATCGCCGAAATCAAGAAGGCCAGCCCGTCCAAGGGCGTGATTCGCGCCGATTTCCGACCTTCTGACCATGCTGCCGATTACGCCGCCCATGGTGCGGCGTGTCTGTCGGTGCTGACCGACGCGCCCTACTTCCAGGGCCACGTGGATTATTTGAAGGCCGCCCGCGGCGCCTGCACGCTGCCGGCACTGCGCAAGGACTTCATGGTCGACGAATACCAGATTTTCGAAGCGCGCGCCTGGGGTGCCGACTGCATCCTGCTGATCGCCGCCGAACTCAGCCTCGCGGAAATGCGCGATTTCGAAGCCATCGCCCACAGCCTGGGCATGGCCGTGCTGGTGGAAGTTCACAACGGCGAAGAGCTGGACGCCGCGCTGCAGCTGAAGACACCGCTAACAGGCATCAACAACCGCAACCTGCGCACCTTTGAAGTAACCCTGCAGACGACACTCGATCTGCTCGCGCGCATTCCGCAAGACCGTATCGTCGTCACCGAATCCGGCATTCTGGCGCCGGACGACGTGGCACTGATGCGCGACCACAAGGTACACACCTTCCTCGTTGGTGAAGCCTTCATGAAGCAGCCGCAACCGGGCGCAACCCTGCAGGCTCTGTTCGAGCCGGCTTATCCGGGCATCGCCGACTAAACCCGGAATTGCAAGGTATAGGCCATTGGCCTTTCCAATAAAAGGCTACAGCGACATACCCATCAAGCCGTCCTATCTCGGGCGGCTTTTTTCTGGCCAATTTTCGCCGCGAGCCAGCGGAATACCGCGCCACGCGGGGCATCGATGCCGGTACGCAGGTAATCAATCAGCACCGGGCTTTCCAGAGCCCACTGCATTTCGCGCTTCGCCCGCAGCGAGCCGGCAAAGAGGATGCGCGCGCCCAGCTGCAGCTGCTGGCTGGACTGCGGCAACACGATGTCATGCCCCTGGTACTGGTAGAGCAAAGGCAGGCAGGCCAGCGAACGTTCGCGGTTGGCCGGATCACGGCACAGGTCAGCCAACCGTAGCGGTGGCAGCGGCTGCGCCAGGAAGGCGTGCACAAACCCCTTGTTTTGTGCGGTCAGCTCGATGGCCCAGCGTTCGGGAACATCGCCATCGCAAAGCAGTAGCAATTGCTCCTCCAGCTGGCTGGCCCAGCTTTCGCTATAGGTCTGTACCAGCTCCATAAACTGGGTTAGCAGTGGTGTGGTCATCGCCACCAGTGCCTGCCGGGCGACAATCTGGCTGCGGATGACGGTGAGATCCGGTTTGATGGCCACAAACAGACTGCGGTTCTGCGCCAGATTCTGTCGCGCCACCACCATCAGTTCCGGCTTGATTTCTCGCGCGGTAGCAATGGCCGACAGGTTGTTCACATCGTGGTCATGGCAGGCAATCAGGCCAACCGCCTGCCGCAGACCAGCTGCGCGCAATTCACTTTCAGTCACCCCAAGGCCGTGCACCAAGACACCTTCCGGCAGCTCGGGGTGACCTTCTTCATCGATCACTTTCACCGTCATGCCCTGCTGCAGCAAGGCCTGATAGACCGCATGCCCGAAGCGGCCAAAACCAACGACGATCCAGAGCCCCTGCTGGGGACAAAACAGCGGCGGGATCGGTCGGCCCGGCAGTGCACACAGGGTCTGCCAGAGCCGGTAGTGGCTGGGCGAGCGCAAGGCCATGCGGAATTCGACGCCCACCGTCTCGAACATGTTGATGACATGGTTGGCGCCAAATGACGACATATTGCGCCCGACATGCAGCGAACGTGAGCGGCCAATACTAAGCAGCCTGGGCCGTAGCGCATGGCAGGCCATCATGGCAGCCAGATTGACATTTTCATCACCCGTGACCGCCAGCACCCCACGGCAGCGTGGATGGAGCAAACCAGCCACCTGCAGCAGTTCAGGGTTGGCTGCATTACCGGCAATCGCAGGAACATCAGCGTGGTAGCCTGCCAGCAACACTTCATTGACGCGCTCTTCGCGTGTTTCAACCACCACAAAGCGCTCGCCGCGCTCATCCAGCGCCCGGGCCAGCAGTTGCCCGGTCTGCCCGTAGCCCAAAATAAGGTAGAAAGGTGTCGGCATGCGGCGCACTTTCAGCGTGAGGCGCGCCAGCCGCATTGCATGCTGGAAACTCTTGTCCTGAAAGAGCGCCAGCAGGCTGCCGAGCGTGTACGTCCAGCCGATGACGGAAAGATAAATGCATACCAGCACCCAGGCCCGTTGCGCCATGGAGAATGCATAGGGAATTTCGCCAAAACCGATGGTGGTGGCGGTGTAACTCATGAAATAGAAGGCGTGGAAGAAATCCAGCGCCGGCTGGCCTGCCGGTGCGGCCATCAGCACAAGGCCGAAAATCGACACCGCGTAAATCAGGATGAGCGTGATCAGCGGGACACGCATGCGCCGCAAGGCCAGGAAAAAAATATTGTACATGCGGGCTTACCTGCGCTGGGTAAGCGTCTCGCCAATCAGCAGCACGACCGAGACAATATTGGCCATCATCGCCCCGCCCGCCAGCGACACGATGGTCGCCATCAACTTCGGCGTCATGCCATCCGGGCTGCCAAACGAGGCATAACCCCACACGCAGGCTGCCACCAGCAGCTGCAGGTCAGCCACCAGGCTGGTAGACAGATGCACGGCACCGAGTTGGGTGCGATCGCCAACTTTCAGTACGGTCGCGATCAGATTGACGACGATGGCAGCAAACAGCTCGAAGGAATCATGCTGGTGAATCGCATCGATTTCCCCGACAAAAAAACCGAAGTTCAGCGTGAACGCCAGGATGATAAAAAAACCGAAAATCACTTTTTCCAGATTCATGGAAGATGCCCGCAAGAATGATCCTGGACGAAGTTTAGCTGTTCCTCGGCAGAACCGGCACGGCAGAAGTCATCGCGACCGGAAAAGTAAGCATAACCCGGCAAAAACATGGCTTTCGCAGGATTTTCCCGATGGGCAACATGCCGCAGGAATGGTAAAAGCATTCTCCGTACACCACGCAGGTATCAGCCATGAACAAAGGATATGCCTACGCTGCAGGCGCATACCTGATATGGGGGCTGCTGCCGCTGTACCTCAAGGCCCTGCACGGGCTGGCGGCGATGGAAATCCTGCTGCATCGCATGGTGTGGTCACTGGTTTTCCTTGGCGCGATCCTGCTGTTGCGCCGGCAGTGGCAGTGGCTGGCTTCCTTGCGCCAGCCACGTCTGCTGGCGGGCTTCACCCTGAGTGCTCTGCTGCTGGCACTGAACTGGTTCATTTACATCTGGGCGGTGCAATCCGGTCGGGTCGTCGATGCCAGCCTGGGCTATTTCATCAATCCACTGGTCAATGTGCTACTGGGCGTTCTGGTGCTGAAAGAACGCCTGCGGCGCACGCAGTGGCTGGCGATTTCCATTGCTGCGTGCGGTGTAGTCTGGCTGACTGTCAGCCGTGGCCAATTGCCCTGGATTGCCCTGTTGCTGGCACTGACTTTCGGCACGTATGGCCTGCTGCGCAAGACCGCGCATCTGGGAGCGCTGGAAGGGCTGGCACTGGAAACCGCCTTGCTGTTTCCTCTGGCGGGCACGGCGCTCCTGCTGATGCTGCTGCAGGGACAAAGCGGGTTTCCGGATGCCCCGGCGGGCATCAAGGCCCTGGCCCTGCTGGCCGGCCCGATCACGGCCATTCCCCTGCTGCTGTTTGCCGCCGGTGCCCGCCGCATCTCGCTCACCCAGCTCGGGTTGCTGCAATACATCGGACCGACCGTGCAATTGCTGCTGGGTGTTCTGCTCTGGCACGAACCGTTCGGAGCCGACAAATTGCTCGGGTTTGCACTGATCTGGGCGGCCTTGCTGCTGTTCACTGCGGAAGGGCTGTGGCGGCAACACAATTCGCGCCCGCTTGCCGGCTGACAAGCTGCTAAGCTGACACCATTTGCATCGTTGAACGGAGCCCGATCATGCTGCGGCGACTGCTGGCATTGCTACTCACCCTTTTGCTGCTGGCCTGCGGTGGTGCCAGGCTGCAGCCATTGCCAGCCGGTGCCAGCATTCTGGCGTTTGGCGACAGCCTGACCTATGGCACGGGAGCCAGCGCGGAGGAAGCCTATCCGGCCCGTCTGAGCGCACTGATCGGGCATCCCGTCATCAATGCCGGCATCCCCGGCGAAACCAGCGCACAGGGTCGGGCACGGCTGCAGGCGGTACTGGATGAAGTCAAACCACAACTGGTGCTGCTGTGCCTGGGCGGCAATGATTTCCTGCAGCGCCAGCCTGCCGGCGAAACGACAGCCAATCTGGCTGCGATGCTGGAGCTGCTGGCCCAGCGCCGGATCCAGGTCATGCTGATCGGCGTGCCTCGCCCGGGGCTCGGACTTGATACTGACCCCCTGTATGCGGCGCTAGCCAAACAATACCAAGTGCCACTGAACGATACCTCACTGGAAGACATTCTTTCGCAGCGAGAGCTGAAAAGCGATACCGTGCACCCGAATGCGGCCGGCTATCAGCAGCTCGCCCTTGAGCTGGCGGAACAGCTGCGCGAAACAGGGGCCATCCGCTAGCAGCGCTCTTGGGCGCAGCCTATTGCAAGGTAAACTGGGCCCGGCTCAGCCTGCCATCCTTGGCATCTGCTGCTGTAACATCGATCCGTGATTTCACGACAAACAGCCGGGCATCCTCCACCCCCGCAGCCTGCAGCGCCGCCTTGGTTTTCTGGGCCCGCTGCATGGCGAGCTCGCGCAAATCCTCGTCCCTGATCACGGTATTGGCAAGAATCAGCTTTTCCATTTCAGTCACCGGCTGGGATTTGGTCATGCCAATCAGGTTTTTGGGCTTGCTGAATTTGCCAGCCTTGTACACCTGGGCCAGCAGGCGCGCATAATCATCCGGGCTGATGATCAGTTCTGTGGTCTCCTGCGACTCGGCCTGGTCGCCCAGCTCGGCCACTTTCATGGCCCGGATTTTTTCCTGCAGATGCGCCTGTTTCAAGCCTGCGGCATCGTCTTCCTGCGATGCCCAGCCGGCAATATCCAGCTTGAGTGCCGGCCGGTCCAGCAAGACCCCAGCAAGACGCTGAATGCTTTGCTGAGCATTGGCATCGAGTTTTGACTGCCCGGGCTCGAATTCGACATGCGAGAGCTGCGGCCCGTCACCAAAGGCACTGGCCAGTGCATCAAATGGCGAAGTAATCACTTTCTCCAGCAGATTGCCGATGATCTGCCATACCAGTCCCCCGGCGCTGAACTGGGGATCATCAAGCGACCCTTCCACCGGGATATTCAGTTTGATCTGCCCGCGCCGGTCGGTCAGCAGCGACAAGGCAAACTTCACCGGCAGCTTGGTGGCATCCGGGCTATCGACCTGCTCGCCCAGTGTCAGCTGATCAAGAAACACCTGGTTGCTGGCCTTGAGTTTGCCATTCTCGATGAAATACGACACATCCATCGACAGCTTGCCTTTTTCGATGCCATAGCCGGCGTATTTGGCCGAATACGTCGAGGCAGCGGTGAGGTCATAACCTTTCACTCCCCCCTTGATATCGATAAAGATGTCCTTGGCCAGCGGATTCAGGCTGCCGGAAATGTGTACAGGCGCCACCTTGTCCATGCTTCCATTGAGTTCAAGCGAAGCGCGAATGGCGGGATCTGTCGACAGGCTGGTAATCTGTCCGTTCATGTCGGTCAGGTTTGCGGTGTAGTTCGGCTTGATGAAGAGGTCGCTGTAATTGATATTGCCGCGCTTGAACACCAGGCGTCCGATGCTGACCGGCACCTGGGCAGTGGCTTTCCCTTTCTCGGCGAGCACTACAGGAGCGGCACTTGCCCTGGCCGAAGCGGATGCGGCGTCCGGCTTCACAGGGTCTTGCGCGGCGGTGACCGAAGTCGCCTGCCCGTCACGCACCAGAATATCCTGCAGATTCATTCGCCCGTTGGGAGACAGGATCAGCCTCGAATAGAAGTCATTGATGCCCACTTCCGCCACCTTGACCGCCAGCGGTGCAAACTGCAGGTTTACGCCGCTGAGCTGAAAGCTCTTCCATTTCAGGAAATCATCGCCACTGAGCTTGTCGAGCGCGTAGAAATCGCTGACCAGCACGCTGCCGGTATAGCGCCCGGTGAACCCCGGGCTGCTTGCCACTTGCAATTCCCCCTTGGCACTGACAAAGCCGCTCGCCAGCGAGATATTAAGCCAGCGGGTGAAATACGGCTGTCCGTAAGCCAGGTCAATATTTGCCAGATCAAGCTGGAGCTTGCCGGCAAACGGGGACGGAATCATGTCACCACTGACCTTGTAACTGCCCCGCCGCGTCCCCTTGGCATTAAAACTCACTCGGGCCGGCTTGCCTGATGCCAGATCCAGCCCCTGGACTGCCAGGCTGATGTCCCTGAGAGCCAGTGGCGGCACCTTGACCAGGCGCTGGTCTTCCAGATTGGCAGTCCAACCTTGCAGATTGGCGTCGGCCAGCGCAAGGCGCCATTCCTGACCGCCCGATTGCGACTTGACGGCAGGAAGCAGCCCCAGCAGATTGAGATTGCCTTCCTTGTTGATCTGCAGCGTCATGCTGCCTTTTTCACCGGCCAGCTTGCCGAGTAGTATTTCATGCTTCTGCAGATCAATAGTGCTGTCACTCAGTGCGAGCACCCCGCTATCCAGCAAGGGTTCGCGGCCACCTGCCAGATAAAAGTGGGCCCCCGACAGCGTAGTAACCAGTTCATCAATGCGCACAGGCATACCCTGCCTGAATTCCACACGAGCACCGGCGGCAAGCGTTCCTTCCCTGATGATGGTCGGGCTGAATTGCGCCAGATAGGCATTGAAGGCGGGCAACTGCCCCCCTTCGAGAGCGAGCTTGATGGATCCGTCCTGGCTGCCCGGGCTGATCTCGCCGGCAACGGTCAATTTGTCCAGCACACTCCCTGATGCCTGCAGGGATACTTTGGCCGATTTTCCTGCTGCAGTGGATAACTGCCGCACATCCAGCTGGATATCCCGCAATTCCATCGCTGTAGCCGGTTTAACCGCGAAGTCCTGCCAGATGACCTTGCCCTTGCTCAGTGCCAGCTGGTCAAGCTCGATCAGCGGACTGACATCCTTCCCGGTGCCAGCCGCCTGTGGCTTGCTTGCCGTACTGGCATCAGGAGCACTGCCACCGGAGGCAGGCAAAGCGGCCAGCCAGGCAAACCGGCCGTCAGCATTGCGCTGCAGGGCCAGTTGCCAGTCAGCAAGGTGTACACGATCAAACATGTAGCGCTGCTGGAACGGTTCGATGTCCTTCGCGACCAAATCCAGTTTTGCAAAGTTCAGCAAAGGCTGCTTCTGCCAGTCCAGCCGGAACTGGCTCACTTCTGCCGAACCCCGAACCAGAAAGCGGGGCGGCTCGCTTTCGCGGAAAATGAACTGCACCTTGCCCGACAGCGATCCCGACACCAGCGACAAGCCTTCAGGCAGGGGCACGTATTCCAGGTAACGCGGCAAGGCCAGTGCCGCAAGATCGAGCGCGAGTTCGGTTTCGCGCCCCTCGGCAAAGGGTTTCGACTTGCCCTGCAGGGCGAAGCTGCTGCCATTGAGCTTGCCCGATATCGCAGGCGTCACATACTCGTCAATACGGTATGGCAGCGTCGAAATAAATGGCAAGCTGACGTTAAATGCAGTCAGGGCATGCGAGCAGCCTTCAACCTTATCCTCAAGCCTAATAGCAGCATCAAGCAGCCGGATATTGTTCAGCGAGAATTCCGGCAAGGCGGCATCCCGCTGCACGTTGTCAGATGACTTGCGCTCCAGCAGATCGGAAAAATTGAAACGGCCCGGAGCGGTACGAACAATCCGCAACTGCAGCTGCTCGACCGTCAGTTCGCGCACCACGGGAGCCTGGTACCAAAGACTGCTGAGCTGGACATCGACCAGCACCTTGCCTGCCGCAACGAATGCCCCGCCATCGCGATCAAGAACGCGAACATCGCGCGCCTCGACTTTCAACAGATAAGGATTGATCGAGAGCTCGGCAATACTGACCTTGCGCTGCAACTCCGCGCTCAACCTTTCTTCCAGCCAGGGGCGCAGCAACCAGGGTGCCAGAACCGCCCCCAGCAAACCGACCAGCAGCACGATAGCAAGCAATCCTAGTCCGATATTCCGGCAACGGGGGGTCTGTATTTGCTTTCGCATCGCCTGCAGCATGTTGAACATCATCTTTGAATATCATGTCGTCAGCGTCAATCTAACCCAAGCTTCCCGGCTTGTCATGACACCGCCCACCATCCGGGCAGATCAGCGTAACAAACACGCGCTAGGGTGTAATCCGAGCTGACTTAATGGGGTTCCAGCAGCTACAATAGGAATCTTGGTTGAATACGCCAGACAAGGCGGCAAGGAAGTCGCGTGGTATTTTCTTTTTTCCGCAAGAAAGATCAGGATGATGCCAGAGGACCGGCCAGCAAGATGCGGACAGACGCAGGCGCTGTCACGCCCGCAACTCCTGCCGGTACAACAGGCAAAGCAGCGGAGCAATCCGCCCCCTCCCCTGCGACCAAACCCGACAGCCAGAACGGTTATGATCTTTCAGACCTGACCATTGAAGTGGAAGTGGGCTCGGAAAGTCTGACACCAAGTGAAGAGCAGGCAGTCATGCTGCATGCCAACAACCAGCCCGATGCCGCCATCGCCGTTCTCGAAGCAGAAATTCCGCAGATCAAGGGCAAACGGCGGCTGGAATCCTGGCTGATGCTCTTCGAGCTGTATCAGCAGACGGGCAAGCGCCAGCTGTTTGATGCACTCGCACTGGACTATGTACTCGAATTCGAAACCTCGCCGCCAATCTGGGATGCCAGCAGCAATCAGCCTCCTGCCGCCGCGAGCAAAAATGCCGCGACCAGCAACTACCATGCTTTTGCGGAAAAACTGACGGCCGAGACCATCGGCGGTGAAATCAACCGTTTCATGGCGGCACTGGCCTCTACCCCGGTTCTGCGCGCTGACTTCAGCAAGGTGCAGGACATCGACACACTGGGCGCAGCCGAGCTGCTGGTTGGCTGCCAGCAGGCAAAGAAACGCAAGGTAAGCCTTCAGGTACTCGGCTCGCAGCATATTGCCCAGTTGCTGCAATCCAGGATCGAGGTTGGCCGACGCATGCCGGCCGAGGCGCCGTTCTGGCTGCTGCTGATCGAAATTTACCAGGCACTGGGACTGCAGGAAGAATTCGAAAATCTGGCGGTCGATTACGCCATTACATACGAGGTCTCCCCGCCATCCTGGGACGCCCGCCATGCGCCGCGCACCGCGAGCCAGGTCGCTGCCGATGAGGCCAAGGCCAAGGCTGAACTCGATGCCAGCCAGCCGGCACCTCAGGACGGACTGGCCCTGAGTGGCGACATTTCCGCCAAACAGGGCGATGCGCTGGACACCATCCGGGCGCATGCGCAATCGCACCCGCAAGTCATCATCAATCTGCGTCAGGTAAGGCGCATCGATTTCGAATCAGCAGGCCTGCTGCTCAATCTGTTCATGTCCATCCAGGACAAGCCCGTGCGCATCATCCAGGCCAATGAAATGGTCTATGGTCTGTTGCGCCTGATGGGCATCACTGATCTGGTCAACGTCAGCCGCCGCAAAGGGAATTAAACCCTCCGCCTTGACTTGCCGGCCTACGCCTCCATCTGAAAGCCTGACATTCCTCACGCGGAGCAAGCAATGCAGCAATTCGACGGCACCACGATCGTATCCGTTCGCCGTGGCAACCAGGTGGCGGTTGGCGGCGATGGCCAGGTGACACTCGGCAACGTGGTCATCAAGGGCACTGCACGAAAAGTGCGCAAGCTCTACAACGACAAGGTCATCGTCGGTTTTGCAGGCGGCACGGCCGATGCCTTTACCCTTTTCGAACGCTTTGAAGCCAAGCTGGAAAAACACCAGGGTCAACTCACCCGTGCCGCCGTCGAGCTCGCCAAGGACTGGCGCACCGATCGGGCACTGCGCCGGCTGGAGGCCATGCTGATCGTCGCCGACCCCACAGCCACCCTGGTCATCACCGGCAACGGCGATGTGCTGGAGCCCGAACAGGGCATCGCCGCCATCGGCTCCGGTGGTGCTTTTGCGCAGGCCGCAGCGCGCGCCCTGTTTGAAAACACCGAGCTTCCTCCCGACGTGGTGGTCAAAAAAGCCCTCGAAATTGCGGGCGATATCTGCATCTACACCAATCAGAATCACGTCATCGAAACACTGTGATGCATGGCTGACACCCTCGCAATCCTGCGTTCACTCAATGCAGACCATTACACCTCCGGTGCTGCGCTTGCCGAGCGTTTCGCATGTTCTCGCGCCTCCATATCGGGGGCGCTCGCCCAGAGTGAAACCTATGGTATACGCCTGGAGCGCAAGCATGGTGTTGGCTACAAGCTGATACACCCCATCGAATGGCTCGATGAAGCCCGGATTGCCAGCCAGCTAGCCGCAGATACACAGCTCTGCATCCGCTGCTGCAGCGAAACCGAATCGACCAATCGCCAGCTGCTGGTGCAGGCACAGCACGGACAGGCACTGGCCGCAGAATGGCAAACCGGAGGGCGCGGCCGGCGAGGACGACGCTGGCAAGGGCAAGCCGGGGCCTCGCTCCTGTTTTCACTTGCCTGGCAATTTGATGGCGGCCCTGACCGGCTTGCCGGATTGCCGCTTGCCGTTGGCCTGACCGTGGCAGAGACACTGGCGCAGGCCGGAGTTGCCCGGATTGCACTGAAATGGCCCAACGACCTCCTGCTTCCTGCCAGCGAAGACTGGGGCAAAGCCGGAGGCATCCTGATCGAAATGCAGGGCGACGCACTCGGCCCCTCACTGCTGGTCATCGGCATCGGACTGAACCTTGCCCCCCCAGGGCAGGATACTGGCCAAGTCGCCGCTGGCCTGCAGGAGCATGGCCTGCGCTGCGGGCGGAACGAACTGCTTGGCCAGCTGCTCGCCAATCTCGAAACCATGCTGCGGACCTTTTCCCGCCAGGGCTTCACATCCGCGCTGCAGGCGGGCTGGGAGCGGCGTCACGCCTGGCAAAACCAGCCAGTAACCGCCTATCTGCCTGATGGCAGCACGCAACACGGCATTGCCTGTGGAATCAGCAGCGACGGCAGCTTGCGCTTGCGCACCACCGAGGGCGAGATTTTGCTGGGCAGCGGCGACATCAGCCTGCGCCGAGGCTGACCATGGAACTACTGATTGATCTGGGCAATACCCGAACCAAATGGGCCCTGAACACGGACAAGAATACCTCCGGCGAGTGGCAAGCCTCGGGCTACGCCGCAAGTGCCGAACTGCTTTTTGCCGACTGGCAACATCTCCCCCGCCCTACCCATGTCTGCGGTTGTGCCGTGGGCAGCAATGCCCTGCAGGAAGCCATCCGGTACTGGTGTCTTGAACACTGGCAGTTGACCGTGCACTGGCTGAAACCCTCGACGTCGGCCGCCGGCCTCTACAGTGATTACGATCCGCAGCAACTGGGCAGCGACCGCTGGGCCGCCCTGATCGGAGCACGCCACGCCTGGCCTGATTGCGGGCTGATTGTCGTATCCGCCGGCACCGCGTGCGTGATTGATGCACTCAGCCGCCGCGGACATTTTCTTGGCGGTTACATCCTGCCGGGTTATTACCTGCAGCGCCTTGCGCTGCACCAGCATACCGCACGACTGCCATTGTGCGACGGGCAATACCAGACCTTCCCCCGGCAAACGGCGGACGCCATTGCCAGCGGCTGCCTGACCGCACTGACCGCAAGCGTGGAACATCTGCACGCCGACCTGGCCCGCCATGATGGCGATGAGCCATTGATCATTCTGAGCGGTGGCGATGCCGCACAACTGGCCGACAAACTTAACAAGCCGGTACAGCTGATGGATAATCTCGCGCTACACGGACTGGCCGCATTGCGGACTGCCGGCGAAGGAGTATTTCTGCCATGAAATGGCTGTTTATTGTGCTGCTGGCCGCCAATGCGGCAATTTTCGCATTCGCGCGCCTGCTACCGGCCTCCGTACCGCAGCAGAATCTCGCCCTGCGCGAGGTCAACGCCAGCGCTATCCGTATCGTCAGCCCCGACGAGGCATATACGGAAACGGCACAAGCCAGCACAGTTGCCGCAGAAGACAGCAACGACCGGATTCAGCCTACGCCCGTACCGGAAAAGGCAGCCAGCCAGCCTGTACAGAATGGCCAGCTGTGCAACATTCGCTGGCAGGGACTGACCGGTGACCAGATCGCGGCGGCGCGCAAGAATCTGGAAGACCTTGCCTTGCAGGCCAGCGAAAAAAGCAGTCCGGAAAGCAGCAAGGTCTGGGTTTACATTCCCCCACTCGACACGCTTGAACAGGCCAAAAGCAAGGCCGCGCAGCTCAAGGAACTGGGCGTCGACGATTACTTCATCGTCAACGACGGCCGGCGCTGGCAGAACGCCATTTCGCTAGGCATTTATTCAACCCGGGAAGCCGGTGAACGGGCACTGGAAGAATTTCGTGCCAAGGGTGTGAAATCCGCTGTCGTGCGCGAACGCGACGACACGGTACGCCATGCGGAATTCACCGCGCAGAATGTCACTCCGGAACAACTGACTGCGCTCAAGCGCTTCAACAGCAAATACCGCGGCGCCAGCATCCAGCAGCTGGAATGCAAATAGTACGTCTCAGGGGTAGCTGTAGAACTGCCAGCGTAACTCGGGGTTATTCACGATGTAAAAGTCGTTGCCCGGTTTTTTTGCCACAGCAGGGACTTTGCCGGCAGGCTGCGACTCACCGGTGACCGCAGTGGCAGCGGCGCGTGGAATGCTGCGGGCAGGTGGGAGAATCGCCCCGCGCGGCAGCGCAGTGATTGGCAAAACAGTCACCTGCCCCGGGCCTGTATATGCCGGAGCACGCACAGCCGCCTTTCTGGCTGGCGCATGACTGCTGCCGCTGGCCAGTACCGGCTCCGCCAGCAGCCAGCACGCCCCGGCCAATGCCACCATGTGCAACACCCGCGAGGCCATCATTGTGCAGTCTCCTTCACTTCGATACGCACATAATCACCCGGTGCCACCACGCCTTCCACGGTACCCGTGGAAAACAGCGGCTGAACGGCGGTAACCTTCAGCTTGCCTGTGCGTTTCTCGGGCATGCCTAGCGTACTGCCCTGCGGCGCGGCAACACTCTGCAGCGGCAGGGTATCGGGCTGCAGGCGGTATACCTGCAGCCGGTCGCCCGGCCGGATGCCAACTTCTGCGCCGGCATCAAAATACACCTGCCGGCCTTCCACCCTCACGACCCGCGCTGTCATAGGCAGGCAGGCCACCGCCTCATCCAGCAACTGCCCCACTTTCTGCAATTGCTCCTGCACCATCCGGCCATAATCGGTGGCAAAGAAGCGCGGCGAGCCGAACTCGGTACCTTCCCGCTGCAAGACTTCACCCGAAGCCTGTCCGGCATACATCTGCCGTGCCAGCATGGCCCCGGAAATACCGTCATAGACAAACACCTCCACATCAAAGCGGCGATCGGTCGGCGTGGTCTTGACGCCAAGCTGGGTAAAGCGGGCTCCCGGAACATTCAGAATCTGCTTGCTCTCGCCTTCGCGCACATCACTGCCCAGGCCCAGCTTCAGACGCTGCCCGCTGCTGCCTGCGTCGCGCACGATGCCACCGATGACAAACTGTGTTCCATAACGTTGCGCAAGTTCGTGCACACGCTCGGGCAACTGCTGCGGCTCGATGAAACGGGGGCTGAACTGGAACGCGGCCTGGTATGCCGCCTGCTGCGGCAGATAATGCCCGGTATCGCGCAACTGGCGCGCCAGATAGGCCTGCATGCCTTCGGGCACCCGCAGCAGGTCGGTGGTCTGGCTGGGCTGCTGCACGTAGAAATGCGTCAGCAATACCTTGCGGCGATAGCGGTCAAAACCGCAGGCGCTCGGCAAGGCGGTTCCGCTTGCGCTGGCCATTGCGGGCCTGACATCGAGGATGACATGCCAGAAACCGTCGGACTGCCATTCCTTCAGCAGCTGATAGTCGCCAACTGGCGCCCCCTGTACGGAGGTCTGTTCGCTATAGCCGCCAGTCTGGCTGTCGGATGTGCCGCGCACGGTTGCTCCGGCGGCCAGGCTGGCATTCTGCAAAGCATCGCTGATGGCCGCCGCGCGAGCCGGCTCAATGCCGCCCGATCCGATCGGCGCCATGCCGCTGAACTGCGCCGCGCCGGCGTGCAGGCACAAGGCCAGCAGGCCGGAAAAGCAGGGGATTGCCCATCTATGCATCATTCAGCCAGGTAGTAGTTGTTGCTGCCCGAGCGCGTTACCGGACGCACGGTATTTTCTGCCGCAGGCACCTCGCCGGCAGTGGCGGCATCCTGTACCCGGGCCGGCGCGGCGGCCTGCGTTGCGCCCTGCTGGAAGTCGGGCGAAAGATTCAGTTCCAGCACGGTTTCATAGCCGTTGCCGGGCAAGGGCGTAATGCTCACCAGGCGAGCGCCGCGCAGATAGGCATCGACATACACGCGGAAACTGTCATTGGTCAGCGCGACGGCATTGACTGTGCTGCTGCCGGTAATCTTCAGCCCGGCGACGGTTTCGGCCAGTGCGCGGTAGGCATCAAGTTTGGAGGCGCGGATCGCCATCATGCGGCGCTGGTCCGGCGACAAGCCCTCTGCCGTCGGCGTCGTGCCATACCCCACTGCCGTCACCTTGGCCGGCAGGCTCACTGCCGGCGCGGCGGCCTGCTGCGACGATCCCATGCCGGCACATCCTGCCAGCAGCATTGCCCACGCACCCAGTAGCACTACCTGCCATGCTTTCATGATCCGATTCCTTTTGCACCGATCAACCGGCTTCAAGTCTAGAGCAGCCGGCAGCGACAAGCCAGCAGCGCACCCGGCAAGCACAGACTATGCTGCATGCAGGCCTCACTTCTGGAGAAAACCATGACCCGCAACCAGGTACTGCAAGGCATACTCGATTTACTGGATAAGCTCAGCGATACCGAGCTCGAAGCGCTCTACAACCGCCTGCACGACGAAGATCATATTCTGGCCACCGGGCGTGGCCACTTCGAACACCAGGATATGGTCGACTGAAGCAATACCCAATCGGATATAGGCCTGTACCCCTTAGATCGCAAAGGCCACAGGCTTATACCCGCAACAGCCACTATTTCTTGCGGAAGACCAGATCCCAGACACCGTGCCCCAGCCTGATGCCGCGGTTTTCGAACTTGGTCAGCGGACGATAATCCGGGCGCGGCGCGTAGCCATCCGCCGTATTTTCCAGCTGCGGCGTGGCAGACAGCACGTCGAGCATCTGGATGGCGTAGTCTTCCCAGTCGGTCGCCAGATGGATGTAGCCCCCCGGCTTCAGGCGGCTCAGCAGCAGCTGCACGAATTCCGGCTGGATCAGGCGGCGCTTGTGATGGCGTTTCTTGTGCCACGGGTCGGGGAAGTAAATGTGCACGCCGTCGAGCGCGTCCGGTGCCAGCATGTGCTGCAGCACTTCCACCGCATCGTGCTGGATGATGCGCACATTGCCGATATTGCCTTCACCCACCAGCTTCAGCAGGCTGCCGACGCCGGGCGTGTGCACCTCGACGCCGACGAAATCGGTGTCCGGCCGGCCGGCTGCGATTTCTGCCGTAGCCTGTCCCATGCCGAAACCGATTTCCAGCACGCGCGGGGCATGGCGGCCAAAGGCCGCATCCAGATCAAGCGGCTCGGCAGCATAGGGAATGCAGAAGCGCGGACCGAAATCGTACAGCGCCTTTTCCTGCCCCTTCGACAGGTGCCCCTGCCGCAATACGAAGGATTTGATGCGACGATGCCGCGCATCCGGCTGATAATCGGCCTGTGGCCAGAGGCAGTTGATTTCCTCGGCCTGCTGCGCGGCACTGAAATGCTCCCAGATCAGACCATTGCAATCGCTCTCGCTGCTGATTCTGCTGGCGTCCGGGTCCTCCCAGCCAAGGTGGCGCAGACCCGCGGCCCCCTCGGCCTGGCGGATCGAAACATTCAGTGTTTTGGTGCGCCACAGCGCGTACTCGCCATCCACCACCACAACCGGCTTGGCACCAAGGCGACGGCTGTAATCGGCGATACTGGCTGCCAGATCGCTGACCCCAAGTGCCAGATGCAGTTTTTTTTCACTCATGACTGTTCCGCAAAAGAAAAACGCCGCGCACGGCGGCGAAAGATGGGCGGATTATAGCGGTTTCTGCCCGGTTTCGTAGCGCACGCAAATCGGCAAGGCAAGCAGCAGCGGATCACCTATGCTGCAGGGATGCCAGCCCTCCTCGCCAATCCACTGCCACCGGCAAGCGACGCCTTGCCGTCCAATGCTGTCGCCCCCGTGCATCATGGCCACTCCTACCCGCGCCATCTGGAAAAAATCGCCCTGAACCTGCATCCCGGCCAGATTGGTGTCGAGCGCGAGCGCCCGCTTGCCACCCTGCTTGGCTCCTGCGTGGCAGTTTGCCTGTATGACCAGCAGCTAAGGCTATTTGGCATGAATCACTTCCTGCTGCCGCATGTGCACAAGCGCACCAGTACTCTCGATGCAAACCTGGCCGGCATGGCGGCAATGGATAACCTGATCAACCGCATGCTCAAGCAGGGCGCAGCGTGGGAGCGCCTGCGTGCCAAGGCGTTCGGCGGCGCCAACCTGCTCAATCTGCGCCGCGGCCTGCAAGCGGGCGAGGCCAATATCCGCTTCGCGAGCGACTGGCTGGCATCGGAGCGCATTCCGTTGCTGGCCTGTGACTGGGGGGGAGAATTTGCCCGCAAGATCGTTGCCGACCCCGCCACGGGCGATGTCTACTGCCGGCGCATCACGCCGCTACCCATCCAGGAACACCAGCTCATGCGCGCCGAAGTACTGTATCAGCACCAGCTGCAAAAAGAGCTGGAAGCACGCACGATCGACTTCTTCTGAATCGAACAAAGGGTATTACCTTGTAGCCCAATAAAATAAATGGCTACAAGGCAATACCCTTTGTTTAGAATGACTAAAGCCTTATTTGGCGGCAGCGATCAGACCGGAAACCGGGCTCGATGGATCGGCCGAATACAGCTTCTTCGGCATGCGGCCGGCCAGGAAGGATTCGCGCCCGGCTTCAACCGCCAGCTTCATCGCGCGCGCCATGCGCACCGGATCTTTCGCGTGGGCAATCGCGGTATTCATCAGGATGCCGTCGCAGCCCAGCTCCAGTGCAATCGTCGCATCCGACGCCGTACCAACACCCGCATCAACCAGCACCGGCACAGACAGCTGCTCGATGATCAGGCGCAGGTTCCACGGATTCAGGATACCCATGCCGGAGCCGATCAGCGAAGCCAGCGGCATCACCGCGCAGCAACCGATCTCCTGCAGCTCCCTGGCGATGATCGGGTCATCCGAGGTGTACACCATCACGTCAAAGCCATCCTTGACCAGCACTTCTGCAGCCTTCAGCGTTTCACGCACGTTCGGGAACAGGGTGTGCTGGTCACCCAGCACTTCGAGCTTGACCAGCTTGTGACCATCCAGCAGTTCGCGCGCCAGGCGCAGCGTGCGGATGGCATCCTCGGCGGTATAACACCCTGCGGTGTTGGGCAGGTAGGTGAACTCGGATGGCGGCAGGTAATCGAGCAGGCTGGCTTCGCCGGCATTCTGGCCGATGTTCACGCGGCGGATCGCCACAGTCACGATCTCGGCGCCGGATGCCTTTACCGCCTCGCGGGTCTGCGCGAAATCCTGGTATTTGCCGGTCCCCACGATCAGGCGCGAGTTATAGGTTTTGCCGGCAATCTGGAAAATATCGTCACTCATGGATTAACCCCTTGTTGTTGAACCTGCTGGCGCCCGGTGTACGGGTCGATTGAACGTGGATGAATGCGGGATGGCGCCTAGCCACCGCCAACGGCGACAACCATTTCCAGCACATCGCCATCGGCGAGTGCGGTCTCGGCATGCAGGCTGCGCGGCACGATTTCGCCATTGCGCTCGATCGCAACGCGTTTGCCGGTCAGCGCCAGCACCTCGATCATGCCGGCAACGGTAATGCCGTCGGGAAATTCGCGGCGTTCGCCGTTCAGAGAAAGCTGCATGGATACGCCCCTGTCATGCGTGGATGAGTCGGGAGCGATTCTAGCATGCGCAAAGAAAGCCGCCTTGATGCGACTCAGGGTTTGACACTACTTCCGTGTGGATCGACGACCTAACCCCGTACCCGCTGCAGACGGGAAACACTGGAAAGCCCGCGCAGGCTCTTGAACACCTGCGCCAGATGCACGCGGTTGTGCACCTGCAGGGTGAACTGCACCTGGATGAAGCGCTCGTCCGTATCGGACTGATCGGTCATGGTCACGGCGACGATATTGGCATCGGCATCGGCGATTGCCGCCGCCAGGCTCGCGAGCGTACTGCGATCATTGACCGCCAGCACACGCACCGGCACATCGAAGAGGCGCGCCACATCCGGGTCCCACTCGACATAAACCAGCTTGTCCGAGTCGATGCGCCCGCGTGATACCAGCGGACAATCATGCGCATGAATCAGCAGCCCCTGGTCTTTCTTGACCATGCCGAGGATCGGATCGCCCGGAATCGGGTTGCAGCAATGGGCGAACTGGATGGCCATGCCCTCGGTGCCGCGCACCGTCACCGCCTGCGGCTTGCGTCCGGACACGGACTCCTCCTCCCAGGCGCCGGAAAGTTGCAGCAGCCGCTTGGCAACCACGACCCCCAGGCGCTTGCCCAGCCCCAGCTCGGCCAGGACTTCATCGCGGGCCTTGTCGCCGTGCTCGCGCAGGTAGCGCTCCCATACCTCGTCGCTGATGACTCTGGGCTGGTTGAGTGCTGCCAGCGATTGCTGCAGCAGGCGCTCGCCCAGATGCACGGACTCCTCGAAACGCATTGTCTTGAGGAAATGCCGGATATGGCTGCGCGCCTTGCCGGTGGTGACAAAAGTCAGCCACGAAGGATTCGGATGCGCGTGCGCGGCCATGACAATCTCGACCGAATCGCCATTTTTCAGGCGGGTACGCAGCGGCACCAGCTCGTGGTTTACCTTGGCGGCGATGCAGCGGTTGCCGACATCGGTGTGCACCGCATAGGCGAAATCGACACAGGTTGCACTGCTGGGCAGCGAAAGAATCTTGCCCTTGGGCGTGAATACATACACCTGGTCGGGAAAGAGGTCGACCTTGATGTGTTCCAGAAACTCGACCGCGTCGCCGGAATCGGCCTGCATTTCCAGCAGGGATTGCAGCCACTGGTGCGTTTTTTTCTGGACGTCGGAAAAGCCTTCGTCCCCCGACTTGTACATCCAGTGGCTGGCCACACCGGCATCGGCCACGCGATGCATGTCGTTGGTGCGGATCTGGATTTCGATCGGCGTGCCATACGGGCCGAACAGCGTCGTATGCAGTGACTGGTAGCCATTCTGCTTCGGGATCGCGATGTAATCCTTGAACTTGCCTGGAATCGGCTTGTAGAGCGCATGCAGCGCACCCAGTGCCAGATAGCAGCAGCCGACATCCTTCACCTGCACGCGAAAGCCGTAGATATCCAGTACTTCGGAAAAGCTCAGGTGCTTTTCCTGCATCTTGCAGTAGATGCTGAAGAGGTTCTTCTCGCGCCCGCTCACTGTCGCCTCGAGGCCGGCACTGGCCAGCTTGGCACGGATGCCTTCCAGAATCTTGCTGACCACTTCGCGGCGGTTGCCACGCGCAGCTTTCAGCGCCTTGGACAGCACGTCGTAGCGGTGCGGATGCAGGTATTTGAAGGCCAGATCATCCAGCTCGAGATAAACGGCATTGAGCCCGATGCGGTTGGCAATCGGCGCGTAGATCTCCAGAGTCTCCCGCGCGATGCGCTTCTGCTTGTCGGCACGCATCGCATCCATCGTGCGCATATTGTGCAGGCGGTCAGCAAGCTTGATCAGGATGACGCGCAGATCGTGCGCCATCGCCAGCAGCATCTTGCGGAAATTCTCGGCCTGGGCCTCTTCCTTGCTCTGGAATTCCAGCTTGTCGATTTTCGACATGCCGTCGACCAGCTCGGCCACCGTCTTGCCGAATTTGTCGGTCAGCTCGATCTTTGTGACGCCGCTGTCTTCCATCACGTCGTGCAGCAGCGCGCCGGCCAGCGCCTGCGCATCAAGCTTCCATTGCGTGAGGATGGTGGCGACAGCCAGCGGATGGGAAATGTACGGTTCGCCGGATTTGCGCTGCTGTTCGCGGTGCGCGGCTTCGGCGAAGAGGAAGGCCCGCCGCAGATAGTCGCGGTCTTCACTCTTCAGGTAGGCGGTGTGCTCAGAAAGGAAGCGGTTGGCATTGTCGATGACGTCGGGTGCCTCTTGCAGGGCTGGAACGTCTTCGGGGCTGATCTCCGCTTCCATGGCCACCCTTAGCCGCGGTTGCGGGTCAGGATGTCCGTGCTGACCAGGCCGGCGGCCATTTCACGCAGCGCAAGTACGGTCGGTTTGTCACGGCCATGGTTTTCCACTTGCGGGGAAGAGCCGTTTTCGATCTGGCGGGCGCGGTAGGCTGCAGCGAGTGTCAGGTCGAAACGGTTGGGAAAACGGGACAGACATTCATCAACGGTAATGCGAGCCATGCGGCAATCTCCGGTCAAACTTGTGAAATCGGGGGCGAGAACAGCCCCTGGAACCCTGCATTATACCAAAGCGATCAGCCTTTCAGTGCACTGATCAGCGCCGTATGGCGCTCGGATTGCTGTGCCAGGCCCAGGCGGCCGGCACGCACGACGGCAATGATGTCGCGCACGGCATCGTCGACATGCTCGTTGACGATCACGTAATCAGCTTCATCGACATGGCTGATCTCTTCGCGGGCCACCTTCATGCGGCGGGCAATAACCTCGTCGCTGTCCTTGCCGCGACCGCGCAGGCGCTGCTCCAGCACGTCCAGCGACGGCGGCAGCACGAAAATGCCGATCGCGTCCGGGAACAGGCGGCGCACCTGCTGCGCGCCCTGCCAGTCGATTTCGAGCAGGATGTCGCGACCGCTTTCGATCACACTGTTGATCCAGGTCTGCGACGTGCCGTAATAGTTGCCGTACACCTCGGCGTATTCCAGAAATTCGCAGTTGTTGATCATCCGCTCGAACTCGGCGCGCTCGACAAAATGGTAATCGCGACCATTGACCTCACCCTCGCGCGGCGCGCGGGTCGTAAATGACACGGACAGCTGGATGTGCGGATCGGCCGCCAGCAGCGCCTTGACCAGAGTGGTTTTGCCGGCCCCCGACGGGGCGGTCACGATATAGAGATTGCCTTTTGCCATTGCGGTAATCAGATTCGATTGCAGAATCCGCCAAGATTAGCACAAAGCCGCCGCAGTTATGGCAAGTGCGTGACAGCCCGGCCCAGTCACCCGCCCGCAAGGCAGGGTAAAAGACCTTTCGTCGCCACACCCTTGCCTCCGCGCGATAACAGCAAAAACAAATCATTAAAATCAGAGTGTTAGACAAGGAGTCATGCCATGAGCCCGCTAGTGGGCAGTGCAGTGACTGCCCTCATCGCAGCAATCCCGCCCCTGCCGCGCGCATCTCCGAGCACGGCAAGCCGCAGTGCGGCCAGCAACACCCCGGAAACGGAAACAGAAACCGGGACCGGCACAGAAACAGCCTCATCCTCCACCACCCGCGATCCGACCCGCCCGCGCGGGCTTGACGGCCAGCCGCTCAGCGACGAGCAACTGGCGCAAGTGCGCGAGATGCAGGCAACAGACCGCAAGGTGCGCCAGCACGAACAGGCCCATCTGGCGGCAGCCGGCGGCCTTGCTACCAGCGGCACCAACTACACGATGGAGACCGGGCCGGATGGCATGCGTTACGCCGTCGCCGGCGATGTCCAGATTGATGTTTCACCGGGACGTACACCGGAAGAAACACTGCGCCGCGCCCGAGCCATTCAGGCCGCCGCGCTGGCACCCGCTGATCCATCCAGCGTCGACCGCGCCATTGCCGCGCGGGCGGCCAGTATGGAACAGGAAGCACTGATGGAAATCGCCAGCCGCTCCGCCGAATCAGCTCGCGTGGCACGTGCTTATGCGACAAACGACACATTCAGCGGAAGCTTCGCCACCACCGCGTAAGCAGCCACAAAACCACAGGTATACGCCCACAGCAATTGCAATAAAATGGCTACAGACACATACCCAAAACCCTATTTCAGGATCGTGCGCGACAAAACCAGTAGATGCGCACACCAAGCAGCACAGCCAGCACCGCAGCGTACAACAGGGGCTCGGTCAGATCACGCTTCACCAGCCACAGATAATGCAGCACTGCCAGCACCGCAGCCGGGTAGACCAGCCGGTGCAAGCGCCCCCAGTTGCGGCGCAGCCGGCGTATCCAGCCATCGGTAGACGTCACGGCCAGCGGCAGCAAAAGCAGAAACGCCGCAAAGCCGAGCGTGACAAATGGTCGCTTGAGCACATCACGCAGGATGGCAGCCCAGTCAAAGAACTGGTCCAGCCACAGATAGGTCAGCAGGTGCAGCGCGGCATAGAAAAACGCAAACAGCCCGACCATGCGTCTTACGCGCAGCAGCGCGCCGTAGCCGGTGATGCGCCGCAGGGGGCTGATGGCCAGCGAGAGGCATAGCCCGACCAGCGCCCAGGTGCCGGTGGAGCGGGTGATGAATTCGACCGGATTGACCGGCACCGCCTGCAGCACCAGCCAGACCATGCGCGCCAGCGGCAGCAGGCACAGGACAAACAGCAGCGGTTTTACCCAACGAGGCAACATCGGCTTCTCTCAGTAGAACTTGCGCAGGTCCATGCCCTTGTAGAGCGCGGCCACCTGGTCGGCGTAGCCGTTGAAGGGCAGCGTCTTGCGTTTGAAAAGCTCGCCAATGCGCCGCTCGGTCGCCTGGCTCCAGCGCGGGTGATCGACCGCCGGATTCACATTCGAATAAAAACCGTACTCGGAAGGATTGGCCGTGCTCCAGCTGGTGCTCGGCTGGGTTTCCTGCAAACGGATACGGACGATGGATTTGATGCTCTTGAATCCATACTTCCACGGCACCACCAGCCGGACAGGGGCGCCATTCTGTTTCGGCAGCACCTCGCCATACAGGCCAACCGCCAGAATGGTCAGCGGATGCATGGCCTCATCGATGCGCAGCCCTTCGCGATAGGGCCAGTCGAGCACACGGCTTTTCACACCTGGCATCTGCTGCGGATCGGCCAGCGATTCGAAGGCGACAAATTTGGCTTTGGAGGTCGGCTCGACCAGCTTGAGCAGGCTTGCCAGCGGAAAACCGACCCAGGGAATGACCATCGACCAGCCTTCCACACAGCGCAGGCGATAGATGCGCTCTTCCAGCGGGGCGATTTTCAGCAGTTCTTCCATGCCGAAACGGCGTGGCTTGCCCGCCTCGCCTTCGACCACGATGCTCCACGGGCTGGTTTTCAATGTATGGGCGTTCGCAGCCGGGTCGCTCTTGTCGGTACCAAATTCGTAGAAATTGTTGTACGTGGTGATTTCTTTCAGGCTGTTCTTGTCCTCTGTTGTAGAAAACGGCGAAGACCGTGACAACAGGCTGGCAGCAGCATCGGCACCCAGCAGTGCCAGCGTCATCCCCGCGCCGGCAGCCATGAACTGGCGGCGATTGAGGTAGACCTCGCGCGGAGTGATTGCGCTGGCGGGAATATCAGAGGCAGAACGAATCAGCATGGGGCAACTCCTGAGCAGTATCTGCAAGTTGGTCGGCCGCCGCCGCCTGATCTGACAAGCTGCGGCGGCAATTTGTCCAGTGTAGACAGCTCGCCTTCAGTGCAGTTGCTGCGCAAGCAAAAAAACAGCGCCCATCGGGCGCTGTTTTTTGAACGGGTACAGGCCGCTTACTTCTGCGCCATGACCCATTCGGCCAGCAGCTTGGCCTCGGCATCGCTGACCGCATTGGGCGGCATGGCCATCGAGCCCCACACGCCACTGCCACCCTTCTGGATCTTGGTCGCCAGCTTGGCTACCGCGCCCTTGTCATTCTTGTACTTGGCGGCGACATCCTTGTAGGCCGGGCCGACCACTTTCTTGTCCACGGTGTGGCAGGCCATACAGGCCTTGCTCTTGGCCAGATCGGCCCCGCTGACGGCGTGGGCGCCGGCACTGGCAAGAAGACCGGCAACGGCCAGTACGATCATGATTTTCTGCATTATTTTCTCCTGGGTAAATCAGTATTATCGGTTTTAAATCCGAGGCTCATTGGCCAAAGGCACAGCCCTTGCGGGCAAGTCATGCCAAAATAGCGGCATTTCCCGCTGAGCTCGTATCCTGCATGGACTATTTCCCGCTTTTCCTTGATCTGCAACAAGAAAACTGCCTGATTGTCGGTGGCGGCGAAATCGCGCTGCGCAAGGCACGCCTGCTGCTGGCTGCCGGCGCCCACATCACGGTTCTCAGCCCGACCCTCGACGAGGGGCTGCAGGAGCTCGCCAGCACCGGGCAGATCGTGTGGCAGGAAGGCATGTTCGACCCGGCATGGATCCGCCAACCGCTGCGCCTCGTCATTGCCGCCACTGACGAGCCGGCCATCAATGCCGCGGTATTTGCCAGCTGCGAGGCTGCCGGGATTCTGGTCAACGCGGTGGATGATCCGGCACACAGCCGCTTCATCACGCCAGCCATCATCGACCGCTCGCCGCTCGTGATTGCGCTGTCCACTGGCGGCGGCGTACCGGTACTGGCGCGGCAGCTGCGCGCACAGCTCGAAGCGCTGGTGCCGCATGGCTATGGCGATCTGGCGCGACTGGGCCGCGAACTGCGGGCACTCTCGAAGGAAAAACTGCCCGATCCGGCCGCACGCCGGCATTTCTGGGAGCAGATACTCAGCGGTCCGCTGCCCGATCGCGTGTTTGCCGGTGATACGGCGGCGGTGCGTGCGGAAATCATCGCCGCGCTGAACGTGGCGGACGCAGGTCAGCTCAAGCGCGGCGCGGTCTATCTCGTCGGCAGCGGGCCGGGCAACCCCGACCTGCTGACCTTCCGCGCGCTGCGGCTGATGCAGCAGGCCGATGTGGTGCTGTATGACAATCTCGTCAGCCACGACATCATGGAACTGGTGCGCCGCGACGCCGAGCGCGTCTACGTGGGCAAGAAAGCGAACAATCACGCGCTGCCACAGGAAGACATCAACCGGCTGCTGGTCAAGCTGGCACAGGAAGGCAGGAAAGTGCTGCGACTCAAGGGCGGCGACCCCTTCATCTTCGGTCGCGGCGGCGAAGAAATCGCCGAGCTGGCGGCAGCCGGCATCGACTTTGAAGTGGTGCCGGGAATTACCTCGGCGGCGGGTGCATCCTGCTACGCCGGCATTCCGCTCACCCACCGCGATTATGCGCAGTCGGTCACCTTCGTGACCGGCCACCGCCGCGATGGTGAAGTCGAGCTCGACTGGCCCCGCCTCGTCAATCCTTCGGAAACGGTCGTCGTTTACATGGGTGTTGCCCAGGCACCCAAAATCAGCGCGCAGCTGATTGCGCACGGCCGGGCGGCAGACACTCCGGTCGCCATCGTTGCCAATGCCACGCGCGCAAACCAGCAGGTCGTCATCACCACACTGGCAGGAGTGGCCGAAGCGCTCACCAGCGCCAGCATCAAGCCACCGGCACTGATCATCATCGGGGATGTGGTCAGACTGCATGCGCAGCTGAACTGGCGCCATTAATCCCCATGGGTATACAGCCAAAGCCATTCAGGGAAAATGGCCCCATTGCAATACCCTGCAATGTATAAAATCAGTCCGCCGCCAGGTACTGCGCCAGCACCGCTGCCAGCCGGTCAAACTGCACCGGCTTGCTGATATAGGCATTCATGCCGGCGGCAAGGCAATCCCCCTCGTCGCCCATCATGGCATTGGCCGTCATGGCTATGACGGGAATGTCATGCTGGCGCACGCGACTGTGCGGATCACGGATCCGCCGGGTTGCAGTCAGCCCGTCCATTTCCGGCATCTGGATATCCATCAGCACCAGCTGGTAATCCCTTGTCATCAGCAGCTGCAGCGCTTCGGCACCATTCTCGGCCACCTCGGTGACCAGGCCTAGGCGCGCCAGCATCGCCTGCGCCACCTTGCGGTTGACGGCGTTGTCTTCCACCAGCAGCACGGGCCGGCGGCTGCTCAGGACCGGCTGCGGCGCCGACTGTACCGGCCGTGCAACCTCGCCGTGCAGCAGCCGGGCGAGACTGCTGGCCAGCACACTTTGCCGGACCGGTTTTTCAAGGCTGGCACTCACACCGGCTTCCTGCCATCTTTTCTGCTCCAGCGCCTGCATGCGTGTCTGCATCAGGACTACCTGCGCTCCCGATTGCTGGATGCGCAGCCAGCGCGCCAGCTCGATGCCGTCACCATCGGGCAGGTCACGCGCCACCAGCACGATGCGGAACGGGCGAGCTGCACTTGCCGCACGCACCAATTCGGCCATGGCCTCCTGCAGCGTACTGGCCAGTGCCGGCGCTCCGCCACTGCGCCCGATCTGCAAGGCGAGCAAGGCGCGGCAATAGGGATTACCGTCCACAACCAGCACCGCAGTGCCCCGCGGCAAGCGCCACGCCACCTCAGACGGAACGGCCTCGGGCAGAAGATCAAAAGCCAGTGTGCAGCTGAACCAGGATCCCACGCCTTCGGCGCTGCTGGCAGTCAGCTCCCCTCCCATCAGCGCGACAAGACGGCGAGAAATGGATAGGCCCAGCCCGGTACCACCGAAATGCCGCGCCACCGATGCGTCCCCCTGCCGGAAGGCTTCGAAAATCGAGTCTACCTGGTCGGCGGCAATACCGACGCCGGAATCCCGCACGCTGATTTCCAGCTGCACCTGCCGCTCGGTGCGCGCAAGCTGGCGCACCAGCAGCGTCACTTCGCCGCCATGGGTGAACTTGATGCCGTTGCCCAGAAGGTTCATCAGTACCTGCCGCAGCCGGGTTGGATCGCCCTGCACCCGCAACGGCAGGGCCGGATCGATGTCACACAGCAACTCAAGGCCCTTTTCATGCGCGCGCAATGCCAGGAGGTCGCACACATCCTCCAGCAGCAGCGGCAACTCGAAGGCAATGTGCTCGATGTCGAGCTTGCCGGCCTCGATCTTGGAGTAATCCAGAATGTCGTTCAGAACCACCAGCAGCGCCTCGGCACTGCGGCGCATGGTCTGCGCATACTCGCGCTGCTGTGGCGTAAGCACCGTATCGAGCAGCAGCTGGCTCATGCCGATCACGCCATTCATCGGCGTGCGGATTTCGTGACTCATGTTGGCGAGAAAAATACTCTTCGCCCGACTGGCTGCTTCGGCCGCCTCCTTGGCCTCAGAAAGCGCCAGCAGGCGTTGCCTGTCCCGCTGAACAGACAAGGCCAGCAAGAGCAAGGCCCCCAGCAGCACAGTCGTAATCGTGCCACTGATCAGCAGCAGAACCAGCTGCCGCTGCCCCAGATCAGCGGGTTCAAGCACCGCCAGCGTCAGCTGCCAGCTGCCTCCGGGAACACGGATCTGCTGCACGACTACTGGCTGATCCGGCGGCAGTGGATCGCCCCAGACCGGCTCACCGGCGGGGCCGGCAGCATCCTTGCCGACGATATGGAGTCGCGAGGACAAGCCCTGTGCAACGCCGACCCGGCCCCAGAATTGCTCAAGGTTGATGACCGAACTGATCATTCCCCAGTAATGACCATCGTTGGCAAATACCGGAACACGATAGATCAGTCCCTCGCCCCCCTGCACCAGTCTGACCGGCCCGGCCAGAAAAGGCCGGCGCGATTCGATGACCTGTTTGACGGCCGGCCATTGCTCGGGTCTGTCCTCGTAGGAAAGACCGATGGCCTGCTCATTGCCGGCCAGGGGAAAAACCCAGCGGATGCGGTTATCAGGAGCAATGCCGATATTGCGCAGGTTGCGCGCCTGGCCAAACAGGAGCGACATCATGGCAGGCAACTGACGGTCAAGCTGCCCCGGCTCAGCGGTGCGGATGAAGGCATTCAGGCCGCCACCGACAAAGAGGGTCGAATTCAGCTCAGCTTCAATGGCAACGCGCAACTGGGCCGCCTCGTTGAGCGCGTTTTGTTCCGAGCGCAGCCAAGCCTGCCGGCGCTCCTGGTCCAGCAGGTGGCTCGTCAGCACCCCCGCCCCGGCCAGTAACAGCAAGGCGGGCAAAAGGAGCTCCATCAGATTGCGCCAGTTCATGCATCATCCTGCACGGGATTACGTTTGCACTATAGGAGCAAGCGTGCCGCGATGCTGGCAGCCAGACCGTTCAGGCAGGCCAGAGCGACAGCACCAGCGCCAGTGTCAGCGATGTCAGCACGCCGTTGAGACCCATCGCCAGCCCGGCAAACGCCCCTGCGGTGGGGGATATCTGGATGGCCCGGGCGGTTCCGACCCCGTGTGCGGCAATCCCCAGCGCAAAGCCCTGCGCAATTTCGCCACGCACGCCGGCCAGCGCCAGCAGGGGCACGGCAATCATCGCACCAAGAATTCCGGTCAGGATCACCACATTGGCCGTCAGTGCCGGCAGCCCGCCGGCGTGCTGCGACAAGGCCATGGCAATCGGTGTGGTGACGGATTTAGGAACAAAGGAAATCAGCACATCGGGCGTGAGTCCGAATAGCTTGCCCAGCGCCAGTGCACTCAGCATGCCGGCAAGACCACCGACAATCAGCGCCACCACAAGAGGCAGCAGCAGCGCGCGCACGCGCTGCAGGTTGTCGAACAGCGGCACGGCCAGTGCCACCGTCGCAGTACCCAGTAACCAGTGATAAAGCTGCGCACCATTGAAATACGTCTGGTAAGGCACCTGCCCCAGTCGCAGGATGACAATGATCAGCACGATGCTGACGAGCACCGGGTGCAGCAGCGGGAAGTGCCGGCTCACTGTATAGAGTCGCTCGGCCAGCAGGTAGCAACCGGCGGTGACCGCCAGCCACAGGAAGGGGGCGGTCTGCAGCGCCAGCAGCATGGCCTGCGAATCCAGCGGATTGGGAAGGCTCATTGCCCGTCCTCCCCGCGCCCGGGAAAGCGCTTGAGCATCCAGTGCAATGCCAGGCCGGCCACCAGCAGCGTCACCACGGTCGAGAACACCAGCACCGCGAGCATCGCCCAGCCCTGCTCGCGCAGAACCGGCCCCAGCAGCATCAGCCCGACGCCAGCCGGAACAAAAAGCAGCGCCATGTAGCGCAATAGGCCGAGGGCTACACGCCCGACCCGGTCATCGACTCCCCGCCGGACGGTGCACCACACGGCCAGCAACAGCATGCCCAGTACCGGCCCGGGTACTGGCAGATGCAGCCCGCGGCTGAGCATTTCGCCGACCAGCTGGAACAGCACCAGAAAGGTAAAGCCGTACAGCATTCAAAGGCCCTTCTTCAGGTGAAACGGAACCACAGCGGCCCGCGGCGGCACGCCGGCACTGACAGAACCGGCATACTACGAGCTCAAAGGCTGACGAGATCCAGCCGGTTCAGGCTGCGACCGAGAAAGCGCTCGCCGATGGTCTGGAATTTCACCGGCAGATCGGTCACGTAATACTGGTAATCGGGCAACTCGTGCTGCGGATTGGCGAGCCCGCTTTCCTGCAGCAACTGAGCGGCCTGCTCGGCGATTGACAGGGCTGAGTCGACCAGTTGCAAACGCTGGCCGGTAATGTCGGTCAGTAGTGGTTTGATCAGCGGATAGTGCGTGCAGCCAAGCACCAGCGTATCGATGCTCTCGACAAACACCGGCTTCAGGTATTCCTGCGCGGTCATCCTGGTCACCGGATGGTCGAGCCAGCCTTCTTCAACCAGCGGAACAAACAACGGGCACGCCTGCGAATACACGCGGCTGTCGGGGTTCAGGCGGTGGATGGCACGGGCGTAGGCGTTGGAATTGATCGTGGTCGGGGTACCGATCACGCCGATGCCGCCGGATTGCGAACGCGCCACGGCATTGCGGGCGCCGGCTTCAATGACATCGAGCACCGGCACCGGCGACGCTGCACGCACCTTGTCGGCGGCAACTGCGGCCATGGTATTGCAGGCAATGATCAGCACCTTCACCGGCTGCCGGATCAGGAAATCGGCAATCTGCTGTGTGTAGTGCTCGATCGTCGCGACCGACTTCACGCCATAGGGCACGCGCGCGGTATCGCCAAAATAGATGATATTTTCAAAAGGCAGGCGGTCCATCAATGCGCGCACGACCGTCAGGCCGCCGACACCGGAATCAAATACGCCAATCGGATGCTGGGGAAGCGATGTTTGCATGACATCCTCGTCGAAAACGCGATTCTACCCCTGCCCTCTGCCGCTATGCGAGCCACATGCGATGCAACAAATTACGTTACGCGCAGAGAGTTACCCCGTAAGCCTGCGCGTCCTACACTGCAAGCATACTGATCGCTCATCAGGAGCCCGCATGATAGCGCTACGCGAGGCATACCAGGCTGGCCTCCTCGGCCGGCCAAACTGGCTTCCCAACCTGATTGCTGGCGTAATTGTCGGCGTGGTGGCGCTACCGCTGGCGATGGCATTTGCCATTGCCAGCGGCGCCAAACCGGAGCAGGGCCTTTACACTGCCATCATTGCGGGATTGGCGGTGGCCATCTGTGGCGGCAGCCGCCTGCAGATCGCCGGTCCGACTGGCGCCTTCGTCGTCATTCTGGCCGACATTACGGCACGCTACGGCATTGCGGGTCTGGAAACCGCCACGCTGCTGGCGGGCGGCATGCTGCTGCTGCTGGGCATTGCCCGCATGGGCAACGTCATCCGCTTCATTCCCGCCCCCGTTATTCTGGGTTTCACCAGCGGAATTGGCATGGTGATCTGGGTGGGGCAATGGCCCGAGTTCTTCGGAATTGCCAGCCCGGCCTCACGCCACTTCCACGAGAAGGCATGGGAACTGCTGCACACACTGCCGGATCTGCACCTGCCCACCCTGTTGCTGGCCGGCACAGGCCTGCTGCTGACGATCAAAGGCAACCGTTTGCCCGGCCTCAAGCGAGTCCCCGGGCCGCTGATTGCCCTGCTCGCCGTCACGCTCATCCAGTATTTCGCACAATTCGACGGTGTCCGCACCATCCAGAGCGCGTTTGGCGGCATACCGCAAGCACTGCCGGCCTTCATCGCGCCCGATCTGTCACTGTCCCGGATACTGGAGCTGATCGGCCCGGCCTTTACCATTGCCATGCTTGGTGCCATCGAATCCCTGCTGTCAGCGGTGGTGGCCGACGGTATGGCCGGTACCCGGCATGACGCCAATCAGGAACTGATCGGCCAGGGCGTGGCCAACCTGCTCTGCCCGCTGTTTGGCGGTTTTGCCGCCACCGGGGCGATTGCCCGCACGGCGACCAATGTCCGCAATGGCGGCACCAGCCCGCTCGCCGGCATCGTCCATTCGGTGACGCTGCTGATCATCCTGCTGCTCGGCGCCCCGCTGGCCGGGCACATTCCACTGCCCGTACTGGCCGCCATCCTGTTTGTCGTGGCGTGGAACATGAGCGAGGCGCACCGCTTTGTCTACACGCTGTTTCATGCGCCGCGCGCCGATATTGCCATCCTGCTGATCACCTTTGTCCTGACGGTCTTCACCGATCTGGTGGTTGCCGTGCAGATCGGCGTGATTCTGGCCATCCTGCAATTCATGCGCCGCATGGCCGGTGCCGTCACGGTCAGCGCGCAGAGCGAGCCTGACCTGCAGCATGAACTGGCGGCCATGGGGCGCGACAGCCTGCCTCCTGGCGTCATGGTGTTCAGCATCGAGGGCCCGTTCTTCTTTGCTGCGGTCGAGCAATGCGAACGTGCACTGATTGCGACCCACACCGAGCCACGCCAGCAGATCATCCGGCTGCGCAATGTCCCCTTCATCGATATGACCGGGCTGCAGACACTGGAAAAAATCATCCGGCAACTGCAGGCACGACATATTCCGGTGACCGTCTGCGAAGCCAATCCGGTCGTACTTGGCAAGATGGCCAAGGCCGATCTGCTGGAACTGCTGGGCGAAGACGGCTACCGCACGACACTGCAGGCCGCACTCAGCATTCAATACCCAGTAACCCATGGCAACAAAACCCAATAAATAAAAGACAATTAGGCACATACCCACAATAATTCGCACAAGACCTGCCGCGTGAGCACCAAACGCTATAATGGCGATCATTTCTTCTGAACAGTGAGCCCCTCCATGCGCCCCTCCGGCCGTTCTGCCAACCAGCTGCGCGCTGTCCGCATCACCCGCAATTACACCTGCCACGCCGAAGGCAGCGTACTGGTCGAATTTGGTAATACCAAGGTACTGTGCACCGCCAGCGTGGAAGAAAACGTCCCCGGCTTTCTGAAGGGCAAGGGTCAGGGCTGGGTCACGGCCGAGTACGGCATGTTGCCACGCTCGACCGGCAGCCGCATGAAGCGCGAAGCAGCACAGGGCAAGCAATCCGGCCGCACCCAGGAAATCCAGCGGCTGATCGGCCGCAGCCTGCGCGCAGTCGTTGATCTGGAAAAACTGGGCGAGCGCCAGATCATCATCGACTGTGACGTCATCCAGGCCGACGGTGGCACCCGCACCGCCAGCATCACCGGCGCCTTTGTCGCACTGACCGATGCCATCAACAGCCTGATTGCCAGTGGCAAGCTGGCCAGCTCGCCCGTTCGAGAACATGTTGCTGCAATTTCGGTGGGTGTTTTCGAAGGCGTACCTGTTCTTGATCTGGATTATCCGGAAGACTCGGCCTGCGAGACCGACATGAATGTGGTGATGACCGCCAGCGGTGGCCTCGTCGAAGTGCAGGGCACCGCCGAAGGGATGCCATTCTCGCGCGGCGAACTCAACGCACTGCTGAATCTGGCAGATGCCGGCATCCGCGAGCTGATCGCATTGCAGCAAGCAGCACTGCAGTCCTGACATTGCAACAATGAGCGCGCAGGCCGTTCCAACCCAGCGGTGCGCCCTGTAACTCTTTCATCAGAAAAGAAAAAGAATCATTGAGCCAGCCGCGGCACAATGCTAGATTCGCTCCCGCAGCGTAAGACTGCTCATGCTGGCGCAACAGCGCCCGCATGAATAGTGCCACACCGGCAAAGACCGGACAGGCACCTGACCCTCCCAAACTTCTGGAGCGAAGTGATGAAAACGTATCGCCTTGGCCTTGCCCTGCTGGGCAGCGCCACCGTACTGCTGCACCCCGCAACCGCACTGGCCCACGGCACCATGGCTGACCCGATCAGCCGCGTGCTGCAATGTTTCAACGAAGGGCCGGAAGCCCCCAAATCCGCAGCCTGCCAGGCTGCCGTCGCCCAGTCCGGCCCGCAGATGCTGTATGACTGGTCCGGCGTCAACCAGCTTCCCAACGGCAACCACAAGGCCTTCGTTCCGGACGGGCAACTATGCGGTGGCGGCAAGTCGAACTATGCCGGCCTCAACCTCGCTCGTACCGACTGGCCCACTACCCCCATCGCAGCCAATGCCAATGGCCAGTACGATTTCATTTTCAAGGCACCAGCCCCGCACCAGACCAGTGAATGGGCACTGTACGTCACCCGTGACAGCTGGGATCCAACCCAGCCACTCAAATGGTCCGACCTCGAGCGCTTCTGTACGCTCGGCAACATTCCCGTCAATGCCGACAAGACCTACAAGCTGACCTGCCCGCTGCCGAAGAAAACCGGCAAGCACGTCATCTACGCGACCTGGCAGCGCAGCGACAGCGCGGAAGCATTCTATTCCTGCTCGGATGTGAGCTTTTCCGGTGGCGTATCCACCTTCAAGGATCTGGGGCAGGTACGCGCCTATCAGGATCTGGCAGAGAACAGCAAGATCAGCTTCCGCCTGTTTGATGCCCAGGGACTCGATCTGGAAAAGACCGAACTGATCGTCGGCATAGACAACCAGAGTGGCCAGAATACCGGTCTTGCCAGCAACTGGCCGTATTTCCTCGCCCAGAAAGTCAACGCCTCATCACGCCATGTCAGCATTGGCGTGCTGCAAGGCAACGGCAGCGTTACCGCAATCCAGAATGCGCAGGACAACCACGTCTACAGCCGCAACGGCGCCAGCTACACCTTCCGCATCGACATCGAAGGTGCCAGCAGCCCCACCCCCACTGCGGCGCCGACAGTTACCCCGACAGGCACACCAAGCACTACTCCGACCATCACACCAACAGCGGCTCCCACGACGACACCAACACCAGCCGGCTCCTGCGCTGCGGCTTGGGATGCAGGCAAGGATTACGTCGGCGGCAGCCGGGTAAGCTACAACGGCAAGCAGTGGGAAGCGAGCTGGTGGGTGCGCGGCGAAGAACCAGGCAGCCAGCAATGGGGGGCATGGAAGGAAGTGGGCAAGTGCACAAGCAGCCCGACCATCACACCGGTACCTAGCGCAGCACCCACCATCATACCAAGCGCCACTCCGACGGCAACACCGACAAGCAAGCCCACGGCAACCGTCACGCCGGTCATCACTCCAACCTTGACTCCCACCAGCACGCCCGGCACTGCAACGTGTGCGGTGGCATGGGATGCAAAAACCGCCTACACCAATCCGGGCACAACCGTGTCCTACCAGGGCCGCAACTACCAGAACAAATGGTGGATTCAGGGCGACGTGCCAGCGGTTTCTGGCCAATGGGGTCCATGGAAGGACCTAGGCACCTGCAAATAAGGTTCGCCGCCCCTGCTTGCGGCCGTGCGACCGCAAGCCAGCAAAAAACCCGCCGAAGCGGGTTTTTTGCTGGGTGGAACCTGATTACTTGGACGCCATAACGCGAACCATTTCCAGAACCTTGCTGGAATAGCCCCACTCGTTGTCGTACCAGGCCACCAGCTTCACGAAGGTCTTGTCCAGCGCGATACCGGCATCGGCATCGAAGGTGGAAGTGCAGGCTTCGCCACGGAAATCGGTCGAAACGACCTTCTCGGTGGTGTAACCCAGCACGCCCTTCATGTCGCCCTCGGAAGCGGCCTTCATGGCGGCGCAGATGTCAGCGTAGGAGGCTTCCTTTTCCAGCTCGACAGTCAGGTCGACCACGGATACGTCGGAAGTCGGAACACGGAAGGCCATGCCGGTCAGCTTGCCCTTCACTTCCGGAATCACCACGCCAACGGCCTTGGCGGCGCCAGTGGAGGACGGGATGATGTTTTCCAGAATGCCGCGACCACCGCGCCAGTCCTTGTTCGACGGGCCGTCAACAGTCTTTTGCGTTGCGGTTGCAGCGTGCACGGTGGTCATCAGGCCGCGCTTGATGCCGAAGTTGTCGTTGATGACCTTGGCAATCGGCGCCAGGCAGTTGGTGGTGCAGGAAGCGTTGGAGATAATGGCCTGACCGGCGTAGGTCTTGTCGTTCACGCCGTAGACGAACATCGGGGTGTCATCCTTGGACGGTGCGGACATGATGACCTTCTTGGCGCCGGCAGCGATGTGCTTCTCGCAGGTTTCCTTGGTCAGGAACAGGCCGGTGGACTCAACCACGATGTCGGCACCGATGTCGCCCCACTTCAGTTCAGCCGGATCTTTCACGGCGGTCAGACGGATGGTCTTGCCGTTCACGACCAGATTGCCGTTTTCAACCTTCACGTCACCCTTGAACTTGCCGTGCACGGAGTCGTGCTTGAGCATGTAGGCGAGGTAGTCCGGCTCGAGCAGGTCGTTGATACCAACGATTTCGATGTCATCGGCGAAGTTGTAGACAGCAGCGCGGAAAACCATGCGGCCGATACGGCCAAAACCATTGATACCTACTTTGATAGCCATGGATCATCTCCAGAATTAGAGGATGGAACGATATACGAGACGGTTAAGCATGCAGCAGGCCGGGCAGCCTGCCTTTGTGCCATGACAAAAAACCGCCAGATTCTTGCATGCGGGTCAGGAACAGTCGGCCGGATGGTGCAGCGCGACACGACAAGCCCTGATTCTAGCAGGATGCCGGCACATGCCAAGCGCATGCACCGGCCGGATGCGGAGAATTACGGACGCAGCGCAGCCGCTTCGCTGGCGAGCCTGGTGATAGTTGCCCAGTCGCCAGCCTTGACGGCATCTTTCGGGCACAACCAGGAGCCACCGACACAGCCGACATTCGGCAGAGCCAGCAGCTTCGGCGCCGATTCCAGCGATACGCCACCGGTCGGGCAGAACAGCACTTGCGGCAGCGGGCCGCCCAGCGCCTTCAGCATACCCAGACCACCTGCCTGCTCGGCCGGGAACAGCTTCATGGCGTCAAAGCCTTCTTCCATTGCGGCAATCACTTCGGAAGCGGTATGCACGCCCGGCAGCAGCGGCATGCCGGCTTCACGCGCCGCCGCAGCCAGCTTCGGGGTCAGACCCGGGGTCACGGCAAACTTGGCGCCAGCGGCCTTTGCCTCGACAAACTGTTCGGGGCGAACCACGGTACCGACACCGACAATCGCATCCGGCACGGCATCGGCAATCGCCTTGACCGCAGCCAGCGCAACGGGCGTACGCAGGGTCACTTCCAGTACCTTGATGCCACCGGCCACCAGGGCTTTTGCCAGCGGTACAGCGGTATCCAGGTCTTCAATCACGATGACCGGCATGACCGGGCAGGAACGCATGATCTGTTTGATATCCATAAAGCTCATCTCTTTGGTTGGATTTTCTCGATCAGGCCGCCGCCGGCAGCCTGCCTTCATGTGCTACTTGATTGACGGGTATTGAAATCAGTGTGCCAGCCCGAGCGAAATTGCACCTTCCTCGGCACCGGTAGCCGACAGGCGGAAAGAGGCAAACAACTCACGGCCCATGCCATGTCCATTGCGGGCCAGATCAGCAGTAGCCACCTCGCGAGCATTCCACTCGGCCGCGTCAACCTTGGCGATCAGATCACCGGTTTCGGCGTCAAGACGGATCACATCACCGGTACGAACCTTGCCGAGCGGACCGCCCGACACGACTTCCGGAGTGATATGGATCGCCGCCGGCACCTTGCCGGAAGCGCCAGACATGCGGCCATCCGTGACCAGAGCAACCTTGAAGCCGCGATCCTGCAGCACACCCAGCGCAGGAGTCAGCTTGTGCAACTCCGGCATGCCGTTGGCGCGCGGCCCCTGGAAGCGCAGCACGACGATCACATCCTTTTCCAGTTCGCCACGCTTGAATGCAGCCAGCACGTCATCCTGGTCGTCAAACACGATGGCGGGAGCCTCTACCACGCGGTGCTCCGGAGCAACGGCAGAGACCTTGATCACAGCACGACCGAGGTTGCCAGCCAGCAGCTTGGTACCGCCGTCCGCCGAGAACGGATTGCTTGCCGGACGCAGAACCGCGTCGTCACCACTTTGGGTCGGAGCGGCACGCCACACGGCCTTCCCATTTTCAAGGAATGGTTCATCAGCATAACGACGCAGGCCATGGCCGGCGACAGTCCACACGTCTTCGTGCAGCAGACCGGCATCCAGCAGTTCGCGGATCAGATAGCCCATGCCACCTGCGGCATGGAAATGATTCACGTCGGCCGAACCGTTCGGATACACCTTGGCCAGCAGCGGAATGATCGCGGACAGGTCATTGAAGTCGGACCAGTCAATGATGATGCCGGCAGCACGGGCAATGGCAATCAGATGGATCGTATGGTTGGTCGAACCGCCGGTCGCCAGCAGGCCGATGATGCCGTTGACGACGGCCTTTTCATCGATGACCTTGCCAACCGGAATGAATTCATTGCCCAGAGCAGTAATCGCAGCAGCACGCTTGGCTGCGGCCCGGGTCAGTGCATCACGCAGCTCGGTGCCCGGATTGGTAAATGCCGCACCCGGCAGATGCAGGCCCATGATTTCCATCAGCATCTGGTTGGAGTTGGCCGTGCCGTAGAAAGTACAGGTGCCGGCACCGTGGTAGCTGCCCTCTTCCGAGGCCAGCAGCGCTTCGCGGCCGACCTTGCCCTCGGCAAACAACTGACGGGTTTTGGCTTTTTCCTTGTTGGAAATTCCGGATGTCATCGGACCAGCCGGAACGAAAATCGTCGGCAGATGGCTGAACTGCAACGCACCGATCAGCAGACCCGGAACGATCTTGTCGCACACACCCAGACACAGCGTGGCGTCGAACATATTGTGTGACAGCGCCACAGCCGTCGACATGGCGATCACGTCACGACTGAACAGCGACAATTCCATGCCCGGCTGACCCTGGGTTACGCCATCACACATGGCCGGCACGCCGCCGGCAAACTGGGCCGTGGCGCCGGCTTCGTGCGCGGCAGCCTTGATGATGGCGGGAAAGGTTTCGAAGGGCTGGTGCGCGGACAGCATCTCGTTGTAGGCCGAGACGATGGCGATATTGGGCTGGCGCATTTCGCGCAGCATGATCTTGTCATTTTCCGGCATCGCAGCCCAGGCGTGCGCCTGATTGGTACAGGCCAGACCCTTGCGCACCGGCTCCTTGCTGGCCGCTGCTTCAAGTCGCTCGAGATACCGGGAGCGGGATGGCTTGCTGCGGGCAATAATGCGATCTGTGACTTCGACCAGGCGAGGATGCAGGGGCATGAGGGACTCCGGTTCAGTAGGGTGGACGCCTAAGTTGTGGCATCTCGGTGATTGAGCGTAGTTTTACTACAATCGAATGCCTGCAGCAACCGGAAAACACCGTATATTTAACATTTTGCACTGCAGCAAAACCCTGATTCCACATGGGCTTTCCCCTTCGAAACAGGACCCACCCTGCATGAAGATGGCAGTATTTTTTCGTTTGCGCCGATGTTCGCCAATGTAGTAGGATTACAACGACTTACAGCCTCAATACGGCTAACCCGGACCTGACGCCAAGCCGGTAAAATAAGGAAGGATTTGACGATGACTGCAATAGAAGCTTTCGACATGGTGCTGTTCGGCGGCACCGGTGATCTGGTGATGCGCAAACTGCTGCCCGCGCTCTACCACCAGCACCAGGACGGCAACCTGCCGGCAGACGGACGGATCATCTGTCTTGGCCGCAGCGCCTCCGACACCAAAGCCTATCTGGAGAAAGCGCAAGGCTTGGCCAAAGGCTATCTGGGCAAGGCCTACAACGACAGCGACTGGGATTCCTTCGCTGCCCGCGTCGAATTCCACAAGGTTGATGCCGGCACACCGGAAGACTTCGTTGCCCTGGCCGAGTCGCTGAACAAATACACCAACCGCACCCGTGTCTATTACCTCTCGACCGCCTCCAGCCTGTTTGCCGCCATCTGCAAGAATCTGGCCGATGCTGGACTCAATACTGACAATTCGCGCGTCGTACTCGAAAAACCGCTCGGCTACGACCTCGAATCGGCCAACAAGATCAACGACGACGTCGGCCTGTATTTCAAGGAACACCAGATCTACCGGATCGACCATTATCTGGGCAAGGAACCGGTACTCAACCTGATCGCACTGCGTTTTGCCAACACCCTGCTCGAACCGCTGTGGCGCCGCGAATGGATCCGTGACGTACAGATCACCGTGACCGAGCAGGTTGGTGTTGAAACGCGAGCCGACTTCTACGACAAGGCCGGTGCCCTGCGCGACATGATCCAGAACCACCTGATCCAGCTGATGACCATCGTGGCCATGGAGCCGCCGGCATCAATCGACGCTGACGCCGTCCGTGATGAAAAACTGAAAGTGCTGCGCGCGCTGAAGCCGCTGAGCGCAGAAACCCTGCACACCAACGTCGTGCGCGGCCAGTACCGCGCCGGCGCGGTTGGTGGCAAGCCGGTTCCTGGCTATCTGGAAGAACCGGGGGTGCCTCCGACTTCCCGCACGGAGACCTTCGTGGCACTCAAGGCCGAAATCCAGACCTGGCGCTGGGCCGGCGTACCCTTCTTCCTGCGCACTGGCAAGCGTCTGCAGGATCGCATCGCCGAAATCGTCATCAACTTCCGCGAAGCGCCAACCTCGATCTTCGGCAAGGTCGCCGCAGGTGCCAACAAACTGGTGATCCGCCTGCAACCGGACGAGTACGTCCGCATGTACCTGCTGGCCAAGGAACCGGGCAACCGCCCGCGCCTGCGCCAGGTGCACCTGGATCTCGACTTCAAGGAAACCTTCACCACCCGCTCGCCGGAAGCTTACGAGCGCCTGCTGATGGATGTGATCCGTGGCGACCTGTCGCTGTTCGTGCGCCGTGACGAACAGCGCGCAGCCTGGAAGTGGGTCGAGCCGATTATCGAGAACTGGGAAAACAGTGGCGAACCGCCCAAGCCCTACACTGCCGGGACCTGGGGCCCTGCAGCCTCCTCGGCACTGCTGTCGCGCGATGGCCTGTGCTGGCACGAAGAGGCCTGACATCCGGCCAGACCCGTACGCCACGGCGTACGGGTTTTCCCCTATCTCGTGCTAGACTGCACCCCGGAGGTATTTTTTCATGTCACTGACATGGCATCAATTTTCAGAGAAAGCCGAGCTGGATACGCAGCTGGCCAGCTTCATTGCCGACAAGCTCCGTATCGCGCTGGCGCAGCATGGCCGCGCCAGCCTGGCCGTGTCCGGCGGGCGAACGCCAGCCGGCATGTTCCGCGCACTGCGGGATATCGACCTTGACTGGGCCAGGGTTGATATCACGCTGGTCGACGAGCGCTGGGTTCCGGCGAATCATGCCGACAGCAACGAGCGCCTGACCCGCGAAAACCTGCTGGCAGGCCGCGCAGCCAGTGCCAACTTCTATTCACTGGTGAGCGATGCGGCCAGCCCGCACGAAGGGCTGGCATGTCTTGAGTCACGACTCTCTGTCTTCAAAACCCCCATCGATATACTCATCCTGGGTATGGGCGATGATGGCCACACAGCGTCCCTGTTTCCGCAAGCACCGGAGCTGGAAGCTGCCTGTGCCTCTGAAGCCATGCTGGCGGCAATCACGCCGGTCACGGCACCGCACCAGCGCATCACGCTCACGCTCCCCGCCATTGCTGCCGCGGCCAGCGTCGTGGTTCACATCACTGGCGAGAGCAAGAGAGCATTGCTGGAAACGGCACTGTCGGAAGACAAGCCCGTGAGCGCACAATATCCGATCCGCCGTGTCCTCGACCGTGTCGGCCGCAAGGGGCATGTATTCTGGGCAGCCTGACGCTGAACAATGTTCACCATGCACGAACTCCCCTTTTCATCCGCCATGGCAGCCGCTATGGCGGCGATCTCGTTTCTGTGAGCGAGTAACCATGCTAGAACGCATCAAAAGCATGCTGGACAGCCTGTCCAAGTCCGAACGCAAAGTGGCCGAGTTTGTCATCGCCCAGCCCAATCTGGTTGCCAATGCCCCCATCGCCCAGATCGCCGAACTCTCCGGCGTATCGCAACCCACCGTAATCCGTTTCTGTCGCTCGCTGAACTGTTCAGGCCTGCAGGATTTCAAGCTGCGCCTGACCCGCAGCCTTGTTTCCGGCGTGCCCTATGTACATTCGATGGTCTCGGCCGACGATTCGGCCCATGACTTGGCCAAGAAGCTGTTTGACAACAATATTTCGCACCTGCTGCGCTGCCGCAACGAACTCGACACCGAAGCACTGGAGCGCGCGATCAAGGTACTCTCCAGCACACACAAGATCGAAGTCTGGGGCCAGGGCCAATCGGGCGCGGTAGCCATCGATGCGCAGAACAAGTTTTTCCGCCTTGGCGTACCGACCGTTGCCTATACTGACCCGCACATGCATGGCATGAGCGCCTCCATGCTGAAACCCGGTGATGCGGTTGTCGCCATTTCGAATTCGGGCAGAACGCTGGATCTGATGCGCTCGGTAGAAATTGCCCGCGATGCCGGCGCCGACGTCATCGGCATCACGCACTCCAAGTCGCCGCTCGCCAAGCGCTGCAATATCTGCCTGTATGCCGACACAATGGAAGACCCGGACCTCTACACCCCGATGATCACCCGCATCGTGCATCTGGTGATTATCGACGTACTGGCCGTTGGCGTAGCCCTCAAGCGCGGGCCGGAACTGATCGACCAGCTGGAAAAGATGAAGCGCAACCTCAAGGAAAAACGGGTCCGCGGCCATGACCACTGAACAGAAAAACAAAAAAGGCGGCACACGCCGCAGCACCACCACGACGCAAAAAGATACCGAAAAGAAAGGAAGGCAGTCGATGTCTACGCTCACCGAATCTCCGGCATGGAAAGCGCTGGAAGCCCATTACGAATCAATCAAGCATCAGCACATGCGTGAGCTGTTCAAGCTCGACCCGCACCGCTTCGAAAAATTCTCCTTCGAATCCGGCGGCCTCTTCTTCGATTACTCGAAAAATCGCGTCACCGAAGAAACAATGCAGCTGCTGTTTGATCTTGCCCGCCAGTCCGGCCTCAAGGCACGGATCGACAAGATGTTCTCGGGCGAGAAAATCAACATCACCGAAAAGCGCGCCGTACTGCACACCGCGCTGCGCAACCTCGACAACAACCCCATCATTGTCGATGGCGAAGATGTCATGCCCAAGGTGCGTGCCGTCAAGGAAAAAATCGGCGAATTCTCCGACAAGATCCGCTCGGGCGAGTGGCTGGGCTACACCGGCAAGGCCATTACCGACATCGTGAACATTGGCATCGGCGGCTCCGACCTCGGTCCACTGATGGTCTGTCAGGCGCTCAAGCAGTACGGCCATGCCCGTATCACGATGCACTTCGTATCGACTGTTGATGGTGACCAGGTCGTCTCCACGCTGAAAACGCTGAATCCGGAAACGACGCTGTTCATCGTGGCGTCCAAAACCTTCACCACGCAGGAAACGATCACCAATGCCAAGACTGCGCGCAAGTGGTTTGTCGCGCACTCTGGTGACGAGAAGGCGATTGCCAAGCATTTTGTTGCCGTATCGACCAACGCCAAGGCGGTGGCCGAATTCGGCATCGACACCGAAAACATGTTCGAATTCTGGGACTGGGTCGGTGGCCGCTATTCGCTGTGGTCGGCCATCGGCCTTCCCATCGCCATCTATCTGGGCAAGCACAACTACCAGGATCTGCTGCATGGCGCCTACACCATGGATCAGCACTTCCAGGGCAAACCGCTGGAACAGAACCTGCCGGTGATCATGGGCCTGCTCGGCGTCTGGTACATCAATTTCTTTGGCGCCAAAACTCACCTTGTTTCGCCCTACAACCAGTGTCTGTACCGCTTCCCCGCCTATCTTCAGCAACTCGACATGGAGTCGAACGGCAAGACGGTCGATCTGGATGGCAAGCGCGTTGACTATGCTACCGGCCCGGTCGTCTGGGGCGATACCGGCATCAACGGCCAGCACGCCTACTACCAGCTATTGCATCAAGGCTCGCAACTGGTGCCGATCGATTTCATCGCCACCATCGAGCACCCTGAAATCCCCGAGCCACACAACACCATCCTGATGGCCAATTTCTTCGCACAGACCGAAGCCTTCATGCGTGGCAAGAACGAAGCCGAGGTGCGTGGCGAACTGGACAAGATGGGCATTACCGGCGATGCGCAGGAAGCACTGGTGCCGCACAAGATCTTCGAAGGCAACCGTCCGACCAACACCATCCTGATGCAGCGCCTCACGCCGCGTCGGCTGGGTGCGCTGATCGCGCTGTACGAGCACAAGGTTTTCGTGCAGGGCACGGTCTGGAACATCAACTCCTATGACCAGTGGGGTGTTGAGCTGGGCAAGCAGCTTGCACGCGCCATCGAAGGCGATCTGACGACTCCGGGCCTGACCACCGGCCACGATGCGTCGACCAACGGACTGATTAATTATTACAAGCGGAACGCACCGCGATAAACGCCGGCCTGACCGATCGTCATCCGGCACCCCACTGACCGCCAGGCCAAACACCTGGCGGTTTGCTGCGGCAAACACCCGCAGCAGATACCCCATAACCACTCAAAAGGTAGAGAGCACATCATGGCAGAACAGCTTCATGATCTGGACCCCCAGGAAACACAGGAATGGCTGGAGGCGCTGGACGGCGTCCTGAGCGCAGAAGGCGCCGAACGCGCGCATTTTCTGGTTGAAAAGCTGGTGGATCGTGCCCGGCAGGACGGGGTAAACATTCCCTATACCGCCACCACCGCCTACATCAACACCGTGCCGGCTCACCTGCAGGCCAAGCACCCGGGCAAGCCGGATCTGGAAGAACGCATCCTGTCGTACACCCGCTGGAATGCCGCAGCCATGGTCGCCAAGGCCAACCGTGACCCGGCCGAACCCGGTGGTCACATTTCGTCGTTCGCGTCTGCTGCCACGCTGTATGACGTGGGCTGGAACCACTTCTGGCATGCAGCCAACGAAAACCACGGTGGCGACCTCGTGTACTTCCAGGGCCACAGCGCTCCGGGCATGTACGCGCGCGCCTTCCTTGAAGGCCGCATTTCCGAAGATCAGCTGAACAAGTTCCGTCGCGAAGTCGACGGTGACGGCCTGTCCTCCTACCCGCACCCGTGGCTGATGCCGGATTTCTGGCAATTCCCCACCGTATCGATGGGCCTGGGCCCCTTGATGGCCATCTACCAGGCCCGTTTCATGAAGTATCTCGATGATCGCGGCTTCAAGCAGAAGGGTGATCGCCATGTCTGGTGTTTCTGCGGCGACGGCGAAATGGACGAACCGGAATCGCTGGGCGCGATTTCGCTGGCCGGCCGTGAAAAACTCGACAACCTGATTTTCGTCATCAACTGCAATCTGCAGCGTCTGGACGGCCCGGTACGCGGCAACGGCAAGATCATCCAGGAACTGGAAGGCGACTTCCGCGGTTCGGGCTGGAACGTCATCAAGGTGATCTGGGGCTCGGGCTGGGATGCCCTGCTGGCGCAGGACAAGAAAGGCCTGCTGCAAAAGCGCATGATGGAAGTCGTCGACGGCGAATACCAGACCTACAAGTCGAAAAATGGCGCCTATGTGCGCGAGCACTTCTTCGGCAAATACCCGGAATTGCTCGATCTCGTTGCCGGCATGACCGACAACGACATCTGGAAGCTGACTCGCGGCGGCAACGACCTGTTCAAGGTCTATGCCGGCTACAAGGCTGCCGTCGAACACAAGGGCCAGCCGACACTGCTGCTGGTCAAGACCGTCAAGGGCTTCGGCGTCGGCGCTGCGGGTGAATCGCAGAATACCGCGCACAACACCAAGAAGTTGGGCGACGACGACCTGCTGCATCTGCGTGACCGCTTCAACGTACCGCTGACTGACGAAGAAGCCAAGGCGTGCAAGTTCTACCGCCCAAGCGAAGACAGCCAGGAATACAAGTACATGATGGAACGCCGCGCGGCGCTGGGCGGCTTCATTCCGTCGCGCAAGCCGGTCAACGAACCGCTGGAAGTGCCGGGCCTGGACGCCTTCAAGGCCATGCTGGAAAGCTCCGGCGAGCGCGAAATGTCCACCACCATGGCCTTCGTGCGCATCCTGAACACCCTGGTGAAGGACAAGCAGATCGGCAAGCGCGTCGTTCCGATCGTGCCGGATGAATCCCGCACCTTCGGTATGGAAGGCATGTTCCGCCAGCTGGGGATCTGGTCGCACGTCGGCCAGCTGTACGAACCGCAAGATGCCGACCAGCTGATGTTCTACAAGGAATCCAAGACCGGCCAGATCCTGCAGGAAGGCATCAACGAAGCGGGCGCAATGAGCGACTGGATCGCCGCGGCCACGTCGTATGCCAACCACGGCCACACGATGATTCCGTTCTACATCTACTACTCGATGTTCGGCTTCCAGCGCATCGGCGATCTGGCCTGGGCAGCGGGTGATCTGCGCGCGCGCGGTTTCCTGATCGGCGGCACCGCCGGTCGCACCACGCTGAACGGCGAAGGTCTGCAGCACCAGGACGGCCACGGCCACCTGTTTGCCGAATTCATCCCGTCGTGCGTTTCCTATGATCCGACCTTCGCCTACGAGCTGGCCGTGATCGTTCAGGACGGCATGCGCCGTATGTACCAGAACCAGGAGAACATCTACTACTACCTGTCGGTGATGAACGAAAACTACACCCACCCGGCCATGCCGGAAGGTGCAGAGGCCGGCATCCTGAAGGGGATGTACCTGTTCAGGGAAGGCGACAAGAAGGCCAAGCTGAAGGTGCAGCTGATGGGCTCCGGCACCATCTTCCGCGAAGTGATCGCCGCGGCCGATCTGCTGAAGGCCGATTTCGGCGTCGACGCCGACATCTGGTCGTGCACCAGCTTCAACGAACTGCGCCGCGATGGCCAGGCTGCCGTTCGTGCCAACCTGCTTAACCCGACCGGCGAGCAGCAAGTGCCCTACGTCACCCAGCTGCTGAAGGACCGCAGCGGTCCCTTCATTGCTTCGACCGACTACAAGCGCACCTTCGCCGACCAGATCCGCGAATACGTGCCGGGCAAGTATGTGGTACTGGGCTGCGACGGTTTCGGCCGTTCCGATTCGCGCGGGGCGCTGCGCCGCTTCTTCGAAGTTGATCGCTACTACGTCACGGTTGCCGCACTGAAGGCGCTGGCTGACGAGGGCAAGATCGGCGCGGACAAGGTTGCCGAAGCGATCAGCAAGTACGGCATCAATGCCGCCAAGCCGGCCCCGTGGACGGTATAAGCCCGGACGCCTTTAACTAAAAAGCCTCTGGAAACATACCCAAGGGGGAGGCCATCCCCTCCCCCCACAAGGATCTGACATGAGCAACATCATTGAACTGAAAGTACCGGATATCGGCGGGCACGAAAACGTGGACGTCATCGAGGTGATGGTCAACGTCGGCGACACCATCGAAGTCGAACAATCGCTGATCACGCTGGAAACCGACAAGGCCACCATGGAAGTCCCGGCCAGCCACGCCGGCGTGGTGAAGGAAGTCCGCATCAAGGTGGGTGACAAGGTGTCTGAGGGCAGCGTCGTCGTGGTCATCGAGGCCTCCGCCAGCGCCGCGGCACCTGCGCCGGCTGCTGCTGCACCGGCAGCCGCTCCGGCCCCTGCCGCCGCCCCTGTTGCACAGCCTGTCGCCGCACCGGCAGTCGCTCCGGCCGCTGCAGGCAGCATCGAAGTGAAAGTGCCGGATATCGGCAACTTCGACGCGGTGGAAGTCATCGAGGTCAACGTCAAGGTTGGCGACACCATCGCCATTGACGACAGTCTGATCACGCTGGAATCCGACAAGGCCAGCATGGAAGTGCCGTCCACCGCCGCCGGCGTCGTGGAAAGCATCGCCGTCAAGGTTGGCGACAAGGTCTCCGAGGGCTCGCTGATTCTGGTCGTCAAGGGCAGCGCCGCCGCCAGTGCGGCTGCGCAATCCGCCGCAGCTCCTGCCGCCGCCCCGGCTCCGGCAGCCGCACCTGCTGCAGCCGCAGCGCCCGTCGCAGCAGCAGTCAGCGCACCAGCCAAAATTGACGAAGCCGCCTTCCTGAAAGCCCACGCCTCGCCGTCGGTGCGCCGCTTCGCACGTGAACTCGGCGTTGATCTGGCCCGCATCAGCGGCAAGGGTCCGAAGGGCCGCATCATGCACGAAGACGTGCAAGCCTACGTGAAGGGCGTGATGACCGGCACGGCCGCCGCTCCGGTCGTCGCGGCTGCGGCAGCCGTTGGCGTATCGGCCGGCGGTCTCGATCTGCTGCCGTGGCCGAAGGTCGATTTCGCCAAGTTCGGCGAAATCGAAGTCAAGCCGCTGAGCCGCATCAAGAAGATCTCCGGCGCGAACCTGCACCGCAACTGGGTGATGATCCCGCATGTCACGTTCAACGACGAATGCGACATCACCGAGCTGGAAGACTTCCGCAAGACCATCGGCCGCGAATGGGAAAAGTCCGGCCTGAAGCTGTCGCCGCTGGCCTTCATCATCAAGGCCGCCGCCGAAGCACTGAAATCCTTCCCGGAATTCAACGCCTCGCTGGATGGCGACAACCTGGTGCTGAAGAAGTACTACCACATCGGCTTTGCCGCTGATACGCCAAACGGCCTGGTGGTTCCGGTGATCAAGGATGTCGACCAGAAGGGTCTGAAGCAGATCTCCAAGGAGCTGACCGAGCTGTCCGGCCTGGCGCGCGAAGGCAAGCTGAAGCCGACCGACATGCAGGGCGCCACCTTCACCATCTCCTCGCTGGGTGGCATCGGTGGTACCAGCTTCACCCCGATCGTGAATGCGCCGGAAGTGGCCATCCTCGGCGTATGCAAGAGCCAGATCAAGCCGGTCTGGAACGGCAAGGATTTCGAGCCGCGCCTGATGTGCCCGCTGTCGCTGTCGTTTGATCACCGCGTGATCGACGGCGCTGCCGCCGGCCGCTTCACGGTGTATCTGGGCAAGCTGCTGTCCGACGTTCGCCGTCTGGTTCTGTGAGGATGACACTGCAGGGTATCGGCCCATAGCCCTTACCCTGCAATGGTTCTCACGACATACCCTTCACAGGATGCAAACATGAGCAATCTGATTGAACTGAAAGTGCCGGACATCGGCGGCCACGACAATGTGGACATCATCGAAGTTTTCGTGAAAGTCGGTGACTCCGTCGCCGTGGAAGACAGCCTGATCACGCTGGAAACCGACAAGGCCAGCATGGAAGTACCGGCCACTCACGCTGGCGTCATCAAGGAAATGCTGGTCAAGGTGGGCGACAAAATCTCTGAGGGCGGCGTCATCGCCCGCGTAGAAGTTGCTGCCAGCGCCGCTGCGGCACAGCCCGCCGCGGCAGCGCCCGCGCCAGCAGCGGCAGCCGCTCCGGCTGCGGCTCCGGTCGCTGCACCGGTAGCAGGCAGCTACGCCGGCCCGGTTGATATCGAATGCGATATGATGGTGCTGGGCGCCGGTCCCGGCGGTTATTCCGCCGCCTTCCGTGCAGCCGATCTGGGCATGAAGACCGTCCTGGTCGAGCGCTATGGCTCGCTGGGTGGCGTCTGCCTGAACGTCGGCTGCATTCCGTCCAAGGCACTGCTGCACAATGCGGCGGTGATTGACGAAGTGGCTCACCTGGAAAAGAACGGCATCAAGTTCGGCAAGCCGGAAATCGACATCGACGCACTGCGCGGCTACAAGGAAAAGGTCATCAACAAGCTCACCGGCGGCCTGGCCGGCATGGCCAAGATGCGCAAGGTCGAGCACGTGCGCGGCCTGGGCCGTTTCCTCGACGCCTATCACATTGAAGTGTCGCTGACCGGTGGCAAGGGGCAGGAAGTAACCGGCGAGAAGAAAGTCATCCGCTTCAAGCAGGCGATCATCGCCGCGGGTTCCGAGGCGGTGAAGCTGCCGTTCATCCCGAACGACCCGCGCGTGATCGATTCGACCGGTGCGCTGGAACTCAAGAGCGTACCGAAGCGCATGCTGATCATCGGCGGCGGCATCATCGGTCTGGAAATGGGTTCGGTGTACTCCACACTGGGCGCACGCCTCGATGTGGTCGAGCTGTCCAACGGCCTGATGCAGGGCGCCGACCGCGATTTGGTCAAGGTCTGGCAGGACTGGAACAAGCACCGCTTCGACAACATCATGCTGGAATCGAAAACCACGTCGATCGAGCCGAAGGAAGACGGCATCTGGGTGACCTTCGAAGGCCCGAAAGTGCCGGAAGGTCCGCAGCGCTACGATCTGGTGCTCTACTCCACCGGCCGCGCGCCGAACGGCAAGAAGATTGGTGCCGAAAATGCCGGCGTGATTGTCGACGAACGCGGCTTCATTCCGGTCGACAAGCAGATGCGCACCAATGTGCCGCACATTTTCGCCATTGGCGATCTGGTCGGTCAGCCGATGCTCGCGCACAAGGCGGTGCATGAAGCACACGTGGCCGCCGAGAACGCCGCCGACCACAAGGCCTTCTTCGACGCGCGCGTGATTCCAGGCGTGGCCTATACCGATCCGGAAGTGGCATGGGTCGGTTTGACCGAAGATCAGGCCAAGAAGGAAGGCATCAAGATCACCAAGGGCGTGTTCCCGTGGGCTGCTTCCGGCCGTGCGATCGCCAACGGCCGCGACGAAGGCTTCACCAAGCTGATCTTCGACGCCGACAACGGCCAGATTCTCGGCGGGGCGCTGGTTGGTCCGCATGCCGGTGACATGATCGGTGAAATCTGCCTGGCAATTGAAATGGGCGCCGATGCGGTGGATATTGGCAAGACCATCCACCCGCACCCGACCATGGGCGAATCGATCGGCATGGCCGCCGAAGTGGCCAAGGGCGTGTGTACCGATCTGCCGCCACAGCGCAAGCGCTAAGCAGCAGGGCAAAACAAAAGCCGCACCTTCGGGTGCGGCTTTTTTAATGCAATCCTTGCGCATATTGTGGCGCCAATCAGGCAAGCATCATGCGATACACGCAACTTACAAGGCTCAGTCCAACGGCAAGACCGCCACTTCATCCTTGTTGTCGGCCAGGATGTTCAAGGTGACGCGGCGGTTTTTGGCACGGCCGTCCGGGTTGTCATTGCTATCCATCGGCCGGAATTCGCCATAGCCAATCGCCACCATGCGCTGCGGGGCGACGCCTGCCTCGGCAAACACCCGCACCACGCTGGCGGCACGCGCGGCGGACAGTTCCCAGTTGGATGGAAACTGCGCCGAATTGATCGGCGCATTATCGGTGTGGCCTTCGATCTGGATCAGGTTGTCGGTGGCCTTCACCATCTCTGCCACCGCACGCAAACCCTGCAGTGATTGTGGCTGCAGATCGGCGCGCCCGGTATCGAACAGCACCGAATCGCTGATTTCCACCGCAATGCCGCGCTTGGACTGCGTGACCTTCACCTTGCCCTGATCGATCAGCGTATCGAGCGAACTTTTCAGCTGGTTCGCCATTTCCTGCATTTTCTTGGCCTGCTCGGCCGTCGTTTTGTTGGGCACAGGCGGCGCGGGTAGCGCAATCGGCTTGGCCGGCGCACCCATCACGGTCTGGTTTCCCACCTGCACGATTTTCGACGAGGTTGGCGGCTGCTTGAACGCCTGTACCAGCGAATCGGACAACACGCGATACTTGCCTTCATTGACCGAGGATATCGCGTACATCACCACAAAGAAGGCGAACAGCAGCGTAATGAAATCGGCGTACGACACCAGCCAGCGTTCATGGTTGTCATGATCGTCGTGTCTGAGCTTATGCCGTGCCATGCGTCCTCCCTGCCCTGCCCGCCGCCCGTTCAGCGCAACTGGAACTGCAGCTGCGATGACAGGTGCGTAGCGGCGCTCACGCCGATCTGGCGGGCGATACGATCAGCAAAGCTCGCCTGCGGGGTAAAGTCCACCAGTTTTTCAACTTTCACCACGTCGCGCGCGACGCTGTCGACCGATCCCAGCCCGTCAACAAGGCCCAGCTCCTTGCCGGCAGCACCACTCCAGACCATGCCCGAAAAGAGATCCGGATTATCCGTTACCAAGCGCTTGCCACGCCCTTCCTTGACGGCGGTGATGAACTGCTGGTGAATTTCATCCAGCATCACCTGCGCCTTGGCCTTCTGGTTTTCATCCAGTGGCGAGAAGGGATCGAGGAAACCCTTGTTGCTGCCCGCAGTCAGCAGGCGGCGCTGCACGCCGAGCTTTTCCATTGTGCCGGTAAAGCCGAAGCCGTCCATCAGCACACCGATCGAGCCGACGATCGAGGCCTTGTCGGCATAGATCTTGTCACCCGCCGCCGCGATGTAATAGCAGCCCGACGCACACACGTCCTCGATCACTACATAGAGGGGGATTTTCGGATACAGCTTGCGCAGGCGCAGCATCTCGTCATACACGATGCCGGACTGCACCGGGCTGCCGCCGGGGCTATTGGCCTGGATCAGCACGGCTTTCGTATTCTTGTCTTCAAAGGCGGCCTTCAGCCCGTCGATGAGCATGACACTGTCCGCCCCTTCGCTGCCGGGGGCGATCACGCCTTCCAGCCGTACCACGGCCGTATGCGGCTCGGTGGAAATCGCTTCGCTGCGGCTGGCACTGATGGCACCAAAGACCAGCAGTACGCTGACGGTCAGATAACCGAAAGTCAGCAATTTGAAGAAAATACCCCAGCGCCGCGCGCGGCGCTGCTCTTTCAGCGAGGCAGTCAGCAGATCCTGCAGGGCATCGCGTTCCCAGGAATCACTCATCGGTACAATCCTTCCTGCAGCCAGAGCTGCTCATCATGTTCGGATACCGGCAGCGGCTCGAGGCGGCGCCCCGGGCAGGGCCCGCCCACGCACAAACCGGTCTGCGGCAAATAGTATGCGCCGTGGGTGGAACACACAAGGTATTCGCGGCTGAGGTCGAGCACATCGCCGGGGTTGAAATCCAGCTCGATCGGAATGTGCGCACATTCATTGATGTAGGCATAGACCCGGCCGCCAAAGCGCAGCGCGAAGGCCTTGCGCTCGTTACCTTTCGAATCGGTCACGGTAAAGCGCAGCGCCAGTCCGCGCTCGACTAGCTGCGTGGCATCACCCAGGCAGCGCTCAGCCATGAGCGATGATCCAGTCGGCCAGCGCCGGAAAATCATCGAAAATGCCCAGCGGATCCAGTGCCTCCAGCGCGGCAACATCGTGTGCACCATAGGTCAGCGCTGCACTGGCCGTACCGGCATTGAGCGCCAGTTGCAGGTCGTGTGTGGTGTCCCCGATCATCAGTGCACGCTCCGGCGCGACATCGGCAAAATCGAGCAGGTATTCCAGCATCGCGGGGTGTGGTTTGGAAAACGATTCGTCAGCCGTGCGTGTTGCCAGGAAAAACGGGCCGAGGCCGGTAGCCTCCAGCACGCGGGCAAGCCCTGCGCGCGATTTGCCCGTCGCCACGCAAAGCGTGAAGCCGGCATCGGCAAAACGCTGCAGGCCTTCGCGCACGCCGTCGAACAGCACCAGCTGCTGGTCGCGCGCCAGATAGTAATGACGATAGGCATCGACCACGCGACGGATCTGTCCATCGTCCGCTGCGGGAGCCAGATGCTGCATGGCTTCGGTCAACCCATAGCCGATCACATAGCGCGCATCGCGCTCGGAAGGCACCGGCAGGCCGACATCATGGAAAGCCTGCCTGATCGCGTAGGTGATGGTCGCGGTGGAATCCATCAGTGTGCCGTCCCAGTCGAAGACCAGCAGATCAAAACGTTTACTCATCGGTGCTTTTCCAATCTTGGAATGCCCGGCCCGCATGAATACCCATCACCCCATGCAACCCAGAGCATTGATCATAAATGGCTACAGGGTAATACCTATACACTCACCTTTCCGGAAGGCTGCGCATCGCCCAGTGAATCAATATAACCCTGCAACTCGTCCGGCAGAGGGGCTTCAATTGCCAGCGGCTCGTCGGTGAGCGGGTGCTTGAACGACAACTTCCACGCATGCAGAAACATGCGCTTGAGCCCCTGCCGCTGCAGCGCCTTGTTCAGCGCAAAGTCGCCATATTTCTCATCCCCCAGAATGGCGTGCCCGCTGGCCGACAGATGCACGCGGATCTGGTGCGTGCGACCGGTTTTCAGCTCGCATTCCAGCAGCGAACAATCGTCCCATTTGCGCAGGCGGTTCACGACCGTATGCGCATCGGTGCCATCCGCTGTGACCCGCACGCGGCGTTCGCCATCGGGGGTAGTGTATTTGAAGAGTTTCAGTCGCACATGGCTGCGCGGCTCGGGCCAAACATCCTGCACCAGCGCCAGATAGCGCTTGTCGAGCCGGTGGTGGTCGCGGAACATTTCATGCAGTTTGACCAGCGCGCTGCGCTTTTTGGCGATCAGCAGGATGCCAGAGGTTTCACGGTCGAGCCGGTGCACAAGCTCAAGGTATTTGGCCTGCGGGCGCTGCGCACGCAGCAGTTCGATCACGCCGAAGGACACTCCCGAGCCGCCATGCACGGCGATGCCGGCCGGCTTGTTGATGATGAGCAGCGCGTCATCTTCGAACAGCACTTCGAGTTCCACGCGCTGGCTGGCCGCCTGCGCCGGCGCAGTGCTCGGGACCGCCGCCACCCGCACCGGCGGCACGCGCACCACATCACCCGCTTCAAGACGGCGCGTGACATCCGCCCTGCCCTTGTTCACGCGCACTTCGCCCGCGCGCACGATGCGGTAGACGTGACTCTTGGGTACGCCTTTCAAGCGCTTCAACAAGAAGTTATCGAGCCGCTGACCAGCCTCTTCTTCGCCAATCGTCACCCATTCAACGGATGCTTTGCTTGTTTGTGACATCTTGACATATACTCGCTGTTGCACTGCAGCCAAGATGCTGCAGTCTAAGGTTTTCGGCCCGTTGTACAGGGCCCTAGCGGACCAGATGCTGCATACCGGACAAGAGGTACACCGCAGCGGTTCGCCACCGCAGGCAATCCGCCTGCAGGTATTCCCGCTCTTTGTCTGCATGCCGCCCTTTCGGTGATGAACAGCCTGCCGTGACTCCGGTCACCGCCTGCGCAATTGCGCGGGCTTGTTAGCGCGGGACTCACCAGGCAGGCGGGATGCGACAATGGCGCCGGGAAGCGGTTATAACGCTCACCGCACAAAAGCAGCGATGGTAATTGATTTACATCGTTAGCGCACTTACCAGGATTTCCGCGCCAGCCTTGAACGAGCACCGAATGCCGCAAGGATGGCTTGAATACAGCAAACCCGATACCCTGACAGGTCGTTGTGCCGTCAGCCAGAAGCCCGAGGCCGGCAGGCCGCAGCAGCAGCCCCGCACATCACTGTGCACACGGCACCGCAAGCTCTGCCTCATGCCAGCCCCGCGCTTACTGACCGTAAACGACGCCCTGCAACCCCGAGACACTGGAGACTTATTCCGCCAAGCCGGACCGATATCGCCTGAATTGACCCATCGCTGCCCACACGCGCTGTGACAGCCATGCCCAGAACCGATCTCCGGAACTAGCGGAACCCCAGTGGTTTGCCGCGGACATCCTGCAGTGCGTTTGCAGGAGCCCTTACATGAAACGCATGTTGTTCAATGCAACGCAGGCCGAAGAGCTGCGCGTTGCCATCGTGGACGGCCAGAAGCTCATTGACCTCGACATCGAAACCGTCGGCAAGGAGCAGCGCAAATCCAACATCTACAAAGGCATCATCACCCGGATCGAACCGTCGCTGGAAGCCTGCTTCGTCGATTACGGCTGTGACCGCCACGGCTTTCTCCCCTTCAAGGAGATTTCCCGTGCCTATCTGGGCGATGGCGACGGCAATGGCCGTGGCCGTGTACTGGATTCGCTGAAGGAAGGCCAGGAGCTCATCGTCCAGGTCGAAAAGGACGAGCGCGGCAACAAGGGCGCCGCGCTGACCACCTACATCAGCCTTGCCGGCCGCTATCTGGTGCTGATGCCGAACAACCCGCGTGGCGGTGGCGTTTCACGCCGTATCGAAGGCGAAGAGCGCAATGAACTGCGCGCCGCCATGGACCAGCTCGACACCCCGTCCGGCATGAGCCTGATCGCCCGCACTGCCGCCATCGGTCGTGCCGTCGAAGAGCTGCAATGGGATTTCCAGTACCTGCTGCAACTGTGGCGCGCCATCGAAGGTGCCGCCACTTCGCAGACCGGTGCCTTTCTGATCTATCAGGAATCCAGCCTCGTCATCCGCGCCATCCGCGATTACTTCCAGCCCGAAATCGGCGAAATCCTGATCGACAAGATCGACATCTTCGAGCAGGCCCGCCAGTTCATGAGTCACGTGATGCCGGGCAACGTCAACCGCGTGAAGCTCTACCAGGATGACGTACCGCTGTTCTCGCGCTTCCAGATCGAACACCAGATCGAAACCGCCTTTGCGCGTGATGTAACCCTGCCGTCAGGCGGCGCCATCGTGATCGACAAGACCGAAGCGCTCTACTCGATCGACGTCAACTCCGCACGCGCCACCAAGGGCAGCGACATCGAGGAAACGGCGCTGCGCACCAACCTGGAAGCCGCCGACGAAATCGCCCGCCAGATGCGCCTGCGCGACATCGGCGGCCTGATCGTCATCGACTTCATCGACATGGAAAACCCAAAGAGCCAGCGCGACGTCGAAAACCGCCTGCGCGAAGCGCTGCACCATGACCGCGCCCGCGTGCAGACCGGCAAGATCAGCCGCTTCGGCCTGATGGAACTCTCGCGCCAGCGCCTGCAGCCGTCACTGGAAGAAACCACACACATCGCCTGCCCGCGTTGTCATGGCACCGGCTTCATCCGTGGCATCGAATCGTCCGCTCTGCACATCCTGCGCATCATCCAGGAAGATGCAATGAAGGAAAACACCGGCGCCGTACATGCGCAGGTTCCGGTCGACGTCGCCACCTTCCTGCTGAACGAAAAGCGCAACGAGCTGTTCGCCTTGGAAGCACGCCTGAAGGTCAGCGTCGTGCTGATTCCGAACATGCACATGGAAACACCGCATTACAGCGTGACCCGTCTGCGCCATGACGAAGTCAGCCAGTTCGAAGAGGTTCGCCCGTCTTACCGCATGGTCGAAACTCCGCCGGATGAAGGCTATCAGCCGCAGAAGGCCAAGGATGACCAGGCCAAGCGCCAGGAAGCTGCCGTCAAGGGCATCACCCCGGCCCAACCGGCACCGGTTTCCGAGCCTCGCCCGGCCAAAAAACCGGCTGCCGCAGAAACCGCAACTGCCAGTGTTTCGCTGTGGAGCCGCATTGTCAGCTGGTTCAAGGGCGCGCCGGAAGTCGAAGAAACCAAACCCGCAGCCCGCAGCAATGGCAACGGCCGTAACCGCAACGATCAGCGTCGCCGTGGCGAACGCAGTGAACGTGGCGAGCGCACCGAACGCAACAGCGAGCGTGGCAACCGTAACAATGGCGAGGACAATCGCCGCAGCGGCAAGCCGCGCATCGAAGAAGACCAAAAGCCGGCCCGTGAAAACCGTGGCGAACGCAGCGAGCGCAACCGCGACCGCGGCGAGGCACGCGAGCAAGCCGGCACCGTCGTGACCGCAGCAGAAGCGCCGGCCAAGCAGGAAGGCCGCCGCGAACGCCAGCCGCGTGGCGAACGCCAGCCGCGCGGTGAACGTGCCGCACAGCAGCAAGCACGTCAGGAAGAACTGCTGCCGCTGAACACGGCACCGATTGCAAGCGAAGAAACGACGAACGACAATGCGCGTGAACTGCCGGAAACCACTGCCGGCACGGAAACCGGCGAAGGCCGCAGCCGCCGCCGCCGCGGTCGCCGTGGCGGTGAACGTCGTGGCGAGCGCAACAGCGCGACAAGCGAAGGAACGGAACTGAGTGCTGCTGACGAAGGCAACACTGGTGCCAGTGCCACCGCATCTGACTTGCCTGCTGCCGAAATCATCGAGGCACCGGTAGCCGTGGCAGCTGCACCAGCGGCCGCAGCTGAAACCGTGCAGGCCGCACCCGAAGCCCCTGTTGCCGAAGTTCCTGTTGCTATTGTCGCGGCAAGTACAGCTGCAGAAGCCGCAGAGGTTGTCACAGCCGAGCCGGCAATCATTGCTCCGGCAGCAGACATTCCCGCAAGTACGGATAACGTAGTCAGCGAAGCTGCAGCAGTCGCTCCGGCCAGCGTAGAAGATGCAAGCGAGGAACCTGCTCCGGTGGCAGCCGAGGCCGCAAGCACCGCGCCGGCCCAGGCCAGCCTGTCCCTGCAATTCACGCCTGAAGCTCCTGCCGAAGTCGCGACTCCGAACTCCGCGCCGGCAGCGGTCGAGCTCGCCGCACAGGCTGGACTGGTACTGGTCAGCACCAGCACTACGACGACAGCCGTTCCGGCTCCGGAAACTGTCGAGCCAGTGGTCAGCGCCGCAACACGCCGCCGCCGCAGCGATGCGCGCCAGCAGGGCAGTGGACACGTTCAGCAGGAAGAGGCTCCGCTGCAGCTGGTACAAACTCAAGCCAGCGCCGTCGCCACTGCGGTTGAAGACATTGTCGTCAATACCCCGAAGCGCCGCCGCCGCAGCGACGTCAAAGCCGACACCGGCAGTGTTGTAGTGCAACAGCCGCTGGCCCAGGTCGAAACCGATGGCCAGCAAGCGGCGCAGCAACAGTAAGTAGCACCTGCGCAAAGAACTCCGCTTCGGCGGAGTTCTTTTTGTGTGTCAGAGTTGGTGACATCGCGCACCTGCTCTAAGATGGAACAGCAATTCAAGATTAATGGAGTGCGTCATGAAACTGGAAGATGTGTTCGAGCAGACACACCGCCTGCCAACCATCCCGAAAATTGTCCAGGAGCTGATCGACAGCTTTAATGACGAAGGCATTGAAATCGGCCGCATCGCTCAGAAGATAGCGCTCGACCAGGTCATTACAGCCAAAGTGCTGCGCTTGGCCAATTCCGTGCATTTTGGCGCCACCCGCCGTATCGGCACAGTTAACGAAGCCATGGTTGTGCTTGGCTTCAACACCGTTCGCACGCTCGTCATCGCCTCCGGCATCACCGGCGCCTTCATCACCACGCCAGGTTTTGATCGCAAGCAGTTCTGGCACAAGAGCCTGACCGTCGCCTCGGATGCCCGCTGGCTAGCCAGCAAGGCCAAACTGCCACCGGAAATGGCCTTTACCTGCGGCATTCTGCACAGCATCGGTGAAATGCTGGTGCATGTGGTCGCCCCCGATGTCGCAGCAAAAATTGAACAGCACCTGTCTGAAGGCGGCACAGGTGCATCCCTGACGGAAAATGGCATCGATTTTGATTTTGTCACTGCCGGGGTAGAGCTCGTCAGACGATGGAACTTCCCCAACACCATTGTCGAAGCCCTGCGCCACCAGAATGACCCGGCTGGCCAGACCCCGCCGGATTGCCTTAGCGCCATTCTCAATCTGGCCATCCGCCTGCAGCGTGAAGGGAAAACGGCCGATGAACTGCAGGCAGTCCTGGCCGACACAAGCGATGCACTGCTGCAGCAGGCACGGCTGGATCGCGGGCAACTGGTCGAACATCTGCCCGAGCTGCTCGAACTGCGCGGAGCCCTCGACGAACTGGTCGGCTGAGGCATACACTGCAAGCTTACGGGTAAATCCCAATTATCAAACCAGCCTTGCCGGCGCTAGCATCCCTGCGCAGGGGATATTTTCGCCAGACAACAGGAGATGCATGAATGAAAGCAGCATGGATTGCAGCAGCACTTATGAGTGGCATGATGTTCTCGGCCAGCAGCCAGGCCGCCAAGGTCTACCAGGTTGGCACTGACGCGGCTTACGCCCCGTTCGAATCGGTCAACGAGAAAAAAGAAGTAGTCGGTTTCGACATCGAAGTCATGAGCGCCATCGCTGCAAAAGCCGGCCTGCAAGTAAAATTCATCAATACGCCGTGGGAAGGCATTTTTGCCACACTCGGCAACGGTGAACGCGACATTGTCATCTCGGCGGTGACGATCACCCCCGAACGCAAACAGACCATGGATTTCTCCGACCCCTACTTCGAAGCCAAGCAGCTCATCGCGATCGGCCCGAACAGCAAGGTTGCCAAGTTTGCCGACCTGAAGACGCTGAAAATCGGTGTACAGACCGGCACCACCGGCGATGAAGTCGTGCAGAAGCTGCAAGGCAAAACCAGTGCCAACATCAAGCGTTTCGAGTCGACCCCGCTCGCGCTGAAAGAACTGCTGAACGGCGGTGTTGATGCCGTCGTTGCCGATAACGGCGTCGTGGTCAACTTCATTGCCAACAACAAGGGCAGCAAGCTGAAAACGATCGACGACAGCTCCTTTGCCAAGGAGTATTACGGCATTGCCGTCAAGAAAGGCAACAAGGAACTGCTTGCCAAGCTGAACAAGGGTCTGGCCGACATCAAGGCAGACGGCAGCTACGCCAAGATCCACAAGAAATATTTCGGCCAGTAAGCACAGGCCAGCCAATCAAGCGCAAACGGCCAGCCGTTTGCGCTTCTTTTTGAACTTCCCGGTCCGCCCCCCATGGATTTCAATTCTTTCTGGCTCGAAGCCCAGAACGCCCTCCCCATCCTGCAAAATTTCCAGCTGCAAATCGTCTGGGAATATCGTGACCTGTTTATCGATGGCACGAAAATGACCATCGGCATCACGCTGATCGCGGTCGTTATCGGCACGCTAATCGGACTGTTCGGCGGCATGGCGCGGCTGGCCGAAATCAAGCATGGCCCGTGGAAGTACCCGATCATGCTGCTGATACGCTGGCCGGCTACCGCTTATGTCACCTTCTTTCGCGGCACACCGCTGTTCGTGCAGATCCTGCTGACCCATTTTGCCGTAATGCCGCTGCTGGTACACCCCGAAGGCGGTCTGCTGATCAGCGGCGATTACGCGGGTGAACTGCGCTCCGAATATGGTGCCTTCATGTCAGGCCTCGTGGCGCTCACGCTCAATGCCGGCGCCTACATCACCGAAATTTTTCGCGCCGGCATCCAGTCGATCCACAAGGGGCAATTCGAAGCATCCCGCTCACTGGGCATGAGTTACGGGCAAACCATGCGCTTCGTGATCATCCCGCAAGCCTTCCGCCGCATGCTGCCGCCACTGGGCAACGAAGCCATCATGCTGGTAAAGGACAGCTCACTGGTTTCTGCCATTGGCCTGGCCGAAATCGCCTATGCCGCGCGCACGGTGGCCGGCGCGTATTCGCGCTACTGGGAACCCTACCTGACCATTTCGCTGATCTATCTGGTGCTGACCCTGGTACTGGCAGCCGGGGTCAATCATCTGGAAAAACGCTTCAAGGCCAGCGGCGGCATTCACTGATACATCACAATCCATATGCCTGCAGCCTTTTATAATAAATGGCTGCAGGCATATACCCATCGCAAAAACACCACTACAGCACGAACGCCCAGTAGCCATCGAACCACAGCAGGACAAAATCCCGCCCCGCGCCATCCTCCGGCACCAGCCGCACCCGCAACACCGCCGGTACATGCCGCGCCCTGTCCTTGGCGCGCGCCGTAATATCCATCACATAAGCCTTGCTGCCAGGCAAATCGAAGGTGACCAGTTCGGGTGCCGGTCGGTAGCCGACGAGAAAATCGAGCGGAAACTGCGCATGAAAGGTTTCCTGCAGGGCGATATGGCAATAGCTCATCAGCTTCTGATCATAATGTGCCTTGTAATCACAGAGCTGCTGATACAGTGCCTTGCCGCGCAGCGGGTTTTCGCCCTCGGGAGTAGAGACATAGCGCCAGATGCTCTCGATTTGTCGCTCTGAAGCCAGCACACTGCGTTTGCGCAGTGCCGCCTTGAAGCTCACCTCATCGGACTCCTGGCCCGCCTGTAGCGCTTCGGCAGCAACAACGCCGCCTTGCAGCATCACAAGACCACACAGTGCCGCCAGACATCCAGCCCTTATCCTCATGTTTCCTTATCCTGTCCGGCTAATCCGCGCTCTTTTGCTTGCCAGCCCGTCTGGCGTCACCAACAATAGCAGATCATCATCGATTTGCCCGCCCAGCATGCGCCGTCTTCTGCTTTCCCTTGTGCTGCTTACCGCCTTGCAGGCGGCGGCCGCCCCCTTTGACCAGCTGCTGCCGGGCACAGCCAAAGCCAAGGCCGCCAGCGCCCCTGCGGACGCCCCGCTCAGCGCAGAGCCCGAAGCCGCTCGCATCGCACAGAAGCTCTTGCAGGCTCAAACCCAGCTGCAGCAGTTGCCGGACAGCAACAAGGAACTGGACGAGCGGCGCATCTGGCTGCAACTGCAGGTCTATGCCTACCAGCAGCACCTGGCAGCGCTGGCGGGGCTGGCCAGTCAGGCAGATTCAGCCTACAAGGCAGCACTCCCGGCCGCCAGTCAGCCTGCCAGCATTGTGGTCATCGATACAGAGCGCAATCAGCTGCAGATCAGCAACACCGCAATCGACATGCTCAATGCCAGCCTGGTATCGCAGGACAAGCAGATCGCCCAGACCAGCGCGAATCTGGCAAAAAGCGAAGTTGAACTGCGCCAGAGCAATGAAGTGCTGGAAAAGAACAGCGCGGATAGCCCGGCCAGAACTGCCGCACTGCAGGCTTACCAGCTCGCGCGCCTGAAGCACGAGGCGCTGGCTGCGACCCTGGCGGCACAGGATGCCCGCAAGCGCTTTACCCGTGCGCAGCTGCAAAACCAGCGCGAGCAGCACGACCAGATCCAGACCAGCCTGCAGGGCGCTCCAGCCAAACCCGCCTTTTCCAGCGCCGATCTCGCCGGAATACTGGAAACCATCGGGCGCCGGCAGGACGAATTGCGCCGCATGCAGGGCGACATCAGCCGGGAAGCGGGCACACTGCAGAGCGCGCTCATGGCCAATCAGGGCCGACAGCAACAGGTGCGCGACAAGCTGGCAAAACTTGGCAGCGATCCGCAGAGCGCCGCCGACAAGGCCGGCCCGCTGCAAACCGAGCTGAACAACCTCACCCGCGAGGAGACCCTGCTGCAGATGCAGCAGGAAAGCAACGCCATCAAGGCCGGGCTGGTGTCGGACCTGGTACTGGCCGTTTCACTGGAGTCGGCTTTCTGGAAAAAGCGCTACGCCATCAGCAATGACAGCGATCCACAGGTGCTTGAGCAATTGCAGCAGCAGATTCCGGAATGGCTGGGCTCGCTCAAGGAAATGGACCAGAACCTGCAATCCGCCATTCTGGTGGCCCAAAACCAGAGCAGCCGGCTGCTGCAGGAAGACGATGCCTACAACCAGCGCCTGGCCCAGATCTGGCAGGAACGCGAAGACAGTTACAGCAACGCCCGTACCGAACTATCACGCAGCCGGCTGCTGCTCAGCCGCTGGGTCGCCGAATTTGGAGCCCCGCGCAGCGAAACAACCCTGGCAATGCGCACCGAGGCATGGCTGGAGCGCCTGCACACTCTGGGCTCGACATTCTGGTACTTCGAGCTGTTCAGTGTCACCGATACCGTCAGCATCGACGGGCAAAGCGTCTCGATTGACCGCAGCGTCACGGTCGGCAAGCTCATCATTGCCATCCTGCTGATTACCGCCGGCTTCGGCCTGTGCCTGCTGACCGGCAATGTGATCGAAACGCAACTGGTACGCCGCTCGCGCTGGTCACCGGAAGTCATCCGCATCGCCAAGCGCTGGCTGCTGGCACTGGCCTTTGTGATTCTGCTGATCAACAGCCTTCTGCTGGTCCGCATTCCGCTGGCTGCATTTACATTCATGGGCGGCGCCATCGCGATTGGCCTGGGCTTTGGCACCCAGACGCTGCTGAAAAACCTCATCAGCGGGCTGATGATGCTGCTGGAACGCCCCTTCAAGCCCGGCGATACGGTCGAAGTCAACGGCCTGCGCGGCACAGTCGTCGACATGAGCGTGCGGGCCGCCGTGCTGCGCGACATCAACGGCATCGACACGCTGGTTCCCAACAGCACCTTCCTGGAACAGAACGTGACGAACTGGACCTACTCCAGCAGCAATGTCCGCCAGGGTGTCAGTGTCGGCGTGGCCTATGGCAGCGACATCCGCCTCGTCGCGCGCCTGCTGGAAGAAGACGTCCTGCGTCACGGCCAGATCAGGCAGACGCCGAAACCGGAAATCCTGCTGGAAGACTTCGGCCCCGATGCCCTGATGTTCGGCGTGTATTACTGGGTCGACCTTGGCGGGACAACGCCGGGCCGGCAGATCGCCAGCGACCTGCGCTTCATGATCGAGGCCAGCCTGCGCAAACACGGCATCACCATTGCCTACCCGCAGCGCGATGTGCATATCGACCTCGCCAATGGCCCGCTGCACGTCGCCATCGACAGGACACCCCGTCCTCACGCACCGCAAAACGCAGGCACGGACAAATGAAACACCCCGCCGGCAGGTACAATGCCGGCTGGAGGTTTTTATGTCCCCGACGCTTCGTGGCCATCTGCTGGCCCTGTTCGCCGTGTCCGTCTGGGGCACGACCTTTGTTTCCACCAAATTGCTGCTACTGCATCTCGGCCCCGTCCAGATCCTCTTCGATCGCTTCCTGCTGGCCTGGCTGGTACTGTGGCTGCTGCACCCGGTCTGGCACCGGCCGGAAGGCTGGCGCCGTGAACTCCTCTATGCCGCACTGGGAGCCAGCGGCGTCACGCTCTACTTCCTGACCGAAAACTACGCACTGAATCTCACCCAGGCCAGTAATGTCGGCCTGCTGGTCGCATCGGCGCCACTACTGACCGCGCTTTTTGCCCACTTTTTCACGCCGGGCGAAGGGCTGTCGCGTGCGCTGCTGGCCGGCAGCGGCATCGCCTTTGCCGGTGTGGCGCTGGTGATGTTCAATGGCAGTGTGGTGCTGGAACTCAATCCGCTGGGCGACATTCTGGCGCTCAGTGCCGGCGGCATGTGGGCGATCTACTCCAACCTGCTCAAGCGCATTGAAAGTCCGCACGGCATGCTGCACCTGACACGCAAGATTTTCTTCTACGGCCTGGTCACCATGTTGCCGGCACTGTGGCTGACCGGCTACCGGATTGAGCCAGACATGCTCGCCAGCAACGGCGTCTGGCCGCATCTGCTGTTTCTCGGCCTGATCGCCTCGGCGCTGTGCTATGTGGTGTGGAACAAATCGGTGCAGCTGATCGGCGCGGTACGCGCCAGCAACTACATTTACCTGATTCCGGCCATCACGCTGCTGACGGCCGTCATCGTGCTCGACGAGCGCGTCACCCCCATTGCCCTGGCTGGCGCGGTACTGATTGTCGGTGGCGTCTACATAGCCGAGCACGGCCTGCCATTTCCAGCGCGCCGCCGCACCGAAAAGCAGTAGTCCGCCATGAGACCAACTACGATCATCTTTAATGGGTATATTGCCATACCCCTTTCAAATCAGTGTTTGTGAACATATACATAACACAGTATTTGACATGCGGCGCACATTCTCCGGCAGCATGGCCTGGATTTGACCTGCGTCCATCCCTGCCGGATGTGCCTGTGCAATAGTGCCGGCATGATGCCCTCCACCCCGTTCAGCCATCTCAACCTGAGCTGCCATGCCAGCAAATGCTGTGCGCCCTGCGATTGCTCGGATGCCGAAATCGCCATCCGCCATTACGCCAGCCCGAGGCAGAAGCTACCCGCCATGAGCCCGAAACAGCGCAACTGGTGTGTGGCCGAGATCCTGCGCTTCCAGCCGGAACAGTCCGCTGCGGAGCTCATGATTCAGGCGGACGATCAGCTTGCCCGCAGTGTGATCAAGGCCTGGAACAGATCGGTACGCTTCTGACATGACCGTCCGGCCCGATTCCTGACAGCCCCACGATAGCCGCTGCTATGCTGTAAAAAAATATCCTCCGGGTCGCGCCATGCCAGACACGCCCTTCCCCGCCAACGGACTTGCCGATCTGATCGACCGGGTCAGGGGAAGTGCACACCAGCGTCGTGATCAGGCCTACCTGGATTGCCTGGCCGCACTGGAGCAGGCAAGGCAAACCAGTGACGATGGCGCCTTTATCGCTCTCGCCCTGCAATATGCCCAGCTAATCGACCAACAGGGCTTTCCGGACAGCGGCATCGATGTGCTGTACGAAGGCCTGCAGCTGGCCCAGCAAAGGCAGCAATACGCCGAACAGGCCGCCCTGCTGCACGTGATTGGCCGCGCCTATTACACCCGCGCCGAATACCGCAATGCCCTGCAGGCCTGGGTGCTGGCGAGGGATTGCGCCAGTCTTGCCGATGATGTGATCAGCTGGACCCATATCGAAGCAGGCATCGCGCAGATCTACGACGGACTCGGTGATTACCGGACCGCCTGCACGTTGCATCAGGCCGCAGTGAGGCAGGCCACATCGCTGGCAGATCCGGTACTGCAGCTGAATACACAGCTCAATCTGGCATACAGCCTGTATCGCCTGGGAGAACTGGGCGCGGCAGAAAAAGCATGCATCGCCGCCCTCGCCCACGCCCGGGCCCTTGCCCACAAGGATGACGAAGGTGAAATCCTGTTCCGGCTGGCACAAATCCGCATTGCCGAAGGCGACAAGGCCTGTGCAGCTCCCCTGCTTGAACAGGCCGCCACCCTCTGCGCCGAAACATCCCACTGGTGGGGGCTGGCCAGCACGCGCCTCGAACAGGCCGGGCTACTTGAACAGGAAGGCAGCACCAGCGCTGCGCTGGGCATGGCCGATGCAGCCTGCGCCCTGGCGCAGAGGGCCGGTGCCCGCCAGATCAAACTGGATGCCCTGCGCTCCTACAGCAGGCTGGCAGAAAAGGCTGGCAATCTGCAGGACGCACTGCAGGCCGAACGGGAGGCGGCCAGCCTGGCACTGGCGCTGCGCGAGGTGGCCGGCTCGCAGCGCGAACTACGCATGCTGGAAGATCTGGCCGGCATCAATCCGACTCCCGAACGCCAGCTGCTGCAACTGGCAGCCGATCCCCTGCTCCATTCGGGCATGCTTGATGAGATGAGCAATCTCATTAGCCTGCGCGGCAAGCAGATCCTTGTTGCCTCGTCCTGCTCGCTCTGGCTGCTGAATGCCGGCGCCCTTGAGTGCGAAGCCAGGGCTCCCGCCGAGCCGGACAGCAGCCGCAGCTGGGATATGCAACACTACAGCGATTTTCACGCCGCGCTCGCCAAGGGGAAACCGGTCATTGCGCATACGGCGGCGCACCACCAACAGCTTGGCCGTCTTTATACCGAACAGCTGGCTCCACGTGGCGTACGCTCGCTACTTGCCATCCCCTTGCGACAAGGAGAAACATGCAGTGGCGCACTATGCTTCGAACACCATGAGAAACAGCACAACTGGCAGCTGGAAGAAGTCCAGTATGCCAATCAGCTGGCCATCATTACCACACGGGCCCTTGGCAACCTGGAGCAACGGCGCCTGCGGCTGGTGCTCGCTGCGCAAGCACAGGCACTGCAGGAGGCCAAGGAAAAAGCCGAGCAGGCCAATAGTGCAAAAACGCTGTTCATCTCCAACATTTCGCACGAACTGCGCACCCCGATGCATGCCATCCTCAGCTTTGCGCGGCTGGGTGCGGACAAAATCGACCGCGCCGGCAGGGAACGCCTGCTGCATTACTTCCATAACATCATCGAATCCGGCGAGCGCATGCTGGAGCAGGTCAATGATTTGCTCGACCTCACCAAGATCGAATCTGGCAAGATGAGCTACCAGATCGTGTCGCATGACCTGGTCGTACTGTGCCAGGTTGTATGCGAAGAGGTACGCGGCATTGCCGGTACCCGCGGCATCGAGATACTGCTGGAGAACCGCAGTGCAAACGGCGAACTGGAATGTGACGGCACTCGCATTGAACAGGTCATCCGCAACCTACTCTCGAATGCCATCAAGTTCTGCCTGCGCGAGGCCACGATCAGGATCGTGATCAGCGACACGCCTGGCGAGTTGCTGCTGGAGGTCGAGGATGCGGGCCCCGGCATTCAGGAAGCAGATCTGCCATACATATTTGACCAGTTTTATCAGTCGGATCACCACCACCAGTCCGGTACCGGGCTGGGGCTATCCATCAGCCGCGAGATTGCCCTCGCCCATCATGGCCGGCTGACTGCCCGCAATCTGGCGCAAGGCGGCGCCTGTTTCACACTTGCGCTTCCCCGCACACAGCCCAGAGTGGCAGATCAGTCCGCCAGCGCCGCGCGATAGCGGCGCACCGTTTCTTCCAGACCCAGATACAGCGCATCGGCAATCAGTGCGTGACCGATCGACACTTCCTTCAGCCCTGGCACTTGTTGCGCGAAATAGGCAAGGTTTTCCAGGCTCAGGTCATGGCCGGCGTTGAGCGCCAACCCCACTTCCTGCGCAGCGCGCGCGGCGGCAACAAAGGGCGCGATGGCCGCGACGCGATCTTCCGCGTAATGCGCGGCATACGGCTCGGTGTATAGCTCGATACGATCCGTGCCTGTTTGGCTGGCTGCGTATACCTGCTCTACCTCTGCATTCAGAAAGATCGAGGTGCGAATGCCGGCCGCCTTGAAGCGCGCAATCACCTGCTGCAGATAGGCCTGATGCGTCACGCAATCCCAGCCGGTATTGCTGGTCAGCGCCTCGGGCGGATCGGGCACCAGCGTCACCTGCTCCGGCCGCACCTCCAGCACCAGCGCGATGAATTCCTCGTTCGGATAACCCTCGATATTGAACTCGGTATTCACCACCGGGCGCAGTTCGCGCACATCGGCGTACCTGATGTGGCGCTCGTCCGGGCGCGGGTGCACGGTGATGCCCTGCGCGCCGAATTGCTGAATGCGGATCGCCGCCTCGACCACGTTCGGATTGTCCCCACCGCGCGCATTGCGCAGCGTGGCGATCTTGTTGATGTTTACTGAGAGCTTGCAGCCGCTCATGCCAGGATCTCCTTCAGCGCAGTCACCAGTGCAGCGCACTCTTCCGGCGTGCCGATGCTGATGCGCAGGAATTGCGCGATACGCTCGGGGCGCTTGAAATGGCGCACGATGATGCTGCGCTCGCGTAACAGAGCAGCCAGTTCGGCGGCGTCGCGCTGCGGGTGACGGGTAAACACGAAATTGGCCTGCGACGGCAAGGTCTCGAAGCCCAGTTGCGCCAGCTCAGCGGTAAACCACTCGCGCGTGGCGATCACCTTGCTACGGGTGTCGTCAAAGTAAGCCACGTCCTCAAACGCAGCCACCGCGCCAGCTTGCGCCACGCGATCCAGCGGATAGGAATTGAAGCTGTCCTTTACGCGCACCAGCGCCTCGATGAGGTGCGGCTGGCCGATGGCCAGACCGACACGCAGGCCGGCCAGCGAGCGCGACTTGGACAGCGTCTGCACCACCAGCAGGTTCGGGTACTGCGCCACCAGGCTGACAGCCGTCTCGCCACCGAAGTCGATATAGGCCTCGTCGACCACCACCACGCAATCGGTGTGGCGCTTGAGGAATTCCTCGATGGTGGCCAGCGGCAGGCCAACGCCGGTTGGTGCGTTCGGATTCGGGAAGATGATGCCACCGCAGGGCCGGTCATAATCGGCCACATCAATTTCGAAGCGTGCATTCAGCGGCACGGTCTGGTAATTGATTTCGTACAAGCCGCAATACACCGGGTAAAAGCTGTAGGTGATATCGGGGAACAGCAGCGGTGAATCGTGTTTCAACAGCGCCGGGAACAGCAAGGCCAGCACTTCATCCGAGCCATTGCCCACGAACACATGATCCACCGGCACCCCGTAATGCTGCGCAATGGTCTGCAGCAGCGGCGTGCTAGCGGCATCCGGATACAATTTGAGTGTGTCCGCAATCTGCGCCTGCATGGCGGCCAGCGCTTTCGGCGACGGGCCGTAGGGGTTTTCGTTGGTGTTCAGCTTGATCAGATTGGTCAGCTTGGGCTGTTCGCCAGGCACATACGGTGTCAGCGTGTGTACGATCTTGCTCCAGAACTGGCTCATGGGCGGCTCTCGCGGCTTGGGGTTGGAATCGCGCCTATCTTACCAAGAAAGCCTGCCACACCGGCACAACTGCACATACGCTTACATTCATCCCCTTAAGCTGTGCGCTGCCAAGCGCCAAAGCAAAAAGCCCCGACCATTGCTGATCGGGGCTTTCCATGGGGAGTCTGGCGATGTCCTACTTTCACACGGGCATTCCGCACTATCATCGGCGCTGAGGCGTTTCACCGTCCTGTTCGGGATGGGAAGGGGTGGGACCACCTCGCTAAGGTCACCAGACTATAACTGTTTGCATGTCGCACTCCTGCTTGATGTACGCCACGCTGAATTCAATAGAAGAAGTTAAACTTTCTTATCCCGTCGTATCGACTTTCTTTCTCGGGTCAATTGCCTCGTTTCACACCTAAGCCAATCACGCGTCTCAGGTTATAGGATCAAGCCTCACGGGCTATTAGTA
>NZ_AUMS01000008.1 GCF_000430805.1 Chitinilyticum aquatile DSM 21506 | reverse complement strand
GTCAGTGTGGTTTGCAGATGATGCGCGGTGTGTGATTCATCGTGCACCGAGCTGCGCCGGCGTCATTGGCAATGGTGGGCTTGCTGACACCATAGCGGCGTGCCAGTTCGGCATCGGTGATGGCGGCCGGCGCGGCCTGGATTTCGGCACGAACAGCCGGAGTGGTACGGGCGCGCCCGTGCAGACGGAGATTCATTGGCCTGACCTGGAAATCGACGTGCTGAGCGTACCCAAAACCGAACGTGCCAGATAGAGTCGCCAACTGCGGAGAGGTAAATTATGATCCGAGACCAGACGGTTATGCAGTTCCTCGGTAGACCCCGTTTTTTTTCTCTAGAAAGGCATCTGGGTGGTCAGGTTTTGCAGTTCGGCAGAAAAAGGCTTCAAGTCTGGCATAGGCCGGAGTTTATCTGCCGCAATGGCGGCGCTCAGACGTATGGAGCGAAAGTTTCTCAGTTGCCAGCCACCTTCCTTGGATTCCGGCGTAAGGGTAAAGCTAACCTCCCAGCCGTAAGATTTTCCTATCGGAGCCAGTTTGACCAGAGTGGTGGCGCCGGGGAAAACTACGCCACGCTGGAAGCTCATGAAGTTGTCGCCTGTCAATGGTGGAGCAAGGCTGTTTGCCAGATTCTGGACGGTAAGGTCATCAGCGGCATTCCGCTGTTTGACAAAGCTTGCTGCAGCTTTGGGGTCAAGGCTGAAGGCCGCTACCAGAACCCGCCATGATGCTGTTGCAGGATTTACCCCGGTATCCGATGATACGTTGAGTTGCTGAAGCAGATTGTCATCGTCATTGGCCCATAGGGCAGCATGCTGGCGCCAGCCATAAATCCGCAATAGTTCTTCCTCGGCGACAAGTGGCTGATTGCGTGGCGCAGGTAATGCGACTCTTGCATAATCAGCAGCTTCCGCACCTTGCAGTCGCTTCAATGAATCCGTGTCACTGTAATCTTCCAGTGTGTCCAGCAAGGCATCCTGATCATTTGCACTAAGACCGTATGAGGCAAGCAGCCTTCCCAGCCATAATCTTGAAGGTGTTGCAACACTCAACTGAGCCCTGGAATCAACAAAGGCAACGGCAATGCCATTACCTGCGTCGTACCATTCGCCATCAAATCGGACTGATTGTCCAGGAGCGCCCATTCCCAAGGCGAAGCGCTGCGTGGTTGCCAGCAGAAAAACCATCTGATTCAGTGCATTCTGAGTTGCAGCCAGTTCCTCTGCCCGATCTTTTTCTGCGATGGCCAGTTGCAGCGTGCCTGATACGCGCTGCCCGATGAAAGCACCGGCGAGCATCAGGATTGCCAATGCTGCAATCGTCAGTACAAGCACATATCCGCCTTCATTTCGGATTTTCCGGGGGCGATCATTGGTCCAAACTGGCATGACAGCTGAACGGGGCATCAGGAAGATTGTCCTGATTCGAAGAAATTTGGCGGTTTTTTCTTGATCCATGGGTCAGAGGGGATAAAGAAGGTCCACAGCAATTTGCTTTCGTCGCCAGCCCAATTGGGTGTGATGGTTAAGCGCACTGCACGCGGAATTCGTTCAGAAGGCTGATGCAGCGCCTGCCATTCCTTGACCTCATTGCCTGTGTTATCCACATAAGTGAATGCAACAGTGCAATCAGGCCAGCTGGCAATAACAAATTCAGTCTCTCCGGATTGATACAACAGATCGAAACCCGCACGATCATTTGGCTTCAGGCCCAAATTTACCCGCAGTGGAGGTAGTGGTGCTTCCGGTGCTAATGGCAGGCTACTCAGAGCGCTGAAGCCTTTGGCATCCCCAGTAAAGGCATCGGCATCGTCGGCGGGGAGAGGAAAGACGCCACTGATGACCTGCCGCAACCACACCTGGCTGCGGGCCGTACTTTCGCTGCTGCCGATCTCGTCAGTGATTTTTACACGAATCCGGAAGGCGTAATAAAGAGTACCCATCAGCAAGGTCATCACCAGTGTGGTAATTGCCAGCGCAACCAGCATTTCCATCAAGGTAAACCCGTGTTGTGATTGAGGATTTTTTCTCATCAGAAAGGAACCTCTGCTGATGATGCAGCGCGAACCTGGCGTGAGAGCAGAATTACCGCCTCATCGGATAGATAGGGAGTGTCATTTGATGTCTCTGTGAATACATCGTATTGATAGCGATACATCACAGCATCAAATGTGCTGACCCCCCGCGGATAACCGGTTTGTGGGCTTGATTGCTGGATTTTTCGCGTCCAGCGCACTTTCCAGGGGCCGACACGGTTTTCACCCGAAGCAGGGCCACTTTGTGGCAAGGTGCGCACCCAGTCATTGATCTGACGCGTTGCTTCAAGCCGTTCATACTCTGCACGCACACGACTTACAGTGCTCAAGCCACTTTGAGCCCACAGCACGACGGCGATACCGACAGAGGTCACTAGAACAAGAGCCACAAGCACTTCAAGCATGGCAAAGCCGGTATGATGTGAGCGGTGGGTCATTCAGCAATCTCGACACGGCAGTCAGGTGCAATGACTGAATAGCTACCAGCCAATTCTCCGCTGGCATTCCATAGCTTCACTGCGCTGGATGAACAAATCTGAGTGGTCGATATGCGCAGTGGTGGATCGAATACGGCCCTCCACCCCTCCGGCAAATCCAGTACAACTTGGTCCCCAAGGATTAGCGATTCAGATTGTGCATCCAGCCTGATTGCTTCATTACGAACCATGGCCCAGCGGGGGAGTTGTGTCAGGCTTGCACGGTATTCATCCACACGGAACTGCTGTTCCGTGGCATCAAGGCGATTGATGTATGAGGGGGCTACCATACCGATGAGCAGCCCCATCAAGGTGAGTACCACCAGCATTTCCAGAAGCGTAAACCCCGCTCGCAGACGCAGCGGGACGCAATGCCTGCTTTGCATGCCTTCTTATTCTTCCGCAGCCGCTTTTTTCTTAGGGAGCATGCCAATGTCCGCAGCGGAGCCTTCTCCACCTGGCTCGCCATCCGAGCCGAGCGACGTTATGCCAAAGGGGCGACCATCAGGGCCGGGAACGACGTATTTGTAGGGATTACCCCAGGGATCCACTGGCAGTTCGTCTTCCAGATAAGGGCCGCGCCATTTCTTGGCAAGCTTCGATTCACTGGGTTTTGTGACCAGCAAGTCCAGCCCCTGAGCTTCTGTCGGATAAACGCCGATATCCAGGCGCATGGTTTCCAGTGCGCCGCGCAGCAGTTTGACCTGTGTTTCAGCCGTCTGGACTTTTGAAGAGTCAACATGGGAAAACAATTTGGGGCCGACTAGACTGACCAGCATCCCGATAATAACCAGCACCACCAGCATTTCAAGCAATGTAAAGCCCTGACTGTATCGCAAGGGCTGAAAGCGATTACGCATTAGAATTTCACCTCAGTAAGGCTAGCCATAGCCATTACAACACCGACCATGACAAAGCCGATAACAATACCCAATACCAGAATACTGGCCGGTTCGATCAGGGAGACCACCCGCCGTTGCAGTGACTGGTTCTTCTCGCCCCAGTAATGCGCAACGTGCTGCAGCATGGGGGCCAGTTCACCCGATTGCTCGCCAACCTTGATCATCGATAGCGAAGTCGGTTCGAGCAGATTCTGGTGTTCAACTGCCTGTGATAGCGGCTTGCCGCGGTTTACATCATTGCGTACCGCTTCAAGCCGTGATGCTGTGACGGCGAGACGGACAGAGACGGAAGCCAGCTCCAGCGATGGCAGAATCGCTACCCGACTTTGCAGCAGCATCGCTAGGGCAGTGGTCCAGCGCGCAGTTTCACCACTGCGTATCCACTCGCCAAGAATCGGTAGATTGGCGGCAAGGCCAAGCCATTTCAGTCGCAGTTGCGGGTTGCTGCTGGCAGTAATTGCAAGAGCCGTGCCGGCAGCCAGAGCAACCAGCGTAGCAATGAAGTGCTGGTTGAAGAACATGCCTGCTCGCAGTACCACTTCTGAAATCCAGGGAAGCGAGTCAATGCGGCCTTTCAGCAGGCCGGCGAACCGGGGCACTACAAATGAAAAAATGAACAGAATCGCGAGTGTTCCCGTACTGATCAGAATGGTCGGGTACACCAGAGCTTCGCGGGTTTGCGAGCGCATTTTAGCATCGAATTCCATCTGGTCGGCGGCACGGTTCAGTGCCATGCCCAGATTGCTGGTGGCTTCGCCAGCGCGAACCATGGCAAACACATATTCCGGCAAGGACAGCCCTGTCTGCTGCAGTGCACTTGAAAAACCTTCGCCGCCCCGGATGGCGTTGACCATGCGATCCAGCGGGGGGAAGAGCGCAGTATCGCGATTGGCATCACGCAGGGTGTCCAATGCCTGCGCAAGGCTGATGCCGGCATTCGCGAGAGTTGCCAGCTCGCGGACAAGTACCACCAGCTCATCCTGACGGATTTTCTTGCGTCGCCAACCACCTGCGGCGCTGCTGCCTGCCGTGTGAACTTCCAGCTGGAAGACACTCAGCTGCCGTTCCGCAAGCTGGCGCATGGCCTCCTCAGCGGATTCGGCCTCAACCAACCCCGATTCCTGGCGGCCATCTTCTGTCGCAGCGAGAAAGTGAAATTCAGGCATGCTCAATGACCTTGTGCCGAGATGGCAGAGCCGCCAACGGCAAAGACTTCTTCCAGACTGGTTTGACCGCGAACGGCCTTGAGCAGACCGTCTTCATGCAGATAGCGGAAATCCGCATCGATTGCCGCGAGCAAATCCATGTGCGAAGGTGATGGCTTGCTGAGCGCAGCCCGCACGCGTTCTGTCGCTGACAGCATTTCATAAATGGCCATGCGCCCCCGGTAGCCGGTATCACTGCAATGGCTGCAGCCAACTGCCTGGCGGAAGTGCCATTGTTCTTCGGGAATGCCGAGCCTTTGCAGGGATGCTCGTGCGTGAGCGGGCAAGAGCATACGAACATCCAGCGGAGTGCTGCAGTGAGTGCAGAGCTTGCGCACCAGACGCTGTGCGATCACGCCGCGCAGCGTTGCGCCGACGAGGAACTGCTCGACACCCAGATCGACGAGGCGCAGAAAAGCCGTTGCACTGTCGTTGGTGTGCAGGGTTGACAGGACGCGGTGGCCGGTCAGTGAGGCCTGCACGGCAATGCGTGCGGTATCCACGTCCCGGATTTCACCGATCATGATCGTATCCGGGTCGTGCCGGAGGATGGAGCGCAATGCGGCGGTAAAGGTGAAGCCGATGTCACTGTTGACCTGAAACTGGGTAACCCCGTCGATTTTGTATTCGACCGGGTCTTCGACGGTCAGGATGCGTTCGCGTTCCCGGTCGCATGCCGACAGGGCTGCATACAAGGTTGTGCTTTTACCCGAGCCGGTCGGGCCGGTCACCAGAATGATGCCATCCGGAAGGTCCATCCAGCTCTGGAACAGCGCAAGATGGTCGGGTTCGAAGCCGAGGCCATCGAGTGAGAAGCGCTTGTTCTGCGACATTGGCAATAGTCGCATGACGATGGATTCACCAAATATGGCAGGAATGACCGAAACCCGTACGTCAGTTTCGATGCCGGCAGCCCGGCTGGAAAAACGGCCATCCTGCGTCATGCGGCGCTCGGAAATGTCCAGCCCCGAAATCAGCTTGATGCGGCTGACCACGGCATCAAAACGCTCGCGAGGATAATGCTCGGTTGCCTGCAACTGGCCATCAACGCGATAGCGTACGGTAAAGCCGAATTCCAGTGGCTCGATATGCACATCCGATGCGCCCTTGTCGTTGGCGCGAGCGAGCACCCCGTTCACCAGCTCGACGACCGGCGCATCCTCGGCCATGCGACGCAAATCCTGATTGCCGCTACCCTGGGTGCTTTCGCGGTAGACCTCGGCAAGCAGGCGCTCGAAATCGCGCTGGGCAATCAGGCAGCACTCCGGTACGGATTCGAACTGCTGGCGGGTTGTCAGGTACTCGCGCAGGCCGGAGTCCAGCGGGTCACGGCAGATCAGCAGCGGCCGGGAATCCTTGCGCGGCAGCAGTGCAAAGCTGAAGCGCTGGGCGAGTGCCCGGCTGATCTGGCGCTGCAGGTGCTCCTGCTTGATCAGTGGCGCTGCGTCGGCCAAGTCATCGCCGGCAAAGACGGCAAAGCCGAGCTGGGCAGACAGGCATTCCAGCAGCGTGAATTCCGAGATCAGGCCCAGGCGGATCAGAATCGCGCCGAGGCGGTCGCCCTGGCTGCTGCGCTGCAGTTCAAGCGCGCGGGTCAGGCCATCATCATCAATGGCCCCGCGGGCGATGAGAAGTTCGCCCAGGCGCAAGGGGGTGTCATCAGGCACGGCGTATTCTGCAAGGTAGTGAGACTGGGCAGATTGTACCACCGGGGGAGGGCTTTGCCAGCGCAAGCCGAGGGTAGATTGCCGGCTTGTGAGGAGATAGAGCAAAAAAAACCGGAGGGCGAACCCTCCGGTTTTATCAGCTAAGAATCAGATGATTCTTGGCTTAGTTTTGGCCGTTCAGACCAACTTGTGCGTCTTGATCGTTCAGGGTGTCAACACCTTGTGCACGATCGTTAACGTTGCCGCTCAGGTCAACGCCTTGGCTGCTGGAAGCTTCGATGAAGTTGCCGGAAGCCGGGTTGTACAGGTAGTTCTGTACGCGCAGGGTGTTGCCGTTGTCGGTAGTCAGACGCAGGCGCGGAGCATCACCGGAAGTCGGCAGGGCTGCAGTTGCGTTGTTGGCGGAAGTGCTGTGAGCCGGAGCAGAAGTCAGCTTGCCGTCAACATCGGCCGGCAGCATGTTCACAACAGCGCGCGGCTTCAGGGTTGCAACCTTGCCCCACTTGCCGTACATGCCGTCAGCGTGGATGTACTGACCGTATACGTCGATGGTGCGGCTTTCGCTGTTGTTGATCAGGCGCAGAACCGACAGCCAGCCGTCTTGGCGTGCGTTGGCAGCATAGTTGCGAACGTCAATCTTGATCTGGCCGCCCAGGGAAGTCAGCGGGCCCTTGCAAGAGTTGTTTTGTTCGCCGTCGAAGGCGGCATTGTTGTCAGCCTTGACCAGAACGGCGGTAGCGTCGAACGAGCTGGCCGGAATCACGCCAGCAGTAGTGCCGGTGTCATAGCACACGTACTTGGCAGCTGCATCCAAGCCGGCGGTCGGCAGGGTCAGCTTGATCGGGCCGGCCGCGTTGCTGCTGGTGATGGCAACAGCAGTGCCTGCAATTGCAGCACCGCAGTTAGCTGCGTTAGACAGGAACAGTTGCGAACCGGTGTTAACGACAAAACCAGCGCTGGCATTGACGGTCACTTCCAGTTGCTTGGCTTCAACATCACCGGAATCAGCCGGGGTGGTGTACGGAGCGGTTGCAGCTGCGATGGCGGACATGTTGGCCAGCAGGTATTGAACCTTGCCGTCAGCATCGTAACCGAAAGCATTTTGGGTCAGGTTGATGCTACCCAGGTTGGCCAGGGTGTTGCTGACCCAGCTGCCGAAGCCCGGAGGTGTAGCGGTAGCAACACCGTTGTTCTTGAATACGGTCTGGTTCAGAGCCGGATCCAGTTGTGCCTGACGGGTCGGAGCAGTAACGGCAACCTTGATGTTCACCGGGAAGGTGATCAGGGTGGTGTCGTTGGTCGAGCCGCTACGAACGTGTTCGTCAGCCTGAGCGTTGGCTTCGGTGGCGAGAGTAGTCGGAGTGGACAGCGATACGAAGTGCTTGAAGTTGACCGGCAGCTTCTTCACTTCGGTGTCGCACTCACCAACGGTACCAACGATGTTCTTCAAGCCGACGATAGTCGGGTTGTCAGATGCGGTGCCGGACGAAGACAGGGTGATCAGCGGTTGCTTAACCAGAGCGGCCGCGCCTTGGTGCAGAGTCAGTGTTGCGTAGATGATGCTCTTGTCGGTGCTGTCGATGTTCAGAGCTACTACTTCGATTTGACCTGCGGCAGTGCCTTGAGCAACCGCTGCACCGCCGGCGACACCGTCGGTAACGCGGATTTGCGGAGCAACGCCAGCAGCGATAGCCAGACCGGTAGTTTTCCATTCAACGCCAGCCGGCAGCTTGAATTGAACCTGGAAGGTTTGATCCTGGTTGCGCGCGTCAACGTCACCGAAGAAGCGATAGGAAATAGCGGGGGATACCACTTTCTGATCGTTGGAAGTGATTACTTCGCGAGCGATCGAAACGGAGGACGACTGGATTTGGCCGGCAAATGCGGAGCCCGCAGCCACGGTGGCCAGAGCGCCTACGATGAGGCGGGAAATCAGAGTTTGTTTCATAGTCTTCAAGTTCCTTGAACTAACTAATTTGAATACCTTGGCGTGCGGTGTAAAGAGCCAGAAAGCCCTTCCACTCGACCCTGTAAGTGCTAGGTCGGTGAATCATACCGCGTCCCGGTGCCGCGAGGCAATGCTTGGTATTAATGCGTTGCAAAATCCACGGGTGATAAAGCTCTGCGTCAAACCGCATTGCGTTGAACGATAGCGTGTTGCCTGCAATGTTACAAGTGGGGGGGTGCGATAGATTATTCGAGCGGCAAGCGCTGTTGCGTGCGTGCTACTGCGGTCTGTCGGCTCTTTTCTGCAGAAAAAGCCAAATAAAAACAAGGGTATGCTAATAGACTTGTGCCGTTGCTGTGGGCAGTGCGGGTGTTGCAGTGCGCAAAAGTGGCGATTCAGAGGGGGAATTTACTCTTGCGTCATTTGAATGTAACACAGGGTTATATTTGGGTATGCTTCCATGACCATTTATTTGCAATGGCTATGGTTGCATAGGTTGTAGGGTATGGCGTTTTGAGTGGTGTGGTGATGTTGTGATTTTGCAACAATGCTGGGGGTGGTGGCTTGTGAAACGGCGCCTGTCATGCAAGAGGGCCGGCATGCCGGCCCTCTTGCTGTCTGTGACATAAGTTACAGTATTTATTTCACATAACCGCCTTTCTTCAGTGCATCCATCAGCTCTTTTTTCAGTTGCTCGTCAGTGACCGGTGTATTTCCGGTTGCGGGAGCTGCCGGTGCGCTACCTGTTGTGGTGGGTTGCGTTGCCGGTGCGGGTGTGCTGGATGCGACTGGGACCTCGTCGCCACTGACCGGCCGTGTTTCAACTACAGTTTCTGCCGCGCTGACTGGCGACGTGGCGGCTGCGTTTGGAGCGGTCTGCGGCGATGGTTTGCCATAAGGTTGAGATATTGCACGTCCGGTAATGCTGGCAGGCTGTGCCGCTGAACTGCTTGCGCTGTTTGCGTTTGTAATTGTTGATGAATTGATTTCGGGTTGTGGGGTTTTCCGCCAGAGTGGTTCACTCCACGGCAGGCGCTGGCGGAAGGCGTCCGCAATCGATTCTAGATCGAAGTCGTCTTCCACCGCATAGGCGGTGATCAGCATGACCAGCTCAGTGCGGTTGCCGCTGTTTTTTTCGTTCTTGAACAGACTGCCAACTACTGGCACATCCATGGCATACGGAACGCCGCCATTGGCATTGCTGGATGTATCGGAAATGATGCCGCCGAGAATCACTGTGTTGCCGTCGCGAACGGTCAACTTGGTGTCAATTTTTTTGGTTCCGATGGTCGGACTGTCAATGCCGGAGACCGTGGTCTGGTTTGCTGTACTGACTTCCTGGGTGATCGTGAGCTCAATGCGCCCACCGTTATGCACGACTGGTTTGACGTTCAGTGTTGTGCCGGTCTGACGGTACTGGACCGTGGAGAGGACTTTGTCGGTTGCTCCGCTGTTGGCGTTGCTTTGCGTCGAGGTGATGATGGGGACTTCTTCGCCGATGGTGATCGAGGCCTGTTCGCCGCTGCGCGTGAGCAGGCTAGGGTTGGATAGTGTGCGCGCCAGATTCTGTGATGCCAGGGCATTAAGAACTACGGTGGCATTAGAGCTACCGGCACGTGGCTGGATGCCTTTGGTTGAGTCCAGTAGAAGCCCGCCCTTGCCCAGGGTGAGAGTGCCGATGCCAAGTTTGCCGAGGTCAATATTGCGAACCATCCATTCAAACCCAAGCTCATTCGTGGCACTGGTCTTGACTTCGGCAACGGTGACGTTGATGAGTGCGCTGCGGGCCGGCTTGTCGAGTTCGCGGATCAGCGTGTACCACTGTTGGTATTCGGCTGGCGTGGCCTTGATGATCAGGCTGTTGGTGGCTTTGTCGACAACGGCACGGCCGCCTGCATTGGCAGGTGCTGTTGTTTTGCCGTCGCCACCGGTTGAGGCGCCGCCACCCCCAAGAACCTGGGATAGTGTGTTGGCGATCTCTGAGGCGTCAGCATTGCGTACTGGGTAAATGAAGTAGTTGCCATTGCGCGCCTGGCTGGGTTGGTCGAGCTCTTCGGCCCAGTGCAGGATGTGGTCGAGCAGGGGCTGGTTGTTGACGAAGACGAGTACCGAATTGAGCCCGGAAACGGGCACAAGCAGGGCTGGAGTGTTTGCTGAAGGGCTGTTGGAACTGTAATAGCCTTCAGCCATCAGTATTTCGTTGAGACGCTTGGCCATTTCGTCGGCGGACCAGTACACCGGGTTGATGCGGGCGCCCACGCGGCCGCGCATCAGTGGCTGGTCGAGCGAGTTCAGTGCCTGCATGGCGGCGCTGATGTTCTGCGGTGATCCACTAATCATTAATGCATTTCGGGTCGCATCATCACGCACGGTGATGCGAGTGCCAAAAATGCTGGTCAGCCAGGTCATGGCCTGGGCGGTCTGGGTATTCTGCAGTTCAACCAGATAAAACTGGGGGCGCACGCTCTGCGGTACTTCCGGCATGGCGCGTCCGCGGCGAATTTCCGGCAGTGTGCCAGCATCGCCGGCTTCGGGGACAAAGCGGGTTACGCCGGGCAAATCCTGCACGGCAATGCCATAGGATTGCAGCACGGTATTGGCGGCGGTGTAGAGCTGGCTGGGCGTCATGGGTTTGCCCGAGCGCATGCTGACCAGATCGCGGCGCGACAGAATTTGCGGGTCGATATTGATCGTGCGCTTGAGGATGACACCATATACCGACTGGATGAATTGCGGCAGTGGCATCGCATCGAAGGCCACGGTGGCTTCCTTGCCCTTTTCGTCCTCGAATTTGGGCGGGGTTTGCGTGGCGACCGGTGGCTGCTTGCTGACCGGCGCAGCCGGAATTTTATAGATGGCTGTCTGGGCGGGTTTGTCATCGGTGCCGCCGATGACGGTACCCTTGCCCTCGGTGTTATTGTCGCGGGTCTGGGTCGGGTTCAGCGGGGTGGCTTCCGGCCATGGGGCGGGCTGGGCGCAGGCCGTCAGTAGTGCGGCTAGTGCGAGTGCCAGTGGCTTGAAACGGAAGTGAGGGGTAATGCTTGCGGTCATGGGTGTTGCCTGGCTGTATTCGTGTGAAAAGTGGCCCTTGTCTGGCCTGTGCTGACGCCGTTGTGCGTCGTCAGTCTCCGAAGCGCATGGTCATGTTTTTCTGGTTGTTGCCTGCCGGGCGGATGATGACTTCGCGGCTGTTGACCGCGATGAGCTTGCTGCCGTCGGGAAGCAAATCGCCAGCTTTGTAGGTTTTGATTTCCCCGGCAGGCGATTGCAGTAATGCGCTGGTGGTCTTGTTTTCCGTGACAATGGCGACACGGCGCCAGGTTTCCGTGGTGACGGCGCTGGCCGTGTTGGCTTGCTGTGCCTGTATATCCCATGGGGCGGCTTCGCCGAGCGTTTTCAGGTCATTTTTCAGAGGTGGGCTGATGACAAGCGCAGGGGTGGCATTGCGGGCTGCCGTGCCAACGATCTTGCCGGGCTTCGGGGCGCTATATCCGTACCAGCTCAGGATGCCGACCAGAAGGCAAAGTCCGAGCGTGACGCTGACCAGTCTGCTGAAATTTACCATTTGATTTCCACTATCTTTGCGGGTTGCTGGGTTTCCGGTGCGCTGGCGCTGCCAGTTTGTGCAATTGGCGCTGGTTGGATGCTGCTGGTGCTTGCTTCCGCTGGCTCGCTGGCGTCGGGTGCGATGCGCCCGAGGCTGAGCAGTGCTATTTCTAGCTGTTTGGTGGTTGTGTTGAGGCTCAATTGTTCGATGCGGGTAATGCGTTCACCGCCTTCCGTGAGCTGGAAGATCTTGCCAATGCTGGCTGGCGTGAAGGGGGCGCGAATCGTGCTGCGCACCTCAAGCAAAGGGCAGGGGGCGCTACTGCATGCCAGGTTTTGCTGGTCGCTTGCTTCGTCGGTGCTTTGCAGGACGGGCTGGCTTGGCTGGACATTGGCGATGCCTGCATCAGCAAGTTCGCCAGCGAGCCAGCTTGAGTAGCTGGTTTGCAGGATGGCAGGAGATGGTGCCTGCCAAAGGGCTGCATCAATCTGCTGGGTATTGCGCTCGATGCTTGCCTGCAGGCTTGCCTGATTGTTCGGGCCATTGAGTTTGCGCAAGAGTGCGGTATTGCGCTCGGCCCCCTTCAGTACCTGTTGTTCGAGTGTTTGTCGCGCATCCATCATTGACAGTACGCTGCTGCTTGCCGCGATCGTGATGATGGCCGCGAGCGCCATTTGCAGTCGCGGGTTGCTGCGGATTTCCTGCAGAAGCCGCGCGAGTTGATGTTGCAATGCGCTTGGGGGTCGCTTGCGTGATGTTGTGTCTGATGTGCTTGCGTTCATGCCGTTCCTGCCGGACTGCGGTGTGCGGGGTTCATGTCTGGAATTTTGTGAATATTCACTTTTCGGTGTCTGGCTCGGCATCGTCAGGCTGGGGCAGCTGGAGCTGCAGCTTGATCATGCCGCGTGGCGGGTCGGGAATCAGGCCAATGTCGCTGAATAGGCCTGTTTTTTCCAGGGCGGTGATCAGCTCGGATGCGTTGGCCTTGCCGCCAAGACGGAATGTGGCGCTTACGCTGTTGCTGCGATACAGCCACTCGCTCAGATAGACGTCTGATGCTGAGCCCAGTATGCCTTTGCGAGCCAGCTCTGCGAGCAAAACGCTTTGCCTGGGTTGTTCGCTGAGCTGGTTGATTCTTTCAATCTCCGGGGTCTGCTCTTGTAGGGTCGCTTCAAGTTTTGCAAGAGCCTCGGTAGCTTGTTGCAGCTTGTGCTTTTCCTGTTTCTGATTGGCCAGCTCTGTTTTGAGGCGTTGGATTTTTACGCCTTCCAGCGTGCCGGCCAGTATGAGAATGAGCAGGGCGGCAGTGAACAGCATGAGCCAGCCCGGGACGGTTGGAGCAAGCGCCGATTGCCCGCGCCAGCCTGCTACTGGCCTGCGCATTCTGGGCAGCAGAACCGGTGTGTTGAGATCCCCCCCCTGGTTTTGACCGAGGTCGCGCAGGAAATCCTGTTGTTCCTGGGGTGTGGGTGGGTTCTGCAGCCAGCGGGTGCGGTAAATTTGCTGGTCGTTGATTCCTTCCAGTTCAAAGCCCTCGCTGCAGCGCAGGCTGCGAACTCCTTGTTCTAGAGGCGCGCGCCAGAGCGGTTCGGGCCAGGGTTGAATGCGCTGGCCGGCAAACATCAGCTTGGCCTGTTCATCATCCCAGTACCAGATGTGGGCTTCTTCGTTTTGCACCTGAAAGCAAAAGCCTGTCTGCGGAAAAATGGCAAGTTGCTGCAATCTAAGACGAATGGCTGGTGCCTGGTGCTTTTCAGGAATACCTTTGAGCGGGATGCGGGTGTAATGGCAATACTTGCGAGGCATCAATTGCAGGCCGGGCAAAAAGCCAAGCCAGCGCGGGAGGGCCAGCAGAAGCTGGCGCAGCTGTTCAGTTGCTGCGCCCAGTTGAATTTGTAGTCGAGTGCTTGTCACGTTGATCTTTCTCGTGCTGTGCGAGGTAGGGCATTGAAAATGCTGGCCTGGCTGCCAGCCGGCAATTTTATAGGCTGTTGCTGTTGTCGTGTGCATTATTTTCCGCTGGGAGGCTCGCATCGGTATTCTGTCCTTGCGTTCCCTTTGGGGTGTTGCCGATAATGCTCCCTTTTCCTTTCAGGTGCTCCCGTCCCGCTTGTACTTGTTGTCAGGCGTGTTCTTCGGGCACGATTTCGAAGCTGCTCGTTCGCAGCTTGAGGCATTCTTCATGCACAAAAGTTCTTATGAACACATGGCGGCGTGTGCCGGACAGTTTCTTGATGGCAACAAGCCTCTGAGTATCCTTGATATCGGCAGTTATGATGTAAATGGCAGCTACCGTCCTGTCTTTGACCGTCCTGGCTGGCAATACCGCGGCGTTGATCTTGCTGCGGGGCCCAATGTTGATCTGGTGCTGGAGTCGCCCTACCGCTTGCCTCTGGCTAGTCGCAGTGTCGATGTGGTCGTGTCGGGGCAGGCATTTGAACATGTACCTTTTTTCTGGTTGTCCTGGCTCGAGATGGTGCGTGTGGTGAAGCCCGGTGGTCATATTTTCCTGATCGCGCCATCAAGGGGGCCGGAGCATCGCTATCCTGAGGATTGCTGGCGTTTTTATCCGGATGGTTTTCAGGCGCTAGCGGCATGGGGTAGGGTGCATGCCTTGTCCATCCATACTGACTGGACGCCTCATCATGATGCGGATAGTGCCTTGTGGGGCGATACGGTTGGTGTATTCCAGGTGCCCGAGCAGAGCCTCTGGACACGTTGTCGCGCGGGTCTGATTTGCCGTCTGGCGCAGCGTCTGGTGCCCGGATGCTGAAATTGCTTGAAGGGTCTACGCGGGCCAGTCTGCTTGTTGCGCTGACCCAGCGCGAAGTGCAGGGGCGTTACAAAGGCTCCTGGCTCGGCTTGGGCTGGTCCTTGCTGGGGCCGATGCTGATGCTGCTGCTCTATACGCTGGTATTTACCGAGGTGATGAGGGCTCGCTGGCCGGGCATCTCCGAGCAGGGAGGGCGGACAGGTTTTGCGCTGATGGTGTATTGCGGGATGCTGGTACACGGCTGGATGGCCGAGATTCTGGTTCTTAGCCCTCAAGCGTTGATCAGACAGAGCAATTATGTCAAAAAGGTGGTGTTTCCTCTTCCGTTGCTGCCAGTGGTTGGTGTACTGGCGGCAGGAGTCAATGCGCTGATCGGTCTCAGCTTGCTGCTGGTTCTTAATGCCATTCTTGGTAGCGGCCTGCATTGGTCTGCAATCGCTTTGCCGTTGGTGTGGTTGCCGCTGCTGTTGCTCGGGCTTGGGCTGGCCTGGCTACTTACTGCGCTTGGTACCTATCTGCGTGATATAGCCCAACTGACCGGCTTTGCTGCGACAGCCCTTTTGTTTGCCAGTCCAGTTTTGTACCCAGCTAGCGCGGTTCCCGCCTTCCTGCGCCCATGGATGCATCTCAATCCGCTCACCTGGCTGATCGAGTCAACCCGTGCCGTGCTGCTGCTTGGTCAGTGGCCTGACCTGGGGCAGTGGCTGTTGATGCTATCGTTGTCGACTTTATTGGCATTTTTCGGGTTCTGGTTCTTCCGTCGCGTGCAAAAGGGGTTTGCTGATGTCCTCTGAGATTCAGCAGGATGAGCTGCTGCAGGATGTTGTCATCCGGGTTGATGCGGTAGGCAAGCGTTATCCGCGCGGGCGGCATCCGTGGCAATTGATCTGGCATGCCTTGCGTGGAAGCCCGGTCGGTGGTGAGGATGAGGGGTATACTGCGTTAGCTTCTGTTTCATTTGAGGTGCGGCGTGGTACTACGGTGGGTATTATTGGCCGCAATGGCGCAGGTAAGTCGACTTTGCTGCAAATGCTTTGTGGTACTTTGCAGCCGACTTCTGGCTCGCTGCATGTGGAAGGCCGCGTGGCGGCTTTGCTTGAACTTGGTGCAGGATTTAATCCCGATTTCACCGGACGGGAGAATGTGTATCTGAATGCCAGCCTCTATGGCTTGACCCGCCGTGAGGTGGATGGGCGTATGGCAAGTATTGAGGCGTTCGCAGAGATTGGCGAGTTTATTGATCAGCCCGTCAAGACCTACTCCAGTGGCATGTTCGTTCGCCTTGCCTTTGCTGTGCTTGCGCATGTTGATGCCGATGTGCTGATCATCGATGAGGCGTTGGCGGTAGGGGACGCCTATTTCACCCAGAAATGCATGCGCTTTCTGCATCAGTTTCGCGAGCACGGCACCTTGCTTTTTGTCAGTCATGACACAACTGCTGTGATGGCCCTTTGCTCGTACGCGGTATGGCTGGAGGCTGGCAAGGTGCGAGAGCAAGGGCCGGCAAAGGGGGTGTGCGAAAGCTATCTGGCTGCATTATTTGCCAGCGAGGAGCGCAGCGATGATCCGGCCGCCCAGTTGCATGAGCCTTTGCCCGAACTGCCGTGGCACGATCAGCGTGAGCCATGGCTAAATACTACACCACTGCGGAATGATGTTGAGGTCTTTCGGTTTCGAACTGATGCGCTGCGTTTTGGTGCTGGTGCCGCCCGTATCCAGAATGTGTCATTACTTGATGATGCCGGGCGAGCATTATCTTGGATGGTGGGGGGCGAACAGGTATCTCTGGAAATCCGCTTGCAGTGTCACGGCATGTTACGAGCACCGATTGTGGGTTTTTATATCAAGGATCGGCTTGGACAAACCCTTTTTGGTGAAAATACCTATCTGTTCGCGCGCCCCGGCCCTCTGATGGGGGGGAGCTCCATTCTGGCTCGTTTCGTCTTCCGTTTGCCTTATTTGCCAGTAGGAGATTACTCCCTGGCTGTGGCCGTGGCTGATGGCACACCTGACGATCATGTCCAGCATGACTGGATTCATGATGCATTGTTTTTGCGGTCGCACGCCAGTTCGGTGGGCACCGGGCTGGTTGGTTTGCCAATGCAGCGGGTCGAGTTGCTGCAACTCGATCCGGCTTGATTCCATCTTGCAAAGCCATGTTCCAAATTTACATTTAAGAGTCTGAAGATGTCGTTTAATCCTTTGTCACATGATGTCTGTCTGGATACGCCTGCGCGCGTGGTAGCTCCCTACAGTTGGGTTGGGCATATCCCTTTTGCTTTTGCCATCATGTCGCTACTGAAGCCGCGAGTATTTGTCGAGTTGGGGTCTCACTCCGGCAATTCCTATCTGGCCTTTTGCCAAGCTGTTGCCCGGCTGCACCTTGATACGCGTTGTTTTGCCGTTGATTCATGGGAGGGTGATGAGCATGCTGGAGGGTATGACACCTCGGTATTGGACAATTTGCGTGCCTACCATGATCCTCATTATTCGCATTTCTCGACATTGGTACAGCGCTGGTTTGATGATGCGTTGCCCCTGTTTGAGCCAGAAAGCATCGATTTGCTGCATATTGATGGCTTGCATACCTACGATGCTGTTCGACACGACTTTGAAACCTGGCTGCCAAAAATGAGCCGTACGGGTTTGATCCTGTTTCATGATACGCAGGTGCATGAACGCGATTTTGGTGTTTGGCAGTTGATGGAAGAATTAGCTGAACGCTATCCGCTGATTGATTTTCGCCATTCTCATGGCCTTGGTGTCGTTTACGTGGGTAGAGACCCGATGCCCGCGGGAGTTAAGGAGTTATTTGGAGTTCCTCCCGCGCAATTACTCCGACTCTTTGAGCATTTGGCTGCACCTTTGCAGGTTACCTTGCGTGAGGCAGAACTTGCCGACGCACGCTTGCAGATCATGATTGAGCAGGGGAATGCCGCCTATTACAAGGGTAAAACGGAAGAGCAACAGGCCGAGCTGAAGTTGAGCTGGGGGCGCGTTGAACAGCTGATGGTGTCGGAACAGCATGTCGCAAGACTTGAGCAGGAAATCGCCGCGATGCAGTCGCTACTGCTTGCCCGCGAAACAACCATCGCCGAAATCTACCGCTCTAGTAGCTGGCGACTGACAAAGCCCTTGCGTCTGGCAAGTCGTCTGCTGAATCTTCCTCGTTGGCGTAGCCGCTTGATGAAAGTCGTGCGCTGGATTTATTGGCACCTGCCGATAAATGCTTCGGCGCGGCATGCACTCAAGTCCCTGATTTTCACCTTGGGTGCACCAGTCCTTCGCAATACCGGCGCTTACAGAAACTGGCAGTCGTTTCGCCGGGGAGGTGATGCGGGTGCAAATGTCTCCGAAGACTCCCTCGGTGTCGCCGCTATTGAGGTGCTGGCGGGTAGTGACAATAGTCATGAGAGGCTCTATGCATCCCTCTACCGGCAGGCCGCTGGCGTAAAGGGGTTGAATCAGGATTATGTCCCCTTGGCTGCGGATACAATGGCTGAGAGCGATCTCGATTTGCGCCTGATTGCGTTTTATTTGCCACAGTTTCATCCGATTCCCGAAAACGATGAGTGGTGGGGGCGTGGATTTACCGAGTGGACCAATGTATCCAAAGCGGTTCCTCAGTTTGAAGGCCATTATCAGCCGCATCTCCCAGCAGAATTGGGGTTTTATGATTTGCGACTGGTCGATGTCATGCGGCGACAGGTCGAGCTTGCTAAGCAGTATGGTTTGGCCGGCTTTTGCTTTCATTACTACTGGTTTGCCGGTCGGCGCCTGCTGGAATTGCCACTGAACCAATATATAGCTAATACGGATCTGGATCTTCCATTCTGCATTTGCTGGGCTAACGAAAACTGGTCACGGCGTTGGGATGGCTCAGAAGCTTCCATTCTGATGGCGCAGGTGCATAACCCGGAAACTGATGAGGCCTTTATTCGTGATGTAGTAGACATGTTCAGAGACCCCCGCTATATCCGTGTCATGGGCAAGCCGTTGCTGATCGTGTACCGAATCTCCTTGCTGCCTGATCCAAAGGCTACGGCTTTACGGTGGCGCGCATATTGTCGCGATGCAGGTATCGGAGATGTCTATCTGGTGTGCGCACAATCTTTTGAAGTAACCGATCCGCGTGAATACGGGTTTGATGCGGCAGTCGAGTTTCCTCCGCACCAGTCTGCTCAAGGGGCAATTAACGATGAGCTTGCGATTCTGAATCCTGCTTATGAGGGTAAGGTATACGACTATCGCGAATTGGCGAAGACATTCTGCAATAAGCCGGATACGCCTTATGTTGTGCATAAAACGGTAGTCCCAAGTTGGGATAACGAAGCCCGTAAACCGGGTCGTGGCCACACTTATTTTCATGCAAACCCTGCTGAATATGCGCAATGGCTCGCGATTGTATGCCGGCAGACCATCAGACGTTATCCTGCAGACCAGCGTCTGGTATTCGTCAATGCCTGGAACGAGTGGGCAGAAGGGGCTCATCTTGAACCTGATCGTCGATATGGCTATGCCTATCTGCATGCAACAGCAAACGTTCTGCGTGAATTTGTAAAAGCGGACCCAGCTGTAGATGCTGAAGTGGCAGCATCCCAGAAATCTTTTGAGCCGCGCTATCCATACGCAGTTGTGATGCATCTGTATTACACGGATCTTCTTGAAGAGTTGCAGGCTGCAGTTGCTGAGGCAAGCGTTGATATGATCATCAGCCTTCGTGCTGATGCTGATTTGGCTACTGTTCAGAAAGTGCGTTCAGCATTTCCTGCTGCTTATATATATCTTGTTCAAAATCGCGGGCGGGATATGTTGCCCTTCATTAAGGCGCTGAATGTGCTGAATCGGGGCAATTATCAGGCTGTCTGCAAGATACATGGTAAGAAGTCTCTGCATCTTGCTCACGGTTCGGCTGACCGACAGTATTTTTTCCAGTCCTTGCTCTCTCCTGATGCCTTGGCAGAAGTGGTGCGCAGACTTCAAGAAGATGAACGGCTTGGGGTTCTTGCTGCACCAGGAACCATGGTGTCATTGGCTGCGCCGGATCGGAATGTGCTGAACCGGAAATGGCTTGATGTATTACTGTTACGACTCGGCTATTCTGATCAAATTGGACGATATGATTTTGACTTCATCGCAGGTTCAATGTTTTGGTTCCGGCCCCTTGCCCTCTCAGGTTTGTCGAACCTGAATTTGCAGGATGCTGATTTTGAAGCCGAACTTGGGCAGATTGATGGCACTCTGCCTCATGCTTTGGAGCGGCTGATGGTTCTATTGGCGAATAAGCAGGGATATCGAACTGCGGAGTTGTCAGTTGAGATCAGCCAGACCCATCCTCCTGTTTTTATCGGGTAGTCAATGACGGAAGTAAATAACAATATTGCCGTCTGCCTTTCAACCTATAACGGGGAGCGCTGGCTTGCTACCATGCTTGACAGTGTTCTCCCCCAGTTACAGTTGGAGGGAGGGCTTCTCTATGTCCGTGATGATGGCTCGACAGATGGTACCGAGGCATTATTGTCTGCATATAGCTCACACCCCTGTCTGGTGCTTTTGCATGATCAGCTAGGAAATTTGGGGGTCATTGGCAGCTTTGAATTGTTGTTGCAATCTGTCGAGGCTGATTACTACATTCTTGCTGATCAGGATGATTACTGGCTACCGGGTAAACTTGCTAGTTTACTTGCGTTGATTCGTCGTGCTGAGGTGGCAGTTGGTGGTGGCGCAGCTCTAGTATATTCAGATTTGCAGGTTGTGGACGAGTCGGGCCATGAAATATCCCCCTCATTCTGGGCCTTGCAGAACCTGGATCCCCGTTGGCCTGAGTGTCTCGAAAATGTCGCTCTGCAGAATGTAGTCCCCGGATGCTCAATGCTCTTCAATCGTGCGCTTCGGGATCTGGCTCTGCCTTTCCCTTTCGAGACAGTCATGCATGATTGGTGGCTTCTACTTGTGGCTGCAGCTCATGGGTCAACGGCTTTTTTATCGGAACCTTGCCAAGCTTATCGTATCCATGGGACGAATACAGTTGGCTTGCATGGGGGGCGGACATTCTGGAACCGCTACCGTTTCGGTCTTTTGCTTGAGAACTTGCGGCGGGCCCTAGAACAGCTTGCCGCACTGTTTCGAAGGTGGCCGGATTTATCGGGCAGATTCAAAAAGGCCTCAACGCTTGCCCGCTTTGCTGAGCTAGATTGCCGGCAAGCTGTAAATGTTGCATTGCGTGTGCAAAAGAGAGGCGTTGTGCGCCAATACGCCACGCGTTTTGCTTTGATGCTTATGGCTCTTGGCTGTGTTCGTAATTAATCTGACTGTTGATCAGATATAGAATGCCGGCACTCATGTTGTAATGTGCCGGCATTTTTCTTTGGGTAATAATTAGAAGGTGAATTTGCTTAGGGGTATTGTTTCCGGTACACGTCCAGGAACAAAGATGGACCCTGTATTATTGCACCTGTCCAGCCAAGTGTTGTTGGGGATGACGGCATTATCAACAAGTGAGGCGGGGCGATAGGAGCTGCCAAGGTAAGTGCCATTGCCGAACTTGAGCCAGTAACCATCGGTCATCGCGGCTGTGCAGCCGTTGTATGCAGCCCATGTATCTGTACTGACATACCAGACCGGATCTCCGAGCGAGTCATACATAAAGGCGACGCTATATACATTATCTTTTTGAGATTCGAAGAAGTATCCGCTACCGGACTCGGAAGCATTCCAGTACCAGCCATTTATATTGGAGATTGTACTGGCTGGATTTTCCACTCCACCGGCTACGATATTAAATCTTTCAAGGTTTGCCGTGAAACCACTTGGCAGGGTCAGCGTGGCATGGCGAGCATCGGAAAATTTGACGCTGGCATTGCCAATGACTGTCGGAGATTCTGGAGCCTTGTAACTGCCTTTAAGTGGCTGGCCATTGCGAAAATATAGCAGACTGCCATTAAATTCAGTGCTTGATGACATTGCACCACTGGAAATGTACCAAATGGGTTTTCCAGTATTGTTGTACATGAAGAGCCCGATGAATGCCTTGCCATCTTTAATTTCGATCGCATATCCTGTTCCTGGCTGGCTTGCATCCCAGTACCAGCCTGACTCCGGGGTGAAGGTATTCTGGCCCTGAGCTGAAGGCAAGTAGTTCGCCACGGTCCGCCAAGTCTGGTTGATGGAGAGGGCCGTATCGGCGTAGCCCGATAAACCGCAGACATAACCATTGCACTGCAGGTTGGGGCTGGAAAATTTGGCTACTTTTGGCCAGTAGTAGCTCATGATGTCGCCGAATATGTTATTCAATCCATAGCCGTAGGAATAGGAATGGGCCCCTCCATTGCTCGCATGTTCATGGTCATGATTCTGGCCGAGATTATGACCAAGTTCATGAGCCAGTGTGGTGTCATCACAATAGTAGCCATCGGGTCGGGTTCCATCACTGACGACCGAAAACCCCATTTCTTTGCGGAACTGGCTCAAATTCGGCATCCAAGCAAGACCACACACCCCACCATTGGCTGCGGTGAAGGGGCGTATCAGGGTAACTAGATCTGCACCCTTGTAGCTACGCAGTCCTTCCAGATCTTGAAACGGGGTGGTGGAAGATGAGATTGCTTCCAATGGGGCATAGAGGTCAGAATTATCCGTGTAATTAATCGCTTGGGTGTGAACAAGGCGCAGGCGGGCCGCTATGCCGCTGTCCTGATAGGCCTGATTCGTCAAGGCAACCAGATAGTCAATCCGGCGCCAGGGGTTGCCACCTTGCGCGGCACTGAAGCCCGGGGTGTAATACACCATCAGGTCGATAACGCTATCACTGCCGGCCGCGACCGGTGCTGCCTGCGGGCTCATTCCACTTTTGGGGTGCATTTGTTCCGGCAACATGATGTCGGATTCAGCCGGGACTGCTGGGCGAATCCCGTATTGCCAGGTCGGGATCATTAGCTGCTGGCTATTTTTGGTATCGAGTAGCACTTCACCCTCGGGGGTCTGGCAACGACCGGTAATGGCATCGCTGCTATGAGTGATGATGCAGCGAGCCGTTTTTCCTTGCTCGGCAAGGTAGCCGATGAAGGTGTGGTTGCCGCTGCTGCTGATTTCTTCGCGCTCAAAAACAACCGTATAACTTTTTCCATTCGGAATGTTCAGTTTGAATTCGGTGCCCGGTTTGATGGCCATGGCCTGTATGCGGTTGAAGGCAACCGAGTAGCCTTTTTCCGGGGAACTGGCCGAGGAGCGATTTGCTGCTACAGGAGTAAACAGATCGGTTGCAGTTGCGCACAAAGGCAATAGCAGCAAAGCGGAGCACGCTAAAGTGAGTTTCATGGCGAAGATGTTTAAAAGTGGACTTGGTTTGTATTTCTACAGAAGTAAGAATGCGCGGTCAATACGCGTATGACTTGTGGTGTGCATCTTTGCGCTTGGCATGCGATGGCGCAATTTTTACCGGCATCCCGGTGTTACGCCGCGCAGGTAAGGTGAAAGGTCTGTAGTGAATCCAAATAGAAGTGAGCTTGCTGTCAAACCAGCACCACATCAAACTGCTCCTGCGAGTACGCCGTTTCCACCTGCAGGTAGATCGGTTTGCCGATGAAGTCCGCAAGTTGTGCCAGGCTGGCAGATTCTTCATCCAGGAACATGTCGATGACGGCCTGGGCGGCGAGGATGCGGTACTGGCGCGCGTTGAACTGGCGGGCTTCGCGCAGGATTTCACGCAGGATTTCATGGCAGACGGTTTCGGCGGTCTTGATTTCACCTCGGCCCTGGCAGGTTGGGCAGGTCTCGCACAGTACATGGGCCAGTGATTCACGGGTGCGCTTGCGGGTGATTTCAACGAGTCCGAGGCTGGTGAAGCCGGAGACGGTGATTTTGGTGCGGTCGCGGCTCAGTGCTTTTTTCAGCTCTTCCAGTACCGCGTTCTTGTGCTCTTCATTATCCATGTCGATGAAATCGACAATGATGATGCCACCGAGATTGCGCATGCGCAGCTGGCGGGCGATAACCTGTGTGGCTTCCAGATTGGTCTTGAAGATGGTGTCGTCAAACGAGCGCGTGCCGACAAAGCCGCCAGTGTTGACGTCGACGGTGGTCATCGCCTCGGTCTGATCGATGATCAGGTAGCCGCCGAATTTCAGGTTCACGCGGCGCGAAAGGGCGCGTTCGATTTCCGGCTCCACGCCGTACAGCTCGAATAGTGGCCGCTCGCCGGCATAATGCCGCAGGCGCAACGCGCCATCGGGGACGAACTGCTGGGCGAACTCGAGCATTTTCTGGTGATTTTCGCGCGAGTCGACCAGCACCTCGCCGGTTTCTTCATTCACCATGTCGCGCAGTACGCGCAGTTGCAGCGACAGATCCTGGAACAGTAGCGAGCCGGCCGGCAGTGTCTGTGCCTTCTGGCGGATGTCGGCCCAGATCAGGTTCAGATAATCGATGTCGGCGCGCAGCTCGTCATCGCTGGCATGGTCGGCGCTGGTGCGGATGATGTAGCCGACATGGTCGGCTGGCAGCAGCTTTTCCAGGCGGGCGCGCAGTGCTTCGCGCTCTTCGTCGCTTTCAATGCGCTGGCTCACCCCGATATGATGTTCCTGCGGCAGGAAGACGAGGAAGCGACCGGCGATGCTGATCTGCGTCGATAGTCGCGCGCCCTTGGTGCCGATCGGGTCCTTGATGACCTGCACCATCACTGGCTGGCCTTCGTGCAGCAGTTTTTCGATGCGCTGTGGCTCGTTCGGGTGCTGGCGTTGCTCGATGACATCGGCAATGTGCAGGAAGGCGGCGCGCTCCAGGCCGATTTCAATAAACGCAGATTGCATTCCCGGCAGCACGCGCTTGACGATGCCAAGGCAGATATTGCCAACGAGGCCGCGATGCGCCGTCCGCTCAATGTGCAGATCCTGCACGACGCCGTCTTCCATGGTGGCTACGCGGGTTTCCTGCGGGGTGATGTTGACGAGAATCTGGTCTTGCATGCGGACTCGCGAAAGTAGGTGGCATGAACTGGCTGCCGAGCTTAGCCGGATGTCGGCAAAATGTCAGCCAGGGCGAGACAATTTGTACGATTTCTGTATTTCTTTATGGGTATATGGCTATGGCCTTTCAAGATAAAGGGCTGTAGCTGTATACCTTTTATTTATTGTTTGGTGTGTCCAGCAGGGGGAGGCACATCAGACGGATGGCATCCCAGGCGTTGCCCTGCTCCAGGCCTTTGTTGATCCGGTCGATGCGGGTGGCCTGTCGCAATGCGGTGCGCAATTGCACTGCGCCCATGCGATCCAGCGCACGTGGCAGCAGTTGCTGCTTGTTGCCCCAGACGCGGTTTTCCTTCAGCAGTTGCGGCATCGGGGTACCACGCTTGCGCCCCATGCCGACCTGGTAGAGCGTGCGCAGCTCTTCGTTGAGCGACCAGAGAATCAGGTGCGGCGCCTCGCCCTCGGCCTGCAGGCCGTCGAGCATGCGCAGGAAGCGGGCCGCATCGCCGGCCAGCAGCGCTTCGCCAAGCTGAAAGACGTCAAAGCGGGCAACGTTGGCAACCGCAGCCTGGATCTGGGCGAGATCAAGCGGGCCCGGCGGGTAGAGTAGCCCCAGTTTCTGTATTTCCTGGTGCGCGGCGAGCAGGTTGCCCTCGAGGCGGTCGACCATGAATTGCAGCGCCTCCGCGCTGGCCTGTTGCTGCTGGGCTGCCAGTCGGCGCGCAATCCAGTCCGGTAGTTGCTGACGCTCGATGGTGCGCGCCTCGACCAGTGTTCCCGCCTTGGCGAGTGCCTGGAACCATTTGCTGTTCTGTGCCGTTTTTTCCAGGCGGGGTAGCGTGATCAGTGTGATGGTGTCGTCCGGCAGGCGCGCGGCATAGGCTTCGAGCGCCTTGCCGCCTTCGATGCCGGGCTTGCCGGACGGGATGCGCAGGTCGATCAGTTTCAGGTTGGAGAACAGCGAGAAACTATTGCCGATTTCCTGCAACGATGCCCAGTTGAAGCTGCGCTCGACAACCAGCACCTCGCGTTCGAGGTAGCCGGCCGCTTTGACCGCATCACGGATCAGCTGGGCAGCTTCAAGCGCCAGCAGCGCTTCATCGCCATGAATGACGTAAAGCGGCTGCAGGCCGCGTTGCAGTGCCGGCGGCAGCTCATCAGGGCGCATTGCCGGCCGCAGCAGAAGAGGCAGTGGCGGCGCCGCTGGCGGCACGTTCGCGCAGTTGCTTGCGAACGGCGGCATTCACACGGTACAGCAGCGGCTGAACGGCGTCCTGGGACATGCTGTGCCAGAGTTGCTGCTCTTCCTGTTCCTTGGAAAGCAAGGTGTTGTCATCCCAGGTCAGGTCACGGTAGAGCGATATGCTTGTGTTCTCAGCCAGAATATCGTTCTGTGTGCGGGCGCTGACGGGGATACGCATGGTCAGGCGGTATTCGGAGACTTGGCCGCTGTTGTTGATCGCGGAAATCTGACGGTCGCGGATGTCCGTACCGACGGTAATCTGCAACCCGTCCGGAGTCAGCTCAGGAGTGAGTTGATAGTTCGGTTGGCGTTTGATGTACTCGCGGAGTGCTGCTGCCGTTTCACTGTTGCCGACAATCGAAATTTCTTTAAAAGGAATTGAGGTGTTGCCAGCCTGTCCACGCAGATGGAAGCCGCATGCCGCGAGGATGAAGGTGGCAATCAGCACGAAGGTCAGTTTCGCAAATCCGGGCATGAGGCTTTCCTGTTACTTTGAAATCGAAAAACGCGGGAAGCATGGTGTCACCATGCTTCCCGCGGGGGTCAGGCGACGATGTTGACGAGCTTGCCCGGGACGATAATCACCTTCTTCGGCGCACCGTTCAGGTGTTTCTGGACGTTTTCGTCGGCGAGCGCCGCCGCTTCGATCGCGGCTTTGTCTGCGCCGGCGGGTACATGGATTTCGCCGCGCAGTTTGCCGTTCACCTGCACCATCAGCTTGATCTCGTCCTGCGTCAGCGCATCCGCCGCCGGTTCCGGCCAGGCTGCGGTGGCAATCTGGCCGCCGTAGTTCAGCTCCAGCCACAGCGTGTGGGCGATGTGCGGCGCCGCCGGGTAGATCGCGCGCAGCAGGATGCCGAAGCCTTCACGGATGACCGCTGCGTTGCCGCCCCTGTAGCCTTCCAGCGCATTCAGCAGTTTCATCACGCCGGAGACGACGGTGTTGTACTGCAGGCGGTCGAAGTCGGCGTTGATCTGCTTGAGGGTGCTGTGTACCTCGAAGCGCAGGGCCTTGTCGTCCTTGGCAAGCTCGATACCTGCCAGGCTATTGCCTACTGGCTTAATCAGGTCGGCATGCTTGAAGCCATACCCCCATAGGCGACGCAGGTAGCGGTAGGCGCCTTCGACGCCAGAGTCGCTCCAGGCCGCGCTCTGGTCGGGGGGACCTGCGAACATGGTGAAGAGTCGCGCGGTGTCGGCGCCAAACTTCTCGATAATGTCCTTGGGCTCGACGACGTTGTTCTTGGACTTGGACATCTTTTCGATGCCGCCCATGATCACCGGCTGGCCGTCTTCCTTCGCAATGGCGGAAATCGGGCGGCCCTTGTCATCGTGCTGGACTTCGACTTCTGCCGGATAGAACCAGCGTTTCTTGCCGCTGGCGTCTTCACGGTAGTAGCAGTCGCGCAGCAGCATGCCTTGCGTGAACAGGTTCTTGAACGGCTCGCCAAAGTTGATCAGGCCGGCATCGCGCATGGCCTTGGTCCAGAAGCGGGCGTACAGCAAGTGCAGTACGGCGTGCTCAATCCCGCCGATGTACTGGTCCATGCCGCCGGCCGTACCCTGGTTGGCGCCCATCCAGTAAGCTGTGCCGTCGCCGACCATCGCCTCCGCGTTCTTCGGGTCGCAATAGCGCATGAAATACCAGCTCGAATCGACGAAGGTATCCATGGTGTCAGTTTCGCGCTTGGCCGGCTTGCCGCATTTCGGGCAATCGACGTTCAGGAAGTCGGCACGGTGGTTCAGCGGATTGCCCGAGCCATCCGGAATGCAGTCGATTGGCAACTTAACTGGCAGGTCCTCGTAGGGAACCGGAACATCGCCGCAGCATTCGCAATGGATGATCGGGATCGGCGTGCCCCAGTAGCGCTGGCGTGAAATGCCCCAGTCGCGCAGGCGCCAGGTGGTTTTCTTCTCGCCGGCCTGTTTGGCAGCCAGATCGGCTGCGACAGCGTCAACTGCTGCCTTGTAATCCAGGCCGTCATACTTGCCGGAATTGATGATCACGCCGCGCGTCTTGTCGCCGTACCACTCGGCCCAGGCGTCCGTGCTGAAGGTTTCGCCCTCGACAGCAATCACCTGCTTGATTGGCAGGCTGTATTTCTTGGCAAAGGCAAAGTCGCGCTCATCATGCGCCGGCACAGCCATGACCGCGCCGTCGCCGTAGCCCATCAGTACATAGTTGCCGATCCACACTTCGACCTGCTCTCCGGTCAGCGGGTGGGTGACAAACAGCCCGGTCGGCACACCGACCTTTTCCTGGGTGGCGATTTCCGCTTCCGAGACGCCGCCCTTTTCGCATTCCTTGATGAAGGCGCTCAGTTCCGGCTTTAGCTCGGCCGCACGGGTGGCGAGCGGATGCTCGGCCGCCACGGCACAGAAGGTGACGCCCATGATGGTGTCGGCGCGGGTGGTGAACACCCACAGCTTGCCATCCGCAATCAGTTTGCCATCGGCGTCCTTGATGTCGTGCTCGAAGGCAAAGCGCACGCCTTCCGACTTGCCGATCCAGTTGCGCTGCATGGCGCGCACCATGTCCGGCCAGCCATCCAGCGTGTCGATGTCGTTCAGCAGTTCGTCGGCGTATTGTGTAATGCCGAAGTAGTAGCCGGGGATTTCGCGCTTTTCGACAATCGCGCCCGAGCGCCAGCCGCGGCCGTCCACCACCTGCTCGTTGGCGAGCACGGTCTGGTCAACCGGATCCCAGTTCACGATCTGGGTTTTCTTGTAGGCGACACCCTTTTCGAGCATCTTCAGGAAAAACCACTGGTTCCACTTGTAGTAATCCGGATCGCAGGTGGCGATTTCGCGCGACCAGTCAAACGCCAGGCCCAGCGGCTTCATCTGCGACTTCATGTCGGCGATATTGGCGTAGGTCCATTCCGCCGGCGACTTCTTGTAGGCGATCGCGGCGTTTTCCGCCGGCAGGCCGAAGGCATCCCAGCCCATCGGCATCAGCACATTGAAGCCCTTCATGCGCAGGTGGCGCGCCAGCATGTCGTTGATGGTGTAGTTGCGCACGTGGCCCATGTGCAGCTTGCCCGACGGGTAGGGTAGCATGGAGCAGGCGTAGTACTTGGGCTTGTTCTGGTCTTCAGTGACTTCGAAAGCGCGCGTTTCTTCCCAGTGGGCTTGCGCTGCGGCTTCGACGGAAAGCGGTGAATACTGTTCTTGCATGGGAGTGCGCCAGGAGCAAATGTACGAAGACGGCGATTATACCTTGCTGTGCTGGCGCCGGCACGCAAACCGGCCTGTTTTGCCGGTAGTGCAGGTGTTGTTGGCGAACGACGCACTGCTCAAGAAAAGCTGATTTATACGTAATCTCTGATAAATTGAAAATTCGGCAAAAACCTTTGAAAACCGAGAGCAGAGAGATGGCGATGAAAAAGCAGAATGGTTTTACCCTCGTTGAGCTGGCAATTGTTCTGGTCATTATCGGCCTGATTCTCGGAATGGCATTCAAGGGCAAGGATCTGATTGACGGCGCCAAGGTCAAGAACATGCAGGCGCAATACAACAAGGTGGTTGCCGGTTTCAATATCTATTACGAGAAATATGGCGCGTATCCGGGGGATGGGTGTACTGGTGCAGTTGTTGCTCTTGGCGGTGCGGCACCAGTTACGGTGTGTCCGGCTGGCAACCGCAATGGCGTACTGGATAATGCCAATGAAACCCAATCGGCAATGAATATTCTGCAGAATGCCAATATTCTGACTTCGGCGGATATCCAGAGTGTTTTCGGTCAGCCCTGGGGGGTGACGGTTTCGGGCAATACTTCGCTGCCGGGCACGAGTGCGGGTACCAATTACCTGTCGCTGGTCGACGCGGCAGGCGCACCGCAGGCCGCCGGCGATGTGCGTTTCATTTGTGCGCTGGATCGCCTGATGGATGATGGCATTAACAGTTCCGGCGTGATGCGCAGCGGCGCGGCCTATACGGCGGCAACCGATTGCTGGGCGCAAAGCGGGCAGGGTTCTCTGGGTATCCGCCTTCTGCCGTAATTGCCTCCGTGCTCGATAATTTCAAATCAGGGGTCATGCCGGGCAGGCTTGGCCCTTTTGCTTATAGGGGAGATGAGTGATGCGGGGTGGAAAAGAACAACAGGGTTTTACCCTGGTCGAGCTGGCGATCGTACTGGTGATCATTGGCCTGATTCTTGGCATGGCGTTCAAGGGCAAGGATCTGATTGATGGTGCCAAGGTGAAGAATCTGCAGGCGCAGTACAACAAGATCGTCGCAGCGGTGAATATTTATTACGAGAAATACGGCGTTTATCCGGGCGATGGTTGCACGGCCACGCCTGCGGCACCCGCTGCGACGTGTGCGGGCGGTACCCGCAACGGTCTGATCGATACCGCGGCCGAGCAGGCGGCCTTCTGGGTATTTCTGGTTGACCGCACCAATATCCTGCAGGCATCGGATCGCCGTAGTGTCTTCGGGCAGGACTGGAATATCTGGAATGGTACGCTGCAGGCTGGCGGTGCGGCGGGGCTCAATGGCTCCTGGCTTGATCTGCCGGGTGTGCCGCAATCCGATCCGCGGCTGGTTTGTGCACTCGACCGGCAGATGGATGACGGTGTGTGGAATACCGGTCGCATGCGTACCAATGGCGATCCGGTTGCGCTGAATTACACGGCGGCGACCGATTGCTGGTCGCTGAACGGGCAGAGCAATTTTCACATGCTGCTTTTGCCTTGATGGCTATGGGTATATCTTTGCGGCCCTTTCTTTGCAAGGGCTGTGGGGTAATACCCTTATTCAGAAATCCATGGCCAGCTGATCCTGCTGCATGACGCTGCGCAGCAGGCTCAGTGTTACCGGTTTCTTGCGGCTGAGTGCCACTGTGTTGACGGCCTCCAGGTGGCGGTAGAGGCTGGGCAGGTCACGGCTGGCGTGCAGCAGCAGGTAATCCACGAGGTCATCACCCAGCTCGAAGCCCAGCAGGTTTGCGCGCTGTTTCAGTGCTTTTCCCTTGTCGGCATCCGAGAGCGGGTGAATCTGGTAGACCAGCCCCCAGCCGAGGCGCGTGGTCAGGTCGATGCGCAGCGGCAGCAGCATCGGTGGCAGTGGCCCGGCTGCCAGAAAACGCCCCGAGCCTTCCTTGAGCGTGTTGTAGAGGTCGAAAAGCCGGATCTGGCCGGCCTCGTCCAGTGCATCGACATGGTCGGCCAGCAGGTTGCCATCCGCAGGCAGTTCGTTCGGCAAGCTGTCGTGGCGGCAATCGATCAGATTTGCGGTGGTGCCCAGCTGGCGTGCGGCCGAATGCAGCAGATGGCTTTTGCCTGTGCCGGCCTCGCCCCACAGATAGATGCTGCGTGCGTGCGGGTCGCGAATTAGCCACTGGCCGATCTGGTAGAGCGGCTCGGCATTGTCGCCCGCCACGAAGTCGGCGAAATTGGTGGGCGCTGGCAGGAGCAGGTCGAGGACCAGTTGCTTCATGGTGTAATCAGAAATCCTGCAAAATGCCGATGGTTGGGCGCACGTTTCATCACGACTTACGGTAAAATGCTGCGTTTTCAAAGCTGCAAGCAGGCGCCCATTTTAGCGTAAAAGCTAGTGCAAAAGCGCGGCTAGCCGCAGCAATCCCTTTTGAGGCCATTATTTCATGACCAAGCAAAGCCTGAGTTACCGCGACGCGGGTGTCGATATCGACGCCGGCGATCAGCTCGTCGAGAACATCAAACCGTTCGCCAAGCGCACGATGCGCCCCGAAGTGCTCGGTGGTCTGGGCGGCTTCGGCGCCATGGTCGAAATCAGCAAGAAGTACAAGGAGCCGGTGCTGGTGTCCGGCACCGACGGCGTGGGTACCAAGCTGAAACTGGCTTTCGAGCTGAACCGTCACGACACGGTTGGCATCGATCTGGTCGGCATGAGCGTGAACGACATTCTGGTGCAGGGTGCCGAGCCGCTGTTTTTCCTGGATTACTTTGCCTGCGGCAAGCTGGACGTGCCGGCGGCAACCGAAGTGATCAAGGGTATTGCCGAGGGCTGCGAGCAGGCCGGTTGCGCGTTGATCGGTGGCGAAACCGCTGAAATGCCGGGCATGTATCCGGTGGGCGAATACGATCTGGCCGGCTTTGCTGTCGGCGTGGTCGAAAAGAGCAAGGTCATCAACGGGCAGGCCGTGATCAAGGCCGGCGACGTGGTGCTGGGCCTCGCGTCCAATGGTGCTCACTCCAACGGCTACTCGCTGATCCGCAAGATCCTGCACCTCACCAACGCCGACTACAACATGCCGTTCGAGAACGGCAAGTCGCTGGCCGACGTGGTGATGGCGCCGACGCGCATTTATGTGAAGCCGCTGCTGAAACTCATGGCCGAAATGCCGGTCAAGGGTATGGCGCACATCACCGGTGGTGGTATCACGGAAAACACTCCGCGCGTGCTGCCGGAAAACGTCGTGGCGCAGATCGACGCCAAGAGCTGGACCATGCCCAAGCTCTTCCAGTGGCTGCAAGCCGAGGGTAACGTCGACGCGCAGGAAATGTACCGCACCTTCAACTGTGGCATCGGCATGGTTGTCGTGGTTGCCGCCGAAGACGCCGAGCGTGCTGCGGCTTTCCTGAGCGCGGAAGGCGAAACCGTCTATCGCATCGGCAGCATCCGCGAACGCGTGGGCGACGAGCATCAGACCCAGGTGGCCTGATACTTCGCAGTGGGCTGAATCAAGGCGAGGTGCAGACCTCGCCTTTTTGCTTTACCGAGACTTATGAAAAAGATTGTCATCCTGATTTCCGGCCGTGGTTCCAATATGCAGGCCATTGTTGACGCGAAGATTCCCGGTGCCGAAATTGCCGCCGTCATCAGCAATCGCCCCGATGCGGCCGGCCTGGCCTGGGCGGCCGAACGCGGTATCAAAACCATTGCGCTGGATCACAAGCAGTTTGCCTCGCGTGACGAGTTCGATGCGGTCCTGGCCAAAAAAATCGAGGGTATGCAGCCTGACCTTATCATTCTGGCGGGCTATATGCGCATACTGACCGATGTATTTGTGGCGCGCTTTGAAGGGCGCATGCTCAACATCCACCCCTCGCTGCTGCCGTCCTATCCCGGGCTGCATACGCATCAGCGTGCGATTGATGACGGCCTGAAGATTGCCGGCTGCACCGTGCATTTCGTCACCGCTCAGCTGGATCACGGCCCCATCGTGGCTCAGGCCGCGGTGCCGGTGCTGGACGACGATACTGAGGCGACGCTGGCTGCCCGCGTGCTCAAGCAGGAACACCAGATTTACCCTGCCGCCGTGCGTGCCTTTGTCAATGGCGAGCTGCTGCTTGCCGATGGCAAGGTAAAGCGCGTGCTGCCACTGGATGGCGCAGCCTGCCTGCGGGTGCCGGGCTGACATGACCCGCTGGCTGCGTCATGCCTTCTGGTTCGCGCTGGGCCTCTCCCTGATCCTGCATCTGGGGGCGGTGCTGGCCGAGCCGGTGTATGCGTGGCTGACGCGCCCCGAGTTTGCCGAAACAGAGTTGCGCAAGGTCAGCAAGCAACTGCAGGCCCAGGCTGTCGAGGAGGATGACCGGCCGGAGGCTCTGCGCGGTGTGAAGCCGGCCGAGCAACTGGTGGTGGGCTTCATGCGCCAGGTGCCGGTGACTACCACTGCGCTGTCGCCTGCGGCCAAAAAGGTCAGGGCGGAGGCCAGCCGGCCTGTTGCCGTTCGGGCCAGTGCCACTATTCCGCTGGCTGCCAGTGCGGTGGCGGTCGCCAGTGCTCCGGTTGCAAGCACAGCCTCGGGGGGGCAGGCCAGCGCGGTGCAGGTGGCTTCTGTCGTTCATGCCGCATCTCTGCCGCAGAAACTGGCCGCCAGCCGTGTGCGGGCGAGCACGGTTGCCCGTGCGCAGGAGGAGAGCGTCAAGCGTTTCCCGCGTGATGTAAAAATCACTTATGTGTGGGGCTCGGTCCCGGCGTACATGCACTGGCAGATTGGCCAGGATGCGTACCAGCTCGACGTGGTAGGCGCCTTCGGCTTCAAGTCGCGCACCTTTCATTCTCACGGCCGGGTAACGCCCGAAGGCATTGTGCCGCAGCAGTTCCGCGAATTCCGCGACAAGAATCCGCAGCCGAAATACCAAGTCGATTTCGACTGGGATGCGATGAAGGTGCAGGTGGGCGAGCCGGGGCAGCGCAAGGAAGAAGAGCTGCACGAGGGTGACCAGGATCTGTTCTCCGCTGCGTTCCATCTGGCGCTGGTTGGTGGCAAGCCGCAGACCATGTCGCTCTACACTGGCCGTAAGCGCTATGCCGACATCCGCTTCGAGCCGGCTGGTGAAGCCACGCTCACCATCGGTCGCCAGCAGGTCGATGCCGTGCTGGTGCGTGGTCAGTGGGAGGATCGCAAGGTTGATTTCTGGCTGGCGCCGCAGTGGAACAACCTGCCGGTGCGCATGACCGTCAATATCCCTAAGGAAGGCAGCTTCGACATCTGGGCCAATGTCATCATGCTGGATGGCCAGCTGGTGCTGGAGGGGCCGAAGCCCGGCCAGCCCGACAGCATGCAGCGGAGGCCATGATGAGCAAGTGCCAGACTTGTCTGTTGTTCGTCCTGCTTGTCCTGTCAGGCATAGGGGCGAGTGCGGCAGGCAAAAAGCCGGTGCAGGCATTTCCTGCCCGGGTGGAGATTGTCTATCGTTACGGGGCAATGCCGGTCAACATGCAGTGGCAGACCGGCAGGGATGCCTATCAGCTTGATGTGGTCTTGCAGATACTGCACAAGACCATTGCCTACCGCTCCGAGGGCCGTCTGGAAGGGAAGGCAGTGATTCCGCTGCGCTTTGGTGAATACCGTGACCGCAAGCCGGAACCGCGCTACCAGGCTGACTTCAACTGGCAGGACGGCGTGGTGCTGCTCGGCAAACCGGGCGAGCAGCAGCCGGCTCCGCTGGAGGCGGGCGATCAGGATCTCTTTTCCGCGGCCTTCCAGCTGGCGCTCAATGGTGGGCGGGCACAGACGATGACGCTGCTGACCGGCCGCAAACGCTATCCTGGTGCGGTGTTTGTCGCGCAGGAAAAATCCACGTTGCGTCTGGGGAGCAAGGACGTCGAGGTGCTGTTGCTGCATGGCGAGCTGGCCGACCGTACGGTTGATTACTGGCTGGCGCCGCAATGGCACAACCTGCCGGTGCGCATGACAGTCAACCTGCCCGGCGACGGCAGTTTTGATTTATGGGCCAGCGAGATCCGTCTCGATGGCAGAACGGTATTACAGCCTGCAGCAGCAGGACAGCCATGACATCGCAGCGGTTTCCGGTGCGATAACGAATATGCCCGCATTGGCGGGCCGGAGAAAGACAATGAATTCAGTGCAGTTTTCTGCCACGCTCGACATTCTCAGCAGTGCGCTGGGCTTTACCGCGCCGGTTGACGGCATCGTCTCGCGCCATTTCCGCGATCACCCCGAGTTGGGCGCCAACGACCGCAACGTGATTGCCGAAACGGTGTTCGGCATCCTGCGTCATCTGCCGCAGCTGGAGTGGATTACCGAAGGCAATGCCAGCACGCGCGAGCTGATGCTGGCCTGGTTTGTCGGCGTGAAGCGCATGAACCTGCGTGAATTGCCGGCCGCTTTTCACGACAAGGACAAGGAACGTGCCGGAGCGATGAAGGCTCGTGTCATCAAGGATGCACCGCTGGCCATTCGCGCCGCACTGCCGGAATGGGTGGGCGACGCCTTGCTGGCTGCGGGCCGCGACGAGGCCTTCATCCTCGCGCTGGGCCAGTCACTGCTGCAATCGGCTGCGCTCGACATTCGCGTGAACACACTGAAGATGAAGCGCGAAAGCGTATCGGCCGAACTGGCCCGCCACAATATGCCGCATGCGCCGACACCCTATTCGCCCTGGGGGCTGCGCCTCGAAGGCAAGCCGGCCGTCAATCGCCTGACCTTCTTCAAGGAAGGCGTCTTCGAGGTGCAGGACGAGGGAAGCCAGTTGCTGGCATTGCTGACTGGCGCCAAGCGTGGCCAGATGGTGGCCGATTTCTGCGCCGGCGCAGGTGGCAAGACGCTGGCGCTGGGCGCGATGATGAATTCAACCGGGCGCCTGTATGCGTTTGACGTGTCGGAAAAACGCCTCAACAACCTCAAGCCGCGCCTGAAACGCAGCGGCCTCTCAAACGTGCATCCGCAGCTGATCGCCTCCGAGCACGACCAGAAAATCAAGCGTCTGGCCGGCAAATTCGATGCCGTTCTCGTTGATGCACCATGCTCGGGCATGGGTACCGCGCGCCGCAATCCAGACCTGAAAGCACGCCAGTCGCCGGGCAGTGTGGCTGAACTGAATGCCAAACAGGGCAGCATTCTGGCGTCTGCCGCCCGGCTGGTGAAAACCGGCGGGCGTCTGGTCTATGCCACCTGCAGCTTCCTGCCGGCCGAGAATGACGGCATCGTGGCCGCCTTTCTGGCTGAGCACCCGGATTTCGAGGTGCTGGATGCCGGGCAGGTGCTGGCTGACGCCAAGGTTTCTCTCGAGCTGGAAGGCCCCTATCTGCAGCTCTGGCCGCAAACCCACCAGACCGACGCGTTCTTTGCTGCTGTTCTGCAGCGCAAGTCTTGATTTTGGTATGTGGCTATAGCCCTTTTAATTAAACGGCTGGAGCAAGATACCTTGGTTTGTATTTGGCAAGTCCAAGGGTTTGGCTACCGGATAGCACAATGAAACATGCTGGCTTTATGCCAGCATGTTTCATTGTCCAGATTGCTTACTTCACCACCCGCAATTGTGGGCGACCAGTCGGGCGAGGTGGCGGTTCATCGTCGCCGGGTTCTCGGCTTTCCGGGGCATCGTCGGGGCCGGTGTGTTCCGGGACGCCTTCGTATTCAAAGCCCATCCCTTCGCCATTTTCGCGCGAGAAAATCGAAACGACGGCGCCGACCGGAATGGTGATGTCGCGCGACACGCCGTTGAAACGTGCCGAGAAGCTGATGTAATCGTTGCCGATGGTCAGGTTGCGGGTAGCGTTATAGCTGATGTTCAGCACGATTTCGCCATTCTTGACGAATTCCTGCGGCACCTGCATTTTCTGCCGGACTGCCACGACCAGATAGGGCGTGAAGCCCTGGTCGGAGCACCATTCGTGCAGCGCGCGGATCAGATACGGTTTGGTCGACACGGTGGTCTGCATGCGGATTCTCCGGTTGGCAAGGCCGCGGAGTGCGGCCCTGCCTTGCTACTTGACGAGTTCTGCGCTTATTTGCGCATGGCCTTTTCGTTGGCGGTCAGCGAGTCGATGAAGGCCTGGCGGCTGAAGAGACGCTCGCCATATTTCAGGACCGGGGCCATGGCCTTGGTGATTTCGATGCCATAGTGCTCCAGACGCCACAGCAGCGGGCCGATGGCCACGTCCAGCATCGAGAACTCTTCACCGAGAATGAACTTCTGCTTGGTGAACAGCGGTGCGATCTGGGTCAGGCTGTCGCGGATGGCGATGCGGGCGGCATCCTGTGTCTTCTTGGTGGCTGCGCCATCTTCCAGTGTTTTCACGTGGATGAACAGTTCGCGCTCGAAGTTGAAGAGCATCAGGCGGGCGCGGGCGCGCACCATCGGGTCGGCCGGCATGAGTTGCGGATGCGGGAAACGTTCGTCGATGTATTCGTTGATGATGTTCGACTCATACAGTTGCAGTTCGCGCTCGACCAGTACCGGTACTTCGTTGTAGGGGTTCATGACCGCCAGATCTTCCGGCTTGCTGTGAATGTCCACATCGAGGATTTCGAAATCCATGCCTTTTTCAAACAGGACAATCCGGCAACGGTGGCTAAAGGGGCAGGCAGTGCCCGAATACAGCTTCATCATGAAAGAAGACTCCGCAAAAGGATGGTGCAGATAAAAAGCGATTTTAGCGGGTATTGATAGCGGATATCAAAAAATAAGCGCCAACTTGCTGTTTTGAAATGGGAAAACAAAAGCGGACGCCGGGGCGTCCGCTTTTGCTACGGTGAACCGTATCAGTGCACGTCTTTCCAGTATTCCTTCTTCAGCAGGTAGCTGATTGGAACCAGAACGAACAGCAGGAACAGCAGTACGAAGTAGCCGATCTGCTCGTTTTTCACTTTCACTGGTTCACTCATGAAGACCATGTAGTTGACCAGATCGGTGATGCGTTCATCGAACTCGGTGTTGACCAGTTCGCCCTTGTCGTTGGTGGTCGACAGCATCCCGGGCTTGACGAGTTTCAGGCCAGTCAGTACTTCTTCTTCCTTCCCTGTCGTGTGGTTCTTCACTTTCTCGTAAACCGCAACCTGCTCACCCTGCATTTCCCACAGGACGTTGGGCATGCCGACCTTGTCGAATACGCGGTTGTTCCAGCCGGTCGGGCGGGAGTCATCGCGGTAGAAACCACGCAGGTAGTTGTACAGGTAATCGGCTCCGCGCGAACGGGCGATCGTCGACAGGTCGGGCGGGGTTGCGCCGAACCACTGCTTGCCATCCTGTGCCGCCATGGCAACCTTCATCGGGTCGCCCACCTTGTCGGTGGTGAACATCAGGTTGGCCTTGATCTGCTCTTCGTTCAAGCCGATGTCCTGCAGGCGGTTGTAGCGCATGGCCACGGCACCGTGGCAGGACAGGCAGTAGTTTACGAAGGTTTGCGCGCCGCGCTGCAGGCTCTCGGTATTGCGCAGGTCGACCTTGACCGGGTCGAGGTGCGGGCCCGCTGTGGCAGCAAAAGCTGGGACAGCCAGCAGGGTGCACAGGGCGAGCAGCAGTTTGCTAGTCATGTTTCTCATTGTTGTCTCCCGATTACACCACATGGGCAAACGCATAGGCGCCGCCAACGGCCAGTGCCACATACACGAAGAAGAGGATCTTCTGACGTGTGGTGCTGAAAGTTACCCTGTCAGGTACTGGCGCAGAGGGCTTTTCGTTCTTGGTGTAGAACGGCATACCCAGGAAGAAGCCGAAGTAGATGACCGAGAAGATCTGGGCGATGACCGTGCGGGTGTTGGTCGACGGCATGGCGCCGAGGATACCAAGACCAATGAAGGCGATCAGGAACAACACCAGCGCCACCTTGAAGGTGGTGCTGCGGTAGCGCACGGATTTGATCGGCGAGCGGTCCAGCCATGGCAGCGCGGCGAGAATCATCACGGCAGCGCCCATGCCCAGTACACCCCATACCTGAGTACCCAGGAAGGACGGGATGGCGCGCAGGATGGCGTAGTAGGGGGTGAAATACCAGACCGGTGCGATGTGTGCTGGTGTTTTCAGCGGATCGGCTGGGTCAAAGTTCGGATGCTCGAGGAAGAAACCGCCCATTTCTGCCGAGAAGCCTGCCACGCTGAACACGATGGCGGAGAACACGGCCAGGAATACGGCAACGCCGAGGATGTCCTTCACGGTGTAGTAGGGGTGGAAGGGGATGCCGTCGAGCGGAATGCCAGTCTTCGGATCCTTGTTCTTCTTGATTTCCACGCCGTCCGGGTTGTTGGAGCCGACTTCGTGCAGCGCAACGAGGTGGGCAACCACCAGGCCCAGCAGTACCAGCGGGACGGCAATCACGTGCAGCGCGAAGAAGCGGTTCAGCGTGGCATCGGATACCACAAAGTCGCCACGGATGAAGGTGGAAAGATCCGGGCCGATTACCGGGATCGATGCGAACAGGTTCACGATTACCTGTGCGCCCCAGAAGGACATCTGGCCCCAGGGCAGCAGGTAGCCGAGGAAGGCTTCGGCCATCAGGCACAGGAAGATCAGCATGCCGAAGATCCATACCAGCTCGCGCGGCTGCTTGTACGAGCCGTAGATCAGTCCGCGGAACATGTGCAGATAGACAACGACGAAGAACATCGATGCGCCAGTCGAGTGCATGTAGCGTATGATGCTGCCGCCCGCGACGTCGCGCATGATGTATTCAACCGAGGCAAAGGCCACCGAAATGTTGGTGCCCGGAATCAGGTTGCCATCCGGCTTGTAGTTCATGGTCAGGAAAATGCCGGTGACGATCTGGATGACCAGAACCAGCATGGCCAGCGAGCCGAAGAAGTACCAGAAGTTGAAGTTCTTCGGTGCGTAGTATTCGGATACGTGGGCCTTCCAGGTTGATGTCAGCGGGAAGCGGTCATCCACCCAGTTCAGGACATTCTGTCCGATTTGTGCAAGTTTGCTCATGTTCTCTCAGCCTCGCTTATTTGTCTTCACCGACCAGCAGACGCGTGTCGCTGAGGTATTTGTGCGGGGGGATGACGAGGTTGGTCGGCGCCGGAACATTGGCGTAGACGCGACCCGCCAGATCGAACTTCGAGCCGTGACAGGGACAGTAAAAGCCACCTAGCCATTCCGGGCCCAGATCGGCGGGAGCCAGGTCGGGGCGGAAGGTCGGTGAACAGCCCAGGTGTGTACAGACACCAACCGCCACCCAGATTTCCGGCTTGATCGAACGGCTGGCGTTCTTGCAGTAGTCCGGCTGATGGTTGACCTCGGATTTGGGGTCAGCCAGCTTGCCATCCAGCTTGGGCAGACCTGCCAGCATTTCCGGAGTGCGCTTGACGACCCACACCGGCTTGCCTTGCCATTCCACGTTGATCTTCTGGCCCATTTCGAGTTTGCTGGTGTCGACCTCGACCGGCGCTCCTGCGGCCTTGGCGCGCTCGGAAGGCAGGAAGCTGGCGATGAACGGGGTCGCCGCCAGGCCGCCGAAGGCCGCGCCTGCCGCACCCGTGGCGATCGTCAGAAACCGCCGCTTGCTATTATTTACTTGCTGGTCACTCATAACCCAATCCCTGATTGACGGAACTCAAAGCGAAAAACTACAAAATTCTACCTTAAACGGCCGGGGAACTTAATACTTCCTTCGCGAGTAGGGATTTTCTGGATGCGAAAGCGACAACAGGCTGCGCTTGCCGCGTTCCGCCTACTTCTTGGCGCCGGCCGGCTGGAGGTAGCGCTGCAGTTCTTCCTGCAGTTTGTCGCTCATGCTCTGGGTAACGTCCTGCCCGGTTTCGCGCGTTGTTCCCGGGTAGCTGAACTGGAAAACCCGGGCCGACAGACGCAGGCCATCCCCCTCCTTGACCAGCAGGTAGCTCATGCGGGCTTCGGTTGGCGTTGCTGTGCGCTGGATTGGGAGTGTGAATTCGAGCCGCGAGGCGCTGCGACTTTTCAGCTTCATGCCTTTCTGCTGCGTGCGGTATTGCACGATGTCGTCAAGCACGGCCTTGCTGCTGCGTCCACGTATCAGCACGCTGGGCGTGCCGTCGCTCAGCGGAGCACTGGCAGTCGAGGAGGCCGTGCTGGCCGGTGTGCTGGCCGTCTCGCTGCGGCCTGTGGTGCCGGGGGGCTGGGTGGTGGCGCAGGCGGCGAGCAGCAGGCTGCCGGTCAGGATCAGGAACGCATTATACCGGGTTGTCGATGTCAAGATGATGGAGCTCCAGTTGGAATTGGTTGGCCAGATGCTCGCCAAGCGCACGGATGCCATGACGCTCGGTGGCGTGGTGGCCGGCCGCCACGAAGCCGACGCCACTTTCGCGGGCGAGGTGGGTGACGAATTCGGAGGCTTCGCCGGTCAGGAAACAGTCGACATCCAGCGTGGCCACATCGTGGAAATACGACTGGGCTCCGCCGCTGCACCAGGCGACGCGCTGCACCGGTGTCGCGCCCGGGATGGCCAGCACATCGCGGCCAAGCGCCCGGCTCACCCGAGCCTGCCAGTCAGGCCAGGAGCACGGTGCGGCAAGCTCGCCCAGCCAGACCATGTCCTGCTCACTGGTGCGGCCGGTTACGCTTAGCCCGAGCAATTCGCCCAGCCGCGCGTTGTTGCCCAATTCCGGGTGCGAATCAAGCGGCAGGTGGTAGGCGAACAGGCTCAGGTCATTGCGCAGCAATGCGGCAATCCGCTGTTTCTTGTGCCGGACGATGGGCGAGGTTTCGTTTTTCCAGAAAAAACCGTGATGAACCAGCAGTGCGTCGGCACCGCAGGCGATGGCGGCATCGATGGCGGCCTGCGATGCCGTGACCGCAGTGGCGATGCAGGCGATGGTGTCGCGTCCTTCTACTTGCAGGCCGTTCGGGCAGTAGTCACGGAATCGGTCCACGTCCAGCAGTTGTCCGATATACTTTTCGAGTTGCTGTCTATTGATTGGCATTGCGTGCAGATATGAAAAAACTGTGGCTGATTTTCGCACAAACCGTGACGGTTGCGCTGGGTGTCTGGGTGGTCTTCGTCACCCTGTACCGGCCCGCCGTACAGGCACCGCCTGCGGCACCTGTTTCCACTCCTCCTGCAGTCGTGCGCCCGGCCAGTGCCGTGCCGCCCGTGCAGAGCTATAGCGAGGCGGCCAAAGCCGCCCTGCCGGCGGTCGTCAACATCTATACCGCACAAACCGTGCGCAAGCAGCGCAAGCAGCTGAACGATCCTCTGTTCCGCCGCTTTTTCGGCGAGCGCCCCGAGTCACCGCGTGCTTCGAGCCTGGGTTCTGGCGTGATTGTCTCCGCCGATGGTTATATAGTGACCAACAACCATGTGGTCGAGGGGGCCGAGCAGATCGAGGTGGCGCTGGCGGATGGTCGTACCGCAGAAGCTACGCTGATCGGCACCGATCCGGAAACCGACCTCGCGGTGATCCGCATCGAGGTGGCCGACCTGCCGGTGGTGACGTTCGGCAATTCGGAGCAATTGCAGGTTGGTGATGTGGTACTGGCGATCGGCAACCCCTTCGGTGTCGGCCAGACGGTGACGATGGGCATCGTGTCCGCGCTGGGACGTTCCGAGCTGGGCATCAATACCTTCGAAAACTTCATCCAGACCGATGCCCCCATCAACCCCGGCAATTCTGGTGGCGGCCTGGTGGATACGCACGGGCGTCTGGTCGGTATCAATACGGCGATTTTTTCCAGTAGCGGCGGGTCGCTGGGGATCGGTTTCGCGATTCCGGCCACGACGGTACGACAGGTGATGGATGCCATCATTCGCGATGGCAGCGTGACACGGGGCTGGCTTGGAGTCGAGGTGCAGGATGTGACGCCGGAGCTGGCAGCATCTTTCCGTCTGCCGGAAAGCGGTGGCGCGCTGATCGCGGGGGTGGTGCGCGGCGGGCCGGCCGACCGGGCGGGGGTGCGCCCCGGTGATGTGCTGCTGGTGATTGGCGGGCAGCGCGTGAAAAACGCCAGCGACATGCTGAATCTGACCGCGGCGCTGAAACCGGACGAGGCGGTGAAAATGGAATACATGCGCAATGGCCAGCCGCTGGTGCTGGATGTCCGGGTCGGTAAGCGACCGAGAATTGGTAGGTAGCGGGGTATTGCCTTTAAGCCCTTTTCTTTAAAGGGCTGCAGTTGGATACCCTTTTATCCCTGGTGGATGCAGTTTTCGGCAGCCAGCAGGCCATCCGGCTCGCCCAGCAGCACCAGCACGTCGCCAGCCTGTAGCGTGAAGTCGGGCTGCGGCTCGGAGGGGGCCATGTTGCGGCGGCGTACACTGCGTACTTCAACGTCCAGTCCGGCCAACTCCAGTTCGCCCAGTGATTTGCCGATGGCGTGATCGCCCTCACTGAGGATCAGGCTGTGCAGCCTGGCTTGGCGCGCGCTACTGTCATCGTCGAAATCTTCATTGATGCCGCGGTAAAAGCCGCGGATCAGCTGGTAACGCGATTCGCGCACCTCGCGGATGCGCTTGACGACCTTGTTCAGTGGCACGCCCAGCAGCATCAGTGCGTGCGAGGCGAGCATCAGGCTGCCTTCCATGATTTCGGCAACCACTTCGGCGGCGCCGGCTTCGCGCAGTTTTTCGATATCCGCATCGTCGGTCGTGCGCACGATGATGGGGAGGCCGGGGCGCAACTGGTGCACGACTTCGATGATCTGCATCGCCGAATGCGTATCCGAGTAGGTGACGACGACCGCCTTGGCGCGCATCAGCCCGGCGGCCATCAGTACTTCGCGCTTGGCCGCATTGCCGAATACCACGGATTCGCCGGCAGCGCTGGCTTCGCGAACTTTTTCCGGGTCGAGATCCAGCGCGAAGATCGGGATGTTCTCACGCGCCAGAATCCGCCCCAGTGATTGACCACTGCGGCCGAAGCCGCACAGGATGACGTGCCCCTGCGCGGCCATTGAACGAACTGCTATCTGGTGCAGGTTGGCTGCGAGATTCATCCATTCCGAACTTGCCAGCCGCAGCACGATCTTGTCCGAGTGCTGCAGCAGCACGGGTGTGATCAGCATCGAGACAATGACGGCGGCCAGTGTGCTCTGCAGGTAGGCGGGGGGGATCAGATTCTGCCCGGCGGCGAGCGCCAGCAGTACGAAGGCAAACTCGCCGCCCTGGCCGAGTGCGAAGCCGGTACGCAATGCCGTTCCCGGCGTATTGCCGAACAGGCGGGCCAGTCCGGCAATCAGCGCGATCTTGCCGGGGACTAGGAACAGCACCAGCAGCATTACCCGCCACCATTCGGCCAGCAGGATGTGGAAGTTCAGATCCATGCCGACGGTAATGAAGAACAGCCCCAGCAGCAGGTCGCGAAACGGGCGGATGTCGTCTTCCACCTGATAGCGGTATTCGGTTTCGGAAATCAGCATGCCGGCGAGGAAGGCTCCCAGTGCCAGTGACAGGCCGGCAAGCTCGGTAATCCAGGCGATACCGAGCGTGACCAGAAACACGTTCAGCATGAAGAGTTCGCTGGAATGCTGGCGGGCGACCAGATTGAACCAGGGGCGCATCAGTTTCTGGCCGAGCTTCAGCAGCACCAGCAGTACGCCGGCGATGGTCAGTGCCGCGATGCCCAGCTCGGTCCAGAGCACCTCGGGCGGCTGGCCGAGCACGGGGATGATGATCAGGAACGGAACAACGGCCAGATCCTGGAACAGCAGGATGCCAAAGGCATTGCGCCCGTGCGGCGTGTTGATTTCATTGCGATCGGTCAGCAGCTTGGACACCATCGCCGTCGACGACATGGCCATGGCGGCGCCCAGTGCCAGCCCGGCACTGAAACTCAGCCCGGTCAGCAGCAGGATGCTGGCAATGACGGCTGCCGTCGCAAAAACCTGCGTCGAACCTAGCCCGAACACGATGCGTTTCATGGCGTTCAGGCGCGCCAGATTGAACTCGAGCCCCAGTGTGAACATCAGGAAAACGATGCCGAACTCGGCGAGATGGACAGTATCCTCGCTACTGGGAATCAGAGCCAGAGCGTGCGGGCCGACTGCCAGTCCGACCAGCAGGTAACCCAGCATCGGTGGCCATTTGAGGCGGCGGCAAAGTACAACCGTGAGCACCGACGCAGTCAGCAGGGTCAGAATCGGGGCGAGCGGGATGACGGATGCAGAGGACATTCTCTCTCCTGGGCAAGTCTTCCGATTATAGCCGAGCTAGTGCCGACCCCGTTTGGCATCCTTTGTGCTTGTCTGTGCTGGCAGAGGGGGGGGGGCTCCTTTATACTGCGGCGATTATGCAGAATACCGAATCGTTTATTGCGAGCGCCCGCCGTGTGCTTCTGGAGGAAGCCAGCGCCGTGGCGGCTCTGGAGCAGCGGCTGGATGACTCGTTTACCCGGGCTTGCCAACTGGTGCTGGCGTGCGCCGGACGTGTGGTCGTGATCGGCATGGGCAAGTCGGGGCATGTCGCGCGCAAAATCGCGGCAACCCTGGCCAGCACGGGAACGCCGGCCTTTTTTGTGCACCCGGCCGAGGCCGTACATGGTGATCTCGGAATGATCACGCGGCAGGATGTGGTTCTTGCCTTGTCGCACTCCGGCGAAAGTGATGAAGTGCTGGCGCTGTTGCCAAGCCTGAAGCGTCTGGCCGTGCCGATTGTGGCCATGACCGGCAATCCCGGCTCGACGTTGGGTGAGGCTGCGGCTGTTGTTCTGGATGCGGCGGTCGGGCAGGAGGCGTGTCCGCTGAATCTGGCACCCACTTCCAGTACGACGGCAGCGATGGCGCTTGGTGATGCATTGGCTGTGGCCTTGCTGGAAGCGCGCGGTTTCCGTCCGGAGGACTTTGCCCTGTCGCATCCGGGGGGGAGTCTGGGGCGCCGTTTGCTGGTGCATGTGCAAGATGTGATGAGGAGCGGTGACGCAATTCCCGTGGTGCCGGCGACTGCGCTGTTGCGCGATGCGCTGCTGGAAATCAGCCGCAAGGGACTGGGAATGACTGCGGTTGCCGATGCTGCCGGAGCGCTGGTCGGGGTGTTTACCGATGGCGATTTGCGCAGGGCGCTGGATCAGGGGGCGGATGTGCGGACGATGGGCATCGCCAGCATCATGACGAAGAGTCCGGCGACGATTGCGCCGGCTGCGCTGGCGGTCGAGGCTGTTCAGCTGATGGAGGCGCGCCGGATCAATGGTTTGCTGGTCGTTGATGCGAGCGGCGTGCTGTGCGGCGCACTGAACATGCATGACCTGCTGCGCGCCCGAGTGGTATGAGTCGCGGCGGACAAGGGCAGGTTTCGATAATTGAATGGGGCTGGTAAAAATGGTGGAAAGCGCGAAGTCGGTTCGGCTGATGATCTTTGATGTGGATGGCGTCATGACCGACGGCAGCCTCTACTACACCGACACTGGTGAGGAAGTCAAGGCATTCAATTCGCTTGATGGCCATGGCTTGAAAATGCTGCGTGCCTCAGGGGTCCGGCTGGCCATCATTACCGGGCGGACATCCGCGCTGGTTGCCAACCGTGCGGCTCATCTGGGTATTGATTACCTGCATCAGGGCGCGCACGACAAGCTGGCCGTGTTCGAGCAGTTGCTGCAGGAGGCCGGAGTGTCGGCGGCAGAGTGTGGTTATATGGGCGATGATGTCGTTGACCTTCCTGTCATGCGCCGCGTCGGTTTTGCTGTTGCCGTGCCGGAATCGCCGGAGCTGGTGCTGCAGGCCTCGCACTATGTAACAGGCCGTGGCGGTGGTTGCGGCGCGGTGCGCGAGTTGTGCGAATATTTGTTGCAGGCGCAGGGCAACTGGGAGCGCGTGATGGCTCCCTATTTGCGCTAGGGAGTCGCGGTGCAGGACAGAATTGTCACCTTCTTGCCCTTGTTGCTGGCCAGCGTGCTGGGAGTGCTCGTCTATCTGCTGAACCAGTTCAGTGTGGTGCCGTTCAACCAGCGGCATGCTGCTGCTCAGGAAGCTGATCTTGTTGCCTCGTCGGCAATGCTGGTACGCCTTAATGAAAAAGGGCAGGCGGTTTCGCGCCTGACGGCCAGTAGCGTGCAGCACGTTCCGCAGGATGATGTCATGCTGTTCGAGTCCCCGGTCTTGCTGCAGACCGAGCCGGGCAAGCCGCGCATCACCGTGGTGGGTGAGCGGGCCAGAACGATCCATCGCGGAGATCAGGCTTGGTTTTATGGGGCGGTTGTACTGACCCGGGATGCAACTGCCGATGGCGGAGCCGAGCTGCTAGTGCGCGGTTCGGAAATCTGGCTGGATCGCCAGAAGGAAACAGCTGGCTCTGCCCAGTTCATTACTGCAGATCAGGGGCCGCATCATGTTGAGGCCGTAGGCTTCATCGCTGACCATCGCCAGCAGACGCTGGAACTTCTTTCTAAAGTGAAAATGACTTATGTACCGACTGCTCGCACTGCCCTTGGCGGCTCTGTTCCTCGTTAATACCGCGTTTGCCGAGAAGGCTGACCGTGAAAAACCGATGCACATCACGGCGGATCGTTGCGTGATGGAGCAGAAGACCCAGGTTAGTACATGTACTGGCAATGTCGTCGTAGTGCAGGGAACCATGACCGTGACCGGCGACAAGCTGGTGACCAGCGAAGACCCCAAGGGTAACCAGTTTGGCCAGGGTTGGGGCAAGCCAGCCAAGTTCAAGACCAAGCTGGATAACAGCCCCGACTGGCTGGAGGCCGAAGGTTTGCGATTTGACTACAACGGTGCCACGGGAGTAATCAAGCTGATGGATAAGGCTTGGGTACGGCGCGGGCAGGACGTAGTTATCGGTGATGTGATCACTTATGACATGAATACCGAGCAATACCAGGCAGAAAGTGCGCAAGGGGGGCGTGTCAACATCACGATTACTCCAAAGAAGAAAACGGCGAGCGCGGCACAATGACGAGCATGCTCAAGGCAGATAATCTGCAGAAAATCTATGGCAAGCGTACCGTCGTGCATGATGTCTCGCTGGAAATCGCCAGCGGCGAAGTGGTCGGCCTGCTGGGGCCTAATGGCGCGGGCAAAACTACCAGCTTCTACATGATTGTTGGCCTGGTTGGCGCGAACGGTGGACGTATCGAGCTGGATGGGCATGACATCAGCAGCATGCCCATTCACAAGCGTGCCCGGCTGGGTGTGGGTTATCTGCCGCAGGAGGCGTCGATTTTCCGCAAGATGACCGTTGCCGAGAATGTGCGCGCCGTACTGGAGTTGCATTGCCGCGATGAAGAGGAAATCGCCTACCGTCTCGACGGCCTTCTGCACGATCTGCATATCGCGCATCTGCGCAATTCGACGGCTCTGAGCCTTTCGGGTGGGGAGCGCCGCCGCGCTGAAATTGCCCGTGCCCTGGCAAGTAACCCGCGCTTCATCCTGCTTGATGAACCATTTGCGGGGGTCGATCCGATCGCGGTGATGGATATTCAGCGCATCATCGGGTTCCTGAAAGAGCGCCAGATCGGAGTGCTGATTACCGATCACAATGTGCGCGAGACACTCGGTATCTGTGATCGCGCCTATATCATTTCTGAAGGGCGGGTTCTGGCAGCAGGCAAGCCGGACGCCATCATCCAGGACGAACACGTACGTCGTGTTTATCTGGGTGAGCATTTCCGGATGTAAGGCCAACTCATGAAGGCAAGCCTGCAGCTGCGCATGTCGCAGCAGCTGAATCTGACTCCCCAGCTGGCCCAGTCCATCCGCCTGCTTCAGCTTTCCACACTTGAATTCCAGCAAGAGCTGGAAACGTTTCTGGCAGACAATCCCTTGCTGGAGCGCATGGATGGCCAGGAGTCCGGAGATGCTGGTGATGAACCTGGTCAGGCTGAAGCAAATGAGCGCGAACGTGAGCGTGAGGAGCCGCCAGCAGACAGCGGAGAGCTGCGCTGGGATGAGGTGCGCGGCAATCGCGGACAGGGTGATGACGACGAGGATTATGATCCAGCCCTGAATGTGCCGAAGCGTCTGACGCTGCATGAACACCTGCAGGAGCAGGCGCGAATGCTGAATCTGTCCGCCCGGGATCGCGGGTTGCTGCTTCTGCTGATCGATGCGCTGGATGATGACGGGTTTCTGACTGCATCGCTGGAGGAGCTGCATGCGCAGTTTGCCGGCGACGAGCTGGCCGAGTTTGAAATCGAGCTGGATGACTGGCAGGTGGCGCTGCGTTATGTGCAGCAATTCGATCCGGCTGGGGTCGGCGCCCGCAATCTGGCAGAAAGCCTGCATTTGCAGCTGCAATTGCAGCCAGATACTGCGGCACGGGTATTGGCAGACCGGCTAGTGCAGGATTCACTCGATTTATTGGCTGCACGCGACTACACTAAGCTTAAAAGACAGTTACATTGTAATGAGGCCGAGCTTCGCGACGCCATCGCCCTGATCGGGACACTGAATCCGCGGCCGGGTAGTCAATGGGGGAATACCGATTCGAATTACATCATCCCGGATGTCGTTGTCAGCAAGCAACGGGGTCAGTGGGTGGTGCGCCTTAATGGCGCGGCGCAGCCCAGGTTGCGGGTGAACGAATACTACGCCCGGGTTTTGCAGGGGGGCGATGGCCAGTCGATGGCCACGCAGCTGCAGGAAGCGCGCTGGCTGATCAAAAGCATCGAGCAGCGCGGGATTACGATCCTGCGGGTGGCCGAAGCCATCGTGGCAAGGCAGAAAGCGTTTTTTGAGCTGGGTGAAGTGGCCATGCGCCCGCTGGTGTTGCGGGATATTGCAACCGAGCTGGATCTGCATGAATCGACGGTGTCGAGGGTTACCACCCAGAAATTCATGCTGACGCCTAAGGGTGTGCTGGAATTCAAGTATTTCTTTGGCAGTCATGTGGATACGGATGCCGGAGGGGAGTGTTCTGCGACGGCGATCAAGGCTTTGATCCGGCAGATGATCCAGAATGAAAACAAGCAGAAGCCGCTGTCCGATAGCGCTCTGGTTGACGAACTCGCAAGGCAGGGGGTCGTGGTTGCGCGACGAACCGTTGCCAAATACCGGGAGGTTTTGCAAATTCCGCCCGTGAATCAGCGCAAGTGCCTGTAAACAGGTAAAGACCGTAAGGAGAAAGACCATGAACCTCAACATCAGCGGCCATCATCTCGAAGTAACACCGGCAATCCGTGACTATGTCACCAGCAAGATCGAACGCATCACGCGTCATTTCGATAACGTGATTGATGTCGCAGTAATCATGTCTGTGGACAAGCTGCAACACAAAGTTGAGGCAACGGTACACGTACGCGGCAAGGATATTCATGTGGAATCGATCGAAGCAGACATGTATGCAGCGATCGATGCACTGGCTGACAAGCTGGATCGTCAGGTGGTGAAACACAAGGAAAAGTTGTCCGATCACCGCAATGAAGCGATCAAGCACCAGGCTGTCGCCGAATAAACGACAGAAGCTGTTGCAACGGGAACGCCGCGAGTCGTTCCCGTTTTTCTTTTCCGTGCGGCCAAGGCTAAAATGGCTGCCACTTCCTGCTCGATGTGAGTTCCATGAGCTTGCTTACCCAGATTCTTCCGCCGGCCAATATCTTTCTCGATATGGATGTCGGCAGCAAAAAACGTGTTTTCGAACAGATCGGTATCGTGTTCGAAAATAGCCACGGCATCGCGCGTAGCGTGATTTTCGACAGCCTGTTCGCGCGCGAAAAGCTGGGCTCGACCGGTCTTGGTCAGGGCGTGGCGATTCCGCATGGCCGCATCAAGGGGCTGAAGGATGCGACCGGCGCGTTTGTCCGTCTCCGAGAGCCCATTCCTTATGATGCGCCGGATGGCAAGCCGGTCAATCTCATCTTCGTGCTGCTGGTGCCGGCCAATGCCACCGATCTGCATCTGCAGATTCTCTCCGAGTTGGCGCAGCTCTTTTCCGACAAGCGCCTGCGTGAAGAGCTGGCTGCAGCCAGCGAGCCAGCAGAAGCCTGGAAGCTGATTTCCCTGTGGGAGCCCTACAGCGGCGAGGCGGTCTGACCGTGTTTCCATTTCCGGAAAAGGTATAGCGCATGCCCCAGATCACGGTCCGGCAACTGTTCATCGACAATGCGGAGAAATTGCGCCTGACCTGGCTGGCCGGGCAGTCGGGTGCAAACAATCTGCTGTCCAACGATGCTTCCGAGCAAAAGCCCTCGCTTTCGCTGGTTGGCCACCTGAACTTCGTCCACCCCAACCGCATCCAGGTGCTGGGTACGGCAGAAGTCGCTTACATCAACGATCTTTCGGCCGAAATGCTGCCGCCCTTGCTCGCTCAGCTGTTCAGCAAGGAAATGGCGGCGATGATCGTCGCCAACGATCAGCCGGTTCCCGATGCGCTGCGCGAAGGTGCGGAGCGCCATCATGTACCGCTCCTGACCAGCCCCGAACAATCGCCGTACCTCATGGAGGTATTGCGCTATTACCTTTCCAAATCGCTGGCTGTATCGACACACCTCCATGGGGTATTCCTGGATGTACTCGAAGTTGGCGTACTGCTGACCGGCGAATCGTCGATGGGCAAGAGCGAGCTGGCGCTGGAGCTTGTCTCGCGCGGCCATGGCCTTGTGGCCGATGATGTGGTCGAGGTCTACAGGACCAACCCGGAAACACTGGAAGGGCGCTGCCCGCCGATGCTGCGGGATTTTCTGGAAGTGCGCGGGATCGGCGTGCTGAACATCCGCTCGATTTTCGGTGAAACCGCGGTCCGGCCGAAGAAAAATCTCAAGCTCATCATCCATCTGGCCAAGGCCAGCGGCGAGACACTGTCACCCGTTGATCGCCTGCAGATGCAGGCCGCCACGCAGGAAATTCTCGGCGTTGCGATCCGCAAGCTGGTGATTCCGGTGGCGGCAGGTCGCAACCTCTCGGTACTGGTCGAGGCCGCCGTGCGCAACTACATTCTGCAATTGCGCGGCATTGATTCGACGCGCGAATTCATCGAGCGGCATCAGAAATTCATGGAAGTCGGCGAATGAACACGCCTACTCGCGTGATCCTGCTTTCCGGCCTGTCCGGCGCGGGCAAGTCGATTGCGCTGCGTGCACTGGAAGATCTCGGCTTTTACTGCATCGACAACCTTCCGGCGCCGCTGCTGCCGCAGGCGGTGGCCTTGCTGGAAGAGGACGGTTATCCGCGTCTCGCCATCAGCGTCGATGCGCGCAGTGCGCACAGCTTTGCCAGCTTTTCCGAGCACCTCGCCGCGCTGGTCGAGCTGGGAATGGAAGTCCAGGTGCTGTTCTTGGAAGCGCAGGACATGGTGCTGATCCGGCGCTATTCCGAATCACGTCGCTCGCATCCGCTCAGCAATGGTCAGTTGACAATTTCGGAGTGCATCACGCTTGAGCGCGAAATGCTCAGTGCGGTGCGCGAACAGGCGCATGTGATCGATACCACCGGCCTGTCGGCCAATCATCTGCGTGCCTGGCTGCGCGATCTGGTTGCGGTCGCAGGCAGGCAGATGACGCTGATCTTTCAGTCCTTCGGCTTCAAGCGCGGCTTGCCTAGCGATTCGGATTTCGTGTTTGATGCCCGCTGCCTGCCCAACCCCTTCTACGATCCGGCCTTGCGACCGCTGACGGGCAAGGACAAGCCAGTCGCCGATTTTCTTGAGGCCGACCCGAATGTGGCGCTGTTCATCGCCCAGGCGCGCGGCATGCTCATGCAGTGGTTGCCGGAATTTGCCCGTGATCAGCGCGGCAGCCTGACCATTGCGGTCGGCTGCACCGGGGGGCAGCACCGCTCGGTATATTGCATCGAACAGCTTGCCGCCAGCTTTGCCAGCACTTATCCGGTTCTGATCCGGCACCGTGAGCAGCCGCATACCTGACTGGACCGTCTGGCGCAGCCTGTTTCGACCTGGGGACTGGCTGTTGCTGCTGGCGGGACTGGCCATGCTTCCCCTTCTTGCCCAGTGGAGCTGGTCGCAGCAGCAGGCCGCGCGCGTGCGCATCTATCAGGATGGCAAGCTCTTTGCCGAGCTGGATCTGCTGGCGCAGCGCCGGATCGAAATACCCGGCCCGCTGGGCATGACGATTGTGGAAGTCCGTGGCGGGCAGGCGCGCATAGCGTCCGATCCGAGCCCGCGCCAGTATTGCGTGCGGGCAGGCTGGCTGGATCAGGCGGGGCAGAGCGCCATCTGTCTGCCAAATCGCACCAGCATCGAGCTGGTCGGTCAGGGAGGGCCGGTTTTTGACAGCCTCAACTACTGAGCGGCAAGGCCGGCGTTTTGCGGTGACGGGCGAGGATATTCTGATCTCCCGCTGGGCCGCGGTTGCCATTGCGCTGGCTGTCGCAGAGGCCGGCTTGCCGTCACCGATTCCCGGAATCAAGCCCGGCCTTGCCAATATCGTTACCCTGCTGGTGCTTTACCGTGCCGGCTGGCAGGCCGCCGCCTGGGTGTCGGTCTTGCGGGTGCTTGCCGCCAGTCTCGTGCTCGGCGGTTTTTTCTCGCCGGGCTTTGCCATGAGCGTGGCGGGCGCAGTCTGCAGCCTCGGCATGCTGGCTGTCGTGCAATATCTGCCGCGCCGGCTGTTCGGGCCGGTCAGCCTGTCGATTCTGGCTGCGCTGGCGCACATGGCTGGACAATTGCTGCTGGCTCGGCTGTGGCTGATCCCGCATAACGGTATCATCTATCTGGTGCCGGTCTTTGCCGGTGCAGCCTTGCTGTTCGGTCTGGTCAACGGCCTGCTGGTGGCCTGGCTATTGAAGTATATGGAGCAGTCGCAGCGCATGGAGCAGGAACAATGAAAACCCTCACCGTAGCCTTTACCGGTGCTTCCGGCTTGCCGTATGGCCTGCGCACACTGGAATGCCTGCTTGCGGCAGGTTGCACCGTCAATGTCGTGGTCACCCAGGCCGCGCAGATCGTCGCCTCGCAGGAGCTGGGCGAAACCTGGCCGTCGCGTGCTGAGGCATTAGGTGGGTATTTTCGTGAGCGTTTCAAGTTAGAAAGGCCTGAGCAGCTTACTGTGTGGGGTATGCAGGAATGGTTTGCGCCGATGGCTTCCGGCTCCAACCCCGGAGATGGCATGGTAGTGGTGCCGTGCACGATGGGGGCGCTGGCGGCGATTGCCAACGGCATGAGCGAAAACCTGCTCGAACGTGCTGCCGACGTGATGCTGAAAGAACGTCGCGATCTGATTCTGGTGCCGCGCGAAGCGCCATTTTCGACGCTGCATCTGGAAAACATGCTCAAGCTCTCGCGCATGGGCGCGGTGATCCTGCCGCCCAACCCGGCGTTCTATCATCACCCGAAAACGATTGATGATATGGTCGATTTTGTCGTCGCCCGCATCCTGGACCAGTTGCGCATTCCGCACCAGCTGATGCAGCGCTGGGGTGAATAATCACTCATCCCGCACTTTCACCGCGTGCTATGGTCATAAACAGTTGTCACGTTTTGGCCTGGAGGCACGCGATGGAACAGACTTTCAATGAACGCAGTTTCTGGCAGAAGCTCACCCGTTTTGCCGGCAGGGCAGGGCGTGAGCTGGTTGAAAAGGCGCTGTGGCTGTTCTACGCCGCGCAACGCCCCGACACCCCGCGCTGGGCGAAGACGGTGATCTATGGTGCGCTGGCCTATTTCATCCTGCCGTTTGACGCGATCCCTGATTTCATACCGGCGGCCGGTTTCTCGGATGACCTGACTTCGCTGGCAGCGGCGCTGGGGCTGGTCGCGATCTATGTGAACGACGATGTGAAAGCGCAGGCCGCCAGCAAGCTGGAAAGCTGGTTCGGTCGTTCCCATTGACCCGGCATACGGTAATCAGTGTTCTGGTAAGTGCGGGCATGCCCTGATCTTTGTTCGTGTGTGTCACCTGTTCCATCGAATCTGACCGGCAGATTGTGACCCCGGCCATCGCGCCGACTGTCAATATGATTACAATGCGCCTTTGTCCTGGAAAGGCGTAGGTAGGCATGTCAGTTGGCCCGGAAGTCATCACGCAGCGTTCGATTATCGGCGCCCTGCTGCAGGGGGTAGTGGCATTTGGCATTACCCTGGTCATCACTGATCTTGTGCAAAAAGGTGGCCTGGGTGTGCTCTATCTGGGGCCAGTTGTACTGATTTTTGCCGCGATAGTGCATGCCGTGCTGCTGCTGATCGGTGTTTTCCGGCGGCATCGGGTGCTCTATCACCTACTGCCACCGGGCGTGATTTACGCGGTGGGGATGGTGTTCGTGCTGCAGGCGGATATCAGGGCCCACGCTGAGGCGGATGCCTCGCATGACGCGTACGTGCTCAATCCCGTTGTCAACATCCAGTTCCTCAATCTTGGTGGGCAGCCGCTGGGGTATCGGGATGGCGGCACTCAGCCGGTGGCGCCGATTGCAGAACTGGGCCGCTTTGTTATTTATTCGGAGGAGGCAGTCTGGGGGACGGATGGCAAGTATCGACCATCCTTTCATTTCCGTTCCGATGGTGTTCCGCTGCTGAAAAACGGCGTGTGGAATGACGAGGCGAAAACCATCGACGTTTGTGAACTCGATACCTCGGGGGGCTGCCATTATCGCCGCTGGCCCGTTAGCCGCATCGCGACGCCCGAGCTTGACCGGCAACTGGCCGGTAAAACAGCCGAGGCATCCGACAGCGACTATCTGCTCTTTTTCCTTAACGGCCGCGCCGAAGTGGTGCGACGTATCAAGTCGCCCGGCGGCGCCTCGACCATGGTGCAGGTGCGCAATTTCACCGGCAAGCTGATCACCCGGGTGATGCTGGGTGATTATGTATCGAGCTCGAACGAGGTGATTGGTCTTACCCCGGCGCAGGGCGGGCTGTGCGGCGAGGACAGGGACAGCAGCCAGTACATTAGCCTGCCCGGCGCTTTGCCGGCGAGTCTGCCGGTGAGCTGGCGCGAGTCGGGAGACCCCGATCAGCTGTTCCGCACGACACTCGCCGTGCCGGCGATCAGCGGCAGTCTGGCGAAACAATTGCAGGAAACGGGATCTGACTATTTCTGGGAGCTATTGCTCTATCCGGATTACTCCCGCTTGCGCCTGGTCAATCGCAATGAACGCAACGCGCAGTGTGCGCCAGTGTGGGAGGCGGAGCCGTGCGCTTGCAACAAAGCCAGCCCGCAACCCGAGATCGTGCTGGCGCTGCTTGAAAAGCGCCTGCCGCTGATCATGCGACCCGAGGCGCTGGCCGCAGCGATCAAAGAAGGCGAAGCGGCATCAGCCCCTGCGGCTGACGCGGCGGAACAGCCACAGCAATGACAACGCAATCAGTGCCAGCGCGACCACCAGGGCCAGCCAGTAGCCCTGAGCACCCCAGCCCGGCCAGCTACCAAAGCCATAGGTGAGCAGATAGCCCAGCGGCAGGCCGACCAGCCAGAAGGCAAGGATGTAGGCGACCATCGGCCCGCGCGTGAGCTTGTAGCCACGCAGGATGCCCGAGAGGATGGCCTGGCTGGCGTCGAACAGCTGGAACACCGCCGCAAACACCATCAGCGACGCAGCCAGTTCGCGCACCGGCATGTCGCTGGTGTATAGGCCCGACAACGCATGGCCGCCGAGGGACAGCAGCAGGCCGCCGCTGGCTGCAATCGCCAGCCCCATCAGGAGACCCGTGTGGCCGATATAGCGTGCCTGCGCGGTATCACCCGCACCCAGCGCCTGTCCCACGCGGACAGTCAGCGCCGAGCCCAGCCCCATCGGGATCATGAACATCATCGCCGTGAGGTTCAGCGCGATCTGGTGCGCGGCGACCGTCGTATTGCCCAGCCGCGCCAGCAGCAGCGCCACGCCGGAAAACGCGCTGACTTCTACCAGAAACGCCAGCCCGATCGGCAGGCCAAGTTTCAGCAGCTGTTTCTGCGTGCTCCAGTGCGGGGCGATCCAGTTCCGGAACGGCTGCGTCGCCCGGTAAGCCGGCGCACGCCACACCCACAGCATGGCCATGATGGCTCCAAGCCAGGCACAGATGGCGGACGCCACGCCGCAGCCCACGCCGCCCATGGTCGGCGCGCCAAAATGGCCGTAGACGAAGATCCAGTTCAGCGGAATGTTCAGGAGCAGCGTCAGGAGTGCAATCACCATTACCGGTCGCGGCTGGTGGATGGCCGTGCTGTAATTGCCCAGCACGCGCTGGATGGCGAGCGCGGGCATGCCGAAACCGACGGCGGCAAGGAAGTGGCTGGCTTTCTCGGCAACTGCGGGTTCCAGCCCCAGGTACGGGTATACCCATGGACCGATGATCAGGAAAGCCATGAAGAAAAAGAGCCCCACGGCAATACCCTGCCAGAGTGCCTGCTGCACCAGATGTGCGATCGCATCGATCTTGCCTTCGCCAACCTTGTGTGCAACCAGCGGGCTGATCGCCAGCAGCAGGCCCATCATCGACACCAGCCCGGTAATCCACAGCGATGAGCCGACGGAAACCACCGCCAGATCGGCCGCCGAGGCATGGCCAGCCATGGTCGCGTCGATAAAGGCGAGGCCGGTGCCGGCCAGCTGGCTGATGATCAGTGGCCAGGCCAGTGTCCAAGTCAGCCGCGAATCGGCAAGGCGTTTCTGCAAGGGCATGAGGGCTCCATCGTCGCCCTCGGCATGAGAGCGGGTTAGCGCACCCAGGGGCGCGCGGGTTCGTAGCGGACCAGCAGTTCCGGAAAGCGGCGGGCAAACAGCAGCGCTTCTTCCAGCCCCAGGTCCAGCACATCGATGTGGCCGTTATCGTGCTGCACCAGTGCCAGCCCCAGACTGCTGGCGGCGGCAAAGGCCTTGTTCAGTTGCAGCGCGGCCAAGCCGGCCGGGGCGGCCAGTGTCAGGCAGGCACGGCGGAAGCTGCGTTGCGGCAAGGCCCGCTGGCTGATGCGGATGCTCTGGGGCGTGCGGAGGGTGGGCACAATATCGTCGGCAATATGGCAATCGTACATGGTCGTCTCCTGAACAGCTTTCGGTGAAAGTCGGTCAGGTCGGGCCCAACCGTCGCTTTAGCAGCATTTATTGCGCGCCCTGGAAGTTGTCGCTTAAACGGCGCGTGATACAAAACCGGAAACAAAAAAACCTGCGTCGCGCAGGTCGCGCACGCTTTAGCAGCATTTATTGGCAGCGCCCTGCAAGCTGGGCTTTCAAATCGGCGCTGTGAAACTGTGATTGATTCTTCTCCGCTTGCTGCCCTGCGTCAAGCACAGTGAGATGTGAAAAAAACCGGTACAGATGCCGTTCAGAAGCCCGGTGGCACAGGCATCGCCCGCCACTCGGCCGGGCTGTGCTCGCACTGCTGTGCCCAGGCATGACGGAACTCGCGGGCGCTGGCGTAGCCGCACTGTTCGGCAATCCGCTCGATCGGGAGCTGCGTGTCAGCCAGCAACTGGCGCGCCCGCGCCATGCGCAGACGAGTCAGGTAGCTTTTCGGCGAGATGCCGGCGTGTTCGGCGAACAGGCGCTGCAGCTGGCGCGGGCCGACGTGGGCCAGTGCCGCCAGCTCCGCGCTGCTCCAGCGCTCCTCGGGCCGTTCTGCCATGGCCTGCTGGGTGCGATGAACCCCGGGATGGAGGTGGTTGCGGTGTGCCAGCCAGGGAGAGAGTTGCGGGTCATTGCTGCCGCGCCTGAAATAGAGCACGGCCTGCCGGGCGACCTCGCAGGCGATGACCGGCCCGCAATCGCGCGCAACGATGTCCAGTGCCAGATCGATGCCCGAGCTGATGCCGGCGCTGCTCAGCACCGGCGCATCATGCACAAACAGCCGTTCGGCTTCGACCTGCGCCCGCGGAAAGCGGCGCGCCAGCGCGTCGGTCAGCGAGAAATGCGTCGTGCAGCGCCGCCCATCGAGCAGGCCGGCTGCGCCCAGGAAAAACGCGCCGGCGCAGACGCTGGCAAATTCGACAGGTGCATCGCGCAGCCCGGCCAGCCAGTGGACCAGCGCGACGTCATCCACCCGGTCTGCCTGGCTCTGGCAGCCGGGAATCAGCAGCAGTGAACCCTCTGCCGGTGAGACCGGCAGCGGCGCGAGCTGCGTGAACTGCAGTCCGACGCTGCTGGCGAGCTCCGTCTGCGCTGCGGCAAAGTGCAGCCGGTAATGCCCGCCACCAGCCAGCCGGAACACTTCCGCCGGCCCGGCCAGATCGAGCAGCAAGGTGCCGGCGGGCAAGACGAACCACACGTCGCGCGGCATCAGTGCTCCAGTGATTCAAGACACTCGGCCACGGTGCACACCCGGGCGAAGCGGCCGTCGAGTACCAGTTCGGTGCGTGCCCTGATCTCGGCCGCACTGAACTCGCGGCCGTCGGGATGGCGCATGGCAAAGGTCAGGGTGGCTTCGCTGACGAAATCGACGCGGTAACCCAGGTCGCTGGCCACTCGTGCGGTCGTTTCACAGCACTGCTCGGTGCGCATGCCGCTGATGATCAGGTGATCAACCCCCTGCCGGCGCAGCCACACGTCCAGCCCGCTGTCGGTGAGCGCGTTATGCACGTGCTTGACCACGCGATGGTCGTGTTCCTTGGGCAGCCAGTCCTGTGCGACGCACCGCCCGTTGGCCGGGTTGAAGAGCGAATCGCTTGCGAGGTTGTGGTGGAACACCTGCACCACCGGCACGCGACGGGCGCGGCAGCCCTGGATCAGCGCCGTTTGGGCGGCCTGATAGGCCGGCAGGTCATCTTCTGACCAGAAGGGCAGATGTTCGAACGATTGCTGGACGTCGATTACAAGCAATGCACTGGCCATGACGGTTTCCTTGTTGGGTTAAAGTACGACCAGTCTATTTGTGTCATGGCCTTTTAAAAATAACGGTTATGGACTTGATTAGGATAAAAGGCGACATTGTATTGCCGGGAGCTCACTGCCAGTTCACCAGTGAAATGCCGGCGCTGATGCCGCGATTTCTGAAGTTGTAGTTCTGCAGCGAATCGCCCCAGCCATCAAAGGCCTGGACATAGCCGTGCAGGCTGCCCGCCAGCGGGAATGCCCATTCGAATTGCCAGTACGAGCGGTTCGGCGTGGCGGACGCAAACTTCAGATTGTTGCGCCAGGTCAGCGAGAAGAGATGGTCGCGCCAGGGGTAGACCCAGAGCGTTTCCAGCCGCCCGCTGTAATCACTGATGTCGGGGTTGTCGTCGTCGGCTGCGTCTTCGGGCAGGCGCCACCAGGGTTTGACGATGACCGAGAGATCGCCCGACGTCAGCCCGAAACTGGCATAGGCCCGGTTCCATGAACGCGACAGCGGCAGCGTCTGGCCATTGGACTGATGCACGAGGCCAAGATTGATCATTCGCAGCTGCAGCCATTGCGGTCCCCACTGCACGGGAATGGTGGCCCAGACTTCCGGCTGGTAATCCGTTTCGCGGAAAGGCGACGAGTTTTCTGTGTCGTACACCTGCCAGTAGCTCTGCTGGGTATAGGCGGCCCACAGGTCGATATCCGACCCCAGGGCGTCTTCCCACAGTTTGGTTTTGAAAGAGAGCTGGAATTTGGCTTCGATATTCTTGTAGCTGTCTTCCGGGGCGCTGGCGCAATTGCGCGGATTGCTCGAGCAGGGCTGGCGATTCACATTCTGCCGCCACGAGACGGGCAGCAGATACACCGGCATGTGTGGCCTGATGTTGAAAATGCCTTTCTGATCAGAGGCATCAAGCTCCCAGCGCTGCGAAAACGCATCCCCCTGTTTGCCTAGGCCAGCCCCGGCGAGGATGGGCGCCTGTTCTTCCGGGGTGATCGCGGCAAGCGGTGTTTCCGTAGTCGCTGGCTGCGGCAGGATGGCGGTTGTATCAGGCTCGTTTTTCGCGAGCTTCGCCGTGCTGTCCTCGCGTGCCAGTGCGTCATAGCAGGCGAGCCGCTCGCCATTGTCGCGAATGCGCTGGCAAGTCGCCAGATCCGCCGCGTGCGCGCCGGCGCCAAACAGGCCGGCCAGTATCAGCATCTTTTTCATCATCCACCCCTGCAATCTGCACAGGCATCCATCATAGCGGTGCTGCGGGACCTGATTGCAACGCCGTGTGAATTCCTCATCCTGCTGCAACATTCACTGCAAATTTCCGGATTTGCACAGTTCGTCCTGATGCCGGCGGAGTTTCACCACCAGTGCAAAGCGCTGCGCTCCGCACCGTCGCTGCTGGCAATAAGCTGCAGGCTGAAGCTGGATTCCAGACGCTCAATCAGCGCCTTGCAATCCGCAATCCGTTCACAGGCTGCCAGGCGTGCATGTTGCAGCAGATTGGTAAGTGCGGCCTGCTCGTTGAGTGTCGCTGGAACGGGGAGTGTCTGCTGGCGCTGCCCGTCGATCTCGTAGGCGTCGCACCAGTTGATCGTAGCGCGATCCAGTGCATCGGCATGGCTGAGCAGCAGGCCGTCGACTGTGCCGGCGCAGGCCAGGGCGTAGTGCAGCAGTACTGCGTCGAAATGGCCGCGGCGAAAGCGGCCCTGCCAGCCGGTGTCGGCATTGTGTGGCTCGGCCAGTACGTCCAGCGCCGGGTCTTCGCTGGGCAGCGGCCCCGCGCCGTGACGGGTGAAGTAGCTGCGCAGCGCACCGTAATGCGCATGCGGTTCGTCGAGTCCGTAGTGCCGCGCGACTTGGGCGGCGGCCTGCGGGCCGGTGCTGCTCCAGGTAGTGTGCGGATGGAAGCCGTAGTGCTCATCCAGCAGCATGCCCTGCGCTCCCTCGAAAATGACGTGGCCGGGCCGCTGCAGTTGCCGGCTGATCTGCGCAGGGCTGGCGGGCGGGCTGATCGCGAGGAGTTCGCGCACCTGCCGCAGCCAGCGCCGGGGCAGGGCGATATCCAGCAGTGCGGCGAGTTCCGTGGCGAAGCGTTCGTCGCCGGCAAATTCGTCTTGCAGCAGCTCGCGCTGGCGCTGCAGTTTGGCCAGCGTTACGGTTGAGTCGAGCAGCTCGCCATAGCTCAGGCTGGCGTCCGGCTGGGTGAGCGACAATTCAACCGTGGCACCAAAGCCGATGCCGCAGCTGCCATGCGCCGCGGTGCCGCGGCGGAGTTCGCGCCAGCGCCCGGCGGCCTGCAGCCAGGGGGTAGTGACGCGGCAGGCCGCGTCGATGAGCAGGCGTGGCCACAGTGGCGGGCAGCCTTTTCCGGCCAGCAGCGCGGCTTCGTGCAGCATGCCGCCGGGATGCAGGACAAAGGGGGCGGCGAGCACGGTATGCACGCCGGGAAGGAAGCTGGCCGCAGCAAACTGCGCAAAGATGTGGCTGCGGCCGTCATCCAGCACCACGGTATGACCGGCCTGACCGCCACCGTTGTAGCGCACGACGGTGTGCGCGTCGAGCCGGGCTGCGAGCGCGTCGACAAAGCGCCCCTTGCCGCAATCGCCAAAGCCCAGCCCGAATACCGTCAGCAGCCGGGGCGTTACCGTCTCAGCCAAACAGTTTTTTCCACCACGAAGTGGGCTTGGCCGGTGCGCCGGGGCTGTCGTGCGCCTGTGCGGCATCCTGGTCGCCGGCGGCGAACAGCGAAGTGCTGCCTTCGACAGCACGGATGACTGCGCCAATGCGCTCGCCGGGCATGCCGCTGGCGGAAAGCGCCTGAGCAATGCGGTCGGCACCGCTGAGTACGCCTTCGTTCTGCGCGATCAGCGCGGCGGCGACGGCGCAGGTGTCCTGCGGGTCTTCCAGGCAGATCACATGGTCGCCCAGCAACTGCCGCCACGGTTTTTCGCAATTTTCGCGCCGGTTGAGCGCCGGAATCAGGAAGTACAGGTGGTAGCGCTCGGCGGCGGCGGCAATCACCTCGGCAATCGGCAGGTCTTCGTCGAGCTGGTCGCCGATCAGGCTGCCGACCTGATGCTTCGACACATAGGGGTAGGGCAGCTCGTCGCCGGTCAGAAACAGATAGCCCTTCTTGCCGCGCTGATTCCAGTGATCGTGGTCGGTGTGCTGGGCGGCAATATAGAAAGCCAGCTCGTAGCTCTCGTGGTTCTGGCCGCCGCCGCCGCCTTCGAGGTAGCTCCAGGTCAGCCACTGATCCATCAGCTCGGCGGTCGATTCGAACTGGCCGACCTGCAGTGGCGCATCGTCGCTGGTGGCATCACCAATCGCCATGAACAGCAGTTGCGGGTGCGCGATGCCGAAATCCTGCAGCAGTTTCATGAACCCCGGCAGTTCCTGCCGTGCAAGCAGATCGGGGATGTGACCCATCGAGCCGGTGACATCGAGTGCAAAGGCAATTGGCACCGAATCTGGATGGTCGGCACTGTCACGCGCTTCGCGCACTTTCAGCCCCTGCGGATTCATCAGTGCGTGGCACTGTGTCTGGGCGAAGACTTCATCACGCGACTGGTGTGCGCGGTCGGCGATCAGCGCGGAGTGCGCAGCGTGCGAGTAATTACCGTAACCCATGGCAAGTCCTTGTCAGAAGCGGGTTGGGGAAAAGGGAATGAAGCGCGGCGGACCAAATGCCTGTCGCGCCCGGTCTTTCAGCAAGGCATCCAGCGCGGGGGCCGTGGTGCTGCGGCACCATGCGTAGTCGCTGGCGCTGGCCAGCAAATCCGCCAGCGGTGCGGGCAGGTCGGCGCGCAAGGCGGGGGGCTCTGTGTCAGACGGATTGAGCAGCTGGCGAATGGTCCACGCGCTTTGCTGCAGATCGCGCGCTGCATCCGAAGGCTCGGCCGAGTGCAGATGGCGCCAGCCGATCAGCATCACGCCGTGGTCGCGCGGCTGCACCAGCCAGTGATCAGCGCTCAAGGCGCCGTGCGCCAGCCCGTTGTTGTGCAGATAGCCCAGAATGTCGAGCACGCGTCGCCAGATCCACACCGCATGCTCAGACCGGATGCCGGCGGGCTGATGACGCAGCACCGCCGCCATGCTGCCCCAGTAACCCGGTGGTACACGCCAGGCCAGCACGCGCCGGCCCTGATACTGCCCTTGTGCCACCAGTTGCGGGATGCGCCGGCTGTAATACGCGCTGCCGGGGCCATCGCGTGCGAGCAGGTTCTGCAGGTGCTGTGCTTCGGCGTCCAGTTGTGCCGCGCCGCTGGCATCGTGCGCAATCTTCAGCGTGATGCGCTCCGGGTAGGCCGTCAGGCGCTCGGCCTGCCAGATGCTGGCCGTTTCGCCCGATCCCAGCGGCGCAATCAGCCGGCACGGCGCGCCCTCGAGCACGAATTCGGGATTCAGCCGCGCATGCTCGGCTGCTTGCCTGCGCAGCGCTGCCTGAAAATGGCTGCGCTCGACCAGCGACGGATTGCGCGTGACCAGTACATGGCAATACGGGCAGGCCACGCGGCGCCAGGCCGCCTGCTGCGGCAGCGCACCACCACACTGCGGACAGACCAGTGCCAGAAAGTCGCTCATCTATTGCGGATCCTTCGAATCCAGCATCAGCGTTACCGGTCCATCGTTGACCAGGTGAACATGCATTTCCGCGCCAAACACGCCGGTCGGCACCGGTTTGCCCAGTTTGGCTGCGAGCTCCGCAACAAAGGCTTCGAACATTGGCTGCGAGATTTGGCCGGGAGCGGCTCGACCCCAGCTCGGGCGGTTGCCCTTTTTGTAGCTGCCAAAGAGGGTGAATTGCGACACGGCCAGAATCTGGCCGCCGGTATCCAGCACCGAGCGGTTCATTACGCCGGCCTCGTCTTCGAACACGCGCAAATTGCAGACCTTGCCGGCCATCCACGCCAGATCGGCCGCGGTATCGGCTTCTTCAATGCCGGCCAGCACCAGCAGGCCGGCGCCGATTTCGCCGCTGGTTTCGCCAGCGACCTCGACGCGCGCCGCGCTGACGCGTTGTAACAGTACTCGCATCCCGGTTCTTCCCTGCTTTCAGTCCAGTCCGGCATCCTAGCGGAAAGAAAGCTGCAGGTCAGCAAGCGGGGCGACGCAGGCTGGCGCCATTCATATATACATGACTATCTATTGCCTTGTAGCCTTTTAAAATGAATGGCTGTAGCAATATACTCATTGCCTTGCCGGGTTTTGCCTGCCTGCAAATCCCTCGTGTTCCCGCGTGGCTGTAACCGATTTTTCCGGCACTGGCATTGCCTGCGGGTTTTCTCTACTATCGGGGGGTCAGAAAAAGTATTTGCTTTTGAAAATTGTACTGAAATGAGGAATGCGGCAATGAAACGTGTAGGTCTCGTCGGCTGGCGCGGCATGGTGGGCTCGGTGCTCATGCAGCGCATGCAGGAAGAAAAGGATTTCGATGTCATCGACCCGGTGTTTTTCACCACCTCGCAAGCCGGTCAGGCCGCGCCGAATTTCGGCAAGGATGCCGGTACGCTGAAGGATGCCAAGTCGATTGCCGACCTGAAAGAAATGGACGTCATCATTTCCTGCCAGGGCGGTGACTACACGTCGGAGATCTACCCGCAACTGCGCGCAGCCGGCTGGGCTGGCTACTGGATCGATGCGGCTTCCACCATGCGCATGGACGACGACGCCGTGATCATCCTTGATCCGGTCAACCGCAACGTAATCGATGCGGCGCTTGCCAAGGGCATCAAGAATTACATCGGCGGCAACTGTACCAACTCCATCATGCTGATGGGCATGGGCGGGCTGTTCCGCGAAGGGCTGGTCGAGTGGGTTTCCTCGATGACCTACCAGGCCGCATCCGGCGGCGGTGCCAACCACATGCGCGAACTGCTGAAGGGCATGGGCGTGGTGCATGGCGCGGTCGCCGACGAGCTGGCAACCCCCGCTTCCGCCATTCTGGACATCGACCGCAAGGTGGCGAAAACCATCCGCGAAGACGTGCCGACCGAATTCTTCGGCGCACCGCTCGCCGGCGGCCTGATCCCGTGGATCGACAAGCAGCTCGACAACGGCCAGTCCAAGGAAGAATGGAAGGGCCAGGCCGAAGTGAACAAGATCCTCGGCACGGATGCCACCATTCCGGTTGATGGCCTGTGCGTGCGCATCGGCGCAATGCGCTGCCATTCGCTGGCACTGACCATCAAGCTGAAGAAAGACCTGCCGCTGGCGGAAATCGAAGCCATCATCAAGTCGGGCAACGACTGGGTGAAGTGGGTACCGAACGACCGCGAAATCACCGTGAAGGAACTGACCCCGGCGTCCATCACCGGTGGCCTGCAGATCGGTGTCGGCCGTGTACGCAAGCTGAACATGGGCGGCGACTACCTCTCCGCCTTCGTGATCGGCGACCAGCTGCTGTGGGGCGCGGCCGAACCGCTGCGCCGCATGCTGCGCATTCTGCTCGAAAAGCAGTAAGCCAGTCTTGCCAACAACAAAAAGGACGCCGCAGGCGTCCTTTTTGTTGTGTCCGGAAGGGGGGCTAAGCGCCGTGCGTGAGGCTGTCCATTGCTGTCCCCTGCTGCCGGCCCGTATCCATAGATGAAGGTTCGAGTAATGAACCTCCCCGGGACTTGGCACCAAACTGTAATATTCGCTTGTTATAGTCAAAGGCTTGTTACAAATCGGCGGCAAGGTGCAAAGTACCTGCCGTATAGCCTGACTTCATGAAAATCAATAATCTCCTGCTCAGCTTGATGCTTTGTGCCTCGCTGGCGCAGGCCGCCAGTGACGGCATGCTGCTCAATTTCGTCAATCTCGATCTTGAGCAGGCAGCAAAAGTGCTGGCCGAACTGACTCACCGCAACGTGGTGATCGACCCGAAAGCCAAGGGTACGCTGAATGTCATCTCTTCCCGCCCGCTTGACTCGGCCGAGGCCTACCAGCTGTTTCTGTCCGCCCTGCGCAGTCAGGGGCTGACCGCTCTGGATGACGGCGTTGTCCTGCGCATCGTGCCGGATGCCGATGCCAAGCAGCAGGCAGGGCCGGTGCTGCGTGATGGCAGAGCGGGCAAGGGCAACCGGGTCATTACCCAGCTGGTGCGTATCAATAACAATTCTGCGCCTCGTCTTGTCGAGGCCTTGCGTCCGTTTGTGAGTACGAGCGGGGCACTTGCTGCATCACCCGGCGACAATTCATTGATCATCACCGACTATGCCGACAATGTGGCCCGGCTTTCGAAAATGGTCGATGCGCTGGAAGCCCCGGAAAGCAACGAAATCTTCATGCTGAAAGCGCGGCATGCTTCTGCGGTGACTCTGGCCGGATTGATTGCCAAGGTAATGCCGGAAGTGGCTGTACAGGGCGCCAGCAGCACGCTGCCGCCCAATGATGGGGCTCGTCGTTCGGTGATCGTTCCGGATGCGGCAAGCAATACCCTGGTCATCAGGGCGATTTCGCTGGCACATGGCAAGGAAATCCGCCGTCTGGTAGATGCCCTGGATCAGCCAGAGGCCAGCAATAACTTCCGAGTTATCTACCTGAAAAATGCCGATGCTTCCCGTCTCGTGGAAACGCTGCGCGGCGTGATTGGTGCTCGCGTGACCAATCTCAGCAGCAGTGGTAGCACACCCGGCAAGGAAGGTGCACAGTCCGGCTCTGCCGGCGTGGCCATCTCGGGCCAGCTCGACGGCCTGCCGGTGTCGATCCAGGCCGATACCAGCAATAACGCACTGCTGATTTCTGCGCCGGAAGCGGTATTCCAGTCCCTGAAACTCGCGATCGAGGCGCTGGACGTGCGTCGGGCGCAGGTCTTTGTCGAGGCCATGATTGCCGAAATCAATACCGATCGCGCCGGCGAACTGGGCTTCCAGTGGCTGTTCGGCGGACTGGGCGATGTGTCCGCACTGGGTGCGATTGCCATGGGTACGGGGAAGAGCAATCTTGGCAATCTGCTGACTGCTGCCGCCAACAAGGATCCGTCCGGCATTCCCAACGGCATGACACTGGGCCTGTTCAACGGCGACCCGAACAACAAGAACAATCTCCCCTCGATCGGACTGATCGCCAGCGCGCTGGAGCAGGATGGCCTCGGCAATGTGCTGTCAGCGCCGACGCTGATGATGCTGGACAACGAAGAAGCCAAGATCCAGGTCGGCCAGAACATCCCCATCATTACCGGTTCGCAGCCTTCAACCGGCTCGAATCCCAACCCCTTTATCACCGTCGAGCGCAAGGATGTCGGCGTGATGCTCAAGGTGCGCCCGCAGGTGTCTGAAGGCGGCACGATCACGCTGAACATCGAGCAGGAAGTCTCGGCCATCGATCCTACCGTGCAGACCGGCAATGCCGGCATCGCCACGCGCAAGCGCGAGGTGAGAACCCGCGTGCTGGTGCAGGATGGGCAGATGGTGACGCTGGGTGGCCTGCTGGAAGAAAAAATCGTCAATACGCAATCCAAGGTGCCCTTTCTGGGCGACATTCCCGGTGGTGGCTTTCTGTTCCGCAACGAGCAGCGCGGCTACAGTCGCACCAATCTGGTGGTATTCCTGCGGCCCATGGTGGTGCGTGACAGCCTGACGGCCAGCACCATCACCAATCAGCGCTACCAGCAGCTGCGCACGCAGCAGGGCGAGTATTCCGACAAGATTCGCGGTCGTTCGGCGCTGCCGGATGTACCCGCTGTGCAATTGCCTGTCACGCCGGGCGTGCCGCAATGAAGTGGTTCAGTGCGGCCAGCCCGCGTATGCTGATTCTGCTGCTGCTGGCGGCGCTCATGCTGGTGCTGGCGCTGCGCGAGCAGCGCGAAGCTGTCGAGCGCGATGCCCGGCTTGCAGCCGGCGAGCTGGCCGAGGTGCGCATGTGGCTGGCCGCTCCTCCTGCGCCGGCAACGCTGCCGGTTGGTGAGTTGCCCGGCAATCTGTCCGGCGCAACGTTGACGGAAGTCAATGGCCGCTGGCGCCTGCAGGCGTCCAGCGCTGCCGCCAGCACCGTTAGCGCCGTGCTGGCCCGGACGCGCCCGGCGCGCGTGACGCTGACGCGCAGCGGGCCGGGGCTGGTCGATGTGGACATGGAGCTGCTGCGATGAGTGTGGTCCTGGATGGGGCGCAACTGCGCTGGCAGCCGGCCGGCGATTACCTCCTGGTCACGGCCTGCGAAGGGTTTGATCCGCGCGAACTCGATGTGCTGGCGGCGCGCCACGGTTTGCCGGTGCGGCTGCAGGCTGTGCTGCCGGCCGCCGAGTTTGCCGCGCTCGCGCATAGCGTGGACGCGGCGCTGCCGGAACTGGCCGGTCTGCCCGACAATCCGGACGAGGAAGGCCAGGCCGCGCTGGACGATAATTCGCCGATGGCGCGCTATGTGGCCGACCTGCTGGCACGCGCCAGCGCCGAGCGCGCCTCGGATGTGCACGTCGAGCCCTATGAAAGCGGCACCGTCATCCGCCTGCGCGTGGATGGCCAGCTGCGCGAGCTGGCCACTTTGCGGCGCAGTGCGCATGCGGGCTTGCTCTCAAGGCTGAAGATCATGGCCGAGCTTGACATCGCCGAACGCCGCCTGCCGCAGGATGGCCGCATCCTGCTGCGCGAAAGCCGCCTGAATCTGGATATCCGTCTCTCCACGCTGCCGACGGCGCATGGCGAGCGTGCGGTGATGCGCCTGCTTGACCCTGCGCAGGAGCGGCGCGGGCTCGATGCCGTAGGCATCCCCGCCGACATTCTGACGGCACTGGCGCAGGCGCTGGATCGCCCGCATGGCCTCCTGCTGGTTACCGGCCCGACCGGATCGGGCAAGACCACCACACTGTACGCCGCACTGGCGGGGCTGGATGTGGGGGCACGGAACATCATGACCGTCGAAGATCCGGTCGAATACGACCTGCCCGGCATTGCGCAGACCGCCGTCATGCCGCGCATCGACATGAGCTTTGCCCGCGCCCTGCGCGCCATCCTGCGCCAGGACCCCGACGTGGTGATGATCGGCGAAATCCGCGACCGCGAAACGGCACAAATCGCCGTGCAGGCCTCGCTGACCGGCCATCTGGTGCTGGCCACGCTGCACACCAATACCGCCGTGGGCGCGATCTCGCGCCTGCTCGACATGGGCGTCGAGCCCTTCCTGCTGGCGTCCTCGCTCACCGGCGTGCTGGCGCAGCGCCTCGTGCGCCGCAACTGTCCGGCCTGCGCCGCGCCCGATCCGCTGTTTGCCGGCGGTCAGCGCGGGCGCGGTTGCCCGGAATGCCGCCAGACCGGCTATCGCGGCCGCGTCGGCGTGTATGAGTGGCTGGGGCTGGATGCGGGTTTGCGCCGCATGATCCATGACGGCCGCAGCGACGATGACATGCTGGCCCATGCCCGCCAGCAGTTGCAGATGCGCACGCTGGCCGAGCAGGCGGCCGTACTGGTCGCCCAGGGCGTGACCGCGCGCGAGGAAGTGCTGCGCGTGACCGGCATGCAGGAGGACTGATGCTGCACATCCTTGCCCATGATGGCGTCTTGCGCTGGGCGCGCCTGCTGGATGAAATCGTGGTCGCCGATGGCATCGCCAGCGACTGGGCCGCGCTGCCACCCGACAGCGAGCGCGTGCTGCACCAGCCCATGCTTGTACTGCCGCTGGCGCTGCCACCGCACAAGCCGGCCCAGCGCGCGACGCTACTGAATAACGCCCTGCTGGCGCAGGGCATCACGGCCGTGCCGCTGGGCGTGGTCGAAGCGGCGGGCAGGCATTGTGTCTGCCTGCCCGCGCCGGGTTTTGGCATCGACGCGCCCGCCGCCCTGCCATCTACCGATGTCCCACCTGCCGATCTGCCACGCGTGCCGCTGGGAGCGACCCTGCTGGCCGGCGAGGCATGCCGGGTCGGTGCGCAGCTCATCCTGTGCCGCGCGCCGGGCGAGTGGGGTGTCGTGCAGGCTGCGGACGACTTGCCATTGCCGCCGGCCTATCAGTCGCAGGATTGGGCCGCCACACTGGCCCGCCCGCACTGGCATGACTGGCTCTTGCCTGCCAGCTCAGCGGCCTCGCACCGTACGCCACGCCAGCCCTTTCCCTGGCGCGTGCTGGCGCTGTGGTGCCTGCTGCTGTGCGCTGCGCTCGCCGTGCTGGAGGGCTGTGCCTGGCTGCGCGCCAGTCTTGCTGCCCGTGAGGCGCGAGCAACGGCGATGGCGCTGGTGCAGGCACGCCAGCCGGGAGTAACGGTCAGCGATCCGGTGCTGCAACTGCGCGCGAAGCAGGGCTGGTTGCCTGAAGGTATGGCGCTGCTGGCCAAACTGAATCAAGGGCTGCCAGCCAATACCCAGATTGAAAAGCTGGAGGCAGGTACGGATCGCCTGATTCTGCAGCTTGCCGCGCCGCTGGCGCCGGCCGATGAGCAGACGCTGCGACAAACGCTGGGTGAACCTTACCAGTCCAGCCCCTTGCGCTGGGAATGGCGGGCGGCACGATGAAACGCCTGCTGTTCTGGAGTCTGGCAGGCGTGTCGAGCCTCTTGCTGCTGATCCCGCCACTGTGGTTGTACGCGCTGCCCGAGGTTCAGGCCGATGGCCTGAGCGGTTCGCACTGGCAGGGGCGTGCCAGCGCGCTGGGTGTCGGCGGCGTGCGCCTGCTGCAGGATGTGCACTGGCGCTGGGATGCCGCCGGCCTGCTGCGGGGCGAACTGCGCTGGCAGCTGGAAGCGGCGGGTGGAAATCGTGCTCTGCTGGTACTGGATCACAGTGGAGTGCGCGTACGTGATGCCCGCCTGCAACTGCCGCTGGCCCCGCTGGCCAGCCAGCAGCAATTGCTGAACGATCTGCGTCTTGACGGCGAGCTGCTGGCAGGGGTTGACGACTGGCGGCCCGGCCAGCCACTGGGCCTGCGTTTGCAGGGCTTGCAGATCGTGCGCAATGGCGCGCCGTTGTCGCTGGGTGCCTGCACGGTGCAGTTGCAGGGCGACCGCTGGACGGTCAGCGCCGTACCCGGCTCGCCGCTGGCGCTGAGCGGTACGGGACAGGGCCGCAAGGGGAGTCTCAGCCTGCAGGCCGCGTCGCCGGCCGGCACGGCCCTCCTGCAGGGTATGGGCTACGCCTCGGGGGTAATGACGTGGAGCCTTTGAAGAAATTGGGTTCGATGCTGGATGGGTTAAGGGGTATGTTGCCGGTCGCTCGCAGCAGCGGCTGGTGGCGCGTGGACGCGCTGGATGCCCAGGGGCAGGAAGTCCGGCTGAAGCTGGTTGCCAGCGATGCAGAACAGGCGCGCGCGGCTGCCGTGCGCCAGGGGCTGTGGGTGACGCGGCTGACCCCCGCACGCGGTGATGGCACGCTCATTGCACGCAGTCCGGCGCGGCTTGGCCAGCGGCAGGTGACGCGCTATGTGCGCCAGCTGGCCTCGCTCCTGCAATCGGGCCTCACCGTCGAGCAGGCGCTGGTGGTGCTGGCCGATGACGACGAGGATGCGCAGACCCGGCAGCAGGCGGCTGCGATGCGCGAGGCCATTCGTGGCGGTGCCACGTTGGCGCAGGCCTTTGCGGGGCATGCCCACGGCCAGCCCGGCGGCGCGCGCTTTCCCGCGCTGTGCCGCGCGGTGATCCACGCCGGCGAGCTGTCCGGCCGGCTGCCGCAGGTGATGGACAAGCTGGCCGAGCATTTCGAGGCGCGTGGCGCAACGGAAAGCAAGGTGCTGGCCGCGCTGGTCTACCCGGCCGTCGTGGCGGTCGTGTCCTTGCTGATCGTTTCCGGCCTCATGCTCTGGGTGGTGCCGCAGATGGTGGGGGTGTTTGCCCAGCGTGGCGTGCTGCCGCTGCCAACGCGCATTCTGATGGCGGTCAGTGGCGGGCTGCGTGACTGGGGCGTACCGCTGCTGGCGGGCAGCCTGCTGGCCGGCATACTGGCTGGTACCAGCGTGCGCCGCTCGCGCGAGCTGGCGCTGCGCTGGTCGGGCGCGCTCCTGCGCCTGCCGCTGTTCGGGCGTCTGCTGCGCCTTTCCGATACCGCACGTTTTGCCAGCACGCTCGCCATTCTCACTCGCAGCGGCGTGGGTATTCTTACCGCACTGGAGGCTGCCGGTGACGTGATTGCCAACCGCTATCTGCAGGCCGGCATCCGCAAGGTGACGCAGGACGTGCAGGGGGGCGTGCTGCTGTCGCGCGCACTGGCTGCCAGCTGCCTCTTCCCTGCAGTGCTGATCCACATGGTGCGCAGTGGCGAGGCAACCGGCGAGCTGCCGGCGATGCTGGAGCGTTCCAGCCAGCAGATGAACCGCGAACTGGAAGAGCGTGTGAACGTGCTGACCAGTCTGCTGGGACCTGCACTGGTGCTGGTGATGGGATTGCTGGTGCTGTTCATCGTGCTGGCCATCCTGATGCCGGTGTTCGAGATCAACGAAATGGTGCGCTGATGCGATTAAGTCGGCCAGGTGATGTTTCAAGCCGCAGGAGCAAGCCTGCTCGCGATCAACAGGGTTGCACGCGCAAACTCGCCGCAGCGCAATCCGAAGCCTGCAAGGGTGGTGTGGGCAGTCGCGGTTTCACCCTGCTGGAATTGCTGGTGGTGCTGCTGATCCTCGCGCTGCTGGTGTCGATTGTTGCGCCACGCCTGATTGACAAGCCCGACCAGGCACGCGTGCAGGCCGCTCGCGCCGACATGCAGACCATCGTGCAGGCCTTGCGGCTTTACAAACTCGACAATGGCGCCTATCCCAGTGCCGCGCAGGGGCTGGAAGCACTGGTGAAAAAACCGGAAGCCGCGCCGCAGCCGCCCAACTGGAAGCCCGGTGGCTATCTCGAGCGCATGCCGCGTGATCCCTGGGGGCAGCCCTATGTCTATCTGAATCCCGGCCTCATGGGCGAAATCGACATCATGACTCTGGGCAGTGACGGCCGGCGTGGCGGCGAGGGGCATGCGGCTGATCTGGGCAGCTGGGAGGAGTGAGCATGCGCACGAGTACGCGACGGGATGGCATGCGCAAGCATGTCTGCGGCATGACACTGCTGGAAGTCTTGGTGGTCATGGCCATCATTGCCATTCTTGGCAGTCTGCTTGCTCCCCGCCTGCTGCCTTCGCCGGCGCAACAGCTGGCTGAGGAAAGCCGGCGACTGGAACTGCTGCTGCGGCAGGCGCGCATTGAATCGATCCAGAGCGCGCAGGTGATTGCTGTCAGCTTTGCCGGCCAGCAATACCGATTCTGGCGCTGGCAGGGGCCGGACTGGGCGCTGATTGAAGGAGAGACCCTGCGTCCGCGCCGCCTCCCCGAAGGCATGCGTCTGGAAGGTCTGCTGCTGGAAGGTCGCGCGGGGCTGGAGGGCGAGAAGATCATTTACCGCCCGCAGGGCATTACGCCACGTTTTTGCATCAGCCTGCGGCATGAGGCAGGCAGCCGTCGCCAGCTCTGTGGCACCCGGCTGGGAGGTGTTGATGTGCGTGAAGGCTGAACGCGGCTTCACCCTGCTGGAGGTACTGGTGGCGCTCGCCATCATCGCCATTGCCTTTGCTGCCGGCAGCAAGGCGGTGCTGGCAGGCATCGACGGTGCGGCAAACTTGCGCATGCGTACCGTCGCCCTGTGGGTGGCGGAAAACCGCCTGGCCGAGCTGACCGTTGCTGCGGTCTTGCCCGAGGTGGGCAGCAGCAGTGGCACGGTGCGGCAGGGGGACATCGAACTGGTCTGGGAGCAGGACGTCAGCGCTACGCCCAATTACAGTTTTCGCCGCGTCGATTTGCGCGTGCACGTTCCGGGTAGCGACTATGCGCTGGCCCGGCTGACCGGGTATGTATCCAATGTCCCGCGCTGACTTCCGGCATCACTTGGCGCTGCCTTGTGCCGGCTTCACGCTGCTGGAATTGCTGGTCGGGCTGGCCGTGATGGCGGTGTTGTCGACGCTGGCCTTTAGCGGGCTGAATCGCATCCAGAGCCATCTGGCCGCGACCGAGGCCGAGGTCGAAAACTGGCAGCGTCTCAATGCCGCGATGGAGCTGTTCGCGGATGGCCTGCGCCACGCCGACCGGGTCAGTGGCGACGCAAGCCAGGTGGCGATCGAGCGCGGCCCCGAGCGACTGGAGCATGGGGTGGCGCAGGGTTACTGGCGGGTGCGTGATGCCAGCGAGGTGGAGATGCTGGCTCCGGCGCGTGACTGGCAACTGGCCTATCTGGACGCCCGCCAGCAGTGGCAGGGGGAGTGGCACGAGGCGTCGGCTCCGCTGGCTGTGCGCTATCAGGTTTCCGTTCCCGGCCGCTATCCGGATAGCCCGCCACGCAGTTACGAGCGATGGGTGGTACTGCGATGAGGTCGCAGCGTGGACTGGCGATTGTTGTCGCAATGGTGATTGCCGCGCTGATTGCCACCGGCGTGTCCTGGCTCATGTGGCGGCAATCGCTGTGGCTGCGGCAGATCGGCAACCAGCAGGATCTGGCCATGACGCGCAGTATTGCGCGCTCCGCACTGGACCTCGCGCGTCTTACCCTGCGCGATGATGCCGCCCGCAGCCAGATTGATGACCGCAGCGAAATCTGGACTCTGCCTTCGCCGGCAATCAATGTCGACAGCGCCCGGGCACGCGGCCAGATCAGCGATGAACAGGGGCGCTTGAATCTGTCGATGCTGCTGGATGAGTCGGGGGGGATACGTCTGGAGCGCAAGCAGATATTGAGCGAAATCTGCACACGTCTTGGCGTATCTTGCCGGCTTGACGTGCTGCTGCCCTTGTTGCCGGGGAGGCGGCCCTCTCCCTTGCGTCTGCCTGGTCTCCTGGCCGAAGCCGGCATCAGCAGTGCCGACATTCAGCGCCTGCGCCCTGTGCTGACATGGCTGCCCGAAGACAGCCCCGTCAATATCAATTTCGCGCAGCCGGAGTTGCTGGCGGTCGTGCAGCCGGGCTTGTCCGCCAGTACCGCACAGGGCTGGCTGACCAGTCTGCGCCGCTTCGAAACGCTGGCGGATTTCCAGCTGGCCTGTGCCTGTGCCGAGCCAGCCCGCTGGCCTCTGGGTGTGAGTTCGCGCTATGTGGTAGCCCGTATCGACGTGGAGCTCGGGCAGATACGCCTCAGCGAAAACTACCTGCTTGATCGTGCCAGGCCGGTGCCTGCCATTCTTGACCAATTCCCGACCGAGAGTAGTCTGCCATGATGTTGTTGCCCCGAATCCACCGCATTCTGCCGCGCCTGCCAGCGCTTGACTGGGGGCGCTGGCTTAACCGCCTGGGGGCTTTCCTGCTGCTCTTGCTGGCAGTGAAGCTGATCTGGTTCTGGGCGCTTGCCGCCCAGGGCGGCCAGTTGCGTGCTCCGCAACCGCTACGCAGCATCAGCATCCGCCACAGCTGGTTTGGTGCCGCACAGGCTGACGCGGCAAGCGGTGTGGACGAGGCGCAAGCTGTGGCGAGCGCAATCGGCGGACTGGAGCTGCGTGCGCTGGTAGCAGGACCGCAGCCGTTTGCATTGGCACTGCGCGATGGCAAGGCCATCGTTCTGCGGCCGGGCGACAACGAGGGCATCATCGTGCAGGCGATCGAACGGGACCGTCTGATCCTCGAAGGCGGGCAGGAGTTGCCCTTGCGGGCTGGCCTGGTGCCGAGTGCGGCAACAGAGGCCCCGCGCGCGTCGGAGCCGGCTCCGGCAGCGTCGGCCGCCGCAGGGAAGCTGCCGATGCTGCCCGCTCACACGGTTTCGCGCAGTGACTTGCTGGCAACCATCGGGGATATCAATCTCAGCGACTGGAGTTCCTGGCTCACCGAGGCCAATCCCGGCCTGCGGTTGCAGAAGGCCAATCGCTTGCTGGGCGATCTTGGACTGCAGCCTGGAGACATCATTGAAACGATCAATGAGCAGCCGCTGCGGCAGCGGCAGGACATATCGCTGCTGATCCAGTCCGTGACCAATTCGGCGCAAACGCGCTTGCAATTGCGGCGTGGCGGACAGAAATACGGCCTGCTGATTCAGGGGAACTGAGATGCGGGAAGAAGTAATTGCTAGGGTATATTGCTGCAGCCTTTTATGAATAAGCTGTGCAGCAATATACATATGATTTATTAAATACTTGGCCAGCGAATTGCGCTTCAGTCGAGCAGGTCCTCGTAGGCAATGGTGCGATAGCCTTGCAGGGTCTGCCAGGGGAGTGTTCCTGGTGCCGTTCCCGGCTCGATCGTGATGCGATTGCTGAACGTGCCATTGCTGTTGCCGGTTTCAATGCTGCGCGGCAACTCGAGCCGGCTGTCCCACAGCACCAGCGTATAGCGTTGTGGGTTGCGCAGTTCATACCAGCGGCTGTTGGCCGGCGCCGCCCTGTCCAGTGCCTTCATCTTTTTCAGATCATTGCGATCCAGCAGGTAGTAGGCATGCTCCCAGGAACCGTCAAAGCCCATCATGCCGTATTCGGTCGGGCGTGGCTCGATGATGGTCTTGTCCTCGCTGCGAACATAACGCAGGCGCAAGGTGCCCTTCGCATCGCGATCGATCAACTTCCCGTCCAGTGCAAAATTCAGATTGTGCTTGTGGCCGTGATCATCCTCGGCATGGTTGTGTTGCGGCGCGCCCTTGGGTATGAGGCGCTGGGTCCAGACCGCCTGATCGCTGCGGATCAGCTTTTCCTGGAAGCGGGTTTGCTTGAGTACGCCATCCGACGTCAGGGTTTTGCTTTCATAGGTGAGGGTGGCAGACAGCGGCGGCGCCGCAAGCAGCGGGAATGGCAATGCGGAAAGGATAACGAACAGTGTTTTTTTCATGGACTGGCTCAATGATGAAAAGGCGCAGCCCGGAGGCTGCGCCAGAATGGATTACTGCTTGAGGCAGATGACCGTGCCTGGCAATCAGAAACCGAAGGCAGACTTCACCAGACCAAAGACCTTGGTGTTGTCGATGGTGCCCTTGAAGGTCTTGGCTGCGGAGCCTGCACCGGCGGCAAACAGCTTCACATCGCCACCGCCATGGGTTTCGGACGAGAGCTTGACGGCTGTTTCCTGCAGATAGTCGTCATGCAGCACCTGCGTCTTGTCGGCTGCGCCTTCGACTAGGTTGGTGCGTGTGGCAGGGCGGTTCGGGCCGTTGCCAAACACCAGGGTGGTGTAGTTCTTGCCATCCTTGTCCTTCATTTCGGTGCCATCCTTGTAGTTCTTCACGGTACCGAGAATGTTGCTGCCGCGCTTGCCATATCCGTTGAAAGTCATGGTGTGGTCGTGATCGGCAGTGACAACGATCAGCGTATTGGCCAGCCCCGGGTCGCGCTTCTGCATTTCATCCAGCGCGGCCTTGATGGCATCGTCGAAGGCAATCGTGTCATCCAGTACGCGCTTGGCATTGGTGCCGTGCAGCGCATGGTCGATACGGCCGCCTTCGACCATTAGGAAGAAGCCATTCTTGTTCTGGCCAAGTACGTCGATGGCCTTCAGCGTCATGTCCTTCAAGCTGGGTTCATCGATCTTGTTCTTCACGCGATCCAGTTCGTAGTTCAGGTGGCTGCTGTTGAAAAGACCGAAGAGCTTGGCGGTCTTCTTGGCGTCGATCGCATTCAGCTCGCTGCCTGTCCCGGCAAAGGCGTAACCCTTGGTTTTCATTTCGGCGATCAGGTCGCGGCCATCGGTGCGGTCACCGCCGGCAGCCTTGGGCTTGAAGTAGCGCGTACCGCCACCCAGCAGCACATCCAGGCCATCGCCCAGTTTGGCGTTGTAGCCTGCGCCACCGGGAACAGCCTGTGCCGCGATGGTATTTTCGGCATCGCGATGGCAGACATGGGCATAGGTCGCAGCCGGAGTGGCATGTGTAACTGTTGTCGTGGTGACCGCGCCGACGGCCTTGCCCTTGCTCTTGGCGATTTCCAGAATGGTGTCGACCGGCTTGCCATTATCGGCCGGGCAGGTGGCATCCTTGCCATTCAGGTAGGCCTTGCCGCTGGCATCGGCAGCCTTGGTGTCCGGCGACATCGAGATGACTTCATTGTTCATCTTCACGCCGGTCATGTAGGCGGCCATCGAGGGGGCCGAGTCGGTCGTCTGGGCATCATTGGAGTAGGTCTTGACGCGGGCAGTGCGCGCCTTGCCGTCGAGGACTTCCAGATTCAGGAAGCCTTCTTCCTTGTACTTGTAGATGCGGGCTGCGGTGACAGTAGTCGGGCCCATGCCATCGCCGAGGAAGAAAATCACGTTCTTGGCTTCACCGGCTGCCTGGGCGCCTTGACTCAGGGCCAGCAGGCAGGCAGTTGCCATCAGGGTCTTTTTCATTGTCTTTATCCTTTTAAACCGGTCAGAAGCCGCTTGCCTGGCGAATCAGGCCAAATACCTTGGTGTTGTCGATGGTGCCGGCGAACAGGTCGGCATTCCTGCCGATCGCGCCAAGGAACACATCGGTACCCCCGTGGGTTTCACTGCCGACACCAACCGGAATGGCTGCTTCCTGGTGATAGGTATTGGCAAATACGGCATCGTCGCTCAGGGCGGCTACGCTCTTGCGGTCGCCGGCAACGCGGTTTTCGCCGTTGCCGAAGCCGATGATGGTGTAGGGCATGCCGTCGCTGTCCTTGGCGATCTGGCCGTCGGTGTAATTGCGCAGCAGGCCCAGCACGCCAGGCTTGCCGGCTTGCGACTTGCCGGTGCGCGCCGCATAGCCGTTCAGTACCAGGGTATGGTCATGGTCGGCGGTAACGACGATCAGCGTGTTTTTCAGATCAGGATCGGTCTTCTTGACTTCCGCAATTGCTGCCTTGATGGCACTGTCGAAAGCCACCGAATCCTGCAGTGCTTTCTTCGCGGTGGTTTCGTGCAGGGCATGATCGATGCGGCCGCCTTCAACCATCAGGAAAAAGCCCTTCGGATTTTGCTGCAGGGCTTGAATGGCCTTGGTTGTCATGTCGGCAAGGCTGGGTTCCTTGGCGGCATCACGGTCAAGGTCATAGCTCATGTGGCTGGCAGTAAAGAGACCGACCATCTTGCCCGGCTTGGCCGGATCAAGCTTGTCGAAGGCAGCCTTGTCGGCCGCGTAGCTGTAACCCTTGGCTTGCAGTTCTGCGATCAGGTCACGCCCGTCGGCACGCTTGCCACCTGCGGTTTTCGGCTGGAAGAACTGGCGGCCACCGCCAAACAGCACATCGACGCCATCCCCCAGCGCCGTGTTGAAGCCCGCACCACCCGGAACGAACTGGGCGGCGATGTCGTTTTCAGCGTCGCGATGACAGATGTGGGCGTAAGTCGCAGCCGGGGTGGCATGGGTCACGCGCGTGCTGGTAACAACGCCCGTACCATAGCCGCCAGCCTTGGCGATTTCCAGCAGGGTTTGTACCGGCTTGCCATTGCTGCTGCCACAGTTCGATGTCAGATCGGCTGTCGGCTCTTTGGCAACAGTATCCTGGCTCATCGAGATGACTTCGTTGTTCATCTTCACGCCAGTCATGTAGGCCGCCATTGACGGTGCAGAGTCGGTGACTTGCGCGTCATTGGAAAATGTTTTCACGAACGCGGTTTCCGGCAGTGTATCGATGGTCAGTTCGCCATCTTCGCCCACTGCGTAAATCCGCGCTGCGGTCAGTGTTGTCATTCCCATGCCGTCGCCAAGGAAGAAGATGACGTTCTTCTTGGCGGTAGGTGCCGGGGTGGGGGTGGGCGTTGGACCCTGATTGTTTGAGCTTGAGCCACCGCAACCGGACAGAGCGGTAGCAATCAATGTTGCTACGATGAGGCGTTTCATTGAAATCTCCCTGTTTAGAGGAAGCCGACGATACGCCTCGATTCTTACGGATTTTTGGCTGCTTTATGACAATATCGTGATTTATTCAACCGTCACACTTTTGGCCAGGTTCCGTGGCTTGTCGACATCGGTGCCCTTGCGGCAGGCGGTGTGATAAGCCAGCAACTGCAGCGGCAGCGTCATCAGGATGGCTGCCAGGTCGCCACTGCCGGGGATTTCCAGTACGCGGTGGGCGAAAGGCGCCAGTGCGGCCGCACCGGGTTCGCCGATCAGGTAAATCTGTCCGCCGCGTGCTTCGACTTCGCGCAGATTGCTCAGGACCTTTTCGGTCAGCCGGTCGTTGCGCATGCAGACGATCACCGGCATGGTTTCGTCGACGAGTGCCAGTGGTCCGTGCTTGAGTTCACCGGCGGCGTAGCCTTCGGCATGGATGTAGGCGATTTCCTTGAGTTTGAGTGCGCCTTCCAGCGCAATCGGGAACAACTGGTGGCGGCCGAGGAAGAGGGCGTGTGCGGCATGGCTGAGTTCGTGTGCCCACTGGCTGATTTCGTTCTCCAGCGCCAGCGTGTCGCTGCACCATTGCGGCAGGCGCGTGAGGGCATGCTGGTAGTGCTGCAGCGTTTCACGGCTGATGCGCTGCTGCTGTTGTGCAAAGGTGGCGGCCAGCGTGAAGAGCACGGCCAGTTGCGTGATGAAGGCCTTGGTCGAGGCAACGCCGATTTCGATGCCGGCATAGGTCAGTGCCACCATGTCGGCTTCGCGGGTCAGCGAGGAGTGCGGCACATTGCAGATCGCCAGCACGCTGACATTGCCGCGCTCGCGCGCGGAACGGACGGCGGCGAGCAGGTCGGCGGTTTCACCGGACTGCGAAATGGCGACGATCAGCGTGTGGTCCGGTTCGCGCGCCTGGCGGTAGCGGTATTCGCTGGCGATATCGACGCTCACCGCCAGATCGCTCATTTCTTCGATCCAGTATTGCGCGACGAGGCCGGCATGGTAGCTCGAGCCGCAGGCGAGAATGCGCACATGGCGCAGCTGGCTGAAAATGGCTTCGGCCTGCGGGCCGAACAGCGCGGGCTGGAAGCCGAGTTGCAGTGCACGTTCCAGCGTGCTGGCCAGCGCAGCCGGCTGCTCGGCGATTTCCTTCTGCATGTAGTGGCGATAATGGCCAAGGTCGGTGGATTCCGGGCTGATGTCGAGCGTGCGGCATGGCCGCTCCACCGGCTGGCCGGCGGCGTCGTAGATCTGTGCCCTGTCCTGCGTGATGACCGCCAGATCGCCTTCTTCCAGATGCGTGATGCGCTGGGTAAAGGGCAGTAGTGCGGCGATGTCGGAGGCGAAGAAAAATTCGTGAAAACCGCTGCCGAGCACCAGCGGGCTGCCCTTGCGCACGCAGATCAGCGTGTCGGGTGCGGTAGTGCTGGCAATGCCCAGTGCGTAGGCGCCTTCCAGCTGCGCGACGCTTGCCTGCACGGCGGCCAGCAGGTTCTGGCTGCGCTGCAGTTCGGCGTGGATCAGGTGGGCGACGACTTCGGTGTCGGTTTCCGAGGTGAAGGTGTAGCCGGCCGTCATCAGCCGGGCCTTCAGTTGGGCATGGTTTTCGATGATGCCGTTATGGACGACCAGAATGGTGTCGCCGCCCAGATGCGGGTGCGCATTAGCCTCGCTGGGTTCACCGTGCGTGGCCCAGCGGGTGTGCGCGATGCCGATGGGGGCGCTGGCATCTGCGCTGGCGCGGGCCAGTTCGCTCACGCGGCCCTTGACGCGGATGCGCTGCAGCTGTCCGCCGGCCAAAAGCCCAAGGCCGCTGGAATCGTAGCCGCGATACTCCAGCAGTTCCAGCCCCGCCAGCAGCATCGGGACCACATTGCGATTGGAAAGAGCGCCAACAATGCCGCACATGATCGGTTTCTCCAGGGTGGATTTATAGTGCCCTGTTTATACGTTGCTTCATGTTGCAGTGCGATAACTGCAACACCTTAGAACGCTGGAAAAATGATGCGCGGCGCCGCTCGACGGACGGCGATGGCAAGCACCGCAGTGCTTTCTAGAGTGAAATATCAAAGAGCAGGAGCGCATCATGGCTTTGCAGCTACTGGCAATGGGAGTGGTCGGCATCCGCCTGTATGACCGCATACTGACCGCGCCAGCCCGTTTGCCTGACGAATTGTCGGATCACATCGTCGCCGAAATTCACGACTACCTGCGTGTGGCCACGCTGCCGGAAAAGGAGGTGCTCTTCCTGCTGGCCCGCGATGTGCATGACATGCTGAACCGTTATTTCCTCACTGTGGACGACCCGGCGGTGCGGCGCCAGATTGCCGGCATCCTCGGTGAAATGGCTGCGCGTGCCCGGCGGCTATCCAGGCACGGTGCCATCTGATTTGCGGCGACAGGCATGCTGGTTGAACCGGACGCTGGCCTGCCTTTCCCCGGAAGCCGCGTTGCTGTCACAAGGATAGATGCGGCACCATACTGCTGATTCCGTTATGCTTGCAGCACGTGTATTCATGGTGCTGCGTGATGCGAATCAAAACTTCCGAACTCATCAATCCGGCGCTTGGCCTCCTGGGCATTCTGCTGCTGTTTGCCATGGCCTGGCAGGTGATGCGCCCGTTCCTGGGGGCCATCATCTGGGCCGCCATTCTGGTGCTGGTAACCTGGCAACCTTATCTGCATGTGCGGCGCTGGTGTGGTGGCCGCAGCCTGATCGCCGCCTTGCTGATGCTTCTGCTGATGACCTGCCTGCTGCTGGTGCCGCTGATCGTGGGCGGCAGCCAGTTTGTCGAGCAGGCCGGTGCAACGGTCGTGCGGGTGCGCGATGCCTTTTCGCATGGCTGGCCGGAATTGCCCGGCTGGCTGGTCAAGCTGCCTTTTGTCGGCAGCCAGATCAGTAAATACTGGGCGTTGCTTGGCTCCGGTGATCCGGAACTGCTGGCCAAGGTGCGCGAGTACGTGTCGCCGGTCGCGTCTTTCCTGCTCGGCCTGCTGGGAACGCTGGGGCGGGGGGTGCTGGAGCTGGGGCTGAGTCTCCTGATTGCGCTGGTGCTGTATCTGGAAGGCGAAACGCTGCTGTGCTGGCTGAGGGCGCTGATGACCAAGCTCGCCGGGCGGCGCGGCAACGAGCTGCTGCATATTGCCGGCTCGTCGATCCGTGGCGTGGTGAACGGCTTTGTCGGTACCGCACTGGTGCAGGGCGCACTCGCCTATGTCGGCTACCTGATTGCCGGTGTTCCCAATGCGGCGACCTTCGGCTTTGCCAGCTGCTTCCTTTCTGTCCTGCCTGGCGGACCATCGCTGCTGGGCCTGCCGGTCGCGGCATGGCTTTATCATGGCGGTTCGCCGGGCTGGGCCATTTTTGTGGCGGTCTGGATGGTCGGTATTGTCGGCAGTGCGGACAACGTCGTGAAACCCCTGCTGATCGGCAAGAACAGCGATCTGCCCTTTGCCCTGATCATGTTCGGCGTGCTCGGCGGCGCCGCTTCGATGGGCATTCTGGGGGTGTTCCTCGGACCAACCCTGCTGGCCGTCTGCTACGCCATTGCGAAAGGGTGGCTCTTCGATGCCATTCCGAACACGCCGCAGCTGCAGGCTCCGCCGGCATCCTCCGGCAGCGGTGACGAGGACGCTGCGCGCTGAACTGCATCAGGCAGCCTGCCCAGACAAAAGCCCCGGCAATCCGGGGCTTTTGTCTGGATGGGGGGGGGCTCCTGCCGCCCGGATGCGGAAGCGTTTGACCTGCTCTTCCGGCCGATTCCCCACACACCTGACCGAACGTGCTGCGCAGGCCGTTTCCTGTGCGGTGGCCTGTGTGCTGCTGGATGCACATGGCCGGTTTTCTGCGCCTGCAGAATTCGGCGGTGCTTGTTGCAAACGGAGTCTGCGTGCAGAGAGGAGAGGTTGCGATTGGGTATAGCCCTGTAGCCGTTTTATATAAATAGTTACAGGGCTATACCTTGTTATGGATTGATCTCTGCGGTGTTTGCGCGACGGCCCTTGAGCTTGCCCACGCACCAGCTGCCCAGGTCATCCAGATAGGTGAAAACCACCGGCACCACGACCAGCGTCAGCAGGGTGGACGTGATCAGCCCGCCGATGATGGCGTGCGCCATCGGCGCGCGTGCTTCGGCGCCTTCGCCGATGGCGAGCGCCAGCGGCAGCATGCCGACAACCATGGCTGCCGTCGTCATCAGGATCGGGCGCAGTCGCACCCGGCCGGCTTCCGCGATCGCCGCGGCCCGCTCCATGCCTTGCTGGCGCAGGTGATTGACGAAGTCGACCAGCAGAATCGCATTCTTCGTCACCAGCCCCATGAGCATGATGATGCCGATGACCGAGAAGATGTTCAGCGTGCTGCGCCAGACCAGCAGTGCCAGCAGCACGCCGACGATCGACAGCGGCAGCGAGGTCATGATCGCCAGAGGTTGCAGGAAGCTGCCGAACTGCGAGGCGAGAATCATGTAGATGAAGATCACCCCCAGCGCGAGTGCGGCAACGGCATAACCCGCCGATTCGGCCATGTCCTTCGCATCGCCCTGCGCGTCGAAACGGTAGCCGGGGGGCAGCTTGAAGTTCTGCTGCAGGGCGGCGATGTCATTCTGGATTTCGCCCGAAGTCCGGCCGCTGACGTTGGCGGTGATCCAGACTTCCCGCATCATCGCGCGGCGGTTGACCTGAACCGGGCTGGTGCTGGCCTTCAGCTCGGCTACGCTGGACAGCGGCACCAGCACCGGATTGCCGCTGGCGTCGACCTTGCTGCTGGGCAGGTAGAGGCTTTCGAGCTGGCTGCCGGTCTGGCGCGCCTCCGCCGGCAGACGCACGATCACGTCGTAGTTTTCGCCGTCGGGAGCCTGCCAGTTGGTCGCCTTCTCACCGGCCACCAGCGGGCGCAGCGCTGCGCCGATACTGTTGAGGGACAAGCCCAGATCGGCTGCCAGCGGGCGGTCGACTTCCACATTCAGCGCCGGCTTGCCGGCCTTCTGCGTCGAGTCGACGTCGACCACGCCGGGGATTTTCGCGAGTTTTGCCGCGAAATCCTGGCTGAGCCGGTCCAGCTCCTTCAGATCGCTGCCCTGCAGCGAAATGGCAATCGGTTTGCCGTCCGGCCCGCCGCCGCCCAGCCCGCTGATGTTGTTGATCGTCACGCCGGCGATGTTCTCCAGGCGGTCACGCAGGAGCGGGATCAGCTCGGCCTGCGAGCGGCTGCGCTCCTTGCGCGGCTTCAGGATCAGCGTCAGGTTGCCGTCGTGCTTGCTGCCGCCTTCGCCGGCATTCAGCGTGGCGTAGGTCTGCAGCACTTCCGGAAATTCGCGCAGTGCCGCGTCGATCTGGCGGGTTTTATCCGCGGTGTAGTCGAGCGCCGAGCCCACCGGCAGGCTATAGCTCACGCCGATGCGCGACAGATCCGACTGCGGCACGAATTCGCTGCCGATGAAGCGCGCCAGCATGAAGGCGGCGACGAGGCTGCCAAGACCAATGGCCAGCACGCTCTTGCGGTATCGCAGACCCCAGCCGATCACCTTGCCATACAGCACACCCAGGCGTTCGAGCGCATTCTCGAAGGCATCAAGCAGCTTGCCCAATGGGCGTTTCCCGCCGTGCACGTGCGGATCGGGCCAGACCGACGAGAGCATCGGGTCCAGCGTGAACGACACGAACATCGATATCAGCACCGCCGCGCACACCGTCAGGCCGAACTGGTGGAAAAAGCGCCCGATGATGCCGCCCATGAAGCCGACCGGCAGGAACACCGCGACGATGGTCGACGTCGTGGCGAGCACCGCCAGGCCGATTTCGCGCGTACCGTCCATGGCCGCCTGGAAATGCCCCTTGCCCATGGCCGCATGGCGCACGATGTTCTCGCGCACGACGATGGCATCGTCGATCAGCAGGCCCACGCACAGCGACAGCGCCATCATCGTCATCACGTTGATGGTGAAGCCGGCAAGGCTCAGGATCCAGAAGCTGCCGATCAGCGCCACCGGCAGCGTGAGGCCGGTAATCACCGTCGAGCGCCAGGAGCCGAGGAACAGGAACACGATCAGCACGGTCAGCGCCGCGCCTTCGAGCATGGTGGTGCGCACATCGGCCAGCGAATTGCGGATGCCGGTCGAGCTGTCGTTCAGCACGGTGAGTTTGATACCGTCGCCCGAGAGTTCGGTATTGAGCTCGGCCATCATTGCCAGAATGTCGTCGCTGACCTGCACCGTGTTGGCGCCGTCGATCTTGGTGATGTCGAGCGACATGGCCGGCTTGCCGTTCACCAGTGCCAGCGATTCGAGCGGGGCTTCGCCGTCGCGAATAGAGGCAACATCGCGCAGGTAAACCGGCGCGCCATTGCGCTGCGCGATCACCAGGCCGGCAAAATCGCCGGGGGCATGCAGCCGACCGCGAATCTGCACCAGGCGCTCCTGCTGGCGGTATTCCAGCGTACCCACCGGCAATTCGGCGTTTTCCTGCTTGAGCACGCTGATTACGTCGTTCACCGTCAACTGGCGGGCGGCCAGCTCCGCCGGCTTGAGCAGCACTTCCACCGCACGGCTGCGCCCGCCGATCAGCTCGACGCGGCCGACACCGTTGATCGTTTCAAAGCGCTTCTTGATGAACTGCTCGCTGCGGCTGGTCAGCTCGCGCGGGGCCAGCTTGTCGCTGGTAATGGCCAGCGACACGATGGGGCGATCCGCCGGGTCGAAGCGGCGGATGACCGGCGTTTCGACTTCCTTGCGGAACAGCGGCGTCACGCCGGCCATTTTTTCGCGCACATCCTGCACGGCCTTGTCCGGGTCGACGCTGAGGTCGAATTCGGCAATCACCACCGACACCCCCTCATAGCTGTGCGAATACAGCTGCTTCAGGCCGCCGACGGTGTTCATGGCTTCCTCCACCTTGCGGGTGACTTCGGACTCCACCACTTCCGGCCCGGCACCGGGGTAGGCGGTCTGCACATAGACCACCGGAAATTTCACATCGGGGAATTCTTCAACGGCGAGGCGCTGCAGGGAAAAGAAACCCAGTACGAACAGCGACAGCATCATCATGGTCGCAAATACCGGGTTGTTCAGGCTGACACGAGTGAACCACATGGCAAAACTCCGGGTATATCCCGCTAGGCATTACAAATAAAGGGCTATGGGCTGATACGGGCAGGTGTTACTGATAGCCCTTGGGCAGGCGCACGGGCTGGCCATCGCCGGTGCCCGGCGGAGCAATGCGCAGCACGATCGTGCCGGCCGGCAGGCTGCCCTGTGCTGCGCCTTCCACGGCTGCCATGCCGGTCGACGGATTGCTTTCCAGCACCGCAACCTTGCGGCGGACGATCCTGCCATCCTGCACCGTGAAGACATATGTTGCCCCCTGTTCCTCGCGAATCGCTGCCTGTGGCACGCTCAGCACGTCGCTGCGCGCGGCCAGATCGAGCCGCGCCTGCGCATACATGCCGCTCTTGAGCGGGCCATTGCGGTTGTCGACCTTCACGAACACCGGCACGCTGCGGCTGGCGTCGGCCTGCGGCGCGACGCGCGCGACCGTGCCGCTGAATTCCTGCGGAAAACCTTCGACGCGGAAATGCACGGTCTGCCCGGCCGCGATGCTGGCCAGTGCGCGCACCGGCACCTGCAGGCTGAGTTCCAGCTCGTCGAGATCGACCACGCTGAAGAGGTGGGCATTCATCCCCACATGCTGGCCCGGCTCGACCTTGCGCTCGGCCACGACGCCGGCAAAGGGCGCGCTGACCACGGCGTAGTTCATCGACTGCCTCGCCAGTGCCAGCTCGGCGAGGCTGGCCTGCAGATCGGCCTGGAAGACGGTGGACTGGCTGCGCGTGGCATCAAAGGCATTCTGCGAAATGAAGCGCTGCTCCAGCAGCTGGCGGTTGCGCGTCTCCACTTTCTGCTGCTGCTGCAGCTGCTCGCGGCTTTTCGCCACGATGGCTTCCTGCACGGCGACCTTCTGCGCCAGATCGCGCGTGGAAAAACGCGCCAGCTCCTGCCCGGCCTTCACCGCCTCGCCCGCGCGCACATTCACTTGCTGCACTTCGCCTTCGATCTGCGCGGTGAGAATGGTCTGGCGTACCGGCTGCAATTCGCCGGCCAGCTCGACCGAGCGGGCAAACGGCCCCTGGCTGACGCGGGCCAGATCGGCGGCGGAGAGCTCCAGCGTGCGGATTGCCGCAGGAGCGCTGGCCGTCTGGCCGGGCTGGCTGCCCTTCAGCAGCCAGAAGCCGGAACCGGCGAGAAGAACCACGAGCGGAAGCGCCAGCCAGATTTTGCGGGAACGAAACGAGAAGGCCATACCGGACATCCTGAAAGCATGAGGGTTTGCAGTGAGCGTGTACCTTAACCCAGGCGCATGCCCGGCGCTGTACCAGTCTTGCTATCTTGTCAGCCAGGCACTATCAAACGGGGTATTGCTCTGGATTCTTGGTTGGAGAATGGCTGTGGGCTGACAGGGTGGTAGGTATGCTGGTGCATTGCCTCCAGCCGGCGTCAGGCCGCCGCCCGCGCAGGCCTCGTTGACCTGCATCAAGCGCCCGTACGGTCGCCCCGACTAAGGTCTTTGTTTGAATACCGCAGCCCGGGAGCCGGACATGAGCATCTCCACCGCATTGCAAGCCCAGCACCGCCATTGTGACGCGCTGCTGACCGACGCCGAAGCCGCCGCCCGCCGCAAGGACTGGGCTGCGTGTGCGAGCGCCACTGCACGCTTTATCCTGGATACCGAAGCGCATTTCGCGCTTGAGGAAAACGCGATCTTCCCGGCGTTTGAAGCCGCCACCGGAATGGATAGCGGCCCGACGCAGATCATGCGCATGGAGCACACGGAAGCGCGCAGCCTGATCGCCGGCCTGAATGAAGCACTGGCCGCACACGACGCGGATGATTTCATCGGCGGCTGCGAAACGCTGCTGATCTTGCTGCAGCAGCACCACATGAAGGAAGAGAACATCCTCTACCCGATATGCGACCGCACGGTGCCCGAATTTGCCGACGAACTTGAATGAGCGGCATCACTGACCTCACCAGCCTGGTGCCGCCCGAGCCGCTGGAGCGCAGCCTGGCTGATTCGGCGCGGCCTGCGCCGGCGATGCTGCCGCCCTCCGTCTGCCACTCGTGCCGTGCCGCGCTTCGACCACCTGAAACTGCGCCCCTGTTTCAAGGAGAGCACTGCACAGCCTGATGGCACGGCAATTGTCAGTAATGTGCCGCAGTGATTATGCTTGCCGTGTCCGGGCATGAATTCCGCAGGCGGGAATCGGCCAGCTACGGACGCGTGCAATAAGCTGTTTTGGAATGATCTTGCAATCGCCGCTACACGTTCGCATCATGGAACAAGCGCAATTACCGGTGTCATGGGATATTCAAATGCCAAAATATCAGTTTTTCAAACGATCAAGCGATGGTCAGGACGAGGTCTGCTATTTGTGCACCGATCATGCGCGGTTTCTTCCCGATAGGGAGCAATTGCTCGCCCAGGGTTTTGAGGTTGCCGGCTATATGATCCATGCGCCAGATGAAGCGGTTGCCATTGAACGTTTTAATGCCGAGATGGCTTGCCCCTTATTGGAAACCCCGGAAGGGCCGGCGACTTCTAACGAGCTGAAATGGTATCGTGAGGTTGTTTTAAAGTATATTCGCGATAAAGTGTGATTAAAAACAGGTTCGGGGTGGCGTTCAGTAGCTGGCCCGCAATGGTTCTTATTCAACCCCTTGACTGAATTTAAAATGTTTTGTGGCCTGCCCCAGCTCGTGTGCGTGCTTTGTTGGCGCGCAGCCCGCGTAGGTACGAATAGTGCAGCGTATTCGTACGCATGAAACCATCCGGACGATTACGCGATGCTAATCGTCCCTACCTTGATTTTTGAATCCGCGTAGCACGGTAGGATGGGTTGAGAGTCGCGATACCCACCGTCTAAATCCCGCCGCAGAGTCATGATGGGATCACCCTGCGGGCTCACCCCATCCTGCGAACTTCCCGCCACTTAGCCCTGCAGCGCCAGGTAGACTTGCAGCGGCACCCAGGCATCGTTGCCGGCATAACTCAGTTGCGCGTCGCTGTAGGGCAGCTTCGACCAGTTCGACGTCGTCACTTTTTTCGACTTGCGCAGATACTGCCCGAACACTCGAGCGACGGCCTGCACCGCGCCGACCGTGATGCGCTTCTCGCTGGCGAACAAGGTGCCGGCGTCGAGCACGCTGGCGCAGTGCACGCCGAGGCGCTCGCGTAGCCGCCGGAGATCCTCGCCGGTCTCGAAGCCGATCAGGGTGATCTTCCCCGACTCCAGCAGCATTTTCAGTTCTTCGGGCAGGCTGTGGTTCAGCACCGGAAACAGCCAGGCGTGCCTTGCCGTGGCCAGCTGCAGCAGATGCGGGCCGTCGCTTTTCTGGCCGGGGTGAAAGGTTGGTCGTGATTCGGTATCAAAGCCGACGACCGCACTGGCCTGCAGGTCGGCGAGTGCGGCGGCGAGCTGTTCGGCGGTGTGAACCAGCGTGATCTGTGCCAGCGGCAGGCCGGGATAGACCGGATAGGTTTTCAGCTCCTCACGCGGGATCTGGCGGGATTGGTGCTTGGGTATGTGGTTAGTAGCTATGTTTTTATTTGCTTCCATTGATATACCCTTGAAAAACAAAAAGCCCGGCGCGCGGCCGGGCTCTTGTGGTGATGCTCAGGCGCTGTACACGACCTTGCCCTTGACTACCGTGTGGCGTACGCGGCCGACCACTTCGTGATTGAGGAAAGGGGTGTTCTTGCCGCTGCTCTTGAGTGCCGCCGGCGTGACTTGCCAGGCTTCACCGGCATTGAACAGCACCAGGTCGGCGCGCATGCCGACCGACAGGCCCGCTTCGAAACCCAGCGCTTTCGCCGGAACGGTGCTGATCTTGGCCAGTGCGGCCGGCAGGCTGATGCTGTTGCGGCTCGCCCAGGCCAGCGTCAGCGGCAGCAGCAGCTCCAGACCAGTCGCACCACGCTCGGCCTGTGCAAAGGGCAGCAGCTTGCCGTCGTCGTCGACCGGCGCGTGATCCGAGCAGACGATATCGATGGTGCCGTCGTTCAGCGCCGCCACAATCGCGTCACGGTCGGAGACCGCGCGCAGCGGCGGGTCGAAGCGGAATTGCGAGTCGAAGAAACCGATATCCACGTCGGCCAGATGGATGTGGTTGATGTCCACATCGCAGGTCAGCGGCAGGCCTTCCTGCTTGGCCGCACGGATCAGCGCCAGGCCGTCCGCGCTGGAGACGCGGGCGAGGTGCACCTTGCAACCGGTTGCCTTCACCAGCTGCAGGATCTGTGCGATGGCGATGGTCTCGGCAATCACCGGAATGCCGGTGAGCCCCAGGCGGGAGGCATAGGGGCCGTCGTGTGCGACGCCGTCGTTCACCAGGCTGGCTTCTTCCGGGCGCAGGCGCAGCTCGAAGCCGTAGTTGGCGGCGTATTGCATGGCGCGATACAGCACCTGCAGATCGGCAATCGGTACATCGCCTTGTGAAAACGCCACGCAGCCGGCGTCTTTCAGCAGCGCCATCTCGGTGATCTGCTTGCCCTTCAGGCCCACGGTCAGCGCGCCGACCGGGTAGACGCGGGCAAGGTCCAATGTCTTGGAGCGCTGGCGCAGCATGGTAACCAGACCGACTTCATCGAGCGCAGGATCGGTATCCGGTGTGCAGACCACGCTGGTCACGCCGCCGGCCACCGCCGCAGCCATCTCGGACGCCAGCGTTGCCTTGTATTCATTGCCCGGTTCGCGCAGACGCGCGGCAAAATCCACGAGGCCCGGCGCGACGATCAGGCCGCTGGCATCGATGACTTCGTCAGCCACAAAACCGGCCGGCGCAGTACCGATGCCCGCAATCTTGCCGTTGGCGACGAAGAGGTCGGCCTGTTGCTCGGTGCCGGCCAGCGGGTCAACCAGGCGGCCGTTCTGGATGTGGATGTTTTTCATTATTTCGCACTCCGCTGGTTGGCCGTCACGATGGAAAGCACCGCCATGCGCACGGCGATGCCAAAGGTCACCTGCGGCAGGATCACGGCTTGTTTGCCGTCGGCGACGACCGAGTCGATCTCCACACCGCGGTTCATCGGGCCCGGATGCATCACGATGGCATCGGGTTTGGCCAGCGCCAGTTTTTCCTCGGTGAGACCGTAGTACTTGAAGAATTCCTGCGTGCTGGGCAGGTAGGCGCCGCTCATGCGTTCGTTCTGCAGGCGCAGCATCGCGACGACATCCACGTCCTTCAGGCCTTCTGCCATGTCGTGGTAGACGTGGACGCCCAGTTGCTCGACGGCGGTCGGCAGCAGGGTTTTCGGCGCAATCACGCGGATTTCCGGGCAGCCCAGCGTCGAGAGGGCGTGAATCTGCGAACGGGCAACGCGCGAATGCAGGATGTCGCCGACAATCGCCACGCGCAGCTTGGTGAAGTCCTGCTTGTAATGCCGGATGGTGAACATGTCGAGCATGGCCTGTGTCGGGTGTGCATGACGGCCATCGCCGGCATTCACCACCGAGACCCCCGGCTTCACGTGGCGGGCAATCAGGTGGGCCGCGCCCGACTCGGAGTGGCGCACGACAAACAGATTGGCGCCCATCGCTTCGAGGTTGTGAATGGTGTCGAGCAGCGTTTCGCCCTTGGCGGTGCTGGAGGCCTGGATGTTCAGGCTCGACACGTCGGCCGACAGGCGCTTGGCGGCGATTTCGAAGGTGGTGCGGGTGCGGGTCGAGTTCTCGAAGAACAGGTTGAAGACCGAAGCGCCAGCCAGATCGGAAAATTTCTGGTTTACCAGCTCACCGTCTTTCACAAATTCGGCAGCTTTGTCGAGAATCTGCGTGAGGATCTTGCGTGACAGACCTTCGGTTGTCAGCAGGTGGATCAGCTCGCCCTGCGCATTCAATTGCGGGTTAATCATCGGAGTTCTCCTCTGCCCGTGCAGGCAGATCGATTGCGGTTTCCGGGGTATCAAAATAGCTTTGCAGGATCTGCATCGCGGCGACCTGGTCGAGCGCGGGTTTCTGCCTGCGGCCGCGCACGCCGATCTCGTTGAGGTGTTCCGTGGCAGCGGCGGACGACAGGCGCTCGTCCACCAGTTTCACCGGCAGGGCAAAGCGCCCGGCCAGCCGGCGGGCGAAGCGCGTGGTCTGCCGCGTCATTTCGGTTTCCGTGCCGTCCATGTGGGTGGACAGGCCGACGACCAGCAGCGCCGGCTCCCATTCTTTCAGCAGCGCGGCGATGCGCTTGAATTTCGTGTCGTTGTCGATGGCGGCAATGGTTTCGACCGGATGCGCAATGCCCAGCTCGGTGCTGCCCATGGCCACACCGATGCGGCTGGTGCCAAAGTCAAAGGCCAGTACCGTGCTCATTGCTTGATACTCATTGGTGTATTGGCTTGCAGCCATTCAACCGAAATGGTTGTGGGCGTATACATGCTTGTTGTCTGCTCAGGCATGCCCGGCTTCCTGCGAGAGCATCGAGTAATCGACGCCCAGCAGCGCCAGTGCGGCGTCAAAGCGCTCTTCCACCGGCCTGTCGAAGATGACGGCGGGGTCGGCTTTGACTGTGAGCCACGAGTTCTGCACGATTTCGCTTTCCAGCTGGCCGGCTTCCCAGCCCGCATAGCCCAGCGTGATGATGAGCTTGTCCGGCCCGTGCCCATCGCCGACGGCCTGCAGGATGTCTTTCGACGTGGTCAGGCCGATGTCGTCGGAAACGGCCAGTGACGATTGCCAGCTGCCCAGCGGGCTGTGCAGCACGAAGCCGCGGTCGGTCTGCACCGGGCCGCCGAAACACACTTGCAGCCCGGCCACATCCGGGCGGTGCAGCTCGATGTCGATCTGCTCGAAAAGCTGGGTGAGCGTCAGCTCGAGCGGCTTGTTCACCAGCACGCCCATCGCGCCTTTTTCCGTGTGTTCGCAGATGAAGGCCAGCGAACCGGAAAACAGCGGATCGGCGAGGTTCGGCATCGCGATGAGGAAGTGGTGGGTGAGGTCCATGGTTTGCGCTTTTTCCATGGCCGCAATTATCGCACAGACGGCGGTGAAACTGCGCGCCGGCTGTGGATCACGAAGCGTGGTTCGGCCGGTTTGCGGCTGGCTGGCCGGGCAGCGCACAATGCGCAGCAACAGACGCGTAGAAGGGAGAGCTGGCGATGCATGATTCACAACTGCAGAACGATGATTGGCCACCCGCCGGCTGTCCGCCGCTGGACTGGCCCGAGCTGCCCGATGCGGCCGCTCGGCTTGCCTGGTATCGCGCAGTCATCGCCGCTTATGGCGAGCTTTGGGCCGGGCATGCCACTGCGCCGCGTGTTCAGCCTGTCACGGAAACCGCGCTGGCTGAGCTGGAAGCACGGCTGGATTGCCGACTTCCAGCCGATCTGCGGCAGTGGCACAGCGAGCTGGGTGTACTTGCACTGGCCGAAGTGCTTTGCAGCGTTGCACCAGATGGCACAACGCCGATCGAGCCCCTGCTGGATGCCTTTCCCGCGATTGCCGATCTGTGTGACGATGCCCCGGAGTTGCTGGCGTTGGCCGGTGAGCTGGTGGCGTTTGGTGATTACCTCGGCAATGGCAATCTGTTCTGTTTTCATCGCACGAGCGGCGAGGTGTATTACTTCGACCATGACGATGGGGCGCTGCTCACCCCCATGTTTCCGGCGGTGGCAGACTACCTTGATGCACTGATGATCCGGACACTTGCGGAAATCCACGAGGATGATGTGCGTGGTGAAGCGCTGCTGGCCGAACGCATCGGGCCAGCCCTGGTCCGCAAGTGGTTGTACTGACACTCAGCGGCCGGCAGGCCTGACCTGCTCGCCGCCCAGCCAGACCTGTGCCGGAGTGAACAGCGCCCGGATGTCCGCGAGCGGGTCGCCGCTTACCACGAGCAGGTCGGCCCGTTTGCCCGGTTCAATGGTGCCGAGGTCGGCCAGTCGTCCGCTGGCTTCGGCCGCATTGCGGGTGCCGGCAACGATGATGTCCATGGGCGCCAGCCCGGCTTTTTGCAGCAGCAGCACTTCGGTGCGCGGAAAACCGCGATCAAAGGGGGTGATGTAGCCGCCGAAATCGGTGCCCAGAGCGATCTTGCCTCCGGTGCGGAAGAACACGCCGGTGTTGGCAACGGCAACATCGCCCCAGTTGATACCGTGCCGTTGCTGCACTCCTTGCCAGAGTTCCAGCGTCGGCACCCAGATGATGCCTTGCGCGGCGATGCGTTCTGCCAGCGGCATGGGTAGCGGCTCGACCACCATGTGGGCGAAATCGGTGGCGCCGATGTCGAGTGCCTGCGGCAGCAGGCGGGCATGGCTGATGTGAACGGCGACCGGCATGCCGAGCGCCCGGGCCCGGCTTGCCATGGCGCGGGCCGTGTCCGGCGGCAGCACCTGCCAGTTCCGCCCCTGCAGATTGTCTTCCTGGGTGAGTTTGATGAGGTCGTAGCCTAGGCGATGAGCGCGTTCCACCAGCGCGATGCCTTCGGCCTTGCTGTTGACGAATACGCTGCCATAGCCGCCGGCCGGACCGATCAGCGGCGTCGCAGCGATCAGGCGCGCGTGTCCGCTTGCTTGCTTCAGGGCGTTGCGCTCGAGCCCGTTTTCCAGCTGGCCTTCGGTGCCCAGATCTCGCACGCTGGTCACGCCGCCCTGCAGCCAGTCCTTCAGGTTCTGGCTGGTGTAGGCGCCGTGCACATGCGCATTGATGAAGCCGGGCAGGATGGTGAGCCCCTTGAGATTGACTTCCCGATAGCCGGCGGGCAGCGGGCCGGCGGGCTGGATCGCCTCGATCCTGCCGTCACGCAGCAGCAGTGTGACGTCGTCGCGCGGAGGCGCGCCCGTGCCGTCGATCAGCCGTGCGTGGCTTAATGCAAGAGGCTGGGCGCAGGCGGAGCCCAAAAACAGACAGAACAGCAGGCCGAGCAGCGTTTTCATGATGGCGCTTCCCTCACTGGATGATGATGAATCATCGGGGGAAACGTGCTCTCGTACTGTCCGGAACTTGCGGTCTTGTGCGGGTCAGTATTTGCAGGGGGCCCGGCGCACCGGCACCAGAATGTATCCCTCAGGAATGCCGCCAGTGGTGGTGAAGTATTCGCGGAACTCGCGGTCTTCGACAATCCAGCCTGAATCCGGCAGCCATTCGTTCAGATAGTGCAGCAGGGCGGCATAGGGATTGCCGCTGAAGGGCAGCAGGGCAAAGCGGCCACCAGGCAGGATGCGGTTGCCGATTTCCCCGCTGACCGTGGCGCCCGGCGGCAATGGGAAGCAGCAGTCGTAACTCTCGACATCGATGCCCTGCAGTGTCGAGTAACCGTAAAAGCAGCCGATGGCCTGCGGGTGCGGGCTGGCAAATGTCTGCTGCCTGTACCAGCGATACAGTTTTTCCCACTCCAGGCTCAGTGCCCAGCCATTGATGCCCCGGCTGCGCAGGTAGGCAACCTGCTCGGGCGGGATGACTTCGGTTTCGATCCGGCCATTGCTGGTTTGCAGTGGCGGCTCCGGTGGCAGTTGTGCCGTGTACTGTTGCTGGCGCATCTGCTGCTGGAGCAGCAGGCGTGCTTCATGTTCCCGAGCACCGCCGCTGCGCCACTGGCTTGGGCTCATGCCGAATTTTTGCTGGAAGCTGCGGGAGAAACTGGCTGCCGTGCCAAACCCGCCATCCAGCGCCAGCTGGCCGATGGGCAGGTGCGCTTCGTTGACCAGCCGGCCTGCGACGCGGGTCAGCCTGCGACGGTTGACGAAATCGTGACAGGTTTCGCCCGTGATGGTCTGGAAAATCCGGTGGAAATGAAAGGGTGAATAGTGCGCCATCGCGGCCAGTGCCGGCAGGTGCAGCGGCTGATCCAGCCGTGCTTCGATCAAGTCAATCGCACGGTTGATGCGCACGGTCTGCCAGGGGCGGGGCAAAGCGCCATCGGCTGCAGTCGCAGAATCGGCTTCTTCCTCCGGTACTGGAATTCCGGCGTGCATGACAGGTGCATCCTTGCTCTGGTTGCCGCCCGGGCCAGGCGGCTGGTGTTGCGGGGGCTGCCCCATTCTATGCCCGATGCATCCGCCGCCTTTTTGCTGCGCATCAGAAAACGTGGTGTGTTGATGCCAGCTTTTCACCCCGCGCGCAGCGATCATCCGGCATCGGTTTGCGCCAGATGGTGCGCTGCACGATTTTTTACGGAATTTTTATACGTCTGGCGCTAGCGTGAATTTGTCGGGGGCAGGTCCCCCTGTTCAAGGGAACATCATCATGCGTCATTTGCTTGTCAAGGTTGCCGCCGGGCTGGGTGTACTGCTGCTTGTCTTTGTCTTGTTGCGGGCCACTGTGCTGGACTGGACCATCATTCCGCCGGGCTATACCGGCATCAAGATCAACCGGCTCGTTGATCGTGGCATTACCCGGGAAAATGTCGTGACCGGCTTTGTTTTCTTCAATCCGATCCAGACCAGCATCGTCATCTACCCCACCTTTGTGCAGCGCGTGGTATGGACGCACGATGTCAACGAAGGCTCGCCGACCAATGAAGAGCTGACCATCAATACCAAGGATTCGGTGCCCGTGAATCTGGATGTTGCCGTGTCCTACATGCTGGATTCGCAACGGGTGCCCGAGTTTTATACCCAGTTCCGTGCCGACAGCATCAGTGGCTTCACGCACGGCTATCTGCGCGACACCGCCCGCAATGTGGTCGTCGCTGTGGGCTCGGAATACACCTTTGACGACATCAACGGGGCGAAAAAGGAGGAATTCCTCGGCCGGGTTTCGAAGGAGCTGAACGCGCGCGTCCAGCCACTCGGGGTCAGTGTCCAGCAGTTTGGCCTCGTTGGTGCCCTGCGCCCGCCGCAATCGCTGCTTGAGGCGGTCAATGCCAAGACCAAGGCCATCCAGGATGCCATCCGCACCGAAAACGAGGTGAGGGCGGCACAGGCAGAGGCCCGCAAGCGCGTGGCCATCGCCGAAGGCGAGGCTGCAGCCAACCGTGCACTGGCCTCGTCGCTGGACGAGCGCCTGCTCTCCTGGGAACAGCTCAAGCTGCAGAAGGTGGCGATCGAGAAATGGAACGGTGAAATGCCCTCGGTACTGAGCGGTAGCGGACAGGGAATGCTGTTCAACATTCCGGTTGCAGCACACGGCAAGTAAAGCGGCCACGATGCTGGCACAATGGGGCAATTCCATTCCTGCTCCATTGTGCCCATGGCCCCGACCGTTCTGCTCTGGCTGCGCCGCGATCTGCGGCTGCACGATCACGCGGCGCTGTACCACGCGCTGAAATCCGGCCAGCCGGTGATTCCGGTGTTCGTGTTCGATACCGACATCCTCGCCGGCTTGCCTAAGGATGACCGCCGCGTCGAGTTCATCTGGGAAAGCCTGAAGCAGCTCAAAGCCGAGCTGCTGAAACACGGTGGCGATCTGGTGGTGCGCCACGGCCGCGCCATCGAGCTGATTCCGCAGCTGGCCGCCGAGTTTGGCGCCCATGCCGTCTACACCAATCACGATTACGAGCCGTCCGCGATATACCGTGACCAGTGTGTGGCTAAAGCCCTTTCAGAAAAAGGGCTACAGCTGCATACCTTCAAGGATCAGGTGGTGTTCGAGCGCGCCGAGGTGCTGACCAAAACCGGCGGCATGTATTCCGTCTTCACGCCCTACAAGCGCGCCTGGCTGGCGCAGCTCAACGACTTCTACCTCAAGCCCTATCCGGTCGCGCGCTATCTGCAGCAGCTGGCGCGGCTGCCGGCGCAGTATTTCCCCAGCCTGAAAGAGCTGGGCTTTGTGCGCAGCAATCTGGCCGAGCTGAAAATGCCGCTGGGGCTCAAGGGCGGCGAGCAGCTGTTTGCCGACTTCTGCCAGCGTATTGATCGCTACCACGAGGCGCGCGATTTTCCGGCGGTGAAGGGGCCGTCGTATTTGTCGGTGCACCTGCGCTTTGGCACGGTGAGCGTGCGCGAGCTGGCGACTTACGCCTATCGCCACGGCGGCGCGGGGGCCGAGACCTGGCTGTCCGAGCTGATCTGGCGCGAGTTCTACATGCAGATCCTCTGGCACCGCCCGGAGGTGGTCGGGCATAGCTTCAAGCCCGAATACGACGCCCTGCCGTTTCCGAACCGCGAGGACTGGTTTGCCGCCTGGTGTGAGGGAAGGACAGGGTTTCCGATTGTCGACGCGGCGATGCGCCAGCTGAACCAGACCGGCTACATGCACAACCGCCTGCGCATGATTGTTGCCAGCTTTCTGGTGAAAGACCTGCTGATCGACTGGCGCTGGGGCGAGCGTTATTTTGCGGAAAAGCTGATCGACTTCGATCTGGCGGCGAACAATGGCGGCTGGCAGTGGGCGGCCTCGACCGGCTGCGATGCGCAACCGTATTTCCGCATTTTCAATCCGGTGAGCCAGTCGGAGAAATTCGACGGCGAGGGCAAGTTCATCAAGCGCTATTGCCCCGAGCTGGCCATGCTGCCGGCGAACGTCATCCACGCGCCCTGGCTGGCGAAGCCGCTGGAACTGCAGGCCGCGGGCATCACGCTGGGTGTCGATTATCCGCTGCCCATTGTTGACCATGCGGTGCAACGCGAGGCGGCGCTGGCGCTGTTCAAGCGCTGATTTGTACCTTGATGCAGGCGGGAATCAGTTTGCCACTTGTGTGGCAGGCAGGGGCAGGCGTTTGAGTTCGCCGTCCGGGGTGTGCAGATAGGCGCAGTCACGGCCATCCCGTTTGGCGCAATACATTGCCTGGTCAGCGTGCTTGTAAACCTGGCTGAAGGCCTCCAGCCCGGCAAAGTGTGCGATTCCTGCGCTCAGGGTGACCGGCTGGGAAATCAGCTCGGCACAGGCGTGCCGGATGTCTTTGCGCATGCGCTGCAGCAGGCTGGCAAGCTTGTCGGGCGTGCCGCCACACACGAGCAGGGCGATCTCGTCGCCACCGATGCGTACCGGCAGGTCGTCGCCCCGGCAGTGTTCCCGCACCGTGGCCCCCATGGCTGCCAGAATGGCGTCGCCTACCGGATGGCCATATTCATCATTGATGAGCTTGAACTGGTCCAGATCGAACAGCACCAGTGCCAGTGGCTCGGCATGCCGCAGGCAGCGCTGTTGCAGTGCGGATAGCGAAGCTTCCATGAACTGGCGGGTGGCCAGTCCGGTAAGGCTGTCGAAATTGGCGCGCTGTTCCAGCTGGCGCAGCGTGGCATTGAGCGCCTGCTCGGTGCGGACCTGCACGGTAATCAGGTCGACGCTGCTGCGCAGCAGGCTGAATACCACAGAGAAGAGCAGCACCATACCAACGGTATGATCCGCCAGCGGGTTGTTGCTGACTGCCAGGCCGTTGCCAAAATGTTCGGCAATGCGCAGTGTTTGCGCGCCGATCTGCAGGCTGAGCGCACCCAGCAGTAACCACAGCACCCGGTAAACAGGCCGCTCGCGGGTGATCAGCCAGAGCTGGCGCACGACGCTGGCCAGCAGCACGATCTGGAGTGTGGTGAAGATGATGATGCGCTGGTGCAGATCAGCGCCTTGTGCGACGGCCAATGCGTACAGCAGGGTAAAGAGCAGCGCGAGCAGCAGGCTTTGCTGCGGGTGCCAGGCTGGCGGGCGGTTGAAAAAGCGCCGCAGGCCCTGTTCGTAAAAGGCCGGCGCCAGCAAGAGCAGCAGCGTGTATAGCACGGGAAGCCAGCGCAGCGGCTCCAGCGCCTGGACGAGAACCAGGAGCCAGGCGAAACCCATGCACCACTCGGTGGCGACCCAGTTGCCAAAACCGGGGCCGGTGCGGCGCGTGCGCCAGACCAGCCACAGCAGCGCGCCGATCCCGAGATGGACCGCAGCGGTGAACAGGGTGATCGCCTGCAGCTGGGCAGGTGCAAACAGGGTGGTCATGAGGGCACACAGAAAGGGCTGACGAGAGTCATCAGCTTTTGCTGATGGTAGACAAGCTGCCGGATTATTACAACTTCCGGCAGCCTTCAAGCTCGCAAGCACGGGTGAGCTTGTTCACCTGTACGGCAGGCCGGCGTGGCTGTGCGGTGGCAAATCCGGTACGCTGCACTCCATTTCGCTTTTCGTAAGGTCATGGCGTGAACCTGCTTGCATCCCTTTCCGGCTGGCTGGGCAAAAACAGCGGCCCGGGTTCTGATGGCTTCAACCGTCTGCTGGTCGAGCACGCCGGGCTTGGCATGCTCAAGCAGATCGTGCTGGCGCAACGCGTTCCCGGTGATATCACGCAGTGCGATTGCGACATGGATCGCGGCCTGCTGATATTGGGAGATGGTTTCAAGGCCCGACCACAGATGATCGGATCGGGTAGCGCAGAGAAAAACAGCTGGTTATGGCCCTGGGCCAACCGCTTGCTCGGGCCGCCGTTGAAATATCAGCAGGATGTGTTGCAGCTCAAGGCGCTGGGCGAGGAGCAGGGTATCCCCGAGTTCACCAGCAAGGAGCTGCAATTCGGAAGCAGGTTGCAGGCGGAGCATCTGGCGCTCATCGCGGCCGGCATCTGCGGGCGCCATGGGCTGGTGCGCACCTCATCGACGCTGGTGTATGGCACGGTCCACAGCTGGTTCACCCTGAGCGATGTGCTGCCGCTGACTGCGGCGGAATGTCATGCCGGCAATCTGGTCGCGGCGATCCGCCGGGCTGCAGCGTGTTGTCCGGTGAACCAGCGCCGCATGGTCGAGCATTTTTTCAGTCAGCTCGAACTGGCTGCTCAGCCTGAGCCGGAGGCGCTGGTGGCGAGCTTGCCGGAAGGCGGGACGCTCCGGCTGAGCTTTGACCGCAAGGAGCGCATCAGTGCCATCAGTCTGGATGGCCAGAGTGTTCCTGTCGCCGCACCGCAATAATCAATCCGCATGTTTCATTTCAGGAGTAAACGATGGGCCTGTTTTCTTCGCTGTTTGGCGGCGAATCCATCCCGGCGACGCCAAGCTTTGCCAGTTTGTTCGAGGAGCATGCCGCGATGGGGATGCTCAAGCAGCAGGCCTTTGCGCGGCACATTGGCGAGGGGGATCGCTGGAATGCCGATCTTGATGCCGGCACGCTGTCATTCGACAACGGCTATACGGTGCCGGTGCAGCTGCTGGGAACCGAATCACTGCTGAGCCAGACCTGGCTGTGGAGCTGGGCGAATACGCAGCTGGGCTTGCCTGACGAATCGATGAGCGATGCGCTGGCGCTGCGCCAGCTGGGTGAAGATCAGAACATTGCCGAGCTGGCACAGGGTCAGGTCGATGTGGATGAGCATGTTGACGGTTACCGGCTGGCACTGATCGCGTGCGGCGTGCTTGAGCGTGGCGGTTTTTATCGCGGCGGCTACGACAATGGCGCGGCGTATCTGCTGGTGCAGGATGCGCCGCCGCTGGACGCGCAGGATGAGGGCGCCATGCAGCTCATCGGCGCGATCAACCGCGTGATCAGTGAATACGAGATCAATCATCGCGCAATGCTGCAGCATTTCTTCCGCCAGCTGGGCTACCCGGCTGTACCGGATCGGGACGATTACACCATCACGCTGCGCAGTGGCGAGCCGCTGACGATCCGCTTCAACGAGCGTGACCTGATTGCAGGGCTGGATTCGCAACTCCGCGTTGCTGCATTTTGATGTGGGTATATGGTTGAATCCATTTAAAATCAAGGGTTATGGATTAATACATTAATGCGTATATCGGGTGAGACCTCATCCGCCACGCTGCCGGATCTGCAGCGTACCGCCGATGCCATCGAAAGCAGCCTGCTCAATTATCTAGACCGGCAGTGGAGCACGCCATGGACGCCGGGCCGGTTGCAGGTGGGCAGGGAGGGCATGCTGAAGTTGCGCTATCGCGCGGCGGCCGGAGGGATGGGGGCACGCTGTGAAGTCGAATTCAAGCGTTTTGACAACCCGCATCCGCCGCAGCCGGCTGATGCCCTGCTGCAGCGTCTGGCGGATGGCCCCAATCTGCGCAGCGGTACACCGGAGGGCGAAGCGGCGTGGCTGCGCGAGCTTTTTGCCGAGTTGATGCGCCGGATTGGCCGTTTGCATGCCGATCGTAGTGCGATTAACCATTTTGATTTCTCGCTCTACGTCTGGCTGGATATCCAGCTGGGTGGCCAGTTACAGTTTAGCGGCCGACGCATGCTGATCGACGAGGCTGCCCGATTGGCGCTGCTGGCAAAACAGCAGGCCTTCGCTGGCACCGATCTGGCGGACGATCCCGAGCCCTTGCGCACGCTGAGCTGCTTTGCCGGCAATCTGTTCGACGATCTGCTGGCGCCCATCGATTACGCCGCTTTGCATTCACGCCTGTATTTTGTGGATCTGCTGGTGGGGGATGATCCAGTCTGGGAGGAACGCTGGCAGAGCAGCTTCAATTCCGCCGCCAAAACCTGGTTGCGGCGCTGGCTGGGGCACTGGTTTGCGGTGACGGGCATGGGGCGCGAGCTGCGCAATTATCAGCGCCGGGAGGACAGCGTGACGGTGCCGGGGCAGGAGGCCGCGTGCGCGATGCTGCTGTTCGAGCGCCTGCTCAAGAAAGCGGATGCCTACGACCGCGAGCAGCTGCAGCTCTATTTGCAACTGCTCGCCCAGCTCGGCATCGCGGCGGCCGCGCAGTTGCTGCAGCAGGGCTCTGGCGGTTTGCCGCCGCACCTGCAGCGGCTGGAGGCTGGCTGGGGTACCGTCTGCGCCAATGACATCCGCGCAGAGATTGCCATCGAGCTGTATGACGACAACCCCGAGGGCTTCGCTGGCGCGTTGCAGCAACTGCTTGCAATCATTGAGGGCGGCTTCCCGCGCAATTATCAACTGGTCTACACCAGTCGTGCCCGCAGCTTGCTGCCGGTTGCCGGGCTGGCCGAGAGCGGCACGCACCATTTCTTTGCCGATGCGCTGCGCTTTGCCGAGCTGCACCCCTTGCTTGACCGCTACGCCCGCACGGCCATGTTCGAATATGCCTGGTACACCGATGGCGAGCCCGGCGGGCAGGAATTGATGCCGTCGAGCTACGCGGTATTCGGGCTGGCGCTGGCATCGCCGGCTGCCGCCAGACTGCTGGCCCGCTATTGCGCGCTGGTTGATGGCGGCCATCAGCCGGCGACGACACCGTTCCTGCTGGCGCTGGTGCGCCGCTACGGACTGGCCGAGGCGACGCTGCCGATGCTGGTGGATGTGGCGCTGACAGCCTGCTACATCAGCGATCTGCCGGAGCAGCTAGCGCAGTATCTGCAGCCGGGCGATCGTGAGCGGCTTGAAGCCGAGCTTGCGCGCCGTGAACTGGAAGACTACGAGCTGGAGCAGGTGCGTTACGCCTTTTTCGGGCGTGCCGGAGTTGCCGCATGAGCGCGAAACCGTTTCCGGTGGAACGCTGGCAGCCCTTGCGTGCACTCGGCGAGTTATTCTGCGGGCCCTGCGGGCGGGCATCGCTGACGATTGAGCTGGCTCCCTACGAGCTCGACGGCGAAGAGGTCGATAGTCCGTTGCGGCTGGACCAGATCGACTTGCCGGTTGACGAGTTGTTCGAATTGGCCGGGCGGACATTCGAGTTCCCGCTCAATCCGGAGGAGGGGTTTATCGACGGCTCGGTTTACCTGCGCACCCGGCATCATACGGTGGATGTGTTGCAACTGGCCTTTGGTGCCGAGGAGGCCGGTGAATTGCCACTCAAGGTGACTGGCTGCATTGCTCCCGAGCCCTGTTCCCTTGACTACGCCGAGACGGATTTCGTGCTGGAAACCCGGCTGATCCTGCCTTGGCGGGAGACTGATCTGCCGGCCGTCGCCAAGGCCGCCATTGCGGCTTGTGGTGCCAGCAAGCCGGCTGATGCCGGGCGGGTGATGGCCAGTCTGAAAGATGACCCGCGTGGCCGCGAGTGGCGGGCAGCGTTGCATCGGCTGATCCGTGAGCAACTGGCTCATGGATAAAGCGCGTGCCAGCACATCGTGCCAACGACGCCCCATAACAGCAATGCACTGCTCAGGTGAAGCCAGCCCAGTCGCTGGCTGAAGCGCTGGGGCAGACCGCCGCTGGTGAGCAGCCTGACGATCAGGCAATCCCAGCCGAACACCAGTGCAAACATCCACAGTCCGGTGGCGCCGCGTGCCAGTAGCGAGGTGCCTGCAGGTACCAGCAGGGTAAAGAGCGCGAGGTAGAAGAGGGCATTTTTCGGATTGAGCAGGCCGCTCAGCAAACCGGTGCGAAAGCTCGGGCTCGTCTGCTCCGGTGCGTTTCCGGCCTCGCCCAGCGTCAGGCAGGCATGTCTTGCCCGCCAGAATTGCCAGCCCAGCCAGGCCAGATAGGTGCAGCCCCCCCAGTACAGCAAGGCATACAGGATGCCATCCTCACGGATCAGCGCGATGCCCGCGACAGCCAGGATGATGAAGACCAGATTTGCCATGGCGATGCCGGCGGCCAGGCGTATTCCGGCGGTCCGTCCCTTGCTGAGCGATTGTTGTACCAGCAGGAAAAAATCGGGTCCGGGGCTCAGGAGTGCCAGGAAATGCGCACTGGCAATGGCCAGAAAGTGTTGCCAGCTCATGTTGGCTTCCTCGGATGTGAAAGCCGCAGTATCGCGAGGTGTAGTCAGAGGGTATTGCAGGAAATTGCGCAGCTCTGCAGTCGCTGGTACTCACCCGGGGTCACCGAAACCCGCTGCTTGAAGGCGTGGACGAAATGGCTCTGGTCGGCAAAGCCCAGCTCACTGGCAAGTTGTGCCAGCGAGCTGCAGTCCGGCAGGCGCTGTCGTGCGGCATTGATGCGGCAATCGAGCAGGTAGGCGTGGGGTGTCAGCCCTGTCCAGCTCTTGAAGGTGCGCACCAGATGATAGCGGCTGACCCCGGCAAGGCCGGCCAGTTCGGCTAGCGGCCAGGGCTCGGCTGGATGGGCCCGCAGCTGTTGCTGTAGCCGTGAAACCCAGTCTGGCTGCTGCTGCGTGGCGGGCAGCAGTCCCCGGATGACCAGTCCGGCGAAGTCGATCAGCTGTGCTTCTTTCAGCTCTGTGGGGGCCGGGCTGAACAGCAGGGCATTGAGTTCGCAGAAGGCACGATAGAGCAGCGGATCATTTTGCCAGAGCGATCTGGCTGGCACGAGCTGTTGCGGACCTGCCGGCTGATCTGCTTCGGCAAAAAGCTGGATTAACCAGGCTTCGTCCAGGTACAGCATCTGGTAGCTCCATGCACAGCCTGGAGCGGGATTGCAGGAGTGCACCCAGTGCGCGGGGATGACGACCACATCACCGGCTGCCAGGGGTTGCGCGGGCTGCCCGGGTAGCTGCAGGCGGCTGCTGCCGGCATCCACTGTGCCGATGGAAAGCGCTGGATGCGAATGCGGCCGGTAGCATGCGCGGCTCTGTTGGGCCCGGCGGCTTTCGGCAAAGGGCAGGGCGGGGTCGCGCCAGAAGTGCTGGGGTGGTGCCGGTCTGCGGGGCATGGCCAAAAAGAAAGGGGCGTTGCCGCCCCTTGTACCCCTTATTCGGCCGTAACGCCGGCGCCGTGCGCCTGCTGGTCGGCGAAATACGACGAGCGCACCATCGCGCCCACGGCCGCGTGCAGGAATCCCATTTCATAGGCCTGGGTTTCCCATTCCTTGAATTTGTCCGGGTGCACGTAGCGCAGCACTGGCAGGTGGCCGTTGGACGGCTGCAGGTACTGGCCGATGGTGAGCATGTCGATATCATGCTCGCGCATATCGCGCATGACCTGAAGCACTTCCTCGTCGGTTTCGCCCAGGCCCACCATGATGCCGGACTTGGTCTTCACGTGCGGGTACATGGCCTTGAAGTCTTTCAAGAGCTTCAGCGAATGAAGGTAATCGGAACCCGGGCGGGCCTGCAGGTACAGGCGCGGCGCGGTTTCCAGATTGTGGTTCATCACGTCGGGCAGTGCATTGCCGAACAGCTCCAGTGCGATTTCCAGACGGCCACGGAAGTCCGGCACCAGCACTTCGATCTGGGTTTTCGGTGACAGCTCGCGGATTTTCGAGATGCACTCGACAAAGTGCTGGGCGCCGCCGTCACGCAGGTCGTCGCGATCAACGGAGGTAACCACGACGTAATTGAGCTTGAGCGCAGCGACCGTTTCGCCCAGATTCTGCGGCTCCTGCGGGTCGAGCGGATTGGGGCGGCCGTGACCGACGTCGCAGAAGGGGCAGCGGCGCGTGCAGATGTCGCCCATGATCATGAAGGTTGCCGTGCCCTTGCCGAAGCATTCGCCGATGTTCGGGCAGGTGGCTTCCTCGCACACGGTGTGCAGCTTCTGGGAGCGCAAAATGTCCTTGATCTCGTAGAAGCGGCTGCCGGAAGTCGGCGCCTGCACGCGGATCCAGTCCGGCTTTTTCAGCTTTTCTTCCAGCGGCACGATCTTGATCGGGATACGCGCGGTCTTGGCTTCGCCCTTGTGCTTGACGCCGGCGGCATTCGAGGGGGTTTTGCTGTCGTTGCTCATGATGGGAATCCGGTAGAACGAAGGCCGGGTCAGCCTTGCCTGCTGATTTGTTGAGTAATTTTGTCGGCCATTTTAGCGGCTAACGACGCCGGTGTCTCTTGGATTCCGAAATCCGCCATCTGGGTGACGGCCAGTCCCTGGTAGCCGCAGGGGTTGATGTAGTGGAACGGCGTGAGGTCGAGGTCGACATTGAGCGCCAGCCCGTGATAGCAGCGGCCATTGCGGATGCGCAGGCCCAGCGAGGCGATCTTGGCTTCTTCCGTCAGTCCTTCATCGCGGGCCATCTGCACGTACACGCCGGGCGCATCGACCTTGCCATAGGCGGTGATGCCGTAGTCGGCCAGCAGGGCGATCACCGCATTTTCCAGCATGCGCACGTATTCGCGCACGCCCAGGCCCAGGCGCTTGAGGTCGAGCAAGGTATAGACCACCAGCTGGCCCGGGCCGTGATAGGTCACCTGCCCGCCGCGGTCGATCTGCACCACTGGAATGTCGCTGGGTATCAGGATGTGCTCAGGCCGGCCCGCCTGGCCCTGCGTGAATACCGGCGGATGTTCCAGGGTCCAGATTTCATCGGGGGTATCTGCTTGCCGGCTCATGGTGAATTCGGTCATGGCGGCAAGGGTGGCAGGGTATTCGACGAGGCCGAGGTGTTTGATTAATGGATTCATCAAAAGGAACCACAGAGGCACAGAGGCACAGAGGCACAGAGAACGGCAGAAACGCGATCATGGGGTTTCTCTGTGTCTCTGTGCCTCTGTGGTTGATTGGTTTGAAATTTACAGCACCAGCTTCACCAGCGGATGCGCGCGCAGCGCGGCGTCCAGCGTACGGAACTGGTCGGCTGTCTCGACGGTGACCGACAGCGTGGCAGAAAAATAGTTGCCCGAGCTGGATTCGCGGATCGAAATCAGCTCGGCATGGAAACCGGGCACGTGTACCACGGTGAGCTCCAGCAGCGCGGCGTGGAATTCTTCCTTCGCCACGCCCTTGTGGCTGACGGCCTTGGCCGGAATCAGCGCCGGAAATTCGAGCAGATCTTCGAGCCGCGCAGAAGCGGGCGGAGTAGTCTGGGTCATGCAAAATCCTTTCCGGCACGCATTACGCCGGTTTTGAAGTCCTGATAATACTGGAACATGCGCGCAAAGAGCGGGCCGGGTCGACCAGTGCCTATGGCCTGCCCGTCCAGTTCGACGATGGCGAGCACTTCCTTGGAGGAAGACGTCAGCCACACTTCGTCGGCGGCGCGCAGCTCGGTTTCGCTGACAGCCTCCAGTTGCACGGCAATGCCGTTGGCCTGCGCCAGCTCGATCACCACATCGTACGTGATGCCGGTCAGCATCTGGGTCGACGGCGGCGGCGCGCGCAGGATACCGTCTTTCACGATGAATATGTTGCTGGCAGCGCCTTCCGACAAGCCCCCGTCACGAATTAAAATCGCTTCCGCCACGCCGGCTTCGACGGCGGCCTGCTTGGCGAGCACATTGGCCAGCAGCGAAATCGCCTTGATATTGCAGCGCTGCCAGCGCAGGTCGGGAATGGTGATGGCGGAAACGCCATTTTCAACCTGCTCGCGCGCGGGTGCCGGCAACTCGTCGGCAAACAGGAATACGCTGGGCGTTGCTTGCGCCGGGAAAGCGTGGTTGCGCGGCCAGGCCGGGCCGCGCGTGACCTGCAGATAGATCTGCTGGTCTTCGAACACTTCTTCGTCAACCAGTTCGGCAATGATCTTGTGCCACTCCTTGCGGGAGTGCGGGTTGGCAAGCCCGATGGCGGCAAGGTTGGCATCGAGGCGGTCAAGGTGTTCGTCGAGCCGGAAAGCGCGGCGGTTGTAGACCGGAATCATTTCATACACGCCGTCGCCGAACAGGAAGCCGCGATCCATCGGCGAAATCGTCAGCGTGTCCAGCGGCGCATAGCGGCCGTTCAGATAGGCGTTGAAAGCAGGCAGCGTCATGGCAATCCTCCCGAAAGACATGTTTCCAGTGTAGTCCTCCCGCACGCCGCCTGTCGCCGGCACGGCCGCATGCGACAACACCGGCGCGGAGCCGGTGTCGGGGCGATGCAGGATATCCAAGCCTGGCCTGGTGCTTACTGTATCGGGTATGGATCTGCGGCTGTTCGTATGAAATGGCTGTAGCCGTATACCTTTTGCTTTAGCTGAACAGCGATTTGAACCACAGCTTGATCGCATCCCAGGCGCGGCCGAAGAAGCCGGCTTCCGGGACATCGTTCAGCGCCACGGCTTTCAGCTCGGTCAGTGGCTTGCCATCCAGCGAAACCGTCACGGTACCGACCTGCTGGCCGGCTTTCAGCGGGGCGATCAGCGGCTCCTGCGTGACCAGTTCCAGCTTGATCTTGCTGGCGTCACCCTTGGGTACGGTGATGTAGCGGTCTTCAAGGAAGCCGACCGCCACTTCGTTTTCCGCCCCCTTCCAGACCTGCGCCTTGCTGATGGCCTGCTTGGCAGAATACAGCTTGGGGGTGTCGAAGAATTGCGTGCCCCAGTTGAGCAGCTTGCCCGACTCGGTGGCGCGGATTTCCGGGCCGGCGGTGCCAACCACGACAGAAACCAGGCGGCGGCCATCGCGGTGCGTCGAGGCGACCAGATTGTAGCCGGCGGCTTCCGTGTGCCCGGTCTTCATGCCGTCGACATTCGGATCGCGGTACAGCAGCAGATTGCGGTTGGGCTGGCTGATGTTGTTGTACTTGAATTCCTTGATCGCGTAGATCGGGTAGAACTCGGGGAAGTCCTTGATGATGGCCTGCGCGATGATTTCCAGATCACGCACGGTCATGTAGTGGTTCGCGCCCGGCAGGCCGGTGCTGTTTTCGAAGTTCGAGCCGGTCATGCCCAGACGCTTGGCTTCCTTGTTCATGACCTGCGCGAAGACTTCCTCGCTGCCGGCAATGGCTTCGGCCAGCGTCACGCAGGCGTCGTTGCCGCTCTGCACGATCATGCCCTTGATCAGGTCATCGACCGTGGCCGGCACCTTGGGGTCGAGGAACATCCGCGAGCCTTCGGTTTTCCAGCCCTTTTCCGACACGGTGAGTTGCGTATCAAGCTTGAGCTTGCCTTCCTTGATCGCCTTGAAGGTCACGTAGGCGGTCATCAGCTTGGTCAGCGAGGCCGGTTCGATGCGGGTGTTTTCATCCTTGGCGGTCAGGGTCTGGCCGCTCTGCACATCGATCAGCAGCCAGGCGCGGCCGGCAATATCGGGTGGCGGCGGAGTGAAGGCCTGGGCAAGGCCGGCAAACAGGAGGGAAACGGAAACAAGCAGGCGACGCGACATCATGGGATAACAACTCGGGGTGAGGGGCTGCAAGGAGGGTTGCGAAAGGGCGACTACGAAAGGGGCGATTATACGTGGCTGGATAGACACTGCCCATGAATAAGCGTTCACCCGCAGCGGTACAATTTCGTCATGACAGTGCATTGACGGCGGCGTATTTTGGCCGGCAGGACGGTCAAGCCGTTTCAGGGGGGGGGGGCTGCAATGAACAGATCCGCGTTGCTGATGTTGCCGGCGCTGCTGTTGGCAGTACCGGCGCAGGCCTGCACGCTCTGGGCCAGTGTCACGCCCGGTGGCGTGCTGCTCGCCAAGAACCGCGACTGGGCTCCCGATCATGTGCAGTCATTGCGCCTGCTGCGCCCTACCGGCGGGCTGGCTTATCTCGGCCTCTTTGCCGACAGCGGCCGCATGCCGGGCATCAAGGCCGGCGTGAACGAGGCGGGGCTGACGGTGGTGACGGCGGCAGCCAGTGGCCTGCCTCGTGCGCTGCGTGATGATCAGCCGGGCCGGCAGGGGCGGATCGCGCAGATTCTGCGGCAGTCCCACACGGTGGAGAACGTTGTTGATGCCGCTCCCGCGTTGTTCGGATCGGCGCGGGCCGGTTTCTACCTGGTTGCCGATGCGCGCGAAATCCTGCTGGTGGAAGTCGGCACGGAAGGACGCTACCGCCTGACGCGGCAGCAGCAGGGCAGCCTCGCGCACGCCAATCACTATTTCGATGCCGCACTGACCGGCGGGCAGGATAAACCCGGGGCGAGCAGTGTGCAGCGGCTGCAGCGCATCCGGCAATTGCTGGCGGAAACGGCCGCGTCGCCCACGCTCGACGACTTCGGGCGTTTTGCGCGTGACAGCGTGCACGGCCCGGAGAACAGCCTTTTCCGGCAGGGCAGGGAAGTCACGCTGGCCCGCTGGCAGATCGCCCTGCCGGCGGGTGGGGCGCCCGAGTTGCGCGTCTGGCTGGATAATCCGGGGCATGCCGGAGTACAGCAGACCCTGCGGCTGGATGCCGCATTCTGGCAGTAGCCGGCTGGGGTCTTGCCGCAGAAGAGCGGTGCAGGAGCTTCGCTGACGGTTTTATTACCGGGAGATAACGAATATTCACGCTGAATATTGCCGTTTGATTGCACTAGTACATGGTTTCGCAAAATGCCAGGCGGGATGCCCGGAAAATGCGGATGGAATGGCGCAAACATGATCCATGTCAATGTTGCGCTGCAGCATGAGGCGGATGGTGGAGAGGTTATTTACTCCCTGTGGAGACCATCATGAGCTTGCAAGAAGCTGACCATCTGACCCTGACCCAGCACATCGTTCCGCCGACCCCGATCTGGATCCAGCTCTGGCTGGATTATCTGGAAACTGCTGTTGCGTAACAGGGCTTGCGCCTGAACCGGTCATTCCCGGCCTTGAGCCGGGCCGGCGCCGGTAGCGCAAAACGACATGCCGGCTCCGCCTCGTGCGCTGCCGGCATCTGTTTGTGATGGCTGCGCCAGACTGGCTGCAGCCCTTGCCGTTTCAGCGGCCGGGCAGCAGCAACTCACCGCTGCCGATGTCGATGACCCGCCCGCTGACCTTGATACATCCATCTGTATCGATCTGCAGCCCAAGAATCGCTTCGCGCCCGGTTAGATACCCCTGAGTAATCTTCTGTGAGAGCGGCAGGCTCGCGCCCTGGCGCAGCAGGTAGGCACCCAGATTGGCGCAGGCCGATCCGGTGCCGTAATCCTCGCTGACCTGCCCGTGCTGCGTCCAGAAATAGCGGGCCGGCCAGACCGCGCCTTCCGCTGCCCACACGTAGGCGCCAGCGATGCCGTCGGCATTGCCTGCGAAGCGCTCGAAACCGGCGTAATCGGGTTTGCAACGGCTGACGGCGTCGCTGCTGGCCAGCGGCACCATCAGCTGCTCAGTACCGCAATTCACGAAGGTGGGCTCGCCGGCGAAATCTGCTGCACGAATGCCGAGCACCTCCGCCAGCTCAGTCCTGCCGGGGCCGACGCGATAGGCTGGGGCGTTGGCGGTCAGCGTGGCGTCGTGTTCGCCCACAGCAACCGGAATGATGCCGGCCGGCAATTCGAGCGTGACCTGGCCGCCGCAGCGCTGCAGGCGGTTCACCAGCCAGGCCGTTCCCAGTGTCGGGTGACCGGCAAACGGCAACTCGTAGCCGGGTGTGAAAATGCGCACGCGTACAGTGGCCTTGTCCGACGGGGTGACAAAGGTGGTTTCCGACAGGCTGAGCTGCCGGGCAATCGCCTGCATCGTGGCGGTGTCCAGCCCGCGTGCGTCGGGGAATACGGCGAGCGGGTTGCCGCCGAAATGGCTTTCGGCAAAGACATTGAGCAGGTGGTAGCGGCAGGCAGGCATGGACGGATTCCCGGTGAGTAGCATGCCGGAAGCATGCGGCATATGCTGCCCTGCAGCAAGCGACAGTGGCGTTGTGGCTGTGGCAATACAGTGCCGCGCTGGTGGCGGGCGGAGGGCCGCTTGCTGACTGTCAAGACAATCGTCGTATTCGGGCATTCTGGCGGTATAATCCCCGCCTTTATTGCGTGTTTTACCAACAAGAGTCATCCATGATTCGTAAACTCATCGGCAAGGTGTTGCGCCGTCCCGGCAAGCAGGTGCTGCATGCCAAGCATTACGGCATCCGCCGCGACCAGCTGCATTCTGCCGCACTGAAGGTCTGTGACCGCCTGCAGGATGCCGGCTTCGAGGCCTATGTGGTCGGCGGCGCCGTGCGTGACCTGATGCTGGGCAAGTCGCCCAAGGATTTCGATGTGGCTACCAATGCCACGCCTGAGCAGGTGCGCCATGTCTTCCACCGCTCGCGCATCATCGGCAAGCGTTTCCGCATCGTGCACGTGCCGTTCTTCGAGCGCGGTGGCGAGGAAATCATCGAGGTGACGACCTTCCGCGGCGCGAGCGACGCGCCGACCGACGAATCCGGGCGCATCCTGCGCGACAATGTTTACGGCACGATCGAGGAAGACGCCTCGCGGCGCGACTTCACGGTGAATGCGCTGTATTACGATCCGAACCGCGAAGTCATCATCGACTTCCACCACGGCGTGAGTGATCTGGAAAGCCGCAAGCTGGCGATGATCGGCGACCCGGTGAAGCGTTATCACGAAGATCCGGTGCGCATGCTGCGTGCCGTGCGCCTGGCGACCAAGCTGGACCTGGCCATCGCTCCGGCGACGAAAGCGCCGATCGCCGTGCATGCGCGCCTGCTGGAAAACATCCCGTCGGCACGGCTGTTCGATGAAATGATGAAGCTGCTGCTCTCGGGCCGTGCCTGGGATTGCCTGACCGCGCTGCGCGAAAACGGCCTGCACAAGCCGCTGTTCCCGCTGCTCGACAAGCTGGTGTCGCAGGCGTCGACCGCCGCTTTCCTGAAGAAGGCGCTCGACAATACCGATGCGCGCATCCGTGATGACAAGCCGGTGTCGGCCGGCTTCATGTTTGCCACGCTGCTGTGGCACGAAGTCGAGGCGCTGTGGCAGAAGAAGAAAGCCGCCGGCGAGCATTCCGTGCCGGCGCTCGTCGATGCGATGAACGAGGTCGATGCCAAGGTGTCGCGCCGGCTGGCGATACCGAACCGCTATGGCGCCGCGATGAAGGAAATCTGGCTCCTGCAGCCGCGTTTCGAGCAGCGCGTCGGCCAGCGTCCTTTCCGCCTGATGGAGCAGCAGCGCTTCCGCGCTGCCTACGATTTTCTGGAGCTGCGTGCCGAGTGCGGCCTTGCGGACAAGGAACTCGCGGAATGGTGGAATAAATTCCAGTTTGCCGATGATGTGATGCGTTCCAGCCTGATTGCCAGCGTGCCGCGCGAGAAGCAGGAAGCCCCGGCAGCCGGAGCCAAGCGCAGCAAGCCGCGTCGCCGCCGCAAGCCCGCAGCAGGCCAGTCGGGCGAGTGAACCGCTTGCGCTGACTGTATTGGTCGGGTATGTGACTGCAGCCTTTGTTGTGTATTGGCTTTAGTCATATACCCTGTATTGTTGCTTGCCGTGGCAGCGTGCTACCCCGGCCGGATCACTCAATGAATTCATCCGTTTGTGCCTATATCGCGCTGGGTGCCAATCTGGGCGACCCCGTGGCACAGTTGCAGGCCGCCCTGGCGGCGATTGCTGCGCACCCCGCGTTGACTCTGCAGGCTACGTCCTCCTTCTATGCCAGCGCGCCGGTCGGCTACGCCGACCAGCCGGATTTCGTGAATGCGGTGGCGGCGGTCAGCACGACACTCGCGCCGCAGCAGCTGCTCGACGCGCTGCTCGACATCGAGCAGCAGCTCGGGCGGGTGCGTACTTTCCGCAACGCCCCGCGCACGCTGGATCTGGACGTACTGCTGCACGGCGACGCGGTGCTGGCGTCCACTACGCTGACCCTGCCGCATCCGCGCATGCACGAGCGAGCCTTCGTGCTGTTGCCCCTGCTGGAGCTGGCACCGGAACTGCATATTCCCGGCCTCGGCCCGGCGGCGGCATTTTTACCGCATGTTGCTGACCAGAACTTGACGCGGCTGGCTGTGCCGGCGGCCTGAGCTTGGGTACACTGGCGTTTCCGGCGCTGTATGCGGTGCCGTGAATGCCTTGCGGTGCATCACAAGTGTGCCCAGTCACTTTGCTACGGAAACCCACGATGAAAGTTACGCTGACCACGCTGGCCAAAATGAAGCAGGACGGCCAGAAAATCGCCATGCTCACCTGTTACGACGCAAGTTTTGCCGCGCTGCTTGATAGCAGCGGCGTCGATATCCTGCTGGTGGGCGATTCGCTCGGTAATGTCATCCAGGGGCAGGCATCCACCCTGCCTGTCACGCAGCGCGACATGGTCTACCACACTGCCTGCGTGGCGCGTGGCAACAAGAATGCACTGGTGCTGGCCGACATGAGCTTCGGCACCTCGCAGGTCAGCCCGCAGGCCACCTTCGCCAATGCGGCCGAGCTGATGGCAGCCGGCGCCGAGATGGTCAAGATCGAAGGCGGCAGCGTGATGCTGGAAACGGTCGAGTTCCTCGCGCGTCGCGGCATTCCGGTGTGTGCGCACATCGGCCTGCAGCCGCAGTCGGTGCATGCCTACGGTGGCTACAAGGTGCAGGGCAAGGACGATGGTGGCGCCGCGCTGATTGCCGACGCCCAGGCGCTGGAGGCTGCTGGCGCCGGCATGATCCTGATGGAAATGGTGCCGGCCAGTGTCGGCCGCGCGGTTACCGAGGCGGTGGCTGTGCCGACCATCGGCATCGGGGCCGGTGTCGGTGTCGATGGCCAGGTGCTGGTGCTGCATGACATGCTCGGCATCTATCCGGGCAAGAAGGCGCGCTTCGTGAAGAACTTCATGATGGGCGCATCCAGCATCCAGGGTGCCATCGAGAATTACGTGCAGGCGGTGAAGAGCATGAGCTTCCCGGCTGACGAACACAGCTTCTGATGCATCTTTGATGGATAGCCCCGACCCGGTTGCCTGTCTGGGCGCCTGCGCGACGATTGACCACCGGCATCCGGCGGTGCGGGCGCTTGCGGCACGGCTGCTGCATACGGATGCGCTGGCCACGGCTCGCACCGCCTTTCTCTGGGTGCGCGACAACGTGCGCCACAGCCTCGATTTCCAGTGCACGGAAATGCCCTGGCGGGCGTCCGATGTGCTGGCCGCAGGTTCAGGGTTGTGTTTTGCCAAGGCACACCTGCTGGTGGCCTTGCTGCGTGCCAATGGCCTGCCTGCCGCGCTGGGTTATCAGCGCCTCTTGCGCAGTGATCCGCCGCCCGGCTCGCCCACGCATGGCCTGCACGGTTTTGCCGCGGTCTGGCTGGATGGGCATGGCTGGTATCGCTGTGACCCGCGTGGCAATACCAAGCCAGGTATCCGGTGCGAATTCGAATTTCCAGAAGAGTCTCTGGCCTATACCCCGAGCGGTGATGGCGAGCTGACCTTCCCCGGGCTCTGGGTCGAGCCCCTGCCCGCCGTGCTTGCCGCGATCCGCGCCAGCCATGACTGGCAAAGCTATCGCGCCCGCCCCGCCGATTACTGGCCGTCCGGAGACGGCCTCTCCTGAACAATCAATTTGTCGTGTCGAGAACAGCCATGCAAATCATCCATACCATTTCCGAATTGCGCGCCTGGCGCAAACAGCAGGCCCGCGTGGCCTTCGTACCGACCATGGGCAATCTGCACGCCGGCCATATGGCACTGGTGGAAGAAGCCAAAAAGCACGCCGATGCCGTGGTGGTCAGCATTTTCGTCAACCGCCTGCAGTTTGGCCAAGGCGAGGATTTCGACTGTTATCCGCGCACCCTGCAGCAGGATGCCGCGCTGGTGGCTGAACGCTGCAGCAACGCCGTGATTTTTGCGCCGGACGAAAAAGAGCTCTACCCGCATGTGATCCAGCAGTACAAGGTCGAACCGCCGGCCATCCAGGACGAGCTGTGCGGCGCCTTCCGCCCCGGGCATTTCCGAGGTGTGGCCACTGTCGTGACCAAACTCTTCAACATCGTGCAGCCGGACGTGGCCTGCTTCGGCAAAAAGGACTACCAGCAGCTCTTCGTGATCCGCAGCATGGTGGAAGAGCTGAACATGCCGATCACCATTGTTCCGGTGGATACCGGGCGGGCGCCGGATGGGCTGGCGCTGTCTAGCCGCAATGGCTATCTCTCGGCAGACGAGCGCGCGGAAGCGCCCCGCATTCATTTCCATCTGGAGCGCATGCACAAGGCGATTCTGGCTGGCGAGCGCGATTTCGCCGCACTGGCGGAAGAAGCAAGCAGCGATCTGCTGACGCGCGGCTGGGCGGAGGTGGATTACATCGAAGTGCGCAATGCGAAAACACTGAAGCCCGCCACGCACACCGATCATGAACTCGTCATTCTGGTCGCGGCACGTCTGGGCAAGACGCGGCTGATCGACAATCTGGATTTCAGCGTCTGAGCCAGCCGCGGGTCCGGTCAGCCTGCGGTGTGCCGATGAGGGGGGCTGCAGGCATGCGCGCCATGCACGAATGATGCTTTTTCGGGTATTGCCATACAGCCCTTTAAATTAAAGGATTGTATGGCAATACCCTTTGTTTTAGCGTTTTGCCAGCGCCAGCATGCCGCCGACCGCCCAGAAGGCCAGCCCGCAGCCACGGTTGAAGAAGCGTACCCGGCGCGGCGCAGACAGCCAGCGGGCGAGGCCGACTCCGCCGACGGCATAAGCGAGCTGCCAGCTTGATTCGATGACGAAGAACGTCGCCAGCAGCATGGCCCATTGCGGGCCTTGCGGCAGCTGGGCATTGATGAACTGTGGCAGGAAGGCGCCGGCAAAGAGGATGGCCTTCGGGTTCGAGAGTGCCACGGCCAGCCCGGTGCGATAGCGTGCCAGCGCCGTTTCGCCCATCGCCGCCGGCAGTTTCAGTTCGATGCCAGCGCGCCAGCATTGCCAGCCCAGATAGACCAGATAGGCGGCGCCGACGAGCTTCAGCACCAGAAACAGCTCGGCCGAGGCCGCAAGGATGGTGGCGAGCCCCAGTGCGGAAAGGCCGATCAGCAGTGCCAGCCCGGAAAGCGCCCCCGCCATGGTGGCCAGCGTGGCACGCCAGCCGTAGCGGGCGCCGTGACTGAGCATCAGCAGCATGTTCGGCCCCGGCGTGGCTGAAATGAAGAGCGTGGTGACAATGAAGGCGAAAAACAGGTCCAGGGGCATCGCTATTCCTTCTCCCGCGAAGGCGGGCCGCGAAGCATTGTGGCGCAAAAGCGGCAGAAGGGCCACGTCCGGCAACGGACTGGCGTGACGGGGGCAGATGCTGCGGGGCAGTCCTTGCAATGGGGGCTGCATTTTCTGAAGAATGGCGAATAATGCACAGTGGCGGGTGCACCGGCCCTTGGCCGGCATCACGAATCATCGCGTCATCAGAAAACAGGAATTCCGATTTTGCCCCCAATCCAGACTCCACGAAACAGCGAGGAACATGCGCGGTCGTTCATGCACATGCGGCGCTTGCTGGCTGTGCTCTCTGGCCTCGTGCTGCTGGGGGCGCTGGCGGTTGTGGCATGGTCCAGCCTGCGGGATTACCGCGAATCGCTCAAGAGTGCCGAATCCCATCTGGATGTGCTGAGCCTGACGCTGGACGAGCATGTCGCCCGCACCATGGAAAACAGCCTGCGTTCGCTGCAGGCCATCCGCAGTGATGACGTCTTCCGTGCCTGCCTGAACAGCACTGACCGGGCCTGCCTGTATGCCTATCTGCATTCCCAGGCAGCCGGCGCGCCGCAGTTCAATTCGCTGGCCGTACTGGACCGCGATGGCTTGCTGCTGGCAAGCAGCCTGCAGTTTCCCGTTCCGGCTTATAACCTGAGCCAGCTGCAGTATTTCCGTGCTGCCCGGGCCCGCTCGCAACGCCCTTTCGTACTGGGTGAGTTCCAGCCCGATCCGAGCGGTCAGCGTGACGGGCTGCAGCTGGCGTTACCACTGATCGACAAGGAAGGGCTGTTTGCCGGCACGCTCGTAGCCGGCATCAATCCGGATGATCTGCAGCGGTTTTTTGCGTCTGTGGTCCGCCAGCCCGGCGTGGTTGTGCAGCTCTTTCGCGATGATGGCGTCACGCTAGCGCATTACCCGCAACGCGATGCCGAAATCGGCCGCAGCATCGCCCACATGGGTTTTTTTTCCGGTGATTTCCGTGAAAAGCTGTCTGGTGTGCAATATGAAACCGGCAAGCTGGACAATATCGAGCGCCTGCTGGCCTGGCGGCGCATCGATGGCTGGCCGATGGGAGTATTGCTGACACTGGATACCGAGTCGACGCTGGAGGCGTGGTATACCGAAATCGCAATCAATGTCGGTGTGGCTGGCTTGCTTTGCGCCGGCTCGCTCGCCTTGCTGCTTTACCTGCTTGTACAACTGCGGCGCATGGAGCGAACCGAGGCAGACCTGTACTTGACCAAGGTGGCTGTCGAGCGTGGCGCCGACATGGCGATCTGGATCGACATGCAGGGGCATATCCGTTACGTCAATGCCACTGCCTGCAGTCGGCTGGGATATGCGGAAAACGAGCTGCTGAACATGCGCTTCAAGGACATCAATCCGGATTTTCATCCGGATGCGTGGCCAAAATTCTGGCAAAGCCTGCGACACAAGAAGCATCTGTTTGACGAGCTGGAGCTGTGCACGCGTGCCGGCGAGCTTTTTCCGATCGAGGCGTATTCCAATTACGTGCAGTTCAAGGGCGAGGAGTACAACTGCGCGGTGATGCGCGACATTTCAGAGCGCCGGCTTGCCGAGCAGGCCATCATCAAGAGTGAGCAGCAGTTGCGTCTGGCACTCGAAGCGTCGAATACCGGGTTGTTCGACATGCCGCTGGAAGGGCGCCGTACCGCGATTACCAGCCCCGAATACGACCGCCTGCTCGGTTATCAGCCGGGCGAGCTGGCCGAGACTTTTGACAAGTGGAAAGACCAGGTTCATCCGCAGGATCGTGAACAAACCATCGGTGCGCTGCGTGATTATTACGTCGGCAACTCGACGCAGTTTTCCGTCGAATACCGGCGCAGGCTGAAAAATGGCGAATATCGCTGGTTTCTGTCGCGCGGGCGTTTTGTCGAGTTTGACTATCGTGGCAAGCCGACCCGACTGATCGGCACGATGACTGACATTACCGAGCGCAAGGAAGCGCAGGACCGCATCATCGAGCTGGCCAATTTCGACGCGGTAACCGGCCTTGCCAACCGCAATCTGCTGCGCGACGAATTGCGGCTGGCGCTGGCCGCTGCCGAGCGTTTCGGCCGGCATCTGGCGGTGCTCTTCCTTGACCTTGACCGCTTCAAGACCATCAACGATTCGCTGGGCCATACTGCGGGCGACATGGTGCTGGCGCAAGTGGCCAGCCGCCTGCGCTCGGTTGTCGGCAAGACCGACATTCTTGCCCGCCAGGGCGGCGACGAGTTCGTGGTCGTGCTCAATGATATCGACGGGCCGCTGGCTGCCGGCAGCATTGCCGACCGGATTCTTGCGTCCTTTGCCGCACCATTCGAGCTGGATGCCGGCGGTTTTGCATCATCCACATCGATCGGGATCAGCATTTATCCGGACGACGGTGCCGACCCGGATGAATTGATCCGCAATGCCGATGTGGCCATGTATCAGGCCAAGGCCAATGGCCGTGGCAATTACCAGTTCTTTACCGCCGACATGAATGCACGAGCGTCCGAGCGGCTGGTGCTCGAGAGCAGCATGCGGCGCGGGCTGGAGCAGAACGAATTCGTGCTGTATTTCCAGCCGCAGGTCAGTCTGCAGGACGGACGGATTATCGGTGCCGAGGCGCTGATCCGCTGGAATCATCCCGAGCAGGGCATGATTCCACCAGGCAAGTTCATTCCGGTTGCCGAAGAAAGCCGGCTGATCGTCCCGCTCGGAACCTGGGTGCTGCAGGAATCCTGCCGGCTGGCCGCTGCCTGGGCCGGGCAGGGGCTGCCGCCGCTGACCGTGGCGGTGAACCTCTCGCCCCTGCAGTTCAGCCAGCCCAATCTGGTGCAGCTGGTGAAGGACTGCCTGCACACCTACCAGCTGCCGGCCCGCCAGCTGGAGCTGGAAGTGACCGAGTCGGTGGTGATGCAGGATGTAGACCAGGTCGCAGCGACGCTGGATGCGTTCAATGCGCTGGGAGTCAAGCTCTCCATTGATGACTTTGGTACGGGTTATTCCAGCCTGTCCTACCTGAAGCGCTTTGCGTTCGACAAGCTCAAGGTCGACCAGAGCTTCGTGCGCGATCTCTCGGACGACCCCAACGACACTGCGATCGTGCTGGCCATCATCGGGCTTGGCAAGACGCTGGGCATGTCGGTGCTGGCGGAAGGGGTGGAGACGCGGGCCCAGCTCGATTTTCTGCGCCAGGCATCGACCGACTCAATCCAGGGCTTCCTGTTCAGCAAACCGGTACCGGAAGCGGAGTTTGTCGAGCTTGTTCGCAAGGGCATTTCTCTTTCGCTCTGATTTGCCCCCGTTTTCATTCCAGTGTCTTCGACTCTGTTCCGGTTTTTGCCGGAAGTGCGGTTTGCGCGCACGTGCAGACTGCCGTGTAAGCCCTCACTGACTGTTTCTGCGATGGTTCGGCAATAAAAAATCAACTTTTTTTACATTGATTAGGAGTTGCTTACGTTATAGTCGTGGGTTGACAAGGGAGAGGTGCGCGTGTTTCAGGCATGGGTCAGTAAAGTGGCGGGGCAGTTGCGGTGCGGCGTGATGCTAGGCATTGCCGCCGCATTGCTGTTCGCCGCCGAAACGCATGCCGAAACGCTGGATGTGCTGCATTGGTGGACTTCGGGCAGCGAGCGGCGTGCAGCCGATTTTCTCGCGCAGAAGCTCGGCGATGAAAATATCGAGTGGCACGACGTGGCCATTCCCGGTGGTGCCGGTGTCGGCGCCGTCAAGGTGCTGAAAAGCCGCATTCTGGCCAAGCAGCCTCCCGCTGCAGCGCAGTTGATCGGCCCGTCGATCAGCGAATGGGCCAAGCTGGGGCTGATCCTGCCGCTTGATGATGTCGCCCAGGCAGGAGCCTGGCAGGATCATCTGTTCCCGACCGCATGGCAGCTGGTGCAGTACAAGGGGCATGTGCTTGGTGTGCCGCTGGGCATTCACCGCATCAATACCCTGTTCTACAACCGCAAGGTCTTCAAGCGCCTAGGGCTGCCGGTGCCACGCCGCTGGGCCGATTTCGAGCAGGCCGCCCGCCGCATGCAGGCCAGCGGCATCACGCCACTGGGGCAGAGCAGCGAACCCTGGCAGGTGGCTACATTGTTCGAGACGCTGATCCTGTCCGAGGGCGGCCCCGCTTACTATCGGGAACTGTTCGTGAAACGGCAGCCAGGCGCCTATGCCGACCCTAAGCTGGCCCGGGCTTTGCAGCACCTGCGGGACCTGAAGCGCTGGATGGCGCCCAGCGAGAAGCCATGGCCGGAAATGGTGCGGCAACTCGCGCGCGGCGAGGTCGGCATGATGGTAATGGGGGACTGGGCCAAGGCTGAGCTCAACGGCATGGGGCTGGTAACCGGCGAAGATTTCAGCTGTGTTCCTGTACCGGACACGACGGATTATCATCTCTACAGCATTGATACCCTGGCGATGTTTGCCGTGGACGACTCGCTGGAAAATGCCCAGCACCGTTTTGCGCAACTGCTGCTGCAGCCGAACATCCAGCTCGGGTTTTCGCGCCTGAAGGGCTCGGTGCCGGTGCGCCGTGACCAGGATCTGGCCGGTCTGGACGTGTGCGCCCGCGCTTCCTGGCAGGCATTTGCCCGCGGTCCGGGCATGCAGGCGCCCAGCCTCGTGCACCGCATGGCCAGTGATGAACCGTTCAAGGATGCGGTGGTGGCCCAGGTACACCGCTTTTTCATGGATGACACAATGAGCGTTGCCGAAGTGCAGCGCAGGCTGGCCGCGCAGGCGCGTGCGCTGGCCAATGAGGGAGGATGACCATGCGCAAGATCCTGATCGTCGATGATGACCAGAAAACCCGCGACCTGCTGAAAACCTATCTGGAAAAGAACCAGTACGATGTCCGCCTTGCGCATGACGGCAACAGCTTCGAGGCCGAATTCGAGCGCTACAAGGACGAGCTGTCACTGGTCATTCTGGATGTCATGCTGCCGGATACCGACGGCTTCGTGCTGTGCCAGATGGTCAGGAAGCGCTGCAGTGTTCCCATCATCATGCTCACTGCCAGTTCGGATGAAACCGATCGCATCGTCGGGCTGGAAATGGGCGCGGATGATTACATCGCCAAACCCTATAATCCGCGCGAACTGCTGGCGCGCATCAAGGCCATTTTGCGCCGCACCGGTGGCGAGGCCAGCGCCCCGCCGCGTTATTACCGCTTTCTCGGTTTCTCGCTGGATGTGGTCGAGCGCTCTCTGACCGATCCGACGGGCGAGACCGTGCGCCTCACCGGGCTGGATTTCCAGCTGCTCAAGCTTTTTGTCGAGCACCCGGGTGAAATTCTTGATCGCAATCTGCTGGCCGAAGAAACGCGCGGGCGGGATGCCGGCCCGCTGGACCGCTCGCTCGACGTGCAGGTCAGCCGCCTGCGCCAGCGCCTGAATGACGACGGCAAACAGCCCGCCATCATCAAGACCGTGCGCGGTGCCGGCTATGTGTTCTCTGCCGAGGTCAGCGCTGTTCATGCCTAGCGTTTTATTCCGCAACGGGCGCCATACGGCATGCAGGCACAGGAGTGACCTTGTGACTGCCGAGCCATGCCATGCACCGGGTTCAGTCCCGTGCCCGTTCCGCCCATGCTGAAGCGTCTTTTCGACCGTCCTGCCAGCAGCCTGCCCGGTGCGCGCTGGCTGCTGCGGCTCTGGCCGGATTCGCTGTATGGCCGCCTGTCGCTGGTCATGGTTGCCGGCGTGCTGGCGACCCAGATGGTGGTCAGCGGACTCTGGGCAACCCAGATGCGCAGCAGCGCCGAGGTGGAAACCCGCGCCGCCGCGCAGCACATCGGTTTCAGCGCCGCCAGTGCGCTGCGCTTTTTCAAAAGCCTGCCACCCAATTACCGGCCGCTGATGCTCGAACAGCTGCACGAAATGGGTGGTACGCGATTCTTTATCAACATGAACCGGCAGCCGGTGTTTCTGCCCTTCAAGATCGACCAGCCGCTGACGCAGCTGGTGAATGCCGAAGTGGCCGCCACGCTGCGCCGGGAATTGCCGCCACTGTCGCGCTTCGAAATTGCTTTCGCTCCGGTGGAAAGCCTGCCGGTATCGGACGAGCGCATCACGGCACAGGATCTGCCCGACAACTGGGTGCAGCACATTCTCCTGATCAAGCCGCGCCCGGCGCCGGTGCTGGTGATCCAGGCCGAAATCGAGCCGGGCAACTGGTTGTATCTGGCGACCGTGATGCCCGACCCGTATTTTCTGGAAACCAACAGCCCCTATACGCTGGATCGCATCGTGCTGCAGGTGCTGACGCTGGCCACGGTACTGCTTTTGTCGCTGATTGTCGTGCGCTGGCTGACGCGCCCGCTCGACATGCTGGCCGATGCAGCCGAGGCGTTCGGCAAGGGTGATTTGCCCGTGCTGCCGGAAACCGGCAGTCGCGAATATGTGCGCAGTGCGCGCGCCTTTGCGGCGATGCAGGAACGTATCCAGCGCTATATCGAAGATCGCGAGAAGCTGTTTGCCGCCATTTCGCATGACCTGCGCACGCCGATTACCCGCCTGAAGCTGCGTGCCGAAATGCTGGATGATGACGCGGCCCGCCGCGAATTCCATGAGGACCTCGACGAACTCGACGTGATGGTCAAGGGGGCGCTGCAGACGGTGAAGGACAGCGACATCCATGAAAACCGTACACGGGTCAGCCTGGATGCCCTGCTGGGGCGGTTGGTGCGTGACGCGCAGCTGGCCGGGCAGAGTGCCCATTACGAGCCCTGCGGGCTGACCGTGCTGGCCAAGCCGCTGGCACTCAAGCGTGCGCTGTCCAACCTGCTGGAAAACGGACTGGCCTACGGCCAGCGTGTCGATTTACGCTGCGATGAGGGGGTGGGCAAGGTTGTCATCTCGCTGCGCGATCATGGCCCAGGCATTCCCGAGGAAGCCATGGCCCGTTTGTTCGAGCCGTATGTGCGGCTGGACCACGGCCGGCAAAGCAATCGCCATGGCATGGGGCTGGGGCTGGGCATTGCCCGCAACATCATCCAGGCGCACGGCGGCACCCTCAGCCTGAGCAATCATCCGCAGGGTGGGCTGCTGGCCCAGGTCACGCTGCCAGCCTGAAGCTTGCCGGGTATGTGCTTATGACCCTTTATGGCCTTGCGCTGGCTGGGAATACAATCTTGGGTATTGGCATTGTCTGTTTCAGCGAGCTCAGTTGTGCCGGCGGTTTTTCCTTGCTCAGCAACTCGGTAATGATCTTGCGCATCTGATCATTGTTGCGCTTGCCGTCACGAAACAGAATCACCGGATCAAGTACGGGCTGATTGCTGATGGCGAGCTGCGCCACATTGTCGGGGCTGATCGTGTAGCGGCCCAGCGTGCGCTCCAGTGGCCAGTCGATATCCGGGAACACCACATAGGCCAGCTCGGAGCATACGATGCGTTCGTGCGTCATCACATCGAAGTTGAAATCGTATTCCTTGCCTACCTGCTCCAGCGCGGTCAGCACGGCCTCGCCGCGATAGCGGGCATCGACCGGGCGGCGGTCGCGCAGTACCAGCAGGTCGTCGATATTCAGGAAGTGCTCCAGCGTGCTGATGGTGACCCCGCTGCGCAATGCTTCGACGATGCGCCCGCCCTGGCGAATCTGCTGCTGGTAGTTCGGCGCGATGCGATCCCATACGCCCAGAGCCTTCAGCTCGTTCTCAGAGCCCAGCCAGACGGCGACATGCCCATAGTGGCCCGGAATCATCTTGTCGGTCAGGCGGAAGGGGGTTTTTTCCAGCAGGATGTCGAGCGGCCTGAGTTCTGCTGCCAGTGCGGCCTGCTCGGCGCTGCCGAGCTGGGTGAGCTTGCCCTTGCGGGTCTGCACCACACCGACCATATTGCCGAAGCCCATACTCAGGCCATGGCTGACGATGTTCTGCACGTTCTGGTTGCGGATTTCCAGGTCACGCGCCAGATAGTTGATCTTGTCGGTCACGCTGAAGGCCTTGTCACCATGCAGCGTTACATACCAGACCGTGCTCTGCATCAGCGTGTACAGATAGTTTTCTTCCGGCGTGGCGGGCTTGCCGTTCTCGCGCTTCCAGGCCATGTATTCGTCGACAAAGCGGGTGGCATTGCTGATCTGGGTGCGGAAGGTGGTCGAGTGATAGTTGTCGGCCAGCTCGCGCAGATTGGCACTGCTGGCCACATCATAGGTCAGCAGGTAATCAATGCTCTTGTTGCTGGCATAGGGTTCGACCGCGATCTGGTAGCTGTCCATCAGCAGCAGTGCGGTGGCCAGTCCGTACTGGATGTCGAGCAGTTGCTGCTGGCCGGCGCTGTCATTCGGGTTGATCCACAGCTGGCGCTGCAGGCCGCCGCGGCTTGTGCTGACCGTTACCGCGCGGGCTTCTTCGGCGGTGGGGCGGTCCGTGACCAGTGTGATGCGGGTGCCGAGCTGGAAGAGCGGAGCCACCTGGGTGGCGTTCGGCATCAGCGCTGCGCGCAGCGTGATGTAGCGCGCCGCAAGATCACGCAGCTGATTGCTCTGCGCGCGCGTGAGCTTTGGAGCTTGCTTGCCGAGAATGCCGTTGTCTTGCGCAAAACGGTAGGCTGACGAGCGCAGCTCGATCAGTTCTCCCACCTGTTTCTGGAACGTTGCCTGATCGCTTCTGCCCAGCGCGGGCAGGCTCAGCAGACAAAGACAAAGCAGACCGGTAATACGCCACATCGGATAATCCTCCTGTGGCGGCATCGTGCCTGCTCTGACCCGTGCTGTAAAGAAGCTGCAACACGGCAGGCAGGCAATCAGTTGCTCTGGCGGACTACCGGCATGGCAAAGATGCACCAGAGCATGGCGGCCGACATGGCCAGACCGAAAATCGGCATGATCCAGCCGATGCTGACGTGCAGGGCCAGCAGCCCGGTCACCATGGCATAGGAAATGGGCGACAGGCCCATTGACGCCATATTGTTCAGGCTCATTACCCGGCCAATCTTGTCGCGGTCACTGTATTGCTGGATGACCGACATCATCGGCACATTGTTCGACACGATGCCCAGCCCGAGCAGGAACTGGATGCCGATGGCCAGCCACACCCAGTAGGTATGCCCCTGCAGCGCCAGCAATACGCCCTCGGCAGCAATGACGAGCGTGATCATCATCAGTCGCTTGCTCTTGGGCGGGAACAGCGTCAGCAGGATGCCGCCGGCCACCATGCCGGCTGCCCCTGCACTTTGCAGAAAGCCCAGTGTGGTGACTTCGCCGTCCAGATGCTGGGTGACAACCAGCGGAATGCCAATGGACAAGGGGCCCATGAACAGCAGGTTGGCAAAGGCATAGATGATCATCATGCTGCGCAGCACCGGCGTCTGCAGCGTATAGAGCAGGCCTTCCTTCAGTTCATGCAGCATGGCGCTGCCGGGTTTGTCCGATGTGGTTCGCGGCACCGGTGGTGGCTCGTTCAGCAGCAGCATGCACGCCGCGCCCAGCAGCAGGCCGATGCCGGCCATGCCGAAGACGCTTTCATAACTGAATAGTGCCAGCAGGGCCGTACCGATGGTGGGGCCGAACACCAGCCCGATCTGGTTGGTGGTCAGCATGATGGAATTGGCGCGCGTGAGTTCGGCTTCCGGCACGATGCTCGGAATGATTGCGCCTTGCGCAGGCCAGAAGAAGGCATCCAGCGCGCCATACAGAAAGGCAAAGATGGTCAGTGCCACGATGTCGAGGCGGCCGTAATGCAGCAGGACGATCAGCGCGAACAGCAACAGCACGCGCACCCCCATCGAAACCATGACGATGTGGCCGCGCTTGAAGCGGTCGGCCAGTACACCGCCGACGGCCATCAGCAGGATGCGCGGCACCGAGCCGGCAATCATCACGTAGCCCAGCTGTTCCTTGGCATCCAGGGTTTTGACCACATACCAGGTCTCGGCCAGCATGGCCACGGCCAGCGTGAAGTTGCCGATGATACTGGCGAGCCAGAGCATCAGGAAGTTGCGGTTGCGAAAGAGCGAGGGAAGGGGCATGGAATGACAGCTGGCAGACAAAATGAACGTGCTGTCATGGTAGCCACTCCGGTCCGCGTGTTCCTATCAGAAATTGCGATTTTGCCAGCGCGGCGGAGCGCTGAGGCGCCAGGAAGGGAGGCTGGATTTGTAAAATTGGGGTATATGCCTGCAGCCATTTATATAAAAGGGCTGCAGGCATATACATGAGATTACTCGATGTTCTGAACCTGTTCCCGCATCTGTTCAATCAGCACCTTCAGCTCCATCGACACCTTGCTGGTGTCGCTCGATACCGATTTGGAGCCGAGCGTGTTGGCCTCGCGGTTGAGTTCCTGCATCAGGAAATCCAGCCGCTTGCCGGCCGAGCCGCCGGCTTTCAGGATGCGGCGCAGCTCGGCAATGTGCGTCATCAGGCGGTCGATTTCTTCCTGGATGTCGACCTTCTGGGCAAAAACCACGACTTCCTGGCGCACGCGTTCTTCCTCGGCGCCGGCACCGAGTGCGTCGACGAGACGCTGGGTCAGGCGGGCTTCGTAGTCGGCAACGATTTGCGGAATCAGCGGCTTGACACCTTCGACCAGCTTTTCCATCGCGTCGGCACGTTCGCGCAGGATGCCGGTGAGCTTTTCACCTTCGCGACCCCGGCTGGCCAGGAAGTCGTCCAGTGCGGCGTCGAGCAGTTCCAGCGCGGTGGCCTGCAGGGTTTCGATGGGCAGGGCGTCGGATTCGATCACACCCGGCCAGCGCAGCAGTTCGCCGGTGCGCAATTCGCCTGCTCCGGGCTGGTGTTCGCGCAACTCGTCGGACAAACGCAACAGTTCCGCCAGCAGCGCGGTGTTGAGTCGCAGGCTGCTGCTGCCACCGGCGCGTGCGTTGAAATTGACCCGGCATTCGACCTTGCCGCGCTGCAGGCGGCCGGCCAGTTTTTCACGGATGGCGCCTTCCAGTGCGCGGAATTCCTCGGGCAGGCGCAGCGTTGCGTCCAGGAAGCGGTGGTTGACGGCGCGCAGCTCGACGGCGAGTACGCCCTGTTCCAGTTCACGCTGGGCACTGGCATAGCCAGTCATGCTATAGATCATTGCAGGTATCCATTTAGTGAGACTGTCCTTTACATTTGGGCAGTGCAGCAATCACAATTCAAATCAGGCTTCACAAGTATAACGAAAGCGGATGGCCACCCCCAGCAATCAACCGTTAGCACGCGGATTCCAGCTCCAGAATTACACCATCGCCAAGCTCTTGTCTGCGGGCGGGTTCAGTATCGTCTATCTGGCGCACGACGAAAACGATTATCCCGTTGCCATCAAGGAATACCTGCCCAATTCGCTGGCGCTGCGCCGCGAAGGCGTGGCGGTGGTGCAGGCGACCAGCGACGAGAATCTGGCGCTGTTTCGCCATGGCCTGAAATGCTTCTTCGAGGAAGGCAAGACGCTCGCCCGCATCCAGCATCCGAACATCGTACGCGTGATCAATTTCTTCCGCGCCAACGAAACCGTCTACATGGTGATGGAATACGAGCGCGGACGCACGCTGCAGAAGGAAATCCAGCTCAAGTTCGGCCGTGAAGGCGTGGACGAGAACCTGATCCGTCATGTGTTTTTCCATCTGCTCAACGGCTTGCGCGAGGTGCACCTCAACAAGCTGCTGCACCTCGACATCAAGCCGGCCAATATCTACATCCGCAAGGATGGTTCGCCGGTACTGCTGGATTTCGGCTCGGCCCGGCAGTCACTGACTACCGAGCACTCCCGCCTCACGCCGATGTACACGCCCGGTTTCGCCGCGCCCGAACAGTATCGCAAGAAGGAGCAGCTCGGGCCCTGGACCGACATCTACGGCGTGGGTGCAACGATGTATGCGTGCATCGCCGGCACGGCGCCGCAATCGGCCGATGCGCGCGAGAAGGAAGACAAGCTGGAACACCTGACCCACAAGTACGGTGACCGCTATTCCCCCGAGTTGCTGGAGCTGATCCATCAGTGCCTGCGGCTTGACCCTACGCTGCGGCCGCAGAGCGTGCCGCAAATCCAGAAAACGCTGCTGGAGCCGGCCTCCAAGCCCGTGCGCCGCAGCTCGCTGGTCGCCACCATCAAGCGTGCGTGGATCAATATGACCATGCCGCGCAACAGGGAGTGAGTGCTTGATGAAATTCACGGTTTATCAGGACAGTCGCCAGGGTGGCCGCAAATACAATCAGGACCGTGTCGGCTATTCCTACAGCCGCGAGGCGCTGCTGCTGGTGGTGGCGGACGGGATGGGCGGGCATCTGCACGGTGAAGTGGCCGCGCAGATCGTGGTGCAGCTGCTCTCGGACCAGTTCCAGCAGAAGGCCAATCCCATCATCCACCGGCCACTGGAGTTTCTGGAAGATGCGCTGCTGAAAAGCCATGATGCCATCTACAACTACGCCGGCAACCACCACCTGCTGGAAATTCCGCGCACGACGGCGGTCGCCTGCATCGTGCAGGACGGCATGGCCTACTGGGCGCATGTCGGTGATTCGCGACTTTATCTGATCCGCAAGGACACCGTTGTAGCCATGACGCGCGATCACTCCAAGGTCCGCAAGCTGATGGATTCCGGCATGATCACGGCGGCCGAGGCGGCGGTGCATCCCGAGCGCAACAAGATCTACAACTGCCTGGGCGGCAGCATGACGCCCGAGGTGGAAGTCGGCGGCAAGGTGCCGCTGCAGGATGGTGACAGCATCCTGCTGTGCACCGACGGTTTCTGGGGCTCGACGGTCGATGCCGAGCTCACGCATTTCATGTCGTCCTTCCCGGTGCTGTTTGCCGTGCCGCAGCTGATGGATCGTGCCGAATTCCGTGGTGGCAAGTATGGCGACAACCTCACTGCGCTGGCGATCAACTGGCACGAGGATATCGAGCCTGATCCGAACGAGCCCGGTCTGGTATCCACGCAGAAACTCGACCAGTTCACGATCAGCACGCATGTCGACCCGCTGTCGATCAAGCAGGTCAGCGACATTACCGACGATGACATCGAGCGCGCGATCCAGGAAATCCAGTCGGCGATTGCCAAATATTCCAAATAGCACGGGGTATTGCCGTGCAGCCCTTTGCCATGAAGGGCTGTGACCATATACCCTGAAAACAACAAAGCCACCCGAGGGTGGCTTTGTTGTTGCTGGCGCGACGCGCTCAGGCTGCCTGCGTCGGAATCGCGTTCTTCACATTGGTCATGCGGTTGGCGGAGTCCACGTACACCAGCGTCGGATGATGATCGCCAAGATCGGCCTCGTCGTACTGCGCAAAGGTCGCGATGATCAGCAGGTCGCCGACCTGGGCGTGGCGTGCGGCCGAGCCGTTTACCGAAATGATGCCGGAGCCGCGGGCCCCCTTGATGGCATAGGTGGAAAAGCGCGCGCCGTTATTGATGTTCCAGATGTGGATTTCTTCGTATTCACGGATGTTGGCCGCTTCCAGCAGTGCCTCGTCGATGGCGCACGAACCTTCGTAATGCAGTTCGGCGTGGGTCGCGGTCACGCGGTGGATTTTGGATTTCAGCATCGAGCGTTGCATGTACGTCTCCTGCCTTTCAGTGCACGGAAAGGGTGCGATTATAAAACGCTGGGCGGAAAAGCCAAGCGTATCCGACAAGCTTTTCCTGCCCGATATCAAAGCGGACGGTAAACAAGGCAGCCATCCAGCAGATATTCGCCGGTTTGCACGGCCCCGGCATTCAGGGCAACGCGGTCGAACTGCAGGCGACGGCCGCCAACTTCGACCCAGGCTGGTATCGGCCGGTCCTGGTAGCGGCCCACGCTGTCAGCTGCCCGGACGATGCTGCCGTCGCCTGCCATCGCCGCCGGCTGCGGTGAGGCGGCCGTGGCAGGGGCGGGACTTGCGGGAGTGGGGACGCTGACTTCGTCGAGTTTGCTGCCCGCCGGCGTTTCACCAGCCTGCATGGGCAGATAGCGCAGATAGAGATTGAACAGCGGGCGCGGCAGGATGACGCGGCGCACGCGCTTGTTGCTGTCGATCACGCAGGCGACGCCGAAGCGGGTACCGCACTGCGGGCACTGTGCACTGGCCGCGATGGCGATGTGTTCCTCCACCAGCCGGGCGACACCGTGCATGTTGCGGGCATGCAGCATGGCGCCGCACTGGATGCAGGGTTTGGAGAATTGCCGCACCTGTTCGCCATTGGCGAATTTCTGCGGCAGGTATTCGTTCAGTGGTCGGTTCGGAAGCATGCTGGTTCTCGTGTTCGGCGGTGCCTGGCGGTAAGTTCAGCTCGCGGCCGGGGCTCGGTGATTGCCGGCCCGGCCGGCGCAAGTGTATGCGAAGTAGAACATGAATGGTCGATCATCCGGGGCTTGCCTCGCCCTGCCGGCTGCAATGTGATCAGAGGGTCGCCATGCGCAGATCGGCATGAAGGTCCAGATAATCAATGCCCAGTACCTGCAGTTTGATGTTGGTGCCGGCCGGCAGTTCGGGCAGACCGCCCACGCGGACGACCAGCGGCATGCTGTCGATGCGCACCAGGTTTTCCTTGATTACGCTGGCGGACAGTTCTTTCATGCCTTCCTGTTCGATATAGCGCAGGCACCAGTAGCGTTCCATCTTGTCCTGGAAGTCGGCGTAGGCGGCGTAGGCAGTATCGAAGCTGGAGATGATGCTGAAAAGCTCGGCATCATTCTTGGCAAAGCGCGGTTTTTCATTGCGCAGCAGTGCAATCAGCTGGGTCTGGTTCACGAAATCCACCGCGCGGCGCAGCGGAGACGATGACCAGGCGTAGCATTCGACGCCCAGCCCGATGTGCTGGCCCGGCTGCGTGGTCATGCGCACGCGCCCAGCCACCTGGGCTCGGTAGATGCCGGCGATCTGCGCGTCGCGCAGATCCTTGCCCCACTGGCTGTTGACCAGAATCATCAGCTCGGCCACGAGCTTGTCCATCGGCGCGCCGCGCTTGCGCGGAATGATGCGCACGGTTTCCTGTTCGCCATCGCGGTCGATGCTGAAGCTGTAATCCAGGCGCTGGATCTGGTTCTCCGCCTTGCCGCGGCGGCCTTCCAGCTCGCCGGCCATGCGCCACAGCCAGGTCAGCTCGTCCTTCCACTGGAAATCGGGCGAGCCTTCACGCCCGGCGGTTTCTTCGTTGAACAGCGGCTCGATCTGGTCGTGCCGCAGGTTGGCGGCGATGGGAACCAGCTCGATGCAGGAGCGGTGGCTGAGAATTTCATAGCCGGCGTTCACTTCCAGATACATCGACAGTGCCGGCCGCGCGGCACCTTCTTTCAGCGTGAACACGTCGACGGCCGCGTCGGGCAGCATGGTGATCTTGTCGCCCGGCATGTAGACGGTGGACAGACGGTCGAAAATGACCTGGTCGAGCGCTGAGCCCGGAGCGATGCCGAGTACCGGTGCGGCAATGTGGATGCCGACCTGCCAGTTGCCGTTGGCCAGTTGCTTCAGGCTGAAGGCGTCGTCGATCTCGGTGGTGCTGGCGTCGTCGATGCTGAAGCCGGCGACATCGGCCAGCGGCAGATCGTCCGGCATCGTGACAGGCGGGAACTCGGGGAAATCCAGCCCTTTCGGGAAATGCTCGTGCTGGAATTCATCGAAAAAGTAGCGCGCTACGCTGGGAATGGCGCCGACCTTCTGCATCAGCCGCAAGGGTGACATTTGCGCGGCTTCGGCAGCAGCGGCCAGCGCCTTCCATTCGATGCCGTTCTTGTCGGGACGGAACAGCAGCTTGTTGATGATGGGCGCGAAGGCTGCGGGCAGGGTGCCGGCCTGCAGCTCGCCCTGCCAGATGGCCATCTGTTCGGCCTCGCGCGCCTTGCGCTCGGCCCCGGCCTTGGCGGCCTTCAGGTTTTCTTCCGGCGCGGCCTTGTAGCGGCCACGCCCCTTGCGGTAGAAGTACATCGGCGCGCCATGCAGGCCGATGGCCGCCGCCGCCTGCTGTTGCGGCGTGGCGCCAGCACCGAAGTATTCAGAAGCAATGTCCTGGAAGGCAAATTCGTCGCTGCCGCAGCATTCCCACAGGAAGTCGGTATCAATGCCTGCGGCCTCGGCTTCGGCCGCATTCAGAAATTCATCCAGCCCCATGCGGTCAAAGCGCAGCAATACGTTGGCGGTCTTGATCTTGGAGCGTTTGCCGCGCTGGTCTTCCACCATCAGGCTGGCCTGCTGCTCGTCCTTGATGGTGGCAACCTTGAAGTGCCCGTCTTCTTCGTAAAATACGTTCATGGGGTGTGTTTGCTGTGCGCGGAAAAAGGGCGGAATTATAACAAAAAAGGGCGTCAGCAGGCGACACCCTTTAGGGGAAAACCCAAGAAAATCAAGCTTTCAGCCCGGCTTCATTTTGCGCCGCCACCCAGCCAGTCGCGCTCGCACAGGAAATCGGCCAATAGTGCGGCTTCCGGCGTGCCGGCTTCCGGATGATAGTCGTAGCGCCAGTTCACCACCGGCGGCAGCGACATCAGGATGGATTCGGTGCGCCCGCCCGATTGCAGGCCGAACAGCGTTCCGCGATCGAAGACGAGGTTGAATTCGACGTAGCGACCGCGCCGGTAGGCCTGCCAGTCGCGTTCGCGGCTGCCGTATTCCAGCTCGCGGCGGCGCTCGACAATGGGCGTGTAGGCAGGCAGGAAGGTGTTGCCGACGGCTTGCATCAGCGCAAAGCTGCCGTCAAAGCCCAGTTCGCTGAAATCGTCGAAAAAGACGCCGCCAATGCCGCGCGGCTCGTTGCGGTGCTTCAGGAAGAAGTAGCGGTCGCACCAGGCCTTGAAATCGGGGTAGTAGCGCGCGCCAAACGGGTCGAGTGCGTCCTTGCAGGTCTGGTGGAAATGGATGGCATCGGTCTCGTGGCCGTAGTAGGGCGTCAAATCCATGCCGCCGCCAAACCAGAAAATCGGCTGTGATTGCGGGGCTGCGCCGGCGTTGGCAGCGTCAGCCTCTCCTCGCAATACACTCTGGTATTGCTGCGTCGCTGCTTCCTTGCCGCCTTGGCTCGCCTCCGCATTCTTTGCCGATTTATCGTTAACCGGATGAGCGATGAACATGCGCACATTCATGTGCACGGTCGGGATGTAGGGATTGCGCGGGTGCAGCACCAGCGACACGCCCATGGCCTCGAAGCTGCGCCCGGCCAGCTCGGGGCGATGTGCCGAGGCCGAAGGTGGCAGCTTGTCGCCCGTCACGTGCGAGAAATTCACGCCGCCGCGCTCGAACAGCTGTCCGCCTTCGATGACGCGGGTGACGCCGCCACCACCGCCGGGGCGTTCCCAGCTGTCGGTATGGAAGCATCCGCCATCAAGTTGTTCGAGGGTGGCAACAATGTTCTGCTGCAGTGTGAGCAGGTAATCCTTGACTTGCAGGGTATTCACTTGAAATCCATTATTTATAAGAGCTGCAGGGGTATACCCCGCTAGATATCCGGCTTCAGCTTTCGGAGGGCTGGAATTCGAACAGATCGTAGCCCATCTGCTGCTCGCACAGGCGGTTGCCGCGCACGCGTTGCTCGCCGTCGCTGTTGACCAGAATCAGTTCGCGCAGCGGGGTGTAGACGCCCTTGCTGGCGGCGATGCGCGCCGGCTGTTTCAGTGCCGGAATTTCCGGCAGCAGGAGGGCGGGCAGGAAGGGCAGGTGCTCGGCGCCGATGCTGGGCCGCAAGAGCAGCGGGACGGCACGGGCTGAGAGGACCTGCAGGCCCATTTCGATGGCGCCATCTTCATGCTGCTGCAGCCAGCGGATCGAGCAGGCCAGCCAGCCTGCATCGACGCCACTGCGCAGCGCGACGATTTCGCCGGCGCGCAGGCGCTCGCTGGGCGAGGTGTCCAGGCGGATGGCATAGCCCCCCGGGCTTTCGTTGATAACGTGCCAGCTGCTCAGCAGCAGGTCATCCGCGTGCGGCTGTGTGCTGTCCGGCGTGCTGCCGTCGGCCAGCTGCACGGGGATGGCCTGGCCATTGTTGAGAATGAAGGTGGCTGCGCGCAGACCGGCGGCAAGCTCGACGAGCGACTCGGCGGGGATGCGCTGATACAGCCGTTGCGGCGTGATGGTCCACTGCCGTGCCACGCGGCGCACCAGCTCCAGCCAGGCCAGCACCTTGCCGCGGTCGCTGGCCGTGGGGGCTTTCGCTTCGATGCCCTGTTCGACCCGTCTGAGCTTGTGCTCCAGCTCGTGCGTGTCGAGCAGAATCAGCTTGCCGTCCGAGAGTTCGATGTGGCGGGTGCCGATGAATTGTGCGGGTTTGTCGGTTTCCAGCTCGATCAGGAAAAAGCCGGGAGCATTGCTGAGCTTGGTGACTGGCTGGAAATGCGCCAGATGCGCGTAGCTTTCGGTGAGTTCCAGCACCTTTTCGACTTCCGGTCCGGCGAAGCGCAAGGGGTCAGCGAGTGCCAGCATCAAGAGGCGCTTGTACATGCCGGCAATGCAGCGCTCGGCGCCGTTTTCCTTGGGTTCGTCGAGATAGCGTCCTTCAACGCCGAGCAGGAACATCTGGTGTGCGTCATGCCAGACGCCCGGTGGCAGCGTCATGTAGAGCCGGCAGCTTACCTGGTAGAGTCGCCAGTAGCAGTGCAGTACCGCCAGTACGAAGCCGGGCAGGATCTTGCCGTTGTTCAGCACAAAACGTTTTTCGCTGCGGTCGAACAGCGCACGTTTCCAGCCGATGGCCAGCTCCAGCCACAGATTGCGCACCAGTTGTGCAGCGGCCCGCGCGGCATCTTTCAGCGGCAGGCCGCTGGCGGCATAGCACAGCTCGAAACTGCCCGAGAGCAGTTCGAGCGTGGTCTGGTATTCGTTCAGCAGCCTGGCGCGTTCGTCCGGGTCGAGCTTGATGCGGTTGAGCGTACTCAGCGCATCGTTGATCTGGCGGCCTGCCTCCTGCACATTGCCGGTCGGCAGCGCGATGAGCCATTCCTTCAGCTTTTTCGGATTGGTCTCGGCCGAGCCGTTCAATGCGGGGTCGTAGTCGGGCAGGGAAAGCTGCAGGGGCATAATGGGTGGGTCGCAGGTCAGTCGTTCAGTACGGCATCCAGCGCCGCACGGGTGCCGCGGGCCAGAAATGCCGCGTCGCTGTCATCCAGTATATAGGGTGGCATGAAGTACAGGGTAGACCCTATCGGCCGCAGCAGGATGCCCTGTTGCAGACTTGCCAGATAGAGCTTGCGGGCGAAGCCTTCCGGTGCAGCGCTGACATCGCCGGCCCAGATCATGCCTTGCTGGCGCCAGTTCCGGATGCGCGGATGTGCGGCCAGGTCAGCAAAGGGGCCTTCCGACCAGCGTGCCGCCTTGTCCCGGTTGCGGGCAATCACGTCATCGCTGCGGAAAATCGCCAGCGTGGCCAGGGCGGCCGCGCAGGCGAGCGGGTTGCCCGTGTAGGAGTGCGAATGCAGGAAAGCGCGCGCGCTGCTGTCATCATAAAAGGCGGTATAGATCGCATCGGTACACAGCACAACGGCTAGCGGCAGATACCCCCCGGTAATGCCCTTGGACAGGCAGATCAGGTCCGGGCGGATGCCGGCCTGCTCGCAGGCGAACAGTGTGCCGGTGCGGCCAAAGCCGACAGCGATTTCATCGGCGATCAGCAGCACCTGATAGCGGTCGCACAGTTCGCGCGCGCGTGTCAGGTAGAGCGGGTCGTACATCGCCATGCCGGCTGCACCCTGCACCAGCGGTTCGACGATCACCGCCGCAATCTCGCTGTGATGTGCGGCGAGCGTTGTTTCCAGTGCCTGCGCGGCGCGTTCGGCCACATCCCGGGCGCTTTCGCCGGCTTCGGCGCGGCGAGCGTCCGGGCTCATGACTATGAAATTGTCGCGTACCAGCGGCGCATAGGCGCTGCGGAAGATGGGCACGTCGGTAACGGACAGCGCGCCCAGCGTTTCGCCGTGGTAGCTGTCCTGCAGATACACAAACCGCGATTTCTGCGGCTGGCCGAGGTTGCGCCAGTAGTGCGCTGCCATTTTCAGTGCGATTTCCGTGGCCGAGGCGCCGTCCGAGCCGTAGAAGGCATGGCCCAGCCCGGTCAGCTCGCCCAGCTGTTCCGAGAGCGCCACCACCGGCTCGTGCGTGAAGCCGGCCAGCATCACATGCTCGATGCGGTCGAGCTGCTCGCGGATGGCTGCCTTGATGCGCGGCTCGTTATGGCCGAACAGGTTGACCCACCAGCTCGACACAGCGTCCAGATAACGCCGTCCGTCGGAATCCTGCAGCCAGACACCTTCGCCGCCGGCAATCGGTAACAGGGGCAGTGTTTCATGGTGCTTCATCTGCGTGCAGGGGTGCCAGACCGCAGCAAGGCTGCGGGAAAGCAGCGAATTCGTGTTCATGCTTCTACTCCGTGTGGATGGTGATTCTCGCATGAGGGCTGGGACGAGCGACAGCCTTGCGGCACTTCCCGCCTTAGCGCGGTCTTGACATGCTTTTTTGAAAAGTAAGAATAAATTGTGTTTCAAGAAAGAGCGGAGAAGGTCATGGGCAAACAGATTCTGGTGGTGGACGATGCGCGGCAAACCGGTGCGCTGATTGCCGACAGTCTGGCGGGATTGGGCGAGCTGAGCGTGGCGGCATCGCCGGCTGCGGCACTGCAGGATCTGGCCGAGCTCAAGCCGGCGATCGTGCTGCTGAGCACCGAGCTGCACGCCGGCGATTGTCACGAGCTGTGCCGCATCATGCGGCGCGCCCGGCCCGACACGCGGATTCTCTTCATCAATCATCATGCGGGAGAAAGCAGCGAGCAGGCGCGGCTGGATGCCTATCTGGCCGGTGCGGATGACTATCTGGGCGCGCCATTCAATCTCGAAGAACTGCAGCGCAAGGTCGAGCTGCTGCTGCGCATCAATGAAGACGCCGAGCGCCTGCAGCGTTCGCTGCAGGAAGCCAACGAGGTGGCGCTGCTGGCGATCAGCAACACCAGCGAAATGGGGGGCGTGATCGACTTCATCAAGCGCGCGATGCATTGCATGGATGCCGAGTCGCTGCTGAAGGCGCTGCTCTCGACGCTGTCCAGCCGCTTCAATCTGAAAGCCGCCGCTCAGGTGCGTCTGGAGGGCGAGCAGAAAACCCTGAACACCGAAGGTCGCTCCAGCCCGCTCGAGGCCGAGCTGCTGGCCAAGCACGCCGAAGAAGGGGCGCGCATTTTCCAGTATGGCCACCGGCTGGTGGTGAACTACCCCGGCCTGATCATCCAGGTGAAGGATCTGCCACTGGACGATGAAAGCTACGTCGGCCGGCTGCGCGACCACCTGGCCATCATGGTCGAGGCGGCCGACCACCGCCTGCACGGCATCCGCATCGAAGCGCTGAACCGCCAGCAGAGCGAAATGATCCAGCAATCGCTGCGCCATCTGCGCGACGTGATCGGCATTCTGGAGCAGAACTACAAGTTGCAGCAGTCCAGCACCATGCAGCTGTTCGACAGCATGCGCTACAACCTCGATCCCCTGCTCACCAGCCTGGGTTTGAGTGACCAGCAGGAACGCAGCATCTTGCAGCATATCGACAGCACCGCGCTTGATGCGGCAGCACTTTACGAGGCCGGGCTGATGCTCGACAACCACTTCGACGGCATTCTGGCCGAGTTGTCGTCACTGGTTGCGCGCGAGGTGCCGGCACAAACGCCACAGTCGGCGGATGAGACGAGTGATATTCTTCTCTTTTAGTTTTTGATGGGTATATGACTGCAGCCATTCAGAATAAATGGCTGTGGTCATATACAGCTTGATGTATGTGGCTTGCCAAACCTGATCTGTGCTTACTTGCGCTGTTTACCCTGCAATGGTGCTGCGTAAGTTTCGGGGCTTGCCTACTATGAGGAGTACCCCTTAACCCTCAGGTTCCGATCGGTCATCCGCAATGTTCATCCGTTTCCACCCTCTCGTCGTATCCCTTCTGACACTGTTCCTGCTGCTGCCATTGGCGCGCCTGAATGCAACGCCGCTTGATCTGGTACGTGCTGAAATCAGCCGTCTGCAGGCGGCCCCTGTGGTGGCGCAGACCGTGCTGCCAGCCGGCCCCGCGCTGAAAGAGGGCATGAGCGGCCCTGCTGTTGCACTCCTCAAGCAGCGCCTGCGCGAGCTGGGTTATCCGGCCAATCACAGCGACGAGTTCGATGCCTCGATCACGCTGGCCGTGAAGGACTACCAGAAAGATCAGGGTTTGAAGGAAGATGGCGTAGTCGACCGGCAGACACGCTATAACCTGAACCTCGACAATGCCACCCGGCTCAGGCTGCTGCAGTGGCAGTTGCCGCAGATGGAAGCCCTTGCCGCTAGTGGCGGCGAGCGCTTTGTTGTCGTCAATATCCCCGCTTTCATGCTGACCGCATATGAGGCTGGCCAGCCCGTGCTGCAGTCACGCGTGGTGATCGGCCGGCCTGACCGGCAGACGCCGTTGCTGTCGAGCCAGATCGTTGCCCTGCAGTACAACCCGTCCTGGTCGGCACCGCCGACCGTGGTCAAGAACGACCTGATCAAGCAGGGCCGGCTGGATACCGACAAGTTGCGGCAGAAGAAGCTGGTCATGCTCAATGCCGAGGGCGAGGCCGTTGATCCGGCTGTTGTTGCCGCCGACCCGGAAGCCAATCTGTTTGCCTATCGCTACTACCAGTCGCCCGGTGACCGCAATGCATTGGGCAAGCTCAAATTCGTGCTGACCAGCAGCAACAACATCTATCTGCACGACACGCCGCAGAAAAGCGGCTTCGAGCGCGAAACCCGCACGGCGTCATCCGGCTGTGTGCGTGTACAGCGCTGGGAGGATCTGGCCGGCTGGGTGCTGCAGAAACCGCCGGCCGACGTCATGGCGCGTGTTGCCAAGGGGCGCAGCAGTTATCAGCCACTTGCGGAGCCGGTCAGGGTGTATCTGGTCTACTGGCCGGCCGAGCCGGAAGGCAATGTGTTGCGCTGGCGTGACGATGTGTATGGGCTTTACCTGCGCCCGCAGGGTATCAATGTCGCGTTGCAGTCCCGTCCGGTGACGGCAAAGGCGGGGGGGCGGCTGGTGAGGAACTAGGGACACCAGCGAGTGCTGAGCGAAAGCATCATAAATCCAGTCCCGTCTGCCATAGCCGCACCAGTGCAGTCGGTCTAGACTGGAACCACTTAACTGGCATTACAAGCTGGGCAATTCAGGGAGAGAAAAATGAAAATGCTGTTAACGATGCGGGTGCGTACCCGTCTGCTGCTACTGAGTGCCATTGCACTTTTGGGCATGGTGGTGCTGACCATTCTGGCGCTCTCCAGCGAGCGACAGACCATGATGGAAGACCGCATGGCCAAGGTGCGAACCCAGGTTGAAACCGCTGCCGGCGTGATCGAGCATTACCGCAGTCTCGCCACGGGCGGGCAGATGTCACAGGAAGACGCCCAGAAAGCGGCCGTCGCTGCTCTGCGCAAGGTCCGTTATGACAAGACGGAATACTTTTTCATCTTCGATACCAGCCAGGTTTATCGCCTGATGCCAACCAAGCCCGAGTTCGAGGGGCAGAACAAGGGTGACCTCAAGGATACCAACGGCAAACTGATCCTGAAGGAAATGACGGCTGCCGCGCAGCGTGGGGGCGGCTTTGTCGATTATTACTTCACCAAGCTGGGGTCGGACAAGCCGGAGCCGAAGGTTTCCTATGCCCTGCTGATTCCGGACTGGAACTGGGTTATCGGTACCGGCATTTATGTCGATGATGTCGACCGCGAGTATCGTGAATTGCTGCTGCAGGGTGTGGCAAAACTGGTCGTGCTGGCGTTGATCCTCATCGGGCTGGCCTGGCTGATTACACGCAGCGTGCTGCAGCAGCTGGGCGGCGAGCCGCAGGATGGCATTGCCATCATGCGCCGCGTTGCCGATGGCGATCTGCAGGTGGATATTTCCGCCGCTCCGGCCGGCAGCATGCTGGCCTCGCTGGGCGAGATGGTGAGCGGTTTGCGCGGTATCATGAAACAGGTGCGCGGAGATGCCGAAGTGTTGAGCCGGCAGGCCTCGCAGATTGCCAATTCCAGCCGTGAAATCTCGCTGGCAGCAGGCCGGCAGGCCGATGCCACCACCTCGATGGCGGCCGCGATGGAAGAGCTCACCGTGAGCATCAACCACATTTCCGACAGCTCCGGCATTACCGAGCAGGCCTCGCGCCAGGCCACCGAGCTGGCGCAGACCGGTGTAGGGCAGGTGACTTCTGCGACCAGCACCATGGAAAACATTGCCAGCAGCGTTACCCAGGCCACCGGCCAGATTCGCCAGCTGGATGTGAAAGCGCGCGAAATTTCGGGGATTGCCGCCGTCATCAAGGATATCGCCGGGCAGACCAATCTGCTGGCACTCAATGCGGCGATCGAAGCCGCGCGCGCCGGCGAGCAGGGGCGCGGCTTTGCCGTGGTGGCCGATGAGGTGCGCAAGCTGGCCGAGCGCACGGCCAGCGCAACCATCGATATTGAACAGATGCTCGCCACCATTCAGGGCGAAACCATGACGGTCGCTGGCGTGATGGAAGATGCCATTCCGCAGGTGGAGCGCGGGGTCGAGTTGGCCCGCAATGTGGCTGAATCGCTGGGCCGCATCCACACCGGCGCCGAGGATACCCTCTCGCACCTGCGCGAAGTGTCGGCCGCAACGCGCGAGCAGAGTATCGCCAGCAACAGCATTGCCAGCCGCGTCGAGGACATTTCACAAATGGTGGAAGAAACCAGCACCTCGATTCATCACGCCGCCGAAAACGCCAACGAAGTCGAGCGCATTGCCCGTACGCTCAACGAGCTGGTCAGCCGCTTCCGGGTCTAATGGATTAGAAAGGCGCTCAGCCGCCCGCCAGCAGCTGCGGGCAAGCAGCACAAACCCCGGTTGATGACCGGGGTTTCTTTTTATACATTGCCGCGTATCGAGTTACGGCCTTTCATGCGTAATGGGTGTGGGTGTATACCCTGTGATTTGTTGCGGCAGAGCCATGGCAGTGGCGCGGTGAAACCGTATTGCCTGTTTGCCCGGCAAAAACTGGCTACACTCGAATGAGGGCAATGAGGAGCGAGCATGCAAAGCCGCCTGGGCAGGGAAAAACTGATGGCACTGTGGTCGCAATCCGGGTTGGCCACCCTGCGACGCGACAACCTGCTGGGTGATGCCTTCGCCGGGCTGAGTGTCTGTGTGGTGCTGATTCCGGCCTGCGTGGCCTATGCCGAGCTGGCTGGAATGCCGGCAGAGAGCGGCCTGTATACGGCGCTGGCCGGCATGCTGGTCTACGCGCTCTTTGGCAGTTCGCGACATCTGATTGTGGGGCCGGATGCGGCGCTGGCGCTATTGGTAACGGCTGCAGTCACCCCGCTTGCTGCCGGCAACCCGCTGCAGTATGCCGTGCTGGCCGGCGAGCTGGCCTTGCTGGTAGGCATCCTGATGCTGATTGCTGCCAAGGCGAAGCTGGGTGCGATTGCCGATCTGCTGTCCAAGCCCGTGCTGCTGGGCTTCATGAATGGCGCGGCGCTGATCCTGATCGCCAGCCAGCTTGGCAAGCTTACCGGCCTGCGCCTGCAGCAGGAGGAGTTTTTCCCGCGCATGCTGGAGCTGGCCGGTCGCCTGCCGGAAATCAGGCCGAACACGGCGCTCGTCGGTGGCCTGTCCATCGGGCTGCTGGTCTTGCTGCGCAAGCTGCGCCCGACCTTTCCGGCGGCGCTGCCGGTTTTCGTGCTGGCGATTGCAGTAGCCTATTTCCTCCGGCTGGATCAGCATGGTGTCGCGCTGCTCGGCGCCTTGCCGACCGGCCTGCCGGCGCTGGCTGTGCCGCAGATTTCGCTATCGCAAATCACCACCCTGCTGCCTGCTGCTGCCGGTATTGCCTTGCTGGCGATGCCGGAGGGCATTCTGCTGTCGCGTGCCTTTGCCCGCAAGAATGGCTATGAAATCCAGCCCAACCGCGAACTGGCAGCTCTTGGACTGGCCAATATTGCGGCCAGTTGCTGGCAGGGATTTGCGCTGGGGGCCAGCCAGTCACGTACTGCGATCAATGATCTGGCGGGCTGCAAGTCGGCGTTTTCCGGGCTGGTGGCGGCACTGCTGCTGCTGCTGTTCCTGCTTTTCCTGTCGGATTCGCTGCGCTATCTGCCGGTGACCACGCTCTCGGCCTTGCTGGTGGTGGCCGGCTTCGGTCTCATCGACGTGCGCGACTGGCATGCGATGTACCGGGTCGACCGCACGGCGGCCATGTTTTCGCTGATTACCACGGCTGGCGTGCTGCTGGTGGGGGTATTGCCTGGCATCATTCTCGGCATCATGCTTTCGCTGGCATACCTCATACAGTTCATGGCACGCCCCTTCGATGCGGTGCTCAGCTCGGTGGAAGGGCGCAAGGGCTTTCATGATGCCGGCGATCCGGACATGAGTGGCCATTCGCGCTATCTGCAGGGCCTGCTGGTCTACCGCTTCTATGCACCGCTGCTGTTTGCCAACAGCGGTTTTTTTGTCGAGCGCATCAGCCGGCTGGTGGCCGATGACGGTGATACGCGCTGGGTGCTGATCGACGCGCAGGCCATCACCTTTCTGGATGTGACGGCTGCCGAGCAATTACTACAGCTTAACCGCCAGCTGGAAGAGGCCGGCATCGATCTCAAGTTTGCCCGCTGCAACCGGCCGCTGCGCGAGGCGCTCGACCGCTATGGCGTCACCATGGCCATCGGTGCCGACAGTTTTTTCAATCACGTCCATGATGCGATCGACACCTACCGTCAATTGCACCCCGATGTCGGGCCCGAGCTTGCGCCGACGCTGGGCTGGGATGGCATCGAGCGCCGCAGCGCCTGAGTGAAAATTTGCGCTTTCGCCTCTTGAAAAGCGGAAAACCCGCCCATATCATTGGCACTCGTTAGCCGAGAGTGCTAACTGCCCGAATCAAATCATTGATTTGCAAGCTTTTACCATTCTCACCTCATTCATCAGGAGAGTAAGACCATGAAAATTCGTCCCTTGCATGACCGCGTCGTGATCAAGCGCGTTGAAGCAGAAGAAAAGACCGCCTCCGGCATCGTGCTGCCGGGCGCTGCTGCCGAAAAGCCGGACATGGGCGAAGTCGTTGCCGTGGGCACTGGCAAGCTGCTGGATGACGGCACCGTGCGTGCCCTGTCGGTCAAGGTTGGCGACAAGGTTATCCTCGGCAAGTACAGCGGTCAGACCGTGAAGCTGGATGGCGAAGAACTGACCGTCCTGCGCGAAGAAGACATCTTCGCCGTTGTTGAATAATCGAGCGCATCCGCTCTTCAACACGTTTTTTTACCGAATACGGAGTAATTGAAAATGGCTGCAAAAGAAGTTCTGTTTGGCGACAACGCCCGTGCCAAGATGGTTAATGGCGTTAACGTACTGGCTAACGCGGTTAAGGTAACCCTGGGCCCGAAGGGCCGTAACGTGGTTCTGGATCGCTCCTTCGGCGCGCCGACCATCACCAAGGATGGTGTTTCCGTTGCCAAGGAAATCGAACTGGAAGACAAGTTCGAAAACATGGGCGCCCAGCTGGTGAAGGAAGTGGCTTCCAAGACTTCCGACATCGCCGGTGACGGTACCACTACCGCCACTGTTCTGGCTCAGGCCATCGTTCAGGAAGGCATGAAGTACGTTGCTGCCGGCTTCAACCCGACCGATCTGAAGCGCGGTATCGACAAGGCTGTCGTGGCGCTGGTTGGCGAGCTGAAGAACATCGCCAAGCCGACCACCACCTCCAAGGAAATCGCCCAGGTTGGTTCCATCTCCGCCAACTCCGACGCTGACGTTGGCCAGATTATCGCCGACGCGATGGACAAGGTCGGCAAGGAAGGCGTCATCACCGTTGAAGACGGCAAGAGCCTGAACAACGAGCTGGACGTGGTTGAAGGCATGCAATTCGACCGCGGCTACCTGTCCCCGTACTTCATCAACAATCCGGACAAGCAGATTGCTGCCCTGGAAAACCCGTTCGTGCTGCTGTTCGACAAGAAGATCAGCAACATCCGCGATCTGCTGCCGGTACTGGAACAAGTTGCCAAGGCTGGCCGTCCGCTGCTGATCATCGCCGAAGACGTGGACGGTGAAGCGCTGGCCACTCTGGTTGTGAACAACATCCGCGGCATCCTGAAGACTGTTGCCGTCAAGGCTCCGGGCTTTGGCGACCGTCGCAAGGCCATGCTGGAAGACATCGCCATCCTGACCGGCGGTACCGTGATTGCCGAAGAAGTCGGCCTGACCCTGGAAAAGGCTACTCTTGACCAGCTCGGTCGCGCTGCGCGCATCGAAGTGGGCAAGGAAAACACCACCATCATCGACGGCGCTGGCGCTGAAGATGCCATCAAGGCGCGTGTTGCCACCATCCGCAAGCAAATCGACGAAGCCACCAGCGATTACGACCGTGAAAAGCTGCAAGAGCGCGTGGCCAAGCTGGCCGGCGGTGTTGCCGTGATCAAGGTCGGCGCTGCGACCGAAGTCGAAATGAAGGAAAAGAAGGCGCGCGTGGAAGATGCACTGCACGCGACTCGCGCTGCCGTGGAAGAAGGCATTGTGGCCGGTGGTGGCGTTGCCCTGCTGCGCGCCCGCGCCAACCTCGGTGAAGTGGCGACTTCCAACCACGACCAGGAGCAGGGCGTGAAGATCGTCCTGAAGGCCATCGAAGCCCCGCTGCGCCAGATCGTGGCCAACGCCGGCGACGAGCCGTCTGTTGTCATCAACAACGTACTGGCTGGCAAGGGCAACTACGGCTACAACGCCGCCACCGGTGAATACGGTGACATGGTTGAGCAGGGCGTGCTGGATCCGGCCAAGGTAACCCGCTCCGCACTGCAACACGCCGCATCGATTGCCGGCCTGCTGCTGACCACCGACTGCATGGTGGCCGAGCTGCCGAAGAAGGATGCACCGGCGATGCCGGACATGGGTGGCATGGGCGGCATGGGCGGCATGATGTAATTGCCGGTCAGACCGACCTGAAACGCCAGCTGTAGTACATGCAGCAAACGACAACGCCACCTTCGGGTGGCGTTGTCGTTTTTGCATCTGTGTTCACCAGTTTTTGATCAGGCAGTCTGTCCAATTGCTGCTTTAGTAAATGGGTATGAGTCTGTAGTCCTTTGAATACAAGGGTTGTGGAAATATACGTCTAGCGGTTGTTTAATCGCTGATCGCCTGATAGATGCGCTTGGCAGGTGTCTGGATCAGCATGCCGCTTTCCAGATTCATCCCCACCAGCATGCCGCCCCAGACGCAGCCGGCGTCCAGTGCGATGATTTCCGGTGTGACCTTGATGCCGAGTGCTGACCAGTGGCCGAACAGCACCGGCTTATCCAGCAGCTGGCGCTGTGGCCAGGTGAACCACGGCAGGTAGCCGGCATCCGCCCGGTCGCCCTTGAAGGCCATGGCGAGTTCGCCGCCGGCATTGATGAAGCGCATGCGGGTAAAGGCATTCACGGTGAAGCGCGAACGGCTGACCGGCTGTTTGCGCGCGGTTTCCCAGTCGGACGGGCTGCTGCCATACATGTCGGAGAGCAGGCTGCGGTACGAGGGGCCGGCCAGCTGTTCTTCGACGCGGCGCGCTTCCGTGCGGGCTTCATCCAGCGACCAGCCCGGCCAGATGCCGGCGTGGCAGAGCAGGTAGTCGGGCAGTTCGATCAAAAGTGGCTGGCAGCGCAGCCAGTGCATCAGCACATCGGCATCCGGCGCGGTGAAGACATTGAGTGTGGAATCATCGGGTTTGCGGCTGGTCGCCTGCGCCCAGCAGGCCAGCAGATGCAGGTCGTGATTGCCGAGCACTACCCGCGTGCAATGCTGGTGGGCCACTACCCAGCGCAATACTTCCAGCGATTTCGGCCCGCGGCTGACCAGATCGCCCAGCAGGTAGAGGCGATCATGCTCGGGGTCGAAGCGGATGCGGGCCAGCAGGCTGATGAATTCGTCGAAACAGCCTTGCAGGTCGCCGATTGCATAACGGGCCATGCCGGATCGCCTTTGCTTGAACGGGGTCGGAGGGGCAGGATAAAACCGCGAAGGTCACCTAGTCCAGCGTGCGGCGGTAGAAGGTGACGGCAAGCCCCATCAGCAGCACGGTAAACAACAGTAGCGGCCAGATGTCGGGCCACAATTCCCCCCAATGGCTGCCTTTGAGCAGAATGCCGCGGATCAGCCGGTTGAAATGCGTGAGCGGCAGGACTTCGCCGATCACCTGCGCCCAGCCCGGCATGCCGCGGAACGGGAACATGAAGCCGGAAAGCAGGATGCTGGGCAGGAAATAGAAAATGGTGAGCTGCATCGCCTGCAGCTGGTTGCCCGCCAGCGACGAGAGCGTGATGCCCACGGTGAGGTTGGCGGCGATGAAGAGCAGCGCCACCAGATACACCGCCAGCACGCTGCCGACAAAGGGCACGTGAAACACCCAGTGCGCCGCCAGCAGGATGATCGTGCTCTGCACCATGCCGATGGCGACGTAGGGAATGATCTTGCCGCTGATGACTTCCAGCGGCCGCACCGGCGTGGCCAGCAGGTTTTCCATCGTGCCGCGCTCGCGCTCGCGCGTCATGGCAAGCCCCGTCATCATCACCATCGTCAGTGTCAGCACCACGCCCATCAGGCCGGGAACGACGTTGTACTGCGTGTTGTTTTCCGGGTTGTAGAGGCGGTGGACCATCACGCTGAATGGCGCCGGCTGCGGTGCAAGCGCACTGAGCGGCCCGGCCAGCGTTTCCCGGCTGACCTGCTCGACGATGGGGTTGAGCGCCGCCAGCGCCATGCCGGGGGCCAGCGGGTCGCTGGCGTCCGTATCCAGCAGCAGCGCCGGCTGTTCGCCGCGTACCAGCTGCCGGCTGAAATCGGGCGGGATGTGCAGCACGAATACGGCCTGTCCGCCGCGCAGCATCCGGTCGGCGCTGGCTGCATCGGGCAGCGTACCCTCGACACGGAAATAGCTGGACGTCTGCAGTGCGCTCACAAGGCGCCGGCTGAATTCGCTGTGGTCGCCGCTCACCACATAGGTGGGCAGATTGCGCGGATCGGTGTTGATGGCATAGCCGAACAGCGCCATCTGCACGATGGGCAGGCCGATGATCATGGCAAAGGTGAGCCGGTCGCGCCGCAGCTGCAGAAACTCTTTCAGGACGATGGCCCACCAGCGTGTCCAGCTGAAGCGTTCAGCGGCCATCCGTCGCCTCCGCCGGCTGGTCGGGGGCGCGCTGCGTCCAATCGGTGATGCCTTGCGTCTGATCTGTGATGCTTTGCATCAGGTGGATGAAAACATCCTCCAGCCCGGTCGGGATGCGCTGCAGGGTCAGCTGGTCTTGTGCGCAGGCGGCCTGCAGGCTGGCTGACAACAGCGCCTCGTTGCGGCCGCTGACGTGCAGCGCGCTGCCGAAAATCACGGTCTGCTCGACGCCGGGCAGGTGCTGCAGTCTGGCCATTTCCCGGTTGAGTGCTGCGCCGCTGACCTGCCAGGTATGCAGGGCCTGCCCGGCGATGATGCTGGCGGCGCTGCCCTGGGCCAGCAACTGCCCCCAGGCAATGTAGGCCAGCTTGTGGCAGCGCTCAGCCTCGTCCATGTAATGTGTGCTGACCAGTACCGAGATGCCGCTGGCTGCGAGCCGGTGCAGCTCTTCCCAGAAATCGCGCCGGGCCGACGGGTCGACGCCGGCGGTAGGTTCGTCAAGCAGCAGCAGTTCGGGTTCGTGCAGCATGCAGGCGGCCAGTGCCAGGCGCTGTTTCCAGCCGCCCGAGAGCGTGCCGGCGAGCTGGCTGGCGCGGCTGCAGAGCCCCAGCCGTTCCAGTGCCGCATCGACCTGCCGGCGGCGTTGCGGCAGCTGGTAGAGGCGGGCGAAGAAATCGAGGTTCTCGCGGATGCTCAGATCATCCCAGAAGGAAAACTTCTGCGTCATGTAGCCGGTGCGGCGCTTGATTTCCCGGTGCTCGCGCAGCAGGTCGAAGCCCAGGCACTGGCCGTGGCCGGAATCCGGCGTGAGCAGGCCGCAGAGCATGCGGATCGACGTGGTCTTGCCGCTGCCGTTCGGCCCGAGAAAACCGAAAATCTCGCCGCGGCCGATCTGCAGGTTCAGGTCCTTGACCACATGGCGCGCGCCGAAATGCTTGTTCAGCCCCGCGACATCGATTGCCAGTGTCATGGCGCGCTGACCTCGACCGGCTGTCCGGGATGGAGGCTGACTGCCTCGGACGCTGCTGGCGTCGCTTCGACACGGAAGACCAGACGGTGGCGGCTCTCATTGCTGTAGATCACCGGCGGGTTGTACTCCGCAACCGGAGAAATGAAAGTAACTTTTACAGGTATTGGTTTGGAGCCATTCTGTTGTGTGGCTTGCAGCTGCATACCTTGCTGCAGCTTGCCAAGCTCCGCTTCCGGAACAAAAAAGCGCAGCAGGATGTTGCCTGGCGGCAGCAGCTTCACCACCGGCTTGCCGGCCGCCACCCATTCGCCGCTCCGATACAGCGTGTCGATCACGCGCGCATCCTGCGTGCTGCGCACGGCTTTCTGCTGCAGCTGCCACTGCGCCTGGGCAAGCAGGGCCCGCTGTGCTCTTGCCTGTGCTTCCTGTGCGCGGATCTGCTCATCGCGCGCGGCAAGCTGTGCGACTTTCAGTTGTGCCTGCACGGCATCGCGCCGCGCCAGAGCAACGGCGAGGGCGGTCGCACTATCGTCGGCGTTTTCTTTGGGAAGTGCATTGTCGCGGACCAGCTCGGCATGGCGAGTCGCCTTGCTGCGGGCATTGGCGAGTTCGCTCTCGGCTTCGCGCAATTGTGCCCGGATCACATCGAGTTCGGGCGGGCGCTTGCCCTCGCGCAGATCGGCCAGAGTGGCCTCTGCCGCTGCCAGCTGGGCGCTGGCCTGCGCCGCCAGCGCGGCCTCCGGCTGGGCGTCGAGTACAAACAGCGGGGCGCTGGCGCTGACGTTCTGGCCGCGCTGCACGTGCAGTTTATCCAGCCGGCCGGCCTGCGAGGTGGCCACGTACACATAATCACCTTCGACATAGCCCTGAAAGGCGGCGGATGGCGCGGGCGAGCAGGCACCGAGCAGGAGTGGCAAGGCAAGAAGCGGGGCAAGCAGCAGGCGGTGCATGGCGTATCCGGCGGGGCGAGGCACGGTAGCAGTGTAGCGCTTGCGGTTCGCCGCACCCAATTCCATCATGTACAGGTTGGGCGACACTGGATCATTTGCGGATTGTGCTGAGTGATTCCTGCTTGCAAGATCGGGCTTGCATGCAAAAGGCAGCAACTTATAGTTCAACTCACGCGGGCAGACATTACTCAACTCGACATGACCGAAACCTCCATCACCTTTACACCCGACGAGCAGCAAAAGGTTGCCGAAGCAGCCCTCCGATCGATCTCTCTGGCAACATCACGCAAGAGTGGCGAGGCATTTTTCCAGGCGCTGGTGCAGGAGCTGGCTGCAGCAATGGCGGTTCAGTATGTCATTGCCGGCGAAGTGATCGCCAATGATGAGGGCCATGAAGCGATCCGCACGCTGGCTGTCTGGGCTGGCAGTGGTTTGCTGGCGAATATGCAGTACGATCTGGCCAATACCCCCTGTCGGAATGTCGCTGATCAGAGCATGTGCTTTCATCCGTGCAGCATCCAGCAGGAGTATCCACTGGATACGCTGTTGATGGACATGAAGGCCGAGAGCTACATCGGCATGCCGATGGTGGGTACGGAAGGACGTACGCTGGGCATCCTTGTGGCACTGGACGTCCGGCCGATGGATGAGGCCAAACGCGTCTTCGCCTTGTCGTTGCTGTCGATTTTTTCTGCGCGTGCCGCTGCCGAGCTGGAGCATCAGCACCGCGAGGCTGAACTGGAAGCCGTGCTTGAAGAGCGCACCCGGAATCTGAAAAAAGCGCATCGCCGTTTGCTGGAACAGGAAAAAATGGCTGCGCTTGGCGGCATGGTGGCCGGCATCGCCCACGAGATCAATACGCCTCTGGGCGTCGCGGTAACGGCGTCCAGCAGCATCCAGCATGAGGTCGCATGCCTTGAGAAGCTGCTGGGCGAGGAAAAGGTCTCGCGCAACGAGTTGCGCCGGATAGCCGGCGTGCTTGCAGAGGCCACGGCCATGACCGTGGAAAACTTGTTGCGAGCAGGCCAATTGGTCAGTGATTTCAAACACCTGGCCGTCGCACAGGAGCAGGAGCAGGTCGTACGTTTTTGCCTGGCCCAGCAACTGGATACGGTGATGAAGGCCTATTGCGTCTTGCTCGATGCCCAGGGCATTCGGGTGGTCAATCGCACTCCTGTGCAACTGGAAGTCCTGCTGCCTGCCGGTGTCGTGGTGCAACTCATGGCCCAGCTGGTACTCAATGCCGTAACGCATGCCTTCGAAGGCACGGCAGACCCCGTCATCACCATTGATGCAGCCCGCCGGGGGGCAGGGACTGTGTTGTATTTTGCGGATAATGGTGTGGGCGTCACCGAGACGGTTCGCCAGCAAATGTTCGAGCCGTTCTTCACCACGCGACGCGCACAAGGCAATAACGGGCTCGGCTTGAGTGTGATCTTCAATCTGGTGCAGCAACTCAAGGGCGACATCGAGGTCACCAGCCCGCCATGCTCGGGCTTGTCTTACGAAATTTACCTCCCGGACCAGGCGCTGAGCTGATACCCGTCACTCTGCATGGCCAGCCTCAGTCCCCGGCATCCAGGCGCAGTTTGCGCCGGCGCTCGGCGGCTTGCCAGCGATCACGCTCGACTGCGGTTTGCGGCTTCAGTGGCGGCACGGGCACCGGCTTGCCGTCGTCCCCCATGGCGACCATGGTGAAATAGCAGCTGTTGGTGTCGCGCACCGAGCGATCGCGAATGTTTTCTGCAATCACCTTGATGCCGATTTCCATCGACGTGCGACCGGTGTGATTCACGCTGGCGAGAAAAGTGACCAGCTCGCCGACGTGAATCGGCTGCTTGAATAGTACCTGGTCAACCGACAGCGTGACGACATAGGTGCCGGCATAGCGGCTCGCACAGGCGTACGCGACTTCATCAAGCAACTTGAGCAGCTGGCCGCCGTGCACATTGCCGGAAAAATTGGCGAGATCCGGCGTCATCAGCACGGTCATGGTCAGTTCGTGGCGGGGCAGGTCGGACATGGCGGCTCCGGAAGGCGGCGGGCAGCGCGCCCTGATGGTTTGTTTATATATACGGTACTGCTTATGGCTTTGCAGCCCTTTCTTTTCATGGGCTGCGATCACATACCCTGTTTGCTACACCCGCAGCAAAGCTTCGCGTCCCGGCAGCCAGCGGTCGAGATGCTGCTGCACGATGTCCGGCCGGGTCGCGAGCAGGGTTTCGGCAACCTCGCGCGCGGCATCCAATAGATCGGCATCGGCCTCCAGATCGGCAAAGCGCAGCATCGGCACGCCCGATTGCCGCACGCCTGCCAGCTCGCCCGGCCCGCGGATCTGCAGATCCTGGCGGGCAATCTCGAAGCCGTCGGTGTTTTCATAAATCACCTTGAGCCGCGCCTTGGCGGTGTCGCCCAGCGGCCCGCTGTAGAGCAGCACGCACAGGCTGGCGTGCGCGCCACGGCCGACGCGACCGCGCAGCTGGTGCAGCTGCGACAGGCCCATGCGCTCGGAATGCTCGATGACCATCAGGCTGGCGTTCGGCACATCGACACCGACTTCGATGACGGTGGTGGCGACCAGCACCTGGATGTTGTTGGCGAGGAAATCGGCCATGATCGCGGCCTTTTCGTCAGGCTTCATCCGCCCGTGCAAGAGGCCCACCGTGATGCCTTCCAGTTCTTCCGCGAGCTGTTCGTGCGTATCCACCGCCGTCTGCAGCTGCAGCGCTTCGGATTCCTCGATCAGCGGGCACACCCAGTAGACTTGCCGGCCTTCCGCCACCTTGGCGGCGATGCGCTCGATGACCTCATCGCGGCGGGCGTCGGAGATCAGCTTGGTGACAATCGGCGTGCGCCCCGGCGGCAGCTCGTCGATGATGCTCACGTCCAGATCGGCGTAATAGCTCATCGCCAGCGTGCGCGGAATCGGCGTCGCGCTCATCATCAGCTGGTGCGGGCTCATGTCGCCGGCCTTGTCGCGCAGCGCGAGGCGCTGGGCGACGCCGAAGCGGTGCTGCTCGTCGACCAGCGCAAGGCCGAGCTTCTGGAATTCCACCTTGCTCTGGAAAATCGCGTGCGTGCCACACACCAGTTGCGCTGAACCATCTGCCGCGGCTTCCAGCGCCTCGCGCTTGGCCTTGGCTTTCAGCGAGCCGGCCAGCCAGGCCACCTTGACGCCGAGCGGTGTGAGCCAGTGCTCCAGCTTGCGGTAGTGCTGCTCGGCGAGGATTTCGGTGGGCGCCAGCAGCGCCACCTGATAACCCGCCTCGATGGCCTGGCAGGCGGCGAGCGCGGCGACAATGGTTTTGCCGGCTCCGACGTCGCCTTGCAGCAGCCGCTGCATCGGGTGCGCCTGCGCCAGATCGGCGTTGATCTCTGCAACCACACGTGTTTGCGCGCCGGTCAGTGGAAAGGGCAGGGCGGCAAGCAGTTGCGCCGCCAGGGTGCCGGCTGGCGCCAGTACCGGCGCATTGCGCTCGCGGCGCACCGCATGCGCGATGCGCAGGCTTAGTTGCTGGGCGAGCAGTTCGTCGAACTTGATGCGTCGCCAGGCCGGGTGGATGCGCTCGGTGAGTAGTACGCGGGCAATGTCGGGTGGCGGCGCGTGCAGCAGCGCGACACTTTGTGCGAAACCGGGCAGGCCCAGTTCGTCGAGCAGCGCCGGCGGCAGGGTTTCCGGCTGTGGCGTGTGGCGCAGTGCCATGTGGATCAGTTTGGTCAGCGTGTTCTGGTTGAGCCCGCTGGTGGTCGGGTAGACCGGGGTCAGCGCGTCATTGAGCGATTTCTCTTCCCCACCGACACGGATTTTCGGGTGCACCATCTCGTCGCCGAAATAGCCCCTTCTGATCTCGCCGTACAGGCGTACCGTGTTGCCGGTCATCAGCTGCTGGGCCTGGCTGGGGTAGAAGTGGATCAATCGCACGTTCAGTGTGCCGCTGGCGTCCTTCACGCGGGCAATCAGCTGTTTTCTGGGCTTGAACTGCTTTTCCACGCTGGTGACGGTCGCCTCGACCAGCACCGGGCAGCCCAGTGGCGCCTCGGCAATCGGGTAGAGCTGCGTTTCGTCTTCGTAGCGCAAGGGCAGGTGCAGCACCAGATCGAAAGAGCGGGTGATGCCGAGCTTGGCCAGGCGCGACTGCATGGCAGGGGAAAGGGCGTTGAAGTCCATGCCGCTTAATGGTGTACGAACGTTCGATTTGGCAACTTTAACCGGTTTGCCGGATGCACGGAAGTGCCTTGCGTGGCGGGCTGGCGAGCTGTTACATCATTCACAGATTTGGCCTTTTTCTGACTCAAATCATTCGACATGCTTTCGTTGTGTGATTTATTGTGACGCTGCAATATCAAAATACTGACAATGTCATTCATGAGGAGAGTAGTGATGCGCCATTTTCTGTTGTTGCTGGTTGCGATGCTGGCCCTGGGCTGGAGCGGCTCGGCCCTTGCCGCCAAAGCGCCGATGATTTTCAACACGGGCGATGAAATGTTCGAAGTGGCCGATTTGCCGGAGTCCTTCAAGGCGGGCGTCGATGATCCGGTGAACACCAAGGTTGGCTATTTCTGTCAGCATTTCGGCATTTTCTGGGCGGATGTCTGGACCTGGGATTGCAAGATCGCACTGGTAAACCAGGAAGCCAGCACCTACTACGACTTGCCCGACGAGCTGGCCACTGAACTGGGCAGCAAATACCCGCTGAGCGACATCAAGCGTTCATTCTGGAACAGGTTCGGCATCTGGCTGATGCTGGCTGGTCTGGTCGGCCTGTATATCTATGGTCGCAGGAACAGCCGGGATGACGACGAGGATACGGAGGATGGCGAAACTGCCGAGGCCAAAGCCTGACCGTTCCTGCTTCCCCGGTGCGCAATGGTGCCGGGGGTGGTAACAGCGATTTCTGCTGTTCAGTATTTCACACGATTCATCTGGATTTGAAGGGTATTGCCCTGTAGCCATTCTTGGTAAATGGCTGCAGGGCAATACCCTTTAGTGTAGTTGGTGCTGGCTGAGCTGTCCGTCCTGCCAGCACAGGTAGCCGCCCTGGCCATCGTGCCAGTCCGGCAAGACATGGCGCAGGCCTTGCGTGTGTTCGTGCGTGGCCGGGCGATGCGTATGGCCGTGGATCAGCTGGCGGCTGCCTGCTTTTTCGAGCGCGAGGTCGATCGCTGCGGCACTTACGTCCATGATGCGGTAATCCTTGCGGCGGTTGCTCTGGCGCGAGCGTTCGCGCAGCTGCTGCGCCTTCTTCTGGCGCCAGCTTTTCGGCAGCGCATGCCAGAGGATGGCCTGCAGTAGCCGGTTGCGGATGACACGGCGAAAGCGCTGGTAGGCGACATCGTCGGTGCAGTAGGCATCGCCATGCGCGAGCAGCAGCCGCTCATTATCAAGCGTGATGATGCTCGGGTCGGGGATGATGCTCAGTCCGGCGGCAGCCGCAAAGCGGCGCGCACAGAGGAAGTCGCGGTTGCCGGGCATGAAATGCACGCGTACGCCATGAGCGGACAGCGTGCGCAACGCGGCAGCCTGCTCGGCGTAAAACGGATCGTCGAGTTGATCGTCACCCAGCCAGTAATCGAACAGATCGCCAAGAATATAGAGGCTGGCCGCTACGCGTGCCGGGCCTTCCAGAAAGGACCGGAATGCCGCAGCGGTGGCCGGGTCATTCGGGTTCAGATGCAGGTCGGCGATGAACAGGGTGGGGGCGGTCATGGCTAGCGGCGGGCTGGGCAAAGAAAAACGCGGCCTATCGGATATGACAGGCCGCGTCGTGAAGGATCGTGATCAGGCGAGCACTTCGGCCTTGTTGATCAGTACGTCCTCTTTCGGTACATCCTGGTGAAAGCCCGAGCTGCCGGTTTTCACGCTCTTGATCTGGTCGACGACATCGCGGCCTTCGACGACCGCGCCGAATACGGCGTAGCCCCAGCCTTGCGGGCTTTCGCTGCGGAAGTCGAGGAAGTCATTGTTGCTGACATTGATGAAGAACTGGGAGGAGGCTGAATGCGGGTCCGGCGTGCGCGCCATGGCGATGCTGTAGGCCACGTTCTTCAGGCCGTTCTTGGCTTCGTTCTGGATGTTGTCGCGGGTTTTCTTCTGCTTGAGGCCTGGCTCGAAACCGCCACCCTGGATCATGAAGCCGTCGATGACGCGGTGGAAGATGGTGCCGTCGTAGTGGCCATCGTTGACGTACTGCACGAAGTTGGCAACGGTGATCGGCGCCTTGGCTTCGTCGAGTTCCAGAACGATGTCACCCATCGAAGTGCTGAGCTTTACTTTGGTCATGTTTTTTCCTTGTCGTGATGCCGGCGCGCCGGCGCCGGCCCGGATTGCTTTTACAGTTTACTTGCTGGCTGCTGCCTTGCTGGCGCCTGCCTTGGCCGGAGCCTTGGTCTTGGCATCAGTTGCCGGCAGTTCGCGCGCGCTGAGGATGACGACCGGTGTCGTCGGCACATCCTGATGGTAGCCGGAGGTGCCGGTCGGTACTGCCTTGATCTTGTCGACGACAGTCTTGCCGTCGACGACCTTGCCGAAGACGGCGTAGCCCCAGCCGCGGATGCTTTCATCGGTGAAGTTCAGGAAATCGTTGTTCTTCACATTAATGAAGAACTGGGCTGATGCCGAATGCGGGTCCTGCGTGCGGGCCATGGCAATCGTGTAGGCATCGTTTTTCAGGCCGTTGTTCGCCTCGTTCTTGATCGGGGCACGGGTGGGCTTTTCCTTCATGTCGGGGGTCATGCCGCCACCCTGGATCATGAAGTCATTGATAACGCGATGGAAAATCACACCGTCATACTGCTTTTCCTTCACGTATTGCAGGAAGTTGGCCACAGTCTTCGGTGCCTTGTCCGGATAGAGTTCCAGCACAATCTTGCCCTGGCTGGTGTTGAGTTCCACTTGTGGATTGGCAGCGAAGGCTGCACAGCTGAGCAGTGTCAGTGTGAGGGAGGCAATAAAACGTTTCATGCGGGCGCCCGTGAATGAATTGAACGATGAAGTCGAGAATATAGCATGCCCGGCGTGCCCTGCAGTGGGGCGACAGGCAGTGATAGGATGATAGAATTGCGGGCACGGGAGCGGCTTTTCAATCCACCCTTCCTGCCCGTACCGATTCGAGGATGCCTGATACATGTTCAAACTGCCCGCACCGCCAAGCCTGGATACCCTGATTTGCGAATTCGATACCGTGCTGCGCACTCTGGCGGCCAGTGCACAGAGCGTGCGCCCGCATCCGGACCGGCAGGTGGATGAAGCGGAGCTCTCGGCGGCCGAAAAGCGGCATGCGGCCGGGCTGATGCGGGTGAATCATTGCGGCGAAGTCTGCGCACAGGCGCTCTACCAGGGGCAGGCGCTCACCGCGCGCGACCCGGCAGCACGTGAGGCCCTGCGCGAAGCCGCGCACGAGGAAGTCGAGCATCTGGCATGGACCGAACAGCGGATTGCCGAGCTGGGCAGCCACAAGTCGCTGCTCAATCCGCTGTGGTATGCCGGCAGCCTGGCCATCGGTGTAACGGCCGGCCTGATCGGTGACAAGTGGAATCTGGGTTTTCTGGCGGAGACCGAGCGGCAGGTCGGCGCCCATCTGCAATCGCACCTGCAGTCGTTGCCCGAGCTGGATGCGAAAAGCCGCGCCATCGTGGCGCAGATGTACAGTGATGAAATGAACCATGCCGACAAGGCGGTCGAGCTGGGTGCCGCAGAATTGCCGGCGCCGGTGAAGCTGCTGATGCAGCAGTCGTCCCGGGTGATGACATCGCTGTCCTACCGGGTCTAGGGCTGCCCGGAAAGGCCAGCTTTGCCGATGCCCGGCGGACTGCAAGCCGTTGCTGGCCAGAAGGGAGGATTGCAACAGCAGTCCGGATAGTCTTGAAAACCGCTGCTGCGTGCAGCGGTTTTTTTATTGTTCGTGCACGGCCTTTCGTGTGCCTTTCTGCTTGTTAACTTATGTAAAAGGCATTGCGAAACAGCTCCTTGTTTCCGCCGTGCGGGGGTGTTGCTTCTGTGTGCTCATTGATGCCTGTCAACTCTCACGGAGCAGGCCGGTGGCACTCTCGTTAAAAATTCATGTACGTAATTATTTACAAAACCAGGAGCGAGTGATGGTCAAGAACAGATGGTTGATCGCTGCATCGGGGGTGGGCATCCACATCTCGATCGGCTCGGTATATGCGTGGAGCGTGTTCTCCAAGCCGCTGATGGCCCAGTTTGGCTGGAGCCTGAAAGAGGTCGGATTCACCTTCGGTCTGGCCATTTTCATGCTCGGCATGTCGGCTGCAGTCATGGGGCATGTGGTTGAAAAGCGCGGCCCGCGCTTTTCGGGCACTCTCGCCGGCATTTTCTGGTCGCTGGGTCTGCTGGGGGCCGGAGCTGCCGTTGACATGGGCAATCTCTGGCTGCTGTATCTGAGCTTCGGCGTGGTCGGTGGTGTCGGTCTTGGTACCGGTTATGTGACTCCCGTGTCCACCCTGATGAAGTGGTTCCCGGATCGTCGTGGCCTGGCGACAGGGCTGGCCATCATGGGGTTCGGTTTTGCATCCTTCCTTGGCGCGCCGCTGATGGCCAAGTTGATCCAGTCGGTCGGTATTGCCAATACCTTCTATACGCTGGGCTGTATTTACGCCGTGGTCATGCTTGCTTCTGCGCGCTATCTGGAGCCGCCGCCGGCAGGCTGGAAACCGGCCGGTTTTGACGAGGCACAGGCAAGCGGCAAGAAAAAGGTGGCGATGGACCTGATGCCGATGACGGCCAACGAGGCGGTGAAAACCAAGCCCTTCTATGGCTTGTGGATCATGATGTTCATCAACATCACCTGCGGTATTGCCGTGATTTCGGTCGCATCCCCGATGGCGCAGGAAGTAACCGGCATGAGTGCGCTGGCAGCCGGTGCCGTGGTCGGCATGATCGGCCTTTTCAACGGCGGTGGCCGTCTGGGCTGGGCGGCGTTTTCCGATGTGCTGGGCCGGCCGAATACCTATATCGCGTTTTTCCTCATCGAAGTAGTGGCGTTCTTCCTGCTCCCGTCGCTCAAGGACGTTCTGGTATTCCAGGTGGTGCTGTATCTGATCATGACCTGCTACGGCGGCGGTTTCTCGACCCTGCCTGCCTACATCGGTGATCTGTTCGGTACCAAGCAGGTTTCGGCGATTCATGGCTATGTACTGACAGCTTGGGCCATGGCCGGTCTGGTTGGTTCGTCCTTCGCTTCCTTCCTGCGCGAGGCAACCGGCAGCTATGCCGCAATGACGACAGTCTTTGCCGGCATCTTCGTGGTGGCTTTGGGCGTGTCGATCGCCATGAAGCTGTTCGTGAATCGCGAGCTGGCACGCCGTCATCTGGGCTACGCCCAGGTCGAGGCGGATGGCCTGGCTCTGGCTGCGGCCGACGAAGAGGTCAAGTAGCTGTTTGATCTGGCACAATGATTGATACAAAAAGGGCGCCCGGCGCCCTTTTTGTTAATTATGCACAAAGCCGGCCAGGCTCTTGCGGCGTAGAGTATTCCGTATTCTTCCGTCATTTTTGTCTGGTTGTCATGGCTCAGATTCTTTCTCCGAATTACCTGGTCAATTACATCAACGATTCCGCCGTCAGCAAGGCGGGTCTGCAGCAGCCGCGGCTGCTGGTGATGGCATTTCTCGGTGGCGTCTATATTGCCCTCGGCGCATTGCTTGCGCTGGTGGTCGCCGGCGGCGCAACGACGCTTGCAGCGCAAAATCCCGGGCTCGACAAGCTGCTCTTCGGAGCAGTCTTTCCAGTCGGCTTTATTGCCGTGGTGCTGACCGGTGCCGATCTCTTCACGTCCAACTGTGCCACCCAGATGGTGCCGCTCTACCGCCGCCAGATCAAACTGAGTGAAGTGCTCCGTGTCTGGGGGGTGTCTTATGGCGGCAATCTGGTCGGCGCACTTTTTGCTGCCTTTTTCTTTGCTTACATGACCGGCCTGCTGGATGCACACCAGCCTTGGGCTGCCTATGCGCAGCATCTGGCCGAACACAAGGTGGACCAGCCTTTCCTGGTGGTATTCATCAAGGGCGTGCTGGCCAATATGCTGGTGTGCGTCGCGGCCTGGCAGGGGTATTCGGCAAAAGATACGCTGGGTCGCATGGTCGGCATCTGGGCGCCTGTGATGGCGTTCGTGGCGCTGGGCATGGAGCACAGTATCGCCAATCTCTTTTTCATCCCCGCGGCAATGCTGGCCGGCGCGGACATCGGCATCGGCGAGTTCGTGATCAACAACCTGATTCCTGCTACGCTTGGAAATATTGTCGGTGGCGCAGTCCTGATCGGTCTGCCCTATGCGTGGCTCTATTCCGAAACGGATGGCCGTGTGGAAAATCCGACCGACATTGACCTGCCCTGATGCGTGCCACCATGACCGCTCCTGCTCCTGCGTCGTATCATCCGCTTTCGGTTGTCAGTCACTGGCTGGTTGCAGTGCTGGCACTGGTGTGCATGCTCAGCATTCTGCTGGCTACGCAAGTGGGCAGGCTCAGCTCCTGGCATGCCACGCTGATGAATGTTCACCTGATCAGTGGCCAGTTGCTCTTTCTGGTCAATCTGCTGCGCCTGCTGGTTTTCAGCGCCTTTGGCACGCCCGAGCCGGAAGGGTGTGATGGACAACAGGTACTGGTCGCTCGCGTGCTGCACGCGTTGCTGTACGGCCTGGTGGGGTTTCTGGCCTGTACCGGCACCTTGCTGATGGCTGCTCACGCAGCCGGTTATCAGGTACTGGGCTGGACGGTTCCGCTGCTGATGACTGGCGGCGCTATGCAGCTGACATCACAGGTGCATGTCATGGCCGGGATGGCGCTGGTATTTGTCAGCCTGGCTCATATCCTGCTGGCGCTGGCCATGCAGTTGCTGGGAGGCAAGCCCGTCATGCAGAAAATGGCCGTCGAGGGCAAGCTGGCCGATTATGTGTCGGCTCCGGTTGAGTCTGACGGGTATGCTCGTCTGGATCTTGCTGATACTGGGTCCCTGGGTAATACCCGTTAGGGTGATGCGTGAATCGCGGGGTCAATCAGCGGTTTCTGGCAGTGGTCATCGGCGCGATAGTCGCCGTGGTGGCCACTGGCCTGATCGGTTTTTTCAGCTCTCAGCAGATGACCGAAGAGCTGGAATTTACCGATGAAAACATCATCCGCAGCCTTGCGATTCTCTCCAGTGTCGAGCGCGACTTCCTGTTGATCCGGGTGAACGCGCTGTACCATCTTTCCTATGCCGAGGCAAACCGGCGGGCGCCGCACGAAAACACCATCCGGCACAACATCACCCAGATTCACCAGCATCTTGATGATTACGAGAAAGAGCTGATCGTGAACCGCCAGGATGGCGAACTGTTGCAGCGAGATCGCCAGCTGCTCGCCGAGTACCTGGCTGCGCTGGAGAAGGTGCTGGCGGCATCCAATGCCGGCCAGCGCGAAGAGGCGCTGGCGGTGGTGGAAGGGGAGTGGAAACCGGCGGGCGAACGCCTGACCGCGGCGTTCGCCGACCATACCCGCTACAAGGAGCGCCTGGTCGATCAGGTTGTGCAGCAATCGATGCACAGCGGGCGCCGCAACGCCTGGATTCTGCTGCTGGTGACCGCTGTCGGCGTTCTGCTGGTGCTGGCGGTCGCCTGGCTGTTCCGGCGCAGCCTGCACGGCAGCCAGCAGCCCTAGAAGGGCCGGCGCAGCGCGCTGGACGCTGCGCACATCACTTCAGTCAGCTTCAAGCACTTCGAAGTCATGCGTGACCTCCGCCGTCTTGGCCAGCATGATTGTGGCCGAGCAGTATTTCTCGGCCGACAGCCTGATGGCGCGCTCGACCTGCTCGGGCTTCAGGCCCTTGCCCTTGACGATGAAATGAAGGTGAATGCGGGTGAAGACCTTGGGTTCGGTGTCCGCGCGATCCGCCTCGACTTCCACCACGCAGTCGCGCACGTCGGCGCGGCCTTTCTTCAGGATGTGGATGACGTCGTACGTCGAGCAGCCAGCGGCACCCATCAGCAGCATTTCCATCGGGCGCGGGCCCAGATTGCGGCCGCCACCTTCGGGCGGGCCATCCATCAGCACCGCATGGCCGGACTCGCTTTGCGCGAGGAAACTGACTTCTTCAACCCACTTCAAACGCACTTTCATGACGATTTACCTTGTGATATCGGGCAGGATGGCGCATTGTAGCGGGTTAGCGCAGCCAGCGGGATGCTGGTGCGTAAATCGGAGCAGACACATTTTGCGATCGGTGGCATTGAGGGTTTGACATCGCCTTGCTTCCTCGTTTATTATCTGCGACTTTCTCGAAATCAGAAAACGTGGAATAGCAGTCATGAAAACCTTTTCTGCCAAGCCTCATGAGGTGAAGCGCGAGTGGCTCGTTGTTGATGCCACCGACCTCGTGCTCGGCCGTGTAGCGGCTGAAGTTGCCAAGCGCCTGCGTGGCAAGCACAAGGCTGAGTACACCCCGCACGTAGATTGCGGCGACTACATCGTAGTAGTCAACGCCGACAAGCTGCGCGTGACCGGTGACAAAGCCACCAGCAAGAAGTATTACCGCCATACCGGTTTCCCGGGTGGCATTTATGAGCGTACCTTCTCCGAGATGCAAGCCAAGTTCCCGGGTCGTGCGCTGGAAATGGCCGTGAAGGGCATGCTGCCGAAAGGCCCGCTCGGCTACGCCATGATCAAGAAGCTGAAGGTTTATGCCGGTGGCGAGCATCCGCACACTGCGCAACAACCGAAAGCCCTGGCTCTGTAAGCCGGCGTTGAGGAAAGGATTGTAAAATGGTAGGTAAGTACAACTACGGTACCGGTCGTCGCAAGAGCGCAGTTGCTCGCGTGTTCCTGATCAAGGGTACTGGCAATATCGTTGTTAACGGCAAGCCGGTGGATCAGTATTTCGCTCGCGAAACTGGCCGCATGGTTGTTCGTCAACCGCTCGTTCTGACCAGCAACCTCGAAGCTTTCGACGTGATGGTTAACGTGAACGGCGGCGGCGAAACCGGCCAGGCTGGCGCTATTCGCCACGGCCTGACCCGCGCCCTGATCGACTTCGACGCTACTCTGAAGGGTACCCTGAAGGCTGCCGGCCTCGTTACCCGCGATGCTCGTGAAGTTGAACGTAAGAAAGTGGGTCTGCGCGGCGCCCGTCGTCGCAAGCAATTCTCCAAGCGCTAATCGTTCATCCGATTTCGCCGGACTGCTTGCCCACGCAAAAAGCCACCCTCCGGGGTGGCTTTTGTGTTTTTCGTGGTCAGAATCCATGCCCGCAAAGTCGCCGTCTGGCGGCTTTTTGCTTTAATATCGCAGGCGGACACTTGGTTGAAAGGAAGTCTGCATGATTAAGGCTGGGGTTGCTGGCGGAGCAGGGTACAGGAGACTACGGTTCGGCATGCCGAACATGGCGGGGCTCGATTGTGTGCCACTGCAGTTATAAGGAGAGCCGCACATGCCCCTGAAGCGCTGGCATCGCGCGCATCGCCGCCGCCTGGCGGAAGCCCCGCCCCGGATACGGACCGGCCACCCGCTGCGGGACTGGGCTCTGCGCCTGCTGGTCGCGCTTTTGCTGCTTGCCGCTGGCGGCTACGGTGGCTACCGTTATGCCCAACCGCCACTGGTGGGGCCGCAGCAAGCGGCCGTATCGTCACAGGCTTCGGCGGTGCGTGGTGCCAGCCTGGAGGCTGAGCTTGCCGCTGTTCTGGCACGCGAGGCCTTGCTGAACCAGAAGCTGCGTATTGGCGATGCCGAGCGGGCTGCTCAGGCGAACGAGCTGGCCGGTCTGCGCGGGCAACTCAGCGTGCAGCAGGAAGCGCTGGCTTTCTTCCAGTCACTGCTGCAAACCAATGACCGCAGCCGTCCCGTGAGCGTGGCCGTCTGCAGTGTCGTTCCCGAGGCTGGCAACAGGCTGCGTTACCGCCTCCTGCTGGTGCAGGGAATCAACCGTGATGCCGAATTCAAGGGCAGGCTGCTGGTCAGTATGCAATACCGCCAGGATGGCAAGCTTGCCGCGCAATCCGCGCCGGACGAGGCGATCAGCTTCCGGCACTATGGCAACCGCGAAGGCGTACTGACTCTGCCTGCCGGAGCCAGGGCACAACTGTTTGAGGCCAGGGTGGTCGGTGACAACAACAATGTGCTGGCATCCTGCCAGCAGAAACAGGGGGATTAAGGATGTTTGGCAACAAGAAGGGCAGCACCAAGATCGACAGCCTGATCGGGCAGGGCACCAGTCTTTCCGGCAATCTCAACTTTGCCGGCGGTTTGCGCGTCGACGGCCGCGTCGAAGGGGATGTGGTAGCCGCTGATCCGAAGAACGGCACGCTGGTTGTCAGCGAGAAGGCTGTGATTACCGGCAGCGTGCGCTGCAGTCACCTGATTCTGAATGGCGAGATCAATGGCCCCATCGAGGTGCTCAAGTATGTCGAGTTGCAGCCCAAGGCCAGGGTACGCGGTGACCTGAGCTATCAGACGCTGGAAATGCACGCTGGAGCCATTATCGAAGGCAGGCTGATCCATCTGGCCAATGGCCAGCGCGTCGAAGTCGACCCGGCGTCGATCGAACCGGTCAAGGACGCCAATTGACCTGCCGGCGCAGAGCGCGGATAATCCTACTTTATTAGTCAACTATTCTCGGAGCCTCGCATGAGCACCGCTGCTGATACCCCGATGCCGTTCATTTTTACCGATAATGCGGCAGCCAAAGTGAATGAGCTGATTCTGGAAGAGGGCAACCCTGACCTGAAGCTGCGTGTTTTTGTAACGGGTGGCGGCTGCTCCGGTTTCCAGTACGGCTTCACTTTTGACGAGATCACCAACGAAGACGACACCGCCGTACAGAAAAACGGCGTGACGCTGCTGATCGACCCGATGAGCTACCAGTATCTGGTCGGCGCCGAAATCGATTACGTCGAAAGCCTGGAAGGTTCGCAATTCACGATCAAGAATCCGAATGCGCAATCGACCTGTGGCTGCGGTTCGTCCTTCTCGGTCTGAGGCGGAACATCCCAATAAAAAACCTCGCTGCGGCGAGGTTTTTTATTGGGTATCTGTCTGTAGCCATTTATAGGAAATGGCTACGACTTGATACATGGCTGTGTATATCAGGCCGGTACCGGGCGGGCCAGCAGCTGCTTCGCGCGCGCGATCTTGCGGTTCAGCTCTTCCTGGTTGTAGCGGCCGCCAGCTTCCAGATGGCGCACACCTTCCCAGACGCCGAAGAAGGCCAGTCTGCTGTGCACGCCGGCATCCAGCGGGAATTTGGCCAGATAGGTTTCCAGCAGGCGGAAATCCGGACGCACTTCCTTCAGGTGGCGCAGGTCGAGCTCGCGATGGCTGAAGCGCACCCAGCCCGGGTCGAGCACGCCGCACAGGCGCTGGCTTTCCGGATCGACAAGGAAGTTGGCCGCGTGGCATTCGTCATGGATCAGGCTGGGCGTGCCGGCGCTCGACGGCGGCAGGGCATCAAAATGGCGGGCCAGGTCGAGCAGGGCATCCCGCTGGCTCAGATACAGCAGCTGTGCCGCCGCTGGCGTATGCAGCCAGTCGCACAGGCTGGCAAGTTCGCTGCGGTAGCTCTCGGTGAAGGTGTCGAATGGGGCTCCGGCACGCGTCTGGAAGACGCCGTCGCCGGCGAGCGCATGCCAGCCCAGCAGCAGATCGGTGCATTCATCGGCAAAGCGGTCGATCATGATCGGCGAATCCAGCACATGACTGGCCGGTTCGCCGGCGATGACGGTCATCAGGAGCGCTTCGCCCGGCTCGCCCGCGGCATGGATGGCGATCACTTCCGGCAGCGCGATGCGGCTGTGCGACTGCAGCAACGCGAGGCTGGCGGCTTCGCGGGCGGCCTGGCCGGGCTGGCGGTAGCATTTGGCGATCAGCTCGCGCCCATTGCCTTCTACCCGGAAAATGTCGGCCAGACTGCCCGAAGACTTCTCCACATGCGCAATCGCGCCGCCAAGTTGCTTGCGGATCAGGGCGGGCAGGCCGGCGGGAAGAAGTCCTTCAATTCTCTGGGCTGACATGTGGGCGCTCCGGTGATGATTGAACGCCAGCATGCCTGCTGTCAGTGACAACCGTTTTGCGCGCGCGCAAAGATGCTGCTGCACGTTGTCAGTTACGCAACAGTTCCCCCGGCGAGCTGCGTGCCAGTCGCTGCAATCGCCACTGGCTGACCCCGGTTGCGAGCAGTGCGCCGGCGAGCAGCGTGACACCCGGCAGCCACAGGTTGAAGCCCACCGGCAGTTCCAGTGCATACCGTCCCAGCGCCCAGCCGGTGCCACTGGCGAGCAGCCCCGCCGTCAGGCCGCTGGCGGCTCCCAGCAGGCTCTGCTCGGTTAGCCAGAGCCTGCGCAGTCGTCCCTGCGTGGCGCCCAGCGCACGCAGCAGGGCAGCTTCGCGGCTGCGTTCGCTGGCGTTGAGTTCCAGCGCAGCGGCGAGTACGGTCAGGCCAGCGGCGAGGCAGAAGCCCAGTACCAGCTGCAGTGCCTGCGTGGCGATCAGCAGGATGCGGCGTACTTCGGCCAGCAACTGCCCGACATCGAGTACCGTTACGTTCGGCATGCTGTTGGCGATCTCCCGCAGCAGCGGACGCTGCTCTGCGGGCAGATAAAAGCTGGTAATCATGCTCGCCGGCTGGTCGGCCAGCATGGCCTGGCTGCCGGTAACAAAAAAGTTGGCGCGGAAGGAATCCCAGTTCACTTCACGCAGGGCAATGACCGGCGCGCTGACGCTGCTGCCGGCGATGTCGAAGACCAGCGTGTCGCCCAGCCGGATGTTCAGTGTCTTCGCTAGGCCAGCCTCGACGGTCCAGCCGCGCTCGCCAGCTGCCGGCATGCGGCCGGCGATCAGGCGGTTGTCCGCGCGTAGTGCATCGCCCCAGGAGAGGTTGAATTCGCGCTCGGCCAGCCGCTGCGCGCGATCATCCGGGTAAGCGGCGGGATTCACCGGCTGGCCGTTGTGCGCCATCCAGCGGCCACGGATCATCGGCTGGAAGACTGGCGCACTGGCACCCTGGGCGCGGAACAGCTGCGTGAGCGTGGCAACCTGGTCGGGCTGGATATTGATGGCAAAGTGGTTCGGCGCATTGGCGGGAACGCGCGCCTGCCAGCCATCAAGCAGATCATTGCGGGTGATGGTCAGCAGGCACAGGCCGGTGAGGCCAATGGTGAGCGCGCCCAGTTGTACCATTGCCAGCCCGGGCTGGCGCGCGAGCGGCCGCAGGGCGAGGCGCCAGTGGGCAAAGGGCAGCTTCAGCAGCAGATGGATCAGCAGCCAGCCGCCCGCGCCGCTTGCCAGCATCGCCAGCAGCAGCCCGCCACCGGTGAGGAGCGCCAGCTTCACGTCACGCACAGCCAGCCACAGCAGCAGCAGCGTTGCGCCGGCGGCGAGCAGCCACTGCGCCCCGAGGCGCAGACCCGGTTGCAGTTCGCGCCGCAGCACGCGCAGGGGCGGTGTACGTGTCAATGCCAGCAGCTGTGGTCCGGCAGTTCCGGCCAGCAGGAGTAGCGCATAGGCGGAAGCCCAGAGCCATGGCCATGGGGTACCTGCTGGCAGCCTTTCATTCCCGCTGCTTTCGAGCCAGTACCTGAGCGAGTATGCCAGTGCTTCCTGCCCCAGCCAGCCCAGCAAGCCGCCGGCAATGCTCGCCAGCAGCACCAGTGCGAGCAATTCGCCCAGCAGCAATTGCTGCATCTGGCGCCGGCTGGCGCCGAGCGTGCGCAGCAGGGCCACGCTGTCGTAATGCCGCTGCACAAAGCGGCGGGCCGCCAGCAGGATGGCTACGCCAGCCAGCAGCGCGGCCAGCAGGCCCGCGAGCTGGAGAAACTGTTCGGCCTTGGCGAGCGACTTCTTCACTTCCGGGCGCGACTCCTGGGCGTCCTCCAGCCGTTCACCGCGCTGCAGGCGTGAGTGGATTCCGTCCTTCCAGCGCGCCACATCCGCTTCCGCGCCGGCAACGAGCAGACGGTAATTGACACGGCTGCCCGGCCCGATGAGGCCGGTGGCGGGCAGATCGACCGCATTGATGATCACGCGCGGCTGCAGGCTGCTGAAGTCGATGACGGCATCGGGTTCGCGCACGATGATGGCGGCAACGGTCAGTGTTTTGCTGCCGACCTTGAGTGCATCGCCTGCCTTGAGCTGCCATTGTTCGGCAATGCGGCGGTCGATGTAGGCCTGGCCTGCTTGCGGGGCATGCACGACGCCCAGGCTGGTTTCCAGCTTGCCACGTAAGGGGTAATCACTGCTGGCGGCCTTGATTGCGGCGAGCCGCATCTGCTCACCGCTGCGTACCATGCTGGGAAAGGTGGCCGTTTCCGCCACCAGCAAGCCTGCTTGCCCATTGCCGGGCAGGTAAGCGCGCGGGATGGGGTGGTCGCTGATCAGCGCCGCATCCGCCGCCAGCAGCCAGTTGGCCTGACCGGTGAGGCCGCGTTTGACGCGATCGGCCAGCAGGCCGACTGCCGTCATGGCGGCAACGGCGATCACCAGCGCGATCAGCAGCAGGCGGAAGTCAGAAGCCGCCAGATCTCGGCGCAGGAAACGCAGCGCGAGGCGCCTCATGCCGGCCACCCGTCTGGCGCGGTGTTGGGGTGCAGGGCAATCTGGTGGCCGCCCTGCAGCTGCAACTGCCAGCTGCAGCGTGCCGCCAGCTTCGGATCATGCGTGACCAGCACCAGCGTGGTACCGGCAGCGGCATTGAGTTCAAACATCAGGTCGGCAATATGCGCGCCGGTGGCGGTATCGAGGCTGCCGGTGGGTTCGTCGGCGAACACGATGCGCGGCGCGCCGGCGAAAGCGCGAGCCAGTGCGACGCGCTGCTGCTCGCCCCCCGAGAGCTGGCGCGGGGTGTGGTCGAGGCGCGCGCCCAGGCCGACGCGCTCCAGCCAGTGCGTTGCGCGTGCTGTTGCATCGGCTACGCCGTGCAGCTCAAGCGGCACCAGCACGTTTTCCAGCGCCGTGAAGTCGGGCAGCAGCTGGAAGGATTGAAAAACGAAACCGGCAAGCTGCCCGCGCAAGCGGGCGCGGCCATCTTCATCCAGTGCCGCGAGTGACTGCCCGTCGAGCTGAACATCGCCGTGGCTGGGCTGGTCGATACCGGCAAGCAGTGCCAGCAGCGTCGACTTGCCCGAGCCCGATGTCCCGATAATCGCAAGGGATTCTCCCGCAGGCAGGCTGAACTCAATATCATGCAGGATGGTCAGTTGTTCAGTGCCGGTCTTCACCGTTTTGCCCAGTTGGCGGGCAGCGAGCAGTGGTGAAGCGGTTTGCGGAGAATTCAGCATGTTCAAGCCCTGTTTGCTCAGAATGGTTGGCGGCCAAATCCTGCTTGCGATTTGCACCCTGATGTTTGCCGGAGCCGCTTCAGCGACCGGGGCACCGAAACTGCTGGTGGTTGGTGACAGCCTGTCGGCCGGCTACGGCCTGCCTGCCAGCCAGGCCTGGCCGGTGCTACTGCAGGATACCCTGCTCAGGCAGGGGGCGAACTGGCAGGTCATCAATGCCAGTGTATCCGGAGAAACGACAGCCGGTGGGCTGACAAGGTTCCCCGCGCTGCTGAAACAGCATAAACCGCAACTGGTGGTGCTGGAACTTGGTGCCAACGATGGCCTGCGCGGCCTGCCGGTGCGCGACATGCAGGCCAATCTGCTGCAAATGGCGAAGCTGGCGCAGGACAGCGGTGCCAAGGTGCATCTGGTCGGCATCCGCATTCCGCCCAATTATGGCGTGGAGTACACGCAGGCGTTCGAGCAGGCCTTCCGTGATGTGGCGAAACAGCAGAAGCTGACGTTCACGCCTTTCCTGCTGGCGCCGCTGGCAGATGACCGGCGCCTGTTCCAGAACGACCAGCTGCATCCCACCGCCGCTGGTCAGACCAGAGTGGCGACGATGATGGCTCAGGAATTACGCCTGCTGCTGGCAAAGAAAAAACCCTGAGTCAGCCAGGAGCAGATCGGGCTATAGTGAACGGACTTGCAAGCCCGGCCCGTTCGGCCGGCTGTGCTGGCAAACCGGAGAATCAACATGAGCAAGCAGAAGCTGGATAAGAAAACCGCAGTGGCAGAAGAAGCGCTGGGGACCAAGGCATACGAAAAAGAGCTGAAAAAACTGCATGTCGAGCTGGTAAAGCTGCAGCAATGGGTTGTCGCCAAGGGCCTGAAGGTGTGCATCGTGTTCGAAGGGCGTGACGGTGCCGGCAAGGGCGGCACCATCAAGGCCATCACCGAGCGCGTCAGTCCGCGAATTTTCCGTGTAGTGGCCTTGCCCGCGCCGAACGAGCGCGAAAAAACCCAGATGTACTTCCAGCGCTATATGAATCATCTGCCGGCCGCAGGCGAAATCGTGATCTTTGACCGCAGCTGGTACAACCGCGCCGGCGTCGAGCGCGTGATGGGATTCTGCACGCCGGAGCAGTCGGACAAATTCCTCGAAGTGGTGCCGATGGCCGAACGTGCGATGGTCGAGTCGGGCATCATCCTGCTGAAATACTGGCTGGAAGTCAGCCCGGAAGAGCAGGAGCGCCGTCTGCGTGACCGTATCGACGATGGCCGCAAGATCTGGAAGCTCTCGCCGATGGATATCAAATCCTTCGACCGCTGGGATGACTACACTGCCGCACGCGACAATATGTTCGCCAAGACGGACACCTCTTGGGCGCCCTGGTTTGTTGCCCGCTCGGAAGACAAGAAGCGCGTGCGTCTCAATGTGATTCGCCATCTGCTGCAGCATGTGCCCTATGAAGCACTGCCGCAGGAAGAGGTGAAGCTGCCCAAGCGCAAGATCGGCAAATACAAGGAAAGCAATTACCCCTTCCGATTCATCGAAGAGCAGTACTGATTCCTCTGTCCATGAAAAAGCCACCCGCCCGGGTGGCTTTTTCATGGGTATTGCCTTATAGGCATTTCATGTCAATGGTTATGGAGCTATGGGGTTTGAGGTATGCTGGTTTTGGCCTGCCAGATGCCGATCAATGGCCAGGTGCGCGTTGAAGAGCAGTCGTTCCCTGCCCATTTTTCCGGCGAGTCCCGCGTGGCTGACTGCTTCGTAGACATCGGGGTTCAGCCCGGCCAGCCACAGCGTGACGCCTTCTTTCGCAATGCGTTCCTCGCCTTCGATCAGCATCTGCAGGGCAGAATACTCGATATCCGTCACCCGGCTCAGGTCAAGGACCAGCGTATCGGGGCGATGCGTATGGATCAGTGCCATCAGCTGCTCGCCCACGGTCTGGGCGTTGAGAAAGAACAGCCGTCCTTCGGGCCTGACGATCAGCAGGCCGGGGAATTGTTCGTCTTCCGGGTGTTCGTCTGACAGTGGCCGCAGCACGTTGGTGCCGGGTTTTCTGCCCAGTACCGAGATGCGCGGTCGCGCGGTCTGGCTGGCGAGGCCGACCAGTGAAACGATGATGGCAATCACAATGCCCTGCAGGGTGCCGAAGAGCAGCACGCCCAGGCAGGCAAAGAGCGCCCAGCGGAATTCCATGCTGCGGATGCGCAGGATGTTTCTGAATTCGGCCGGCTGGATCAGCCCGACCGAATACACGATCACTACCGCAGCCAGGACCGCATTCGGCAAGAGCCCCAGCGCCGGCGCAAACAGCAGCATGGTCGCCAGCGCCATGCCGGCAGTGACGAGCGATGCCGTCTGGCTGCGGCCGCCCGCCGCGCGAACCACGGCGGTCTGCGAGGTGCCGCCACCGGCCGGCATCGCGCCGGCGAAGGCACCGGCCAGATTGGCGATGCCGGTGGCCAGCAGTTCGCGGTTGGCATTGATTGGGGGCTCGCCGCTGCGGGCAAAGGCCCTCCCGGCGGCAATCGATTCGGTGAAGCTCATCAGCGCGATGCCGAGCGCACCCGGCAGCAGTTGCTGCACGAGGTTCAGGTCGGGCAGGGTCAGCGCGGGCAGGCCCTGCGGGATCAGCCCGACAATCGCCACGCCCTGTTCATGCAGGCCGAAGAACCACGAGGCGGCAATGCCGCCGGCGACGGCCACCAGCGGTGCCGGTGAATGCGGCCAGAGCTTTTCCATGCCGATGAGCACGATCAGTGTCGCAGCGGCCACCGCCAGCGTCAGCCAGGACGTGGCCGGCAGGTGCTGGGCAATGCTCAGCAGGTCGGCGAAGAAATTCGCTTTCTCGATGTGGATGCCCAGCAGCTTGGGCAGCTGGTCAAGCACGATCACCAGCCCGATGCCGGTCTTGAAGCCGGTGAGAACCGGCGTGGAAATGAAGCTGGCGACAAAGCCCAGACGCAGTACTGACGCCACCATCAGCAACACGCCGACCAGTGCGCTCAGCGTCGCGGCGGCGGCCAGCAGTTTGCCCGGATCGCCATCGGGCACTACGAGCACGAGTTCGGTGCCGGCGAGGATCGCCAGCGTAGTCGTGGAGCTGACGCTGAGCACGCGGGACGAGCCGAGTAGCGCGTAGATCACCATCGGCACCAGCGCCGTGTAGAGGCCGACGGCAACCGGCAGGCCGGCGACCGTGGCATATGCCATGGCCTTGGGCAGTACGACCGTTGCAGCGATCAGGCCAGCCAGCAAGTCAAAGCGCAGGGTGCCGGCGGATGGGGAGCTGTCCATGCTGTTCTCCGTGTCTGCATTCTGGTTTATGGGTGGGTTTTTATATGGGTATAGCCATGCGGCCTTTCATTTTTAAGGGCTGCATGGCTATATGGGGTGATGTATCTGGTTTTGTCGGGATTTGCTGTTGCACTTTCTGGCTAATGCACTTCCTGCCAGGACTTGTCCGGGTTGAAGCTGCTGATGGCGGCAGCCTGTGCCGCTGTCTGGCGGCCCAGGTTGCGCTGGTAGATCTTGCCGTCATGGCTGGTCATGAAGGTCATGATGCCGCTTTTGCCGTAGCTGGCAGGCCAGGCGATGATGGCGTAACCGCCGTAGAGCTTGCCCTTCACCAGATAATCGTAGGCCCCGCCGGGGGCGTCAGGCCCCTGGCGCTTGAGCAGGCGGAAGTAATAGCCATGGAAGGGCTCGGCGGGCTTGCTCTTGCCGGTCATGTCGCTGGCGGCGCGGGCAAACAGCTCGCCCATCGGGCTGCTCTCTTCGCCCTCCGCGCTGGGCCAGTAGAGGCCATCACGCGTATCGGGGCTGCTCTGCACCCGGCTGGCGTAATGCGGGAAGGGGCTGCCGTCCGGATTGCGCAGGAAATACTCGCGCTGTGCTTCCCGCAGGGTTTTCAGTACCTCGATGGTGCTGAGTTCGTTGGTACCGATCATGCGGCTGAGCATTTCCTCACGGCCTGCCGGCAGATCGAATTCCCAGCCGGCGGCTTTCTTCACCAGCGGAATGGCAAAGGGATAGTTTTCCTCGCCTACTTCCAGCACTTTGTACCGCTGGCCCTGATCCAGCCACTGGTGGCGTGTCTGGTATTGCCGGACGAAGCTGTCGATCAGGGCGCGGGCATCGTCCTGGTCGGTGACATGGATCAGATCGCCGTAACCCTTGCCGAGAATGCGCTGCAGAGCGGCGCGGTCGCGGGTTTCCAGTGCGCGCACCAGCGCATCGCCGGCGGCGTCGGCTGTGCCGAAGGTCTGCGCGGCAAGCGCGGGAAGTGTCAGGGCCAGGGCGCACAGACCGAGCAGGCTTTTCTTCAGAATCATGATGTTCTCCTTGGCCGGCTTGGGCGGGGGATGGGGCCGGGTTTTCCTCCGGCCTCCGGTGCCGGGCTCGCCCCGGCGCAAACCACCGCATCAAAGTCGACCATCAACATAGTGTGTTTCATGCGCTGTTCCGCGTTGGCGGAACAGCGGGGAGCAGGTTGTCTTTCCGTAGCCAGCTAGCGGCGGCCACCGCCACTGCGGGCCGGGCGCTGCACGCTGCCGCCGCTGCGGCTGCCGGTGCTGGCGCGGCTGCTGGCACCACGCTGGCTGGCCGCACGATCGACGCTGGGGCTGTTCACGTTATTGAGCGAATTGCTGCTGCGCGGGGTATCGCGGCTGGTCGTCTGAGCGCGGCTGCTGTCGCGTGTTCCGCTATCGCGGGTTGCTGGTTGCGGACGTGCGGCATCGCGGCTTGCGTCACGTGTGCCGGTGGCACGGTCCGAGGTTTGCGGACGGTTCTGGCTGCCATCCCGATCGCGATTGGCGGCATCGTGGTTGATCGCATCGCGCTGTTCGGGCGACATCTTGCCCAGATCCTGGCGGGCATTGTCAGCCCGGCCGCGATAGGCATCCCGGTTGGCATCGCGGGTAGCGGCACCGGGCTGCTGGTTGCGATAGCGCTCGCGGGTGCCCTGATCGCGGTATTCGACACCGCGGCGGTGCTCGGCATTGTGTTGCCAGCTGCCGTTGCTGCTGCGCTTGTAATGGTCGACGCGGGTGAAGTTGTTGTTGATGTCGATGTCGATATTGCCGCCACCCCAGTTGCAGTTGCCCCAGCCCCAGAATGCGCCGCCGACGATCAGCCCGGCGGTAAAACCGAATGCCGCGCCGCTGTAGGCGTAGCCGGGCGGGTACCAGTAATAGGGCGTGTAGTAGGGGTAGGGCCAGCTGCCGTACACCACGGTCGGGTTATAGACCGGCACGTAGACCGTTTCGGGCTGGGCGGGCTGGATGATGATGATCTGCTCGCCATTGCTGCTTTGCGTGCTGACGGTCTGTTCCGCGCCGGATTTCAGGTTGCCGGAAGCTTGCGCACGCTGGCGCAGCACCTGGATGGCATCCATCACCCGCTTCTGGTCGGCCAGGAACGCATCGCCCAGCTTTTGGGTCCAGTCGATCTTGTCATTCATCATGTCGAGCACTTGCGGGAAGGCGGTCAGCGATTTGACGCTGGCATCCCAGGGCTGCTGGTTCACGGCCTTTTCCAGCTCTGCGCCGCTGTACTTCGGATTGGCCTTGCGCCAGCGCTGGGCCTGCACGACTTCGAGCGGATAGGTCGATGCCATCAGGATCTGCGCGACCAGCGAATCAGGATAGAGCGCAATCGGCGCGACGAGCTGTTCCAGTTCTTCCTGCTTGTAGGAAGCGGGTTGGGCGGCGGTCGCATCGGCCGCGCTGGCCGCTGGTGCCAGCAGCACTGCGGCCGGGGTGCCGAGCAGGGCGGCGGAGATGAACAGTGAATGCAGCAGGCGGGGCATGGAAACCTCCTTGGATATGAACCGGGGCGACACGCGTCCCGCAGAACTGGCTTCAGAATATGCCATACGGCGAAAGGAAAGAAAGGCGTTTGGGTAATTATCCCCGCGTCCGGTAATGATGACAGTGCGCTGCGCGCAGTCTGCCGACGGCGGTTACTGCGGCCAGACCTTGCCCTGTTCGGAGATTTTCGCCTTCAGCAACTCAGCCATCTTGCGGTGATCCGCCAGATTGGGGTGCCAGCTGCAGCCGGTCAGCTCCAGATTGCCCCAGTCGAGAAAGCTGATCCTGTTGCCGGCCTTCTGCTCGTCGGCCACCAGCTTCTGCAGGAGCGGGCGCAGGCGGTCGTCGGGCCACAGGTAGGCGCCGGTGACGATAATGGCGGGTTTGCCGTAGCGGGCGCGCAGGCTGGCCAGAAAACCCTTGTAGGCGACCAGCCAGTCGCTCGCGAGCTGTTCCTGCGTGCGGGTCTCGCCGGCCCTAACCGGTGTCGAGAAATCATTGGTACCCAGGCTGATCACCACGACCTGCGGTTTCCAGTCGAAACCCCAGGCACTGGCCGGGTCGGTCTGCAGCGTCAGCGGGTAGAAGCTGCGGTAGTCGTGCTCGGGATTGTTGCCATTCCAGTTGCGCAGCACGCCCATCCCCGACATGGCATTCACCTGCCATTCGGCATTCAGCGCCCGCGCGGTCTGCACCGCAAAGCCCTGCGTTGCGTCGGTATTGAGCCAGACCTGCTCTTCCGTGCATTCGCGCTTCGAGGACAGATTGCCGAGCGCCGCCATATACGAATCACCGATGAACTCGATGCGCCGTACGGGTTTGGCCGGCGTGGCCAGCACCTTGCCGCCGTCGAGCACGAAACCGCCGAAGGCGCCGACGTCCCTGGGGGATTCGGTGCGCTTGACCAGTTGCGCCAGATGTTCGCCGTCCTTCAGCTCGCGCAGCCATACGGTGCGCTCGCCGGCCTCCGGCGCGATCTGCCTGGCCGGCTTGCCGTCGATTTCCAGCACGTAATAATTCTTCGGGTCGTTGAGCTTCACGCCAATGGCCGTGCCGGAAAAACGCAGGCCCCAGCTCACTGCCGGCCACGTCGCCTGCCAGCGGCCATCAGTAGAAGCCGTCCTGCCGCTGACGCTGATCGCTTCGGCAGGCACATCGCTAACCGCCGCCAGCAGAACAGGGCTGAGCAGCAGGCTGGCCAGCAGCGAAAGGGGGGATGATTGCATGATCTGAGGTTTTTTCATGGGTATTGGTTTGCAGCCATTTCTAATCAAGGGCTTTGGAGGTATGGGGTGGCTGGTATTGTCTGGCCGGCCAGTGGTGGCGCTGGTAGAGCCAGCCGCCGAGCAGATTGCTGGCAATACCGCTGGCAGACAGGAGCAGAAAAAGAATCCAGCCATTCGTCAGGCCGCCAAGCAGTGCCCCGAATACGAATGAGCAGGCTGCCAGCACATACACCGGTCGCAAGCTCGGGCGATGTGCGATGCGGGCGCACACATAGCCACCAAGCAGAGAGAAACCGAGTCCGACCGCGATGCTGGTCAGCCAGAAACCAGAGAATGGCTGTTGCAAACGCTGGATTTCACCTTCGAGTTGCGCCGGAGGCAAGCCGGCGACGCTGAGAGCAATGCCGAGGCCGAGCGCCAGCAGGGTGACGAATGCCAGTGTTCCGCCGGTATCGATCAGCACTCCGAACAACACTGCTTTCCAGAGTGCACCGGGCTGCCGGGGCTCAGGTGGCGCGGTCAGATCGACCGCAGGTGCTTGATAGGGATCATCAGGCATGGCCAGATTGGCCGCAGGCGTTTGGTAGGGATTGTCTGGCATGGTCATCAGTCAACGGGCAGAAATGATTGTAAGCCGTGACTGTACGCCGATTGTGCAAACGCGGTAAACCGCTGACAGAACACGCTGTTTCTGCTGTCGCATTCGTGGCGCAAAAAGAAATGTAACGGGGAGTAAACAAATGCAAGAAACCGGCGTACTATCTGCGCCGTAGTGCAAAGACCTTATGCGCGGCCGCTATTGCGGTCGCCCGTGTGGTAGTTCAATCACGCAAGGAGCCTGTATGAACAGCAGTCAGAAAAACAGCAATGTGATGGCCCGCCGTGGCATGGGGTTTCCCCTGTCCCTGCTTGGTTATCCATGCCGCTTCTGCCATCTGATCCGCAACACGCTGCTGCCGGAACCGGCCTGGTCCCGCAGCAAGGCCGTCCCTCCCGGCAAGCCCTGAAAGAGGGCAGGCAAGCATCCGCTTGCCCGATAAAAAAGGCCTGTCGCAATGACTGGCCTTTTTGTTTGTCCACGCTGCGCTCAGCCGGCGATGCGCGCCAGTTCCTCGAAATAGGTGGGGAAGGTTTTGGCGGTGCACTTCGGATCGAGAATCCGCACCGTCACGCCGCCCAAGGCGACGAGCGAGAAACACATCGCCATGCGGTGGTCGTCGTAGGTTTCGATGGCGGCATTGGCAATCAGCTGTGCCGGCGGGGTGACGACGATATAGTCCTGGCCTTCTTCGACTGTGGCGCCGACCTTGCGCAGCTCGGTGGCCATGGCAGAGAGACGGTCGGTTTCCTTCACGCGCCAGCTTTCGATATTGCGGATGGTCGTCGTGCCCCTGGCGAACAGCGCGGCCACGGCAATGGTCATAGCCGCATCGGGGATGTGGTTCAGATCCACGTCGATGGCCTTGAGTTGCCCGTCCGCGGGGGGCGCTGCTTCGATGAAATTGTCGCCCCAGGTGATCTGTGCGCCCATTTGCGCCAGCGTGTCGGCAAAGCGTTTGTCACCCTGGATGGCATCACGGCCGACGCCTTCGACGCGCACGGTGCCGCCACCGATCGCGCCGGCGGCCAGGAAGTAGGACGCCGACGAGGCATCGCCCTCGACAAAGATCTGGCCCGGGCTGCGGTAAGTCTGGCCGCCCTTGATGAAGAATTCTTTCCACTCGCGGCGGACAACTTCAATGCCGAATTTCGCCAGCAGGTTCAGCGTGATCTCGATGTAGGGCTTGGAAATCAGCTCGCCGACCACTTCGATGGTCATGTCGCGGCCAGTGAGCGGCAGCGCCATCAGCAAGCCGGTGAGGAACTGGCTGGACACATTGCCCTTCACCGCGATGCGGTCGCTGGACAGTTCCGCCGGGTGGATCTGCAGCGGCGGGAAACCCGGATTGGCCAGATAGTCAATCTTTGCGCCGGCCTGCACCAGGCCGTCGACCAGATCGCCGATCGGACGCTCGTGCATGCGCGCCACGCCGTGCAGGTGGTATTCGCCACCCGAGAGTGCCAGCGCCGCGGTCAGCGGGCGGAAGGCCGTGCCGGCGTTGCCAAGGAACAGGTCGGCCGCTTTGTTCGGAAAATTCCCGGCGCAGCCATGCACCAGAAAGTCGCGCGAAGCACCTTGCTGCTCGACCTTCACGCCGAGTGCATCCAGTGCTTCGAGCATGCGCTGGGTGTCGTCGGAGGCCAGCAGTCCCTGCACCAGCGTCGTGCCGTCGCACAGTGCGGCCAGCAGCAGCGTGCGGTTGGAAATGCTTTTCGAGCCGGGCAGCACGACCGCGCCATTGACGCGGGCGATCGGGGCGAGGTCGAGATGTTCGAGGTGCGGGGAGGTCATGAGGGGTATCCTTCAGACAGCCTGTTTGGCAATGGGTGAGGGGAGCATGGGGAGCAGGGTATCCAGCACGCGCTGCGGTGCCAGATCGTTCAGGCATTTCATGTGGCCCAGCGGGCAGGTCCGCTCGAAGCACGGCGCGCATTCCAGATCGAGCGTGACAATCGCGGCGCGGTCCGACAGCGGCGGCGTGAATTCCGGCGAGCTGGAACCATAAATTGCCACCAGCGGAATATGCAGGGCGGCGGCGACGTGCATCAGGCCGGAATCATTGCAGACCGCGCCTTTGGCGAGGCTCATCAGGTCGATGGCCTCCGAGAGCGAGGTCTTGCCGGCAAGGTTGACGACGCCGGGGGCCATGTCGGCAATTTCACCGGCAATGGGCGCATCCTTGTCCGAGCCGAACAGCCAGACCTGATAGCCGCGCTCCAGCAGGGCGAGGCTCAGCGTCGCCGCGTGGCGGGCCGGCCAGCGCTTGGCCGGGCCGTATTCGGCGCCGGGACACAGCGCCACGACGGGCAGGTCGGTGGGCAGGCGCAGGCGTGCGCGCACCGCATCACGGTGTGCGTGCTGGACAACGAGGCGCGGATGCAGCGGGCGGCGGCGCTCGGCATCCGGCTCGTCGGCCAGCGCGAGGAAGCGTTCGACCATCAGCGGCAGCGCGTACGGGTCCAGCTTGCGGGCATCATTCAGCAAGCCGTAGCGCGCTTCGCCGACCCAGCCGGTGCGCTTCGGAATGCGGGCGAACCACGGCACCAGCGCCGATTTCAGCGAATTGGGCAGCACGATCACCTGCTCGTAGCCGGCGGCTTTCAGCGTGCGCCCGAGGCGCCAGCGCTGGCGCAGGCCCAGCTCGCCATGGCCGAAGGGGTTGTCGAGCGCGGCATGCACTTCGGGCATGCGTTCGTGCAGCGGACGCGTCCAGGCCGGAGCCAGGACGTCAAGAATCAGGCCGGGGTAACGCTGGTGCAGGCGCGCATACAGCGGCTGCGCCATGATGGCGTCGCCGATCCAGGCGGGGGCAACGATCAGTATTTTTTTCATCGGCCAGTACAAAGACCAAAGCGGCGCCGGTCAGCCGGCGCCGCTTTGGCGAACAAGAAGAAAATCAGTGATGAGCCTTGATCACTTCGCCGGCACGCAGTTTGTACAGCGTACCGCAGTAGGGGCAGAGTGCCTGGCCCGTCTTGGTGACATCCAGAAACACGCGCGGGTGCGAGTTCCACTTCACCTGGTCGGGCGTCGGACAGTGCAGCGGCAGGTCGGCAGCGCCCACTTCGATTTCACGTTGGGTGTTTTCTTTCAGTTGCATGATGTATTCCAGTCTTCACAAGGCGGGTATGGCTCTGCAGGCCATATCCCGCAATGGTTGCAAGCTTATACCAGCGTCAGCCAGTCTTCGTGCTTCGGATCGCGGCCCTGTACGCAGTCGAAATAGCGCTGCTGCAGGCGGGCGGTAACCGGGCCACGCGAGCCGGCACCGATCGCGCGGTTGTCGAGTTCGCGGATCGGGGTGACTTCGGCGGCGGTGCCGGTGAAGAAGGCTTCATCGGCGGTATAGATTTCATCGCGCGTGATGCGTTTTTCGATGATCTCGAAACCTTCTTCCTTCGCCAGCGTCAGCACCGTGTTGCGGGTGATGCCATCGAGGCAGGACGCGACGTCCGGCGTGTAGATCTTGCCCTTCTTCACAATGAAGAGGTTTTCGCCGGCACCTTCCGAGGCGTAGCCGTCGGTATCGAGCACCAGTGCTTCGTCGTAGCCGTCAGCGGCGGCTTCCTGATGCGCGAGGATGGAATTGATGTAGTAGCCGCTGGCCTTGGCACGCACCATCGACACATTCACATGGTGGCGGGTGAAGCTCGATGTCTTCACGCGGATGCCCTTTTCCAGACCGTCGGCACCGAGATATGCACCCCAGGGCCAGGCGGCCACGATGGTGTGGATGCTGTTATTAGAAGCGGCAATGCCGAGCTTCTCGCTGCCGATGAAGGACAGCGGGCGCAGGTAGCAGGACTTGAGCTGGTTTTCACGCACCACGGTCTTCTGGGCTTCGTTCAGTTCGGAGGCGGAAAAGGGGATCTCCATCTGGAAGATCTTGGCCGAATTCAGCAGGCGCTCGGTGTGATCCTGCAGGCGGAAAATGGCAGTACCTTTGGGAGTCTCGTAGGCACGGACGCCTTCGAACACGCCCATGCCGTAGTGCAGGGTGTGCGTGAGGACGTGCGTGGTGGCATCGCGCCACGGCACCAGTTTGCCGTCATACCAGATGACTCCGTCGCGATCAGCCAACGACATGGGTACTCTCCTTGAGCGTAGTGTGGGTGCGGAAAACGCCAATTGTAACGCAAAGTGCCCTTGATTCGGCACAAAACGCGTGCGGCCAGCAAGGCATCGAAAACCCCGCTTGCCGCGGCAGCGCCGCTCAGCCCGCCTGCTGCCAGCGCACGCAGTTGCGCCCGGCCGCCTTGGCGGCATAGAGCGCCGTATCGGCCATGCGTGCGAGTGCAGGCATGGCGAGGCTGGTGTTGCGGGTGGCCGCCAGGCCGATGCTGATGGTGGGGTTAAGCCCCGGCGTGATGCCCTGCCAGTCGTGCGTTGCCACCAGATTGCGCAGGCGCTCGGCAATGCGGCGACCCTGCTCCAGGCCGATCAGCGGCAGCAGGATCACGAATTCCTCGCCACCGTAGCGCGCAATCAGTTCCGAGCCGCGGCAGGCCTGCCGCAGCAATTGCGCCAGTGCCTGCAGCACGCGATCACCGGCCTGGTGGCCGTAGTGGTCGTTGATTTCCTTGAAATGATCCATGTCGGCCAGCAGCAGCGTCATCGGCAGCACCGGCTGCCGGTCATAGTGTTCGAATTGCTGTTCGAGCATGCGGCGATTGAACAAGCCGGTCAGCGGGTCGGTGATCGCTGCCCGGCCGAGCGTGTCGAGCTGCTCGTGCTGGACGCGTAGGGTGTTGTTGAGCAGATCGTTTTCCAGTGTGCGCTGCGCGAGTTCGATGCGGCCCTGCAGGCGGCGCAGGCGGCGTTCGGTATGGCGCGCCAGCCGGGGGGCCGTGGTCTGGTGATTGTGTTCATAGTGGCCGAGATAGGCGCGATAGTGTGCCAGCGCGCTTTGCAGGTGGCCGGCGGCCTTGTAGTGACAGTAGGCGTGGAAATGGATCTGTTCCAGCAGGGTGTGCGCCTCGATGGCTGCCGCCAGTGCCACCGCACGCTCCAGCTGCTGGCGTGCGAGCTCATCCTCGTGACTGGTCAGGGCCAGCAGGTGCAGCTGGAAGGCCGCCTGGCTGAGTACCCAGCGGAAGCCCAGCTCTTCGGCCATCCTTTCGGCCTGGTGCAGGGACTGCGCTGCGGCAAGGTGATCTCCTTCGGCGGCGAGTACCGTGCCGCAGTGCAGCTGGTATTCAGCCTGCCAGTGGCGGTTACCGCAATGACTGACATAGGGATGAGCAATTTTCAGTGCAATACCTGCAACTGTATGTCGCTGCAGCGCAATCAGATCGGTGCACAGGCAAAGATACACGGCGCTCAGGCTGATGGTGTCATCAAGCGGCAATGCAAAATCCAGCGCAGTGCAATGGTAGTGGTGCGCGGTGACGTGGTCGTTCAGCACCCAGAATACCTTGCCGATGCCATTGAGCGCGCGCACGGCAAAGCTGCCGTGCCGGCGATCCAGCGCGTGGTCGAGGCAGTCCGACCAGTACTGCACGGCCAGATTGATGTCGCCCAGCACCATGGCATGTCCGCCGGCCTCGTCAAGTGCCTCCATCAGATCCGGGTAAAGGCCGGCATGGCGCAGGGGCAGTAGCAGCTTTTGCAGTTCGGCCAGTGAGGATTGGTAATCCTGCCGGCCCAGTGCCTTGGCCGCCAGCAGCCGCGCCTGCAGCGCGGTGACGTGTTCTTTCTGTTCCTCGGCGCGGCGGGCCAGCGCCAGTGCGGCAAGCCGTGTCTGCTCCGGTGCGTGATCCAGTTCGTCCTGCAGTTGCTGCAGCATCATGCGGAGACCTCGCTGGCGGCGGGGGCTTTCAGCTGCTGCAGCTCGCGGAGCAGGGCGCGCCGCTCGAGTTTCAGCGTTGCAATCTGCTGGTGCAACTGCAGCAGGCGGGCATCGTGCGCCGAAATGCGCTGTGCCTGCCGCTGGCGTTCGGCCTGCGCTGCACAGTGGAGTTCGTGCCAGCTCTCCAGACTGGCCAGGGCTTCGGCAAACTGGCCGCAGCTTTCCTGCATGTCGGCCAGCTGGCGCAGGTGGCTCAGCGGCAGGCGTTTGAGGGCGTTGCTGGTGGCGGCAAAGGCCAGTGCTTCCCGCTGGATGATGATGGCGTTGCCGGTATCCTTGCGCAACCGGGCAATGTCGGCGAGCTGCAGACGTGCCTGCAGTTCACCCCACTTGTAGCGGCATTGATGCGCTGTGCGGCTGGCCTGCAGGCACAGGGGCTCTGCGGCCGCAGGCTCGCGCTGCAGGATGTGCAACCGGGCATGGAAATTGTCGAGGTCCACCCGCCAGGCCGTATCGATTTCGTTCTGAGGCAGTCCGGCGAGCGCGTCAAGCTGGCGAGCCAGTCCGGCCGCATCCTGCCGCACCGAGCAGTGCGCCGCCAGCAGCAGGCCGCTGCGGAACTGCAGGCGCCTCAGGCCGGCATCCTGGGCCAGGGTAAAGGCGAATTGCAGGATCTGGCTGGCCGCATCATCGCGATTATCCTGCTGCAGCAGCGAGCCGATGCCGAGGCAGGCTTCGCATAGCGCACCGAGGTTTTCCTGGTTATCGGCGTCTTCCAGGCTCGCCAGCCAGTGGCGCAAGGCCTGGCTGCGCTTGCCCTGGTCATAGGCCGCCTGCGCCAGCAGCTGCAGGGCGGTGATGCGGTGCGTGAGCAAATTGCTTTCGCTGGCCTCTGCGGCCAACAGGCGGGCGTGATGCTGCATGGTGGCGTAGGCCTGTTGCCCCCATGCCGCCCGGCTCAGCGTTTCATGCAGCGCCAGCCTTTCTTCGACTGGCAGGCTCGCCGGCATCTGCCGGTGCAATTGCCGGGCCTGCTTCAGGGCGTGGGCCTGGCCGAGACGCACCGCTTCCCGCACCGCCGCGAAGCGGTTGCGCCAGTCTGCCAGCGAAAGGGAATTGCGGTTGGGCATGGTGCGCGTAAGGCGGGGGCTGTTTTCGTCAGTATGGTTGATTTTCCTGCCAACGCTACCGGTGCCGCCATGGTGCGGGGTATGCATGACGGATGCATGTGTTGCATGCGGCACGTATGCTTGCAGCTCAGTCAAGACAGCCTGCTGTTGCTGCCTGATAATCCCTGAGTCAGTTTGAGGGTTTGTCGATGCATACTTCCCTGATCCATGGTCTGGCCGACTGGGTACGCGATGCGCCGCGCGAAGGTCTGGCGGTGACCATCGTCGAGCGTTTTGCCAGTGAACTGCAGGCGCGCCGCGTGGTGCTGCTCTATCCGCAGGACGGGACGCTGCGGGTGCGGGCCCAGTTCGTGCAGGGGCAGGCGACGCAGGAATATGACGAACTGCAGGCGCTGGAGCTCTTCTACGGGCTGCCGCTGGCAGCATTGAAATCACAACTGACAACGCCCGTGGTGGCCATGATGGCCAGCACCATGCTGACTGATGAAATCTGGCGACCGGCCGGTGCGCCGCTGGTGCCACGCTACCAGCTGATTGTGCCGCTGACCGACGAAGGCCTGCTGATCGGCATGATCTATGTCGAGGCCGAACAGCTCTCCTCGATCGAGCGTGCGCTGGCCAATCCGGTGTTCCATGGCGAATGCGCAGCACTGGCAGCGGCAATCGTCATGCGCCTGCGCCAGGCGGAAGGCAGCCGTTTTGCCAATCTGGAAGCTGGCCAGCTGCATGCCAGCCTGTCGCGCGTCGAGGACGAGCGTCAGCTCTTGCACCGTCTGGGCGAAGTTACGCTGGCGCTGACCCGAGCGCCGGATCTGGATGCGCTCTATCGCAGTGCTGTCACGCTGGCCATCAGCCAGCTTGATGTCGATCGCATGGGCATTTTCGAATACGAGCCCGATAGTGGCGACATGGTCGGCACCTATGGCACCGACAACGATGGCAACGTCACCGATGAGCACTGGTATCGCAGTGCCTGCCCGGCGCACGACATGTTTGCCGTGGCGCGCGCGCGGCCGGGCGAGGTTGTCGTCAAGGAAGACGCCGCACTCTACTACGACAAGCAGGTGGTCGGGCGCGGCTGGAATGCACTGGTCGCCCTGCATCATGAAGGCGAGCTGCTGGGCTGGGTGGCCTGCGACAATTTCATCAAGCACCGTCCTATGCCGCCCGGGCAGCGCGAGGTGCTGAAACTCTTTGCCGCCATTTTGTCGCAGCTGGTGCGCAGCAAGCGTTTCGAAGCCGGGCTGCGGCAGGCCAACCAGCAACTGTCGCAGCAGACCGAGGAACTGCTGGCCGCGCGCGATGCGGCCGAAGAAGCCAGCCGCGCCAAGAGCGAATTCCTTGCCACTATCTCGCATGAAATTCGTACGCCGCTCAATGGCGTGCTCGGCTTTGCCCAGTTGCTGGCCGAGTCGCCGCTGGGCAGCGAACAGCGTGAGCAGCTCGCCAGTATTCGCCACTCCGGCGAAGCGCTGCTGGTGCTGATCAACGATCTGCTGGATTTTGCCAAGATCGAAGCCGGCAAACTCGAGCTGGAAAATGCTTCCTTCGACCTGATCCAGACTACCCGCGATGCCTGCCGCATGCTGGCGCCGCGAGCCACCGAGCGCCGCATCGAACTGCTGCTGGATATTGCCCCCGCCGTTCCCCTGCGCGTGAGCGGCGATGCCTTGCGCTACCGCCAGATCGTACTGAATCTGGTTTCCAATGCGCTGAAATTCACCGATGCTGGCGGTGTCCGGGTCGCCCTGCACTGGCAGTCGGGGCTGGTGCGGCTGGAGGTGTCGGATACCGGGGTCGGCATTCCGCAAGAACGCCAGCAACGCCTGTTCGAACGCTTTTACCAGGCTGACTCCAGCTCGACCCGCCGCTTTGGTGGCACCGGGCTGGGGCTGGCGATCTGCCGGCTGCTCTGTGAGTTGATGGGCGGGCGCATCAGTGTGCAATCGGAGGCCGGGCAGGGGGCCGTCTTTGTGTGCGAACTGCCGCTTCTGGCCGAGCAGTTCATCATTCCGGAAGCCGAGGCGAGCATTGCCGGTTTCCTGCGTGGCCGGCAACTTGGCTGGCAGGGTGATCCGGTCTGGCGTGACGAGCGGCTGATGCAACTGCTGCGCGCGGCCGGTGTTGCCGTCCGCCCGGTGGACAGGCGCAGCGATCTGGATGGTCTGGATGTGCTGATTGTTGACGAGCCGGGTGATGGCCATCAGCAACTCGGCCCCGGTGACTGGCCTGAGTCATTGCCGGTGCTCTACTGTGGCTGGCGGCAGCCCGAGGGCTGGGTTGATCGCGCCGGGCGGCGTCTGCTCACCAAGCCGGTTTTCGGTCTGGATGCCTGGTTATCCGCGCTGCATGCGCTGGTGGGGGGGCCGGGGCAGCCGGAAGCGCCACAATACTGGCCGCCACAATCGCAGTTGTGCGGCCGGGTGCTGGTGGTCGAGGACAACCTGCTCAACCAGCGCGTCGTCGCGATCGGGCTGGAGCGGTTGGGCTGCGAGGTCACGATTGCGGGCAATGGGCTGGAGGCCCTGGAAAAAGCCGGCGAGGCTGAATTCGACCTGATCCTGATGGACTGCCAGATGCCGGTCATGGATGGCCTCGAGGCAACGCGACGCCTGCGGCAGGACAGCCGTACCGCCTCGCTGCCGATCATCGCGCTGACGGCCAATGCCCTGCAGGAAAGCGAGACCGCCTGCCTCGCAGCCGGCATGAACGATTTTCTGACCAAGCCGATCAATTTCGATCTGCTGCGCCAGGTGTTGGCCCGCTATCTCAATTGAATGGGTATTGCGCTATGGCTATTTCAGGCGAATGGCTGTGGCTATATGGGGGTGTGGGTATTAAGCCTGCGGCTGACCTGGCCGGGCTAGCCGGGCTGTTCCGAGCGGCGCAGCAGCCTGGCCGGCACCCACTCAGGCGCCACCGCCAGCCCCTCGCGCAATGCCAGCACGCGCGCGAGTGCCGCCGCCGCCAGCCCCGCGCTATCCTGCACGACGCTGTCGACCGCGACCGGAAGGCAATCCAGCAGATCGTGGTTATCGAAGGACGCCAGCCGTGGCGGCGTGCGAAAGAGCTGGTGTTCCTTCATATAGGCCAGCACGCCTTCCAGCAGCGTGATCGACGCGGCAAAAATCACCTGCGGATAGTGGCCCAGCGCGGCGTGGCAGGCAGCCATCAACTCGGCTCCGGACTGGCGCTGGAAGGTGCGCTGCCACACCCAGCCATCCTGCTCGGCAAGGCCTGCGCGCGCCAGCCCGGCGCGGTAGCCGGCCAGGCGGTCGATACTGGGCGAGAAACCGGGCTGGCCACCGAAAAACACCACCTCGTTCACGCCGGGAGCCGTGGCCAGTTCGCATACCAGATCGGCCACCCGGTCCTCGGCCGCCGTCACAACGAAAGGCAGCGTGCTGCCGGGCACGCGGCGGTCGACCAGCACCAGCGGCGTGCGCCTGGCGTAACGCTCGTAATGACCGGGCGTCACTGCGCAGGGAATGACCAGCAGGCCGTCGACCTGGCGCGACAGCAGATGGCGGATGCCCTCATACTCGCGTTCCGGATCGTCGTCACTGGTGACCAGCAATAATTGATAGCCGAGTGCCCGCGCCTGGATTTCCAGCTCCTGTGCGAGCATCGCATGCGCAAAGTTGGTGAGTTCGGGCACGACCAGCCCCAGCGTGCCACTGCTGCGGCTGCGCAGCGTGCGCGCCGACTGGGAAGGGCTGAAATGGTGTTCGGCGGCGACAGCCAGCACGCGGTCGCGCGTTGCCGCTGCGATGCGGTACTCCGCCGCGCGCCCGTTGAGCACCATGCTGGCGGTGGTTTTCGAGACGCCGGCGAGTCTGGCGATGTCGTCAATGGTGAGGCGTTCGAACTGGCTCATTAGCCCATCCCTGAAATGAAAAAGGCCGGTGCAGAGCACCGGCCGCAGCAAGTCTGCCCCGGCAGGCGGGGCACGCAGCCGCTTATTGCTTCACGAGATCCAGCGGTACCGGAATGCTCTTTTCAACGGTCTGGCCGTCGATCAGCTTCTTGGCGGTTTCCACGCCCATCTTGCCGATCAGATCGGGTTTCTGCTGCACGGTGGCGGCCATTTTACCTTCTTTCACGGCGGCAACCGCATCGGCAGTGGCGTCAAAACCGACGACGACGACATTCTTCACGCCGGCTGCTTCGATGGCCTTGATGGCACCGAGCGCCATTTCGTCGTTATGCGCAAACACGCCGACGATGTTCTTGTTGCCCTGCAGGATGTTCTCCATCACCGAGAGGCCCTTGGCGCGGTCGAAGTCAGCCGGCTGCTTGGCCACGACCTTCACGTCGGTCTTGCCGGCGATACCGGCATTGAAGCCTTCACCACGTTCGCGTGCAGCGCTGGAGCCCGGGATGCCTTCCAGTTCGACGACATTACCCTTGCCGCCGATCTTTTCCAGCAGGAATTCCGCTGCCAGCTTGCCGCCAGCCTTGTTGTCCGACGCAATGTGGCTGGTGACTTCGGCGCCGTTCACGCTGCGGTCGAGCGACACCACCTTGATGCCGGCGTCAGTGGCCTGCTTGACGACACCGGCCACAGCGTCCGAATCGGCCGGATTGATCAGGATGACTTTCACCTTTTTCTGGATCAGGTCTTCGATATTGGAAATCTGCTTGGCCGCATCATTCTGCGCGTCGACGGTGATCAGCGTGACACCTTGTGCCTTGGCTTCGGCTTCGGCGCCGTCTTTCAGGCTGACAAAGAAGGGGTTGTTCAGCGTGGAAATCGCCAGGCCAACGGCGGCGCCTTCCGTGCTGGCAGCCGGTGCCGCGCTGGCGGCCGGCTGAGCCGCATCCGGGCCCTGTTTCGAGCAGGCAACAAGGCCGGCGGCCAAGAGACCAATCAGCAAGGGGGAAAGAAAACGATTCATGGTATCGACTCCTGAAGAAATAGTATTGTGGGTATTGCTTTGTAACCAACTACTTGCAAGGGCCGGGTGTCTATACCCCGGCTTTCTTCTTGTGCGGCCGCCGGTGTTGCCGCCGGCGACCGCGAAAAGCGAATGCGCTTACTTCTTGCCGCCGCGATCCATCAGCACTGCCAGCAGAATCACGATGCCCTTGACCACCAGCTGGTAGAAGCTCGATACGCCCAGCAGGTTCAGGCCGTTGCTGAGTACACCGATCAGCAGTGCGCCGACCAGCGTGCCGAAGATCCAGCCACGGCCACCAGTGAGGCTGGTGCCGCCCAGCACGACTGCCGCAATCGCGTCCAGCTCATAACCTGCACCGGCGGTCGGCTGTGCCGAGTTCAGGCGCGAGGTGAGGATGATGCCGGCCATCGCGCTCATGGCGCCGGAAATGGTGTAGACCCAGATTTTCACGCTGTCGACCGACAGGCCGGACAGGCGCGAGGCTTCCTCGTTGCCGCCCACGGCGTACACATGGCGGCCGAACACGGTTTTCTTCAGCACGAACCAGAACACGCCGAACATCACCAGCATGCCGACCACCGGAATCGGGATCAGGTTGGCGATGTAGCCGCCGCCCAGCATGCTGAAGAAATCGCTGTTCAGCCCGGTGACCGGACGGCCCTCGGAGAATTGCAGCGACAGGCCGCGCAGGATGGTCATCGTCGCGAGCGTGGCGATGAACGGTGCCACCTTGCCCTTGGCGATGATCAGTCCGTTAGCCGCACCCATGGCCGCGCCGGCAGCCACACCGATGCAGGTGGCCGCCACCGGATCAATACCGAAGTTGGCGATCAGCATCGCGGTGAAGACCGAGGACAGCGCGAGAATCGAGCCGACCGAGAGGTCGATGCCGCCCAGCAGGATCACCAGCGTCATGCCGAAGGCAATCAGCGCGTTGATCGAGACCTGGCGCATCACGTTGAGCAGGTTGCCCACGGTCAGGAAGTCCGGGCTCATGACGGCGAGGCCGGCCGAGACGACGAGGAGTGCGATGAAGGGGCCGAGCTTCTGGAGCAGGGCTTTTTGTTGGGCTGTCATGATTGACCTCCGGCCGCAGCGGCCATGATGGATTCCTGGGTTGCTGTTTTAGCGTCGAAAATGCCGGCCTGCCGGCCCTGGTGCATGACGAGGATGCGGTCGCTCATCGCCAGCACTTCCGGCAGTTCGGACGACACCATCACGATGGCGACGCCCTGTCCGGCGAGTTCGTTGATGATGTGGTAGATCTCGGCCTTGCCGCCGACATCGACACCGCGGGTGGGCTCGTCGAGCAGCAGCACCTTGGGCGCAATTTCCAGCCACTTCGCGAAAACCACTTTCTGCTGGTTGCCGCCCGAGAGCGATTTCACGTCGAGCTCGGCGTCGCGCGTGCGGATTTTCAGGCGTTCGATCTGCTTGCCGACCGAACGGCTTTCCGCGCCACCATTCACCACGCCGGCCCTGGCGTAACCGCCCAGATTGGTGAGCGTGATGTTCTCGCGCACCGACATCGACAGCACCAGCCCCTGGCTCTTGCGGTCTTCCGTGACAAAGCCGATGCCGGCGGCAATGGCCTCGTGCGGTTTGGTGATATTGAGGGGTATGCCTTCCAGACTCACAGAACCATTGGTCTTGCGGTTGATGCCAAACAGCGTTTTCAGGATTTCACTGCGTCCCGCGCCCATCAGGCCGGCTACGCCCAGCACTTCCCCTGCGCGGACGGAAAAGCTGATGTCGCTGATCTGGCCTTCGTCGGCCAGCTGTTCGACGCGGAAGCGTTCCTCGCCCAGCGTGACGCTGCGGGTGGGGAAGCGTTCGCCGATTTCGCGACCGACCATCATGCGCACGATTTCATCGAAGCCGGTGTCGACGATGCGACGCTCGCCGACGAACTGGCCGTCGCGCAATACCGAAATCTTGTCGCAGATGCGGAAGATTTCTTCCATGCGGTGCGACACGTAAACGATGCCGACGCCGCGGTTCTTCAGGTCGGTCATGATGCCGAACAGCAGTTCGATTTCACGGTCGGTCAGCGCTGCGGTCGGCTCGTCCATGATCAGCACCTGCGCGTTCAGCGACAGCGCCTTGGCGATTTCGACCATCTGCTGCTGGCCGATCGACAGCAGGCCGGCTTCACATTCCGGGTCAATCTGCTCGGTGCCCAGCAGCTTCAGGTACTCGCGGCAGTTTTTCTTCATGGTGGCGGTGTCGATCACGCCAAAGCGGCGCGGCTCGCGGCCAAGGAACATGTTTTCCATCACCGACAGCTGCGGGATGAGGTTCAGTTCCTGATGGATGATGGCGATGCCGAGATGCTCGGCGTCGCGGGTGTTGCGGATGTGTACCGGGTGATCGTCGACTTCGATGCCGCCCGCGTCAGCCTGATACACCCCGCAAAGAATCTTCATCAGCGTCGATTTGCCCGCGCCGTTTTCGCCCATCAGCGCGTGGATTTCACCGGCACCAAGCCGGAATTCCACGCCTTCGAGCACCCGGACCGGGCCGAACGCCTTGTTGATGCCATGCATGCGGATTTGCATGATGTTCTCCCGGCTCTTTAAAAGATCACGCCTGAATACAGCACGACGTTGGCGTACGGCGTGGCCTCGCCGGTGCGGATGATGGCGCGCGCATGGCGCGTGGCCGCCTTGAATTCTTCGTGCGGTACCATGCTGATTTCACAGCCGGTGGCGGCCATGGCCTCGGCGCATTCGACCACTGCCGGATTTTTCTCGCGAGCCTCGCTGGCAAACAGCGCCTTTTCGCACTGGAAATCTGCCAGCACGTAGTCCACCACGCTGAAGAAATCCGGTGTGCCAATCGAAAGCGACAGGTCGATGCACTCGACGCCAGCTGGAATCGGCAGGCCGCAGTCGGCGATGACAATCGAATCGGTATGCCCCATGCTGGCGAGAACCCGGGCAATGTCCCGGTTCAGGATGCCGTGTTTTTTCATGACTGCTGCTCCAGGAAGGAATCCAGTTCGGCAAGGGTCGGCATGCCGCTTTGTGCGCCGGGCTTGGTGACGGACAAGGCTCCGGCGGCACACGCGCGGCGCATGGCCTCCGCCGCGCCGAGGTGCCAGAAGGTCGCCAGTGCGCCGTTGAAGGTGTCGCCCGCGCCGGTGGTATCCACTGCGCTGACCGCAAAGCCCGCTTGCGCCAGAATGCCGGCATCGGATGTGCTGTAGCTCGCGCCGGCCTTGCCCTGCGTCATCACCACTCGGCCGGGCAGGCGCGCAAACAGTGCCTGCCAGCTGGCGGCGTGATCGTTCAGTGCCAGCGCTAGTTCGTATTCATTGGGTGTGAGCAGCGAAACCAGATCAAGTAGTGATTCCGGCAGCACTACGGCGGGTGCAGGATTCAGGAAGAAGGGTTTGCCATGCTTCTTTGCCTGTTGCGCGGCTGCGGTGACGGTGGCCAGCGGGACCTCCAGTTGCGCCAGTACGATGTCCGCGCTGGCGAAGGCTGCTTCGGCATCCTGCATGTGCTGCGGGGTGAGTGCGTGATTGGCGCCGGGGACGACGATGATGGCATTTTCCGCGTCACAGACGGTGATGCTGGCGATGCCGGTGGGGTGCTTGTCTGTCGTGAAAACCCATTGTGTATCAATGCCTTCGCGGTGCAGTGTCTGCCTCAGCTCCGTACCAAAGGCATCGTTGCCCACGCAGCCCAGCATGCTGACCTCGGCGCCCAGTCGTGCGGCGGCCACGGCCTGGTTGGCTCCCTTGCCACCGGGGTAGGTAGCGAAGCCCTGCCCGGTGAGCGTTTCTCCCGGCCGGGGGAACTGGCTGGCCGTGGTGACCAGATCCATATTGATGCTGCCGACTACCAGAATCCTGGTCATGTGCGACTCCTTGTTCATCCGTTGTATGACTGTTTTGTTGTCACTGCTTGGCATTAAAGACGCTCTGCCGTGATCTGATTCCATGCTAAACCGTAATCAGCAACTAGAATTGATTTATATCAACAATATGTAGTCAAAGCAATCCGACTACGGAAATACCTTATGCGGCTTTGTCTTACGAGTGGTTTTGAGCTTGCTTTCTTGGTGCTGAGGCGTAATCTGGCTCGCTGATTTCTGAGCTGGCGTTGGGAATGAATAACTCGCGGCTACAGCATTGCACTGCAATTCGCAGCTTCGAACTTGGCGTGGGTATATGGTCTCAGCCATTCAGGTAAAAAGGCTGTGGCCATATACGGTATGGTGTATTTGGCGGGGTAGGGCGGGGCGTAGGGCTGCAGGAGAGGGCGGGTCATGCGGCAGCGGCATGGTTTGGGTCGCAAGTGCTTTCCCGGCTGCTGCGGGAAAGCACTTGCGGATGGAGCGGTATCAGGCGGCGTAGAGCACGAAGACGGTCGGTTTCTTGTGCAGGTCGGGAGCCGGGCTGCGCTTCCAGTCGGCCACGGTCTGGCTGTTCAGGTACTGGTCCGGCAGGCTGAGGTTGCAGGCAACGGTGAGCAGTGTCTGTGGGCGTGCGGTTGCCAGCAGTGCATCAAAGAGCGCTTTGTTGCGATACGGCGTCTCGATAAAGAGCTCGGCCTGTTTTTCCTTCTGCGAGCTGGCTTCCAGCGTTTTGATTGCCGTGCTGCGCTCGGCTTCATTGGCGGGCAGGTAGCCGTTGAAGCGAAATTTCTGGCCGTTGGCGCCCGAGCCCATCAGCGCGAGCAGAATCGACGAGGGACCGACCAGTGGCAGCACGCGGATGTCCTTGCGATGCGCGAGGCGCACCAGATTGGCGCCGGGGTCGGCCACGCCCGGGCAGCCAGCCTCGCTCATCAGGCCGACATCGTGGCCGGCCAGCAGTGGTTCGAGGAGGCCATTGAGTTCGGCATCCTTGCTGTGCTCGTTGAGTTCCTGCATCCACAGGCTGCGCAGCTCGTGTGGCGTGCCGAACAGTTTCAGATGCGCGCGAGCGGTTTTCGGCGCCTCGACGATGAAATGCGTGAGCTTTTGCGCGATGCCGATGACGTCGGCCGGCAGAATGTCGGTCAGCGTGTCGCCACCCAGAGGTGTGGGAATCAGATAGAGGGTGCCTTTCATACCAGTTGCACTCCTTCTTCCAGCAGCATTGCAGTCAGCGCAATCATGGGCAGGCCGATGATGGCGGACGGGTCACTGTTGTCGATGCGCGCGATCAGGATGACGCCCAGTCCCTCGGTCTTGGCGCTGCCGGCGCAATTGTAGGGCTGTTCATGTCGCAGGTAGCGCTCGATGGTGTCGTCATCGTAATCGCGCATTACCACGCGGGTGATGTCGACGTGGGTCTGCGTGTGGCCGCTCTGGCTGTTGTAGAGCGCCAGCGCGGTGTGGAATTCGATGGTGCGCCCGCGCATCATTTGCAGCTGTTCGACGGCGCGCTCGTGTGTGCCCGGTTTGCCGAGCTGCACGCCGTCGAGCAGCGCGACCTGATCGGAGCCGATCAGCAGGTGGGCGGGAAAACGGTCGCGCAAAACCTGGGCCTTGGCGATGGCCAGCCGCAGGCTGGTGGCGTGCGCCGTTTCACCCGGCAGCGGCGTTTCATCGATAGCGGGGCTGGCCACGTCGAAAGGGATGGCAAGGCGCTGCAGCAGTTCGCGGCGATAGGGCGATGTTGAGGCGAGAACGAGCGGCAGTGCGGAAGGGGCTTGTTTTTTCGGCATATTCATCGGATCAGGAGTGCGGAAGCTTTTGACAGTGGCGTGGGCAGCATTGTATCATGCGCGGTTTCTCGGGAGCCTATGCTTGCCATGCCAGTGATTGATAGCGCAGAATTCGCGGTTTCCCGTGCGCAGCTGTCTGGCCGGATTGCTGTTTCTGAACTGCCAAGGCTGGCGGAAGTGGTGCTTGACGGTACTACCGAGCTGGATTGGGAGTTGCAGGGCGGCGTCGACAAGCTCGAGCGCCCGTGGCTGTATCTTTCTGTCAACGGCAAAGTGCAGCTGGCCTGTCAGCGCTGCCTGCAGGCGATGGATTTCAAGCTCGACTGCGAAACGGTGCTGACACTGTTTGCCGACGAAGCAACTCTGGACGAGGCCGAACAGGCCGACGACGATCTTGAGGGCCTTGTCATCGATCCGGCGCTGGATGTGCTTGCGCTGGTAGAAGAAGAAGTATTGCTGGCGCTGCCGTTCGCGCCACGGCATGACCGCTGCGGCGAAAGCGACGTGGTGGTGGTGTCCGACAAACCGAATCCGTTTGCTGTCCTGGCTCAATTGAAAACCAGGAAAGCGGAATAACTGAAACTGAAAAACTGGTTTTCAAGGAGTAGTAATCATGGCCGTTCAACAGAATAAAAAGTCCCCGTCCAAGCGTGGTATGCACCGCGCCCACGATTTCCTGACCGCTCCGGCGATCGCCGTTGACGAGCGCGGCACCGTGCATCGTCCCCACCACGTCAGCCCGGATGGCTTCTACAAGGGCCGTCGCGTGGTCAAGGCCAAGGCCGAGTAATCCCTTAATCCTTGCGCAAGCAAAGGGTTATCTGACGGCGCAAACAGGATTGACCTGTTTGCGCCGTTCGTCATTCTGGAAAGCTGATGGAAATTACAGTAGCTGTCGACGCAATGGGTGGTGATCACGGTACGCATGTGACCGTTCCTGCCGTATTGCGATTCCTGCGCGAATATAGCGAAGTGGATGTGGTGCTGGTGGGTCTTTCCGATGCCATCGCTGCCGAACTCAAGGCGCACCATGCCGAAGTCGGCCCGCGCCTGCGCATTCATGCCGCCAGCGAAGTCGTCACCATGGACGAGTCGCCGCAGTCCGCCATGAAGAACAAGAAAGATTCTTCCATGCGTGTGGCGATCAATCTGGTGAAAACCGGAGAGGCCAATGCCTGCGTCTCCGCCGGCAATACCGGCGCACTGATGGCCACGGCCCGCTTCGTGCTGAAGACCATTCCAGGTGTTGATCGTCCCGCGATTGCCAAGCTGCTGCCAACCCGCAAGGGTGGCGAGACCTGTGTGCTGGACCTCGGTGCGAATGTCGACTGCACGCCGGAGCAGCTGGTGCAGTTTGCCATCATGGGCTCGGCGCTGTATGAGGCACTGCAGCACGTGCCAGCTCCGCGCGTCGGCCTGCTCAATGTCGGCGAAGAGGAGATGAAGGGCAACGAGCAGGTGAAGGCTGCGTCAGAGTTGTTGCGCCGCACGTCGCTCAATTTCATCGGCAATGTCGAGGGGGACGATCTCTACAGCGGCAATGTCGACGTCGTCGCCTGCGATGGCTTCAGCGGGAATATTGCGCTGAAGGCATCCGAGGGGCTGGCGAAAATGATGTCGGAATTCATCAGGGAAGAATTCACCCGCAATCCGCTTTCCAAGCTGCTGGCGCTCTTTGCCATGCCGGTATTGAACCGTTTCAAGAAGCGGGTTGATCCGCGCCGCTACAATGGCGCATCCTTGCTGGGCCTGCGCGGCATCGTCGTCAAGAGTCACGGTGGTGCCGACGAACTGGCGTTTTACTGGGCGCTCAGGCAGGCCGTGGAAGAAGCCCGCGCCGGGGTGATCCAGCGTATTACCGATCAGGTGCAGCAACAGGTTGCCGATCTGGGTGACACGACGCCCGCTCCCGCTGCGGCTGGCTGACCAAGCCAGTCCCGCCCGGGCCGCGCAAACCGAAGGAGTACATGTATGTTTTCCCGTATCGCAGGAACCGGCAGCTATCTGCCCGAGCGCATCCTGACCAATCACGAACTCGCCGCGCGTGTCGATACCAGCGACGAGTGGATCGTGGCGCGTACCGGCATCCGCCAGCGCCACATTGCTGCTGCCGACGAAACCACCTCCGACATGGCGCTGATTGCCATCCAGCGTGCGCTGGAGAGTGCGGGTGTTACGGCCGACGAGATCGATCTGCTGATTGTGGCAACCACCACGCCGGACAACATCTTTCCGTCGACTGCCTGCATCGTGCAGAACAAGCTTGGCGTGCACGGTTTTCCGGCCTTCGACATGCAGGCCGTGTGTGCCGGCTTTGTCTACGCGCTGACGACGGCCGACCAGTTCATCAAGAGCGGTGCCGCCAAATGTGCCGTGGTCGTGGGGGCGGAAAAGGTCTCCAACATCATCAACTGGGATGACCGCAATACCTGCGTGCTGTTCGGTGATGGTGCCGGTGCGGTTGTTTTGAAGGCCGACGAAGAAACCGGCATTCTGGCTACGCACCTGCACGCCGACGGCCGCTACAATGGCATTCTGAACGTACCGGGTCGCCCGGTGGCCAATGCCGTTGATGGCGAGGCCTTTGTGCACATGGATGGCAGTGCGGTCTTCAAGTTCGCAGTCAAGGCGCTCTCGGCGGTGGCGGAAGAAACGCTCGCCAAGGCGGGTCTTGCGAAGGAAGACATTGACTGGCTGGTGCCGCACCAGGCCAATATCCGCATCATCGAGTCCACCGCCAAGCACCTGCATCTGGACATGAGCAAGGTCATCGTGACTGTCGCCGAGCATGGCAATACCTCGGCGGCGTCGATTCCGCTGGCGCTTGATGCCGGCGTGAAGAGCGGACGCATCCAGCGCGGCCAGACCATCCTGATGGAAGGCATTGGCGGCGGCTTTGCCTGGGGCTCGGTACTGGCCCGTTTCTGATTGTTGATTTTGAGTCGGGCGCCGGGCGACCGATTTGCTGATAGGAGCTGAAACATGTCTCTCGCTTTTGTATTTCCGGGCCAGGGCTCGCAGTCGCTGGGCATGATGGCCGGCTTTGCCGATGATGCCAGCGTGCGCCAGACTTTTGAGGAAGCCAGTGCTGCGCTGGGCCAGGACCTGTGGGCGATGATCCAGCCCGATGCCGACGCGGCCGTCATCAATGCCACCGTCAATACCCAGCCGCTGATGCTGACCGCCGGCGTGGCCGTGTTCCGTGCGTGGACTGCCCAGGGCGGCGCGCTGCCGGTTGTTGCTGCCGGCCATTCGCTCGGCGAATACACCGCGCTGGCGTGTGCCGGCTCGATCGCCTTTGCCGATGCCGTGCGTCTGGTGCGCCTGCGCGCCGAGGCCATGCAGGCTGCCGTGCCGGAAGGTGTCGGTGCGATGGCGGCGATTCTGGGTCTGGCCGATGCCGACATCGTGGCCGCGTGTGCTGATGCCGCGCAGGGTGAAGTGGTCGAAGCCGTGAATTTCAATTCGCAGGGCCAGGTGGTGATCGCCGGCAACAAGGCTGCGGTCGAGCGCGCCATGGCACTGTGCAAGGAGAAGGGTGCCAAGCGTGCGCTGCCGCTGCCGGTGTCGGTGCCCTCGCACTGCGCGCTGATGAAGCCGGCCGCCGAGAAGTTGGCGGCGGCACTGGCCGGCATCACGGTTTCCGCGCCGACCTTCCCGGTGATTCACAATGCCGATGTCGTGGCCTATACCGATCCGGCGCAGATCCGCGATGCGCTGACGCGCCAGCTGTATCAGCCGGTGCGCTGGGTGGAAACCGTGCAGAAGATGGCTGCTGATGGTGCGAGCGTCATTGCCGAGTGCGGTCCGGGCAAGGTGCTGGTTGGCCTGAACAAGCGTCTGGCTGCCGATGCGCAGCACGTGGCGCTGACCAGTCTCGCGGCGTTTGACGAACTCAAGGCTGTTCTCTAAGGGTATATGGCTGTAGCCATTTTATTGTAATGGCTGTGGCTGTATGGATAACAAGGTATACACGATGCCGGCTCGTCCGGTACGCATGACAAGGATTTGAACATGAGTCTTGCAGGCAAAGTCGCGCTGGTGACCGGCGCATCCCGTGGTATCGGCCAGGCCATTGCGCTGGAGCTCGCCAGCCAGGGGGCGACCGTCATCGGCACCGCAACCAGCGATAGTGGCGCCGAAGCCATTACCGCTTATCTGAAGGAAGCGGGTGCCACCGGCGCCGGTCTGCGCCTGAACGTGACCGAGGAGGGTGCCTGCGAAGGCATCATCGCTGCCATCGAGAAGGACTACGGCCCTGTTGCCATTCTGGTGAACAATGCCGGCATCACCCGCGACAACCTGCTGATGCGCATGAAGGATGATGAGTGGGACGCCATCATGGCCACCAATCTCAAGCCGGTGTACCAGCTCAGCAAGGCCGTGATGCGCGGCATGATGAAGGCCCGCTGGGGGCGCATCATCAATATCGCCTCTGTGGTCGGTGCCACCGGCAATGCCGGGCAGACCAACTACTCGGCCGCCAAGGCCGCACTGTTCGGTTTCACCAAATCACTGGCGAAGGAAATCGGCAGCCGTGGCGTGACCGTCAATGCCGTGGCTCCCGGTTTCATCGATACCGACATGACCAAGGCGCTGCCGGAAGAGCAGAAGGCGAAGCTGGTCGAAGCCATCGCGCTGGGCCGCCTTGGTCTGCCGAAGGACATCGCCGATGCCGTCGGTTTTCTGGCGTCCGATCGTGCGGCCTACATTACCGGCAATACGCTGCACGTGAACGGCGGCATGTTCATGAACTGATCTGCCGTTGCGGCATTGCTGCAGTGGCTTGATGAAGTAAATGTGACGCGTGGCGGAGAGATATTTGCAATCCGCCCCGCCTGGGTTAGACTGCGCCCATTTGATCCATTTCAAATCCGTGTCGTTACACCACGACGGATTTTTGGTAGAATGCGGTCGCTTTTTCATACAAACAGCTAGGAAGGCTTGGGAAAAATCCATGGAAAACATCGAACAACGCGTTAAGAAAATCGTAGCCGAACAACTTGGCGTGCCGGAAACCGACGTCAAGATCGAGTCGTCCTTCGTGAACGACCTCGGCGCCGACTCCCTTGACACCGTTGAACTGGTGATGGCCCTCGAAGAAGAATTCGAGTGCGAAATCCCCGACGAAGAAGCTGAAAAGATCACTACCGTTCAGCAAGCAGTTGACTACGTGTCTGCCAACCTGAGCAAGTAAGCAGTCTCGTTCCCAGACCTCTGCCCTGGCCCTTATCCGGCCAGCGCGGAGGTCTTATTGCATTGGCGCTGCCTTTCTGACGGGCAGCTGCAGCCGGCGACATGCCGCCGGCACTGTTCTGGAGATCTCCACCGTGTCCAAACGCAGAGTAGTGGTTACCGGCCTGGGCCATGTATCCCCGATCGGCAACGATGTTGCCACTGGCTGGGCCAACCTGCTGGCCGGCAAGTCCGGTATCGGCCGTATTACCCGTTTTGATGCCAGCGACCTGGCCTGCCAGATCGCCGGCGAAGTCAAAGACTTCGACATCAGCCAGTACATCAGCCCGAAAGATGCGCGTCGCATGGATGTGTTCATCCATTACGGCATTGCCGCTGCGCTGCAGGCGATTGGCGATGCCGGCCTCGACGAGGTGGCTGATCTCGACAAGACACGCGTCGGCGTGAATATCGGCTCCGGCATCGGCGGCCTGCCGCTGATCGAAAACACCGGTGTCGACCTGATGGAAGGCGGTCCACGCAAGATCGGCCCGTTCTTCATTCCGGGCTCGCTGATCAACCTGATCGCAGGTCACGTGACGATCATCAAGGGCTATCAGGGCCCGAGCTACGGCATCGTATCTGCCTGCACGACCGGTGCCCACTGCATTGGTGATGCTGCGCGCATCATCCAGTACGGCGATGCGGACATCATGGTCGCCGGTGGTGCCGAAGGCGCGATTTCCCGCCTGGGCGTTGGCGGTTTTGCCGCGATGAAGGCGCTGTCGACCCGCAACGATGATCCGGCAACTGCCTCGCGGCCGTGGGACAAGGGCCGCGATGGCTTCGTGATGGGCGAAGGTGCCGGTGTCCTGGTGCTGGAAGAATACGAACATGCCGTCAAGCGCGGCGCCAAGATCTATGCCGAGCTGATCGGTTTCGGCATGAGCTCGGACGCGCACCACATCACCGCGCCGAACGCCGAAGGTCCGGCGCGCGGTGTGATGAACGCACTGCGCGATGCCGGCATCAACGCCGACCAGGTGCAGTATGTAAATGCGCATGGCACCTCGACCCCGCTGGGCGATGCCAACGAAACCAATGCGCTGAAGCTGGCGTTTGGCGATCACGCGAAGAAACTGGTGGTGAATTCGACCAAGTCGATGACCGGCCACCTGCTGGGCGGCGCCGGTGGCGTGGAAGCCATCTATTCGATTCTGGCTGTGCACAACCAGGTTTCGCCACCGACCATCAACCTCAACGAGCAGGATCTCGAGGCCGGTTGCGATCTGGACTACTGCGCCAATACCGCTCGCGATATGAAGATCGACGTGGCGATCTCCAACTCCTTCGGCTTTGGTGGTACCAACGGCACGCTGGTCTTCAAGCGCGTCTGACGGTCGCGAAATACGGAAAACGGACAGCCACCTTCGGGTGGCTGTTTGCATTTTGGCATCTGAGTGCCGGGGTTTCGTCGGCGGGTAATGTAAAACCCGCACTATAATTGCCTCGCTGCCTGCATAATACGCGGCTTTGCCAATCCTTTTCCCTATCTCGAGTTACCATGGACAGGAACGAACTGCTCACCGCAACCCGGACTGCGTTCTTGCGGGCGTTCAATGTGGCCGTACACGGCCTGACCGGGCGTACGGCGGAAACGCTGTTCGGCATGGCTGATCACGCCCGCAATCTGACCGAGCAGCGCGACCTGCTGGATATCCGCGTTGTGCTGATGTCGCGCGAGCATGAAATCCAGGAATCCCTGATTTCCTCGATGGAGCGTTTGCTCAACCGCAGCTACCAGACGGCCTATGCGTCCTTCCGGCCTTCCTTTTCCTCGGCGTTCAGCAGCCAGTCGCTGTCGCTGGTCGATGCCTCGGTCTTTGATGGCGAGTTGCGCATCGACGAAATCACCACCCGCATGCGCAACATGGCCGAAGAGCAGCTGCGCGACCTCAATATCCGCATGGCGGTGCTGTTCGACCAGGACAATATCAACGAGCGGGAAAATCCGTTCCGCCCCTACCTGATTTCACGCTGCCTGAGTCTTGCCGTCGAGCACCTCGGGCTGACGCCCACACAGCACGATCTGCTGACCGCCGTGATGGCGGGTGAGCTGATGAGCAAGGTCAGCGGTATTTACGAAGAGCTGAACCAGTTGCTGGCGAGCAAGGGCATTGCTGCGCAATTGCAGTTGCGGGTACGCCAGTTGCCTGGGCACATGCCGACTGCAACGCAGGCCAGCGAGGCCGTGAGCGCTGGCAGCGCAGCGGCTGACATGCATCCGGGCAGCGTGGGGCAACCGCATGCGGTTGATGTTGCACCTGCGCAGGCAGCAGGGCCGCAACGGCTGAACCGCCTGCTTGAGCTGGTGCGTGCCCAGGCTGGTGGTATCGAGCCGGCGGGAGGCATGCCGGCTGCAGCACCGCAGGCATGGTCAGGCATGGATGCCATGATGAATGCGCCGGCAGCACCCGGCCATTCCGGATCGCAGCACGGTGGCTGGCTTGCCAGCGTGCAGGGAATCGGCCACGCCGTCAGGCAGCTGTTCAGCGGCCATGGCGGCGCCGGCCGCGCCGGCGAGCCCATGACGGCCTCATTGACGCAATCGATCGATACCCTGCAGCAGGCCAGCATTGCCGGACAAGAGCCCCTGCTTGATGCGCAGGGGCAGGTGCGCAACCTGATCCTGGAAATGCGCCCGCAGCTCAGCGAGGCGACCGAAGACATCAACGAGCAGATGATCATCGACATCGTCGGGATGCTGTTCGAGTTCATTCTGCGCGATGGTCAGGTGCCGGCCGAAATCCGCGCCCAGCTCGGGCGGCTGCAGTTGCTGGTGCTGAAATCCGCCTTGCAGAATCCGGCACTCTTCTCGCAGAAACACCATCCGGCCCGTCTGCTGGTCAACCGCATCGGTTCGATTGCCCAAGGCCTGCAGCAGCTGGATCCCAACGCCGAGCGCATCACCGCCGAAATTCGCCGCATCATCGAGGCGCTGCTGACGGAAGACGAAGAGGATGTGGCGCTGTTTGCGCGCATGCTGGACGAGCTTGACGCCTTCATCGCCCGTGAGCTGCGTGCCGGGGATGACAAGGTCGATCGCGCCGCCCGGGCCATGGAGCATGCCGAAGGCCGCACGCTGCGCTATGCGCGTGTCAGCGCACAGTCGGCCGAGGCGCTGGCCGCCTTTACGCTGGACGCCCAGTTGCGTGATTTCTTCGTCAACACCTGGGCCTATGCGATCGAACATGCCGAGCGTGACGATGCCGTTACTGCCTTGCGCTATCGCATGCTGGTGCCGGAGCTGCTGTGGAGCATCGCTCCCAAGACGGATCGGGCCGAGCGGCAGGAGCTGCTGACGATGATTCCGTCACTGCTGGCCACGCTGACCGAAGGCTTGCAGCATACGCCGTGGACTGTTGCACAGAGGCAGGCCTTCCAGAGCTGGCTGGTTGATGCGCATCGGCACGCCCTGCGTATCACCAGCAGCAACGTGCAGGTGCCCAGCGTGGCCGAGCTGCGCGCCCGCTTTACCGATTTCATCGGCCAGACCGCCGAAGAGGTCGACAGCAGCAATCTGGTGACGCTGGACGCGGTCAATCCCGTGCTGCTGGAGGAGGCCATTGGCGAAATTGCCGTCGAACTCAGGCAGATCGACCGCCTGGTCGAGGAGAGCGCTGCGCGCAGTGATGTCGCGCGGAATGATGCGCCCGCGCCGGAGGAAGACAGTGTTGCGCAGATGATGGCCAGCCTGCGCGCAGGCGTCACCATCGAAATCAATCTGGTTGGCCAGCCGGTCAAGGCCAAGCTGTGCTGGATGAGCCCGACCGAATCCAGCATGGTTCTCACGCTCGATGGCGAGGCGGCTCCCAGCCTGCTCAGTGTTTCCGTGTTCCGCCGCATGCTGGCCAATGGGCGCCTGCGCCTGCTGGAAGACGCGCCGCTCTTCGAGCGGGCTATTGCCTCGCTGCTGAATACGGCCGATGCCATGGATGCGCAGCATCCGCAGTAGTGCTTGCCGGGTATTGATCTGTAGCCATTTAATATAAATGGCTTTGGCTTGATACCCTTATTGGTATTCGCCGTGGCAGTCCGGTGGTCATCCTGAGCAGACTGTGGTAGCACAGCCTGCCCCCGTTTTACGACGCAGTGTCAGGGCGCGGTGGACTGCGGCGTATAGCGCAGTTTTTCCAGGGTGTAGCCCTGTGCCCTGGCGCTCGCGAGGGCCGCATCCAGCGCTGGCTGTGGCAGTTGCGGGTTGCGGCTCAGTATCCAGAGGTACTCGCGCTCCGGGTGGCCGACCACGGCCCACTGGTAATCCGGGTCGAGGCCGATGATCCAGTAATCGCCATAGAAGGGCCAGAAAAAGGTCACCCGCAAGCGGGCATTGCCGCTGTTGGGCTCGACTTTCGCGCGCCCGCTGGCGCTGTCGAATTCGCCGCTCGCGGTCTTGCAGCGGTTCACGACACTGATCTGCCCATCGTCGCGCAGGCTGTACTGTGCCGTAGTCTCCCCGACACAATGCGCCTGAAAGCGCATCGGAAAGGCGGCAATTTCGTACCAGTGCCCGAGATAGCGCTGCAAGTCGACGGCTGGCACCGTCTGCACACCGGCGGCGTGTGCGGGCAGGTACAGCAGTACTGTCGTCAGAAACAGGGGGGCAAGCAGGCGGAGCAGCATGGCGGAGTTCCTCGGATGGCACGGGCTTGAACTTGGGCTGTTCGGGCCATTTTCAAGCTAGAATGCGCGCCATGTCTACCGAGATTCATACCCGCAGCGGTCCGCCCGGGCTCGACCTGATGGCGCTGGCCGCCCGTGATCCTGCGCATTTCCCCGCGCTTCTGCAATCGGCGCGCGACAGCGGCTGGGACATGCTGTTCGCGCTGCCGCAGGAGCTGCGCCTCTACGCTTGCCACGAAGGGGCGCAGTTCGTTGCCGACCTCGCGGCCTTGCCGCAAATGCCCCTGCCCGGATGTGGCCTGCCGTTTCATGGTGGCTGGCTGGTCTATGCCGCTTACGAACTGCTGGAAACCTTCGAGCCGAGCGTGCCTGCGCGTGTCGGCGATGCGGCCCCGCTGGCCGCGCTGATTCGCTGCCCGGCTGCCGTACTGGTCGAGCGCGCCAGCGGCGCCGTGACGCTGCTGGCTGAGACGCCCGCGCAACTCGACGAGCTGCAGGCCTTGCTGGATGGTGCGCCTGCCTGGCTGCCGCAGGCCCTGCAGGTTGCTCAGATCACGGAAGATGATCCGGCCGCCTTTCTGGCCGGGGTGGCGCGCTGCAAGCAGTACATTTACGACGGCGATGTCTTCCAGGTGAACCTCTCCAGGGGCTGGGATGTAGCGCTGGCCGCCGGTGCGGCGTGCGACGTGTTTGCCGCCTTGCGCCAGGCCAATCCGGCACCGTTTTCAGCGTTGCTGGATCTGGGGAGCGTGCAGATTGTCAGCTCGTCGCCTGAGCGTCTGGTCAGTGTGCGTGTTGGCGTGGTGCAGACCCGGCCGATTGCCGGCACGCACCCGCGCTCGACCGATCCGGTCGAGGACGCGCGGCTCAAGCAGCAACTGATCGATACGCCCAAGGAACGTGCCGAGCACATCATGCTCGTCGATCTCGAGCGCAACGATCTCGGCCGGATTGCGGTGCCGGGAACGGTGCATGTCGATGAATTGATGGCCGTGGAAACCTATGCCTTCGTGCACCACATCGAATCGAACATTCGCGCGCAACTGCGCGCGGGCATGACGGCGGCCGATGTGCTGCGTGCGCTGTTTCCCGGCGGCACCATCACCGGCTGTCCCAAGGTGCGCTGCATGCAGATCATTCGCGAGCTGGAGGACCGCCCGCGCGCGGCCTATACCGGCAGCCTCGGCTACATCAACCGGGATGGTTCGCTCGATCTGAATATCCTGATCCGCACCTTCCTGATGCAGGATGACCGGCTTTACTTCCGTGCCGGTGCGGGCATCGTTGCCGACTCGGATGCCGAACGCGAGCTGACCGAGACCCGGCACAAGGCGCGCGGACTCCTGCGCGCGCTGGGAGTCGCCGGATGAGGCTCGTCAACGGCCAGCCCACCGATCATCTGAATCTGACTGATCGGACTATTCAGTTTGGCGATGGCGTGTTTCGTACGCTGCAGGTGCAAGATGGCCGCGTGCCATTCTGGTCGCGGCACCATGCAAAGCTGGCAGCGGATTGCGCCGCACTGGGCATCGCCTGCCCCAGCGAGGAAGTGCTGCTGGCGGACCTTCATCGGCTGGGAGTCGAGAATGCGGTGGTGAAAATCATCGTCAGCCGGGGGGAATCGGCGCGTGGCTATGCTGTACCGGCGGATATCCTGCCAACACGAATGGTACTGGCCGCACCCTTGCCCGCTTACCCGTCAGCGCTGCGGGATGAAGGCGTCGTGATTCGCGTGTGCGACACCTGCGCCAGCTGGCAGCCGGCGCTGGCGGGTATCAAGCACCTCAATCGCCTGGAAAATGTGCTGGCACGGCGTGAGTGGAGTGATCCGGCCATTTTCGAGGGGCTGCTGCTGGATCGCGACGGGCTGGTGGTCGAAGGTGTGTTCAGCAATGTGCTGATTCTGCGTGGTGGGCAGGTGCTGACCCCGACGCTGGCGGCGAGTGGCGTTGCCGGCGTGATGCGGGGTATTGTCATGGAGCTCTTTGCTGAAAAGGGCTATACGGTAATACCCAGTGATTTTCTGCTGGCGGAGTTGCTGGAGGCCGAGCAGGTCTGGTTGTGCAACAGCCTTTTCGGCCTGCTGCCAGTGCGGATGCTTGGAGAACGGAACTGGCAGATTCTGCCGCTGAACGGGGCTCTGCAGCAGACCCTGGCAGACCGGTGTTGTCAGGAAAGTCTGTCATTGCGCTGAACCGCCAGACGGAATACTGCGCAACTTGCACTGTGCTTGCTGCGTTCTAGACTGAAACATCACCAGTCAAGGATGGCAAAGGTCATGAACGAGAACTTGCTGCACAAGCTGGGGGGCGACGAGACCCAATACCCGCACGCCTTGGCCGAACACTACCCGCGCATCGTTGAGCGGATCGTGACGCTGTGGGGGACGCCGGATGTCATGGTCTACCTCAACGGTTTGCTGTTTGACCAGCGCGGCGGGCGAGAAGGATTTCCCGAGGCGGTCGCCAAGGATCTGTTCCATCTGCATGCGTGGATCAAGTCTCACATGACTGAATCGATGCGTCTGCAGGCTGCCGGAGCGTTGTCCCATTTTGATGATGTGTGGGAAACCGCCGAGATGTTGCAGGGCGAGAAACGCAGCAATGAAAGCCTGCTGACACCGGAAACGCTGCATGAAGCCGCACAGCGCGCTGATCTGGATTCCATCCGCAAGCATCTTGATGCCGGTCTGACCATCAATATTCCTTCCGGAATTGGCGGAGCAACGGCCCTGCATGGCGCTGCCGAGTATGGTCATGCTCAGTGTGTTGAAGCGATTCTGCGTCTGGGCGGGCAGGTGGATGCGGCAGACAGCCAGGGGCGCACACCGCTGCATCTGGCCGCACAGTCTGGTAGTGCGGATACGCTGGAGTTGCTGATCAATGCGGGTGCCGATGTCAATGCCGCCGACAAGAAGGGGCTGACGCCCTGCCATCTTGCCGTGCAGGGAGGCAAGATGCGCTCGGTGGTGCGCCTTCTGGAAGCTGGCGCGGATATCCAGCGCCAGGATGCGCGGCAGGATACCGCGCTGCATATGGCCGTGACGTCCAAGCAGGCGCGGATGGTCGAGCTGCTGCTGAGTTATGGCGCTGACCGCACCATTGTCAACTGGGCAGGGCATACCCCGCTGGAGCTGGCGCTGATGAGTTCGGATACCCGCTTGCCTGCGCTGTTCTGAGCTGGCTGCAGGCAGCAAAAAAGGAGCCGCCAGGCTCCTTTTTTGTGTGCTTGGGGTGCACTGCCGGTCAGTAGCCGGCCTCAAGCAGCATTTCCCGCGTGAGCAGGAATACAAAGCCGTCGCCTGACTCCGTGTCGAGCCAGACAAACGGCAGTTCGGGGAAATTGGCTTCCAGTTCATCGCGGTTGTGGCCGATTTCGACGACGAGGACACCAAAGGGATTCAGGTGCGCACTGGCCTCCGCCAGAATGCGGCGTGTGATGTCCAGTCCGTCTTCACCGCTGCCGAGCGCCATTTCCGGCTCGTGCCGATATTCGTCCGGCAACTCGTCCATGCTGTGCGCGTCGACATAGGGCGGATTGGAAATGATCAGGTCATACATTTCGCCTTCCAGCGGGCCGAAGAGGTCGCCGTCAAGCAGGTCAATCCGCTCGCCGAGATGGTAGTCCACAACATTCAGTTCGGCGACATCGAGGGCATCCGGGCTAAGGTCGACCGCATCCACCTGCGCATCAGGGAAGTGTTCTGCCAGCAGGATGGCGAGGCAGCCTGAGCCGGTGCACAGGTCGAGCGCGCGATGGACCAGCTCCGGATGTTCGATCCAGGGGTCGAGTCCGCCCTTATTCAGGATTTCGGCGATGAAGGAACGGGGCACGATCACGCGTTCGTCAACATAGAAGCGGTATTCGCCCAGAAAGGCTTCTCTGGTCAGGTAGGCGGCCGGCTTGCGGGTTTCAGCTCGGGCCTGCAGCACGGCCAGAACCTGCTCGAGTTCGCCTGGCAGCAGTTTGGCATCGTAGACCGCCTCCAGCCGGTCCAGCGGCAGCTTCAGCGTGGCAAGAATAAGGTAGGCAGCCTCGTCCCAGGCATTGTCGGTGCCGTGGCCGTAGAACAGCTCGGCGGCGCGGAAGCGGCTGACTGCAAAGCGGTGCAGGTCACGGATGGTGGTGAGGGTGGTTCTGGCCTGGTCGAACATGGAGCCTCCTGGACAAGACTTTGAATGGCATGAATGGGCGTCAGTTTAGTGTGTATCCTGGGCTCAGGCTATGGATTTCTGGCCTTTTCCCTGCTGCCGGCCGGCAGTGTCAGGTAGGCAGGGGAGGGCGCTTGGTGTAGAATGAGCTGCTTATTTTTTGCACACTGGAGTAACAAAAGGATGACATTTGCAGCGCTCGGCCTGGCGCCGGAATTGCTCAAGGCCGTAAGCGAACAGGGATACGAGAATCCGACTCCGATTCAGGCTGCCGCGATTCCCGTTGTGCTGGCAGGCCAGGATGTGCTTGGTGCCGCGCAAACAGGCACAGGCAAGACCGCCGCATTTACCCTGCCGATTCTGCAACGCCTTTTGAAGCACGCCAGCAGCAGTGTTTCACCAGCCAAGCACCCGATCCGTGCGCTGGTGCTCACGCCGACCCGCGAGCTGGCTGACCAGGTGCACGACAGTGTCACCACCTACGCCAAGTACAGCAAACTGCGCAATCACGTGGTCTATGGCGGGGTAGACATCAAGGGCCAGATTCCCGCGCTGCGCTCCGGAGTGGAAATTCTGGTCGCAACGCCTGGCCGTCTGCTGGATCATATCGAGCAGAAATCGGTCAATCTTTCCCAGGTCGAAATTCTGGTTCTGGACGAAGCCGACCGCATGCTCGACATGGGCTTCATTCTCGATATCCGCCGCATCTTCAACCTGTGCACCGCCCGCAAGCAGACCCTGCTGTTCTCGGCAACCTTTGCCCCGGAAATCAAGAAACTGGCCGACGATTTCATGAGTTCGCCACAGCTCATCCAGGTCGAGCGGCAGAATTCCACCAATGAATCGGTGAAGCAGGAACTGCATCCGGTTGAAAGCTACCGCAAGAAAGCCCTGCTGGCGCATCTGATCCGTCTGCACGAGATGGAGCAGGTGATTGTCTTTACCCGCACCAAGCAGAACGCCGACCAGCTTAGCCGTGACCTGAAGCGGGACGGCTTTGCCGTCGAGGCCATTCATGGTGACCGCGAGCAGCGTGCCCGCATGGAAACGCTGGCCGGATTCAAGGAAGGCCGCGTGAAAGTGCTGGTGGCGACCGATGTTGCCGCGCGCGGGCTCGATATTTCCGATCTTCCGTTTGTGGTGAATTTCGAGCTGCCGAACAATCCGGAAGATTACGTGCATCGCATTGGTCGTACCGGCCGTGCCGGCGCGACAGGCGTTGCCATTTCGCTGGTGGCACCGGAAGAGGAAAAAGCCTTCGAGCAGATCAGGAAGCTGATCAAGAAAGACCTTGCCCTCATTCCGGTTCCGGGCTTCTCGCCGGGTACCGAGCAATTGGGCACGCCGCGCCGCGATGATTTCGCTGCGCGCACAGACCGAGGCAGCAGTCGCGGTGAACGTGCAGGCCGTGATGCACGCACCGACAGGCCGCGCTCCGAGCGTGATGGTCAGCGCCGCGATGCATATGCCGAACGCGCGCCCCGGCGTGATCGCGATATCGATCCGATGGCCGGTGTCGTTTTTCCAACCAATCTGCCTCCGCTGCCAGCCCGTCCGCAGCAGCAGATTGCCGCCCTGTTCCTGCCGCCGAAAGCCAGACCGCCGGTGGTGGCAGTCGAGACCGGCTCCGAGGAGTAAGACAGAAAAGCCCGCGCAGTACGCGGGCTTTTTCATGGCAAACGGCTTTTAGCGGAACTACTGGAATAGCCCCAGAAAGCCGAGGATCAGAACCACCAGTGCGGTGCTGGTCGCCAGCCCGATGGCCGCATTGACGGCAAAAAGGCCGCGCCAGAAGGGGGATTCAATGCGGCGGTATTCGCCGCTGCGGGTCAGTGCCCAGATGTCGCCGACGTAGGCCATGGCCATGTCCTGGTCGACCCAGAAGGTCGAACTCAGTGTCTTGTTCAGCATCAGGCCGTAATTGCGTTCGATGTAGTCATACAGGATTCGTGAAATGGCCAGCAGCAGGAAAAAACCGGCAAAAGCCGTGACAACGCAGGCCGGCAGGATTACATCATCGAAAAAGCCGTAGGCGGCCATGGCGCATACTCCGGGAAGAACATGACTTCATCATGATGGCAAAAAGTCCGGCCGGTTTGTCATTCCTTGCTGTGTGCGATCAGGCAGACGGCAGCAGCCGCACCGCAAACGGGCGCTCGGCCTCGACAGCAAACAGGCGGTCGATATTCGGATGCTTGCCCGGGTTCGTGCGCGCATCGTCGGTGTGCTCGGCATAGAGCCGCAGGCCCTTGTCGGCCGCAACCGTATTGATGCAGCCGAATTCCTGATACAGCGCATGATAGACCCGCAGGCTGCCAGCCTGTCCGGGTTTGTTTTCCATGCGGGCAATCAGGGTATCGCCGTGCAGCAGCTCCAGCGCAGCGAGGTGGTCAATGGTGGGCAGGGCCGCCAGATTTTCGGCAAAGGTATTGGTCATGCTTGAGCCTCTCGAGAGCAAAGAGCCGCGAGGATAGCGCAGATTGTGTCAACCGGGCAGAGGTGCGGGCGTTAATCACACATGCTGGCCGGCACTTTTCTTATCCCTGGAGAATCATCATGAAAATCTTCATGACCGCAGTTATTTCCGTGGCCGTTTCGGCCGTTGCCTTGGCAGTGCCCGCACCTGTTGTATCCGGCCCCTGTGCCCGCCCGATGGCAATGCAGGGCGATTTGAACCGCGCAGATGCCGGCCGGCTGGCCGGCGAACACTTCGACCTGATGGATGCCGACCACAATGGTGTCTTGACGGTCGCCGAGCGTCAGGCCAGGCGTGACGCAATGAAGGCGCAGTGCCCGCGTGCGGGCAAGCAGCAAGCCAGTGGCCCGAAGGGCGATGGTCGGGGGCCGCGGATGCAGGCCGACATCAGCAAGGCTGATTTCGTTCAGCGCGCCGAACAGATGTTCGATCGCATGGATGCCGACAGGAACGGCGTCGTGACGCAAGCCGAACGCAAGAGCTGGCAGCAGCAGAAGCGGGCCGCGCACCAGCAGCGGCGAGGCGGCGGAGCCCCGGTTGACGAGCCGCTCTGGTAAGCGTGCTTCAGGCGCTGGCAGTGCTTGCTGCGGCCGGCGCCGGCTCCGGCAGGCGTGCATCCGGCCCCCAGACGCGGGTGAGGCTGATCGGTCCCGGTGCGCTTTGCAGGTCGAGGACTTCCTGAATGCTGTATTCAAGCTGGAAGCTGTCACGCAGCAGCAGCGGCTTCACCGCGCGGCCGGCGGCATCGAAGAGTACGATCAGCAGCGGGGTTTCCAGTGAACGCCCCGCGCTTTGCACCATGCAGATTTCACCGGTAAGCAGCTTGACTAGCGCGCCCGGTGGATAGGGGCCCAGTGTCTGCGTGAATATGCGGCCCAGCTTGCCATCCACCGATTTGGCCGAGCTGTTCAGCGCCGAAATGAGCGCCGCATCGGCCTGCTGGCCCCGGCGCCAGGCATTTTTCGACAGCATGGCACAGTAGCGATCCGCCAGGCCGATCAGGCGGGCTTCGAACAGCACGGCATCGCCGGTGAGCTGCTGCGGATAGCCGCTGCCATCGGGGGCTTCATGGTGCTGCAGTACGCATTCCAGCCAGGCCGCGTCGGCGACGCCAAGCTCGCGCAACAGGTCGCGCCCGTTGATCGGGTGCTGCTGGATCAGCTGGCGCTGTGCCTCGGTCAGGGCCGTGCTTTGCTGCGACAGCTCCTTCTGCAGCTGGTGCATGGCGATGTTCATCGTCAGTGCAGCGGCAACGACAGGGAGGCGCTCGTTGTCGCGCCAGCCGAGCGCTTTGAGTACCTGCTCGACCAGTACGGCGACATTGCAGGCATGGCGGCTGGGGTAATCGCCTTCCTGACAGACGAGGATGCTGGCTAGCGCCAGATCGGCATTTTCGCCGCAAGCCTCCTGGATGCTGTGGACGCACTGGCGAATCAGCTGAGGCAGCGTTTCCGCAAAAGAATGCGGATTGTCCAGCATCTCGCCCAGCAGGCCACGCAATCCGAGCAGGCGCGCCAGCGGGGTGAGGCGGTTGCCGGCGTACTCACCGGCCGTGGCGGAGTGGGAGGAGGGCATGGGCACCTTTCTTCTGCATTACCATACGCTAATATTCGCTGGCAGCAGTTTAAGGTGTTTTAGTCGGCTTCGTCCATCCATGCCAGTTGAATGGCTTCCAGAATCCGCTCGCCGCAATGTTTCGGGTCGTCATTGAAGCCATCCAGCTCCAGTACCCACTGCATCAGTTCGACGAAATGCAGGGTTTTCGGATCCACATCGGGAAACTTGTCGGCCAGTGCAATGGCAATTTCCCGGCTATCGGTCCATTTCATCACAATCTCCTTGGGTATTTCGTTGCAGCCTTTTTGAAAAAAGGGCTGCAGATTCATACCTGTCAATGTATCTCAGTGGTGTTCACGTGCGTGATTGATGGTGTATTTCGGCAGCTCGACGACCAGCTCGGTTTCGCCGACGATGGCCTGGCACGAGAGTCGCGAGCAGCTTTCCAGCCCCCAGGCCTTGTCGAGCTGGTCTTCCTCCAGCTCGTCCGCTTCGGCAAGGCTGTCGAAGCCTTCACGGACCAGAACGTGGCAGGTGGTGCAGGCACAGGATTTCTCGCAGGCGTGCTCGATTTCGATGTCGTTTTCCAGCAGGGCATCGCAGATGCTGGTGCCGGGTTCGGCGTCGATGACTGCGCCATCCGGGCACAGTGTGGCGTGGGGCAGGACAACTATCTGGGTCATGATCGTTTCTCTGGATTTGTCTGTGCCATGAGTTCAGTCACGGCAAAAGGGACTCATCGGCCGCATGGGGTATTCAAAGCTCGGCAATTTTCTGCCCGGCGAGGCCACGGCGTACCGCCGCGTCCATGCGGCGGGCGGCGAAGTCGCTGCTGGCCTGGTTCAGTGCTTCGGCGGCGATGCGGATGGCATCGGCATCGTCGGCGCTGCACAGCTCGCGCAGATTCGCCATGCTGGCACGGATGGCAGCCTGCTCGGCAGCCGAGATCAGGTCTGCGTCGGTGGCCAGTGCCACATCCAGTGCATTGAGCAGGCTTTCCGCCTCGACCCGCGCTTCGCCCAGCTTGCGCAGGCGCAGGTCGTCCTGGGCGTGCTGCATCGAATCCTGCAGCATGCGGGCCACCTCGTCATCCGAGAGGCCATACGAGGGCTTCACGGCGATGCTGGCTTCGATGCCGGTCGACTGCTCGCGTGCCGATACCGACAGCAGGCCGTCTGCATCGACCTGGAACGTGACGCGGATGCGCGCCGCGCCCGCCACCATGGCCGGAATGCCGCGCAACTCGAAGCGTGCGAGGCTGCGACAGTCGGAGACCAGTTCGCGCTCGCCCTGCAGCACGTGGATCGCCATCGCGGTCTGGCCGTCCTTGAAGGTGGTGAATTCCTGCGCACGCGCGGTCGGAATGGTCGAATTGCGCGGGATGACCTTCTCGACCAGCCCGCCCATGGTTTCCAGACCCAGCGACAGCGGAATCACATCCAGCAGCAGCCAGTCGTCATCGCCCTTGTTGCCCGCGAGCACATTGGCCTGCATCGCCGCACCGAGCGCGACGACCTTGTCCGGGTCGAGGTTGGTCAGCGGCTCCTGGCCGAACAGGTCAGCAACCGCGCGGCGCACATGCGGCATGCGGGTTGCGCCACCGACCAGCACGACACCCTTGATGTCGCCGGTAGTGAGCCTTGCATCGCGCAGCGCTTTTTTTACCGGCAGGAGGGTCTTCTGCACCAGATGTGCGGTGAGCTGCTGGAAATCGTGCGCGGTGAGCTGCTGGTCAATCACCTGGCCATCGGACAGCACGGCAGTGATGCGCGTGCTGTCGTGCTCGGTCAGTGCCTCCTTGGCTTCGCGCGCGCGCGTGAGCAGCAGACGCTGGTCCTGCGCCGACGGCGTCATCAGCCCGGCCTGCTCCAGCACCCAGCAATACAGGCGGTGGTCGAAATCGTCACCGCCAAGCTGGGCATCGCCCGAAGTGGCGCGCACTTCGAACACGCCACGCGAGAGCTCGAGCACCGACACGTCAAAGGTGCCGCCGCCCAGGTCGTAAACGACATACGTGCCTTCCGCGCCGTTATCCAGCCCGTAGGCAATGGCGGCGGCGGTCGGTTCGTTGAGCAGCCGCAGCACATTGAGTCCGGCGAGCCTGGCGGCATCCTTGGTCGCCTGACGCTGCGCGTCGTCGAAATAGGCGGGGACGGTAATCACCGCGCCAACGAGGTCGCCGCCAAGGCTGCTTTCCGCACGGGATTTGAGGCTTTTCAGGATTTCGGCCGAGACTTCCACCGGACTCTTCACGCCGGCGCGGGTCACGAGCTTGAGCATGCCTGGTTCATCGACAAAGCGGTACGGGGTCGCCAGCTCGCCAATGTCGGTGACACCACGGCCCATGAAACGCTTTACCGAAACAATGGTGTTGGCCGGATCTTCATTCTGGCGCAGCTGCGCCGCGCAACCGACGAGGATGTCGCCAGTCTTGCCGTAATGCACGACGCTGGGCAGCAGGCTCCTGCCATCCTCATCGCGCAGGCAGGTGGCGCTGCCGCTTTTGACCGTGGCAACCAGCGAGTTGGTGGTGCCCAGATCGATACCCACCGCCAGGCGGTGCTGGTGCGGTGCGGCGGAAAGGCCGGGTTCGGAAATTTGCAACAAAGCCATTGGCTTCAGTCCTGTGTGCTTGGCTTGAATTCTAATCGTCAATCACGGGTATTGTGCTGTGGCCCTTTGTTTTGAAGGGCTGTGGCGCAATCGGCGTGCGGGTATGTCGTGACTCAGGATTGGAATCCACACTATGAATCGTGAAAAACCGGTTTCACAACCGGCAACCAGTGCCGCCTGACCGGGCTTTCCCTGTTTTCCGGCGGCGCCAGAAAACAGGGGGCAGGCTGTTTTCACCTGCCTGCGGCTGCTTAAAAGAACATCACCTTAAAACATCACCGCTTCGATCGCGTCGCCGATTTCCTGGTCGAGTTTCTCCAGAAAGCGCAGCTTGCGTACCGCCACACTGGCTTCCTGCCATTGTGCCTCGTCCAGCAGCAGGCCGAGGTGTTCTTCCAGCGCAGCGATTTCATGGCGCAGCTCGACGTTCAGGCGTTCCAGTTCATCCAGATTGCGACTGGCCTTGGCATCCGCAATGGTTTCGCGCCATTCCATCTGCTGCATCAGGAAATCCATCGGCATGGCCGTGTTGGTGTCTTCCTGCGTGTCCACGCCATTGAGCCCGAGCAGATAGCGGCCGCGTGCCAGTGGCGATTTCAGGGTCTGGTAGGCCTCGTTGACGCGGGTGGCAATCTGCAGCGACAGCCGCCGGGTGGCGTCATCGGCACTGGCAAAGCGGTCGGGGTGGAATTCGGCCTGCAGCGCGCGGTACTGGCTGTCGAGTTCGCTGACGCTGACGTCAAAGCGCTGCGGCAGGCCGAACAGGGCGAAATGGCTCTGGTTGAAATCAAACTGCATTGCAGTCCTTCTGCCGGTTTGAATAGCGTTGAACCACAGAGACACAGAGGCACAGAGAGGAGAACGGGTTTCTCTGTGATTCTGTGTCTCTGTGGTGGAATTTCAATTTAAACGTGGAAGCTCTCGCCGCAACCGCACTCGTTCTTCACGTTCGGGTTGTTGAACTTGAAGCCTTCGTTCAGCCCTTCCTTGGTGTAGTCGAGCTCGGTACCGTCGATGTAGGCGAGGCTCTTGGCGTCGGTGTAGATCTTCACGCCATTGCTCTCGAACACCAGATCTTCCGGGTTTTCCACGTCGACGAATTCCAGCTTGTACGCCATGCCCGAACAGCCGGCGGTTTTCACGGCCAGCCGTACGCCCAGACCCTTGCCGCGCTTGGCGAGGAAGTTGGCCACGTGGGTGGCAGCGCTTTCGCTCAGTGTGAGTGCCATTGCTATACCTTTATCTGTATTGCCTTGTAGTCATTGATTTTAAATGGCTACAAGCTGATACCCTTCTTAATTAGCCGTGCTTCTTCTTGTAGTCTTCCACCGCTGCCTTGATGGCGTCTTCGGCCAGGATGGAGCAGTGGATTTTCACCGGCGGCAGCGCCAGCTCTTCGGCAATCGCCGTATTCTTGATAGCCAGTGCTTCGTCGAGCGTCTTGCCCTTCACCCATTCGGTGACGAGCGAGCTCGACGCAATCGCCGAGCCGCAGCCGTAGGTCTTGAACTTCGCATCCTGGATCACGCCGTCTTCGCCGACCTTGATCTGCAGCTTCATCACGTCGCCACAGGCCGGTGCGCCGACCATGCCGGTGCCGACGGTATCGTCGCCCTTGTCAAAGGCGCCGACGTTGCGCGGATTTTCGTAGTGGTCGAGGACCTGTTCGCTGTATGCCATTTTGTGTACCTCCGAGTTCTAATCTGTATTGGTCGCGCACATCCGGGCAATTTGCCCGGGTCGCGGTGTCCTGCAAGGCGCGGTGTCGCGCGGTTTACTGCTGTAAACAAGCGGCAACGCAACGCCGCAGGGCGCTGCGAGCCGGAGCAAATTAGTGGGCGGCCCACTCGATGGTGGAGATGTCGATGCCTTCCTTGTACATATCCCACAGCGGCGACAGTTCGCGCAGCTTGCCGATCTTGGCCTTGCAGAGTTCGATGGTGTGATCGATGTCCTCTTCCGTCGTGAAGCGGCCGATGGTGAAGCGGATCGACGAATGCGCCAGCTCATCCGAGCGGCCGAGTGCACGCAGCACGTAGGACGGTTCCAGCGAGGCAGAGGTGCAGGCCGAGCCGCTGGAAACCGCCAGGTCCTTCAGCGCCATGATCAGCGACTCGCCTTCGACGTAGTTGAAGCTCACGTTCAAGTTGTGCGGCACGCGGCGCGCCATGTCGCCATTGAGGTGCACTTCCTCGATTTCCTTCAGACCGTTCCACAGGCGATCACGCAGTGCGCCGATGCGCTTGTTCTCTTCATCCATCTCTTCCCGAGCGATGCGGAAGGCTTCGCCCATGCCGACGATCTGATGGGTGGCCAGCGTGCCGGAGCGGAAACCGCGCTCGTGGCCGCCGCCGTGCATCTGCGCTTCGAGGCGAACGCGCGGCTTGCGGCGCACGTACAGCGCACCGATGCCTTTGGGGCCGTAGGTCTTGTGCGCAGAGAAGCTCATCAGGTCGACTTTCAGCGCATTGAGATCAATCTTCACCTTGCCGGTGGCCTGCGCGGCATCAACATGGAACAGGATGCCCTTGCTGCGGCAGAGTTCGCCAATGCCTTCGATATCCTGGATCACGCCGATTTCGTTGTTCACGAACATCACGGAAATCAGGATGGTATCCGGGCGGATGGCGGCTTCCAGTGCGGCACGGTCGATCAGGCCGTTTTCCAGTACGTCGAGGTAGGTGACCTCAAAGCCTTCACGTTCCAGCTCGCGCATGGTGTCGAGGATGGCCTTGTGTTCGGTCTTCACCGTGATCAGGTGTTTGCCCTTGTTGCTGTAGAAGTGCGCAGCCCCCTTGAGGGCCAGGTTGTTCGACTCAGTGGCGCCCGAGGTCCAGACGATTTCCTTCGGATCACAGTTCACCAGCGCGGCAACCTGCTCGCGCGCTTCTTCCACCGCAGCTTCGGCTTCCCAGCCGTAGGGGTGGGAGCGGCTGGCCGGATTGCCGAACAGCTCGGTGAGGTAGGGGATCATCTTGGCGCCCACGCGCGGGTCAACCGGGGTGGTGGCGGAGTAATCGAGGTAGATCGGTTTCTTGGTCATGGCCGGTACTCAATGTGCGGCAGGCGAACCTGCGGATTCTTTCAGGGTGCGGGTGTCGATCAGGCTGCCGGTGGCAATTTCGCTGCGGCGTGCCAGCTTGGCCTTGTGGTCATCCAGCAGGTTGCCCAGCGAAACGGCGGACAGGTGCTCGTAGATGGTGCGGTTCAGCCCGGCCCACAGGTCGTGTGTCATGCAGCGGTGTTCGTCACGGCAGTTTTCCTTGCCGCCGCACTGCGTGGCATCCAGCGGCTCGTCCACCGCACAGATGATAGCGGCGACGGTGATTTCGTGCGCCGGGCGAGCCAGACAGTAGCCGCCGCCTGGGCCGCGAACACTGTCGACGAGTTCGCGACGGCGCAGTTTTCCGAACAGCTGTTCCAGATAGGAAAGCGATATGTGCTGGCGTTCGCTGATGCCGGCCAGCGTGACCGGCCCGTTCGCTTCGCGCAGCGCCAGGTCGAGCATCGCAGTGACGGCAAAGCGGCCTTTGGTGGTCAGGCGCATGCGGGTTTCCTCGCTTTGGATTTGCCTCAATCCTAAAATAACCTAGTGATTTAGTCAACTAAAAACCCGACTGGTTCAGTCGGGTTTTATGGGCGCGCTGCAGCGGTCAGTCGACCAGCCGGTTCAGGTAGCCCGGATCGAAATGATCGTCGCGGGCGCGTTCCTCGGCGCAGTCGACGCCGAGTGCTTCCAGCTTTTTCAGAATGGCCTCCAGCCGGGCATCGGTGGCCACTGTGTGGTCGAGCAGGCCATGGATGGCTTTCACCATCGGGTCGTTCATGTCGCTGGAAATGCCGTAAGCCGAAAAACCGAGCTGGGCCGCCTTGGCCGCACGCGCCTGGTCTTCCTCGGAGCAGGCCGGTTGCACGACCGCCTCGACGATGCGCGCCGGAATGCCCACGGCCGTCGCGCCGGCCGGTACGGCTTTGACGACCACCGCGTTCGAGCCGATTTTCGCGCCTTCACCAACGGTAAAGCCGCCGAGCACCTTGGCACCGGCTCCGACGATCACGCCGCGCTCCAGTGTCGGGTGGCGCTTGCCGCCGTTGAGCGAGGTGCCGCCCAGCGTCACGCCCTGATACAGCGTCACGTCGTCGCCCAGTTCGGCCGTTTCGCCGATGACCACGCCCATGCCATGGTCGATGAACACGCGGCGACCAATGGTGGCGCCGGGGTGGATTTCGATGCCGGTGATCAGGCGGGCGAATTGCGACACGATGCGCCCAAGCAGGCGCAGGTCGCGTACCCACAGGCCATGCGAGATGCGGTGCAGAGCCAGTGCATGGAAACCCGGATAGCACAGCACGACTTCCAGGCGGCTTTTGGCTGCAGGGTCGCGTTGCAGGATGACATTGATGGTTTCGCGCAGGTAATCAAGCATGATCGGGCCGGGAAGGGCAGATTAAGCCGACTATTTTACTCGACTATGCCGGTGGGGGCTAGGCTTGTAAGCCTGCCTGGCCGTGGTGCAAGGAGGGGGCTTGCCGGCATGCAAGCGGCGTGCCCCCAGGTGCTGGAGCCTGGAGCCGCTGATCCGGCTCTCGGAAAATTGAACTCCAGCGGCCAAAGGGCTGGTTCGATGGGCAGCAGGAGCAATATTAATATTGCGGTTGCGGGGTGTCCGGCCCGCGCAGTTCCAGCCGGATTGCCTTGCCCGTGCTGCGGGTGGTCAAGGGCAGGCTCGACCCCGGGAAGGCCAGTGCGGCGATGGCGCCTCGCTGCAGATAGGGGCGCAGCGTCTCCAGTGCCTTGCCCCTGGCGCGGATGCAGCCCTTGCTGTCGATCCGGCCGCTGACCGCCAGCTTGACCGGCTCATCCATCTGCTCGAATACTGCCAGCCACCACTCCAGCCCTTCGCTCAGGTTGTACGCGAGGCCGGCCGATTGATTCATCCCCATCCCGCACAGGTTCAGCTCCAGCGGCAGGGCGGGCAGTACCGGTGGCGAGGCCTGCTCGGCCGCCAGCAGCCTGCCCCAGGCCAGGCGCTCCGCCAGCAGTTCATCCGGATAGGCGAACGTCTTGGGGTCGATTTTCTGCAGGGCTGCCAGCCGGGCTATGCCCGCTTCCAGTTTGACCAGATCGGTTTCGTAGCGCAGCGCCTCTTCCAGTTGGTGCCGCGCCGGCTGGACTGCCTGTTTCAGCCCCAGCAGAGCGGCCGCTTCATAGTGCTGCAGGGCGAGCGAGAGGTCGCGCTCGGGCAGGCCGCGCCCTTCGTAGGCCAGTTCTGCCAGCTGGAAGTGCGCCACGGGATTGTTGAGTTCGGCGCCGCGTGCCAGCGCGGCCCGCGCCGGAGCGAAATCGGCGGGAGCGTTGTCGCTGCCGGCCTGCCGGACTTCCTCCATCAGCAGCACGCCGTAATTGGTCCAGGCAATGGCATCGTTGCGCTGCCGCCCCTTGTCCAGCCAGCTGATGGCGCGCTGGCGCAGCGCATTCCGGTCAAACTCTGCCTGCACGTCGTCGCGGGCTTTCAGGTAATAGAGGTAGGCGCGCAGGTACTGCCCTGCCGCATCGTTCTCCAGAGCGTGCTGCTCGGGCTGGGCGGCCAGTGCCGCAGCGAAATAGTCGCCGGATTTGCCGGAGTCGGCGATGGTGCTGGGGTAGACCAGATAGTCCGCCTCCGGCACCACGGCCCGCGCCAGCACCTGCAGCGTCGGCACTTTCAGGCCGCGTGCCAGCGCTTCTTCCAGCAGTGCAATCCCTTCGCGCTTCATGCCCTGATCGATCAGCAGCAGGCCCAGATTGTGGCTGGCGCGCGCGTAGCCCCTGGCGCGAGCCTGCTCGTAATAGGCTTGCGCCAGTGCCAGTTCTTCGGCTTCGATGTAATCGGGGGCATCGGGTGTTTTGATCAGGTGCAGATGGTGCGCCTTGCCCAGCAGAAACAGCGCTTGTGCATCGCCTTGCTCAGCCGCCGCCAGGGCTTTGGGCTGGAATTCGGCAAACTGCTTCTGTTCGAACAATTCTTCCAGCGTTGCGGCGTGGACGCTGCCAAGCAGGAATAAGACCGTGATGCAGCAATGGCGGAGTGACATGGTGGGGATTTGCAATGGTAGGGTTGTGGGTATGTTGGTAGGGGGTATTTTCTTCAAGGAGTATGTGGCGATACCCACCCTTTGTCCTGTGTTGTGTTTCACACGCCAGTGCTTTGAAATTGGAGCTGGATGGCGGCATGAATGATGCTGAGCCAAGAAACCAGGACCTGCTGCCCCAGCTATGGGCGCATCATCGAATTCGGGTCGTTGTTGTGCTTCGGCGTGAGGTTGTTTGTTGTGGTGGCTACAGGTCTGCAGAAAGGCAATTTAGTAATCGCTCAAAAATATGATCATTCATCGCATTCAAGGCTGAAGGCGATTGCCGCAGATCTGGAAGTACTATCGTGAGCCTGAATGATTCCATGCCAACAATTATTCCTTCCGGGCCACCGCTTGCGGGCTGATCAGGGGCGGACGCAGCAGTTTTCCCGAAATCACACCCCTCAGTGTCTGGGCAAACACCAGCAGCCACGCGCACAGCAGCACGGCATACAGCAACAGGGCGATCCAGCGAAACAGCGGCAGTTTCAGCATGATCGACAAAACGCAGGTTCCGGTGACGCAGGTGCCGACCGGAAAGGTGAAGGACCACCAGGTCAGGGCAAATCCCATCTGGCGGCGGATTGCCCGCCAGGTGAGCAGGATGGCGAGGGCCATCCACAACCACATGAACCCCCACATCACCAGCCCGTAGAACAATCCGATGTTCAGCAAGCCCTCCGCAAAGGGCAGGGCTGCGCCATCATAGGCCACAGCCGCGATCCCCAGCCCGCCTGCTGCCGTAATCGATTGGCCAACCGGCCCCAGCACGATCCACAGGGTCGGGACGCGCACGCCGCCCGAGGAGCCATAATGGGCTAGCCGGCTCCAGATCAGTGAAATGATGACCAGGGAGGCAATCAGGCTCATGCCGAAGAGCGAATAGCTGATGACCAGCAAGCTATGCCGCCAGAGGGCATCTTCAATGTATGGAATGAGTTGCGCTGCTGCCGCCGCCGAAACCATGGGCGGCACGACGGGCATCAGCCAGCCACCGAAGGCGGAGTCATGCTTGACCTGCAGGCGGGTAAACAGGCGGAAGGTGACCAGCACCGCGCAGGCGAAGCCCAGTATGGTCCCGGTCAGCCAGCAGCCGATCTTGATGAACATCGCCAGTTCAAGGCCGATGTACTGCGGCCCGACCAGCATCGTGGCTGTGCCCACGGTGAGAATGGCCATCGGCGGCGCCCCGAAAAACTGGATGCCGACCGGGTCATCGAGCAGGGCGTTCAGGGCTGCTGGCCGGCTGCACCAGTTCCAGGTCGCTGCGATCAGCAGCACGATCAGCAGCAGCGTTGCTGCCAGCCAGGCGCTGGTGATGATCAGCTCAAGCCCGGGGAAGCGGATGGGCTGCAGTTTTCCGGCTATCGCCAGGATGCCGGTGCCCATCACCGATGCAAACCAGTTGGGGCCGATTAGTATGCCTGCCGGATTTGCGGCGCCGGGCGTGGCTGGAGGCAAGGCGGGTTTGTCTGCGGTCATCATCAGGGTATCCTTCCCGGAGCACGCGTGACGGTGTTGAAGTCAGGGAGGTTCCAGGCTTTTTCGCTAAATACATTATTGGGTATGTCGGTGTATCCATTTGCCTGTTTTGCGTCTATCCGTATACGTATTGGCTTTATGGTGCCGAGGCGCTCAGGCCATTGCGCCCGTACAGCTGGCTCAGGTACTTCAGCCCCTCGGCCTGGCCGGAGGTAAGCGCGTCGGCGCTGAAGCGGTACTGCCAGTTGCCGCTTGCCGTGCCCGGCGTGTTCATCCGGGCGCTCGTGCCCTGGCCGAGTACGTCCTGCACCGGTGCGATGGCGAAGAGGGCGCTGGTAGACCACGCCAGCCGGATCAGATCCCAGCCTGCGGCTTCGCCCGAGGTATTCAGATAGCGGCGGAAGTAGTCGCGTGCCTTTTCATTGGCTGCGCCATACCAGCCCAGCGTGGTGTCGTTGTCGTGCGTGCCGGTGTAGACCACCGTGCGGCTCTCCGGATAGTTGTGCGGTAGGTGGTCGCTGGCCGCGTCGGCATCAAACGCAAACTGCAGCACCTTCATGCCGGGCAGGCCCAGCTTTTCGCGCAAGGCGGTGACGTCCGGCGTGATGATGCCCAGGTCTTCGGCGATGATGGGCAGGTTTTTGCCCAGCGCCTTTTCGATGGCGGCGAACAGCGCCTTGCCCGGCGACTTTTTCCACTGGCCGTTCACCGCCGTGGCTTCGCCGAACGGCACCGCCCAGTAGGCGGCAAAGGCGCGGAAGTGGTCGATGCGCACGATGTCAGTAGAAGCGAGCAGTGCGGCGATGCGATCTGTCCACCAGGCAAAGTCCTGCTCCTGATGCCTGGGCCAGTCGTACAGCGGGTTGCCCCACAGCTGGCCGGTTGCGGAAAAATAATCGGGCGGTACGCCGGCGACTTCATTCGGGTCGCCGGCGGCATCGAGGCAGAACAGCGCTTGATTGGCCCACACGTCGGCCGAATCGAAGGCGACAAAAATCGGAATATCACCGATCAGCCGGATTCCGCGCTCATTGGCGTAGGTCTTGAGTTGCCCCCACTGGCGGAAGAACAGGAACTGCAGGAACTGATAAAAGGCCACGTCGTCGGCCAGCGTCTTGCGCCAGTGGCTCAATGCCTTGGGAGTGCGCGCTGCCAGCTCGGCGGGCCAGGAATTCCATACCGCGCCGTAGTAGCAATCCTTGATCTGGTTGTCCGTAAGCCGCCCAGCCAGTCGCTGGTAGTAGGTCTGGTACTCGGGTGTTTCATAGTCATTCTGTCGCGCGGCGATGAAGTGGAATTTACAGGCGACAAACAGCGCAAAGTCATCCAGCCAGACGTGCTGCTTGCAGAAGGTTGCGAACTCCTTTTTCAAGGCGGCAGGCGGGCTGGCCTGATAGTTGCGCCATGCCGCACGCAGCACGGTCATTTTCCACGGGATGACGCTGCCGTAATCGACGTGCTGGGCATCAAAGGCGAGCGCCGGGATGTCGGCGTCAGTGAGCAGGCCATCCTTGATCAGCAGTTCGGGGCTGATCAGGTAGTGGTTGCCGGCGAAAGTGGAGAAGGACTGGTAGGGTGAATCGCCGTAGCTGGTCACGCCCAGCGGCAAAACCTGCCACAGCGTCTGGCCAGCGGACTGCAGAAAATCGGCGAAGCGGCAGGCTGCCGGACCAAGGTCGCCGATGCCGTAAGGCGAAGGCAGCGAGGTGATGTGGGCCAGCAGGCCGGATGCTCGGCTGAACGTCATTGTGCGCACCTATATGACAAAGTGTAATAATTTGGTAAGTAATATTTCGGTAAACTAGCTGGTAAGCAAGCTGTCGTTGTCGCATATTGTGCTGCTGCGCTGCCGCAAAGCTGGCCTGCATCGCCCGTTATGTGGCATTTTTGCTGCAAGCGCAAGCATTTCCGCCCTGGAAGTGCAGGCTTACGAATCTGGTGTATCAGCTGACAATTGACAGCGTCGGGCGCCAATAAAAACAATGACCAGCGAGGATTTACATGCTGACCCTCCCGTGCGCAGAAATCGAAGCCGCAGCCCTTGACGCCTCCGCAATCGAGGCCATCTGCAGCGGCACGCATGACAATCCCTTTGCCCTGTTGGGCATGCACTCCACCACCGCCGGCCTGCAGGTGCGGGCCTGGCTGCCTGGTGCCGATCAGGTCAGCGTTCTGGATGCCAAAACCGGCCGCAAGCTGGTCGAGCTGACCCGTTTTGATGATCGCGGTTTTTTTGCCGGCAGCGTGCCGCGACGCAAGAATGCCTTTGCCTATCGGCTGCTGGTACGCTGGGGCGAACACGAATTCGATCTGGAAGATCCGTACCGCTTTGCCCCGACGCTGGGTGAACAGGACGTCTGGCTGCTGGCCGAAGGGACACACTTGCGCCCCTACGAGCGCCTGGGTACCCATCCGCGCACGATGGAAGAGGTGGGCGGCGTGGCGTTTGCCGTGTGGGCGCCAAATGCCCGGCGCGTGTCGGTGGTCGGCGACTTCAACGGCTGGGACGGCCGGCGGCACCCGATGCGCAAGCATCTGGGCTGCGGGGTGTGGGAAATCTTCCTGCCCAATATTCCGGCTGGCAGCAATTACAAATACGAAATTCTGGATGCCAATGGCCAAATCCGCCTGAAGTCGGACCCCTATGGCTTCGCGTCCGAGCTGCGCCCGAGTACCGCATCGAAAATCGCCTTTCTGCCATCTTGGGTCGAGCCGAGTGAAGCGCGCCGCAGCGCCAACCGCTTCAATGCGCCAGTGTCGATTTACGAGGTGCATCTGGGCTCCTGGCGCCGTGTGCCGGAAGAGGGCAATCGCTGGCTGACCTACCGCGAGCTGGCCGAACAACTGGTGCCCTATGTGGCCGAACTGGGCTTCACCCATATCGAGCTGCTGCCGATCAACGAGCATCCCTTTGATGGTTCCTGGGGGTACCAGCCGCTAGGCCTTTATTCGCCGACCTCGCGCTTTGGTACCCCGGAAGATTTCCGCTATTTCGTCGAGGCGGCGCATGCGGCTGGCGTCGGTGTATTGCTGGACTGGGTGCCTGGCCACTTCCCGACCGATGATCATGGCCTGGCGACGTTTGATGGCACGCACATCTACGAGCACGCCGATCCGAAGGAAGGCTTCCATCAGGACTGGAACACGCTGATCTACAACTTCGGTCGCAACGAAGTGCGCAACTACCTGATCGGCAATGCACTGTACTGGGTCGAGCGCTTCGGCATCGATGGCCTGCGCGTCGACGCGGTGGCGTCCATGCTGTACCGCGACTACTCGAGAAAAGAAGGCGAGTGGGTGCCGAACCAGTTTGGCGGCCGCGAGAATCTGGAAGCCATCGATTTCATGCGCCGGATGAATGCGACCGTTGGCACCGAGCGCCCCGAGGCGATGACGATGGCTGAAGAATCGACGGCGTTTCCGGCCGTGAGCCGGCCGCCGGAAATGGGCGGCTTGGGATTCCACTACAAGTGGAATATGGGCTGGATGCACGACACGCTCAGCTATTTCCAGAAAGAGCCGATTCACCGCAAGCATCATCACAATCAGCTGACCTTCGGGCTCTTGTACGCCTTTACGGAAAACTTCGTGCTGCCGCTGTCGCATGATGAAGTGGTGCACGGCAAGGGCTCGTTGCTTGGCAAGATGCCGGGCGACTGCTGGCAGCAGTTTGCCAATCTGCGTGCCTACTACGCCTTCATGTGGGCGCATCCGGGCAAGAAGCTGGTGTTCATGGGCGGCGAATTCGGCCAGGGGCGCGAGTGGAATCATGACAGCAGCCTCGACTGGCATCTGCTGAATGAAGGCCCGTGGCACGCCGGCGTGCAGGCGCTCGTGCGTGATTTGAACCGGGCTTACAAGGCAGAGCCGGCGCTGCACGAGATCGATTTCGACCCGCGCGGCTTCCAGTGGCTGGTGGCCGACGACTCTGAACACTCCACGCTGGCGTTTGTGCGCTATGCGGACAATGGCCGCCCGGTGATCGTGGTGTGCAACTTCACGCCGGTGCCGCGTCATGGCTATCGCATCGGCGTGCCCGATGCGGGGCATTACCGCGAGATACTGAACACCGATTCGACCTTCTATGCCGGCAGCAATACCGGCAATGGCGGTGTGGCCAGTGAAGCGCATCCGCTGCATGGCCACGCGCAGTCGATCACGCTGACCTTGCCGCCGCTCTCGGTCATTTATCTGGCGCGTGACGATGGTTGATCAGGCTGTGAGCCTATCAACCGGGCTGCCGTATCCGCTGGGTGCGACGCCGGACGAGCGCGGGGTGAACTTCGCGCTCTATGCCGGCGCGGCCAGCGGCGTAACCTTGTGCCTGTTCGATACGAGTGGTGCGCAGGAACGGGCCCGCTACACACTGACCCAGTGTGAGAACGGGGTATGGTTTGGTAGGATCGATGATGTAAAGGCTGGGTCTGTATACGGCTATAGGGTAAGTGGCGAGTGGGCGCCCGAGCGCGGCCTGCGCCACAATCCCGAACTGCTGCTGCTCGACCCGTATGCCCGCGAAGTCGTCGGCGAATTCGGCAAGACGCCGCTGCTGGCACGCGTGACTGCGGAAGCTTATGACTGGGGCGACGATACGCCGCCGCGCACGCCCTGGGGCGAGACGGTGATCTACGAAGCGCATGTGCGCGGGCTGACCATGCGGCATCCGGAGATTCCGGCCGAGCTGCGCGGCAGCTACGCGGCGCTGGCGCACCCGGCGATCATCGCGCACCTGCAAAAACTCGGCGTCACCGCCATCGAGCTGCTGCCGGTGCAGTACTTTCTGGATGAGCCGCGGCTCATCGATCTCGGTCTGAAAAACTACTGGGGTTACAACCCGCTGGCCTGGTTTGCACCGGCATCGCGCTACTGGTCGGGCCGGGCCGGTACCACGCCGCTGTCGGAGTTTCGCGACGCGGTAAAGGCGCTGCACGCTGCCGGCATCGAGGTAATACTCGATGTGGTGTTCAACCACACGGCAGAGCTGGATGCGCCGGGGCCGGTGCTGGGCTATCGCGGCATCGATAACGCTGCCTATTACGTGCTCAACGGTCATGGCGAGTATGAGAACTGGACCGGCTGCGGCAATGTGTTGAACCTCTCGCACCCGCGCGTGGCGCAGCTGGTGATGGATGCGCTGCGCTACTGGGTAGGCGAATGCCATGTTGATGGCTTCCGCTTTGACCTCGCGCCGATTCTGGGGCGCGTCAACGGCGGCTTCAGCGCGCTTGCGCCCTTGCTGGTGGCGATGCAGCAGGATCCGCTGCTGACCCGGGTCAAGCTGATCGCCGAGCCGTGGGACATCGGCCCGGGCGGCTACCAGCTTGGTCAGTTTCCTGCCGGCTGGGGCGAGTGGAACGATCAGTATCGCGACTCCATGCGCCAATTCTGGCTGCACGACGGCGTGAATCGCGCCCTCTTTGCGCGCCGCTTTGCGGCATCGAGCGACCGTTTCCAGCATGGCGGGCGCGCACCGCAGGCCAGCGTGAATTTCCTGACCGCGCACGATGGCTTCACCCTGCGCGATCTCGTCAGCTACAACCACAAGCACAATCTCGCCAACAAGGAACACAACCGCGACGGCCATTCGCACAATCTGTCGTGGAATTGCGGCGCGGAAGGCCCGAGCGATGACGCCGGCATCAACACCCTGCGCGAACGCGCGCAGAAGGCCTTGCTGGCGACGCTGCTGCTGTCGCAGGGCACACCGATGCTGCTGGCTGGCGACGAGCTGGGCCACAGCCAGCAGGGTAACAACAACGCCTATTGCCAGGACAACGACATCACCTGGCTGGACTGGCAGAACGCCCAGTCGGGGCTGGCCGATTACGTTGCGGAACTGATCGCCATACGCAAAAGCTGCCCGGCACTCACCAGCAATCACTGGTGGCGTGGCACCGAGGCCGGAGCGACTGCCGATGTGCAATGGCTCAACCCGTCTGGTGATGCTCTGCACCCGCACGACTGGGACGATGCCGCAGGTCGTGCGCTGATGATTCTGCTGGCGGGTGACTTGCTGATCCTGCTCAATGCCTCGGCGCACCAGTTGCATTTTCATTTGCCGGCGGGCAGCTGGCAGCTGAGGCTGGCCAGTACTGGCGATGCCCAGACTTCACACAAACTGCACGACTGCCGCGTCGCCGCGCGCAGCGTGACCGTACTCACCCGATTCGATGGACAGGAATGAACGCATGAGCAAGACCATTACTACCCAAGCCTTTGCCGGCCAGCGCCCCGGGACCTCCGGCCTGCGCAAGAAAGTGACCGTTTTCCAGCAGCCGCACTATCTGGAAAACTTCGTGCAGGCGATTTTTGATTCGGTGCCGGAACTCGATGGCGGCGTGCTGGTAGTCGGCGGCGACGGCCGCTATTACAACCGCACGGCGATCCAGACCATCCTGAAAATGGCCGCCGCCAACGGCGTGGCCAAGGTGCTGGTGGGCAAGGGCGGGATTCTCTCCACACCGGCAGCCAGCTGCGTGATCCGCAAATACGGCGCGGTCGGCGGGATCGTGCTGTCGGCCTCGCACAATCCGGGTGGCCCGGATGGCGATTTCGGCATCAAGTACAACATCAGCAACGGCGGCCCGGCGCCGGAAGCGGTGACTGAAGCGATTTACGCGCGCACGCAAACCATTACCGAATACCAGCTTGCTGATGCCGCCGACTACAACCTGGATACGCTGGGCGAGGGCGAGCTGGCCGGGATGCAGGTCGTGGTGCTCGACTCCGTACTCGACTACAGCGAGCTGATGGCCGGCCTGTTCGATTTCGCCGCGATCCGCGCCTGGTTCGCGGCAGGTCACGCCATGCGTTTTGACGCGCTGTCGGCCGTATCCGGCCCGTATGCGAAGCACATCATCGAAGGCGTGCTGGGCGCGCCAGAAGGCACCGTCGTCAATGGCGAGCCGCTGGAAGACTTTGGCGGCCATCATCCCGATCCGAATCCGGCGCATGCGCATGAGTTGATGGAAGCCATGTTTGCGGCGGATGCCCCCGATCTGGGCGCCGCCAGCGACGGCGACGCCGACCGCAACATGATCGTCGGCAAGAAGCTGGCCGTGACCCCGTCCGATTCGCTGGCCATCATGGCCGCCAACGCCACGCTGATTCCGGGCTACAAGGACGGCCTGTCCGGCATCGCCCGTTCCATGCCGACCTCGCAGGCAGCCGATGTCGTCGCCAGGGCGCTGGGTATCCCCTGCTTCGAAACACCCACCGGCTGGAAATTCTTCGGCAATCTGCTGGATGCCAACCGCGCCACGCTGTGCGGCGAAGAGTCGTATGGCACCAGCTCGGACCATGTGCGCGAGAAGGACGGCGTCTGGGCGGTGCTGTTCTGGCTGAACCTGCTGGCCGCAACGGGCAAGAGCGTTTCTGAGCTGGTCAGTGCGCACTGGGCGCGTTTCGGGCGGCACTTCTATTCGCGCCACGATTTCGAGGGGCTGGATACCGATGCGGCCAATGGATTGATGGAACACCTGCGTGGCCTGCTGGGCGGACTGGCTGGCCAGCAGCTGCACGGTCTGACGGTGAAGCTGGCCGATGATTTTGCCTACACCGATCCGATTGATGGCTCGGTGTCGAAAAAGCAGGGCATCCGTGTGCTGTTCGAAGACGGCAGCCGCGTGGTGTATCGCCTGTCCGGTACCGGCACCGAAGGGGCCACGCTGCGCGTGTATCTGGAGCGCTATGTGGCCGATGCCGCAGGGCACGGCGAGGATACCCAGTCGGCGCTGGCGGCGCTGATCACGATTTCCAGGGAGCTTGCGCAGATCGCCGAGCGCACCGGCCGCACCGAGCCGACTGTGGTGACCTGATTTCCTTTGGGTATATTGATGTAGCCATTAAAAATAAAGGGATTCGGCGATATACATTAATGTGTATATCGCTGCGATCCAGAGCTTGCGGCAACAGTCGCAACGGCGCGGGCGACAAGCCCTCCGAGGATGAGTAAGGGAGAATAAACACATGAAGACGCAAACCCTGGACAAGATCACGCTGGCCCGCCAGCTGCCCAACAAATCGGTCGCGCTGGTGCTCGCCGGCGGCCGCGGCTCGCGCCTGAAGGCGCTGACCGATCACCGCGCCAAGCCGGCGGTGTATTTCGGCGGCAAGTTCCGCATCATCGATTTTGCGCTGTCGAATTGCCTGAATTCCGGCATCCGCCGCATAGGCGTCATCACGCAGTACAAGTCGCACTCGCTGCTGCGCCATCTGCAGCGCGGCTGGTCGTTCCTGCGCGGCGAGCTCAACGAATTTGTCGACCTGTTGCCGGCCCAGCAGCGCGTGGATGAGGAGCACTGGTATCGCGGCACGGCCGATGCGGTGTATCAGAATCTGGACATCGTGCGGACCTACAAATCCGAGTATGTGGTGATTCTGGCGGGAGATCACATCTACAAGATGGATTACTCGCGCATGCTATTGGATCATGTGGAAAAGGGCGGCAAGTGCACGGTGGCGTGCATTGAAGTACCGCGCAACGAAGCCAGCGCCTTTGGGGTGATGGCGGTGAACGAAGACCGCCAGATTACCGCGTTTGTCGAAAAACCGGCCAATCCGCCGGCGATGCCGGGCAAGGACGATGTCTCGCTGGCGTCGATGGGCATCTACATTTTCAACACCGACTATCTGGCGCAGCTGCTGGAAGAAGACATCCGCAACCCCGACTCTAGCCACGATTTCGGCAAGGACCTGATCCCGAAGGCCGTGAGCCAGGGCGAGGCGTTTGCGCATCCCTTCGGCCTGTCCTGCGTGCAGAGCGATGAATCGGGCGACCCGTACTGGCGCGATGTCGGTACCGTTGATGCCTACCACGCCGCCAACCTCGATCTGGCTTCCGTGACCCCCGAGCTGGACATGTATGACCGCGCGTGGCCGATCCACTCCTACCAGGAGCAGCTGCCGCCGGCCAAGTTCGTGCAGGACCGCAACGGCAGCCACGGCATGACGCTCAATTCGCTGGTATCCGGCGGCTGCATCGTGTCGGGCTCGCTGGTGCTCAACTCGGTGCTGTTCTCGCAGGTGCGCGTGCATTCCTTCTGCACCATCGATTCAGCAGTCATCCTGCCGGACGTGACCATCGGCCGTTCCTGCCGCCTGCGCCGCGTGGTGATCGACCGCAGCTGCGTCATCCCCGACGGCATGGTGGTCGGCGAGAACGCCGAGGAAGATGCTCGCCGCTTCTACCGCAGTGAAAACGGCGTGGTGCTGATCACCCGCGACATGCTGGAGAAGCTCTGAGCCGGTAGGGGTGTAATCCGGCTGCAATCCGGCTGTCATCAGCGGCCGGCAGACTGACTGAATCGACTTAACCGAGGCAAGAATTGATTATGCGTGTCCTGCATGTGGCGGCAGAGCTGTTTCCCCTTCTGAAAACCGGTGGTCTGGCCGATGTGGCCGGCGCGCTGCCGCTGGCGCTGGCGCCGCTCGGCGCCGACGTGCGCGTTCTGCTGCCGGGGTTCCCGGCGATTCTGGCCGGTGTCGCCATCGAAGGTGAAGTGGCGGCATTCAGTGCTCTGAGCGGTGCCAGCGGCGCTGCGCGGCTGTTGTTCGGCAAGACTGCTGACGGGATTGCCGTCTACATCATCGACGCCCCCGCGCTGTATGACCGCCCCGGCAATCCCTACCACGATGCCAATCAGCAGTCCTATCCGGATAACCATCTGCGCTTTGCCCTGCTGGGCTGGGTGGCCGCGCAGCTTGCGCAGGGAATGGACCCGTACTGGCGGCCGGCGGTCGTGCATGCGCACGACTGGCATGCCGGCCTGGCACCAGCCTATCTGGCTGCCGCCGGCCGGCCGGCCAGGTCGGTCATCACCGTGCACAATCTGGCTTATCAGGGTGTGTTCGGCCGCGACTGTTTCGACGCGCTGGAACTGCCCGCGCATTTCTTCGACCGCGAAGGTGTCGAATTCCACGGCAATCTGTCCTTCCTGAAGGCGGGTCTGCACTTTGCCGACCACATCACCACGGTGAGCCCGACCTATGCCCGCGAAATCACGACGCCGGAGCAGGGCTGCGGCCTGGAAGGGCTGCTGCAGATGCGGCGTGCGAGCCTGAGCGGCATCATCAACGGCGTGGACGAGCTGGTCTGGAACCCGGCAACGGATCCGCTGCTGCCGGCCGGCTACAGCGTGGACAAGCTTGCCGGCAAGGCCAGATGCAAGACCGCGCTGCAGCAGGAGCTCGGCCTGCTTGAGACGGACGAGCAACCGCTTTTTGTCGTGGTGTCACGGCTGACCGACCAGAAAGGCTTGCCGGTGCTGCTGGAGGCACTGCCGGAACTGCTGGCGCGCGGCGGGCAGTTTGCCCTGCTCGGCAGCGGGGATGCCTGGCTGGAAGAGGCCTTCCGCAATCTGGCGTACGCGAATCCGCGCCAGGTCGCCGTGAAAATCGGCTATGACGAAGCATTCTCCCACCGGCTGATTGCCGGTGGCGACGTGATCATGGTGCCCAGCCGCTTCGAGCCCTGCGGCCTGACGCAACTGTACGGGCTGAAGTACGGCACGCTGCCGCTGGTGCGCCGGGTTGGCGGTCTTGCCGACACGGTGAGCGACTGCACGCTGGAAAATCTGGCTGACGATTGTGCCACCGGCTTCGTGTTTGACGAGCTGAATGTCACGGACTGCCTGCGCGCGGTGCGCCGGGCCTATGCTTTGTGGGCCAGGTCGCGCGAATGGAAGCAGGTCCGCAAGCGGGCGATGCAGCAGGATGTTGCATGGCGTGCTTCTGCCGAGCATTACTTTGCCTTATACCAACAACTGATTGCCTGACCCTGGAGCCACCATGATCAACCCGATTACCTTTGATTCGCCTACCGACAGCCTCGATGTCGAATCACTGAAAAAAGCGATTGCCTACAAGCTGATGTTTGCCATCGGCAAGGATGCCTCGGTTGCCAACGAAAAAGACTGGGCCGATGCCACCTTTCTGGCCATCCGCGACCGCATGGTCGAGCGCTGGATGCAGACCACGCGCGCGCAGTACTCGCAGGATGTGAAGCGCGTCTACTACCTCTCGATGGAATTCCTGATCGGCCGTGCGCTGGGTAATGCACTGCTGGCGCTGAACCTGCAGGAGCCGGTGCGCCAGGCGCTTGATGAAATGGGCATCGATCTGGACGATCTGCTGAAGGAAGAGCCTGATGCCGCGCTCGGCAATGGCGGCCTTGGCCGTCTGGCGGCGTGTTTCCTCGACTCGATGGCGACGCTGGGTGTGCCCGGCTTCGGCTACGGCATCCGTTACCAGTTCGGCATGTTCAAGCAGCGCATCATCGAGGGCAAGCAGGTCGAGGCACCCGATACCTGGCTGGGCTCGGTGAACGTGCTCGATTTCCCGCGTGATGAAGTGTGTTTCCGCGTGCGCTTCGGTGGCCGGGTCGAGCAGGAAGGCAGCAAGATCTACTGGCTTGACACCCAGCATGACGTGCTCGCCGTCGCGCACGACATCATCATTCCGGGCTACGACACCATCGCGACCAATACGCTGCGCCTGTGGACCGCGCGCTCGACGCGAGAAATCAATCTGTCCAAGTTCAACGAGGGCGATTATTTCTCTGCCGTGGCCGAGAAAAACGTCTCTGAAAACGTGTCGCGCGTGCTCTATCCGGATGATTCGACCTACTCGGGCAAGGAATTGCGCCTGCGGCAGGAATACTTCTTCTGCTCGGCCAGCCTGCAGGACATCCTGCACCGCTACAAGCTGACGCATGAAACGCTGGAACATCTGCCGGAAAAGATTGCCATTCACCTCAACGACACGCACCCGGTGCTGGCCATTCCCGAACTGATGCGCCTCCTGCTCGATGAGTACGGTCTGGACTGGGATACCGCCTGGGGCTACACCAGCAAGATTTTCAGCTACACCAACCACACGCTGATGAGCGAGGCGCTGGAGTGCTGGCCGGTCGACATGCTGGGGCGTCTGCTGCCGCGCCACCTGCGCATCATTTTCGATATCAACGAGCGTTTCCTGAAAGAAGTCGAAGCCAAATTCCCCGGCGACCATGACCTGCTTCGCCATGTGTCGCTGATCGAGGAAGGGGGCGAGCGCAAGGTGCGCATGGCCTATCTGGCGGTGGTTGCCAGCCACAAGGTCAATGGCGTGTCCGAACTGCACTCGGAACTGATGAAAACGTCGATTTTTGCCGACTTCGCGCGCATCTATCCCGACCGTTTCACCAATGTCACCAATGGCGTCACACCGCGCCGCTGGCTGGCGCTGGCCAATCCGGCGCTGTCGGAGCTCATTGATGGTGCGATCGGGCGTACCTGGCGCGTGCGGCTCGACGAACTGGCCGAGCTGCGCGACAAGGTGGACTACCCGCAGTTTGTCGAAGCCTTCCAGGCCGCCAAGCACGCCAACAAGGAGCGGCTGGCCAGGTATGTTGCGCGCACGCTGGGCGGCGTGATCAATCCGGATGCGCTGTTTGACGTGCAGGTGAAGCGCATTCACGAATACAAGCGGCAGCTGCTCAATGTGCTGCACGTGATCACGCGCTACAACCGCATCATCAAGCACCCGGAAAAACACTTCCAGCCGCGGGTGGTGATCTTTGCCGGCAAGGCGGCATCCGCCTACCGCACGGCGAAAATGATCATCCAGCTGATCAACGACGTGGGCGTGAAAATCAACAACGACCCGCGCGTGGGCGACAAGCTGAAAGTGGTGTTCATCCCGAACTACAGCGTGAGCCTGGCCGAAATCATCATGCCGGCGGCCGACCTGTCCGAGCAGATTTCAACGGCCGGCACCGAGGCATCGGGCACGGGCAACATGAAGTTTGCTCTCAACGGCGCGCTGACCATCGGCACGCTCGATGGCGCGAATGTCGAAATCCAGGATGCTGTAGGGGCGGACAACATCTTCATCTTCGGGCAGACGGCCGACGAGGTGGAAACCCGCCGCAAGAACGGCTACAACCCGCGCGAAATCTATGAAACCAACCGCGAGCTGCGTGAAGTGCTCAACCAGCTGGCCAATGGCTTCTTCAGCCCGCAGGAGCCCGAGCGCTACCGCTTCCTGTTCGACGTGCTGGTGAACTGGGGCGATCACTACCAGCTGCTGGCGGATTACCAGAGCTACATCGACACGCAGGACAGGGTCGATGCGGTGTATGCCAAGCCGGATGTCTGGGCGAAAAAGGCGATTCTCAACGTGGCCGGCATGGGGCGTTTCTCGTCCGACCGCACGATTGCCGAATATGCCGAGCGCATCTGGCGCACGCCTTCCGTCAAACTCTGAGTCTGCGGTGCGCTTGTCCCGCAAGCAGCAGAAGGCCGGCGGTGACGCCGGCCTTTTTCATGGCAATGGGCCGGAATCGAGCAGCCGGAGCGCTTGTCCGCGCAGCAGTTCAGGCTCTGGGATGTGGGTCGGAAAAGTAAATGGAAAAGGGTATATGCCCACGGCCCTTTTTATTAAAAGGCTGCAGGCGTATACCCTTGCATGGTTCTGATGGCGAGGATTACTTGCCGCTGGCTGGCGGCAGGTGCTCGACCAGTTTGACGACCTGCTGCACGCCACTGACGCGGCTGGCGAGATCGGCGGCCTTGCTGGCCATGGCCGGCGAGGAAAGTCCCATCAGGTAGACGACCTTGCGTTCGGTGACGACCAGAATATGCACGCTGGCCATGTCATTGCCGCCGGTGAGGATGGCGGTTTTCACGCGGGTGGTGAGCTGGCTGTCATTCAGGCGGTCGGCGGCACTGGAATTGGGTGCGATCACCGTTTCATTGAAGACCTGGCGGATGCGGCGGTCAGCGCGCGCCAGTTCGGCCACCCTGGCCTGGGCAGCAGCATCGGGGACTTCGCCGGTCAGCAGTGCCACGCCGTTGTAGACGGTGACGTTGACGTGCACCTTTTCCTTGAAGGTGTCGATGATGCTGGCGCTGATCGTGGCTGCGCTGTTGGTGTCGCTTTCGATCAGCGTGGTCTTGCGCGGGTCGGAGCCGATCCAGGCGCCGACGGCAACGCCGCCAGCCACCAGCAGCGGCACGCAGCCGGTCAGCCCGATCGAGCAGACGGCAGCAGCGGTGAGCAGCGAGCGACGCAGCATTACTGATCCCCCCCGAGCAGCATGAAGTCAACAGCATCGCACATCGCATGGATGGCGGTAATATGGACTTCCTGGGTGCGGGCCGTGCGCTGGCTCGGCGCGCAGATGTGCACGTCTTCACCGGTCAGCAGCTCGCCGATCTGGCCGCCGCCCTTGCCGGTCAGCGCGATTACGCGCATCTGGCGGTCGTGTGCGGCGTGGATGGCGGCAATGACGTTGGCCGAGTTGCCCGAGGTGGAAATGGCAACGAGCACATCGCCAGCGCGGCCCAGCGCATGCACCTGCTTGGAGAAGACCAGGTCGAAGTCGTAATCGTTGGCAATCGCGGTGAGCGCCGATGTATCGGTCGTCAGCGCAATGGCCGGCAGGCCCGGGCGCTCGCGCTCGAAGCGGCCGACCATCTCCGCGGCGAAGTGCTGCGCATCAGCGGCCGAACCGCCATTGCCGCAGGCCAGAACCTTGCCGTCGGCAATCAGCGACTGCACCATCAGTTCGGCAGCGGCCGCGATGGCCGGGGAGAGCTCGTCGGCAGCGGCCTGCTTGACCTTGATGCTTTCCAGAAAGTGGTGCTGTACGCGATTGATCAAATCCATTGTTTATCCTTCGTTAAGCGTCAGTGGCGTCCAGGCAGTTCTTCAGCCAGATGATTTCGCTGCCTTCGAAGCACACGGCATCGAAGCGGCAGGGTGGCGTGACACGCAGACTGCTCAGGTAAGTTTGTGCGGCGGTCAGGAGTTTAGCGCGTTTTGCCTGACCGATGCTGGCCGCGGCACCGCCAAAACGGCGGGAAGCGCGGGCTCTGACTTCTACAAATACCAGTGTTTCACCCTCGCGGGCAATCAGGTCTATTTCCCCGCGCCGGCATTGCCAGTTGCGCTCGACAATAGACAGCCCGGCACGGCGCAGAAATTCTGCGGCAGCCTGCTCGGCTGCTGCCCCCTTGTCGTTCATTGGACGGGCGAAGCGGCGGCAGGTTCCGAGGCCGCTTTCTGCGTTGCCGGGCTGAGTGCCAGCGGCCGGCCCGGCACGGTGCGCAGCACCAGCTCGCGGTTGATCTGGCCGTTCTCGCCGATGCTCAGCTGGCCGGTGACGCCCTGCCATTCCTTTTCGCCGTTGCCGGTGGCCAGCGCTGCAGCAATGCGCCAGGCATCCACGCCCAGCGCAAACAGGCGTTCCAGGTCGGTTGAGTTCATGCGCTTGCGCTGGTAGGCCGCATATTCTTCCAGTTCGGGCGTGGCCAGCCACGGCATGTCCAGAAAGCGGATGCCGGCGAGATCCAGCGCGGCTTTCAGATTGCCGGTATCGATCTGGCTGGTGGCAAACACCAGGCGATCATTGCCAAGATAGGGGCGGATCAGGCGGGCCTGCTTGCCGGTGGTGGCGAGGATGACTGCATCGGCGCCGTTGTCGTTCAGCAGTGCCGCCAGCGTTGCCGGAGCAGCCACCGGGTCGGCCAGGTCGATCACGGCAGGCGGCGCGCCGGCCACCCGCATCCAGCCATCGATGAAGCCCTGCACCATGCGCGGCGGCAGGGCACCGCTGCCTTGCAGCAGTACGGGGTGCGTCAGCCCCCCTTCGTGGATTGAGCGCGCCAGTTGTGCCGCTTCGGCTTCGATCGACAGATTGAAACTGTAGAGATTGGCACGCTGCAGCGTGCTGCCGTCGAAACTGTTCAGCGCGAGCACCGGGATGTCCAGCTCGGCCACATCGGCAATGTAGTTCACCGCCGATTTGCTCAGCGGGCCGATCACGGCGCGGGCGCCATCGGCCTGTGCTTTTTGCAGCTGGGCGAGCACGTCGGCTTCGGAATCGGTGGTTTCATACAGGCGCACTGGCGGAATGTCGGTATTGCCGTGCATCCGTTCCGCGGCCAGCACACCGGCGCGAATCTGGTCGGTAGCTGGCTTCAGCGATTTGCTCTTGGTGGGCAGCAGCAATGCGATATGGCTGTGTTCAGCCGGAGCGGCTGCCTTCGGCGCCGACGCGGTGACGTCCGCGGCGGTAGCCGTAATGGCGGCAGCACCGTATAGTACCGCCGCAATAAGCCGCACACTGCGGAGTAGGAGGTTTCTGGCGTGCATGACGATACTTTCTTGGTGAGCAAGTCTTCATTATATGTGGTTGCAACGCCGATCGGGAATCGTGCCGATTTCACAAGCCGGGCGCTGGACGTGTTGCGGCAGGCGGATGTCATCGCGGCGGAAGATACCCGCGTCACCGGTCTGCTGCTCAAGCATTATGCCATCAGTACGCCAATGATCAGCCTGCGCGAACACAATGAACGCGGCATGGCCGAGAAACTGGTCGCCCGCATGCAGGCCGGTGAAGTAGTGGCGCAGGTGTCCGACGCCGGCACGCCCGCCATCTCCGATCCCGGCGCCGTGCTGGTTGCTACTGCACACGCTGCCGGCATCCGTGTTGTGCCGATTCCGGGCGCCTCGGCCCTGACCACGGCGCTGAGTGCCGCCGGCTTCACCGCCGCGCATGCGCTGTTCTATGGCTTTCTGCCCCCGAAAAGCGGCCAGCGCAAGTCTGAGCTGGCTGCGCTCGCGCAGTCGCCCTACCAGATTGTGTTCTATGAAGCCCCGCACCGCATTCTTGAATGTCTGGCCGATCTGGTCGAGGTGCTGGGCGCCGATCGTCAGGCCGTGCTTTGCCGCGAACTGACCAAAACCTTCGAGACCATCCGCCGTGACAGCCTTGCCGGCCTGCATGCCTTTGTCGCATCGGACAGCAACCAGCAGCGCGGCGAATGCGTGGTCGTGATTGATGCCGCCCCGGAGCAGGAGCGCGCTGACGGCGCCGAGTTTGATGCCGTCCTGCAGCCGCTGGTGGAAGAGTTGCCCGTCAAGCAGGCGGTAGCGATTGCCATGCGCATCACCGGCGCACCGCGCAATACCCTCTACGAGCGGGCGCTCCAGCTCAAGGACAACAAGTCGTAACAGGCTTGTCACCGGGGCGGGTGCAAGGCATAATGCCTGTCCTCCCTGCCCGGGTGGCGAAATGGTAGACGCAGGGGATTCAAAATCCCCCGCTGCAAGGCGTGTCGGTTCGAGTCCGACCCCGGGCACCAGAATTCAGTACCAAGCAGTCCAGAAAATCCATCAAACCCGCATAGCGTAATGCTTGCGGGTTTTTTGTTGTCTCTGGCGTTCATTCCGTAAACGAAGCAGCTTTACTGCAGCAGTCACCGGATTCCGGGTAGACCATACGTACCATTCTGCATGCTGTGGTGATGTATGTGGCTGAACCCCTTTCCCCGGTTTGCCAGTGTTGCCATGGGGTAGCGGGTATCAGCCCTGCCCGCGTGCCTCCTTCAGCGGCTCAGAAAGTGCCGGCCCGTGTTACGGTTGCGGCAGCAGCAGCCAGGTCGCCTGCACCTACGCCCAGTGGAAGTCCCCTTGCGGGGCGACGGCGCCTCCACCCGCGTCATCAGCACGAGTGCCGATGGCCAGGTGAACAAGCTCGAATTCACCGGGCTGGATGGCCTGCTGTATTACGAAATCAACCTCGGCAACAGTGTCTCCACCAAACACCTCTACCTCGGCCGCAGCAAGCTGGTGGACGTGGAAGGCAGCAGCGTCACCTACTACCACAGCGACCCGACCGGCAGCCCGCTGGCCGCCACCGCCGCCGATGGCGCGCTGCTGTGGCGCACCAGCTACCGCCCCTTTGGCGAAAAGTTGGCCGGCGCGACGACGAAAAACCAGCAATGGTTTACCGGCAAGCCGTTTGAGGACAAGATTGGCCTGAGTTACTTCGGTGCGCGCTGGTACGACTCGGTGCTGGGCCGCTTCATGGCCATCGACCCGGTGGACTGGGTGGACAGCAACCCGGTGCACAGCTTCAACCGCTATGCGTACGCGAACAATAACCCGCTCAGATTTGTTGATCCGGATGGGCGACTGTATGAAGCAGTAGTTGCGGAGAGAACACAACAAGCTATTGCAAATGCACTCATTGGCGGTGTTGCTCGTGCGGTTGCGGCAAGATTATTAAGCAACCCTCTCACTGTCGCCATAGCATTAGCAGCTTACCAAAACAGCCTTCCTGATCCTTATGGAAATATTGATAATTCACAAAATGCAGGTGGAGTCGCAGTATTAAATTGTAATAGTGCAATACTAGAGAGAAACTTAACCGAGGCAACTGGAGTGGTTAAGGGTAGATTTGAGAGCTCCCATCATGTTGTGGCTGTTAAAGATAACCGGGCAGAAGAGGCGCGTAATATTCTTCATAATGCTGGGATGAGTGTTAATGATCCAAATAATGGGTTGTTTGTTAATACGCCATACCATCGAAAAATGCACACAAGAGCTTATTACGATGCTGTGAATACCGCGCTGAGAGGAGCTTCTACATATCAGGATGTCGCGGCTCGCCTTTCTGTGATAAAGGCGGGAATTATTTCTGGCACTTTCCCTTGAGGTGTGGTGTGGGTTGTCTATATAAGATGTTCCCGGTTGAAGGATTTCTTGATTTACAAGCGATAGACTTGGATGGGGCGAGAGAAGCTTTAAAAAATGTTCACTCAGGAGCTTCGCTGTTATCTGGATGGATACCATTAGATTTTGTGTGGTGTTCTAGAATTAAAAAATCGGATGCATATCCTGATGCTTGCCCGACATACCTCTCGTCTTGGGTTGTTAATGGCGCTTTTGTTGATTGTTTTTGCGATGTAGCGGAAGATTGTGTTGAGTTTCTCCCCGTTTCTGTTGAAGGGAGTGCGTGGTTTGTTTTGAATTGCTTGAAGAAGGTATCTAGTTATGAAAAGGGACAGTCTATTGTGTACATTTCACCCTATTCAGAGGAAATTTTTTTAGTGCAGTGGCTTGTTATTAGTAATGATGCGCTTGGGAAGGCGGATATATTTACGCTCGCTGGTTCTAATAATTCTGTCTTTTTTGTTACTGATAAAATTAAGAGCGCAATTGAGTCTTCAGGTATTTGTGGGGTTGGGTTTAAAGTTATAGGGCAGGTTGTTTGATTTTGGCCTTAACACCGCGTACGGCGCAGCCGTTTTGTAGCCTGGATTCGCCGCAACGCGGTAATCCGGGTCGCCACAGGCGATGTGGTTTGCATTGCCCGCTGACCCGCTCTTGCAGCTCGCGGCCCTGTAGGGCGAGTCTTGCCCCGCGCTGAATTGCAATTTTTCTGGGGGGGTGTCACCGGTTGTGGTGGTGTTGGCGCAGACTGGCCGGCGCAATTCTCCGGGGGGCAAATGCGATTCGCTGCTGGTGGTGTACGCAAACCGGGCATGGGATGCGCTACCTACTTATTTTTGATATTCATGGGTATACGCCCACAACCATTTTAAATAAATGGCTGCAGGCATATACCTGTCTGATTTTTCATTTTCTCCTGTCGAAGCACTGCAGGCATGGCTCCCGCCACAGCTGGGCAGGGCCACGCTCACGCGCCCTTGTGGCTGCTCATCCGGCCCCTTCACCTTTTGCTCAGGCGGCCAGCCAGTGCCGCTCCCAATCCCCATACCCGCATCCGGCATGGAACATGCCTGTCATCCGCAAAGTGCAGCGGCATGTCGGCAAACAGCGGACCGGTTTCTTCACCATCGGCAAAGCCAAGATTGATGCTGCCCAGGTCGGTGATGTGCATCCAGGCCAGCGGCCCGATGCTCGGGCCAGCAAAACCCCTATCCTGCATCACGGCATCCGGTTGATAGCTGAAGCTGCGCCAGAGCAGCTCCCGCTCTTGTTTTGCCTGTTTTGATGTGTATGTGGCTGTGGCCCTTTATATGAAAGGGCCGCAAAGGGATGGGTTGCAGCGTATCAGCCCAGCCCGAGTGATTCCTTGAGCGGTTTCAGATAGCGCCGGCTCACCGGCACGCTCTGGCCGCTGCGGGTGATGATGTCGGCACCGCCGCTGTCGTTGAGGCGGATTTCGGCGATCTGGTCCGGGTGGATCAGGTGCTGGCGGTGGCAGCGCAGCAGCGGGGTCTTTTCTTCCAGCGTTTTCAGTGTCAGCTCGGTAAAGTGCTCCTGCCCGGCGGTGTCGACCAGGTAGATGCCGGACAGCCGTGCGGTGACGGATTCAACGGCATCAAGCGGCAGCAGCAGGATGCGGTTATGCCCGTGGCAGGGCAGCTGCCGCAGCGCACGCTGGCCGGGCAGCAGGCTGTAATCGGGCGGTGCGGCAGCCTCGCCGGCCGTGGCGGAGGTTTTGCGCAGGCGTGCCAGCGTCTTGCCCAGGCGCTCGGCAGAGACGGGTTTGAGCAGGTAGTCGAAGGCGTGTTCTTCGAAGGCGCGCACCGCGTGTTCGTCAAAGGCGGTGACAAAGACGATGTGCGGCATCTGGCCGGGGTCGAGCATGCTGACGAGCTCCAGCCCGGAAATGCGCGGCATCTGGATATCGAGGAACACCACATCGGGGCGCTGCTGGTTGATGGCCTGCATCGCTTCGATGGCATTGCCGGCTTCGCCGGTGATGGTCAGGGTGGCGTCTTCTTCCAGCAGCGCCCGCAGTTCGCTGCGGGCCAGCGGTTCGTCGTCAACCAGCAGTGCGCGCATGATTCAGGTCCTCGAAAATTCCGGTTCTTGCTTGTGCCCGGCTTCGCGCGCCCGAAAAGCTGGCGGAGCTGCGTAAAAACCAATCAGGCATCAACAGAACCCAGTGGCAGTGTGAGGGTAATGCGGGTGTAGCGTTCCGCCTCGAAGGCGACCTCCAGCCCGTATTCGGAGCCGAAGCGCGCCTTGATGCGGCGGTCGACCAGCCCCATGCCCATCCCGTCGCCGGCAGTCTTGCGGGGCGGGTAGAGGCCGGCATTATCCTCGACATGCACCAGCAGCGTGTCGGCTTTTTTGCCCGCTTCGGCAAAGAGGCGGATGTGCCCGCTGCCCAGCAGGTGCGAGGTGCCGTGCTTGATGGCGTTTTCGACGATGGGTTGCAGCGAGAAGGCCGGCAGGCGCACCTGCGCATAGATGTAGGGCAGGTCGACTTCGACCTTGAGCCGCTCGCCGAAACGCGCCAGCTCGATCTGCAGGTAGGCGTTTACATGTTCGATTTCGTCTGCGAGCGTCACAGTTTCTTCCGGGCGCTTCAGGTTCTTGCGGAAAAAGGTCGAGAGATTCTGCACTAGCCCGCGCGCGCGGTCGGGGTCGAGCCGGATGACGGCGTTGATCGTGTTGAGCGCATTGAACAGGAAGTGCGGGTTGACCTGCGCATGCAGCAGCTTGATCTCGGATTGCGTCAGCAGCGCCTTCTGCGCCTCGATGCGGCCGGTGAGGATCTGGCGCGACAGCAGCTTGGCGATCCCTTCGCCCAGCGTGCGGTTCAGCCGCGCAAAGAGGCGTCCCTTGGGTTCGTAGAGCTTGATCGTGCCGATAACCTGATCGTCGGCGTCCTGCAGCGGAATCACCAGCGTCGAGCCCAGCCGGCACTCGGAATGGATCGAGCAGGTGTAGGCGACCTCGTTGCCGTCCGCGTAGACCACACGGTTGTCGCGGATGGCCTGCATGGTGTGCTCCGAGGTGATCGGCGTGCCCGGCAGGTGGTGGTCGGCGCCCGTGCCGGTGAAGGCCAGCAGCTTTTCACGGTCGGTAATTGCCACCGCGCCGACGCCGGTTTCTTCCGAGATGATCCTGGCCACCTTTTGCGAATTGGCTTCGTTGAAGCCGGCACGCAGCAGGCCTTCGGTGCGTGCGGCAATCCGCAGCGCATGCGCCGAAAAGGCGTTCGAGTATTTTTCCAGCATCGCGCGGCGGTCGAGCAGCAGGCGCATGAACATCGCCGCGCCGATGCTGTTGGCGGTGAGCATCGGCAGCGCCACGCTGTCCACCACCGCAAAGGCCGTTGCATAGGGCCGCGTGACGGCGAGGATGATCAGCATCTGCAGCATCTCGGCTGCAAGTGCCACCACGCCCACCAGCATCGGCTGGAACAGCAGGTCGACACGACCGCGCCGGATCAGGGCGCGGTGGATCAGCCCGCCGAGCAGGCCCTCGGTAATGGTCGAAATCATGCAGGCGAGGTCGGTCGGGCCGCCCAGGCTGTAGCGGTGCAGCCCGCCGGTAAAGCCCACCGCCAGCCCGACCGAGGGCCCGCCGAGCAGGCCGCCGAGTACGGCGCCGATGGCACGGATGTTGGCGATGGATTCGCCAACCTTCAGGCCGAGAAACGTCCCCAGAATGCAGAAGGCAGAAAACACCACATAACAGGTCAGCTTGTGCGGCAGGCGGATGGTGACCTGCATCAGCGGCGTGAACAGCGGTGTTTTGGACAGCAGCCAGGCAATGACCAGAAACACGCAGGTCTGCTGCAGGAGCTGGATGACGAGCAGAAGTTGCTGGGACAGCATGGGCGGCCTCGCTGGCTGGGCAAGGAAGGAATCGGAACGTATCTGGTCTGGCCAGGCCGACAGCTATACCGCAAGTGCTGCGGCAATGCCATGCAGGCTTTCCCGATGGGGTTGGTGTCAAAGCGTATGGCCATGCAGCCATTTCGATTAAATGGCTGCAGAGCTATGGGGTGCAACGTATCTAGTGCGGGAAGAACAGGTGCGGGATGCTGATCAGCGCCACGCCGGCCAGAATCAGTGCCACCTGCTGCGCTGTGTCTTTCAGGTGCGGGCGCTTGTGCAGGCCCGGAATCAGGTCGGCAATCGCCACATAGATCATGCTCGACGCGCCCAGCGCCAGCAGATAGGGCTGCAGATGCTCGACCGTGTGCAGCGACCAGTAGGCCAGCAGTGCGCCCAGCAGCGCCGCCAGCGACGAGAGCAGATTGAACAGCAGTGCGCGCAGCTTGCTGTAGCCCGAATGCAGCAGCACGATGAAATCGCCGACTTCCTGCGGGACTTCGTGCGCGATGATGGCGGCCGCCGTGGCGATGCCGACCGAGGTGTCGGTCATGAAGGCGGCGGCAATCAGTGCGCCATCAAGGAAATTGTGGAAGGTGTCGCCGATGATGATCATCAGCCCGGCGCGGCCGTGACCATGCGCATGACTGCCATGCGAATGGCCGTGCTCGTGACTGTGCGAATGCTCGTGCGGCTCGAGTTCCTCGCACGATTCATGGTGGCAGTGCCGCCAGATCACCAGTTTTTCAAGGATGAAGAAGGCCAGAATGCCGGCCAGCAGCGTGATCGAGATCGCGGCCGGCGAAGGGCGGGGGTGTTCTTCTTCAGCAGCGGCGTGTTCTGTTGCCGCTGGAGCAGGGACCTCGGCGTGCGCGGTGGCGTGATCATGGTCGTGATCGTCTGCTGCATCGTGCCCCTCGCCATGGTCGTGCTCATGGTCATGGCCAGTTTCGACCAGAGCGGCCGGCGCGCTGGCGATACTGCTGTCCTGTGCGGCTACGGGTGTGGTGTGGGCGTGATCGTGCTCGCCAAAGGCATGCGGCAGGATTTCTAGAAAGGCCGCCGCCAGCAGCGCGCCGACGGCAAAGCTCACCAGCTTCGGAATCCAGCTCGGCCGCGCCGTGTAGGCCAGCAGCGCGGCAGAAAGTACACTCAAGATACTGCCGGCGAGGGTCGCCAGCACAATCCAGCTCAAAGTTGACATGGTGAGGGAGGGGTAGGGACAGGCAAAACCGGAGTGTACCGCAAAATGCAACTGTGTAGCATGTGCGTGCTGGAGGCGATTTGCAGTCGTGCGACTGCAAATCGGGTCAGGGGATTTATGACTCCAGCCAGATCAGGCTCGCCATGCGGCCGGTGATCTGTTCGCGGCGGTAGGAGAAGAAGCGCGCGCTGTCGCTCACCGTGCACAGGCCGCCGCCGTAGATGGCGGTTACGCCGGCGGAATTCAGGCGCTGGCGGGCGAGCAGGTAGATGTCGGCCAGCCATTTGCCGTCTGCTGCGCCGGGCTTGAACGCGGCGCTGGCTTGTGGGTCATGGGCAATGAAGGCGTCACGTACTTCGCCGCCGACTTCGAACGCGTCCGGGCCGATGGCCGGGCCGAGCCAGGCCATGATCTCGGCCGGCGCGACCTGCATTGCGGCAAGCGTTGCTTCAAGAACGCCGTTGCACAGGCCGCGCCAGCCCGCGTGCGCGCCGGCAACAACACTACCTGTGCGGTCGCAGAACAGCGCCGGCAGGCAGTCGGCGGTCATGATTGCACATACATTGCCGGGGATGCGGCTGAAACTTGCGTCAGCATTGGGCTGTGTCTGCATACCTGCAATATCAACAATGTCTGTGCCGTGCACCTGATTCAGCCAGGCTGGCTCGGAAGGCAGGAGGCTGGCCAGCATGGCGCGATTGGCGGCGACACTGGTCGGGTCGTCGCCAACGTGCATCCCCAGGTTCAGGCTGGCATACGGCGCCTGGCTGACGCCGCCGACTCGCGTGGTCTGCAGGGCACGGACATTGGCCGGTGCCGGCCAGTCGGGAATGATGAATTGCGGATCAGTCACGGACATAGATGATTTCACAATCATGATCGTCGTCTTCGTCATCCCAGTCGTCATCCGCCTCGTCGTCTGGATGGGCGTCGAAGCGCAGCGCGGCGAGCAGGTTTTCGAAATCCTGCGGGATCGGCGCTTTCCACTGCATGGTCTTGCCGGTGACGGGATGGACGAGGGCGAGTTTTCTGGCGTGCAGGGCCTGGCGGTTGAAGTCGTCCAGCGCCATGTCGACTTCGATTGATGTGCGAACCTGCTTCAGGTTGTAGACGCTGTCCGCGGCCAGCGGGTGGCCGATGTGTGCCATGTGCACGCGAATCTGGTGGGTGCGGCCGGTTTCCAGCTGGCATTCGACCAGCGTGTGGGCGGTGAAGTGCTCCAGTACGCGGTAATGCGTGACGGCAGGCTTGCCGGTGTGGACGACGGCCATCTTGACGCGGTCGCGCGGGTGGCGGCCGATCGGTGCGTCAACGGTGCCATCCTTGCTGACATCGCCTTGCGCGATGGCAAGGTAATGGCGCTTGACGGTGCGCGCCTGCAGTTGCTGCACCAGATTGTTCTGCGCCGCGAGCGTGCGCGCCACGACCATCAGGCCGCTGGTGTCCTTGTCGAGGCGGTGCACGATGCCGGCACGCGGAATGCTTTTCAGCTCGGGGTAGTGGAACAGCAGGGCGTTGAGCAGCGTGCCCGACCAGTTGCCGCTGCCGGGATGAACAACGAGGCCGGCGGGCTTGTTGATGATGAGGATGGAGTCGTCGGCGTACAGCACGTCGAGCGGGATGTCTTCCGGCTGGAAGGCGATCTCGTCCGGATCGGGCTGGGCATCGACGCTGAGCGTCTCATCGCCCCAGAGCTTGTGCTTGGGCGCAGTGACGGCAATATCGTCCACCAGAACGCGGCCATCCTTGATCCAGGTGGCCAGCCGGCTGCGCGAAAAATCGGGAATGAGTTGCGCCAGTGCAGCATCCAGACGCATGCCTGCACATTCGGCAGGCACGGTAAGGACACGGCGGGCGTCTAACTCGCTATAATCGTCGAGTTCGAAATCAGGATGCATCATGAGAACCATTCTACCGCGTTTCCTGCTGTCCACTCTGACCGTTGTTCTGATCAGTGCCTGCTCGTCGACGCCGACCGCCGACAAGGTCGATCCCGACGACAAGACCAAGGGCTGGACAGCCGACAAGATTTTCAACGAGGCCAAGGCCGAGCAGAGTGCCAACAACTGGAGTGATTCCAACAAGTTGCTGGAAAAGCTCGAGGCCCGTTTCCCCTATGGCCGCTATGCCCAGCAGGCCCAGCTGGAAATGGCCTTCAACTACTACAAGGACAAGGAGCCGGCGCTGGCGCTGGCAGCCATCGACCGTTTCATGAAGCAGAACCCGGCGCATCCGAGCATGGATTACGCGCTGTATCTGAAGGGGCTGGTGAGCTTCAATGACTCGCAGGGCTTCCTGTCGACCCTGTTCCCGCAGGACATGTCGACGCGCGATCCGGTGAGTGCACGTGATTCGTATGCTGCCTTCAAGGAACTGGTCACCCGCTATCCGGAAAGCAAATATGCGAGCGATGCGGACATCCGCATGCGCTATCTGCTCGGGGTGCTGGCGTCGTACGAGCTGCATGTGGCGACGTATTATTACAAGCGTGGCGCCTATCTGGCGGCGGCCAATCGCGGCAACCTGCTGTTGCGCAACTACAGCAACACCAAGCAGACCGAAAAGGCGCTCGGCATCATGATCCAGTCCTATGACAAGCTGGGTCTGACGGTATTGCGTGATGATGCGAAGCGCGTGCTGGCCAAAAATTATCCGGAAAGTACCGCGGCGACGGACGACGTGGTTTATGACCCGGACTGGTGGAAACCGATTTAAAGCCGCAGCATGAAATAATTTGCCTGACGGCTTGACAGGGCTGGCGTGCCTCTCTAATATGCGCAGCTCTTGTCGGGGGTATAGCTCAGTTGGGAGAGCGCTTGCATGGCATGCAAGAGGTCATCGGTTCGATCCCGTTTACCTCCACCAAGACCAGATTTGACAGATTGCGTTGCGTTTGATTGTTGGCAACACAGTTTTGTCCCCATCGTCTAGAGGCCTAGGACACCGCCCTTTCACGGCGATAACCGGGGTTCGAATCCCCGTGGGGACGCCACTTTATAGTGGAAAAGCAGCAAATGCCCTAGTTTGCTGCTGGCCATCAACAATCGTGGGGGTATAGCTCAGTTGGGAGAGCGCTTGCATGGCATGCAAGAGGTCATCGGTTCGATCCCGTTTACCTGTGACTGATTCAGATGTTGTGTTTTAATGGATTAGCCGGCTTTCATGCCGGCTTTTTCTTTTTCTGCGCCACACGCGCGGCGGAGGCTGAATCGTGCGGATATTCTGTTTGTATACCGGTGGCACCATCGGCTGCATCCCCGGACCTGAGGGCCTGAATCCTGCCGCGGCGGGCATGGCTGAGCGTCTGCAGGTGCTGGCCAGTGATGTGACATGCGAGCTGACATTCACTGCGCTGCCGCAATTGCTCGATTCCTCCTGCATGGGACCCGCGGACTGGGCCGCGATTGCCGACGAACTCGCCGTTGCATTGCCGGAGTGCGATGCGGCCGTCGTGCTGCATGGTACCGACACGATGGCATACACCGCCGCCGCGCTGAGTTTTCTGCTGGAAGGTCTTGGCAAGCCGGTCGTGCTGACCGGTTCGCAGCGCCCCTGGTTCCGCGAAGATTCGGATGCCGGTGCCAACGTTCGTCTGGCCTTGCAGGCTGCGCAGCAGAAGCGCTGCGGTGTGTGGCTGGCCTTCGGGGGCGATGTGCTGCCCGGACGCTTCGTACACAAGCTGGATGCGGATGCAGACCGCGCATTCGTGGCACCCAATGCTGCTCGCTACCAGCCCGTCGAACAGTCAGTCTGGTCTGGCCCTCGTCGTATCAGCACCCGGCATGAGGTACTCGCGGTTCGTCTGTACCCCGGCCATTCGGTCGATTGGCTGGCTGCCGCGCTTGCATCGACGCCCCCGGCTGCCTTGCTGCTGGAATGCTATGGCTCCGGCAACCTGCCCGACTCGCCTGCCTTGCAGGCAGCGCTGCGCGGCCTGGTGCAGCAAAACATTCCGATTGTGGCGTGTACGCAGTGTCTTGGCGGCGAAGTGCATGTCGGGCAATACCAGGCGGGCAGTTTGCTGGCCGGGCTCGGGGTGATTTCGGGGGGCTGGCTGGGGGTGGAAGCCTGCCTAGCCCAGCTTTATGTATTGCTGACTGAGTGCGCCGATGTGTCCGGTTTGCGCCAGCGCTGGCAAACATGTTGATCTCGCGTTCTGCTGCCGAGCTGTGCTATAGTCCAGCCCTCAAGTGACGTTGCCTTCATGGCAGCGGCTCCATGGCGGGTCTCCCCGCATGGCTAGAAGGTGAACCTGGTCAGGTCCGGAAGGAAGCAGCCACAGCTTTTGATGCCAGTGCCGGGGGTCGGGCTCGCCACCCCTCTCTTTCCCTTCTGTCTCCCATCCGCCCCCCTGTTTGCGAACATGCATCATCACCCGCTCCAGATCGTGGCCTGTTTCCGCGTCCGGCCGCTGTTGTGACTGCGCATCTCTCCGGCAGGAGCCCAAGTTTCGTCGTCTTCCGTGCGATGCCTGCTTTGTTGAGCGGGGTCAAGGACGCTTACACGCAATCCGCGCAGAATGTGATTCGCAAGCTGATGCTTCGTGTATCTCCAGTGGTAATTTCCGCCGCGTCTTTACGCGGCGGTTTTTTTTTGCCTGTCCCCGGCGAAGCGGACGTGAAATGCCATTGATCATCCTGTCCGGTATCTGCCAATTTGACAGAACAAAGCCCTTGGTATGCAAGGGCTTTGTTTTTGATGCCGGCTATCGCCGCTGACCATGCGCTCAGGCTGCTTGCGGACGTGTTTCGCTGAATGAGGGGCGCTCTTCCAGCCGCTCCAGATAATGAGCCAGGGCGGGGTGCTGGCTGGCCCAGTCAAGTTCCGGCACCCGGAAGCTCAGGTAGGCGAGCATGACGCCGGTGGCAATATCGGCGAGTGAATAGCTGTCATCGAGCAGGTATTTCTTGTCGCCGAGGTCTTCCGCGACCGCGATGATGCCGCGTTCGATCTTGCCGCGCTGCTTGGCAATCCAATCTTCCGATTGCTGCGGCTGCGGGCGGCGACGCTCCAGCATGATGGCTACAGTGGCATCGATGATTCCATCCGCCAGTGCTTCGCGCCGCTTGGCACTGACCATCTGGCGGGGGCTGGCCGGCAGCAGGCGGCTGACCGGCGATACATGGTCGAGGTATTCGACAATGACGCTGGAATCAAACACCGGTTTGCCATCATCCAGTAGCAAGACCGGTACCTTGCCAAGTGGATTATGCGCCAGCGCAAGATTGTCGGGCTGGTTTACGTCGGTGAGGAGCAGCTCGCAATCGATGCGCTTTTCGGCCAGAACGATGCGGACCTTGCGACCGTAAGGACTGTTGGGAGAGGTGATCAGTTTCATGGGGGGGAGCGCGAGGTTTATGTGTGTTGTCCGTTCATTCTAGCGGGCTGGCCTGCTGGCGGCCAGAATCCTTCCAAATCCTTACAGAGAGTGTTGCTTGTGGGCGCTGCGCTGCTGGCATAAGAAACGGATGGCTGGGTATTGCCAGCCATCCTTTGTCAAAGAATGCCTCCCGGTTTATGGGGGGGGTATTGTGGCGCCGCCATTACGCCAGCCGTGCATAGCCAGGAAGTGTCAGGAATTCGACGAATTCTTCGCTGGTGGTGAGCTGGTCGAACAGTCTGGCCGATTCGTCCAGGGTAGCGGCATATTTGCCTGCGGCCCGGATTTTGCCTACTTCATCCGGCAGCAGAGTGTGGAATAAGGCACGGTCAATCTTGCGGCCATCATCGAGTACGCCCTTGTCGCTGCGCAGCCATTGCCAGATTTGCGAGCGGCTGATTTCGGCCGTGGCAGCGTCTTCCATCAGGTTGTGGATGGGCACGCATCCCTGCCCGGTAAGCCAGGAGGCCAGGTATTGCACGCCGACCGAGATGTTGTTGCGCAAGCCTGCCTCGGTGATCGGCGCTTCAGGCTGGAAATCGAGCAGATTGGCGGCGGTGACCGCGACATCGCTGCGCTGCCTGGCAATCTGGTTGGGCGCGTCGCCCAGCACTGTATCCCAGGCCGCCATGGCTACGGGCACGAGCCCCGGGTGCGCCACCCAGCCGCCGTCATAGCCATCGCCCGCATCGCGCTCCTTGTCGCTCCTGACTTGCGCAAGTGCCTTTTCGTTGGCGACGGGGTCGCTTTTTACCGGAATGTAGGCGCTCATGCCGCCGATGGCAGGCGCATTGCGCTTGTGGCAGGTTTGCAGCAGCAGCAGCGAGTATGCCCGCATGAAGGGAGTGGTCATCGTGATGCGGCTGCGCTCGGCGAGGCAGAAGCCTTCGCGCGAGCGGAATTTCTTGATGCAGCTGAAGATGTAATCCCAGCGGCCGGCATTCAGGCCCGCCGAATGGTCGCGCAATTCGTAGAGAATTTCGTCCATCTCGAAGGCGGCAAGAATGGTTTCAATCAGGACCGTGGCCTTCATCACGCCATGAGGAGCACCCAGATAGGATTCGGTAAAGGTGAGCACATCGTTCCACAGGCGCGCTTCAAGATGTGATTCCATCTTGGGCAGATAGAAATAGCAGGATGAGCCCTGTTCCAGCTGGTATTTCAGATTGTGGAACGCGACAAGGCCGAAGTCGAACAGGCTGCCGGACATGATTTCACCGTCGACAGTGACGTGTTTTTCATCGAGATGCCAGCCGCGTGGCCGCAGTACTAGCGTGGCAGTGCTTTCGTTGAGCGTGTATTCCTTGCCTTCCGGGCTGGTATAGGCAAGTGTTCTGCGATAGGCGTCGATCACATTCTGCTGGCCTTCGATCTGGTTCTGCCAGGTCGGTGTGTTTGAATCCTCAAAGTCAGCCATGAACGATCTGGCGCCGGAATTGAGCGCATTGATCATCATCTTGCGCTCGACCGGCCCCGTGATTTCCACGCGACGGTCAAGCAGGTCGGCCGGCAGCGGAGCAATGGTCCACTTTCCAGCTCGGATGTCAGCCGTTTCCGGCAGAAAGTCCGGCGATTCGCCGGCGTTCAGGGCTGCCTGGCGCTTGGCTCGCGCAGCCAGCAGGGCTTGGCGCTGGGGTTCGAATTTGCGGTGCAACTGGCCCAGAAAATACAGCGCATCCTGCGATAGGATGGCGGCCTGCTGCGCGTTGGCTGCCAATGGCGCCTTTACACCAACAGGGGTATTGTTCATTGTGCTTTTCCCTATAAGGCTTTGACATGGATACGCCTGCCGGTATTTCCGGCAGGCGTTATGGTGCGATCTGCTGCGGTGTTCAGTGGAACTGCGCTTCCTCGGTCGAGCCGGTCAGCGCGGTCGTCGAGCTCTGGCCCTGCTGGATGACCTGCGTGACCTGGTCGAAGTAGCCCGTGCCGACCTCGCGCTGGTGTTTCACCGCAGTAAAGCCACGGTCAGCGGCGGCGAATTCGGCCTGCTGCAATTCGACAAAGGCCGGCATGCCCTCGCGTGCATAGCCGTGAGCCAGATTGAACATGCCGTAGTTCAGCGCATGGAAACCGGCCAGCGTGATGAACTGGAACTTGTAACCCATCGCGCCCAGCTCGCGCTGGAATTTGGCAATCGTTGCGTCGTCCAGGTTCTTTTTCCAGTTGAACGACGGCGAGCAGTTGTAGGCGAGCATCTTGCCGGGGAATTTCGCGTGGATGGCCTCGGCGAACTTGCGGGCGTAGTCCAGATCGGGCTTGCCGGTTTCACACCACACCAGATCGGCATAGGGCGCATAAGCCAGCCCGCGGCTGATCGCCTGCTGCAGGCCTGGCATCGTGCGATAAAAGCCTTCCGGTGTGCGCTCGCCGGTACAGAAGGGTTTGTCATTGTCGTCGACGTCACTGGTCAGCAGGTCGGCCGCTTCGGCATCGGTGCGTGCCACCAGAATCGTCGGCACGCCCATCACATCGGCGGCCAGCCGGGCTGCCACGAGTTTTTCGACCGCTTCGCGGGTCGGAACCAGTACCTTGCCGCCCATGTGCCCGCACTTCTTCACACTGGCGAGCTGGTCCTCGAAGTGCACGCCGGCGGCGCCGGCTTCGATCATGGCCTTCATCAGCTCGAAGGCATTGAGAACGCCGCCAAAACCAGCTTCGGCGTCGGCCACGATGGGCGCATACCAGTCGATGCTGTCGTCACCCTCGGCGTGGTGGATCTGATCGGCGCGGGCAAAGGTGTTGTTGATGCGGCGCACAACCTGCGGCACCGAATTGGCCGGATAGAGCGACTGGTCGGGATACATTTCACCGGCGATATTGGCGTCGGCGGCGACCTGCCAGCCGGACAGATAGATGGCCTTGAGCCCTGCCTTGACCTGCTGCATGGCCATATTGCCGGTCAGCGCGCCCAGCGCATGCACATAGGGCTGCTCGTGCATCAGTGCCCACAGCTTGTCGGCGCCGCGTCGGGCCAGCGTGTGTTCGATCAGCACGGTGCCGCGCAGGCGCTCGACATCTGCAGCGGAATAGGGGCGCTGGATGCCTTGCCAGCGCGGGTTGGTGCTCCAGTCCTGCTGCAGTTGGGCAATGCGTTGTGCGGCGTTCGTCATGGCGGTCTCCCGTGGAATCAGTGAGTTACCCATCCATTGAAGCAGAAAAATATTGCGCTGCAACAACAATATTCTGATGACGATGATTGCTGCGGGTGATGGAAAAAGCATCATCAATCCCCTTGAAATGGGCAGGGTTATCCCCATGTGCTGTCCTGACCCGATTTGGAGGACAGCATGACTAACGAAGAACTGAATGCATCGACCGCACAAGCCCCGGATCTTGAGGCTGTTGCTGGCGAATCCGCGACGACTCCTACCCTGGACGAGCAGCTCAGCAATGCGCTGGCTGAACTTGAAAAGGCCAAGCAGGACGTGATGTATGCTCGCGCGGAGGGTGAAAACATCCGCCGTCGCGGTCTGGAAGAAATCGACAAGGCGCGCAAGTTTGCCGTCGAAAAATTCGCCCGCGAATTGCTGGCGGTGAAAGATGCGATGGAAATGGCGCTGCTTGATAACAGCGGCAATTTCGATGCGATGAAAATGGGCGTTGATCTCACCCACAAGGCGCTGGTTTCCGCGTTCGAGAAATTCGAGCTCGTCGATATTGCCCCGGCGGTGGGCGACAAGCTCGACCCGAATCTGCACCAGGCCATTTCTGCCGTTCCTGCGGATCAGGAAGCCAATACGGTTGTGACCGTGATGCAGAAAGGCTATTCGCTGGCCGGCCGCGTGCTGCGCCCGGCAATGGTTGTGGTTGCTGCAGCCAAATAGCAGTGCGCGATGCCGGCACTTGAATAGCTGCCTGTCATCCCCATTTCCAGAACAAGGTTAATTGAAGCGATTGGCCAATACGGTCAATCCTGTAATTTGTCATCAGATTTTTTGAGGTAGAACATCATGGCCAAGATCATCGGTATCGACCTGGGTACAACCAACAGCTGTGTTGCCGTCATTGAAAACGGTCAGCCCAAGGTTATTGAAAACGCCGAAGGTGCGCGTACCACGCCTTCCATCATCGCCTATCAGGAAGACGGCGAAATTCTGGTTGGCGCGCCCGCCAAGCGTCAGGCAGTGACCAACCCGAAGAACACCCTGTATGCGGTCAAGCGCCTGATCGGTCGTCGTTTCGAAGACAAGGAAGTGCAAAAGGATATCGACCTGATGCCTTTTGCGATTACCAAGGCCGACAATGGCGACGCCTGGGTTTCGGTGCGCGACAAGAAGCTCGCTCCGCCGCAAATTTCCGCCGAAGTGCTGCGCAAGATGAAGAAAACCGCCGAGGATTATCTTGGCGAAGAAGTAACCGAAGCCGTCATCACTGTTCCGGCCTACTTCAACGACAGCCAGCGCCAGGCGACCAAGGACGCCGGTCGCATCGCCGGTCTGGAAGTCAAGCGCATCATCAACGAGCCGACTGCCGCTGCGCTGGCATTCGGCATGGACAAGATGGAAAAGGGCGACCGCAAGATCGCCGTGTATGACCTTGGTGGTGGTACTTTCGATATTTCCATCATCGAAATCGCCGACGTCGATGGCGACAAGCAATTCGAAGTGCTGGCCACCAATGGCGACACCTTCCTCGGCGGTGAGGACTTCGATCAGCGCATCATCGATTACATCATCGGCGAATTCCAGAAAGAACAGGGCATCAACCTGAAGCAGGATGTGATGGCGCTGCAACGCCTGAAGGAAGCCGCTGAAAAGGCCAAGATCGAACTGTCCTCCAGCGCGCAGACCGAAATCAACCTGCCGTACATCACCATGGACGCTACCGGTCCGAAGCACCTGGTGCTGAAGATCACCCGCGCCAAGTTCGAATCGCTGGTCGAAGACCTGATCGAGCGCTCCATTGCTCCGTGCAGCGTGGCACTGAAGGATGCCGGCCTGAAGGCCTCCGACATCGATGACGTGATTCTGGTCGGTGGCCAGACCCGCATGCCCAAGGTCATGGACAAGGTGAAGGAATTCTTCGGCAAGGATCCGCGTCGTGACGTGAACCCGGATGAAGCCGTGGCCGTTGGTGCGGCAATCCAGGGCGCCGTGCTCGGTGGCGACCGCAAGGACGTGCTGCTGCTCGACGTAACCCCGCTTTCCCTCGGCATCGAAACCCTGGGTGGCGTGATGACCAAGCTGATCCAGAAGAACACCACGATTCCGACCAAGGCATCGCAAACCTTCTCGACCGCTGACGACAACCAGAGCGCTGTAACCATTCACGTGCTGCAGGGCGAGCGCGAAAAGGCCTCGGCCAACAAGAGCCTCGGCCAGTTCAATCTGGGCGACATTCCGCCAGCACCGCGCGGCGTGCCGCAGATTGAAGTAACCTTCGACATTGATGCCAACGGCATTCTGCACGTGGGTGCCAAGGACAAGGCGTCCGGCAAGGAAGCCAAGATCACCATCCAGGCATCTTCCGGTCTGTCCGAAGCCGAAATCGAAGCCATGGTGCGCGATGCCGAGCTGAATGCGGAAGAGGACAAGAAGCTGCATGAACTGGTTACTGCCAAGAATCAGGCCGAAGGCATGATTCACTCGGTGAAGAAGATGCTGACTGACGCCGGCGACAAGGTCGACGCCGCTGAAAAGACCAAGATCGAAGCTGCGATCAAGGATCTGGAAGACGTGGTGAAGGGCGACGACAAGGACGCCATCGAAGCCAAGACTGCTGCCTTGACCGAAGCCAGCCACAAGGTTGCCGAAGCCATGTATGCCCAGGCCGGCGCCGCTGGCGGCGAGCACGGTTGCGGCAATGGCGACTGCGCTGGCGATTGCCACGATGACGGCAAGAAAAAGGACGACGGCAACGTGGTCGACGCCGAATTCACCGAAGTCAAAGACAAGTAATTCCGGCTAATCACCAGGGCACAGAAACGCGGGGCGGCAGCCCCGCTGTTTCCTGTGCCCTTGTGTCTCTGTGGTGAAAACAATGGCAAAAAAAGACTTTTACGACATCCTTGGCGTCAATCGCGACGCCAGTGATGACGAAATCAAGAAGGCCTACCGCAAGCTGGCGATGAAATATCATCCGGACCGCAATCCGGACAGCAAGGAAGCGGAAGACAAGTTCAAGGAAGCGAAGGAAGCCTACGAGATCCTGTCCGACAGCCAGAAGCGTGCCGCCTATGACCAGTATGGCCATGCCGGTGTAGATCAGCAGGCCGGGATGGGCGGTGGCGGCTTTGGTGCCGGCGGTTTCTCGGATGCCTTTTCCGACATTTTTGGCGACATTTTCGGCGGTGGCGGCCGGGGTGGTGGTCGCTCCAACGTTTATCGTGGTGCAGACCTGCGTTACAACCTTGAAATCACGCTGGAAGAGGCCGCGCGCGGCGTCGAAAAGCAGATCAAGATTCCGTCGCATGACGAATGTGATACCTGCCACGGCACGGGCGCCAAGCCGGGTACCGAATCAAAGACCTGCCACACCTGTGGCGGCCATGGTCAGGTGCGCGTGTCGCAAGGTTTCTTCAGCATCCAGCAAACCTGCCCGACGTGCCACGGCAGCGGCAAGTACATCCCGGACCCCTGCCGCAAGTGCCACGGCACGGGCCGCGTGCAGACCACCAAGACCCTGGCGGTGAAAATTCCGGCGGGGGTCGACGAGGGTGATCGCATCCGTCTGTCCGGCGAGGGCGAGGCGGGTGTCAATGGCGGTCCTCCGGGCGATCTGTATGTGGTCATGCACATTAAGGCGCACAGTGTGTTCCAGCGCGAAGGCAACGATCTGCATTGCGAAATGCCGATCTGCTTTGCCACGGCCGCACTGGGTGGCGAGATCGAAATCCCTACGCTCGATGGCAAGGCCCGCATCAGCATCCCGGCTGGTTCGCAGACTGGGCAGGTGTTCCGCCTGCGCGGCAAGGGCATCAAGGGCGTGCGCTCGAGCCTGACGGGCGATCTGATGTGCCATATCGTGATCGAAACCCCGGTCAATCTGACCAGCCGGCAGAAGGAACTGCTGAAGGAATTCGACGAAATCGGTCGCGGCGAGTCCGACAAGCAGAATCCGCGTGCCAAGTCCTTTATGGACAAGGTGAAGGATTTCTTCGCGGGTTGATGGGTATGTGTCTATAGCCATTCATTCGAAATGGCTGCGGATCAATACGTGATCGGGTAAATAAAAAGGGTGACTGCGGTCACCCTTTTTTGCCGTCGGCTGCGGCAGGCGGAGGGTCCAGCTTGCCCAGCAGGATCAAGAGCAGATCGATGTGCATCCAGACAATGGCAATCGCCATCGGGATGAAGGGCAGCAGCAGTGCCTGCACCCAGTCCGGCCAGCTGTTGCCCGGCGGCAGCGCTGCCAGTGCCTGCCAGCCCCAGAGCATGCCGCCCGTCATCAGCAGGAAAATCAGCCCGCCACTCAGATGCCGCTGCACGTAGAAGCGGTGTACGCCGAACATGCCGGCCAGCGCACACAATAAAAGCGCCCGCAGGCGCTTTTGATTGCCAGCTTGCATCCGGATTACTTGATCAGACGCAGGCAGAAGGGCACGCGATAGACCTGGCCCTTGCTTGCAGCAACGGCGCCCAGAATGCAGAACACCAGGTTGGCGATCAGCAAGGCGGGCAGCAGGATCAGACCGATCAGCACAACCATCAGTGCACTGCAGATTAGGCCCGCAATGAAGGCTGTAATTGCCCAGTTCAGCGCTTCCTTGGAGACTTCCTGAACGAAGGCATCATCTTTCTTGACCAGATACATGATCAGCGGAACGAGCCAGCCGAAAAAGATCGCGCCGACCCAGACCAGCAGGGCCATGTTGTTGGATTCCGAATTGCCGGAGACCGGTGCGGGTTGCAGGTTATCGCTCATTACTTTACTCCCGGATGATTTGATTGTATGGAAATTGCGCAGTCAGCAGATGGTAGAAGTGAGGCGGGTGTAAGGTCAAGTACGTATAGGGTATTGAGTGATGCGCGCCACGCTGACGTGGCGCACACTGCTGTGTTTTTGGCTTCTTGCTGCTGAAGCTATCGCGTCAGGCCGCCAGCCGGAGCGACCATGGTGAGTTCCACAAAGCTGGAGCCAGCGCGTTTGCCGTTGCTGTAATCGACGACAAAACCGCCCAGATCATAGCGCCCCAGTGCCTGCATGGCTTTCAGTACACCCTCGCGATTGGGCGTCTTGCCAGCGCGCTTGAGTGCCTCAACAGTCAGCTTGGCTGAAATGTAGCCTTCTAGCAGCGCATAGGACGGATACTCGCCCTTGTTCAGCATGGCTGCCGAGTCAGCCTGGAATTCGCGGATCAGCCGCAGGCGGGCATCGTTCGGGTAGGGGTAGACCTGGCTGATGCCAAGGCCGTGTGCCAGCTTGCGGGTAATCGCCTTGTCGACTTCTTCGTATTGCACAGGCGACAGGGTGTAGAGCTGCGAGCTGGCGCCCAACTCGCGGTACTGCTTGACGAATTTGGCGGCGGGTTGCGAGACGGCAATCAGCAGTACCACTTCCGGATTGAGTTTTGCCATGGTCTTGGCTGCAGCACCAACATCGCCGCTGTTCTTGTCATACCGCGCTTCGCCGACGGCGCTCAGTTTGCGTTTGGCAAGCGCGGCCTTGGCGGCTTCAAGGCCGTCCTGGCCGAATGCATCGCTTTGCGCAACCAGTCCGATCTTGGTGACACCAAGGTGAGTGGTCAGCAGCTGGATGGTTTTGTCGACTTCTTCCGCATAGCTGGCGCGGGTGTGGAACATGTTCGGGTTGTTGCGCAGGCTTTGTGCGCCCGAATAGATGCCGATCAGTGGCAGTCCGGCATTTTCCAGCGTGCGGGACTGGCTCAGTTCAAGTCCGCTGCCGCTGCCGAAGTAGGAAACCAGCGCCGCAACATTGTCGCGCTCGATAAAGGTGCGGGTATTGGCGACGGCGCGTTTGGCATCGTAGGCATCATCAAGCACGATGTGGTTGATCATCTCGCCATTGATGCCGCCTTGCGCATTGACGCGGCTGAAGTAGAGCGATGCGCCGATGGCCAGTGCCTTGCCGGTGTCGGCCGCGATCCCGGTGGTTGGCACGGACTGGCCGATGTTGATGTCTGCCATGGCCATCGAAGTCAGGGACAGGGTGGCACAGAAAATCAGATGGCGGATCACGGTCATGCACTCCTTCTACCAGGGTATTGAGAAGCTGATTCTCCCACCGTCAACACGCTCCGGGCAAAGTCCGGTGCAAACCAGTGCATGAAAATCAAGACTTGTCTTTCGTTTGCCTTCGTTTTCCCGGCAATACAGGGGAAACCGGAGGCTGGTTATTCATGAAACTGCCCAGCAAGAGACATGCTGGCGCTTGTAGCCGTACAGCGATGTGCATCCGGCAAAGCCGGTCATGCAACCGGTAGCCACTGCCAGTGTTGCTGCAAGTGGTGCGGCTGCGACGGTTGTCAGCTCCGGTCATCATAATTAAATGTTTGCTAATGGTATAGTGTCGGCTCATGCAAGAGGAAAAAGTGATGCGTAGAGCCGTCTATGCCGGAAGTTTTGACCCGCTGACCAATGGTCATTTGTGGATGATCGAGCGTGGCGTCAGCCTTTTCGACGAAATGATCGTCGCCATCGGCGAGAATCCGGACAAGCGCTACACCTTCAGTACCGCAGAACGGGTTGAGTTGCTGCGGGATGGCCTGCAGCACTTGCCCAAGGTGCGCATCGAGGTTTTTGAGAACCGCTATCTGGTTGATTTTGCCCGCGAACGCCAGGCTCATTACATTCTGCGCGGCATCCGCGAAGCGGCCGATTACGAGTACGAACGCAAGATGCGATATGTGAATGCCGACCTGGCGCCGCATATCGACACGGTTTTCCTCATGCCGCCACGCAGCATCGCCGAAATCAGCTCGACAATGGTAAAAGGACTGGTTGGCCCGCTGGGCTGGGAGCAGGTGGTGGCGCACTATGTACCACCACCGGTTCTGCAGCATCTGGTGCGCTGGCAGGCTGCCGGCGGCAAGTAAACACATCCGGCCGGAGCCGGAAATCAGTCGGTCAGTACGTTGTGCGGTGGCGCGATGAGCGGCTCGTTCTGGCTGCTGCAGATCAGCCAGGGCAGGCATTCCTCGGCGGCCAGTGGCCGTCCGCAGAAATAGCCCTGGATTTCGGCGCAACCAAGCCGGTGCAGCTGCAGCAGTTCGGCCGGCGTTTCCACCCCCTCGGCCAGCGTGGTCAGTCCCAGTGCCTTGGCCAGGCTGATGATGGCGCGCACGATGGCCCGGTTGCGCTCGTCACTGAGGTTCATCACGAAACTGCGGTCGATTTTCAGTTTCGATACATCCAGATCTTTCAGATAGGAAAGGCACGAATAGCCGGTACCGAAATCGTCGATCGATACCTGTACTCCCATACTGCTGAGCGTATTGAGCGTACGCCGGCACAGTTCGGCGTCGTTGAGCAGTACCGATTCGGTGAGTTCCAGCTCCAGACAGTGCGGCGGCAGACCGGTTTCGGCCAGCGTTTCGCTGACCAGTTGTGCCAGATTGCCACGGCTGAACTGGATCGCCGACAGGTTCACCGCCAGTGTGAGCTCCGGATAGCCGGCGTCCAGCCATTCGCGCATCTGCCGACAGGCTTCATGCAGGACCCACGCACCGATATCCAGAATGAAGCCGGTTTCTTCGGCCAGCGGGATGAATTGTGCCGGTGAAATCGCGCCTTTCTGCGGGTGGTGCCAGCGAACCAGTGCTTCGAAACCGACCAATAGGCCGCTTGCCAGCTCGATCTGCGGCTGGTAGTGCACCTGCAGCTCGCGATTGTGCAAGGCCTGGCGCAGGCGGGCATCGAGCTCCAGCGGGTCCTGCGCGGCGTCGCTCGCCGTGTTGCGATAAAAACGGTAGGTATTGCGCCCTTCCTGCTTGGACAGATACAGCGCGGTGTCGGCACGCTGCTGCAGCTGTGTGAAATCGTCACCATCGTCCGGATAAAGGCTGATGCCGATGCTTGCACCACTGTGAACAGCCCGGCCAGACAGATGCAGCGGCATGGCCATCACGTTCAGGATGTTCTGTGCAATCTCAGCTGCATCTGCCGCATTCTGCAGGCTGAGCATGACGAGGAATTCATCCCCGCCCAGTCGGGCAACGGTATCGCTCTCGCGCACGCAATCATGCAGGCGCGCGCCGACCAGCTGCAGCAGCATGTCGCCGGTCGGGTGCCCCAGTGTGTCGTTGACGAGCTTGAAGCGGTCGAGATCGATGAAAAGCAGCGCTAACTTGCTCTTGTGCCGCTCGGCCAGCGCGCGTGCCACATTGAAGCGATCGGCCAGCAGCAGGCGGTTGGGAAGTCCGGTCAGCGGATCGTGATACGCCATGTACTCGATCTGTGCCTGCTGGCGCCTGCGCTCGGAAATGTCGGTGATGACTGCCACGTAATGACTGATCTGCTGCTGTGCATTCTGCACGCAGTTGACCGACAGGCTGATCGGCAACGCCCGGTTGCCCGGACGGCGCAAGGTCAGTTCGCCCTGCCATGCATGATTGATGCCCAGCAGATAGCGCTGCTTGCGGTAATCATCCGGCCGGTCCAGCTGGAACAGGCGCTGGGCATGCATGCCCGGCAGCGAGGCCGGGTCAATACCGCTCAGGAGACTGAACGCGCGATTGGATTTCACGATGCGGAAATGTGCATCGGTTATCAGCACGCCTTCGCTGTTGCTGTCGAAGACGGTTGCTGCCAGCTGCAGTTCTTTCTGGGCAAGCTGCTGTTCGGTGATGTCCTCGCCAATGGCGATCGTGCCGATGACCTGTCCGCTAGAGTTGCGCCGCAGGGAATTGTGCCAGCGGATCTGCCGCAGACTGCCATCATGGCTGCGGATCGGATTTTCATGCACGGCCGGCAGGCTGGATGTGGCGATGGCATTCTGGAAGGCGCTGCGGATGCTTTCTTCCGGCGGGACGAACTCATCGAACCAGTTGCGCCCGGCCAGCTCCGCGACCGTATAGCCGACCAGCCGAGCCAGGTGCTCCGAGCAGAAGGCAATCCGCCCTTCGGCATCCAGAATCAGCGTGATCAGATTGACGCTGTTGAGCGTTTCGCTGAGTTGTTGCTCAATGGCGCGCAATTCGGCAACGGTGCGGCGCTCTTCGGTCACATCAAGGTGCGTCCCCAGCATGCGGCGTGGCTGCCCGTTCGGATAACGCTCGACAATCTCGCCGGAAGACAGGATATGGCGATATTCTCCGTGGCTGTCGCGCAGGCGGAATTCCTGCTGGTAATGCGCAATCGCACCTTCGAGATACTGGTGCAGATAGGTTATGACCCGCTCGCGGTCGTCCGGATGAAGCCGCTCGCTGAACCCCTGTGCATCCTCGCTGAAATGCTCGACCGGATAGCCCGGTTTGCGGGCATGTTCGCGGTTGATGCGCACGCTGTTGTAGTTTTCCAGGATTTCATATTCCCAGATGCCGATCCGGCTGGCGCTGATGACCAGCTGCATGCGCTTGCGGTCAGCCTGCCAGGCCTGCTGCAGGCGCAACTGGTGCAGGACCAGCCAGCAATCGCGCCCGAGGTCTTCCAGCAACTGCCGGTCAACCTCGTCATAGGCGCGAGCCTTGCCGCTGACGCACAGCAGCATGATTTCATTGCTGCTGCCATTGATGCGGACCTGCAATTGGTGCTGGCCGACCAGGGTAGGACTGGTTTCACCGAGGGCAATCATCGCCGTCGAGCTATCGGTCAGTGTGCAAGCCAGCTGCTCGACTTCCTGCAATAGTGTCGCTTCACTGATTTCGCTGCCATTGCTTTGCAGGAACAGCATGTGTTCGGCGCGGCGGCGGTTGCGCTGGCTGGCCGTTTTTTGCCGCATCTGGCTTGTGATGTCGACAAAATGGACGATGACTTCGCTGAGCACGCCCTGGTTGTCGTAACGCGGGAAGGCATCGGTCAGGCACCAGATGAGCGGGCGGCCGTCATGATGGGCAATGCCATAGATGACTTCCTGCACCGGCACGCCGCTGGCAATGACGAGCCGGTTCGGATAAAGCTCGACGGGGAGCGGTCTGCCTTCTTCATCCAGCAGATCCCAGTTGCGCGCCAGCTCTGTCGTTGGCACGTTGATCTGTTCGGGCGTCAGATCCAGCAGCGCGCCCGCCATCGGATTGAATTCGGTGATGCGGCCGTCCGGTGCATGGCAGAGGATGCCGGTGCGCAGCGCCGCAAGCAGTGCGCCGGCCCGCTGCTCTGATTGCTCAAGCGCACGGGAGCGCTCCTGCACAGCGGCTTCAAGGCGTTCCATGTAGTCCGCTGCCAGCTGGCGAGCGCCGACTTCCTGATCGATATTGCGCAATCCCAGTGCGATGCCCGGTGCGGCCGGATAGATCTGCACGCGATAGGTGTGGGTTTCGTCGCGGAAGGCCAGATTCTGTTCGAGGCGCAGCGGGGCTTGCCGCAGCTGCACTTCCTTCAGCAGGCTGAAAAGCGTCTCCCGATCGGCGCTGTTATTCCAGTCTCGGCGGATCTGGCGGCCCTGCAGCAGGCGGATGTCGCCCAGTTGCAGTTCACGCACGGCGGCATCATTGGCAAATACACAGCAGAAGTCGGTGATTTCGCCAGCTTCATCGCGCACCGCATCGAGCAGCAGCAGCGCGTGCGGGCCCTCCGTCATGGCGCGGGCGAGACGGGTATCGAAGCAGGAAGGGCAGGAAGCGGTATTGGACACTGTGTGGTGATCGGCAGTCAGGCTAGGGGAAACACATTAGCGATTTCTTAATCCGTCAAGCATATCGCCTAGGCTGGTAGAATTCCATTTTTATGTCCGGATATGCATCTTTATGGCCGACATCGCCAGCTTTCGAAACCGCCTGCTCAAGAATTATCGCCACTGGGGCAAATGGGCGCGGCGCCAGGGGCTCGAGGCATTCCGCATCTATGATCGCGATGTGCCCGAGTTTCCGGTCATCATTGATTGCTACGGTGCGCGCGTGCACCTGCAGGAATTCGACACCGGCTGGCAGCAGAGCGAGGAAGAGCACGCGCAGTGGCTGGCTGATCTCTGTGCTGCGACTTCCGAGGTGCTCGGCATTCCTGCTGAAGCGGTCGTGCTCAAGCGGCGCGAGCGCCAGAAGGGGACCGAGCAGTATGAAAAAACCGGCGAGAAGGGCGAGGATTTTGTCGTCACGGAAAATGGCCTGAAATTCTGGGTCAATCTCGGTGCCTATCTCGATACCGGCCTCTTTCTCGATCATCGCAACACGCGCAAGCGGGTGATGATGGAGGCAGCCGGCAAACGTTTCCTCAACCTCTTCAGCTATACCGGTGCGTTCACCGTCTACGCCGCCGCCGGCGGTGCACGTGAATCGGTGACGGTTGACCTGTCGAATACCTATCTCGACTGGGCCGGGCGCAATTTCGAGCTCAACGGCATGGATCAGGCGCGGCACCAGCGCGTGCGCGCCGATGTGTTCCAGTTTCTGCAGAACGCGATGACCGATCGCGAGCGCTTCGACCTGATCGTGATGGATCCGCCGAGCTTTTCCAATTCCAAGAAAATGATCGGCGTGCTCGATGTGCAGCGCGATCATGGCTGGCTGGTCGAGTCGTGTCTCGAATTGCTCAACCCGGGCGGGGTGCTGTACTTCTCGAACAATCTGCGCACGTTCAGGCTCGACGACCACATCGCCCCCCTGTGCGAGGATATCTCAGTGCAATCGGTGCCGGATGACTTCCGCAACAAGCGCATCCATCAGTGCTGGCGTTTCGTGAAACAGGGCTGAGCATGCAGCGGATGCGCGCCGGCCTGCTGCTGTGCCTGCTGTTTTCCTGCGTCGTCGCACAGGCTGCCGACGAGCCGCAGGAGGCCGCGCTCGCAGCGGCCACCCGGCTGGAAAACAGCGACCCCTGGCAGGCCGCCGTGCGCTACTGCCAGCTTGCGCGGCAGGGCGTGACCGAGGCGCAGTACCGGCTCGGCATGCTCTATGCCTTCGGTGGTGGTGTGGATGCCGACCGCAAGGTGGCGGCGACGCTGTTTTCCGCCGCCGCCATGCAGGGCCATCGCGAAGCGCAGAACATGCTCGATACCGTCGCCATCGCCGGCGAAACCCTGCCCGATTGCGTGACGACCGGCGCACTGCCGCCGCGCAGCAAGGCCTATGCGGTGGCCGGCTCGCCGGAGCTGGATGCCATTCTGGCCGGTTTGCCGAAAAACAAGCGCTGGGTGGCCGGCATGGTCGAGCGCATGGCCGGCTGGTACAACGTCGATCCGCGACTGGCGCTGAGCATTGCCACGGTCGAGTCGCGCTTTGATCCGCAGGTGGTGTCGCCGGCCAATGCCATGGGCGTGATGCAGCTGATTCCGGAAACGGCCGAGCGCTTCAATGTGAAGGACGCCTTCAACGCCAGCCAGAACATCCGCGGTGGCGTGCGCTATCTGCGTTTCCTGCTCGACCGTTTCGAAGGCGACGTGGCACTGGTGGCTGCCGGCTACAACGCGGGCGAAAAGGCGGTTGAGCGCTATCGCGGCGTGCCGCCGTACAAGGAGACGCAGCAGTACGTGAAGAAGGTGCTGCACCTGTATCGCTCACCCATGCACCGGCCCGACCTGCACCGCTGGCCCGGCCCGCCGCGCAGCCGGATTCTGTAAAACCTTTCCGGTACAATGAGCGCCTTGCCGGCCCGCATCTGCGATGCGGGTGTCCACCATCATGGGTATGTGGCTGTAGCCCTTTGAATAAAATGGTTATGGGCTGATACCCGGAGCTGTACTGTCGATGTCCAATCCCTATTACGATGCACCGCTGGTGCTGGTCGATCTCGAAACCACCGGCGCCAATGCGCTGCGTGACCGCATTACCGAGATCGGCATCGTGCAGATCGATGCGGACGGCTGCCGGCGCTGGAGCGCGCTGGTCAATCCGCAGCAGCCGATTCCGGCCTTCATCCAGCAGCTCACCGGCATCGACGACGCGATGGTGGCCGACGCGCCGCCCTTTGCTGATCTGGCCGACGAGGTGTTCGCCAGGCTGCAGGGCCGGGTGTTCGTCGCGCACAACGCCCGCTTTGACTACGGCTTTCTGCGCAGCGAATTCAAGCGCCTCGGCCGCAAGCTGGTTGCGCCGGTGCTGTGTACCGTCAAGCTCTCGAAGCAGCTCTATCCGACTGAGTTCAAGCACAGCCTCGACACGCTGATTGCCCGGCACGGCCTCGTTTTCGAGGGCGACCGGCACCGTGCGCTGACCGATGCGGTGCTGCTGGAGCAGTTTCTCGCGGTGCTCGTGCGCGAGCATGGCCGCGACACGGTGGCTGGCGCCATTGCCGAGCTGACGAACAAGCCCGCGCTGCCGCCGGGCGTTGACCCGCAGGTGGCCGACGAGCTGCCGGAAAGCGCCGGCGTGTTCGCCTTTTATGACGCCAGCGGGCAGGCGCTGCTGGTGGCGCGCGCGCCCAATATTCGCAAGCGCGTGCTGCAGTATTTCGCACCGGCCAAAAAGCTCGGCAAGGTCAGCCGTGACATGGCCAGCACGCACATCCTCCTGCAGCAGACCACTCGCATCGACTGGACGGAAACCGCGGGTGAATTCGGCGCCCTGTTGCTTGAACAGCGCTGGCTGCGCCAGCTTGCGCCGCGCCTCAACCCGCAAGCACGGCGCGATCAGGAGCTCTGCGCGTGGCAGCTGGAGACGCAGGATAATGGCCTGCTGCGCCCGCAGCTGGTGGCGCTGGACGGGCTGGATCTGGCGGCCGGCGATGCCCTCTACGGGCCGTTTCGCAGCCGGCGCGAAGCCCGCGCGCTGCTGAGCAAACTGGCTGACGCCAATGGCCTGTGCAGGCAGGTACTGGGGCTGGAAGTGCGCCCGAAAACGGGCAAGGGGTGCGCCGCCTGCGCGCTGGGCAAAACCGGCGGTATCTGCGTGGCCAGCGAGCCGGCAGCCGGGCACAACGCGAGGCTGCTGTTCGGCCTGGCCCGGCACCGTTTTGCCGCCTGGCCCTATCCGGACGCGATCGCGCTGCCTGAAGGCCCGGAATGGGCGCCTGCCCTGCATGTGATCCTGCACTGGTGCTATCTTGGCACGATTCACGATCCGGCCGAGCTGCCGGCGCTGCTGGCGGAGTCAGTGCCGCAGTTCGATGTCGACAGCTACAAGCTGATTCAGAAGGAACTGAAGGCGCGCGACGGCAAGGTGCAGCTGTTTTCCTAGCTCGGTGCAGTTATTGTTTGGGATCGGTATGGTCTGCTTTGGCCCAGTCAAGGAATATCTGCAGCAGGGTGTCCAGGTTTCTGGGACCTCCGTAAGCTGTAAATTTCTGGCTCTGGATCGTGCAGTGAAACCAGTGTTGCTCATCAGTCCCATTGCCGGCGTCACAGTTTACTGCCACCGCATCAAAGTACTTGCCACTTAGTTCTGTGCCTGCCAAGTCGACGACAAGCTTCCAGCCGGGATTGTCGAGTGTCTCGACACGGACGCCCTGACCATGTTCCCATTCGTCATTGCAATGAGCCAGATACCATTCCTGTAATTCGAGTAACGCTGACATGTGAAGGGGCGCAAAGGCTGAATTGTTCAGGGATGACCCAAGAATAACAAATTCCAATGAAGGCTACTGAACTTGGCATGCTGCGCCAGCCGGCTTTTTCTGGCTATAGTGGTGCGGACAAAAGAAGGGGGAGGGCAGGCAATGGCAAGCGAGCAGGATTCGATCGATACACGGCTGAAACGCCAGCGCCTGACGCGGGCACGGCGGCTGGCGCTGGGCCTCTTGCTGCTGGTCACCGCGCTTTTCCTGCTGGCGCAGTATCTGCGCAATACGCACCCGCTCTGGCCTTATGTCGCAGCATTTTCGGAGGCTGCGATGATCGGCGCGCTGGCCGACTGGTTCGCGGTGGTGGCGCTGTTCCGGCATCCGCTGGGTGTGCCGTTGACGCACACAGCGATCATTCCGAAGAACAAGGCACGGATTGCCGATAGCCTCGGCAGCTTCATTACCGGCAATTTCCTGTCGACCGAGCGGGTGCTGGCGGCGCTGCGCGATTACAACCCGGCCGCGCAGCTCATGCGCTGGCTGGCACGTCCGCAGGCGCAGCAATGGCTGAACGAGCTGCTGTTCAATCTCCTCAGCCAGCTGCTGCTGGCGCTGAACGACCGCCGTGTCGCCACCTTCGTCGGTGAAACGCTGCAGCAGCACCTGCAGCGCCTCGACATGGCGCCGCTGCTGGCGTCGCTGCTCGACGGGCTGGCCTACGGCAACCGTCACCACCGCTTGCTGGAGGAAGTGCTGCGCGAGCTGGACCGCCAGCTGGACGAAACCGATGTGCAGGAAAGGCTGGTGACTGTGGTTGCCGGCGAAATGAACATCCTGCGCTACATCAGCCTTGACCGTGCCGCCGCGCGCTATGTCACCGAAAAGCTGGTGCACGGCGTGCAGCGCGAGCTGCGGCTGGCCTGCCATGATCCGCAGCACGCGCTGCGCCAGCGGCTTGATGGCTGGCTGGTCGAGCTCGCCGTCCAGTTGCGGCACGATCCGCAGCTGCAGCAGCGACTGGTGCGTGCCCAGCATGAGCTGCTGGCGCAGCCGGCCTTTGCCGGGCAGCTCGAAGCCTTCTGGCAGAGCGTGGTCGACTGGCTGGCACTCGACGTCCAGCAGCCGGATTCGGTCATCCGCCATCAGCTGGAGGCCGTCACCGCAACGCTGGCAGTGCGCCTGCGGCGCGACCCCGGCATGCGGGCGTGGATCAACGAGCAGGTTGAACTGGCGGTGCCGCGCCTGCTGGAGCGCTGGCGCGAGCCGATTGCCGATTTCATTGCTACGCAGGTGAAGGACTGGGATGACCGCACGATGGTTGACCGGCTGGAGCTTAATATTGGTACCGATCTGCAGTACATCCGCGTGAATGGCACGCTGGTGGGCGGGCTGATCGGCCTGCTGATCTATCTGCTCGGGCAGTTTGTCGTCACGCTGTAGGTGTTTTTGCCCGATTGCCGCCCAGAATGGGCTGCGGCCCAGCTCCGGCGGGGTGCTGCCTTTTTGATGAGTATGTGGCTGTAGCCTTTACGAATAAATGGCTTGAATGGCATACATCGCCATGTATTGTGCGTGGCCAACAAAAAGGGGCGCAAACGGCGCCCCTTTTTGATCCTTGCATGATCCGCTCAGGCGTCGGATTGCCCACCTTCGGCGGCTTGCCTGGCTTCCCATTCGGCGCGGCGGGCTTCCTTTTCAGCAGCCTTGCGCGCACGGTTGGCGGCGAGTTCCGCTTCCTTGTCCGCTTTGCGTTTGGCCTCGGCTGCGGCCTCCAGCTTGCGCGCTTCCTTGGCGGCCTGACGCGCGGCTTCTTCGCGCGCTTCCAGGGCCGCCAGTTCCTCGGCATTCAGTCCCGGGCCGGTTTTTTCGAACCAGGCGATGGATTCCACATGCGTGGTGTGCGGGAACATGTTCATGATCCCGGCGGATTTCATCGTGTAGCCCTTCACGTTCACCAGCACATTGGCATCACGTGCCAGCGTCGATGGATTACAGGACACATACACGATACGTTTGGGGCCATTGATCGGGTCGATGGCCTTGACCAGCTCGATGGCGCCGTCGCGCGGCGGGTCGATCAGCATCTTGTCGAAATGGCCGAGCTGGTTCAGCCAGTCTGGGGTCATCTCGAACAGATTGGCGACCTTGAAATCGACCTTGTCTCTGAGCTTGTTGTGTTCCGCGCTCTGGAATGCGCGCTCGACCAGTTGCTGGCTGCCTTCCATGCCGAGAACTTTCGCGCCGCGCTTGGCGATCGGCAGCGTGAAGTTGCCCAGGCCGCAGAACATGTCGGCAATGGTTTCGCCCGGCTGCGGGTCGAGCATATTGATCGCGCGCTCGACCATGACGCGATTCAATTGATGATTCACCTGCGTGAATTCGGTCGGCTTGAACGGCATTTCGATGCCGAATTCCGGCAGTTCGTAGGAAAGCTGCGGTGCGTCGAGCGGGTAGAGCGGGTAGGCGGTGTCCGGCCCCTTGGGCTGCAGCCAGATCTGCACCTGCCACTCGTCCGCGTAGGCTTTCAGGATCGCTTCATCGGCCGGCGTGATGGCTTCCATATTGCGGAACACCAGCACGGTGACCTTGCTGCCGACGGCCACTTCGATTTGCGGCATGCGGTCGAAAATCGACAACTTGCTGACCAGCTCGCGCATGGCCGGCAATTGCTTCGCGACATGCGGCACCAGGATGTGGCACTCGGTCATGTCGGCGATGTAGGACGAGCGCTTCTCGTGGAAACCAACCAGCATGCCGCCCTTCTTGGCGACATGGCGCACCGACAGGCGTGCACGGTGGCGGTAACCCCAGGGGCTGCCATAGATCGGCGGCAGCGAGACTTCGGCCGAGACATTGCCGATGCGCTGGAGGTTGTCTTCCAGTACGCGCTGCTTGGCGGCAACCTGCGCGTTGAATTCCATGTGTTGCAGCGAACAGCCGCCGCAAATGTCGAAATGCGGGCATTTCGGCGTGACGCGCATGAAGCTTTCCTTATGGATGGCTGTCGCCTGCGCGTTTTCGAAATTGGGTTTCTTGCGGTAGCTGGAGAAACTGACCGTTTCAAAAGGCAGCGCACCGTCGATGAAAATGGTTTTGCCTTCATATCGGGCAATGCCGTGACCTTCGTGGTCCAGCGATTCAATCGTTGCGATCTTGTCGGCCATGTTCGGGGTATGAGCAAAATAAAGTGGCCGATTATACCTGCGTGCCCGGCGCATCGCTTGCGTAAAGCCGGCCGGCTGGCAACAATGAAGCCTGCTGAAAAATAAAAACATTTCCGGAGACACATTGTGCTGCTACGCAAACTGCTTGCCTTTTTGCTGCTTCTTGCCGCGTCCGCCCCGCCTGCGCTGGCGCTGGACAAGCCGCAGGGCGAGGTCATTCTGACGGTCAATGGCACCATTGCCAGTGCCAACCAGGCCAGTGCGGCCGTATTCGACCGGGCCATGCTCGAAAAACTGCCTCAGCAGAAATACACCGTCGTCGTGCCTTGGTTTACCGGTCCGCAGACTTTCGAAGGGCCGCTGCTGGCCGATGTGCTGGCGCAGGCCAAAGCCACGGGCAGGCAGGTGACCTTCAAGGCACTCAATGATTACAAGGTGACGTATTCGCTGGCCGAGGCCAAAAAGAACGGCGTGATTCTCGCCTTGCGCCATAACGGCGAGGTGATGACGCCCCGCACCAAGGGGCCGCTTTTCGTGATGTTCCCGTTTGACCGCAATGAAGCATTGCGGACTTCGGAGTATTACCAGCGTTGCGTCTGGCAGCTCAGCCAGATCGACGTTCAATAGCACAAGCACGCCTGCCTGCCGTGAACTATCTCCTGCATCATCTGCGCTGGATTGCCCTGGCCGCCATCGGTGCGCTGGGGCTGACGCTGTTTTTCGTGCTGCAACTGGAAATCCGGCAGCGCAACGAGTTGTCGCGGATGACCGAGTTTGCGGTGGAAAACCAGCTCTGGCAGGTTTTCCAGCTCGGCAATGAATACCAGCACCTGCGGGAAGAGGCACTGAAGCTGCGCCATGTGCGCAACCCGGATTCCTATGTGGCGGTCCGGCGCTGGCAGGACATTTTCGTCGGACGCATCACCATGTTGCGTGACCCGGCCTTCGCCGAACTGGCGCGCGGAACTCCCGAGCTGGCCGAACGGCTGGATTTGCTGGCGACGCGTGCCGAGGGAATCGATGCCTTCGTGGCTGCCATGGAACGCCCGCAGGGGCCGGAGCGCCTGCAGCGCGCCGTGTTTGCCCTGAATGATGATGTGGATTTCATCGTCCAGGCGGCCCGCACCCAGTTTGCCGAGCGCAATGCCGAGCGCAAGCAGCAGATCGATGGCATGGCGCGCACGCGCATTCTGCTTTCCATGCTGGAGTTCGGCATGCTGTGCGTGTTTGCCGCCTTCATGTTCTGGTCGCTGTGGCGCCTGGAGCGGCGTCAGCAGGAACAGCAGAAGATGGCGCAGCAGCTCAACGAGGCACTGGAAGTCGCGGAATCGGCCAGCCTGGCCAAGAGCCGTTTCCTTGCGCATGTCAGCCATGAAATCCGCACGCCGCTGACGGCCATTCTCGGTTACGGTCAGCGTCTGCGCGAGGCTGGCGGGCTGGCGCCAAGGCAGCAGCAGTGGCTGGAACGCATTGCTTCCAGTGGCGAATACCTGCAGAACCTGCTGGCCAATATTCTCGAGCTCAGCCGCATCGAGGCCGGCAAGGCCGAATTGCAGATCGGTGCGCTGTCGATGTCGCAGCTAACGCGCCAGCTCGATGCGTTGTTCCGCGAACAGGCCCAGCACAAGGGGCTTTACTTCGAAGTGCGTGTCGACCCCAAGGTGGATGATGTCCTGCAGCTCGATGCCGGCAAGGTGAGGCAGATTCTCGTCAATCTGATCGGCAACGCCATCAAGCTCACCAGCACGGGAGGGGTCAGCGTCAATTTCTGGCAGACGCTTGATGCCGGCAGCAATTCCTGGCTGCATGCCGTCGTGCGCGATACGGGGCCTGGCATTCCGCCGGAAGCGGCCGGACGGATTTTCCGTCCTTTCGAACAATCGCTGGATGGCAAGCGCGCGGGCGGCTCGGGGCTGGGGCTGGCGATCAGCCGGGAATTCGCCGAGCTGATGGGCGGTACGCTGCACTTCGACAGCCGGCTCGGTTCCGGTTCGAGCTTTTTCCTGCAATTGCCGGTGCAGCATGCCAGCGCTGATCTGCCAGCTGTCTGCCTGCCGGCGACCAACAGTCTCAGTGGGCTGCATCTGCTGATTGTCGACGATCAGGAAATGAACCTCGATCTGCTGCAGGATCTGCTGCAGCAGGCCGGAGCCAGTGTGGTCGCCGAATCCGACGGGTATGCAGCCCTGTCGCGCATGCAGCTTGATAACGAATTTGACGGCGTGATTGTCGATTACCACATGCCGTTGATGAATGGCCTGCAGCTGGCCAAAGCCATCCGCGCGCGCCAGTATCAGGGGCGGATTTTGCTGAGCACGGCCGGCCTGTTGCCGGACGAGCGTGACATGCAGGAGGCCGGTATTAGCGGCTCGATTGCCAAACCCTTCCAGCGCGATCAGTTGCTGGCGGCACTCGCGCCCATGGTCTCGGCGTGTGTTGCTGAGCATGCGGCCGCACTGGATGCCGACACGAGAGATGCCACTGCGGCTCCCGATTCCGGCGTGCCGCAGAATGTGCCGGTCTGGGCGCTGACACCTGCCGCGAATGCCCTGGGCTATGCCCCAGCCCGTTTTCTGGGGGTCGTCGAGCGTGGTCTGCAGCGAGTGGGCGATCTGCTGCAGGGGTGGCTCCAGGCGGGAGGCTGGGAAGAGCGCCAGCGTCTGGCGCATACGGCCAAGGGCATTGCCGGGCAGATTGGTGCCATCGCCCTGCAGCAGGCCTGCCTGCTGCTGGAGCAGGAGCCGGAGGATGCCACCCGCTTTGCCGATTGCCTTGATTGCTGGCGGCATGCCAGCGAAATCTGGCCGCAGACCCGGGACGATTGGCGCCAGGGCTGACTGCCCGGTACGCCGGGATCGCCTGCTCCGCTATACTTGCGCGCTGCGCCGCCGATGGCGCTGATTTCGCGGAGCGGAGCATGAATACAGCAGCATTGACGCTGTCGCAGAAAATCGGCCAGTTGCTGATGGTCGGTTTTGACGGACTGGCGCCCGATCACCACATTGAAAGCCTGCTGCAGCATGAGCAGGTGGGCGGTGTCATTCTTTTCCGGCGCAATGTCGAAAACCCCGCCCAGCTTGCGGCGCTGACGCGTGCCCTGCAGTCACGCAATGCCTTGTCCAGTTCCCTGCCGCTGCTGATCGGCATTGATCAGGAGGGCGGCATGGTCGCCCGTCTCGAAACCGGGCTGACCCCCCTGCCGTCAGCGCAGGCCTTCGCCCTGGCCGGCAGCGCTGCCGATTGTTTCGAGCTGACGCGCATTGCCAATGCCGAGCTGCTGCAAGCCGGCGTGAATGTCAATTTCGCCCCCGTGCTTGATGTGAACAATAACCCGCGCAATCCGGTGATCGGCGTGCGGGCATTCGGCAATACGGTGGCGACCGTCTGCGAGTATGGTCTGGCCGCCATGGCGGGCGTGAATGCAGGCGGCGTTGTTCCCGTCGTCAAGCATTTCCCGGGGCATGGCGATACCGAAGTGGATTCGCATCTGGGGCTGCCGGTGGTGAATCACGAGCGGGCGCGTCTGGATGAGGTCGAGCTGGCGCCGTTCCGTGCCGCTCTGGCGGCCGGTGCGCCGGCGGTCATGAGCGCGCACGTGGTCTTTCCGGCGATTGAGCCTGATCGCGACACGCCATCGACCTGCTCGCATGCCGTCCTCACCGGTTTGCTGCGGCAGGAAATGGGCTTTGACGGCGTGGTGTTTACCGATTGCCTGGAAATGGACGCCATCGCGGCGGGGATGGGGGTTGTGGCTGGTGCGCTGGCCGCTTTCCGGGCCGGCGCCGATGTGCTGCTTGTTTCGCATCGCCTTGACCGCCAGCGCGCCGTCCATGCCGCACTGCTGCAGGCCGTGCTTGCCGGGGATATTTCCGAGGCACGCATCGATCAGTCGGTCGCGCGCATTCTGGCGCTGAAGGCGCGCTACCGCATGCAGGACTGGGCCAACCAGCCGATCCCGCTGCCTGCCAGTCTTGCCACCGCGGAGACGCTCGCACGTTCTGCCGCGATTCACGCTGGCGCATTGCGCTGGGAGGGAATACCGGAGCCGCTGGATGCGAGCCTGCCCACGCTGGTGCTGCAGTGCGAAATCCGCCAGCGCACCGAGATGGATGAAACGGAAAGCCGCGAAGGCACGCTGGCCGCGCAGTTGCATGCAGCCGGTGTTCCGGTGCGTGCGATGTACCTGCCACTGGCGCCGGGTGACGCCGATCTGGCCGAGGTCCTGCGCCTGGCGCGCGATTTTGGCCAGATCATTGTTGTGTCCTACAACGCCATGCTGCAGCCGCGGCAGCAGCGCCTGCTGGATCAGCTCGCCAGTGAGGCCGCCGGCCGCACCTGGCTGGTCGCCGGCCGCATCAGTGGCGATCTGGCGTGCTGGCCGATGCTGCGGGGACGACTAACCTGCTTTTCCAGCCGGCCAGCCGCACTGCGGGCGGTTGCCGCGGCTCTGCTCGGGCAGGGAGCCACGCCTCTGGTCGAAAGCACCGGCACGACACGGCCATGATCCGCTTCTAGGGTTATAATCGCCCCCTTGCAGGCCAAGGGGCGGGAGAAATGATGAACAGAATGCAGTGTTTGCGCGCGGGAGTGACCGCTTTCATGGTGGCTGCACTGGTGGCGACGCACGGCGTCGCGCTCGCGGAAGATGCGCCGCTGCCTTTTGACGAGCCGGCCGCCGCCGCGCCCTTGCCTAAAAAGAAGGTTGCGCAGGCTCCGGCGCCGCAGACCCGCGAGTCGTCCGGCAGTAGTGCCAGAAAATCCTATGGCACGAGTCGCAAATCGGGTAAATCCAGGGCCAGCCGCCAGTCCGGCAAGCACAAAAGTGCAGCCAAGCCGGCAGCGAAATCTTCCGGCAGCAAGAAAGCGACGAACAAGTCAGCGGCTTCGAAAAAGAGGCGCTAACGGGTATTGCTCTGCAGCCTTTCAGATTGTTGGGTTGTGGTGGTATACCTATCAGATGGCGGCGCAGTCCGCCATTTTTCATGCCGGCAGGCCGGGTGATGGCGAGCGGCGTTAATGGTTTGCCGCCTGCAGGCGGAGCTGGGAGGGACGATTCATGCAGATTGTGAGTATCGGTGCGCAGGACTGGGAATCCGTGCGCGAGGTACAGGCACACGCCTATCCACCGGCGCTGCATGAGGCTGTGGACGTGCTGCGCGACAAGCAGCGTCTCGGGCCGGAAAGCTGCTGGTGCGTGCAGGACGATGGCCGTGTCTGCGCCTATCTGCTGGCCCATCCCTGGTCAGGAGCATTGCCGCCGGCCTGGGGAAAGAACGGGCTGCAAATGCCCGGGGAGGTTGACCAGCTTTTTCTGCACGATATGGCGATTCTGCCGCACAGGCAGGGACAGGGGCTGGCTGCCGCCTTGCTGGTACAGGCCAGTGACTGGGCCCGGGGGCAGGGCTTGCCACGGCTGACACTGGTCGCCGTGCTGGATGCCGCCGGCTACTGGCAGCGGCAGGGGTTTGTTCCGGTCGAGCCGGCGCAAGTGGTGCCGGCCTATTACGGGCCCGATGCGCAATTCATGCAGAAGCTGCTGTAGCACCAGTAAAGCCGGGGGGGCTCATCTGCGCTGGGGGGATGGGGTGTGCTGGCTTTTTCGTTGCCGCTTCAGCCGCGCCGCTCCCACGGCGGCACCAGATTCCGTTCCGCCCAGAACTGCTCCAGCCTTTGCCAGACTGCCTCTTTTTCGTCGTCGCCAAGCATGACCCACATCGCAACTTCCTGCACGGAACGGCCGCAGCCCCGGCAGACGTCGTCGCCCAGTGCGGTCGAGCATACGGCGATGCAGGGTGTATCGGGGCGTTCAGGCTTGGACATGGCGGTTCTGGGGCGCTGGCGAATCGCTGAAAATACCATGCGGACGCTGTTCGTGCATGCCCGGCCCGCCAGGTGGTGCCATGTCATTGTTTTGTCGCGATAAAGCCATTCTGATGTCACAAATGCTTCGCTGAACCGTCATGTGACGCCGGCATGATAGCCGCATGAATTCCACTCGGAGTCATGCATGGGCGATCTGCCACGACTGAAGTTCCGCAGTATCTGGATTTCCGATGTCCATCTGGGTACTGCCGGCTGCCAGGCCGGCTATCTGCTCGATTTTCTCAAGCACACCGACGCCGAGCATCTCTATCTGGTTGGCGACATCATCGACGGCTGGGCGCTCAAGCGCTCCTGGTTCTGGCATCAGAGCCATAACGACGTCATCCAGAAAATCCTCCGCAAGGCGCGCAAGGGCTGCAAGGTCACCTTCATTCCCGGCAATCACGACGAGGCTGCCCGCCAGTTCCTGGGGCTGATGTTCGGCGAAATCCGTATCGAAGACGAAATCATTCACACCACGGCCGATGGTCGCCACTTTCTGGTGCTGCACGGCGACCGTTTCGATGGCGTGGTGCAGTGTGCCCGCTGGCTGGCGGTGGTCGGCGACCGGCTGTATGGCATCACCCTGACACTCAATCACTGGTTCAACCGTTTGCGCGCCCGGCTGGGGCTGGGCTACTGGTCGCTGTCGCAATACCTGAAGCACAAGGTCAAGACAGCGGTCAATTTCGTGACCGATTTCGAGGAAGCCGTCGCGAACGAGGCACGCGATCGCGGGCTGGATGGCGTGATCTGCGGTCATATCCACAAAGCCGAGATGCGCGACATCAACGGCATTCTGTACTGCAACGATGGGGATTGGGTCGAAAGCCTGACCGCGCTGGTGGAAATGCCGTGCGGCGAGCTGCGCATCCTGACCTGGCAGAAATACTTTTCCGAGCAAAGCGCCGAAGTGCGCGCCTTTACTACCCTAACTGCAACCACTGAGGATCTTGTCGCATGAAAGTACTGATCGTAACCGACGCCTGGGAGCCGCAGGTTAACGGGGTGGTTCGCACCCTGAAGCAGACACGGCTTGAGCTGCAGAAGGCCGGGCACCAGGTCGAAGTCGTTTCCCCGCTTGAATTCCGCACCATCCCGTGTCCGACCTATCCCGAAATCCAGCTGTCTCTGTTTCCGGGGCGCAAGCTGCGCGATCGCATCGAGACTTTCGCGCCCGATGCCATCCACATCGCCACCGAAGGCCCGCTCGGGCTGGCTGCCCGCAAGTACTGCAAGCGCAAGAAGCTGCCGTTCACCACGGCTTACCATTCACGCTTCCCTGAATATGTGCAGCTGCGCTTCGGCATCCCCTTGTCCTGGACCTACAAATTCCTTGCCAACTTCCATAACGATGCCTGCGCGGTCATGGCGCCGACCCGCGTGGTGGTCAGTGATCTGGAAGCGCGCGGTTTCAAGAATGTGGTGATGTGGTCGCGCGGTGTTGATCTGGACATCTTCAAGCCGGGGCACCGCGACAAGCTGCAGACCCGTCGGCCGATCTTTGTCTATGTAGGGCGGGTTGCCGTCGAAAAGAATGTGGAGGCCTTCCTGCAGCTCGACTTGCCTGGCTCCAAGTGGGTGTGCGGCGACGGCCCGGCAGCCGCCAGCCTGCGGGCCAAGTATGGCGCCGAGCAGGGCGTGAACTGGCTGGGAGTATTGAACCAGCAGGAGCTGGCCGAGGTATATAACGCGGCGGATGTCTTTGTCTTCCCGTCCAGAACCGATACCTTCGGACTGGTGCTGCTCGAGGCGATGGGCTGCGGCTGCCCGGTGGCCGCCTATCCGGTGACCGGGCCGATCGACGTGATTGGTGTTGATGGTCCCGGCGCACTGAAGGAAGACCTGCGCGAGGCGTGCCTGGATGCGCTGAAGCTGGATCGCTCCGAGGTGAGACGTTTTGCCGAACGCTATTCCTGGGCTGCAGCCACGCGGCAGTTCCTCTCGCACCTGCATCCGTTCACGCCTGCCGCGCAGGCCGAGCTGACGCTGGTCATGCAGGGCGCTGGCGGCGAATAGGCAGGGGCTTGCATCCACAAACAAAAGGGCGATGCAATGCATCGCCCTTTTGTTTGTGGGGTATCAGGTTGCGGCCTTCGCATTCCAAGGGTCTCAGACCATTACTGATGGCTGTATCTTGCACGGCGCCGGAGTGGCCGGTGTTGGCGGATGCAGCGTGGCTGGTAATGGGGGTGAATCTGGCACCCGACCGGTGCTTTTCAAAACAAGCACTTGTCGCACTGGTTGATGTTTTTGTGGTGCGGGGTGTTGACGGGTTTGGAGGTGGCCGGTATAGTTCGGCCTCTCTGCTGCTGACGCAGTGAAGGAAACGAAGCGAAACGAAGAGTTTAGCGAGTTTTTCTGTGTCAGGGCAACGATCTTTAACAATCTACAGCCGATGAGTGTGAGTGCTTGGTTTGACCGGCACTCGCACTTAAGACAGAAGTAACAAGTACACACTTGTTGATTCTGAGTTTTAAGCAAGCGAGCGCAATTAAGTAGTAACAGTGATTAAACGAAAGAGTTTGATCCTGGCTCAGATTGAACGCTGGCGGCATGCTTTACACATGCAAGTCGAACGGAG
>NZ_AUMS01000007.1 GCF_000430805.1 Chitinilyticum aquatile DSM 21506 | reverse complement strand
CGCAGTAATGCGTTAAGCTAACCGATACTAATAGCCCGTGAGGCTTGATCCTATAACCTGAGACGCGTGATTGGCTTAGGTGTGAAACGAGGCAATTGACCCGAGAAAGAAAGTCGATACGACGGGATAAGAAAGTTTAACTTCTTCTATTGAATTCAGCGTGGCGTACATCAAGCAGGAGTGCGACATGCAAACAGTTATAGTCTGGTGACCTTAGCGAGGTGGTCCCACCCCTTCCCATCCCGAACAGGACGGTGAAACGCCTCAGCGCCGATGATAGTGCGGAATGCCCGTGTGAAAGTAGGACATCGCCAGACTCCCCATGGAAAGCCCCGATCAGAAATGGTCGGGGCTTTTGCTTGGCGCTTGGCAGTGCCAGTGCAGGGTGAGGTGCAGAGATGTGGCGAGGTATGGGGCTGGAACCTATGTTTTAGAAAGGTTGTAGTCATGTACTTAATCGGTACCCAACAAAAAGCCCCGACCATTGCTGATCGGGGCTTTTTGTTGGGTTGGTGCTGCCTTTCAGCACATGTGCTGGCCGCCATTGATGGCCAGATTGGCGCCGGTCATGAAGCCTGCAACATCGGACACCAGATAGCCGATCAATCCGGCGATTTCTTCCGGTTTGCCAAGCCGGCCCGCCGGGATGCCGGCGATGATCTTGTTGCGCACATCTTCCGGTACGGCCATCACCATGTCGGTGGCGATGTAGCCAGGGCTGATGGTGTTGACCGTCACGCCCTTCTTGGCCACTTCCTGCGCCAGCGCCATGGTGAAGCCGTGCATGCCGGCCTTGGCTGCCGAGTAATTGGTCTGGCCGAACTGGCCCTTCTGGCCATTGATTGACGAAATGTTGATCACCCGGCCCCAGCCGCGATCTGCCATGCCGTCAACAAATTGTTTGCTGACGTTGAAAAGCGAATCCAGGTTGGTGCGGATGACTGCATCCCAGTTTGTTTTGTCCATGCGTTTGAACGTGGCGTCCTTGGTAATGCCGGCATTGTTGACCAGCACATCGACTTCGCCCAGTTCCGCGCGGATCTGCGCGGCCATTTTGCTGCAGGCTTCATAATCACTCACGTCACACTCGTAGGCATGAAACGTGAAGCCTGCCGCGGCCTGTTCATCCAGCCAGGCTTGTTCGCGACCAGCGCGGGAGTAGGTGGTCGCGACCTTGAATCCTTGCTGGGCCAGCTGGCGGCAGATCGCCGTCCCGATGCCGCCCATGCCGCCTGTGACCAGTGCTACTTTGCTCATGTTTAAGTCCTTCCAGTGGTTTGCGCTACGAAAAATGTTTTTATTACTTACGTTATATTTCTTTAGGTGGTAATTATTGCGGGCGGTTTGCAGGCTGTCTAGCGATGTGCGTTTGTACTGACAAAATTACCAATACAGCAGGCGTGGTTGTAGCTCGCCACCGCGCGCATATCGGATTACATACTTATGCGGGTTTGTCCAGAATTGAGGGGGAGGCCGGCTTCGGCTAGAATACGCGATTCCAATTTGTGTTTCCTGCCATGACCAAGTACATCTTTGTTACCGGCGGCGTTGTCTCCTCTCTGGGGAAGGGCATCGCCGCCGCGTCGCTTGCGGCTATCCTCGAATCTCGTGGCCTCAAGGTCACCATGATGAAACTGGACCCCTACATCAATGTCGACCCGGGCACCATGAGCCCGATGCAGCACGGTGAAGTGTTCGTGACGGAAGACGGTGCCGAAACCGATCTGGATCTTGGTCACTATGAGCGCTTCATCCAGGCCAAGATGAAGAAAAGCAACAACTTCACGACGGGCCAGATTTACGAATCGGTCATCAAGAAAGAGCGTCGTGGTGATTACCTTGGCAAGACCGTACAGGTGATTCCGCACATCACCGACGAGATCAAGCATTTCATTGATCTTGGGGCCAACGGCGCTGAACTGGCGGTGATCGAAGTGGGTGGTACGGTCGGTGACATCGAGTCGCTGCCTTTCCTGGAGGCTATCCGCCAGATGGGCGTGACGCTGGGCAAGGAAAACACCTGCTTCGTGCATCTGTCCTATGTGCCTTACATTGCGGCTGCCGGTGAAATCAAGACAAAGCCGACTCAGCACAGCGTGAAAGAGCTGCGCGAAATCGGTATCCAGCCCGATGTACTGATCTGTCGCGCCGACCGCATGGTGCCGGATGACGAACGCCGCAAGATTGCACTGTTTACCAATGTGTCGGAAAAGGCGGTTGTCTCCTGCCCGGACATGGATTCCATCTACAAGATTCCGCGTGTGCTGTCGGAGCAGGGTATTGATGAAATCATCGTCAAGCAGCTGCAGCTTGATCTGCCGAAGGCTGATCTGGCGCTGTGGGATCGTATCGTCAACGCCATCGACAATCCGAACCAGACCGTGAATATCGCCATGGTCGGCAAGTACGTTGACCTGACAGAATCGTACAAGTCCCTGATTGAAGCGCTGAAGCACGCCGGTATCCACACCGGTAGCGAAGTGAAAATCCACTTTGTCGATTCCGAAATTCTGGAAACCGAAGGCGTGGGTCAGCTCACTGGCATGGATGCGATTCTGGTGCCGGGCGGCTTTGGCAAGCGTGGCGTGGAAGGCAAGATTCTGGCTGTAAAATTTGCCCGCGAAAACAACATTCCGTATCTAGGCATCTGTCTTGGCATGCAGATCGCGCTGATCGAATATGCCCGTGATGTGGCTGGTCTCGCCGGTGCCAACTCGACCGAGTTCGATCTGGAAACCGAATATCCGGTGGTCGCGCTGATTGACGAGTGGGTGAACCACGACGGCAAGATTGAAAAACGCGATGAAAACTCGAACATGGGCGGCACCATGCGTCTGGGCGCCCAGCAGTGCAATCTCGATACCGGTTCGCTGGCCGCGCGCATCTATGGCGCGAGCGAGATCACCGAGCGTCACCGCCATCGCTATGAAGTGAACAATCACTATCTGCCGCGCCTGGAAGCGGCCGGCCTCAAGATCAGCGGCAAATCGGCCGGAGCCGAACAACTGGTGGAAACCATCGAGCTGCCGAAGCATCGCTGGTTCTTTGCCTGCCAGTTCCATCCGGAATTCACTTCCACGCCGCGTGATGGCCATCCCCTGTTCAAGGCCTATATCGAGGCCGCGATGGCCTTTGCGAAAGAACAAGGCCGTGACGGCCTGAGTTGTTAAACTGTGGCGGGTATGAGTGGGAAGCCCTTATACCCGTTTGCTTGTGAACTGATACCTCGAGGTTGTTATGAAGCTCTGTGGTTTTGATATTGGCATTGAACATCCGCTGTTCCTGATTGCCGGCCCGTGCATCATCGAAAGCGAGCAGATGGCGCTGGATACGGCGGGCCTGCTGAAGGAAATCACCACAGAGCTGGGTATTCCTTTCATCTACAAATCAAGTTTTGACAAGGCGAATCGTTCGTCCGGCAAATCGTTCCGCGGTTTCGGCATGGACGAGGGGCTGCGCATCCTGTCTGAGGTGAAAAAGCAGATTGGCGTGCCCGTGCTGACCGATGTGCACGAAACGGAGCAGATCAAGCCGGTGGCCAGTGTTGTTGATGTCCTGCAGACGCCGGCCTTCCTGTGTCGCCAGACCGATTTCATCCGCGCCTGCGCCCAGAGCGGCAAGCCGGTGAACATCAAGAAAGGGCAGTTCATGGCGCCGGGTGACATGAAAAATGTGGCCGAAAAGGCGCGTGATGCAGCCCGGGAAGCCGGCCTGCCGGAAGACCTGTTCATGATGTGCGAGCGCGGTGCGTCGTTCGGCTATAACACGCTGGTCAGCGATATGCGCGGCCTTGCCATCATGCGCAATACCGGCTGCCCGGTGGTGTTTGATGCCACGCATTCGGTGCAGCAGCCGGGCGGGCAGGGTGATCGCTCCGGCGGTCAGCGCGAATTCGTTCCGGTACTGGCGCGCGCTGCCGTAGCCTCGGGCATTGCCGGCCTGTTCATGGAAACGCATCCGAACCCGCCAGAGGCGCTGTCGGATGGCCCGAATGCCTGGCCATTGCCGCGAATGAAGGAATTGCTGACCGTCCTCAAGGAACTGGATGCGGTCGTCAAGGCACACTCGCTGATTGAAGAAACGCTGTAACCCGATTGTGCTACGCTTAAGCGGCTGTCAAGGCCGGTAAGAGATTGGGCCCAATTTAGAACTAACTCTATCAAACAAAGGAAACGCACTGATGAGCGCAATTGTTGATGTCATTGCCCGCGAGATTCTGGATTCCCGCGGTAACCCGACCGTTGAAGCCGATGTGTTGCTGGAATCCGGCGTACTGGGCCGTGCGGCTGTGCCGAGCGGCGCTTCTACCGGCGAGCGCGAAGCACTGGAACTGCGTGATGGCGACAAGTCCCGCTATCTGGGCAAGGGTGTTCTGAAGGCTGTTGAAAACATCAACACCGAAATCTGTGAAGCCATCATCGGCCTGGACGCCGCTGATCAGGCTTTCATCGACAAAACCATGCTGGCTCTGGACGGCACTGAAGACAAGAGTAAGCTGGGCGCCAATGCGATCCTGGCCGTATCCATGGCTGTCGCCAAGGCTGCTGCCGAAGAAGCAGGTCTGCCGCTGTATCGCTATGTTGGCGGTTCGGGCCCGATGGCCCTGCCGGTTCCGATGATGAACGTGGTGAACGGTGGCGAGCACGCTTCCAACAGCCTCGATTTCCAGGAACTGATGATCGTTCCGGTTGGCGCTCCGACCTTCCGTGAAGCACTGCGTTACGGCGCTGAAGTGTTCCACAACCTGAAGAAAATCCTGCACGACAAGAAGATGCCGACCCAAGTGGGTGATGAAGGCGGTTTCGCGCCGGACGTCGCTGGTCCGGAAGAAGCGCTGGACATGATCCTGGCCGCTATCGAGAAGGCTGGCTACAAGGCCGGTACCGATTTCATGATCGCGCTGGATTGCGCCGCTTCCGAGTATTACAACAAGGAAACCGGCAACTACTGCTTCAAGAAGAGCGGTGGCCGCACCTTCACTTCCGCCGAAATGATCGATTATCTGGAAGGTCTGGTGAACAAGTACCCGATCATCTCGATCGAAGATGGCATGGGCGAGCGCGACTGGGACGGCTGGAAGGTCCTGACCGACCGTCTGGGTGACCGCGTACAGCTGGTCGGTGACGACCTGTTTGTGACCAACACCAAGATCCTGGCAGAAGGCATCAAGCGTGGCATCTGCAACTCGATCCTGATCAAGGTTAACCAGATCGGTTCGCTGACCGAAACCCTGGCTGCCGTTGATCTGGCCAAGCGCAATGGCTACACCTCGGTGATGAGCCATCGTTCCGGCGAAACCGAAGACAGCACCATTGCCGATCTGGCCGTTGCCACCAACTGCATGCAGATCAAGACCGGTTCGCTGTCCCGTTCCGATCGTATTGCCAAGTACAACCAGATCCTGCGTATCGAAGAAGAACTGGGCGATGCTGCTTACTACCCGGGTATCGAAGCGTTTTATCAAATCAAACGCTAAGTAACCAAGCGCTAAGCGATGAATTGCAGCAACGCCTGCACCAAGTGCAGCCTGCTGTAGTAATATCGTCAACCGGAGCCTGCGGGCTCCGGTTTTTCATTGTGGGTAGCCTATGCGATTGCTTGCCATTGTCCTTGCCTTGCTGATTATTGTCCTGCAGTGGCCACTCTGGGTCGGAAAGGGTAGCTGGCTGCGTGCCTGGCAGCTGGATCAGCAGTTGAGCGAGCAGCAGAGCAAGAATGAAAAACTCAAAGCACGCAATGATGCGCTGGCAGCCGAGGTGCGCGATCTGAAAGCCGGTACGGATGCCATCGAAGAGCGCGCCCGCAACGAACTGGGCATGATCCGGCGCGATGAGGTCTTCATGCAGGTGCTGGAACGTCGTGCCTCTACGCCGGCATCGGGTGTGACTGCCGCAACAGTTCCGAATTGATCGCGCCTTGATTTGATCTGTTCCTGCACAGTTTTGTGTTGATATCAGGAAAGCACTACTGTTATCCTTTTCTCGGGCGAGGTATAGTGCATTCATCATAAGCAGGTGGATGCATCATGAATGAAGTCGTCGTGACCGAGCAGGGCGGTGGGCGCAAGACAGCAACGCTCTATTTCCAGCTGGCGGAAGATCTGGCCCAGGCCATTGCCAGCGGCACGCTGCAGCCGGGCGAGAAACTGCCTTCAATCCGGCGTCTGTCCGCCCAGCGGCAGGTTTCGCTGTCTACCGTCATGGAAGCATATCGGGAGCTGGAAGACCGCGGCCTGATCGAAGCTCGCCCCCAATCCGGCTTCTATGTGCGTGCGGCACGCGGTTTTGTCGCGCCAGACCTGACCCAGCCGCCGCAGAAACCCTCCGAAGTGGTGGTCGATCCCCTGCTGGCACCGGCTGAGCTGGCCCGCCTGCATGATCTGAAGGTGGATTTCGGGCTGGCTATCCTGTCCCCTAAACTGTATCCGAATCAGCAGGTGCAGCGCATTCTGGCGCAGGTGACCCGTCATGACCCGGAGATCCTGTCTGATTATGGAAATCCGATCGGTGACGTGGAGTTGCGCCGGCAGATTGCCCGCCGCTCGCTCACATGGGGTGGGCAGATTGATGCCGACGAAATTCTGGTCACGCACGGCGCGCTGGAAGCGCTGAACCTGTGCCTGCGCGCGGTCACCCAGCCTGGCGACGTGGTCGCGATCGAATCACCTGCCTATTTTGGCTTGCTGCAGATTCTGGAAAGTTTCCAGCTCAAGGCGCTGGAAATCCCGACCCATCCCCAGACCGGCATTTCCATCGAAGCGCTTGAGCTGGCGACCCGCAACGGGCAAGTAAAGGCCTGTGTCCTCTTGCCCAATTTTTCGAATCCGCTTGGCAGCCTGATGCCGGACGACAACAAGCGCCGTCTGGTCGAGCTGCTTGAGTCCCGACAGGTACCGCTGATCGAAGACGACATTTACGGCGAGTTCTTCTACCATGGTGAGCGTCCGCGGCCAGCCAAGGCGTTCGACCGCAGCGGCAATGTCATGCTGCTGGCATCGTTCACCAAAATGGTCGCACCGAGTTTCCGCGTCGGCTGGGTTGTGGCCGGACGCTGGCATCGCGAGCTGGAGCAGCTCAAGTTCATCAATACTTTCTCAACCCCCGTGCCCCTGCAGCGGGCCATTGCCCGCTTTCTGGAAAACGGCGGTTACGACCATCATCTGCGTCGCCTGCGCAAGGCCTGCTCGGAACAGGTGAATGCTGCCGTCAGCGCGATCCAGCGTTATTTCCCGGGGGATACGCGCCTGCATGTGCCGCAGGGCGGGTATGTGCTGTGGGTAGAGCTCAACAGCCGGGTCGATACGCTTGAATTGTTGCAGCGCGCGCTGGCCGAGGGAATTTCCTTTACCCCCGGGCCACTTTTTTCGCCCAGCAACAGCTACCGCAATTGCCTGCGCATCTGTTGCGTGGAGCCGTGGACAGTCCGGCACGAGCGTGCCATCCAGCGCCTGGGCGAGCTGGCTGCGGGAATGTAGCTGCCAAGTGTCGCTTTTTGCCGATTTGCGCATTCAGGACTTTGGTCTGTAACGGGATGGCCTCATGATGATGCGATGTTGCGCCGCAGTATGGTGGCACTTCATCTCATCACAAGGAGCTTGCTATGGCATTGTTCTTCGAAGACCTGACCATCGGCCTGATGGCGGAGTACCGCAAAACCATTACCGAAACCGATGTCGTGCTGTTTGCCGGCCTGACTGGCGACAACAATCCCATGCACATCGATGAAGAGTTTGCATCAGGAACGCGCTTTGGCGGCCGCATCATTCACGGGATGTTGACGGCCAGCATGCTTTCGTCCGTGATCGGCATGAAGCTGCCTGGTCCGGGATGTATCTATATGGCGCAGAATCTGCGCTTCATCAAGCCGGTCAAAATTGGCGATACCGTCAGTGCCCAGGCGACAGTTCTGGAAATCTATCCCGAAAAGCAGCGCGTGAAGCTGCTGACCGAATGCTATGTACGTGGCGTGAAAGTGCTGGAAGGCGATGCGCTGGTCTGGGTGCCCAAGCGCGGCTAGACCTGCTCTGGCAGGTTCGTGACCATGCTGTCGGCACGGTACCGGGATTCCCGGTCCTGTGCCGATTTTCATGGTGGTTTGCCCATTCCCATGGGCGGCTTGATGTAGCACAATCCCCCCCCCTTCGCCAGCTGTTACATTTTGCAGCACTTGCCCGTTAGCGGGCAGTGACTCGGTCATGTGCCCTGATTGCCCGTGTGGAAGATCGCCACGGATTTGCATTTGACCGGAGTGTTGCCTGCATGGCTGCGAAATGTGCCGCGAATAGTGAACGAATGCGCATTTGCAGGTGAAATGGGTATGATTTCCATGCGCGCAGAATCGCTCAGCCGGCAGGCCCGCCTTGTGTTTCCGGCCTGTTGGCATGCCGTTTCAAATGTATTCGATAAATTATTACCAACAAGAATCGACACAGGAGTTTTGTCCATGCAACGCAGCACCAAGATCGTCGCCACGCTGGGCCCGTCATCCGGCGATGTCGCCACTCTGGAAAAACTGATTGCAGCCGGGGTGAACATGTTCCGGCTGAATTTTTCGCATGGCACGGCGCAAGACCACCTGGATCGCGCCGCGATCGTCCGCGAGAGCGCCAAGAAAGCAGGCTGCGCCGTGGCGGTCATGGTTGACCTGCAAGGTCCGAAGATCCGTGTCGGCAAGTTCGAGAAGAACAAGATCGAACTGAAGAACGGCGACAAATTCATCCTCGACGCCAACTGCACCATGGGTAACCAGGAGCGTGTCGGCCTTGATTACAAGGAATTGCCCAATGATGTCGAGCCGGGGGCTATCCTGCTGCTCGACGATGGTCGTCTGGTGTTTGAAGTAATCAGCGTGCAGGGCAGCGAAATCCATGTTGTCGTGAAAATCGGCGGCACGCTGTCCAACAACAAGGGCATCAACCGGCAGGGCGGCGGCCTGACCGCACCGGCACTGACCGCCAAGGACATGGAAGACATCAAGACTGCCGCCAAGCTGCATGCCGATTATGTCGCCGTATCTTTCCCCAAGAGCGGTGCCGACATGTATATGGCCCGCACTCTGCTGCGTGCGGCCGGCAGCAAGGCGTTGCTGATTGCCAAGATCGAACGCACCGAAGCGGTCGCCAATCTGGAAGAAATTCTCGACGCATCCGACGGCATCATGGTCGCCCGTGGCGATCTGGCGGTGGAAGTGGGTGATGCTGCCGTGCCTGCGCTGCAGAAAAAGATGATCAAGCTGGCGCGCAGAAAGCACAAACTGTCGATTACCGCGACCCAGATGATGGAATCGATGATTTCCAGCCCGGTGCCGACCCGTGCCGAAGTCTCGGACGTGGCCAACGCGGTACTGGATGGCACCGATGCGGTGATGCTCTCGGCCGAAACCGCCTCGGGCAAATACCCGGTGGAAACCGTCGAAGCCATGGCACGGGTCTGTGTCGAGGCGGAAAAAACCTATGAAAACAAGATCAGCGATGAAGTGCTGCTGCAGGGCGATATCGGTCGCATTGACCAGACCATCGCCATGTCGGCGCTGTTCGCGGCCAGCCATCTGAATGTGAAGGCCATTGCTGCGCTCACGCAGAGCGGCTCCTCGGCCCTCTGGCTGAGCCGCTTCATCCGCGGTGTGCCCATCTATGCGCTGACGCCGGAAGCAGAAACCTATAATCGCCTGTCGCTGTTCCGCGACGTGTATCCGGTGATGATCTCGCATGAAAATACCGATCGCGAGTCGCTGCTGGTGCGTGCCGAAGTGGAAATGCTGCGTCGTGGCATCGTCCAGCAAGGCGATCTGGTAGCCTTCACCTTCGGTGATGTCGTCGGTCTGGGCGGCGGTACCAACTGCCTGAAGATCATCAAGATCGGCGAGCGCAAGTCGCGCTGAGTAACGCGCTCATGCCAACAAAAAACCCGCGCGAGCGGGTTTTTTGTTGGGTATGCGTTTGCAGCCATTTATCCAAAAGGGTGGTGGCTACATGGGGTGTGATGTATGAAAAACAGCCCCGCGTGCGGGGCTGTGCATTCATGCCAGGGAGTCGCGGCTCATCAGCGCAAGCCCAGTACGTCCTGCATGTCGAAGAAGCCGTTCTGGCGGCCTTGCAGGAAACGCGCAGCCCGGATGCTGCCGGAGGCGTAAATCGTGCGGTTGCTCGCCTTGTGGCTGATTTCGATGCGTTCGCCCATGCCGGCGAAGATGACGGTGTGATCACCGATCACGTCGCCGCCGCGCAGCGTGGCGAAGCCGATGGTGCCGGCTTCGCGTTCGCCGGTGATGCCTTCGCGGGCATAGACCGCACAGTCCTTCAGGTCGCGCCCTTGCGCATCGGCAACCGCGCGCCCCAGCATCAGTGCCGTTCCTGACGGTGCGTCAACCTTCATGCGGTGGTGCATTTCCAGCACTTCGACGTCATAACCGGTGGCGAGTGCGCGGCCGGCGACTTCGAGCAGCTTGACGAGCAGGTTTACGCCCACGCTCATGTTGTAGGCGTGCACGATGGCGATCTCGGTGCTGGCTGCTTCGATTGCCGCGCTGCCGGCTTCGTCGAAACCGGTGGTGCCGATGATCATGTTCACCCTGTGCTCGCGGCAGGCGGCCAGATGCAGCAGCGTGCCTTCCGGGCGGGTAAAGTCGATCAGGACATCCGCGCCGGCCAGCGTTTTGAGATCGGCAGAAATGGCAACACCAGAGCTGCGGCCGAGGAACGCCGCTGCGTCCTGACCGATGGCCGGACTGCTCGCGCGGTCCAGCGCCGCGTGCAGCGTGCAAGCGTCTGCATTGAGTACGGCTTCGATCAGCATCTGGCCCATGCGGCCGGATGCACCGGCAATCGCGATGCGGATCATTGCTTGGCCTCGTCTGTCAGGGGCTGGACGCTGACCGTATCCTGAGTCGGTTCGGTCTTGTCTGCGGCGGCGGCCGCGCTGGCAGCGTCACCACTTCTGGCGAACTTGCTGTTCGGATCGACCGGCAAAGTGCTGCCTTGCCAGCGGGTCAGTGTGTCGCCATCGAAGAACACGGTGAAGGCAAAGTGCCGCTTCAGGCTGCCACCACGGGCATCACTGTAGACGTAGTCCCAGCGGTCGGAATGGAAGGGGTCCTGCAGCAGTGGTGTACCGAGCAGGAAGCGAACCTGCCCGCGCGACATGCCCGCTTTCAGCTGGGCAACCTGGTCGGCCGTCACTTCGTTGCCTTGCGGGATGTCGAGTTTGTAGGGGCTGAGTGCATTGAGGACGCCACAACCGCTGAGTAACAGGCTGGCGGCAAAAAGCGCGGAAATCGAGCAGGCCTTCATGGTTTCAGTTCTTCTGAGAGAGTGGGGCGGTGCCAAGCACCGGGAAACGCTATATCATAACCGGATTAGCGTATCGAAGCAGCCAGCCTGCAGGAAAAACACTCGCATGAGCAAAGCCGCCGAACTCAAGGGGATGGGCCTGAAGGCCACCGGCCCCCGTCTGAAAATCCTGAACCTGTTTGAAACCAGCCAGCAGCGCCACATGTCGGCTGAAGACGTGTACCGCATCCTGCTGGCCGAGCAGATCGATATTGGGCTGGCTACGGTGTACCGCGTACTGACACAGTTCGAGCAGGCCGGCATTCTGGTGCGCCATCATTTCGAAACCGGCAAGGCGGTGTTCGAGCTGGCCGATAACGGCCACCATGACCATCTGGTGTGCGTGAAATGCGGCAAGGTCGAGGAATTCTACGATCCCGAAATCGAGCAACGGCAGGAAGCCATCGCTGCCAAATACCGCTTCCTGATGCAGGAACATGAAATGTATCTGTACGGCATCTGCTCGGATTGTCAGCCCGGGGCGCGCTGATCTCGTCATGCCTGCATGATTGCCTGGCTTGATCACACCCTGAGTTTCCCCCCTCTGTCGCAGGCCATGCGCGAGCCCAATGGCCTGCTGGCGGCAGGTGGCGATCTGCACCCCCTGCGCCTGCTGGCCGCTTACCGGCAAGGCATTTTTCCCTGGTTCATGCCGGATGAACCCATACTGTGGTGGTCGCCCGATCCGCGCATGGTGCTGTTTCCGGATGAACTGCATGTGCCGCGCTCGCTGGAAAAGACGCTGCGCAACCGTCCGTATGAAATCCGCTGCGATACTGCGTTTGCCGAGGTAATGGCCGCCTGTGCCGCACCGCGCGATCGCCACGGCGGCACCTGGATTACTCCGGCCATGCGTGCAGCGTATGAAGCGCTGCACCAGCAGGGTTATGCGCACAGCGCTGAGTGTTGGATCGATGGTGAACTGGCTGGCGGCCTGTATGGCGTGGCGATTGGCAAAATGTTCTATGGTGAATCCATGTTCGCCTTTCGGCCCGATGCATCGAAAATGGCATTCGTGCATCTGGTGCGCTGGCTGCAAGCGCGCGGTTTTCCGCTGATTGACTGCCAGATGCATACCGCGCATCTGGCACGGTTCGGCGCCCGCGAAATCGGCCGTGCCGAATTTGTGCAGCGCCTGCAGCTTGCCTGTGCCATGCCGGAGCCGCCCGGAGCATGGCATTACCGCTACCGGAGCGATGTGAATGCGTGATGCAAACAGCCATGTCCCCCTGCAGTTCTATGCCACTGCCGCTTATGAGTGCAGCTATTTGCCTGGGCTGGAGGCGCGTTCGCAGGTGGTGGTGCCCTCGGGGCTCATCGATCGCCATGTCTACAGTGCGCTGGTGCGCCAGGGCTTCCGGCGCAGCGGTCATTTCGTCTATCGCCCCTGGTGTGATCACTGCAAGGCCTGCATCCCGGTGCGGATCCGTGTACCGGACTTTGCTCCCGGACGCACGCAGCGCAAGGTGCAGCAGCGTCTGGCAGGAATGCGTACGCGTTTGCTCGGGCTGGATTACCACGAGCCGCATTTTCAGCTTTATCTGCGGTACCAGCATGCCCGGCATTCCGGTGGCGGCATGGATGAAGATACGCGTGACCAGTATGCCAATTTCATCCTGCAAAGCGGGGTCAGCAGCATGCTGGCCGAATTCAGTCTTGATGACCGGATCGTCATGGTCAGCCTGATCGATCAGCTCGATGATGGTCTGTCGGCGGTGTATACCTTTTTTGATCCGGAGCTGCAGCGCCTCAGTCTGGGCGTCTACAACGTGCTGTGGCAGGTTGGGCTCGCGCGGCAGCTGGGCTTGCCCTATGTGTATCTGGGGTACTGGATCAAGGAGTGCCGCAAGATGTCCTACAAGACACAATACCGGCCGGTCGAAGGTTTGCTGGACGGACGTTGGCAATTGCTTGCCTGATACATATTTGGGTATGTTGCCATGGCCTTTTAATTGAAAGGGCTCTGGTTTTATACCCTTGTCTGTTCAGGATTGATAGCGCAACTTGCTGCGCTCCAGGCGCAGAGCTTGCTCCAGTGGCGCCAGCTGGCGATGCGAAATGCGGGCAAGCCGGTGTTCGACCTGTTTCTGCAGCAGGCCCAGCTGCAGCGCGTGATGCTGTTTGTGGTGGGCCAGCGCACCGGCAAAGTCCTGCTTGCGTTCGCACAGCAATTCAAGCAGGGCGTGGCTCTCCAGCCTTAGTGTCAGCCCCGGGAATCCCTGGCTGAGGGTGAGGGCGCGATCAAGCCAGCCGTGTGCGGCATCCAGCTGCCCCAGTGCCAGGTAAGTGCGGCCCAGCCCGAGCGAACTCAGGGCGTCGCTGAACTGCCCGCCGTTGTGCTGATTCAGCTCCTGTGCCTGCAGCAGAGCCTGCAGTGCCGCCTTCGTATCGCCGCGTTCCAGAATGATCAGCCCGCGATACGTCGCGCATTCGCAATGCCAGGTGGGGTTGTGTTCTTCACTGAGCTGGTTCTCGATCAGGCTGACCATCGCCTCGGCAGCATCGTACTGCCCGTGCCGGTACAGGGTGCTCAGCAGGTTCAGGCGTGCGGCCAGGATGAGAGAGGGCTGCGCAATGCGTTCGGCCAGCGAGCAGGCCATGCCCTGATACACCAGTGCCTGTTCGTATTGCTGGTAGGCAAAGCAGATCTGCCCGATCCCGGTATAGGCCCGGATGAAGGCGGCATCATCGTCACTGTCGATGGCGTGATCCAGCGAATGCAGCCAGATATCCAGTGCCCGCAGGTGTTCGCCCTGCAGTAGCTTGATCTGTGCCTGCCAGTGCTGGGCATGGGCCAGCGCCGACCATAAATGCAGTTTGCGGGCCTGGTTGGCAGCCTCCCGGAAATAGCGCGTTGCTTCGTGCAGCCGCTGCCGGTTGCAGTAATATTCGCCGCACAGAAGCAGGCCTTCGAGTTTGATTTCTTCATCCGGCAAGGCTGTGACTGCTGCATGGGCGGCAAGCAATTCGGCTTCGTCATGCTCGCCATGCAGTGCAATCAGGCTCAGCTCGGACAGGGCGGGGGGGGCAGGCTTAGTCATCCAGGCTCTCTACGCGGTTGCGGCCGGCCTGCTTGGCACGGTAGAGCGCGGTGTCGGCGCGCTTCTGCAGGGTGCAGGCATCGTCATCGCCGGTCAGGGTCGCAATCCCGATACTGGTTGTCACCTGCAATTCTGCATGCAGTGCGGCCCAGTCCGTTTGCTGGATGCGCAGTCGTATCCGCTCGGCTACCAGCTGGGCAGTATGCAGGTCGGCACCGGGCAGCAGGACGCAGAATTCTTCCCCGCCGTAGCGGGCGATCACGTCATCATTGCGCGAGGAGTGCTGCAGCATGCGTCCGACCAGACGCAGTACTTCATCGCCCATGGCGTGACCAAAGCGGTCATTGATCGACTTGAAATGATCCAGATCCAGCATCAGCAGGCTGAGTTCACGCCCGTCCTGCTGGCTTTGCTCAACCCAGCGCTCCAGTTCCTGATCGAGCTTGCGCCGGTTCAGGATGCCGGTCAGCGGATCGTGGCTGGCCTGGTGGGCGAGTGTTTCGACTTCCTGGGCTCGGCGCGAGTTGTTCAACCTGAGTACGGTGTTTTCGTGACGGGTATGCAGCAATTGCAGGCGGATATCGACATCTTTCATCCGGCGCTCCAGCGTGCTGCCCAGCCGGGTTGATGCCAGCTGCCGGGCTTCGGCAAGAGCCAGTTCGTGATACGCGCGGTGGTGCAGCAGCGCCTGCCCGTATTCGCCCTGCCGTTCGAAGAGCTCCGCCAGAAGCTGATGCGCCTGCTCGAGCAGCGGTTTGCTGCCAAACGAGCTGATCAGTGTCAGCGCCTGCTCAAGATGTTCGCGAGCAGCCTGCATTTTTCCGCTGGCGAGCAGCACCTTGCCCAGCGCGAGCAGGGTCAGCGACTGGCTCCAGCGGTAGTTGGTCTGTATATTGATGGCATGAGCCTGCTGCAACCAGTATTCGGCTTCTTCCTGCTGACCGAGACCGAAATGGGCATGTCCGCGGTAACCGAGCCAGTCACCCAGCCAGGCTGTGTGGCTGCTCTGGCGGATGATCTGTTCTGCCTTGTGCGAGAGTTGCAGTGTGGTGGCGAACTGCCCGAGCTTGTTGAGGTCCGCGCAGATGTGCAGCAGGGCATTGGCATGCTGGTCGTGGTCGCCTGCCGTTTCGGCAAAATCGAGCGCCATTTCGTGCCAGGCCAGCGCCTCGGCGTGCTGGCCATGGGCGACAAAGACATTGCCAAATCCAAGGCAGGCCGATACGTACAGATCCCGCAATCCGAGAGGAATGGCCTGCCGCAGGCATTGCCCCCAGTTTTTCAGGGCCGCCTGGTATTCACCGGCAGACAGGTGCAGTTCTGCGCGGATGTTGTCAGCGCGGGCCAGAATTTCGGGCTGGTGGTGTTTGTCGGCCAGTTCCTGGGCCAGGTCCAGAATGCGATGGGCTTCGCTTCCCGCCGAAAGGGCCCACAGGCTGTGGGCCCAGAGTAGCAGCGCTTTGCCTGCCAGGTCATGACACCCCGCAGCCAGAGCACGCGGATAGAGCTGCTCCATTATGCTGATGGTATGGCTGCAGTCCGGCACGAACCACTGCTGGCCTTCGGCCAGCAGCTGCTCCAGTTCTATGGAAGGGGGCTCATCTTGGGTCACTGCAAGTCGGCATGATGGAGATCGAGCTTACGTTATAGCGCAAGCCTGTCCCGCTCAGGTGGATTGCTGGCGTGGTCGGCAGAAATCTGTCGGTAAAATGTAACTTACTCATGACCGAATGCCTGCTCGCGCAAGTGTTTGAGCTGGTCTCGCAGCTTGGCGGCTTTTTCGAATTCCAGGTTGCGCGCGGCTTCCAGCATTTCCTTTTCAATGCGCTTGAGCTCTTTCGCCAGTGTCTTTTCATCCAGCGCTGCCAGATCGCGATGACGCTTTTGTTCGATACGCTGTGCTGCGGCATCTTCTGCCGAATATACCCCGTCGATGATGTCCTTGATGCGTTTGCTGACTGACCGTGGGGTAATGCCGTTGGCGGTGTTGAAGGCAATCTGTTTTTGCCTCCGGCGCGCGGTTTCGTCGATCGCCTTTTTCATTGAATCGGTGATGCGATCCGCGTACAGGATGGCGGTACCATGCAGATGCCGGGCTGCCCGGCCGATGGTCTGGATCAGGCTGCGCTCGCTTCTGAGGAAGCCTTCCTTGTCGGCGTCGAGGATGGCAACCAGCGATACTTCCGGAATATCCAGCCCCTCGCGCAAGAGGTTGATGCCAACCAGTACATCGAACATGCCCAGCCGCAGATCGCGGATGATTTCGACGCGCTCGACCGTTTCGATATCGGAGTGCAGATAGCGTACCTTGATGCCGTGTTCACCAAGGTATTCGGTCAGCTGTTCGGCCATGCGCTTGGTCAGGGTGGTAACCAGCACACGTTCACCCGCATCGATACGCTTGCGCGCTTCGGACAGCAGGTCATCGACCTGGGAGCCGACAGGTCTGATGATAACCTCCGGATCAATCAGGCCGGTCGGTCGGACAAGCTGTTCGACAACCTGTCCCTGGTGCTCGGCTTCATAGGTCGCCGGCGTGGCTGAAACGAAGATGGTTTGCGGCATCTTCATTTCGAACTCTTCGAATTTCAGTGGTCGGTTATCGAGTGCCGAAGGCAGGCGGAAGCCATAATCGACGAGATTTTCCTTGCGGGCACGATCGCCGCGGTACATGCCGCCAATCTGGCCGATCATGACATGGGATTCGTCCATGAACATCAGGCAGTCTTGCGGGAGATAGTCGATCAGGGTTGGTGGTGCCTCGCCGGCGGCCTTGCCGGAAAAGTGCCGCGAGTAGTTTTCAATGCCTTTGCAAAACCCCATTTCGCCCAGCATCTCCAGGTCAAAACGTGTGCGTTGTTCGAGCCGCTGCGCCTCGACCAGTTTTTGTTCGCGGTGGTAGAACTCGAGTCGTGACCTGAGTTCATCCTTGATCGTTTCGATGGCTCGCAACACTGTATCCCGTGGCGTGACATAGTGACTGCCCGGGAACACGGTGTACCTGCCGACTTTCTGCTTGATGTGGCCAGTCAGCGGATCGAAGAGGCTGAGTTTTTCGACTTCATCGTCGAAGAGATCGATACGCAGTGCCAGCTCGGCGTTTTCTGCCGGAAACACATCGATCACATCGCCTCGTACGCGGAAGGTTCCGCGCGAGAAATCCAGCTCGCTGCGCTCGTATTGCATGGAGATCAGGCGCTTGATGATGTCGCGCTGCGGGTGTTTTTCACCCTCCTTCAAGTGCAGCACCATCTTGTGATAGTCACTGGGATCGCCGATGCCGTAGATGGCCGAGACGCTGGCAACGATGACACAGTCGCGCCGCTCCAGCATGGCCTTGGTGGCAGACAGGCGCATCTGTTCAATATGCTCGTTGATGCTGGAGTCTTTCTCGATGAACAGATCGCGGCTGGGGACGTAGGCTTCCGGCTGGTAATAGTCGTAGTAGCTGACGAAATATTCGACCGCGTTTTCGGGGAAAAACTCGCGAAATTCGGCATACAGCTGCGCGGCCAGAGTCTTGTTCGGCGCCATGACAATGGCAGGCCTTCCGGTGCGGGCAATGACATTGGCCATGGTGAATGTCTTGCCCGAGCCGGTGACGCCCAGCAGGGTCTGGTATTTCAGGCCATCTTCGAGGCCTTCGACCAGCTGGCGGATGGCTTCGGGCTGGTCACCGGCCGGCGGAAAGGGCTGGAAAAGCTTGTAGGGCGAGTTCGGAAATTCGGCAAACATGGGCAGCGGAGTACCTGACAAGGGTGCCCGCAGAAAGGAAACCGGGGCTGCAACGATTATCCGTTGCAGCCCCGTAATGTGCAATTCGCCATTCCGGCAGGCGAAGGGACGCTAGAGTTTGAATTTGCCGAACAGCTGCAGCAGGAAATTGGCCAGCTCGTTCAGTTCGTGCACGGATTTGGTCGCTCTTTGCAGCGCAGCATCCGTTTGCTGCATCTGGTTCGTGATGTTTTCCGCACTTTGCGCCATCAGGGTTGTGGCATCCTGCTGCTCGCTGGTTGAGTGGGCGATTTCTCCCATTTTCTGCATGACGGTCGCCATGTTTTCGCGGATGTGGTCGATTTTCTCTGCTGCGTTATTGCTCAGGTTCACGCCATTCTGTACTGCCGCAACAGTCGATTGCATATTGTGAACTGCAGCATCGGTTTCGCCGCGGATGCCCTCGATCATTCCGGTAATTTCAAGGGTGGCCTGCCCGGTGCGCTCTGCCAGTTTCCGCACTTCGTCGGCAACGACAGCAAAGCCACGCCCTTGCTCGCCGGCGCGCGCGGCCTCGATCGCCGCATTGAGCGCCAGCAGGTTGGTCTGGTCGGCAATATCCTTGATGACCCGGATAATGCCGCTGATTTCCTCGCTGCGCGAACTCAGTCTGTCCAGCAGGGCCGAGAGGTTCTTCACTTCATCGGCCGATTTGCCGACTTCGCTGGCGACTTCGCGGACGGTTTGTGTCGATTCTTTCGACAGCGCTCCGGTGTTGTTCACCAGTTGATCGGCTTCACGCGAGTTGTCGGCGATGTGGCTGATGCTGACCGTGATTTCTTCGATGGTCGCTGCATTGCCCGAGGCCAGATCGGCCAGGATTTCCGAATCCCGCGCAAGAGTGTCGAGTACCTGATTGATTTCATTTACCCCGCGGGTCAGGCTCTCGGATTCTTTGCGAATATCGAGGAACATGCTGCGCAGGCGGCCGGTAAAGGCGTTGAAGGCTTGTGCGGTCTGGGCGATTTCATCCGTACCGCTGATTTCGATCTTGCGGGTGAGATCACCTTCGCCCTGTGAAATCTCGCGCATCCCGTCACGCACTTTCAGCAGGCCCTTCATCATGCGGTTTACCTGCAGGCTGGCAACCGGAATGATGACCAGCAGGACGACGATCAGCGTGATCACCGCAATCATCAGCAGCTGGTTGAGCGGTTGCAGGGCTTTGCTCTTGTCGATGACGATGACCATATAGGTTTCGGCGCCTTCGATTTCCTGCACGAAGGCAAATTTCGCCTGACCACCGATGGTGGTCTCAGAGAGAGTCTTGCTGCCGGCAAGGGCTGTCAGGCTGTCCTTGCTGAATGCGGGCGAGATCTCGCTGGCATCCTTGGTGATCAGGGCCTGATCGGAGTGGACAAGTACCTTGCCATCCTTGCCGATCAGCATGGCATAGCCATCGCCGGTCAGACGGATGTTCAGCACATCTTTCACGATGGCATCAAGCGTGATGTCTGCACCGACTACGCCCAGCAGTGCGCCATCTTTCTTTACCGGAGCGGCAAAGGTGATGATCAGCTGCTTGGTTCCGGCATCCACATAGGGCGGGGTGAGTACCGTTTTGTCATCCTTGACCGTTTGCACATACCAAGGACGGCCGGTGGGATCATAACCTTCGGGAAGTTTCAGATCACGCGAGGTGATCATCTGTTTATCCGGCTTGCCCAGATAAGTCGAGTCGAACGTCGAGCTCTTGGCTGCCTGGGTCAGCGCGGGCATCGGGTCGGGTGCTGCCGCCAAGGCTTCGGACAGCGCCGTGATGATTTGTTTCTTTTCGGTAATCCAGTTGCGCAAGACCACATTGTAGCCCGCAGCCGTACCGGCAATTTCATGTGTCAGGCCGGTTTCGACAATTTCGGTGCGCATTTTCGTATAAGCACCGAACGTCAGAATGGTCGCAAGTATCAGCGTGAGAACCGCGATGAACAGAATCAGTTTGCCGCGCAGTGAATGAAGCATGACCATCTCCTTGGTAATCCTCATTCAGTGTATGCCGGCTTGTCAGGAAGGCAAGCCGGCAACTGGACTGGGATGATGCATGGGAGATGCAGTCGTCAGGTGCGCTCGACCCGGATGACTCCGGCCACATCACGCAGCTTGGTAAAGATGCGCTGCAGTTGTTCCGCGTCGCGGATTTCTACCGTAAAGCGCAAATGCACCCGCATGTCTTTTGACTGCATGTTCACTGCCGTGACATTGATCTTGTCGCGGGACATGGTGTCAGTCAGATCGCGCAGCAGATTGTTGCGTTCATGTGCCTCGACCAGAACATCGGTTGCAAAGGCGTGTCCCTGCTGCTTGCCCCAGTCTGCCTTGATCAGGCGTTCCGGCGCTTCTGCCGCGAGTCGCTTGAGTGCGGGACAATCCGCCCGGTGGATCGAAATGCCGCGGCCACGGGTCACAAAACCCATTACCGGGTCGGGGGGGACCGGTTTGCAGCATTTCGCAAGCAGGGTCATCAGCTTGTCGACGCCCTCGATCAGGATGCCCTCACCATGCTGGTCGGCGCGGGCTGTCTTGATGAAACTGCCCGGTGTTTCATCTGCAACAGGAGGTGGCGCCAGCGTATCGGAAAAGGCATCAGCCAGCTCGCGCAGGGTGATTTCACCCTGGCCCAGCGCGATGTGAACTTCATCGATTGTCTTGAACATCAGACGCTGTGCGACGGCGTCCTGGTTGACATTGGTGGCTGCCGCGCGTGCCGCCTCCTTGTCGTAAATGGCCTTGCCGGCTTCGCGCGCGACATCCAGGTTCTGCTGGCGTATCCAGTGGCGCAGTTTGCTGGCTGCGCGATGGCTTTTGACATAACCCTGATGCAGCCAGTCCAGACTGGGACCGCCTTCCTTCGCCGCCAGGATTTCTATTCGCTGGCCGTTTTCGAGCGGGGTGTTGAGCGGAACAATGGCGCCATTGACCTTCGCACCGCGGCAGCGATGCCCCAGATCAGTGTGAACGTGATAGGCAAAATCAACCGGCGTACTGCCGCGCGGCAGGGCGATCACCCGGCCGGCTGGGGTCTGCACGTAAATGGTGTCGTCAAACAGCTCGGCCTTGAAGGCTTCGGCGATACTGCTGTCGCTGCTGCTGTCTTCCCTCCAGTCGAGCAGTTGTCGCAGCCAGGCGATTTTTTCTTCGTAACTGGAGTCGCCGCGCCCGCCCTCCTTGTAGCGCCAGTGTGCGGCAACGCCATATTCGGCATGCTCGTGCATGTCGAAGGTGCGGATCTGCACTTCGACTGCCTTGTCTTCCGGGCCGATGACCGCCGTGTGCAGCGAGCGGTAGTTATTGCCCTTGGGCTGGGCGATGTAGTCATCGAATTCACCGGGTATCGGCTGCCACAGGTTGTGCACGATGCCAAGAACGGTATAGCAATCCTTCAGGTCGTCAACCAGGACGCGCACGGCACGAATGTCATACAGCTCGGAGAAGTCGAGCTTCTTCTTCTGCATCTTCTTCCAGATGCTGTAGATGTGCTTGGGGCGTCCCATCAGATCGGCCTTGATGCCGACGGTTTTCAGCTCTGCTCTCAGGGTGTCCAGTACGTTGCTGATGAACTGCTCGCGATCAACTCGCCGCTCGTCGAGCAGTTTGGCAATTTTCTTGTAGGTATCGGGGTGCAGGTAGCGGAAGCCAAGGTCTTCCAGCTCCCACTTGATCTGCCAGACGCCCAGCCGGTTGGCGAGTGGTGCAAAAAGATCCAGCGTTTCCTGCGCCACTTCCTTGCGCACCTGCTCGGGCGCCTGTCCCAGTACATGCATGGTCTGTGTGCGCCAGGCCAGCAAGATGAGGACGGCACGGATGTCCTCCACCATCGCCAGCAGCATCTTGCGCAGGCCCTCGATCTGCTGTGCGCGTTCGTCCGCCCGCAGCTGGCTGCTGGCGCTGAGCCATTTCAGCTTCATGAGCCGGGAAATGCCGTCGACCAGTCGTGCGACGTCAGCGCCCGCCACGCGGGAAATTTCAGCGTTGGCATCGGGCATGACTTCGGTGCCGGCAAACAGCAGCGCCGCTGCAACGGCATCCGCCCCCAGGCGCAGGTCCGCCACGATGGATGCGCTGGCGACCGCGTGCTGGAAAAGAGGGGTGCCGGTTTGCGGGTGCACAGCACTGGCGCAATGCCTGGCGGTCCAGTCCAGTGCCTGGCGCAGCTGGGCCAGTTCTGCCGGATTAAAGCGGTCAGAAAGCGCCTTCAGCCACTGCTCGGGATCGGCGGCTTCGGCAATGGAATGGGCGAGCGGACGGCTGACGGCTACCATATTCTTCGCTTCGGGAGGGAATCTTGCCGGGAAGGCCAAGTCATAGTCGTTGGAGTGGCACGGCTACAGCCGTGCCTTATATGATGGATTGATTTTACCTTTTCTGGTTCCCCGATGCCGCGAAAACTGCTGCGACGTATTCTGCCCGACCGGCAGCGAGTGTGTGAAAACCGCTTTCTGCGCCGTTTCGGCCACCGCTTTACCCATTCGCCGGTCTGGCATCTCAACCGCCGCTCGGTTGCTGGCGGGGTGGCGGTCGGGCTGTTCGCCGGTTTGATTCCCGGCCCCTTGCAGGTACTGACCTCCGGCGCGCTGTCGATCGGCTTTCGCACCAATCTGCCGGTCGCCATCGTGGTAACGTTTTATACCAACCCCTTCACGATTGGCCCGCTCTACTGGTTTGCCTATCTGCTGGGCAGTTTTCTCACCGGCAGTAGCGGCGGTAATGCCTCTGCCGCAGCCTTTCCCGAATTCTCCGGCCAGTCCTTCGGTAGCTGGCTTGCCGCCAGCCTGCACTGGGCCGTGGATCTTGGCCCCCCCTTGCTGATCGGTCTGCCAGCCATGGCAGTATTGCTGGCGCTGGCCGGTTATGTGCTGGTGTTCTGGGGGTGGCGCGGCTGGGTATTGATCGAACTGGCGCTGCGCCGGCGCAAGCGCAGCAAGGCTGATCTTTAACCCTGCTGTCGCTTAATGGCTTTTAATAGCTTTGCGCTGCGCTGAGTTCGTCCTGCAGTCGGTGCAGCAGGGCGAGGCGGTCGCTGCGCACCTTGCCTTCTGCTACCGCGCCCAGAATGGCGCAGCCCGGCTCGTGACGGTGGCGGCAGTTGTGAAAGCGGCATTCACCGATGAAAGGGCGGAAATCCGGCATCAGGCGCGGCAGCTCTTCCGCTGTGACGTGTGCAAGGCCGAATGACTGCAGGCCGGGCGAGTCGATCAGGTCGGATTCGGCGTCCAGGTGATACAGCGTGGCGTGCGTTGTCGTGTGCTTGCCTGAATCCAGTGCTACGGAAATATCGTTGATCCGCGCATTCGCATCCGGAATCAGCGCATTGGTCAGCGTCGACTTGCCCATGCCGGATTGCCCGACCAGTACCGAGATGTGGCCATGCAGGCGTTCGCGCAGCTGCTGCACATCGGCCAGTGCCGACAGGCACAGCAGCGGGTAGCCAAGGCCGGTGTAATACTGCAGCCGCTCATTTGCCTCTGCGGCCTGGGGCAGGTCGGACTTGTTCAGGCAGATCAGTGGTTCGATGTCGGCGGCTTCGGCTGCGATCAGGCAGCGGCCGATCAGCTCGTCGAAAAAGCTGGGTACGGGGGCTACGACTATCACGATCTGGCTGACATTGGCGGCAATCAGCTTGCTGCGCCACTGGTCCGAACGATAGAGCAGGCTGCGGCGTTCTTCCGCGCCTTCGATCACCGCCTGCTCCGCGTTCAGGATCTGGATCCGTACGCGATCACCGCAGGCATAGTCGGTTTTCTTGCCGCGCGTGCTGGCCTGGCGGCGGCTGCCGTCAGCCAGTTCGACAATGTAGATGCGGCCGTGGCTGGTGACGATTCGTGCGATGTCACTCATACAAGGAACAGCGCTTCGACTTTGGCTGCGCAGATGAAATCGTTGCGGCTCAGCCCGGCCAGGCTGTGGGTGAACCAGGTCAGGGTGCAGGTATTCATGCTGATGTTCATTTCCGGGTGGTGATTCTGCCGGCTGGCGATCCAGGCAACCGCATTGGCAAAATTCATGGTTTCCTGGTTGCTGGCGAAGCTGAAGGTTTTTCCGATACGGTCATCAAAGACGGTCCAGCCGGCTATTTCGCCCCCGAGTTTCCTGGCCTCGCTGGCACTCAGTTTGACGGGCTGGTCCTTGCAGTGTTCGAGAATCAGCATGATGGCTCCAAAAGCGTTACCCCTGTTTTAGGCTCTGTTGAGGTTTGATTGATTTCTACGCGATGGGCTATTTTGCCCCAGTACCAGGCATTTGCCACGCAGCAGTACGGGTACTGTCAAGTGGCAAATAACGCCGTAATGGGGCAAAAGAGCCCAGCGCCCGCAGGGCAGCCCCGCCATTCTTGCCGGATACTTTGTCGCCAATGCTCGAAAATGCTCGCATTTCCTTGCGCTTGGCTTCGCGCCCCGACAAGCTGGTGGGGCTGCGTAAAAACTAATCAAACCTCAACAGAGCCTAGACAAGGCGCTGCAAGGCCGCAATGCGCAGGCTGGCGGGCGGGTGGCTGTCATAGAAAATGCTGTGCCAGCGATCCGGCGTGAGTGTCGCGGCATTGTCGCGGTAGAGCTTGACGAGCGCGGATACCAGTTTTTCCGCCGAGGTCTGCTGTGCGGCATAGGCATCGGCCTGGTATTCATGCCGGCGTGACAGCCACGAGCCCAATGGGCCGAACAGGAAAGTGAATACCGGCAGCACCAGAAAGAACAGCAGAAGGGCCGCTGCCGTGCTCGGCGTGGCTACGCCCAGTCCCTGATAGAACCAGTCTTCATGGGCGAGCTGGCCCAGCACCCACAAGAGGCCGAGCATGGTGGCAAAGGTCCAGATCAGGCGCTGCGCAATATGGCGATGCTTGAAATGCCCCAGCTCGTGCGCGAGTACCGCTTCCATTTCGTCGGCATCGAGGTGCTTGAGCAGCGTATCGAAAAACACGATGCGCTTGGCCGAACCGAAGCCGGTGAAGTAGGCATTGCCGTGGCTGGAACGCTTCGAGCCATCCATCACGAAAATGCCGCTGGCGCGAAAGCCGCAGCGGGCAAGCAGCTGCTCGATGCGCTGCTGCAGGCTGGCGTCCGCCAGCGGCTCGAACTTGTTGAAGATTGGCGCGATGAACGCCGGAAAGATCCACATCAGCAGCAGGGAAAAACCGAGCCAGGACAGCCACACCCAGAACCACCAGTTTTCGCCCATGGCCTGCATCAGCCACAGCACGCCGGCGACCAGCGGCAGGCCGAGCACGAGGGCGAGCAGCGTGGTTTTCAGCAGGTCGGTGAAAAAGAGCCGCAGCGTCATCGTATTGAAGCCGAAGCGCGCTTCGATGCCGAAGGTGGATACCAGTGAAAATGGCAGCGTCAGCAGGCCGTTGGCAAAACCAAGCAGGGCAATCAGTGCAACGCCGGCAAGCACAGGGCTGGCAAACCAGCTGCTGCACAGCGTCTGCAGTGCATTGATGCCTCCGCCCAGCGTAAAGGCCAGCAGCAGCATGGCGTCATAGATGGCAACCAGCATGCCGAAGCGGGTTTTGGCGACGGTGTAATCGGCCGCACGCTGGTGCGATTCGAGCGAAATGCTGGTGGAAAATTCGGCCGGAACGGTGTTGCGATGACGGCGGACATGATTGGCGTGGCGCAGCGCCAACCAGAGCTGGACAAGCACGCTGGAGAGCAGGGCAAACAGGAAAAGTCCGGAAAACTGGTGGGCGGTCATCGGCAGAACGGCAGCGGGCGGCAAAGCCGGAAGTATGCCATAGCCGCTGCCGCGCCGGCGCGGGTTTTCCGATGATTTGTAAGGCGGAAAATCGCTATCGGCATTGCTGTGCAGCCGGGAAAGCGGCATGAGCGCAAAACCGGATATCTGGTCGATCCGCTTGACGATTCGCCCGGCGTTGCCCGCAGCCTGAGGCCGGCAGAAGCTCAGCTTATTCAACTGCCTGTTGGAGCACGATTGTCATTGCGCAGTGCAGGGCGGAGGCGCTGGCCGTGCAGGCAGGCGCAGTGGCTTGATTTGCTGCGATGGTGTGCGAAGTTTTGCTTTGGGTATGTGGCTGTAGCTATTTAATATCAATGGCTTTGATCATATGGGGGGTAATGTATGCGTGCTTCCCGCTTTCAGTCCCATCCCGCCTGGAACTGTTTCAGAACAGCTCGATATCACCGGCGGCCGGCTGGCCGTCATGCTGAGGTGCTGTCACCTGCTTGAGGGCGTCCTCCAGGCTCATGCCGTGCAGGATGTTGTCAAACAGCTGATGCTCCTGCTCCATCGTGAATTGCGAGCGGATGCGCTGCTGCAGCAGCAGCCACTCGTTCGGCACGAACAGGCGCTGTGGATCGGCGACCAGATCGGCAAGGCAGGCAATGCTGCCGCAGGCGTGATCGAGCTGCTGGGTGAGGCGGTCGTAGAACTGGAAGGCAACAACGGCACGGTGGTTGATGGCATCGATGTCGGCTATGTGCCCCGCCAGTTGCTGCGCGGCGGGCGATGCGGCCAGGTCCTGCTGCAGCGTCGTGCGGATGTCGTTGATCTTGTCGTGCGTCGCGGCAAAGGTATGTGTCAGCGTATCGAGCGACACCTTGCTCTCCAGCATGGCTTGGCGGATCTGGGCTACTGAGAGCCCCAGCATCAGGATGGTTTCCCTGACCTGGCTCCAGTTCAGGTCCGGGTTCCGCGCGGCCGAGCCACCTGCGGGAATGTCGACTGTATTGGCAACCGTGGAGGTGGGCATGATGCGGCCTGCTGTCTGGACATGGTTGCTTCCGGTATAGCGCAGTTTTTGTGTAAGGCAATGGACAGTATTGATAGGCGGACAAGACTGCGCCGTCGGGATGTGCCGGCTTGGCTCGGCGGGTGGTTCAGGTATCATCGCGCCTTGAATCCAAATATGGCTTACCGGAGGCGCGAAATGGCGCAAGACCAGAACAACCTGATCTGGCTGGACATGGAAATGACCGGCCTCGACCCGCAGAACGACAAGATCATCGAGCTTGCCATCGTGATCACCGACGGCAATCTCAACACCGTGGCCGAGAGCCCGTCCTGGGTCGTGCACCAGCCGGATGCGGTGCTTGATGCGATGGATGAATGGAACAAGGGCACGCATGGTCGCTCCGGCCTGATCGACCGCGTGAAGGCCTCCACGCTCAGCGCCGCCGACGTGGAAGCCGCCGCGCTGGCCTTCATCAGCGAACATGTGCCGCGCCTGACCAGCCCGATGTGCGGCAACAGCATCTGCCAGGATCGCCGCTTCATGGCGCGCTGGATGCCGAAGCTGGAAGACTGGTTCCACTACCGCAATCTTGATGTGTCCACGCTCAAGGAATTGTGCAAGCGCTGGACGCCGGAAATCCACCGCCAGTTCAAGAAGCAGGGCAAGCACACCGCGCTGGCCGACATTTACGAATCCATCGACGAGCTGAAATTCTACCGTGCCAACTTCCTGCGCGTACCCCAGCCGGGCAGCGATGAAATTGGCATGTGAGGCGGCGATGCAGACCAACAGCGTACCGGATGATCTGATGGCGCTGGTTGCCCGCATCGGCAGCCGCCTCGTCGCCCGCAGCCAGACGGTGACCACGGCCGAATCATGCACGGGCGGCCTGATTGCCGCCGCGCTGACCGAGGTCGGCGGCTCGTCCGCCTGGTTCGAACGCGGCTTTGTCACGTATTCCAATCAGGCCAAAAGTGAAATGCTCGATGTACCCGCCGCCTTTATCGAAGGGCTGGGGGCGGTCAGCGAACCGGTGGTCGCCGCGATGGCGCAGGGCGCCTGCGAACGCGCCGGTGCGCAATGGGGTATCGCCGTGTCCGGCATCGCCGGCCCCAGTGGTGGCACGCCGGAAAAACCGGTTGGCACCGTCTGGCTGGCCTGGGCGACGCCCGGCGGCATCGTTACCGAATGCCGGCATTTTGCTGGCGAGCGCAGCGCCATCCGTGCGCAGACCGTCGCGCATGCACTGGCGAAACTCGACGAGCTGCTGGGCAGCGTGCGCTGACACCCGTGCGCAGCCGGTCTGGGCTGGCAGGCGGTAGCCTTGATGCATGTGATCTGGCTTCGGGTATATGTCTGCAGCCCTTTTTTATGAATGGCTGCATGGCAATACACTGTGGTGTATTTGATGTTGCCGAGTTGCGCTTCAGGTGCCGCGCATCCTGCGCCGGTCGCCCCGTGCGCCAGTAAGCACAGGCCAGCCCCGCAATACCCCATAGCAAGGAATCCGCCATGACGAGCACCAGCCAGCAAATCCGCTTTTTCCGCTCGCGCATTCCCGCGTTTGCCTGCCAGCCCGGCTGCCATGACTGCTGCGGGCCGGTGACGACCAGCAGCGAGGAAATGTCGCGCCTGCCGGTCAAAAGCGCTGCGGAACACCAGGCGGCGCTGGAGGCGCTGAGCTGCCCGCATCTGGGCGAGCACGGCTGCGAAGTCTATGCCGAACGGCCGCTCATCTGCCGCCTCTTCGGTACCACGCCGCGACTGGCCTGCCCGAACGGCTGCCGCCCGGAAACCATGGTCGATCCGGAGATTGAAGCGGGGATTTACCTCTTCTTCCATGAAAACCGGCAGGTGCTGGTGTGATCGGGTGTGATCAACCGGCCCGCACACAGGGCATGCAGTCAAAAGCCTTCAACGCAGAGGAAAGGCACAACGCTGCTGCTCTGCGTCTCTGCCTTGGGCTTGCGGTTTTCTGATTAGCAAGACTTCTCCGCACGTCATGCCCGCGTCCCACGGGGATTCCCTTCGGTCAAGGCGGGCATCCAGTACCCACACGGTTTTGCTGGGTTCCCGCTTGCGCGGGAACGACGATTATTACCGTTTGCCGAGCCGTTCTGCCTGCTCACATCTGCCTGAACTGCCCCGCGTAGCTGCGGCTCAGGCTCAGCGTTTCCGGGCGGTCTTTCAGGTGGACGAGGTGGCGGCCGAGCAGGTCGCGCTCGATGCGGCTGATCGCAGCGAGGCAGACCAGCGTGCTGCGATGGATTTGCGCAAAGCGGCTGGCGTCGAGCTGCGGCAGCAGTTGCTTCAGCGGCGTGCGGATCAGGTGGCGTTCGTGCGCGGTGACGACTTCGGTGTACTTGTCGGTGGCCTGGAAGTAGAGCACCTCGTCGATGTGCACCAGCCGCGTGGTGTCGGCCAGCCCCACGGTGAGCCAGGTGAGGGTGGCATTGGGCTGCGCGAGCTGCTCGAATACCGTGCCCAGGTCGGGGGCGGACTGTTGTGGCTGATTGCTGGCCTGCAGGCGGCTGATGCACTGCAGCAGCCGTGAATCGCTGACCGGCTTGAGCAGGTAATCGACGGCCGAGGCGTCAAACGCGGCCAGTGCGTATTCGTCAAAGGCGGTGACAAAAATCACGCGGGTGAGTTTCGCTGCCTGCGCGACCTGCAGGCCGGTCAGCCCCGGCATGCGGATGTCGAGAAAGGCGTAGTCCGGCTGGTGGCGGTTCAGCTCGGCCAGTGCTTCGACGCCGTTGCGCGCCAGCGCGACGATCTGCAAATCCGGCCAGAGCTGGTTCAGCCGCGCCTGCAGGTGGGCACTCAGGTGTTCTTCGTCGTCGGCAAGCAGTGCGGTCGGCATGTCAGCGGGTTTCCAGAATGAGTGGCAGATGCAGTTCGGCGCGCACGCCGCTGGGGCTGTTGGCGTGCAGCTGCAGCTGGCCCGCGTCGCCGTAGAGGCTGGCGAGGCGCTGGCGCACATTGGCGAGCCCCACGCCGTTGCCCGGCGCAGCAGTCAAACCGATGCCGGTGTCGGACACGCTCAGCTGCAGCCGGCCATTGTCACTGCGCGCGGCAATGGTGATGGTGCCGCCGGCCAGCGAAGGCTCGATGCCGTGTTCGATGGCGTTTTCCACCAGCGGCTGCAGCAGCAGCGGCGGCAGGCTGGCGTCGCGCAGTTCGTCAGGCACGTCGATGCGGTAGTTCAGGCGTTCGCCCAGGCGGATGCGGATGATGGCGAGCAGGGCTTCCAGCAAGGCCAGCTCGTCGCCCAGCGTGGTGTGCTTGCTGCGTGTGCGGCCCAGCGTGGCGCGGAGGTAGTCGTTCAGGTGTTCGAGCATCGTGCGCGCCAGCGGCGGATCGCGTTCGATCAGGCTTTGCACATTGGCGAGCGTATTGAAGAGGAAATGTGGCTCGATCTGCGCCTGCAGCATGGCCAATTGCGCGGCGGTCTCGGCCTGCTTCAGTTCGGCGGCTTTTTTCTGCTCGGTCGCCAGCGCCAGCGTCGAGGCGTGCAGGCGGTAGAGCAGCACGAAAAAGGCGGTTGCGGCCAGGCCGATCAGCAGTGAGGAAGCCAGAATGCGCCACAGTCGTTCGGGCTGCGCCTGCAGGTGGGCAAACACGTCAGGACCACCGAGTGCGCTGGACAGAAAAAAACCGCACATCACACCCAGCGGCACAATCAGCAGCAGGCGCCAGGCCAGCAGCAGACGATGGCCGGCCAGCCTGCTGAAAAGGATGTTCAGCGTCCAGAGCGACAGGCCGATGCTGTGCGCAAGCAGCATGGCATCCAGCAAGGACATACCCGGATCAAGCAGCACTTCCAGTGCGCCGATCAGCGTATTCACCAGCAGCAGGATGCCGAGATTGCGCAGCCAGTACAGACGTTCGTCGCAGGGCAGAAGGTTTGCGGGCATGGTCGTGATTCAGGCTGATTTGCTAACAGGCATGGGTGGCTCAGAAATAATAGCGCAGCATGAGCTGGAAACTCTGCCGCGCGGGGCCCGCGCCGTACACGCTGCGCGCCGAGCCCTGATTGTACTGCCATTGTGCGATCAGGTCGGCTTGCTCGAAATGCTGTATGCCCTGCAGCCACAGCATGCTGCTGCTGTCCGTCAGGTCATGGCGCAGCATCGCCGCCAGTTCGCTGCGCGCCAGCGGAAAATCCTGCCAGCTGGCATACGTGAACAGCGCCTGCTGCGTGGTCAGCGCCTGCATGGTGCCGGCCCAGGCGCGGTAGCGGCCGTAATCCTGCCCGTTCTGCTGCAGGGCATGCCACTGCGCCGCAGCGGGGGCGGCGCTGCTGTACTGGTATTCGACGCTCAGGCTCAGCTTGTTGGGGAAGGTGTGTGTCAGGCCCGTGGCCAGTTGCGACTGGAAGGATTTCGCGCCGGCCAGGCCCAGGGCGCGGTCGATCTGGCTGGCTGCTCGTCCGCCGGCATATTCCAGATACAGCACGGAGGCGTCAGAAGCCAGAATGCTCAGGTTCAGGCCGAATTGCGGGCTCTGGCCTGCTTCGCTGAAGATCAGCCATTGCGGGTTCAGCCAGTCGGTCATGGCCTGGCTGAACACCAGCAGCCCACGCTCGCGCGGGTTGCTGGCGCCGAAATCCGTGCTGAAAGGAGCGCTGCTGCGCTGGTCACCCAGTTTGGGTGAATACACCGCGCTGATGCCGCCGCCATCCCACAGCCACTGCCCGCGCAGCATGCCGGTGCCAAGCCGGTTTTCGCGCAGGCTGGCCGGGGCGACGGAGGTCACCGAGCGCAGGGCGCCGGCCTTGAAGAAATCACTGGGGTTGAAGCCCATCGCAACGCCGCTGCGCAGGTTGACGCGGCCCAGGTCGTAAATCTGGGCCGCACCCGGCTGCCAGCTCACATACGCTTCGCGCAGCGTATTGACCTGGCTGTCGTCATCCAGCGTGCCGGTCCAGCCCAGATCGAGCCGGTCGGACAGCACGGCGCGCCAGCCGGGGGCGAAGCGGATGTCCGCATTCAGGTCGAGGGAAAGGCGCTGCTCGGCCTCCCAGCCGCTGGTGCGCTGATCCTGCCCGCCAGCGGCCAGCTCGGCGAAGAATTGCCAGTCGCGCGCGCTGGCGACAGGCTGCAGGGCGGCATCGGCCAGCTCCAGTGCATCCAGCTCGCCCGGCAATTCGCTGGCGGTGGCTGGCGCACTGGCCAGCAGGGCCAGCAGCAGGCTGCAGGGCAGGGCGCTGATTGATACGGTGCCATGTATTGCCGTGATGCCTTTTATTTCAAATGGTCGCATACGCATACCCAGTGTTTTGCCTTGTTGCACTGCTGCCACCTTTTCATTTTGCCGCCATGCCGGCTACAGGTGCCTGCAGTTGCGCCGCCTCGGGCGCTGGCTGACCATCCGGCAGCCGCAGCCGCCACAGCAGGGTACTTGCCAGCAGCAGGACGATGCCGTTGGCGATGAAGGGAATGCCCGGCCCGAACTGCTGGTAGGCCAGGCCACCCAGCAGGGGGCCGATTGCCGCTGCCAGCCCGGTCAGCATGGTGTAGAGCCCGAACACACGACCTCTGGCCTCGCCCCCGGCGATGCCGACGAGCTTGCGCTCTGCCGGGCCGGCCAGCGCCGCACCCACCGCTTCCATTACCCACAGGCCGATCAGCAGCCACAGGCTGCCCGCCAGCGGAATCGCCAGCGAACACAGCGCCATCAGCAGCAGGCCGCCACTCATCGGCCAGCGGCTGCCCACGCGGTCGGCCAGCCTGCCGGTGTAAGCCGGCAGCAGGCTGAACACCAGCGCTGCCGGGATATAGGCCGCGGCAATGGTCGATGAGCTGGCGGCAAACTTCTCGGCCAGAAAGATGGTCAGCACCGGCAGCAGCATGGCTGTCGAGGTGCAGGTGAGCAGCACGAGCAGCAGCAGTGGCCACAGCCCGGCCGGCGCAGTGGGGAGGTGTGCGGTCTGGGCAATGCCGGACGCTGCTTCACGTGGCTGGCCAGGATCCCGCTTCAGCTCGTACGCCGCGCGGCTGGCAAGCCAGGTGGCCAGCAGCGCCGCCGCGGCAAACACCAGCATCAGCGGCTGCCAGCTGCGCTCCAGCGTGAAGAAGCCGACCACGTTGAAGGCCGGAATCGCGCCGATCAGCGCCCCCCGCGCCACGGCGCTGTCGATCTGTCCCATCGCTTCGCCGCTGTGCGCCCCATTCCCGGCTGCCAGCGCGTACGCTGCTGTCCAGCACAGCGAAGTGGCAAGGCCGGCCAGCACTGCCGCCAGATACAGCATGCTCATCTGCTGCGAGCCGGCATACACCAGCAAGGCCAGCGTCTGGCAAGCCGCGCCGGCGACAAAGAACGCCGGCTTGTGGCCGCGATCCATCCAGATGCCGAAGAGCGGCCGGCACAGCAGCATCACCCCGCCGAGGAGCGTGAAGTACACGCCGATCTGCAGCGGGCTTGCGCCCAGACTGTGCGCGTACAGCGGCAGGGCAAAGCTCATCACGCCGGTGGGCAGCGACAGCAGCAGGGCGGGGCGGAGCAGGGTGCGCATGGCCGGATTCCGGGTCAGTTTTCGGGTTTGAAGCGCGGCAGGTAGTCGCGCTGCAGCCAGCTTTCCGGCACGTCCTTCCAGGCGTAGTCCGAGAAGCGCATCACCGTCACCCAGTTCGGGTCCAGCCCGTCGATGATCACCGTCTCGGTCGGGCGCTCGCGGCCCAGCTCGTTCTGGTATTTGCGGTAGTAGGCGGTTTTCAGCAGCCGGTCGCTTTCCGAGTAGAACTTCGCCTTGAGCGGGCGCTGGTTGCCGGCGTCCAGCCACAGCTCGATGCGGTGGTAGGTGACTTCCGGATTTTTCGCCGTCAGGTTCAGCTTCTGGCTGGTGCGCGTCTGCTTCTCGCCATCCTGGATGCTTTCCTCGCCGCCATAGGCCGCGCGGTAATCGAGCGACAGGTTCACCGTCACCACATCGCCATTGGCAGCCTGGCCGAGCAGCCGCTGCTGAGGCGAGATGCGGATGGTGCCCTTGCTGGCCGGGTCGTGAAACCACAGCTCGTTGCCGTTTTTCAGCATCAGCTTGCCCGCATCGCGCGCCGGCGCCACAAAGCGCAGCAGGCTGCGGAACTGGCCGCTTTTATCATCGGCGCGCGAATAGATCGCCAGCGCGCTGCTGTCCACCTGCTTGCCATTGCGGTACTCGGTCAGCGTGGTGGTCAGGCCGAAGGGCTTGTCCGGATTACGGATCGTGTCGCTGGCGGCCAGCAGTTGCTGGGCGTCCGGTGCGGCGTGCAGCGGGCCGGCCAGCAGCGCGAGGCTTGCGAGCAGAGGGGCGAAGGTGCGGCGCATGGCTCAGTCCTCCCGGTGCGGCTTGCAGCCGTGCTGCGGGCGCAGCAGGCCGGCGACGCCCACGGCAATCAGGATCAGCGGCCAGCCGTGCGACAGCAGGGCGGCGCTCCACCAGCCGAATTCGTGGCCAAGAAAATATACGCCTATCAGAATCAGGATCAGGCTGGGCAGGGGAAAGCGTTTCATGATGTTTGCTCCGTTACCGGTTTGATTATGTTGGGTATGGGCCTGTAGCCTTTTTATTGAAAGCGATTCAGGCATATACCCGTTGTCCGTGTCTTGCTGTTGATGCCGGGCGTCACACATGGCGCAGTGCATCGACGATGTCGAGCCGAGCCGCGCGCCGTGCCGGCCACCAGGCCGACAGCGTGGCAACCAGCATCAGGCCGAGGGCGGTTTTGATGATCATGGCGGGCTCACCCCACACGCGCACTGTCAGCGGCACCGGTTCCACATTGCCCGGCGGCAGCCAGGTCAGGCCGGCGTGATTGATGAGCCAGGCCAGAGCCAGCGCCACCAGCGCACCCAGCACCGCCCCCAGTGCCCCCAGCAGCAGGCCTTCGCAGACAAACAGCCGCCGGATGCCGACACGGCGCAGGCCCATGGCGCGCAGCGTGCCGATTTCCACCGTGCGCTCGACCACCGCCATGCTCATGGTGTTGCTGACTGTGAAGAGGACGATGCCTCCGATCAGGATGGCAATGAAGCCCAGAATCGCGGCAAACATGCCGGTGATCTGCCCGTACTGCGGGTTGAGCGTGGCGAAGTCATGCACTTCCAGGTCGAAGCCCTGCAGCGGGCCGGTGAGCAGCTCCGCCAGTCGCGCCCGGGCGGCGGGCATCTGGCTGGTGTGTTTCAGCTGCAGCACGATGGCGGTGACCTTCGGGTCTTCCTTGCCGTAAATCAGCTGCTGGGCTTTTTCGAGGTGCAGCAGCACGGCCATGTCGTCGTATTCCTTCACGCCCATGGCCTCGGCCTTGATGACATTCAGCCCGGCCACATTCGGTGCGCCGTGGGCGTTGGCCGCCAGCAGCTCGATGCGCGTGGCGGATTGCGGTTCGCCCTGGCCGGCTTCCTGCGCCGAGAGTGCCGCGATGTCATCCGGTGCAGCGGTGCCCTGTGCGGCATCTTGGGTGCTTGTTTGTGCAGCCGGGCAATTCTTCACCTGCAGTGGCGCGCACAGCTGCAGCACACGGGCGACCCCGGTGCCGATTACCGCGGCATCGGCGCTGCTGCCGGTCAGCGGCGAGGTCTTGCCCACGCCCGGAAAGCCGTAATCGTTCCACTGATAGAGCGTGTTCTGCCCGGCCACATCGACGCCGGAACCGAACACGGTGCGCGAAACGCCGGCGTTGAAATTGCCGGCAATGCCGCCGATGCTCAGGCTGGGTGTCACGACATTGAGCATGGGGGCCAGCACCGGATCGCGCTGCAACTCGGTGACGATGCGCGAATAGCCTGCGATGCCGTAGGCCGCCGGATTGCCCGTGCCGTACAGGAAGTAATCGCGGTGCTGCAGCTGCAGATGCCCGCTGCCGCGCACGAAGCCGGTTTCCAGCCCCAGATCGATATTGCGGCTGTAGCCACCGAACAGCAGGATGGCCGAGGCGCCGATGATCATTGCCAGCAGCGTGGTCAGCGAGCGGCGGCGGTTGCGCAGCAGATTGCGCAGCGCGAGGGAGAAGGCATTCATGCGGCAAGCTCCGGAGTGCGTTGTTCGATGCCGGTGATGTGGCCATCGCGGATGAAAACCGCGTCATCGGCCATCGCCAGCACATTCGGGTCGTGCGAGGAAAACACGAAGCTCATCCGGCGCTCGCGCTGCAGATTGCGCATCAGTTCCAGAATCGCTGCGCCGGTGTGGCTGTCCAGATTCGCCGTAGGCTCATCGGCCATCACCAGCGCCGGATTGGTCGCCAGCGCCCGCGCAATCGCCACGCGCTGGCGCTGCCCGCCCGAGAGCTGGCCCGGCAGATTCCTGGCGCGGTCCGCCAGGCCAACCGCTGCCAGCAATTCATCCACGCGGCGCTTGCGCTCGGCCGGCGCAACGCCGGTCAGCCGCAAGGGGTATTCGATGTTTTCAAAGGCGTTCAGCACCGGGATCAGGTTGAAATTCTGGAAAATGAAACCGATGTGGCGGGCACGGAAATCCGACAGCGCGTTGTCACCGAGCGCCAGCACATTCTCGCCGGCGACCAGCAGCTCGCCGGAATCCGGCCGGTCGATGCAGCCGATGAGGTTCAGAAGGGTCGTCTTGCCGCTGCCGGACGGGCCGGAGAGCACGGTGAAACGCTGGGGACGAATGTCGAGATCAATGCCGGACAGCGCCGGAACATCGACGCTGCCGAGCCGGTAGTGCTTGCTGACCTTCTTGAGAGTGACTGAAGACATGTGGGGCCTCGCGTGCAGGGAATGAGGCCACTGTATGCCACGCGGGTAAAGTCAGCCGGCGCTTGCGACGGAACGTAACGGGCAAGGATGAAGTGCGCTGGGGAAGGATAAAGTGCGGGAGCTGGCTCGTTCGTGCGGGCCGATTCTGGGTACTCGGGGGGTAATGGCGTAAAAAAACCGGCATGTGCCGGTTATTTCATGCCAGCTTGGCTGGCGTCCCCACGGGGATTCGAACCCCGGTTATCGCCGTGAAAGGGCGGTGTCCTAGGCCTCTAGACGATGGGGACCTGGATCTGCAAGGTGTATGGCGCGCCCGGAGCGATTCGAACGCCCGACCCTTTGGTTCGTAGCCAAATACTCTATCCAACTGAGCTACGGGCGCGCTGACCTTGCTTTTTTTCGGCTGCCTGCATTGCTGCAATCAGTCGAGAGGCCGGACTATACGGGGTTTTATTGCGGCCCGCAAGCGCTTTTTTTTTTACATCTGCCGCTGTGGTTTGCCGCTCCTAGGCAATTGCCTGCAGCAGTAGTCCTTCCAGACTGCTGGCCTGGCTGTAGGCGGCCTCGAGCTTGCGGGCGGAAGGGGACTGTGGGCGGCTTGTTTCCTGGTTCGGGCTGCTTGCCATGCGCGGCATGGCTTGCCGGATCAGACCGGCAAGATGGTTTGCTCCGATCAGCGTGTGCAGTGGTGCCGCTGCCGGTGCTGGCTGATTGCCCGGATTGTCGGGCTGGGTGTCGCCGGTGTCGCTGTACGGGGCCGGATAACTCGTGGCAGTTTGCGCAGGCGGGCGATGCTGGGGGTTGCGCATCGTCATGCTGCTGCTTGCGCCGAGAAAGGCGTAGTTGCGGACGGGGGTAATCGTCATGGCCGCGCCTCCTTGGTGGATTGTGATGCGGTCATGCTACAAGCCCGTCAGGGGCTGGCGCTGCGCACTATCACCATTTTTCCCGGCGGCGGTAATAGTGCCGTGCCGGAGGGGCGGATCAGCCGGTGTTGCTCCAGCCGATCTGGCCGTGACAGAGGCTGGTCAGTGCCAGCCGGAATGCGTCGCACTGGTCGGCTGGCAAAATCAGGGTGAACCTGACCTGGCTGCCGTGTTCGACGGCTTGCAATTGCGCAGTTGCAAGGGCGATCTGGCGCCGAACGGTGCCTTCGAGTGCATAGGGCACCTGGAACACCAGCGTGCTCATGGGTTGCAGGCGGATTTTCTCTGCAGTCAGCAAGGCCTGTGCGACGCTGTCGGTATAGGCGCGCACCAGGCCGCCGGCGCCGAGGCGAATGCCGCCGTAATAACGCACGACGGTCGCGAGAACCTGTTCCAGATCCTGGTGCCGCAGCACTTCAAGCATGGGGCGCCCTGCCGTGCCTGATGGTTCGCCGTCATCGACGGCCGCAGATTGCCCGCCAGCCAGCAGTGCCCAGCAGATGTGGGCGGCGTCGGGGTGCTGCTGCCAGAGTTCGGCAACACGCTGCTGTGCACTGGCGCGGTCATTCATCGGTTCGACGCAACCGAGAAATCGGCTTTTCCGGATCAGCAGTTCGCTGGTTGCCGGGCTGGCGAGAGTGAAGGGCATGCGGTCCGGGTCTGGCAGAAAGTTGCAATTCTACGCCATTGCACGGCGGCAATCAGTGTCCTGATGATTTCCTGTGGCACGCCGATGATGGAGGTTTTATGGGTATTGACATGAAGCCGTTTGAATTGAATGGCTGTGTGTTAATACCTGTCTTGGTATGTGGTTAGTTCTCCACGGCAATTGGTGAAGTGCTGCCTATAATGGAGTCAATTTCATGGTCTGGAGCGATGTATGTCTGTTTCGGTTCTCTGTCTGGATACGCTGAAGCATTATCTGCAGGCGCGCGACATCCAGCTGCATGTCGTGCAGAGCGAGCAGGGTGATGCCTTTCTGCAGATGGGCTGGCAGTTTCCTTCCGGCGAAGCGGGCGTGTTCGTCTGTCTTTCCACCGGTGATGCCGGTGATCTGCGGCTGGAAATCGCCTGCGTCAGCCGCGTCAGCTATCTCGACCGCTGGCATGAGGTGCTGGATTACCTGAACGAGCGCAACCGCTCTCACCCCTTTGCCCGCAGTCTCGATGAGGATGGCAATTTCTGGCTTGAATATGTGGGCTTTTACCCGGCCGGTGTCGTGCTGCCGGAGTCAACCTTCAACACGCTGTTCGGTGGTGTACTGATCCACTTCGAAGAAGAGTACGGTGAGCTGGAGGGGGTGAGTGGCAGCGAGGGTGGGCGGCTGCTGCAGTAACACCGGTATCGGCCTGCTAGGCACCGTTGCCCTGCAGCCTGTTGACCGCCTCATGCGCGGATAGATAATCCTGCCCGGCCAGCGCTGCCAGCCAGCCGTGCCCGGCCAGTTCGCCGCGCACGGGGCCTTTCAGTTCGGCAATGCTCAGCGTAATGCCGCGGCGTGCCAGGTCGCCGTGCCAGCGCAGCAGTTCGTCCGCCGCACTGAGGTCGATGTGATTGACTGCTGCCAGCGAGAGCAGCAGGTGCTGCGCTTGCGGTTTTGCCCGCAGTGCATTTTCGATGCCTAGCAGTACCGCTTCGATATTGGCAAAAAACAGGCTTTCATCGATGCGGATGATCAGAAGTTCCGGCCAGGTTTCCACGGTAAAGCGTTCGATATTGCGGAAATGCTCGCTGCCGGGAACGCGCCCCAGGATGGCGATGTGCGGGCGGCTGGCCCGCTGCAGCACCAGCAGCAGCGACAGCACGACACCGGTCAGAATGCCGCTTACGGCACCACTGAACAATACCGCCACCAGCGTGGCCAGATAGGGCAGTGCCTCGTGCCAGCCGGCACGGCCTGCGCGCAGCAGACGCAGCAGGTAGCCTGGCGCCATCAGTCGGCTGGCGGCCAGGATGATGGTTGCCGCCAGCCATGCCAGTGGTAGCGTAGCCAGGGCTGGCGTGAGAAACAGCAGGATCAGCAGTAACCAGCCGGCGGTGAACAGCCCGGCCAGTGGTGTTCGGGCGCCCGCTGCGGCATTGACGGCGGTGCGGGAAAACCCGCCGCTGACCGGCATGCCGCCGCACAGTGCCGCGCCCAGATTGCAGCTGCCGAGCGCCAGCAGCTCCTGGCGGCTGTTGATCTGCCGTCCTTGCCGCGCGGCCATCTGGCGGGCCACGCTGATGCTTTGCAGATAGCCGGCCAGCGCAATGCCCAGTGCCGGCCAGAGTAGCACCAGAATGATTTTTTCGGGCTGGGCCGGCAGGGCGGGCAGCTGCAATGCGGGCAGGCCGGCAGGGAGCAGGCCCAGCAGCCGGATGCCGTCTACGGGGTGCGCGGCGAGCACAGCCGTTGCCAGCAGCAGAACCAGCAGGGGAGTAATCCTGCCGGCGAGCTGCGCGCGCGCGGGTGGGAGGCCGGCACGCTGCAGCAGGCGGGCGAATGGCTGGGCGGCAAGCGCCAGCAGCACAAGCCCGGCCACGCCGAAGCCAGCCAGCAACATATCCAGATGCCCGAGGCCCTGCAGTAGCCCGGGCAGCAATTGCTGCAGCGTGTCGCCTTTGAAGGCAATGCCGAGCAGTGGGCTGAGTTGGCCAAGGACGATCAGCAGGGCGACACCATCGGCAAAACCCTGCAGCACGGGCGCGGAAACCAGCCGCAGCAGCTGGTCGAGCCGGGCTGCCGCCAGCAGCCATAGCCAGGCACCGGTCAGCAGCGTCAGCAGAATGGCGTGATTGATCCACTCCGCGCTGCCGGAAGCAGCCAGTGGTGACAGGGCCGCGAAGGTCATGGCGGAAGTCACGGCCATCGGCCCCACCGACTGCGTCATGCTGCTTCCCAGCAGGGCGTAGATCACGAGCGGCAGAATGCCGGCATAGAGGCCTGCTTCGGCGGGCAGCCCGGCAAGCAGTGCATAGGCAATGCCTTGCGGCAGTAGCAGAAGCGCAACGATCACGCTGGCCAGCAGGTCACCTTGCGCCATCTGCCGGTCATAGCCCGGCAGCCAGTGCAGGATGGGAAGCCAGCGTGCCGCGCGCATTGCGGTCAGCCCTTGCGTTGCAGCAGGCTGAATATGCCCATGCCCGCGATCATGGCGATCACGAAAACCAGTACATCAAGATTGCCCATCGCCAGCGCCACGATGGCCGGCCCCGGGCAGATGCCCGCCAGCCCCCAGCCCGCGCCGAAGGCGATGCTACCAAGGATCAGGCGGCGGTCGATGGTGTTGTTTGCCGGCAATTGCATGGCTTCGTGTGTGGCGAGGCTTTCCGTGCGGCGGCGTGCCAGCTGGAAAAAGACCAGGCCGACGGCGATGGCGCCGCCCATGACGAAGGCGAGGCTTGGGTCCCAGTTGCCGGTGATATCGAGAAAACCCTGCACCTTGGCCGGGTTCACCATGCCGGAGAGCATCAGGCCAAGGCCAAAGAGCAAACCGGTGATGAGCGCAATGATGTTCAGCATGAAGGGGTCTCCGTTCAGATGAGGTGGCGCACTACGAAAACGGTGACGAAGCCGGCACCCATGAAGCTCAGCACGGCGGCCAGCGAGCGCAGCGAGAGGCGCGACAGGCCGCACACGCCGTGGCCGCTGGTGCAGCCGTTGGCATAGCGCGTGCCAAGGCCGACCAGCAGCCCGGCCACGATCATGACCGGCCAGCTGGCAACCTGCTGGATGGCGGGGAGTGCACTGAACGCGAGCCAGGCCAGCGGGGCGAGCACCATGCCGGCGACAAAACTCAGGCGCCAGTTACGATCAGTGGCATTCAGTACGCGGCCGTCAAGCAGGCCGCCGACAATGCCGCTGATGCCGGCGATGCGGCCAGCCAGCAAGACGAGCAGGCCGCCTGCCAAGCCGATCAGTGCTCCGCCCGCCAGCGCGGACCAGGGGGTGAAATGAAACAGGTCAATCTGCATGGCTGTCGTCCTTCTGTGTGTCGTGTTGGGGGAGATCGACGGGGCAATACATGGCATAGAGCACATTGAGCATCTGCAGTACTTCCGCGCTGGCTATGCTGTAGAAAATCCGCTTGCCGTCGCGCCGCGTATTGACGAGGCCCTCGTTGCGCAGCACCCCAAGCTGCTGCGACAGCGTGGGCTGGCGGATGTCGAGCAGCTTTTCGAAATCCGAAACGCATTTCTCGCCGTCCACCATCTGGCATAGCAGCAGGAGGCGGTCTTCATTGCCCAGTATTTTCAAGAGTGCGCAGGCACGGCCTGCGGCCTGACGCATCAGGGTGACTTGTTCCGGAGTCATGTGCGCTCCAAATGTTTAAGTTGACGATATTATATACATAAGTATAATGAATGTAAACCAGCCATACGGCATGACCGCGCAACACGGAGAAAACCATGACTCAAGCACACGTTGCCCCTTTTTTCGATGCAGCCACCTTCACGGTCAGTTATGTTGTCCATGACGGGGCTGGCGGCCGTGCGGCGCTGATTGATCCGGTGCTGGATTACGATGCCAAATCGGGCCGCACCGCGACGCGCAGTGCGCAGCGTCTGGTCGATTTCGTGCGCGAGAACGATCTGGTGGTCGACTGGATTCTGGAAACGCACGCGCACGCCGATCATCTGTCGGCGGCAGCCTGGCTGAAGGAACAGTTGGGTGGCCGGATTGCCATCGGCGCGCGCATCGACCAGGTGCAGCGGGTATTCAAGCCGGTCTTCAATCTCGAGCCCGATTTTGCCACCGATGGCAGCCAGTTCGACCATCTGTTTGCCGACGACGAGGAGTTCCGCATCGGCGGGCTCACGGGCAGGGCACTGTTTGTGCCCGGCCACACGCCGGCCGACATGGCTTACCTGATCGGCGACGCGCTCTTTGTCGGCGATACCATCTTCATGCCCGATGTCGGTACCGCCCGCTGCGATTTTCCCGGCGGCGATGCGGCCACGCTGTATCGCTCGGTGCAGAAACTTTATCAATTGCCGGATGCCACACGGGTATTCGTCTGCCACGATTATCTGCCCGCATCACGCAGCGAAGTTCGCTGGGAAAGTTCGATTGCCGAGCAGAAAGCCACCAACATCCATCTGGCTGCCAGCACCACGGAAGCCGAATTCGTGGCTCTGCGCCAGGCGCGCGATGCCACGCTGGAGATGCCGGTACTGATCCTGCCCAGCATCCAGATCAATGTGCGTGCAGGCGCAATGCCGCCAGCTGCCAGCAATGGCAAACGCTATCTGCAGATTCCGCTGGATGTGCTTTAAAGGTGGGTATGGGTGTATAGCCATTTTATATAAATGGTTTTATTAATATACGTAGTAATGTATTTAGAGTGGAGGAATAGCAATGCTTCTTACCTGTCCGCATTGCCACACCGGCAACCGTCTCGATCCTGCGCGGTTGGCCGAGCAGCCCAACTGCGGCGCATGCAAGCAGCCACTCCTGTCCGGTGCGCCGATCGAGGCGACTGCCGCCAATCTGATTGAACTGCTGCAGCACGCGCCGCAGCCCATCGTGCTGGATTTCTGGGCGCCGTGGTGCGGGCCTTGCCGCGCGTTTGCCCCGACTTTTGCTGCGACTGCCGCCGACTGGGCGGGCAGGGCGCTGTTCGTGAAAGTGAATACCGAGGCCGAGCCCATGCTCGCGCAGCAATTCCAGATCCGCAGCATTCCTACGCTGATGATCTGGCAGAACGGTGAAGTCGCCGCCCAGATGTCGGGAGCCCTGCCTCCCGCGCAGTTTGCCGCCTGGCTGGGCCAGACCATCCGCTGATCGTTTGACATCAAGGAGTGAATACCATGAGCTGCTGCAAAACCAATGTCGGCGGAGCCGACCGTATTCTGCGCATCATTCTGGGGCTGGTGCTGATCGGCCTGACGCTGGCCGGGGTGATCGGCCCCTGGGGCTGGCTCGGCGTCGTGCCGCTGGCGACCGGGCTGTTCCGTTTCTGTCCGCTGTACCCGCTGCTGAAAATCAACACCTGCGGCAAGGATGCCTGCTGCGACGGTGGCGAGTGCAAGACCGACAAGCCGGCCGAGTAAAGCGGTACGGGCAAGACGACCGGCTGTGCTGCGCCTTGCCGCAACTGGTATAGTCGCGCCCGTATGAATACTGCCACTGCATCCGGCGCTTTTGGCGCCTCATCCTTCTATCAGCTCGGCGAGTTGCGCCAGACCCTGCGTGATCTCGGCGCGCGCGAAGTGCACGAGCTGCGCATGCTGCGTGCCTGGTTATCAGGCGCACCGCTGGATCAGGGCCCGAAGCGCCAGCAGGCCGAGCACGCGCTGCCGAAAGCCCTGCGTGAAGCCATGCCGCAGTTGGGCGCCGCGCTGGCGAAACTCGCCAGCGTGAAGAGCGAACATCCGAGCGAAGATGGCTCGGCGCGCCTGCTGGTGAGTCTGGCTGACGGCCAGACAGTCGAAAGCGTGCTGCTGCCACGTGATGGCGTGTGCGTGTCCTCGCAACTGGGCTGCGCGGTTGGCTGTGTGTTCTGCATGACCGGCAAGGAAGGCCTGCTGCGCCAGCTCGGTAGCGCCGAAATCGTCGCGCAGGTGGTGCTGGCCCGGCAGAAACGCCCGGTGAAAAAGGTCGTGTTCATGGGTATGGGCGAGCCCGCGCACAATATGGCCAACGTGCTGGAAGCGATTGAGCTGCTCGGCACGCTGGGCGGCATCGGCCACAAGAATCTGGTGTTCTCGACGGTGGGCGACACGCGCGTGTTCGACGCGCTGCCGGGCGGCATCGTCAAGCCCGCACTCGCGCTGTCACTGCACACCACGCGCGCCGATTTGCGCCCTGAGCTCTTGCCGCGCGCGCCGCGCCTGACGCCCGACGAGCTGGTCGAGCTGGGCGAAGACTACGCGCGCAAGACCGGCTACCCCATCCAGTACCAGTGGACGCTCATCGAAGGCATCAACGACACGCCGGAAGAGCTCGACGGCATCGTTCGGCTGCTCAAAGGCAAGTACGCGATCATGAACATGATCCCCTACAACACGGTCGACGCCTTGCCCTACCAGCGCCCGAGCTGGGACAAAGCCGCGGCGATTGCCCGCGAGCTGCATTCGCGTGGCGTGCTGACCAAGCTGCGCAACTCCGCCGGCCAGGACGTCGACGGCGGCTGCGGGCAGCTGCGCGCCCGGGTGAGCAAGATCGAGTTTCGCGCGGGGCGTGGTGGGGTGTGAAAATCCCTCAGGGTTTTGCACACCGAACGTTCTGGTTTAGTCGAGCCCGATCCAGCGCATCTTGAATTCGCGCCCCTTCATTTTGCTGCGGGACAGGCGCTTGAAGGCGGCATCGGCGACGCTGCGTTCGATGGCGACAAAGCTGTGCTGATCGAAGACGCTGATCTTGCCGACCTGGCTGCCGGTAAGGCCGCCGTCGCCGGTCAGTGCACCAAGAATGTCACCGGGGCGCAGCTTGTCTTTCTTGCCGCCGGCAATCTGCAGCGTACGCATCGGCGGTAGTAGCGGTTCGGGATTGGTGTCGGTGAGCGTGTCGCGCTCGAACCAGCGCACCGGCCCGCCCTGATATTCCTCGATGAAGCGCACCCATTTCTTTTCCTGCGGGGCGGCAATGCTGATGGCAAGCCCCTTGTCGCCGGCGCGGCCGGTGCGGCCGATGCGGTGGATGTGCACTTCGGTGTCTTTCGAAACATCGACATTGATGACGAGATCAATGCCCTGAATATCCAGCCCGCGGGCGGCGACGTCGGTGGCGACCAGTACGGTGATGCTGCGGTTGGCGAACTGCACCAGCGTTTCGTCACGATCTCGCTGTTCCAGCTCGCCGTAGAGTGCCAGCGCGGCAAAGCCGGCTTCCTGCAATTGTTCGACCAGTTCGCGGCAGTGGATTTTGGTGTTGCAGAAGGCCAGTGCGGAAGTCGGGCGATAGTGGCGCAGCAGTTCGCCGACCATCTGGTTGCGTTCTTCGTGTTCGCAGGCGTAGAAGCGCTGCTCGATACGGCTGCCGGAATGCTGGCTTTCCACTTTGACTTCCAGCGGCTCGCGCAGGAAGGGCGCGGCGATCTTGCGGATGCTGTCCGGATACGTCGCCGAGAACAGCAGCGTCTGGCGGAATTTCGGGCAGGCGCGCACGATGCGGGTGATGTCGTCGACAAAGCCCATGTCGACCATGCGGTCGGCTTCGTCGAGCACCAGTGTGCTCACGCGGGACAGGTCGAGCGTTTCGCGGAACAGGTGATCCTGAATGCGGCCCGGCGTGCCGACGACAATGTGTGCGCCGTGTTCCAGCGAGCCGATCTGCGGGCCCATCGGCGTGCCGCCGCAAAGGGTCACAATCTTCACATTGTCGATGTGGCGCGCCAGCTTGCGCAGCTCCTTGGCAACCTGATCAGCCAGCTCGCGCGTGGGGCAGAGCACCAGCGCCTGGATGCCGAAAAACCGCGGGTTGAGCTTGTGCAGGATGCCGATGCCGAACGCGGCGGTTTTCCCGCTGCCGGTTTTTGCCTGCGCAATCAGGTCACGCCCGTCGAGCGCATCGGGCAGTGCGGCGGCCTGAATCGGCGTCATTTGCTGGTAGCCAAGGCTGTCCAGGTTGTTCAGGAAGGCGGGTGCAAGGGCGAGCGAGGAAAAAGAAGCTTTGTTCACAATGACTTAAGGCGGTAATTCGGACGCGTAGTGTACCGGATGCCGGCGTTGCGGGCGAACTTGTTTTAAGCACCTGGCCTGCCGACAATCAAGATACAGGCAATAACCGGATACCCGTCATGTGGCTCACGCAGTTTGCGGATCGACCCTGGCCAATGCTGCTGGGCACCGGCTGCCTCCTCCTCTTCGTGCTGTGGTGGCGCTTGCCGGCCGAGCGGGGCCAGCTGCGCCTGACCGCGCTGCTGGCCGTCATCGGGCTGCTGGCATTCAGCCTGGGTGAAACACCGGTCGCCAGGGCCTACGGCCATGCGGGTCTGCTGGTTGCCGAAATCCTGCGCGTACTGCTGGGCATGCTTTACCTGCGTCTGTGCGGCATGCTGCTCTTTCGCGTGCTGCTGCCCTTGCTGCATTTTCGCCCCTTGCGCATTCTGGAGGACATGACGCTGATGCTGGCCTATGCCGGCTGGGGCATGCTGCGGCTGCGCGAGGGCGGGCTTGACCTCTCCCAGCTGGTGACCACCTCGGCGGTCATCACCGCCGTCATCGCCTTTTCGATGCAGGATACGCTGGGCAATATCCTGTCCGGTATCGCCCTGCAGGCGGACCAGTCGCTGCACATTGGGCAATGGGTCAAGGCCGGTGATTACAGTGGCAAGGTCGTGCAGATCGGCTGGCGCTCGACCCAGCTGGAAACCCGCAGCGGTGAAACGGTGGTGATTCCCAATGGCTGGCTGATGAAGAACACCTTTGTGGTGCTCGGGCGGCAGGTGGGCGAGCAATCCGTGTGGCGCCGCAATGTCGTTTTTGAACTCGACTGGCGGATTCCTGCTGCCCGGGTCATCGCGCTGACCGAGCAGGCTCTGGCCGATACGCAGATCGAAGGGGTCGCAACAGAACCTGCGCCTTCCACGGTGCTCATGCAATTGCAGGATGGCGTTGCCCAGTATGTGACAAGGTACTGGCTGACCCGCTTCCACGCCGATGACCTGACCGACTCGCAAGTGCGAGCACACCTGCTGGCTGCGCTCGGGCGCAACGGCATTGTGCTGGCCGCGCGCGAACATCGCACGCAGCTGGAGCGCTTGCAACGGAGCGGCATCGGCAGCGAAGAGCTGGCCAGGAGGCTGGAGGCGCTTGCCAATGTGAGCCTTTTCGACTGCCTGAGTGCCGAAGAACGCGAGCAGGTGGCGCGCGAGCTGGTTTTTGCCGCTTTTGAGGCCGGCGACGTGATTACCCGGCAGGGCGCGGTGGCGCACTGGCTCTATATCCTTACCGAAGGCCGTGCCAGTGTGTGGCTGAATTACGGCCAGGTCGATGCTGTGCAACTGGGAGTGCTGAATGCCGGCGAAATATTCGGCGAGATGGGAATGATGACCGGTGCCCCGCGCACTGCCACCGTGATTGCCGCAAGCTATGCCGAGTGCTACCGGCTGGATCACCGTGGCTTCGAGGAGATCATTGCCACCCGCCCCGAATTGGCCGAGAGCATGTCAAAAGTGCTGGCGCAACGCCAGCAAGCCAACCGGCAACGCGCCAGCCAGGACAATGGCAGCAGCAATGGCAACGGCCACCTTGAGCTGCTGGCACGGGTGCGGCACTTTTTCGGGCTTTCCTGAACAGGTGATGAGGGGTGAAAAAGGGGGAGGGGCCGCCGATTCGGCCGCGCTTACCGGGCGCCGTGCCGGCTGAACCACGCCAGCATGCGCTGCCAGCCAGCCTGTGCGGCGGCGGCATTGTAGCTGGGGCGGTAATCGGCATTGAAGCCATGCTCCGCATCCGGATAGACGACGATTTCACTCCTGCTCTGCGGCCCCAGGGCCGCGCGCATCTTTTCGACACTTTCCAGGCTGATTCCCTTGTCCCGGCCGGCATAGAGTCCGAGCACCGGAACGCTCAGGGCTGGCGCCACATCCAGCGGGTAGCTCGGCGTCAGTGCGGTCTGCTCGCCGCCCAGCCGGCCATACCAGGCCACGGCCGCCCTGATTGCGGGATTGTGTGCGGCATACAGCCAGCTGATGCGGCCACCCCAGCAGAAACCGGTGACGCCCGCGCGCGCCGTGTCGCCGCCATGTTCGCCCGCCCAGCGCAGCGCGGCATCGAGATCGGCCATGACCTGGGCATCGGAGACCTTGCTCACGATACTTCTGATCAGCTCCGGAATATCGGCAATCTGGCGCGGATCACCCTGGCGCACGAAAAGCTCCGGCGCAATGGCGAGGTAGCCGGCGTGGGCCAGCCGCCGGCACAGATCCTGGATGTGCTCGTGTACCCCGAAAATCTCCTGCACGACCAGGATGACCGGTTGGCGATCGCCGCGGCCCGGCCTGGCAAAATAGATCGGCAGCAGCGCGCCGTCGCTGGTGTCGATTTCGGTGCTGCCGGTCAGCAGCCCCGTGGCGGGGGTGGTGATTGTAGCGGCCGTGACCGGGCGGACGGCAAGGGCGAAACCGCCGGCGAGGAGGGCGGCGATAATCTGGCGGCGTTGCTGGCTGGGCATGGTACACCTGTGAAAACCGGGCTGGCTTCAGCTTAAGCGGGCATGGCTAAAATCACAAATGCTCCCATTAAAACAATGGGTATGAGCTTGTAGCCTATTAAGATAAAAGGCTCTGTACGCATACATTGCTGTGTATTGTCCGTGCGTTGCATTTCTGCCAGCAGGCTTTCTGCGTGCCATCGGACAAAAGCCCCCGCCTGCTATAGTGAAACGTCCCATCACCTTGCCGAAGGAAGTGAAATGAAGCGTGTTCTGTGTATCGCCACCCTGTTTGCCCTCAGCAATCTGGCCTTTGCCGCGCAGTCTGCCGGTGAAATGTGTGCCAGCCAGGCAGCAGAAAAGAAGCTGGCCGGTGCGGCCAAAAACAGCTTCGTGAAAAAATGCGAAAAAGATGCGGCGGCGGCCGCGACACAAAGCTGCGAAGGCGCTGCCAAGGAGAAGAAGCTGTCCGGAGCTGCCAAGAACAGCTTTGTGACCAAGTGCGTGAAGGATGGTGGCCCGGCCAAATAAGGCTGCTGTTTCATGCCCGGACACCCGCTTGCCGCCTTGCTGCTTCTGCTGCTCATCCTCTGCGGGGGAAGGGCGGAGGCGGCAACGCTGCGGGTACTGGTGTCCGACGCACTGCCGCAACCCCAGCTGATCACGGCAAATGGCGTGATTCAGGCCGGCATGGTCTGGGAAATGAGCCAGCAGATTGCTGCGCAGGGCGCTGACCGGATCGAGTATGTACTGCTGCCGCGCAAGCGGCTGGAGCTCGAACTGGAAGAGGGGCATTTTGACCTGGCCTGCATGCTCAATCCCGCCTGGTTCAAGCCGGGCCTGCATCTGCGCTGGAGCCCGCCACTGATTGCGATGCGCAATGTCCTCGTCATCGGCCCGGGGCAACCCCGGCCAGAGTATCTCAGCGAGCTGTACGGTGAAAAACTGGCTACCGTGCGCGGCTATCACTATCCGACGCTGGAACAGCTGTTTGCCAGTGGTCTGCTCCTGCGTGAAGATGCGCCCACTGAAGAAACCCTGCTGCGCAAGCTCAGCGAAGGCCGTGGTGCCTATGGCGTCATCAACCAGCTCTCGCTGAGCTGGTACAACCGCCAGCAGCCGGAAGGCAAGCGTCTGCAGGCCGGTCTGGTGCTGGCCAATGCCAGTGTTTCCTGTGTGACGCCCTCGGCAGGCCCGCGCAGTGTCGAACTGCATGCCCGCATCCTGCATCTGCTGGGCGCCGGTTTCTTCAGCGAGATGCAGCGCCGCTATCTGGCTCACTGAACTCTCCTGCCCGCGGCCTTCCCCTGTTTTCATTTCCGCTTGATCTGCTGCCGGAGCCGGCACAGGCTTAGCCCTGCTAGAATGCGCGCTCTTGCGGAGTCGCTCATGTCCTTTATCGAAATCATCGGTGTCATCGCCTCGCTCGCCGGCATTGCGCTGGCAGCGCGCGGCCATGTGCTGACCTGGCCGCTGCAGCTGCTGGCCTCGCTGCTGTATGTGGAGCTGTTTTTTGCCAGCCAGCTGTATGGTGAAGCCACGCTGCAGGGCGTCTACGCCGTGCTGGCCGTGTATGGCTGGTGGCACTGGTGGCGCGGCACCGCCGCGCATGTGCCGCTGCCGGTGTCGCGCATGGGGCGGCGCGAAATCTGGCTGCTCAATGCACTGGCGCTGATTGCCACCACCCTGATTGCACAGCTGCAGATCCGGTTTCTGCCGACCGACGTGCCCGTGCTGGATTCGGCGATTTTCTGCTTCGGCCTGCTGGCGCAATGGCTGCAGGCGCAGAAACGGCTGGAAAACTGGGCGTACTGGATCGTGCTGGACCTGCTGGCTGCAGGCGTTTACGTGCACAAGGCGCTGTATTTGACCAGCGCGCTGTATGTGCTGCTGGCGGTGCTCGCTGCCTGGGGCTGGCGCAGCTGGCTGCGCGGACAGCGCGCCGCATGAGCCGCCGCATCGCGCTCGTCGGCCCGGAGTCCAGTGGCAAGACCACGCTGGCCAGGCAGCTGGCCCGCGAATTGCAGGCGCCCTGGGTGCCCGAATTTGCCCGCCCCTGGTTTGCCGCCAGCGCGGCGACGGATTACACGCCGGACGATGTGGTGGCAATTGCGCGCGGTCAGCTGGCGCTGGAAGACGAACTGGCTGCCGGGGCTGACTGGCTGGTGTGTGACACGACTGCACTCGTCTGCATCATCTGGGCCGAGGTGCGTTTCGGCTGCTGCCCTGACGCGCTGCGGGCACTGTGGCAGCCGCAGCAGTACGCGCATCACCTGCTGCTGCTGCCCGATCTGCCCTGGCAACCCGATCCCCTGCGCGAAAATCCGCTTGACCGCGATGCCTTGCTGCTGCGCTACCGGGCCGCGCTCGATGCGGCCGGTGTGGCCTATACGCCGGTCAGCGGGCTGGGTGAAGCACGGCTGGCCGCCGCACTGGCTGGCCTGCAACCGTAATCCCGGCCTGATTGATGGGTATGTGCATGTGGCCATTTTAAATAAATGGCTACAGGCGTATACCTATTACTGTATTTGCTGGAGGCCGGTCGTCAGTATCCTTACCACTGCGGCCATGGCGGGGCGCCGCGCCGGCGTGGTTGAGCTGCAGTCCTGCTGCAGCTGTGCCAGCATTCCGGCCAGCACGGGAAGCTCCGGCAGGGTAGCGCAGCGCTCGCACAGCTCGCCCAGCAGCAAGCCGAATGCCCTGACATCCAGCGCCTGCAGACGCTGCTGTTGCGCGGGGTCGCCGGGCAGCAGCGTTGCCGCGCCAAAGTCGCCCAGCAGGGCGTGGCCGCGGTCATCGAGCAGGATGTTGTGGGCATAGAGATCGCCGTGCAGCAATCCGTTGGCGTGAATTTGCGCCAGTGCCGCCGCAATGCCGTGCGCGATGGCCAGCAGCACGGCAGGCGAAAAGGCGACCGTTTCATCGTACTCATCGCGCGTGCACGATTCGAGGCTGGGTGGCGCGGCCAGCATCCGGTAGTGCGGGGCGATTCGCTCCAGCAGCAGCGCCGGCGTGCTGGCGAGCCCGCTACCCAGTCGAGCATGCACGCCGATCAGATTGGGGTGCCGCCCGGCTGCCCAGTTGGCCAGCAGCTCGCAATGCGGCAGGCCATCACTGGTCACACCAGAGTGGAACTGCTTGATCGCCACCGCCTGACTGACGCCGTCGCGCAGCCACAGGCCGGCGCGGATCAGCCCGGATGCACCACGGCCCAGCACGTCGCCTGCAGTGACCTCGGCAGGATTGACCGTGGCCGCGTGGCTCAGCGCCTCGGCGCGGGCTTCGGCGTCTGCGGTGAGCGGATTGCCGGCAAACGCCAGCCAGGCGAGTTCCGGCATGGCGGCGAGCCAGTCCGGCAGTGTGGAAAACTGATTGGCGGCGATGCGCAACAGTGCGAGCTTGCGGCAATGTTGCAATGCGCCGGGTAGCGATTCAAGCCGGTTGCCAGCCAGCAGCAGTTTTGCCAGGCGCGGGCAGTCGCCGATCGTTTCCGGCAGTGCCGTGATGGCATTGTCGGTCAGCGTGAGCCAGCGCAGCCGTGGCGGCAGGGCATCGTCGGGGATGTGGCTGATCGCGTTCGCTTTGAAGCCGATCATCTCCAGCTGCGGGCAGCGGCCGAGCACGGCTGGCAGGGTGGTGAAGCGGTTGTCGGAGCAGAAAATCACCTTCAGGCGCGTAAGCCTTGGCAGCTCGTCCGGCAGCGAGTCGAGCCGGTTGCCGGAGAGGTTCAGCACCTCCAGCGAATCAGCCAGCGTAAAAATCTCGGCGGGAAACTCGGCCAGATCGGCGGCCAGATCCAGCCGGGTGATGCCGCGCAGGGCGCCGCGTTGCAATTGCTCGAGCGTGTGCATGCTTGTCCGATTTGCCAGAAAAAACCCGGCATGCCTGAAGCACTGCCGGGTTTGTGGGTATATGGCTACAGCCATTTATCTGTAATGGCTGTGTTGATATACCCTGTTTACAAGGTGACTGCGTGCTCGCGAGTGGAATGGAATTGCAGCTTGGGCCAGCGCTCCTGCGTCAGCTCCAGATTCACGCGGCTGGTTGCCAGATAGGCGAGGCTGTCGGCGGCATCGCGCGCGAGGTTGTTGACGAGATTCTTCTCGAAATCGGCCAGCATGCGCGAGTCTTCGCAAGAAACCCAGCGTGCGGTATAGATCGTCGTCGATTCGAAGATCGCTTCCACGCCATACTCGTTCAAGAGGCGCGAGGCGACCACTTCGAACTGCAGCACGCCGACGGCGCCCAGAATCAGATCGCCACCGTTGAGCGGCTTGAAGACCTGTACCGCGCCTTCTTCGCCGAGCTGCTGCAGGCCCTTCTGCAGCTGTTTCAGTTTCAGCGGGTTCTTGATGCGCACGACGCGGAACAGTTCGGGCGCGAAGTAGGGGATGCCGGTGAACGACAGGACTTCGCCCTCGGAGAACGAATCACCGATCTGGATGTTGCCGTGATTGGGCAGGCCGATGATGTCGCCGGCAAAGGCTTCGTCAACCTGTTCGCGGCCCTGCGCCATGAACGTAACGACGGAGTTCGCGGCGATGTCGCGCCCCAGGCGCAGATGCTTGAATTTCATGCCGCGCTCGAACTTGCCCGAGCAGATGCGCAAAAACGCAATGCGGTCGCGGTGCTTCGGGTCCATGTTCGCCTGGATCTTGAACACGAAGGCCGAGAATTTTTCTTCCGTCGGGTCAACCGAGCGCACGGTTGCGTCGCGCTTGCCCGGCGGCGGCGCCCAGTCGACCAGCGCATTCAGAATCTCGCGCACGCCGAAGTTGTTGATCGCGGAGCCGAAGAAGACAGGAGTGAGCGTGCCATCCAGAAATTCTTCCAGCACGAAGGGGTGCGAGGCACCACGCACCAGTTCCAGCTCCATGCGCGTGTTGCCGATTTCCAGCGGAAACAGTTCGTCCAGACGCGGATTGTCGAGGCCCTTGATGATTTCCACTTCATCCAGCGGCCCCTGGCCCGGCGTGAAGATGATCACCTCGTCGCGCAGGATGTGATACACGCCGCGGAAGGTCTTGCCCATGCCCACCGGCCAGGTGACCGGCGCGCAGCGGATTTGCAGCACGTTCTCGACTTCGTCGAGCAGCTCGAGCGAATCGCGTACTTCCCGGTCGTACTTGTTCATGAAGGTGACGATGGGCGTATTGCGCAGGCGGCAGACATTGAGCAGCTTGATCGTTTGAGCTTCCACGCCCTTGGCCGCGTCGATCACCATCAGCGCCGAGTCGACGGCGGTGAGTACGCGGTAGGTATCTTCCGAAAAATCCTGGTGGCCCGGGGTGTCGAGCAGGTTGATCGAATGGTCGCGATAGTCGAACTGCATGACTGAGGAGGCCACCGAAATGCCGCGCTGCTTTTCGATTTCCATCCAGTCGGAGGTGGCGAACTTGCCGCCTTTCTTGCCCTTGACGGTACCGGCGGACTGAATCGTGCCCGAGAAATACAGCAGTTTTTCGGTCAGCGTCGTCTTACCCGCGTCCGGGTGGGAAATGATGGCAAAGGTGCGGCGGGAAGCCACTTCGCGGGCGATGTCGGTCATGGGCTCAGGGGTGTCGGTGTCATGCGCGGCGGGCGCTAAACCGCCCCCGGTGATGTCGGGGCGGTGCTGAAAAAACGCGCAATTGTACGCGAAATGGCGCTGGCGGCCAAACGCCACGCTGAGCGCCTGGCCGGGCTAGAACGTCGGTGGGGGAGGCACGGCATCCCTGGGCAGCAGGATGCTGAATACCGCGCCGCCAAGGGGGTGGTTGCTGGCGGTGATGACGCCGCCGTGGTCTTCCATGATCTGCTTGCTGATGGCAAGCCCCAGGCCGGTGCCGCCATCGACGCGGATCTTGCTGCTCTGGATGAACTTGTCGAAGATCGTTTCCAGCTCGTCGGGCGGAATACCGGGGCCGTGATCGCGCACCAGAATGCCGACGGCTTCCTGCCCGGAAGGCAGCCGCAATTCACCCTGGATGCTGATTTCGATGGCGTGCTCGGCCGGGCTGAACTTGATGGCGTTTGACAGGATGTTGACGAGCACCTGCGTGATGCGGGCGCGGTCGAAGTATGCGGCGACATTGTGTCCGCCATTCTGGCTGATGGTGACATGCAGATGGCGGGCACTCAGCAGGCTGCCCAGCTCGTTGCTGGCGCTGTGAACGATATCCAGCAGCGGGCAGAATTCCTTGTCGTACTGCATCTTGTTGGCTTCAAGGCGCGACATGTCGAGCAGATCGTTCAGCAGTACCAGCAGGCGCTTGCCGGAGGCGTGGATGCGGTCGAAGTAGCGTACCAGATTGGCGCTGGGCGTCTTGTCGACCTTGGCCATGCCGATTTCGGAGAAGGACAGGATCGCGTGCATGGGGGTGCGCAGTTCGTGCGACATATTGGCCAGGAAGGTTGTTTTCGCCTGGTTGGCGCTCTCAGCGGCTTCCTTGGCATCGACCAGGCGGCGCTCGATTTCCTTGAGCTGGCTGATGTTGGTGAAGAAGGCAAACACGTGTTCCAGTACGCCGTCATCACTATGAACGCCGCCACTGTTGACCAGAAACGGGCGGGTTTCGCCATCGCGGGTCGGCAGCGACACTTCCTGCACGTGGTTGAAGCCCGGGTGTTGCTGGAGCTCCTTCGGGAAAACCTGGCGGAAGCATTCTTCGCCCCACAGGAAGGCCGGATCACGATCTAGGAGTTCTTCGCGGCTGAAGCCCAGCATCAGACAGATTGCCGGGTTGATTTCGACGATGCGCTGGCGGTCGTTCAGCAGCAGGAAACCGTCCGCACTCTGGTCGATGACTGTACGCTTGAGGCGCTCGGACTGCTTGAGAGCATGTGCGGCGATGCGCTGCGACGTGATGTCCTCGATGACGGCGATTTCACCCTTGCTGGAATCGCCTGGCACCAGGGCCTTGATGTTGACCATGGCCCAGAACGGCGAATGATCGTGCCGGTAGAGCTCGATCTCGTCGCGATACGCGCCGCCACCCTGCAGTTTCTGGCTGATCTGCGCGCGTTTTTCGGTGTAATGGCTGGCCGATGCGAAGATGGTGTGGGTCGGCCGGCCGATGATGTCGCTCGCCGGAAAGCCCAGCAGAATTTCAAAGGCCGGATTGACCAGGCGGATCTTGCCCTGCACCGCAAGCATGATGGCCAGCGGGCTGGCGTCGAGCACGGTGCTGACTTCGGCGGTGCGCTCCAGTACGAGTTCCTGCAGCTGGTCGCGATGGCGGCGCAGTTCGTTCTGCGTCTGGATGCGCTGCGTGATGTCCCGGGCGGTGACGCACAGATAGCGCGAGGACTGGTATTCGATCAGTGCCAGCGTGATTTCCACCGGCAGCAGGTGATTGCCCGCAATGCGCAGCTGGGTTTCCAGTGTCAGGTGCTGCCTGTCCTGGAGTTCGCCCCAGAGGCTTTGCCATTTTTCCGGGGTGATGCGCGGCAGAAAATCGGTAAAGCGCAGGTGATGCCATTCATCCTGTTCCAGGCCGGCCAGCTTGATCAGGTTCTGGTTGGCGTAGCTCAGGTAGCCTTCGCTATCGCACCAGAGGATGGGGTCGGGACCGTTGTCCACGGTGAACTGGGTCAGGTAAAGACGCGATTCGACCTTTTCGGCGTGGCGGATCTGGCGGAACAGCAGGTAGAGCAGGCCGGTAATCACCAGCATCAGTGCAATGGTGGCAAGAATGCGGATCAGGCTGTCCTGATAATACTTGGCAAGCAGCACTTCCTTGCTGCTGCTGACCATGACGATGAGCGGGTGAACACCGTCATGTACATGAAATGAGACCAGCTCCACTTCACCCGTCTGCGGGTTCGTCCAGGTCAGGCTGGTGCTGCTGCCCTTTTCCTTGATGCTCTTGAACAGCTCGGGCGAGATGCTGCGCTGGTTTTTGCCCAGTTCCTTGTCGTTGAAGGGGTAGTTGAACAGGATGGTGCCGTCACTGAGCATCAGCTTGACCTGCTGCGCACGGCCCAGTTTGAGTGACTGGTAGAAATTCTGGAAATACGCGGGATCGACGGCGGCCAGCAGTACGCCGCCAAAACGTCCATCATTCATGCCAACGCGCTGGGTGACCGGAATCAGCCACTTTCCGTCGGTGCGAGACAGGATCGGAGCGCTGATGATGCTGCGCAGATTGGTATTGCTGGCGTGGTATTTGAAATAGGAGCGATCAGAGAGATCGATTTTGCGCGTCGGGTATTCAAGGCCGTGGCTGTGGATACGGCCATCGGTGGCGATGGTGATGATGCCGCGGATCTGCGGCGTATACACTTTCTTGCTGGTCAGCATCCGGTGCGAGGCCAGTTCGTCGGTATCGTCGACACCGCCCTGGCGCACCAGGTCTTCGCCGACATTTTGCAGCGCCTGTTCGACAGAAATGAAGCTGCGGGCCGCGTGTTCGTCGAGCGAGCGGGCGAGGGCGGTATTCTGCCGTTCGGCCTCGTGGATGGCGTAGCGGTATTCGCGGCTTGATACCCATACCGCAGACAGGATGACCACCGTGCTCAGCAGGAAAAAAACCAGCAGCAGGCCGATACGCAGGCGAGCGAGCGAGTTTATTCCTGTCGGGACGGTGTTCAGGCCGCTAGGCCGCAGCGATTTCATGTAGCGGAGTTGAGCTGCTTGGCTTCCAGTGTTTCCCAGCGCTCAAGCTTTTCCAGAAGTTCAAGGTCGATGGCCTCGATTCTAGCCTGCATTTCACGCGCTTTCAGCGGTGCACTGCGATAGAGCTCCGGATCAAGCAGCGACTGTTGCAATTCAGCCTGTTCAGCCTCCAGCCCGGCAATCTCGTCGGGCAGGCGTTCCAGCTCGCGCGTTTCGTTGAAACTGAGCTTCACATTGCTGCGCTTGCGTTCCTGCACCGGCTTGGCGGCTGCCGTGTCTGCCTTGCCGGCGCTGGCAGATTCTCCGCGTGCGGCCAGCATGCGCTCGCGAGCGACGAGCCAGTCGGCGTAGCCGCCGGCATTTTCGAACAGCTTGCCATCGCCTTCAAAGGCGATGATCTGGGTCACGACGTTATCGAGGAATTCGCGGTCGTGGCTGACCAGGAATACGGTGCCGGGGTAATCGGCCAGCAGTCCTTCCAGCAATTCCAGTGTGTCGATGTCCAGATCGTTGGTCGGCTCGTCGAGCACCAGGATGTTGGCAGGCTTGGTGAAGAGCTTTGCCAGCAGCAGGCGGTTGCGCTCGCCACCCGACAGCGCCTTGACCGGGCTGCGCGCGCGCTCCGCCGGGAAGAGGAACTCTTCCAGATAGCCCATCACGTGCTTCTTCTGACCGCCGATCTCGACATAATCCTTGCCGTCGCCGATGACGTCGACGAGAGCGGCTTCCTCGTCGAGTTGTTCGCGGAACTGGTCGAAGTAGGCAACCAGCTGGTTGGTGCCGCGCTTGATGACACCGGAGTCGGCTTCCTGCTCGCCGAGGATCATTTTCAGCAATGTCGTTTTGCCCGCGCCATTGGGGCCGACGAGGCCAATGCGGTCACCGCGCAGCAGCCGCGTGGTGAAATCCCGGATCAGTGTACGGCCGCCAAAACCCTTGCTGACGTGTTCGAGTTCGGCAATCAGCTTGCCCGAGCGTTCGCCGGCATCGAGCTGGAATGACACATTGCCGACGCGCTCGCGGCGGGCACTGCGGTCGCGACGCAGCTGCTCGAGCCGGCGGACGCGGCCTTCGTTGCGCGTGCGGCGTGCTTCGATACCCTTGCGAATCCAGACTTCTTCCTGTGCCAGTACCTTGTCGAACTTGCGGTTGACTGTTTCTTCCTGTGCGAGCAGATCGGCCTTGCGCTCCTGGTAGGTGGAGAAATTGCCGGGGAAGCTCAGCAGCCGGCCACGGTCGAGCTCGATGATGCGGTTGGCCACATTGTCGAGGAAGCGGCGGTCGTGCGTGATGAAGAGCACGCTGCCGGCAAAATTGTTCAGCAGGCCTTCCAGCCATTCGATGGCCGAGACGTCGAGGTGGTTGGTCGGCTCGTCCAGCAGCAGCAGCTGCGGTTCCTGCACCAGCGCGCGCGCCAGTGCGACACGTTTTTTCCAGCCGCCGGAAAGAGTACCGATCAGGGTATCGGCTGGAAGCCCAAGCTGGCTGAGGGTTGCAGAGATAAGGGAGTCGATGCGCCAGCCATCGCGGGCTTCGAGTTCGTGCTGCAGCTCGGTGAGGCGTGCGAGCGCCGCATCGCTGCCATCAAGGTGTGCCGCGGCGTGGTGGTAATCGACCAGCACCTGGCGCAGGCCGCCAAGGCCGTCAGCGACGGCTTCGAAAACCGTATCCTGCGAATTGAACTGCGGTTCCTGCGGCACGAAAGCCACGCGCACATCATCCAGGACGCGGATTTCGCCGTCATCGAGCTTCTGCAAGCCGGCCACCGCTTTCAGGAGCGATGACTTGCCGGCGCCATTGCGCCCGATCAGCCCGACGCGCTCGCCCGGTTCGACAACAAAGCTGGCATCGTCCAGCAGGGCCCAGTGGCCGAAAGCGAGGTGGGCATGTTCAACGAGCAGGAGTGGCATGGGAGGTGTCGGCAGGCAAAACCGGCATTATAACCGTGGCGTACGCCACACAGGCGTGAACTTGCACTTGGGGCGGGGCGGGCCAGACCGTAGAATCGCGGCATGAAAAAAATGCTGATGCGATTTTTTGCCTGCGCTAGCCTGCTGTTTTTCTTCGGAATTCCGGCACGGGCTGCGCAGGTTGCCACGGCCAGTGCACCTCATCCGGTGATGACGGTTGCTGGAGAACACGTGCCGGCGTTCGATCCGGACAACCCGCCTGATCGCCTGCGCGTGCTGGTGGCGCTTGGCCCCAGTACGTATTTCCTGAAGGACGGTGCCCCGCACGGCATCGAGCTGGCCATGCTCAGCGCCTACGAACGCTTCCTCAATACCGGACGCAAGAAAGGCCAGCCGCTGATTCGCCTGCAGTACATACCGGTCGATGCCAGCGAGCTGCTGCCAGCCCTGATGGCCGGGCGCGGCGAGCTGGCTGCGGGCCTGCTGCCGGTCAGCAGTGGCATGACGTCCCTGGTGCAGTATTCGATGCCCTACCGGTATGACCGCTATTGCGTAGTCGGGCCGCGCAGCGTCTCGGCCGCGACGTTTGCCGAGCTGGGCGAGCGCAGGATCAGCGTGCCGTCTGCCAGCTATCAGCAGCGCTGGCTGAATGAACAGGGGCAGATCCGCGAAGCAGAAGGCCAGCCGCCGCTGCAGATTGAAGCGCTGCCCGCCGGTGCCGCCATCGAGCCGCTGCTGGTCGGCATGGGGCAGGAGGAGGCGCCGCTGACGGTGGCCCTGCAGACGCAGCTCGAGCTCTGGTCGAAGGCGGCGCCGGCTGCAAAAAGCCTGTTCTGCGGCGAGGCCAATGTCGCGCTGGGCTGGGCAATGGCAAAAGACAATTCCGGGCTGAAAGAGTCCGTCAACCGCTTCCTTGCCGCGCAAGGCACCGGGCTGCTGGCACGCGCCATTACCCAGACCCGCGTTTACCTCAAGCCGGACGGTCGGGCGCGTACCGCGACCGAGCTGACCAGCAGCGACAAGCTTGGCCTCTTTGCGCCGGCTTTCCAGCTGGTGGCGGAAGCGACCAATATGGACTGGTTGTTGCTGGCTGCGATTGCGCAGAAGGAAAGCAAGTTCACGCCCTATATCCGCACCAATGGCGGCCCGACCGGTCTGATGCAGGTAAACCCGGCGACTGCGCGGGCGATGGGCATCAAGGATCCGCACGATAATGAGCAGAACATCATGGCGGCCGGGCGCTATCTCGCTTACCTGCGCAAGCAGTTGCGCTCGCAGGGCGTCTCTGAAGCAGATTCGCTCTATTTCATGATTGGTGCCTATAACGCCGGCGAAGGGCGCATGCAGCAATTGCGCCGCCAGGCCGCCGCCCAAGGACTGGACCCGAACCGCTGGGTGGGGCACGTCGAGAAGGTGGCACAGAATTCGGTGGGCGGGCGCATGGTCGACTATGTGGCCAGCGTCAACCGCATCTATCTGGCGTACAAGGCGGCGGAAGCGAGCAAGGCTCGTCGCGGGGCATCGGCTGCCAGTGCGGCATCCGCGGAGAAATAGACTGAGTATATCGCTGCACCCCTTTAAGAATAAGGGCTTCAGATCGATACGCTATTACGTATTCCGTTGTTATGTGCCCGGATTGCCGTGGTAGCACCAGTGCCAGGGCTCGTAGAGGAAGCCCCAGCGGTTGCCTTCGGGAAAGGACAAGACAAAGCCGAATTCCGCGCCGCGCCGCATCAGCCAGTGAAACGCGGGCGTCTCGGCAAAAGCCGTTTCCAGAACATCGGCTTCCCCGCTAGCCAGGTCAATCGCGCAGCCGGTATGGTGCTCGCTGCAGCCTGGCAGCGCCGAAACGGCAAGGATGTCGTCAAGCGCCAGACCGCTGGCGAGCTTGCGTTGCAGAAGACTGGTCTGGTAGCGGTAGCTGCGGAAGGCTGAAATCAGCTCCAGCAGGATGCCGTCGCGTTCTGCCGCAGCCTGCATGGCCAGCCAGGCCGCCGCCGCGTCGGGGCGCAGCAGTGGTATGCGGCCGTAACGGTCGGGCGGGAGTTCACAGAGTTTGCCTGCTTCGCGGAACACCGGCCAGCCGCGCTGTGCCGGCAGTCGCGGGTCCAGCCCCAGCAGGTGATAGCAGTGCAGCAGTTCGGGCTTCATTGCGGACTCATTGTGGCTGCAGTGCCTGCAGCAGCTCGGTTTCCAGCTGCTGGGTCGCGCGTTCATCACTCAGAATGCGGCCGGAAATCAGGAAGTTGTCCTCGGCACGTTCACCCAGCGTCATGATCTTGGCGCTCTGGATGTCGATGCGGTTGGCCGCAAGAATGCGCGTGATCGTCGACAGCAGGCCGGGGCGATCACCGGCGGTGATCGCCAGAACATGATACTTGCCGCGCTCGTCCGGCCGGATCAGCACGTGCGGCTGCACCGGGAAATGCTTCTGCTGGCGTGAAATGCGCGCCTTTTGTGGAGGCGGCAACGGTGGCGCCTTGGCGATGCTGTCAGTCAGCTCGAACTCGATGTAGTTGATCAGGTCGCGGTAGTTCGTGTTGCGGCTGTCGGCAATGAACACGTAAAAACTGTCGAGCGCGTGGCCGTTGCGCGTGGTATGGATGTGCGCATCGAAAATGCTGTAGCCCGCGCGCTCGAAGAAGCTGCAGATACGGGCGAACAGGTCGGGCTGGTCGGGCGTATAGACCAGCACCTGCAGTCCTTCGCCCGATTCGGACAGGCGCGCACGCACGATGGGTTCGGGTGCGTTGATGCGGCTGAACAGCAGGCGCGTATGCCAGGCAATTTCGCGTGCTTCGTGGCGCAGGAAATAGACGGTATCGAGCTCGCGCCAGAAGGCTTCGTGCGCGTCGCTGCGCAGGCCGTAGAGCTGCAGCAGGCGCAAGGCCTCCTGCTGGCGCTCTTCCACCCACGAGTGCGCGGTGATGTTCTGGCTGGTCAGCCGTTTCTGCGTGGCCTTGAACAGGTCTTCCAGCAGCTTGGCTTTCCAGGCGTTCCAGACTTTCGGGCTGGTGCCGCGGATGTCGGCCACGGTGAGCAGGTAAAGCGCGTTCAGGTGGCGCTGATCGCCGACGAGCTCGGCAAACTGCTGGACGGTTTCCGGGTCGTACACGTCCTGTTTCTGCGCTACCGACGACATGGTCAGGTGATGCTCGACCAGCCAGACGATCAGGTCGCGGTCTTCCTCGCGCAGCGGCTGCGCGTCGACCCAGCGCCGGGCAATGTCGCGGCCCAGCTGCGAGTGGTCGCCGCCGCGACCTTTTCCGATGTCGTGAAACAGTGCCGACAGATACAGCACTTCGGGGTGTTCGCATTCCTCGATGAGCCGCGAGCACAGCGGGTATTCGTGCGTGAACGCCGGTACGGCAAAGCGGCGCAGGTTGCGCAGCACCATCAGCGTGTGCTCGTCGACGGTGTACACATGGAACAGGTCATGCTGCATCCGCCCGACGATATGGCCGAATTCGGGGATGTAGCGGCCGAGCACGCCGTACTGGTTCATGCGCCGCAGTACGCGGGTCAGCCCGCGGGGCTCACGGAAAATGTCGATGAAGAGCTGTTTGTTGGCCGGGTCAGTACGGAAGGCGTCGTTGATCGACAGGCGGGCATGCCAGAGCGCGCGCAGCGTTTCCGGTGCAATGTCGGCGACATCGCGTTCGCGCTCATACAGCAGAAACAGTTCGAGAATGGCCGATGGCGTTTCTCGGAATACATCGGCGTGGCTGATTTCCAGCGTGTTGCCGCGCAGCCGGAAGCGTTCGTTGATCGGTACTGGTGCCTGCCCGATCTGGCTGAAGATGCGGGCTCGCAGTGCGTGCAGCAAGAGTGGCGTGAGCTGGCTGACGACCCGGGCTGCGAGGTAGTAATCGGCCATCAGGGCTTCGCTGGCTCGCAGAGTGATCTTGCCGTGCGTGACGGTATCGGCAAAGCCGAACTGGCTGGCCAGCTGATGCTGATAGTCAAACAGGATGCGGTCTTCGCGGCGCCGCGCCAGCCAGTGCAGCGCGATGCGGTAGCTGCGCAGAACCTGCTCGGCACGGGCGAGTTTCTGGTGTTCTTCCGGCGTCAGCAGGCCGAGCCTGGCCAGGGCATGCCAGTCGCGCCCGAGCCGCAGTGCCGCGGCAATCCAGCCGACCAGGTGCAGGTCCCGCAGGCCGCCGGGCGCTTCCTTGATGTTCGGTTCCAGTTTGTAGGTGGCATTCTGGAATTTGCCGTAGCGCGCCTGCTGCTCCAGCAGTTTGGCATCCAGAAATTCCTTGGGGTCGATGTGCCGGTATACCGTTTCCTGGAAGGCTGCAAAGCGCGTGGCATCGCCGCAGAGCAGACGAGCTTCCAGCAGCGCGGTCTGCACCGTGATGTCCTTTTCGCTCTCGGACAGGCAATCGGCAATCGTGCGCACCGAATGGCCGATTTCAAGGCCGGTATCCCAGAGCTCGCCGACCAGGATTTCCAGTTTTTCCAGCAGTGCCGGATCGGTTTGCTCGGGCAGCAGGATGAGCAGGTCGATGTCGGAATGGGGAAACAGTTCGCTGCGCCCGTAGCCGCCGACGGCGACCAGCAGCAGTTCGTCCGGGAAGGGATAGCGGCCCCAGAGTTCCTGCAGTATGCGGTCGGTGAGTGCGGTGAGTTCGCGCAGATGCAGCGCCGCATCCTCTGCATGCGAAAAGCGGCCGCGCAAGGCCGCCTTGCTCTGGGTGTAGTCGTCGCGCAGTGCGGATACGGAGCGTGTTTCCATATTACCCTAGCAGGTATTTTTCCGGACGCATTGGTGTGCCTGCGGAAACGGTCAATACCTCGTAGCCGGTGTCGGTGACAACCAGGGTATGCTCCCATTGCGCCGACAGCGAGCGATCCTTGGTCACGATGGTCCAGCCATCGTTCATCTGCTTGATTTCGCGTTTTCCCGCGTTGATCATTGGTTCGATGGTGAAAATCATGCCCGGCACCAGCTCGACGCCGGTGCCGGGGCGGCCGTAATGCAGTACTTGCGGTTCCTCATGGAAGCCCTGGCCGATGCCATGGCCGCAGAATTCGCGCACGACCGAATAGCCGGCTTTTTCCGCGTATTTCTGGATGGCCGCGCCAATGTCGCCAAGGCGTGCGCCGGGGCGAACCTGGTCGATGCCGATCCACATGCAGTCAAAAGTGACCTGTACCAGACGCTTCGCATGGGAAGACACCGCATCACCGACCATGAAGGTGCGGCTGGTATCGCCGTGATAGCCATCCTTGATGACGGTGATGTCTAGGTTGACGATGTCACCATTTTTCAGCGGTTTGTCACCCGGAATGCCGTGGCAGATCACCTGGTTCACCGAGGTGCAGATCGATTTCGGGTAGGGAATGTAGCCGGGCGGGCAGTAGTTCAGCGGTGCCGGAATGCTGCCCTGCACATTGACCATATAGTCATGGCACAGGCGGTCAAGCTCGCCCGTCGTGACGCCGGGCTGTACGAAAGGCGTGATGTAATCGAGGACTTCGGATGCAAGCTTGCCGGCAATGCGCATTTTTGCAATGTCTTCTGCCGTCTTGATGATGATGCTCATGGCGCTAACCTTATAAAAAGCCAAGCCACAGCGCCGGGCTGGCCGGGGCTGTGGCGGTGGTGTTGCGGCCGGGCCGTCGCGTTAGCGGGGCTTGTTTTCCGGCAGCACGATATTGACTTCGAGGACTTCAAAATCGTCCTTCTTGTCGAGCTGGACCTTGATGTCTTCCGGGTTGATCGAGACATACTTCGAAATGACCTCGATCAGCTCTTTCTGCAGTTGCGGCAGGTAATCGGGGGCGCTGCGGCCGGCGCGTTCGTGCGCCAGAATGATCTGCAGGCGCTCGCGTGCGACCGAGGCGGTCTTTTTCTTTTCACCGAAAAAATAACTCAGAATCGACATGTTCAACCTCCGAACAGCCGTTTCCAGAACGGCTGTTTGGGTACTTCGATGAAGCGCAGCGGCTTGTCTTCGCCAAGGAAGCGGGCAACGACGTCCTTGTAGGATTCGGAGACGTCAGAGCCTGTGAGGTGGATGGCCGGGTTGCCGGCGTTCGATGCCTGCAGCACGCTTTCCGATTCCGGAATGATGCCGATCAGCGGAATGCGCAGCAGATGCTGCACGTCGTCGAGCGACAGCATTTCGCCGCTATCGACGCGCTTGGGGCTGTAGCGGGTGATCAGCAGGTGGGTTTTCACCGTGCCGCCTTCTTCGGCCTTTTTCGACTTGGCGTCAAGGATGCCGATGATGCGGTCGGAATCGCGTACCGAGCTGACTTCCGGGTTGGTGACGACGACGGCTTCTTCGGCAAAATACAGCGCGAGGAAAGCGCCGGTTTCGATGCCGGCCGGGCTGTCGCAGATGATGTAGTCAAAGCCGTCATGCTCCAGTTCCTTGAGCACCTTTTCGACGCCTTCCTTGGAAAGCGCTTCCTTGTCGCGGGTTTGCGAGGCCGGCAAGATGTAGAGGTTGTCGCAGTGCTTGTCCTTGATCAGCGCCTGCTTCAGCGAGGCTTCACCCTGGATGACGTTGACGAAGTCGTACACCACGCGGCGCTCGCAGCCCATGATCAGGTCGAGATTGCGCAGGCCCACGTCAAAGTCGATTACGGCGGTCTTGAAACCGCGCAGGGCAAGGCCGGAGGCAAAGCTGGCGCTGGTGGTCGTCTTGCCCACGCCGCCCTTGCCGGAAGTCACGACAACGATTTTTGCCACTTGCATTTCCTCTGGGTAAATTGAATTCGGTTGTTGTGTGCTGGCGGTCAGTTCGTGCCGCTCAGTGATGTAATGACGAGCTTGTCCTGCTCCAGATAAACCTGGCCCGGCTGGCTGCGGATGCTGTCCGGCAGCGATTCGTCCAGCGTGCGGTATACACCGGCAATCGAAACCAGTTCAGCCTCCATGCAGGTCGTGAAAACGCGCGCCTGTGTATCGCCGCGTGCGCCGGCCAAGGCGCGTCCGCGCAGGGGCGCATAGACATGGATGTTGCCGTCGGCAATCAGTTCGGCACCGGCGGAAACCAGCGCGGTGACGATCAGATCTCCGCCACGCGCATAAACCTGCTGGCCCGTGCGTACCGGGCGGCTGATGATCAGTGCCGGCGCCGGGCTGTTGCCAGGCGCAGCAGTGGCTGGCTCGGCAGGCGCGCTGGCAGGCTGGGACACGGCGTGGCTTGTCGTGATGCTGTCATTGTTCAGGACAATCAGGCCGGCTTCGTGTGCCGCCTTTTGCTGTTCGCTGTTGCCGCCCTTGCACAGCACGGCCTGCAGGTCGAACTGCTTCAGCAGTGCAATGGTCGCAGCAACGTCGATGGCTGACGGAATTTCCGGCAACGCGTCGAAATCAATCGCCAGCTGTGAGCCGGACAGGAAGTGCGGCCCGCGGCCCAGCTTGTCGAGCAGGGCTTTTTCCAGTTCGCTGCTGTTCAGTGTTACCGGTACGAAGGAAAGGACGTTCAGCCCGACACTCTTGAATTCGAACAAGGTGATTTCTGCACTGCGCTGGTTCATGCGTGGGCTTTCCGGGTTGCAGGGAGCGACAAAGCTGCGATTCTAACGCGTCGCCACCTGATACGAAAGCTGAACGCCGCAGCAAGCCGCTGTCCGGCAACAGTGTCTGCCAGAAACCGATTTATGGCTTCTCGCTGGCAAGAAGGGGCATGAGCAGGTTCTCAGTAAGTCCGGCGGCTAAGACCTGCGCGGTGCATGATGGTGGTGGCAAGTTCCTCGATCGACATGCGGGTCGTGTTGAGATAGGGCACGCTGACGTGGCGCAGCAGTGCTTCCGCTTCGGCGACTTCGAACTGGCAGCTCTCCAGTGAACAGTACTTGCTGTCGGGTTTGCGTTCGGCGCGGATCTGCGCGAGGCGCTCGGGATCGATGGTCAGTCCGAAGAGCTTGCTGCGGTAGGGGAGCAACAGCCTCGGCAGCGTATGGTTGCCGAAATCTTCCGGAGTGAGCGGGTAATTGGCCGCTTTCAGGCCGAATTGCAGCGCCATGTAAAGGCAGGTGGGGGTCTTGCCGCAACGCGAAACGCCCACAAGGATAAGGTCGGCTTCGGCCAGATCGCGTGGCAGCAGGCCGTCATCATGGTTGATGGCGAAATTGACCGCGTCAATCCGGTTCTTGTATTCGTCGTAATTGGTAATCGCGTGGGTCTTGCCGACCGTGTGGGATGATTTCACTCCCAGTTCGTCTTCCAGAGGGCCGATGAAGCGCTCCAGAAAGTCGATGATCTGGGCGTCGGCCACATGGATGCGGGCGCGCAGTTCCGGGTCGCAGATCGTGCTGAACACAATGGGCCGGCAGCCATCGATCACGGCATGCTTGCGGATTTCCAGCGCCACCTGGTCGGCCTTTTCCGGCGTGTCGACAAAGGGCATCGTGATGCGGTGAAACTCGACATCCTCGAACTGCGAAAGTAGCGAGTGGCCGAGAATTTCCGAGGTGATCCCGGTGCGGTCGGAAATGAAGAATACGCTTCTGCGCATGGGCGCCTCCTGGCGGCAGGAAAAGGGGAGCGAATTACATTGTGGTTGATGTTTGCCGCCTTGTCCGGTGTCCCGGTGATTGCGTTGCGATTTATGACGATAAATTACATTGCGCACGACATTGATAATCACTGCTCGCGCACAATCGGAAACATGAAGGGGTGATGGTGCGGCAAAGACTGCACCGGGCCTGCTTCTGTGCTGGCATGCGCGGTGGCTGATCGGATGTAAGGTCTTGTCCTGACTTGGCGTTATGGTCTGATTGCCTAGAATTGACACTGCGTTATTGCGCTGCAGCAAACCATACAAAATAAAACCGTACGATGAGGCCCTGAGATGTCCGAACGCTATGTAGTCGATTTCGCGCAATTGCGCATGCACGATGTGGAAACCGTAGGCGGCAAGAATGCCTCCCTTGGCGAAATGATTTCGCAACTGACCGCGAAGGGCGTGCGCGTGCCGGGGGGCTTTGCCACCACGGCGCAGGCGTATCGCGTGTTTCTGGCCCACGAAGGGCTGGCCGATCGCATCGATGCTGCGCTGGCCGGCCTTGATGTCGATGACGTGAAGGAGCTGGCGCGCGTTGGCAAGCAGATCCGCGACTGGATTGTTGCCACGCCATTCCCGGCGCAGCTGGAGCAGGAAATTGCCGAACACTACGCAGCCTTCGGGAACGGCGAAGTCACCGTTGCCGTGCGTTCGTCGGCCACCGCCGAAGACCTGCCGGATGCATCCTTTGCCGGCCAGCAGGAAACCTTCCTCAATATCGTCGGCTACCAGAACGTGCTGGACGCCATCAAGCACGTGTTTGCTTCGCTCTACAACGACCGGGCGATTGCCTACCGCGTGCACAAGGGCTTTGATCACAAGCTTGTCGCCCTGTCGGCCGGCATCCAGCGCATGGTGCGCTCGGACTGTGGCGCGGCCGGCGTGATGTTCTCGATCGATACCGAAACCGGCTTCGACCAGGTGGTGTTCGTCACCGCCTCGTACGGTCTGGGTGAAACCGTGGTGCAGGGCGCCGTCAATCCGGACGAATTCTATGTGCACAAACCGACACTGCGTGCCGGTCGTCCGGCCATCGTGCGCCGCCACCTCGGCGGCAAGGCACTGAAAATGGAATTCGACCGCGAAGCCGTTGCCGGCAAGTCGGTGAAGACCATCGAGGTGCCGCAAGCGGATCGCATGCAGTTCTCGATTTCCGACTCGGAGGTCGAAGAGCTTGCCCGCTACGCGCTGACCATCGAAGAGCATTATGACCGCCCGATGGATATCGAATGGGGCCGCGACGGCATCGATGGCAAGCTGTATATCTTGCAGGCGCGGCCCGAAACCGTGAAATCGCAGGAGGCCGCCAGCGAAAAACTCAGCAAGTTCCGCCTGCTGGAAAAGGGCGAAGTGCTGTGCGAAGGTCGCGCCATCGGCCAGAAAATCGGCCAGGGCAAGGTACGCATCATCCGTGACGTGTCCGAGATGGATCGCGTGCAGCCCGGTGACGTGCTGGTCTCCGACATGACCGATCCGGATTGGGAGCCGGTGATGAAGCGTGCCGCAGCGATTGTCACCAACCGTGGTGGCCGTACCTGCCATGCCGCGATCATCGCGCGTGAACTGGGCGTGCCGGCCGTGGTCGGCTGCGGCGACGCCACCCGCGTGCTGCGCGATGGCGACGAGGTCACCGTGTCGTGTTCCGAGGGTGACACCGGCAATATCTACGCGGGCCTGCTGAAATTCGAGAAGATGGACGTGGCGCTAGCGACCATGCCGACGCCGCCGGTGAAGCTGATGATGAACGTCGGCAATCCGGAGCTGGCGTTCGAATTCTGCCAGCTGCCCAATGAAGGCGTGGGTCTGGCGCGGCTGGAGTTCATCATCAACCGCATGATCGGCGTGCACCCGAAAGCGCTGCTCGATTACCCGAATGTGGCGCCCGAGCTCAAGGGCCAGATTGAAAGCCGCATCGCTGGTTACCGCTCGGCCATCGATTTCTATGTCGACAAGCTGGCCGAGGGTATTTCCACGCTGGCGGCTGCATTCTGGCCGAAGAAGGTCATCGTGCGCCTGTCCGACTTCAAGTCGAACGAATACGCCAATCTGATCGGTGGCCCGCAATACGAGCCGCACGAAGAAAACCCGATGATCGGCTTCCGTGGTGCGGCGCGTTATGTCGACAAGAGCTTCCGCGACTGCTTCGAGCTGGAATGCCGCGCGGTGAAGAAGGTGCGCGACCTGATGGGGCTGACCAATGTCGAGGTCATGATCCCCTTCGTGCGCACGCTGACCGAGGCCGAGTGCGTGATCGAGCTGCTGGAGCGCAATGGCCTCAAGCGTGGCGACAACGGCCTGCGCGTCATCATGATGTGCGAAATTCCGGCCAATGCCGTGCTGGCCGAGCGCTTCCTCGAGTTCTTCGACGGTTTCTCGATCGGTTCGAACGATATGACGCAGCTCACGCTCGGGATTGACCGCGATTCCGGCGGCCCGGTGTCGACCAGCTTTGACGAGCGCAACGACGCGGTTAAGGCGATGCTGTCGATGTCGATCAAGGCCTGCCGCAAGCTGAACAAGTATGTCGGCATCTGCGGACAAGGCCCTTCGGATCATCCGGATTTCGCGCAGTGGCTGGTCGAAGAGGGTATCGAGACCATTTCGCTCAATCCGGATACGGTGATTGAGACCTGGCTCTTCCTGGCTGGTGCAAAGCAGGCGGGCTGATTTCCCTGCTTGCAAGCGATGGCAAGACAGCCCCGGCCGGCACGTGATGTCCGCCGGGGTTTTTCATGCCTATCCGCGTGGCGGTCTACGCTGCGGCATGTATTGTTTTGTATACATTGATGTGTATGTCAGTAAGGCCCTTTTTATTAAAAGGCTGTGTGCATATACCTGCTTATTTTAGTTTGACTGGGGTTTGCCGGTGATGGAGGCGACGGCCTTTTTCTGCGCTTTCTTTTGGTGTGTGGCAGGCAGCGGCTAAGCTGAAGCATCGATCCTGTGCAGATCTCTGTCATGAACTGGTTTACTTCCCTGTTTCGCGCGAAGCCCGCGCCCACGCCCGCATCCGCTGCACCATCAGCAGATGCACCGCCCGCACTTGAACACGGCCTGCTGCGCCGCCGCCCGATCTATGACCGGCACTGGCGTGTGGTGGCTTATGCCGTCAGCCTGCGCCGGCTGCCGCATGCCGGTGAAACGCTCAGCCACAGCCAGCTTGACATGGAAATCCTGCTGTATGAAATCGAGAGGCTGGTTGCGCTCAGGCAGTTCACCAGCCGCATCTGGCTGGATCTGGAATGGACCAGTCTGCCGCTTCTGGCCGAGCTGATCGATACGCCGCACACGCGCCTGACCGCAGTGATGCATGGCGCTTTCCCGGCCGACGGTGTCAATGTATCCGCCAGTCTTGCCCGGCTGAAGCAGCATGGCGTGGCGCTGGGCGCCAGTGCCGATGGCTGGCAGGCGCTGAAGCCCGAAGTACTGCGTGGCATGCAGCTGATCACGCTGGGAATGAGCTCTCCTGATCTGGCCAGCCTCAGCCAGCAAATCCGGCAATGCCGCAATCTGGCGCCGGGGGCCGAACTGTGGCTCAACGGCGTTGACAGCCATGAGGCGGCCGAGGCCGGCCTGCAACTCGGCGCCAACTACATCAGTGGCCGGATTTTCACGAACCCGGCGGAGACACAGGCCCAGTTGCCGTCCGAATTCATCCGGCTCAATCATGTGCTGTCGCTGGTCAGAAACGGCGCCGATTTCGGCGAAATTGCCGAAGGGCTGAAAAGCGACCCGGTACTCAGCGTGCGTCTGCTGCGCTATGTAAATTCCGCCGCGCTGGGTCTGCCCAATCCGGTGCATGGACTGGAGCAGGCATTGGCCGTACTCGGGCAGGAAAAGGTATACCGCTGGCTGTCGCTGCTGCTGTTCTCGCGCGGCAACCCGCAGCCGCTTGACGATACCCTGCTGGAAGCCGCGCTGACGCGTGCGCGCCTGATGGAGTTGTGCGGCAGTGGCCCGCAGCCTTCCGCGCGCGGCGAGCAGCTCTACCTGACCGGGCTGTTTTCGCTGCTGGACTACCTGCTGCGCGTGCCAAGGCGTCTTCTGCTGCAGGAGCTGTGCGCGCCGGCCGAAGTGATCGACACGCTGGCAGGCAAGGCCACCTCGCTCTCACCCTTCCTGCAGCTGGCAGAAGCGGGTGAAAGCGATGGCGACGTGCCCGATGACCTGCTGGCAGCCTGTGGGCTCACGCAGGCCGAATTCGGAAGGCATCAGATGGATGCCACCCTGTGGGTACTTTCCGCGCTGGCCGAGTGAGAGCCGAGCCTAGCCCACGAAGGGCAGGGCCATGAACAGCTTGATGACGATGGCGTTGACGATGTCGATGAAGAAGGCGCCGACCATGGGCACGATCAGGAAGGCGAGGTGGGAGGGGCCGAAGCGATCCGTTACCGCCTGCATGTTGGCAATCGCGGTGGGCGTGGCGCCTAGGCCGAAGCCGCAATGCCCGGCTGCCAGTACCGCCGCATCGTAGTTGCTTCCCATCACCCGGAAGGTGACGAAGGAGGCATAGAGCGCCATTGCCAGTGCCTGCGAGGCCAGGATCACCACCATCGGCAGTGCAAGGCTGGAGAGCTCCCACAGACGCAGGCTCATCAGCGCAATTGCCAGAAAGAGCGACAGGCTTACATTGCCGAGCACCGACACGGCGCGGTCGAACACGGTGTACCAGCCCAGTGCACCCAGACCGTTGCGCAGCACCACGCCGACAAACAGCACGCAGACAAAGGTCGGCAGCTCGAGTGCCGTTCCCTTCAGGCTGGCGGCAAGGTGATGGCCCGCCAGCAGGCAGACCGAGATCAGCGCCAGCGTTTCGATGAAAGAGCTGGTGGTGATCAGGCGGACTGCCTGCGGCTGCTCGAAGGCGGTCGGCACATCGTCCGCATTGTGCTCGGCCCCTGGGATTTTCACTTTCTTGACCAGAATGCGCGCGACCGGGCCGCCGATGAGGCCGCCCAGTACCAGCCCGAAGGTGGCGCAGGCAATGGCCATTTCCTTGGCGGACGCCAGCCCGTACTGTTCGGTAAAGACTGCGCTCCAGGCCGCCCCCGTGCCGTGACCACCGGAAAGCGTGATCGAGCCGGCCAGCAGGCCGAACAGCGGATTGAGTCCCAGCAGGCTGGCCAGCGCCATGCCGAGCGCATTCTGCAGCAAGAGCAGACCGACGACCACGCCAAGAAAAATACCGACCGTGCGCCCGCCCTTGCGCAGGCTGGCCAGATCGGCGTTCAGCCCGATGCTGGCGAAAAAAGCGAGCATCAGTGGCGTTTGCATGCCGGTATCGAAGCGGATTTCAACACCGAGCTGGCTGTGCAGTACCAGTAGCAGCAGTGCAAGCAGAAGGCCGCCAGCCACGGGTTCGGGAATGGTATAGGCGCGCAGCGGTGGTGTATGGGCGACCAGTTTCTTGCCAAGCAGCAGAACCAGCGAGGCGGCAACCAGTGTGCCGTAGAAATCGAGTTGCAGCATGCGGTGTTCCAGGGCTGTTAATGCCGCTCATTCTAGCTGCAGCGCTGCCGTCACGCCGCATCGGCTGCGGTGTAAATGCTGCAGACAAGTAAAAGATACTGATTGCTGATCGGTTTGAGCGTTACGATACGCTGACTGTGTTCTTTTGAACGCTGTTGCGAAAATTGACAAGGAGAATGAGAAATGCAGAAAAAACTGATTGCCGGCCTGCTGGCCTCGGCTTTCCTGTTCGCTGCCGCCCCGCTGGCACAGGCAGCCGATACGCAGGGTGAAGTCGTACTGGCCGCTGCCAGCCGTGACAAGGTAAAAACCTCGGTTGCCTCGATTGACAAGGAGCAGCGTTCCGTCGGGCTGAAATTCGAAGACGGCAAGGTGCTGGAGCTGTTCAATATTCCCGCCAAGGTTACCCGTTTCGATACGCTCAATGTCGGTGATGCTGTTGACGTGAAAACGACCGAAGCCATCGCCATTCTGCTGATCAAGGGCGGTGCCGGTGTGCGTTCCATCGTCGAAGGCGAAGGCTATCAGGCGACCGAAGATGGTGGTGGTCGTATCCTGACTACCCGCATCCGCTCCGATGTGGTTCGTGTCGATCAGGCCGCCGGCTTCATTACCGTGAAGAATCCGGATGGCCAGCTGCAGACGCACAAGGTGAATGACAAGGAGCTGCTGAAATCGGCTGCAGTGGGTGATCAGGCGGAGCTGATCCTGCGCTATACCGTGGCCATCTGGGCCGAATAAGACCGTAGCAGCCCGGAAGGGCGCGACGCGATATAATGGGCGCCCCGCAAGGAGCGCCCATTTCACATGTTCCATTATCTCGAAGAGTTTGTCGGCAACACCCCGCTGGTGCGGCTGAAGCGCATCGGGGGTCACCCGAGCAACATCATTCTGGTCAAGCTGGAAGGCAACAATCCGGCCGGCTCGGTCAAAGATCGTCCCGCCCTGTCGATGATCCGTCACGCCGAGGCGCGCGGCACCATCAAACCCGGTGATACGCTGATCGAGGCCACGTCCGGCAATACCGGCATCGCGCTTGCCATGGCTGCCGCGATGATGGGCTATCGCATGGTGCTGATCATGCCGAAGAACTCCAGCGTCGAACGCGTGATGACAATGAAGGCCTACGGCGCCGAAGTGATTCTGGTCGACGGCATGGAAGTCGCGCGCGATCTGGCCGCGCAGATGGTTCGTGAAGGAAAGGGTTTGGTGCTCGACCAGTTTGCCAATCCGGACAACCCGCTGGCGCATTATGAAACCACCGGCCCGGAAATCTGGCGCGATACCGGCGGGACAATCACCCATTTCGTGTCCAGCATGGGCACCACCGGCACCATCATGGGCACGCGGCGCTATTTGAAGGAACAGAATCCCGGTGTGCAGGTGGTCGGCGTGCAGCCCTGCGACGGCGCATCGATTCCCGGTATCCGCAAGTGGCCGGCCGAGTATGTGCCGGCGATCTGCGATTTTTCGCTGATCGACCGCATCATGGAAGTCAACCAGCCGTCCGCCGAAGAAATGACGCGGCGGCTGGCGCGCGAAGAGGGCATCCTGGCCGGCATCTCGTCCGGCGGCGCGTTGTGCGCAGCGGTCGAGCTCGCCAATGAGGTGCGTGATGCCGTGATCGTCAGCATCGTCTGCGACCGTGGCGACCGTTATCTTTCGACCGGAGTCTTCCCCGCATGAGCCCTGCCGCCATCGAAACGCTGGGGCTGATTGCCGGTGCCTGCACCACCATCGCCTTTCTGCCGCAGGTCTGGCAGGTATGGAAGACGCGTTCCGCCCGCGATATTTCGCTGGGCATGTACCTGCTGTTTGTGTCTGGTGTCGCCATGTGGCTGGGGTATGGGCTGCTGGCCAATGCAATGCCTGTTGTTGTGGCCAATACCCTGACACTTATCCTCGCTGGCGCGGTGCTGGTGATGAAGCTGGTGTTCGACCGCAAGGCTCTCCATGACGCCGATTGACCTGCACTGCCATTCAACCATCTCTGATGGCATGAAAGCGCCGCGCGAAGTCGTGCGCATGGCGCATGCACGCGGCTGCCAGCTGTTTGCGCTGACCGATCACGACGACACGCGCGGGCTGGCGGATGCCGAGGACGAAGCGCGCCAACTCGGCATGCCGTTCATCAATGGCGTGGAAATCTCGGTGAGCTGGGGCAAACACACGCTGCACATCGTCGGTCTGGGTTTTGACCGCAACAATCCTGAATTACTGGCCGGTCTCGAATCGGTGCGCGCCGGGCGCTGGCAGCGCGCCGAGCGCATGGCGGCGGAGCTGGAAAAGAAGGCAAAGATCAGCGGTGTACTGGAAGGCGCGCGCAAATACGCCGAAAACCCCGAAATGATCAGTCGCGCGCATTTCGCGCGCTATCTGGTCGAAATCGGCCGCTGCAAAAACATGAAAGCGGTGTTCAACCAGTACCTCGTGCGCGGCAAGCCGGGTTACGTTGACCACGAATGGGCCCGACTGCACGACGCGATTGGCTGGATACGCGGCGCGGGCGGCGTGGCGGTGCTGGCGCATCCGGCGCGCTATGAACTGGGCAATGAAACACTGCGTGTGCTGCTGATCGAATTCAAGCGCATGGGCGGCGAAGCCATCGAAGTGCTCAGCGGTTGCCACAATATCGGCGAAACCGCCCGCTTTGGCCGCATTGCCAAGGAATATGGCTATCTGGCGTCGGCGGGAACGGATTACCACGCCACCGGCGAAGGCGCCCGCGAACCGGGGCTTAATGGTGACCTGCCGATGGATTGCGAACCGGTGTGGACGCGGTGGATGCCACATGGATAAGTACAATCCGTATCGGGCACCGAAGTGCAGATTGGATCTGCCTGAACAGCGACATGGGTTTCGGGCAAGCAAATTTAATTTTTCAGTTGCCATTATAATCCTGTTGCTCGCGGTTTATTTAAAATGGGATGCGCCTGGTTTTGTTATTCTTCCGCCCAAAGGGACTGAAAAATGGGGGGTGCTGATGGTCTTGCTATGTGCAATTCTGTTTGCGCTTCATCGCTACACGCTCCTTAATCAGAATATCTCGACGCCTCGGGTTGTTTTGGTTGTTTTATCCCATCTCGTTGTGATTGGGGGGGTGTTTTTTTTCGGGTATGGCTTTGCGTTGAGCTCATGCAAATGTCTGCTATTGCCCTGGTTGTTTGCTGTTTATTTTGGTGTAATTTCTCTGGATTTTTGGATTTATGAGAAAAAAATAATGTCAGGGTGTTCGTCAGTACAATCTCAATCCGATACCGTATAGAGCCTGATTGGTAATTTTATGTCCCAGTTCTTCTCCATTCACCCCGAAAACCCGCAGGCGCGCCTGATCAAGCAGGCAGCGGATATTGTCCGCCGTGGCGGCATCATCATTTACCCGACCGATTCCTGCTATGCCTTCGGCTGCAGCCTGGACAACAAGGAGGCGCTAGACCGCATCCGCCGCATCCGCCAGCTCGACGACAAGCACCATTTCACGCTGGCCTGCCGCGATCTGTCGCAGCTGGGCAATTACGCGCGGGTGGATAACGCCACCTACCGCTTGCTGAAAGCCACCACACCGGGCAATTACACCTTTATCCTGCTGGCGACGAAGGAAGTGCCGCGTCGCGTATCGCACCCGAAAAAGCTGACCATCGGCCTGCGCGTGCCCGATCATCCGGTGGCGCTGGCGCTGCTCGAAGAACTCGGCGAGCCGCTCTTGTCGTCGAGCCTCTTGCTGCCGGACGAGGAATATCCGCTGACGGATGCCTGGGAAATCCGCGACCGGCTGGAACATGATGTCGATCTGGTGATCGAAGGCGGGTATTGCGGTACCGACCCGACCACCGTTGTTGATCTGTCGGGCGAGGAGGCCGTGCTCTTGCGCGAAGGCAAGGGCTCGCTGGCGCCGTTCGGTTTGTAATGCAGGGTATGTTGCTTTGGCCATTTTTTCGTAATGGCAGTGGCGGTATGGGGTGCTGGGTATTTTGATCGCTGCCAGCGGCCCCATCTTTTGAATCTCTCGAATTGCGGAATAGTGAACCATGGGTGGTTTTGATCTGACCTCGTTTATCCAGACCGTGTGTGTCTGGGCCTTGCCGGTGATTTTTGCGATCACCATCCACGAGGCTGCGCACGCCTATGCGGCCCGCTATTTCGGCGACAATACGGCGTATGCGGAAGGGCGGCTGACGCTCAATCCGCTCAAGCACATCGACCCGTTTGGCACCATCGCCTTGCCTCTCATCCTGCTGGCGCTGGGCGGCTTTCTGTTTGGCTGGGCCAAGCCGGTGCCGGTACGCTTCGGCAACCTGCGCAACCCCAAGCGCGACATGCGCTGGGTGGCTGCTGCCGGCCCCTTGTCCAATTTTGTCCAGGCCATTTTCTGGGCGATCTTCATGAGGGTGGCTTTCGAATCAGGTATGGGCAACGACTGGATGTACCAGGTCGCCCGCGCCGGCATCATGATCAACATCAGCCTGATGGTGCTCAATCTGCTGCCATTGCCGCCGCTGGATGGCGGCCGCATTCTGGTCTCGCTGCTGCCGTGGAAGCAGGCTGAAATGGTGGCACGCGTCGAGCCTTATGGCTTTTATATTCTCATTGCGCTGCTGGCGACCGGCCTGCTTGGCGTGATCATGTCGCCGCTCATGGCGGTGATGTACGGTCTGGTCAATATGATTCTCTAAGCGGGTGTCCGCATTGCCTGGCGGCATGCCGGCATCGGCAGGCCGGTATTTCTGTCGTGATACCGGGCATATTCCCGGATAAGGAGCAAACAGATGCGTGGTGCTTTCTTTCCTGTTCTGCTGATCGTCATCGGCGCCGGCTGGCTGCTGAACGAGCTCAACATCATGCCGGAGATCAGCTGGGTGGTGATCATTGGCCTGGCTGTCGCCGGTATTGCGGTGCTGCTGATCGATGGCGTCAACAAATCCTCCATCGTGCTGGGGCCCTTGCTGATGGGGGCGTCGCTGGCCACGTTTCTGGGGCAGTATTACGGCTTCGGCCTGTCGCTGCAGCTGCCGGCGCTGATGATTCTGCTGGGGCTGCTCTTGCTGCTGCGCCGCAGCCGCTGGATTTCGCCGTCGCCGCATCATTTCCGCAAGCACAAGCGGCAGGAACCGGGCATTGACGCCTGAAGTGGCCGCTGACGCGCTCCGCGGCGCGGAGGTGGCGCCCGCTGATGCCGGCCAGCCTGCTGCCGCGCAGCCGCTGGCGCACGTGTTCGGCGAGCCGGTGCTGGCGCTGCCGCATGATCTCTACATCCCGCCCGATGCGCTGCGCGTGCTGCTGGAAAGTTTCGAAGGCCCGCTTGATCTCTTGCTCTACCTGATTCGCAAGCAGAACGTCGACATCCTCGACATTCCGATGGCGGCGGTTACCGCGCAGTACATGCAGTATGTCGACGCGATGCAGTCCGAACGGCTGGAGCTTGCCGCCGAATACCTGCTGATGGCCGCGCTGCTGATCGAAATCAAGTCGCGAATGCTTTTACCCAAGACCCCCGCGAGCGAGGAGGGCGAGGCGGACGACCCGCGTGCCGAGCTGGTACGCCGGCTGCTGGATTACGAGCAGATGAAGCTTGCCGCCTTCGAGCTGGACCAGTTGCCGCAGGCCGGGCGCGATTTCCTCTGGGCGTTTGCCGTCTTCGAGCGCGAGCTGGCCGACTGCCTGCCGGAAGTCCGTCCGGCTGATCTGAAGGCCGCGTGGCTGACCATCCTGACTCGCGCGAAAAACCGCAAGCACCATACCATCCAGGCTGACGAATTATCGGTGCGCGAGCAGATGAGCCATATCCTGCGCGTGCTCGACGACGGCCGCCACCATGATTTCATCGACCTGTTCGACCACACGCGCGGCGTGCCGATGTTGGTGGTCACGTTTTCGGCCGTGCTCGAACTGGTGAAAGAGAAAATGATCCGCGTGTCGCAGGCCGGCTTCGACCCCGAGGCCGGGCGGCACGAGCTGAGCATCGAAAACCCGCCCTACAGCGGCTACGCGCCGATTTACGCCAGCCGCGCGGGCAGGGCGCGCCATGACGCGCTGCTGGCTTCCGAGGAAATGAGCGCATGAGCGACATCGACCGCCGCCATCTGAAAACCGTGCTGGAGGCCGCACTGCTGACGAGCCAGGAGCCCCTGTCCGTTGCGCAGCTGAAGCAATTGTTCGGCGTGCCGCCGGAAGGCGGCGAGCTGATTTCCGTGCTGGAAGAGCTGCAGCGCGACTGGGACGGGCGCGGCGTCGAGCTGGTGCGGCTTGCCAATGGCTGGCGCTTTCGCGCGCGGCTCGACATGCAGCCCTACCTGGAACGCCTCAAGCCCGAAAAGCCGCCGCGCTACTCGCGCGCGGTGATGGAAACGCTGGCGATCATCGCCTACAAGCAGCCGGTGACGCGCGGCGACATCGAGGAAATCCGCGGCGTGACGGTCTCGAGTGCCATCATCCAGACGCTGAAGGAGCGCGGCTGGATCGACGTTGTCGGCCACCGCGAAGTGCCGGGCCGCCCCGAGCTGCTGGCGACGACGAAAGATTTTCTGGCCGACCTGGGGCTGGCCAGCCTCAAGGATCTGCCGCCGCTGGCCGAGCTGGGTACGCTGGTGCTGCCCGACGCGCAGGAAACGGCTTAGCTTCCGAGTGCTGCAAGTGCAAGCCCGCCAGCTTGCCTGTATCCCCCGTGCGGTGCTAAACCTTCCTTATCGTTCGTGCTTTTCTGGCGTGCAGCGACACGCTTGCCGCACCGGAACGTAGTGCCGCCCACCCGCAACAGCAGGAGAAGCCATGCCGTATCTCTGGTCTTTCATCTGCGTACTGCTGCTGGCCTGCCTGCCGGCGCAGGCGGCCAACCGGTCGCTGACCATTCTCACCGAGGAATACCCGCCGATCAGCTTTGCCCGTGACGGCATGCTGACCGGAATGGCGGTCGATGTGGTGCGCGAAATCCAGCGTCGTGTCGGCAATCAGGACGATATCCAACTGCAGCCATGGCTAAGGGCTTACCGCAGCCTGCAGGAGCAGCCCGATACCGTATTGTTTACCGTGGCGCGCACGGCCGAGCGGGAAAAGCAGTTCAAGTGGGTGGGGCCGATTGCGCCGATCAATGGCGGCATCTATGCCGTACGCGCTCGCTGGACTGGGCCAAACAATCTGGACGAGGCCCGCAAGGCGAAAAGCATCCTGGTCGTGCGCGGCTGGTTTACCCAGCAGCAGCTGGAAACCCTGGGCTTCACCAACCTCTATCCGGTCAACGATCCGCCGCAGATGGCCAAGATGATGCGCAACGGCCGTGCGCCGCTGATGGCCACCGACACTGCCACGGCGGCGCTGCAGTGGCGCCAGGCCGGCGGTCAGCCCGGGGATCTGGTGCTGGTGCAGGTTTTCTCGCAAAACAGCAGCTATATCGCGTTCAACCGGGGCACTCCCGATGTAGTCGTGCAGGCCTGGCAGGCGGCACTGGATGCGATGAAGAAGGATGGCAGCTACGCCGAGATATTCCGCCGCTGGCTGCCCGAATTGCCGCAACCATAAACTGCGTCCACATATACATCCGCTGGTACTGATTTGCAGTCCTTTCAAAAAAAGGGCTGCGAAAGTATACCTGGTGCTTGGCGTGGCCTTGCCAAACGATCCCGGGCGAACGTCACACCGCGCCCGCTGCCGCACAGGGTAGGGTAAAAGGCGGCGTGCTGCTTACCCCCATTCTGCGTCCGGGCCGCCGCCTGAGCACTCGGGCTGATTGGCCGGGGCGGTGTATGCCCGCGCTCTTCCGCTGTGCTCAGCCCCGAAATGTCCAGTTCATTGTCATGCGCGGGCTTCTCCGTTCGCGTGACGAATCGACCATTTAATTGCTCATTCTGCCGTTCCGAACATATGCCAGAGGGCTAGTCAGGCCGCTCTTACACTTTCTCCATGCCGTGATTGCCATCGTCAGTCACAGCCCATCCAAAGGAGGAAGTAGCTATGTCTGCCAGTGACGCCATCGACGCCGGCGTGATCCGCCCCGTCGCCCCATCATCCTGGACCGCCCATGACACCACCTGGGTGCTGGGTCTTTTTGCCACCGCCATCGGCGCGGGCACCCTGTTCCTGCCGATCAACGCCGGTCTGGGCGGCATCTGGCCGCTGCTGGTCATGGCGCTGCTGGCGTTCCCGATGACCTATCTGGCGCACCGGGGGCTGATCCGTTTCATCCTTTCGTCCTCGAAGCCGGGTAGCGACATCACCGAAGTCGTCGGCGAGCATTTCGGTCCGCTGGCCGGCAAGCTGATCACGCTGCTGTACTTCTTCACCATCCTTCCCATCCTGCTGCTCTATGGCGTGGGGCTGACCAATACCGTCGAGTCCTTCATGGTGCACCAGCTGGGCATGTCACCCTTGCCGCGTGCGCTGCTGTCCTTCGTGCTGACCGCCGGGCTGATCGGCATCGTCGCATCCAGCGAGCAGCTGGTCGTGCGTGTCATGGGCTGGCTGGTTTATCCCTTCATCGCGGTGCTCATCGGCCTTGGCCTGTTTCTGGCACCGGAATGGAATTCGGCCGTACTGCACGGCATGCCGTCCGCCGGCAAATTCGGCGTGACACTGTGGCTGAGCATTCCGGTGCTGGTGTTTTCCTTCAACCATTCGCCGGTGATTTCGCGCTTTGCTGTCGCGCAGCAGCAGCAATACGGCAAGGATGCCGTGAAGAAGGGCGAGCGCATCGAGAAGTACGCCGCGCTGCTGATGGTACTGGTCGTGATGTTCTTCGTGTTCAGCTGTGTGTTTGCGCTGTCGCCGGCTGATCTGTCTGCTGCCAAGGAACAGAACATTTCCATCCTTTCCTATCTGGGCAACAAGTTCCAGACCCCGCTGGTGGCCTGGCTGGCACCAGCAGTGGCCTTTGTCGCCATGTCGAAATCCTTTCTCGGCCACTATCTGGGCGCTCGTGAAGGTCTGAACGGCTTTATCGCCCAGCAGCTCGAAGGCCGCGGCAAGCAGGCCAGCGACAAGGCCATCAACCGTTTCAGCCTGCTGTTCATGTTCGCAATCATCTGGATCGTGGCCACGCTGAACCCGAGCATCCTGGGCATGATCGAATCGCTGTGCGGCCCGATCATCGCTGCACTGCTCTTTGTGATGCCGATGTACGCCATCCGCAAGGTGCCGGCGATGCGCAAGTATGCCAATCGCCCGAGCAATGTTCTGGTGATCTTCATCGGTGCGGTTGCCATGTCGGCGATCTTCTACTCCCTGCTCGGACACTGAGCTGACCATCGCGTACACGCCCTGCCGCCCTGATTGCCGGGGCAGCAGGGCGGACGCCGCCTTCTTCTGAAGCACATATCAAGAGGATTCCCATCATGATCAGCATGTTCCAGCTCTACAAGGTCGGTATCGGCCCGTCCAGCTCCCATACGCTCGGCCCGATGAATGCAGCCAGAAAATTTGTCGATGACCTGCGCGAGCGCGGCCTGCTGGCCAGGACGACGGCGCTGCAGGTGGATGTGTTCGGTTCGCTGGCACTGACCGGCATCGGCCACAAGACCGATGTAGCACTTCTGCTCGGGTTGATGGGCGAGCTGCCCGACAGTGTCGATGTCGACGTGATTCCCGGGCTTATCCAGAAGGTGCGCAGCGAGCGGCGGATCCGGCTGGGCGAGCATGGCCCCGAAGTCGATTTTCCCGCGGCCGCCATGACCTTTCACCGATCCAACCTGCCCCGGCACGAGAACGGGCTGACGCTGAAGGCCTTTTCCGGTGAGCAGCTCCTGCTGGACAAGAACTACTATTCGATCGGCGGCGGTTTTGTCATCGAAGATGGCGACAATGGCGCGGCGGACGAGGGCGCGACTGCTGTTCCCTATCCCTACGCCAATGCGGAAGGCCTGCTGGCGCATTGCCGCAGCACGGGACTTTCCCTGTCCGGGCTGGTGCTGGAAAACGAGCTGCGCCTGCATACCCAGGATGAAATCAACCACTACTTCAGCCACATCTGGACCACGATGCGGCAGTGTCTTGACCGTGGCATGAAAACCGAAGGTGTGCTGCCCGGGCCATTCCGCGTGCCGCGCCGCGCCGTTGCCCTGCGCCGCCGGCTGGCATCGTCCGAGGCGCTGTCGCGTGACCCGATGAACATCATTGACTGGGTCAATATGTTCGCACTGGCCGTTTCCGAGGAAAACGCGGCCGGCGGGCGCGTGGTCACTGCACCGACCAATGGCGCGTGCGGGGTTGTGCCTGCCGTGCTGGCCTACTACAACCACTTTATTACGCCGCTCGACGAGTCTGCCTGCGTGCGCTTCTTTCTGGCATCTGCCGCGATTGGCGCGCTGTTCAAGACCAATGCATCGATTTCCGGTGCCGAGGTTGGCTGCCAGGGCGAAGTGGGCGTGGCCTGCTCGATGGCTGCTGCCGGCCTGGCCGAACTGCTGGGTGGCTCGCCCGAACAGGTCTGCATTGCTGCCGAAATTGCCATGGAACATAATCTCGGCCTCACCTGCGACCCCGTTGGCGGCCAGGTGCAGATTCCCTGCATCGAGCGCAATGCGATGGGCGCGGTCAAGGCGATCAACGCGGCACGAATGGCGCTGTGCCGCACCAGTGCGCCGATCGTTCCGCTCGACAAGGTAATCGAAGTGATGTTCGAAGTCGGCAAGGACATGGACCCCAAATACCGCGAAACCTCGTGCGGGGGGCTGGCACTTAAGCTGGTGGCCGCACCAGCCGTTGCCGCCGAGCCGGTGGTGGAATGCATACGCTGGGCGCCCTGAGGGTGTGCCGGGCAAGCATGCCCTGCGCAGGGCAGAACAGGCGGGGAAGGGATAGCTGACGTGGATCTGCATTCGATTGCCACCCTGACGGTGTTGCTGCTCCAGCAGATGTGCGTGTATCTGGTGGTGGCCTATGCGCTGAGCCGCACCCGGCTTTTCATCCCGCTGACCCGCGCCAGCATCCGCTGGCCGCACAGGATTGCGTGCTACGTGATCTTTTCGGCGTTCTGCATCATGGGAACGATGCTGGGGCTGCCGGTCGTCAGCGGCAATGCCATTGCCAATACGCCGGCCATCGGCGCCGTGCTGGGCGGCTTGCTCGGCGGCCCGGTCGTCGGGGTGGCCGTGGGCATCACGGGAGGCATCCATCGCTATTCGCTGGGCGGCTCCTTCGGGCTGGCGGCGGCGATCGACATCGTCATGCAGGGCCTGATCGGCGGACTGGTGCACCGCTACCTGATCAGGCGCGGCAAAACCCGTCTCCTGTTCAGCCCCTTGCTGGCGGGCGGGCTGACTTTCCTGACCATCCTGATCGAGCTCGGCATTGATCTGGCGCTGTCGCGCCCCTTTGATGAAGCCCTCGGTATCGTCAAGCTGATCGCGCTGCCCGAATTGCTGGCCAATACTGCCGGTGCGGCGGTGTTCGTGAAAATCCTGCTGGACCGGCGCGACAGCATCGAGCAGCAGTCGCGCGCCTTCTCCGCCAAGGCGCTCGATATTGCCGCGCATGTCGATGGCGTGTTGCGCGAAGGCTTCGACCAGGAAAACAGCACGCGCGTGGCGCGCATCATCTACGAGCAGACCGGCGTCGGCGCGGTGGCGATCACTGACCGCGAGAAAATCCTCGCTTTCATCGGCATGGGCGCCGACCACCATTTGCCGGGCACCCCCATCACCTCGCCGCAGACGCTGCATGCGATCAACTGCAACGAGGTCATCTTTGCCGATGGCAACGAGGTTCCCTACCAGTGTTCGATCAGCCCGCACTGCAAGCTGGGGTCCTCGCTGGTGATACCGCTCGTGGGGGAAGGGAAGCAGGTCATTGGCACGATCAAGCTCTATGAACCCAAAACACGGATTTTCTCGACCATCAATCGCACGCTGGGCGAGGGCATCGCCAAGCTGCTTTCCAGCCAGATCCTGGATGGCCGCTACGAGCGGCAGAAAAACCTGCTGATCCAGTCAGAGCTGAAGCTGCTGCATGCCCAGGTGAATCCCCACTTTCTCTTCAACACGCTCAATACCATCATTGCGGTCACCCATGATGACGTGGGCAAGGCGCGCGAGCTGCTGACCGATCTGGCTGTCTTCCTGCGCAAGAACCTGAAACGCCCGACCGAGGATGTGATGCTTTCTGAAGAAATCGAACACATCACGGCATATCTCGGCATCCAGCTGGTGCGATTTGCCGACCGACTGTCTGTCGAGATCGACATCCCCGAGCCGCTGCTGAGTGTGCGCGTTCCGGCCTTCACGCTGCAGCCGCTGATCGAGAATGCCATCAAGCACGGTACTTCGCAGATCATCAGCCCCGGCCATATCCGGATCAGCGCCCGCCAGGAGGGCAGCGTCATCCTGCTGGAAGTCGAAGACAATGCCGGCCGCTATGATCCGAAACCCGGCGGCGGCGGGCTGGGCATGAACATCGTGGACCGGCGCATCAAGAACCGCCATGGCGAATCCTTCGGTGTCACCATGACGTGCGAAGCAAATGTATCAACCCGGGCCACGGTCCGGATTCCGCTGGAGGCTGCGAGCTGACATGATCACCGCCCTGATTGTCGATGATGAACCCTTTGCCCGGCAGGCGCTGCGGCGCACGCTGGAGCCTGCGGCCGACATCCGGATTCTGGGGGAGTGTGGCAACGCCATCGAGGCGCTGGGCCGCATTCATGCCGACAAGCCCGATGTGGTGTTTCTGGATATCCAGATGCCGCAGATCACCGGCATCGAGATGCTGGGCATGCTCGACCCCGACACCATGCCGCACATCGTTTTCCTGACCGCGTATGACGAATATGCGGTGCAGGCCTTCGAGAAAAACGCCTTCGATTACCTGCTCAAACCCGTCACCGCCGACCGGCTGGAGCAGACGCTCCGGCGCCTGCGCAACAGCCTGTGCCGGCAGGACTTCAGCGTGCTGCCCGAGGCCAGCCGTCTGCGCCAGATACCCTGTTTCAGCCAGCAGGCTGTTGTATTCATCAAGCTCGACGAAGTTGAATATGTCGAATCGCGAACGACCGGAATCTACGTGTCGGATCTGGAAGGGCACGAGCGCATGACCACGCTGCGGCTGAACATCCTGCAGCAGCGCACCGCCTTGCTGCGCTGCCACCGGCAGTATCTGGTGAACATCGATCTGGTGCACAAGCTGCGCTATCTCGAAAGCGGACTGGCCGAGTTCGTCACCCGACGCGGGCGCGCCATTCCGATCAGCCGCCGCCTGCTGCCCGAAATCAAGGAGCGGCTTGGCATCATGTAATGGGCATCAAGAAGGTAGTGACTTGTCCTGCAGGCAGGTTGGGCCCGTGTTCTCGGTGGTATAAATGGGTATTGCCCTGTAGCCCTTGTGATTCAAGGCCTGCAGGGCAATACTTTTTGATGGAGGCTGGCGTGCCGTGGTGCGAACCGGATGGCTGGCGCAGATCGCACCGGGTAGTCGCACCCGGTCGGCTAGCCCGGCTGCCGTAGCAACCGGGTATCCGGCTTACTTGGTCAGGTCGATGCGGAAACCGACCAGACCCTTGCTGTCAGCCGTGCTGTCGTTGAGGACGACATTACTGATTTTTTCCGTAGCCAGCGCATCGACTGCGGCGGGAGCTGAACGGAAGACCACCTTGCCTGCCTGGTTTGGCAGCGGCTTGAAGCGCCAGTTCTTGTTCGGGGTGAACTTGGCAGATGTTACCGTCTTGATGCCTTGCACATAGCTGATCACCACATCACGGTTGGCATCGGGTGCCGCCAGCAGCACTTCGACGTCAGTCGGGATAATTCCCTTGTAGATATTCGGGTTGATGATGCCACTGGCGCGGTAGTTGTTGGTGGCCACGATGAATTCCTGGGTATCGCTGACCGCTACGCCGTTGTGCTTGAGATTGACGATCCGGTTGCCGGGAGCCTGGGTCAGGTCAATTTCGTAAGTCACGCCATCAAAGATGTCAAAGTTGTAGACCTTGAACGCCGGGTTGAGCAGTTCCTGATCGGCTGTCTTGGTCGGGTCGATGGTATTGAATTGCTCGGCCGAGTTTTCCAGCCAGCCCTTCAGGCTGCGCCCCTTGATTTTTACTGCGTAGATGGTGTTGCTGTACAGATACAGATCGGCCGCGCTGCGAATCGACAAGGGGCCGGCGGCGACGTCGGTGTAATCGCTGGCACCGGCAAAACCGCCCTTGAACGGAGCCTGGGCAGAGAGAACCGGAAGATTCTTGTACTGCGGCAGATTGGCGTTCACGTACTTGCTGACATAGTCGGCCTGGGCCGCGTTCAGCAATTCGATGGCAGCGGTATCACCGATTTGCGACAGATAGGAAGACAGACGCAGTTCGGTAGTGCCCACCGGGGTGTTCACATACTTCACGGTGGCGTCATGTGCAGGCTTGATGACAGCAGTGACGTTGGCATCCGCCTCAACCAGCGGCTTGGCTGTCTTGCTGTCATAGATTGCGCGAACTTCGGATTGCGATTTGCTGCTGTCGGTGACCCACTTGCCGTTCTTGTACGCAAGATTCAGTTTGATTACGCCCAGGTGGCTACCCCAGAAACCGGCTTGAACAACGGGAACGCCCTTGATCAGACCCTTGGTATTGTCGATGTCCTGAGCGGTGTAAGTGGTGCCGCCCGGGAATGATGTGTGAGAGTGGCCAGCGACGATGGCGTCAATGCCGGGTACGCCAGCCACGCCATAGACCGGATCTTCATCGTTGCCATTGGATTTGACGTTGATACCGCCGTGAACCAGTGCCACCACCACATCGGCACCAGCCTTGCGCATTTCCGGCACATATTTGGCAGCAGAATCCTTGGCACCTTCCACGATGAGCTTGCCTTCCAGCCAGCGCTTGTCCCACTGCATGATGCCGGGTGGTGTAAAGCCGATCACACCCACCTTGATGGTGCGCTTGATGCCTTTGCTGTCAACAAACTGGCGCTCAAGAATTTGCCACGGCTGATAAATGGGCTGCTTGGTGGTGATGTCATACACATTGGCCAGCACCAGCGGGAAATTAGGCCCCTTGCAGGTCCGGGTTTTGCCCTGATAGCTGTGAGCCTTGCCGGTAACCTGGTAAAGGAAATCCAGGCCATAGTTGAATTCGTGGTTGCCCAGCGTAGCGATATCATAACCAATGGCATTCATCGCCTTGTACTGGGTCAGCGTGTCGTTGCAGGCCAGCTGGGCGACCAGTGCTTCATAGTCGGCAAGCGGGGTGCCCTGGATGGTGTCGCCGTTGTCGACCAGCAGGGTATTGCCAAATTCCTTGCGAGCAGCATTGATCAGGCTAGCGGTACGTTCCAGGCCAACCTTCGGATCATCAGCGGTCTTGTAATAATCGTAAGATTTCAGATTGGTGTGCAGATCGGTGGTTTCGAGCACGGCCAGATTGATGGTGTCGCCCTCTGCCGGGCCTACGACCGTAGGAGGGGTGACCTGATTGTTGCCCGAACCGCCCCCGCAGGCGCCCAAAGCAATAGTCAAGCTTAGCGCCAGTACATGGCGCATGAATGCATGTTTCATGGAGACAGGTCTCGTTGGTTAAGAAAAGACCTGATGCATTCTATTTTTGAAGTGTTACATGTAAGTAAAGCTTTGGTTAAGTATTGAAAGCAAGGCAGCATTTGTCTGGCGGCATTGCATGCTCGATTCTTGATGGTGTATGACCTTGCAGGCTTTAAATTTACTAGGCTGCAGGGTCATACCCTTGCTTGTATCCTTTCGGATCGGATCGAGATGTTGTGTCCCGTCAGCAGTTTTCCAGCGCCAGCAGCTCGGCTACCGTCTGGCGGCGGCGGATCAGCTTGATCTCGCTGCCATCAATCAGCACTTCCGGGATCAGCGGGCGGGTATTGTAGTTCGACGACATCGACGCACCGTAGGCACCGGCATCGTGGAACACCATCCAGTCGCCGATTTCCGCCGCTGGCAAATCACGCGGGATCACCGTGCCGCCTTCTTCCTGGGTGAAGACGTCGCCCGATTCGCACAGCGGGCCGGCGACAACAGTAGGGCGGACGTCGGCGCTGCGTACTTCGCCTGCCGGCGTCAGCACGCTGATTTCATGATGACTGCCGTACATGGCCGGGCGCATCAGGTCGTTGAAACCGGCGTCGCACAGCACGAAGTGATTGCTGCCGGCATCTTTCTTGGCGCGAACCTCGGCGATCAGCTTGGCGGATTCGGCCACCAGGAAGCGGCCGGGTTCGATTTCCAGTGTCACCGGGTGGCCCAGATGCGCTTCGATTTCCTTGCGCGCTTTGTCCCACAGGCTGAAGTAATGCGCGGTATCGATGCGCTCACCGTCGACCTTGTACGGAATCGACAGGCCACCACCGGCAGAAATCGCCTGCAGGTCGCGGCCGCTGGCTTTTACCTGGGCGACCATCGCATCGCAGACTTCGGACAAGTGGCTGTAATCGACGCCCGAGCCGATGTGCATGTGCAGCCCCACCAGATCGAGGCCGTACTGGTCGATCAACGCGTAGGCTTCAGCCAGCTGCTCGTGCCAAATGCCGTGCTTGCTGGTTTCACCGCCGGTATTGGTTTTCTGGCTGTGGCCGTGGCCGAAACCCGGGTTGATGCGCAGCCATACCGGGTGGCCGGGGCTTGCCTGGCCGAGCTGTTCCAGCATCTGCGGGCTGCCGGCGTTCACCGGCACTTTCAGTTCGACCACGCGAGCGAGAGTGGCACGATCCAGCAGGTCGGCGGTGAAAACAATATCACTATGCACGCCACCCACAGAAAAGCCCGCCGCCAGCGCGCGCTCGATTTCGCCCAGCGAAACCGAATCCACCTTCACACCCTGTTCGCGCATCAGGCGCAGGATGTGCGTATTGGAGCAGGCTTTCTGCGCGAAGCGGATCACGTCGAATTGACGCAACTGGCTGATGCGCTCGCGGATGATGGCAGCGTCGTAAATCCAGCACGGTGTGCCGTGTGCGCGGGCGATGCTGACCAGTTGCGGGCCATTGACGGGCTTCATGCGTATTTCCTTCAGGGTTTGTGTCTGGCGCTATTCAATCAAACCCCGCTGCCGTGGTAAAACGATCTTTTCTTATCGGCGTGCAGGCAGGCTAATGCTCGATTACAAATTGCTGGAGGCGCTGGATGCAGTCGTGGCGGCCGGCAGCTTCGATGGCGCGGCGCGGCGGCTGCATCTGACGCAATCCGCCATCTCGCAGCGTATCCGCCAGCTGGAAGAGCGCAGCGGCACGGTACTGCTGGTGCGTGATACGCCGGTGCGCGCCACAGCGGCAGGCCAGAAACTGCTGGCGCATGTGCGGCAGGTTCGCCTGCTTGAGGCTGAGCTCAACGGCAGTTTCGATGCGGCCGCTTCGGATTGGCTGACGCTGCGTATCGGCGTGAATGCCGACAGCCTCGCCCTCGGCCTGCTGCCTGCGCTTGCACCTGAGCTGCTGGCGGATCGCCTGCTGCTCGATTGTGTGGTGGCGGACGAAGCACAGACGCTGGCGCAACTGCGTCTGGGTGAGGTGATCGGATGTATCGGCACGCAGCCCCAGCAGATCGGGGGCTGTGGCGTAATTCCACTCGGGGTAATGCAGTATGTGCTGGTGGCCACCCCCGAGTTTGCCGCGCGCTTCTTTGCCGGAGGGCTGGATGCCCAGAGCCTGGCCGATGCGCCGGCTGCCGTATTCGGCCAGCAGGACAGCATCCACCGCCGCTGGCTGCGTGAGCAGCATGGCTTGCAGCACGGCGATTATCCCTGCCATGTGATCCCCGATTCGACCGCGCTGTTCGGTGCTGTCTGCGCCGGGCTGGCCTACGGGCTGGTACCGGCGGCGCAAGCCGCTGCAGTGGTTGCGCAGGGCCGACTGGTGCAGCTGCCCGGCATTGCCCCGATTGCCGTACCGTTGTTCTGGCATCACTGGAGCCGCCAGACGGAGCCGGCCCGCCGTCTGGCGCAGGCCATTGCCCGGTTTGTGGGCCAGCAGGCCGGCTGATGGCTTGAAAAGTGCGCTTCGTCGGCTGGCAACGGTAATTGTGCCGCGATAGCCGGGTGTCTGCGTTCATATAATCATGACATCCGCAACACAGTCCGCCTGTCCGGACAGGATCAGCCTGATGCACAGTTCTACCGATCGCAAGCTGGTCGTTGCTTCGTACAATATCCACAAGGGACTTTCGCCGCTCAATCGCAAGCTGGTGCTGCATGACGTGCGCGAGGCGCTGACCGATATTCATCCCGACGTGGTGTTCCTGCAGGAAGTGCAGGGCGAGCATCAGCACCATGCCCGGCGCTTCGAGCACTGGCCGGCCTTGCCGCAGCATGAATTTCTGGCCGGCGAGGGCTGGCTGGCGACCTACGGGCGCAATGCCGTCTACGAGCAGGGCCATCACGGCAATGCGGTGCTGTCGCGCTATCCGGTCAGCCGCTGGCACAACCATGATCTGACGCTGCACCGTTTCGAGCAGCGTGGCCTGCTGCACTGCGTGGTGAACATCCCGCACTGGTCGCGTCCGCTGCATGCTTTCTGCGTGCACCTGAATCTGCGCGCCCGCGACCGCCGCCGCCAGCTGGCGATGCTGATCGACTGCATCCACCACGAAGTACCCGGGCACTCGCCGCTGGTGCTGGCTGGCGACTTCAACGACTGGCAGAAAGAAGCCTCGCGCATTCTGGCGCGCGAGCTGGGCCTCTACGAGGCTTTCGAATCCCTGCACGGCAGGCCGGCGAAGAGCTTTCCGGTGCGCATGCCGCTGCTGTGCCTGGACCGCATCTACACGCGCGGCTTCAGCATCGAAACGGCCGAAGTGCTGGCCGGTGCGCCCTGGCATGCGATGTCGGATCACGCGCCGCTCTACGCCAGCCTGCTGCGCAGCTGAGCGGCCCGCTGGCCAAGTGTTCCGGACTGTACAAAAGCAAGCAGGCAGTCAGCCGAGCCCGTGCCTTACCGTCCATCAGTGCAGGCCGCAAGCTTGTACAGATTGCTACTGCAGTGAGTGCAAGCCTGCTGCTGCAGGAGCTGGCAAATCATAATGCCAGGTATGTCAATGCAGCCCCTCATGATAAATGGCTGCATGACTATACCTATTGATCTATATGGCGATGCAGCTGGCGTTTCGCATCCGCTTCGCACGATTGAGCATGATTTTGCCCTGTTGATAGCCTGTACAAATCAGGCTGATAGCCATATTTGATTGTTTTGTATTGTACAAAAGCGTACAGTGAGTTGTACAAACTACAAGGCAGGCATCATGGCTCACAGTGATCAGCGCAAACGCATCGCCGTGATTGGCGGTGGCATCAGCGGTTTGTCCGCCGCCTGGCTGCTGGCGGCACAGCATGACGTAACGCTGTTCGAAGCAGCCGATTACGTCGGCGGCCACAGCAATACCATCGATGTCACCCTCGATGGCGTCACCTATCCGGTCGATACCGGGTTTCTGGTGCACAACGACCGCACCTATCCTAATCTGATTCAGTTGTTTGCCCATCTTGGCGTCGAAACGGTGGCAAGCGACATGAGTTTTGCCGTCGCCATGCCCAGCCTCGACCTGGAATGGGCGGGCAGCAATCTCGATACTGTGTTCGGCCAGCGCAAGAATCTGCTGCGTCCGACCTTCTGGCGCATGCTGCGCGACATTCTGCGCTTCAATGCGCAAGCCGCGCGCCATCTGGCAGATGCGCGCGAATCCGGTGCCACGCTGGGCGAGTTGCTGCAGCGCGAAGGCTACGGCGACACGATGCGTGACTGGTATCTGCTGCCGATGGCGGCGGCCATCTGGTCCAGCCCGAATGGCGAAATCCTGCAGTTTCCGGCTGCGACCTTTCTGCAGTTCTGCCTGAATCACGGGCTGCTGCAGGTGAATGACCGCCCGCAATGGAAAACCGTGCTCGGTGGCTCGCGTGAATACGTGCGCCGCATGCTGCCGCGCATCCAGACCGTGCATGTCGCTACCCCGGTCAGCGCCGTGTGGCGCAACCACGAAGGCGTGCAGGTCGAGTCGGCGCTGGGGCGCAAGCGCTTTGACGAGGTGATTTTTGCCACGCATGCCCCGCAGACGCTGGCCATGCTGACGGACGCCAGCGCAGACGAAACCCGCATCCTGGCCAGCGTGCGCTACCAGCCAAACCGTGCCTTGGTGCATACCGATCCGTCCTTCCTGCCGCGACGCAAGAAATTGTGGTCGGCGTGGAATTATCAGGGCGGCCCGCAGGGCGACGAGCTGCAGCGCGCAGTCTGTGTCAGCTACCTGATCAATCAATTGCAGCCGCTGCCGTTCAGCAAGCCGGTGGTAGTCACCCTCAATCCCTGGCACGAGCCGGCGCCTGAGCATCTGCTGCGCGAAATCCACTACGAACATCCGCTGTTCGACGCCGCAGCGATTGCCGCACAGGCAGAATTGCCGACCATCCAGGGGGTGAACGGGGTCTGGTTCTGCGGTGCCTGGTGCCGTTACGGCTTCCACGAGGACGGCCTGCAGGCCGGCATGGCAGTGGCCCGGGCGCTGGGGGCAACGGTGCCCTGGCAGGCCGAACTGGATGAGGTTTTCATGCCGACTACCGGGGAGCCGCGCGATGTTCGCCGGGCTGCCTGACGCCAGCCTGTGCTTCGGGCGGGTGATGCACCGCCGGCTGCGGCCGGCCGAGCACCGCTTCGATTACGGCGTGGGCTTTCTGCTGCTGCGCGTGGCCACGCTGGAGAGTCTGCCGCGCATCGCCGGTTTTGCAATCAACCGGTTTTCCGCGCTGTCCTTTCATTACGCCGATCATGGTGATCGCAGCGGCCGAGCGCCCGAAGCGTGGATCCGCGAATTGCTGGCACAGCATCAGCTCACGCGAGCCGATGGCGAGGTGTGGCTGCAGTGTTTCCCGCGCATGTTCGGCTATGTCTTCAACCCGGTCAGCTTCTGGTATTGCCTCGATCAGGCCGGCGCCTTGCAGGCCGTGGTGGCCGAGGTGCACAACACCTTTGGCGAGCAGCATTGCTATCTGCTGACCAGCCGCGACGGCGGGGCGATTGCCGCCGGCAGCGAGCTGGCTTGCCGCAAGGTGCTGCATGTGTCGCCGTTCAATGAGGTGACTGGCGTCTACCGTTTCCGTTTCGACCACCAGGCAGGCCGGCTGCGCGTCGCCATCCGCTATGACGACCCGGAAGGTCCCCTGCTGCATACCGCCGTGTGGGGCGCGCCGCAGCCGCTGGCTGCTTCGAGCGTACGCCGGCTGCTGCTGGGCTATCCGCTGATGACCTTTGGCGTGATGGCGCGCATCCACTGGCAGGCACTGCGCCTGTGGCTGAAAAAAGTTCCGTTTTTCCGCAAACCGGCTCCACCGCTTGAAGAGGTGACACGATGAATACCCGAGTGATTGCCCAACCCCGCATTGCACCTCGCCAGGCCCCCTGGCGTGCCCGGCTGTTGCTGCAGCAGCTGGACAAGCTGACTGGCGGCCTGCTGCTGCTGGAGCTGCCCGACGGCAGCCAGCGCGCCTGCGGGCATGGCCAGCCGCAGGTAACGCTGCAGGTGCGGGACTGGGCCGCGTTTGGCCGCATCCTCGCCAGTGGCGACATCGGCCTGGCGGAAGCCTACCGGGACGGCCAGATCGACTGCGACGACTGGACCGCGCTGATCCGCCTTGCCATCGCCAACCGCGCGCAGCTGGAAGCCGCGATCAATGGCAACTGGCTGGGCAAGCTCGCCTACCGGCTGCGCCATCTGTTCAACGCCAACACCCGCAGCGGTAGCCGGCGCAACATCTCGGCGCACTACGATCTGGGCAATGCCTTCTACCGGCTGTGGCTGGACGAAACGATGACCTATTCCAGCGCCTGTTTCGACGGTGATCTGTCGCTGGATCTCGCGCAGGCGCAGCGGCGCAAATACCTGCGTCTGCTGGACGGGCTGCAGGCACGTCCGGGGCAGAGCGTGCTGGAAATCGGCTGCGGCTGGGGCGGGCTGGCGGAAACCGCTGCGCGTGCCGGTTTGCGCGTGCAGGGGCTGACGTTGTCGACCGAGCAATTGGCGTATGCCCAGGAGCGCTTGCGCGCGGCGGGGCTCGACAAGCTCGCGCAGTGCAGCCTCACCGATTACCGCGATCTGCCGGCCAGCGCCCGTTTCGATCACATTGTTTCGATCGAGATGTTTGAAGCGGTGGGCGAGCGCTACTGGCCGACGTATTTCACCACGCTCAAGCGTCACCTGTCGCGCGAGGGGCGGGCCGCACTGCAGGTCATCACCATCGACGAGAGCCTGTTCGACGACTACCGGCGCGGCACCGATTTCATCCAGCAGTACATTTTTCCCGGCGGCATGCTCCCCAGCCGCACGGCCTTTGAAGCACAGGCGCGCGACGCCGGGCTGCGCGTGGTGGAGCGGCGCGATTTCGGCATCGATTACGCCGAAACCTTGCTGCGCTGGCGGCAGGATTTCGAGGCACATCTTGATGCCATCCGCGAGCAGGGCTACGACGAGGGCTTTATCCGGCTGTGGCGTTTCTACCTGTGCTACTGCGAAGCGGGGTTCCGCGCCGGCAGCATCGGCGTCTCGCACTGGTGGCTGGAACACGCCGGGTAGCAGGGTGTTGAAAAAGTCGGCTTCTGCACCGGGATCAAGCGCCGGGCTGAGCCCGGCGTAAACCAGCTCATTAAAAATCAAGGACTTGTTGTTTCTTTTCATACATTTTTCCGGCTTCGCCGAAAAAACGGTTCACAGGCTGTTTTACAACAGTCTGTTAGGGGGTGGGTATGACTCGCTTTGTTCTGATTTTATTTGGCTGTATGGCAATACATGCCGGTGTATTGGCCGAGGCGCCACGCTGGCTGCAGGACAAGCTGCCGCAGGCACAGCTGGTGGGCAAGGGCGAGATGCGCTGGCTGGCCTTGCGCATTTACGACGCACGCCTGTACGCCCCGCAGGGCAGGCTCAGCCCGAATCAGCCCTACGCGCTGCAGCTGATTTACCGGCGCGAGATCGAGCGCGATGACATTGTCAGCACCAGTGTCGATGAAATCCGCCGCCTGTTCGGGCCGGTGCCGGCACTGGCACAGTGGGAAGATGCCATGCGCCGGGTGTTTGTCGATGTGAAGGACGGCGACGAGCTCACCGGTGTCTACCAGCCCGGCGGTCCAGCACGCTTCTATCAGCAGGGGCGGTTGCTGGGCGAGATTTCCGATCCGGAGTTCGGCCGTGCCTTCTTCGCGATCTGGCTTGATCCGCGCACACGCGAGCCGGGCCTGCGCCGTGCCTTGCTGGGGCAGCCAGCATGAGCGCGCCCGCAGGCCGTGCCTGGCTGCGCTACGGTCTGCTCGGGCTGCCGCTGGCGATGGCCGCCTTACCGCTCTACGTCACTGCGCCACGGCACTATCATGATCAGCTGGGGCTGGGGCTCGGGCTGACCGGTGCCGCGGTGCTGGCAGCTCGGCTCTTCGATACCCTGCAGGATCCCTTGCTCGGGCGCTGGCTGGATCGACATCCGCCGCTGGAAACACCAGCACGCTGGATGGGGGGGCTGTTGTTGCCACTGGGCTTGCTGGCGCTGTTGCAACCACCTCTGCTGTCAACCTGGGCGCTGGCCGGCTGGCTGATGCTGTCGCTGGCTGTGATTGCACTGGCGCACAGCCTGATCACGCTGCCCTATCTGGCGCTCGGGCTCCGGCTGGGTGGCCCGCAGGAAGGAAGCAACCGGCTCAATGGCAGCCGCGAAGGCTTCGGCTTGGTCGGCGTGCTGCTTGCCAGCGCACTGCTGCCCGCATTGCTTGCGGGGGCGACCGCGTGGCTGCTGCTGGCTCTGGCGGTGCTGACGCTGCTGCTTTTGATCTCGATCGTGCTGCTGCCACGGCATGCGCTTGCTGTACCGGCCATGCTTGCCGATAAACAGCATGGGGTATGGCCGGCGGAATTCAACATTCGCAAGTTTCTGGCGGTATACCTGGTTAATGCCATGTCGGCCGCGCTGCCGGCGACGCTGGCGCCATTTTTCATTGCCGACGTGCTGCAGGCCGAGCGCTGGCTTGGGCCTTTGCTGGCGCTGTATTTCTTCGCCGCCGTCCTTGGGCTGCCAGTCTGGGTGTGGCTGGCGGGACGCTTTGGCCGGCTGATTTGCTGGCGTGCGGCAATGCTGGCCAGTGTGCTGGCCTTTCTGCCGGTGCCCTGGCTGGGCGCGGGCGATGTCATCCCTTTCGCCGCGATCTGCGTGCTGACCGGGCTGCTGCTGGGGGCCGATCTGGTGATTCCGCCGGCGATGCTGGGTGCGCTGGGCGGTGAAGAGGCACTTACACAGCGTTACGGCTGGTGGAGCCTGTGCGGCAAGCTGGCGCTGGCGCTGGCGGTGGGCGTATCGCTGCCACTCTTGCAGCTGCTGGGCTTTTCCTCGGGCAGCGGCCAGGGGCTGCTGGCGCTGGCCGTGTGTTATGCCGCCTTGCCCTGCGTGTTCAAACTGCTGGCCTTTGGGTTGCTGCAGCGCTACCGCGCTGAATTTGCCGTGGCCGATGCCGCGAATGAGTCAGCGACTTGCCCCGTCACCAAACCCGTTTCATTGCAGGAATGCCGATCATGAAAAAACTGCTAGCCATTCTGACTTTCGGCCTTGCCGGCTGTGCCGGCGTCTCGGTCGATGCCTATCGCGACCAGCAGCCGGTGCTGAAGCTGGAAGAGTATTTCAATGGCACCATCGACGGCTGGGGCCAGTTCCAGAAGCGCGACGGCACGGTCGTGAAACGCTTCAAGGTGGTGATCGACGCCAGGTGGCAGGGCAATACCGGCGTGCTCGACGAGCATTTCAGCTACAGCGACGGCAGTACCAGCCGGCGCGTGTGGACGATCACCAAAGAGGCTGATGGTAGCTACAGCGGCACTGCCGACGATGTGGTCGGCAAGGCCAGCGGCCGCGCCGCAGGCAATGCATTGCAGTGGGAGTACACGCTGAAGCTGCCGGTGGACGACAAGGTGTATGAGGTCAGTTTCGATGACTGGATGTGGCTGCAGCAGGACGGCGTGCTGCTCAACCGCTCCGCCATGAGCAAGTTCGGCTTCCACTTGGGCGAAGTCACGCTGGCGTTCAAGAAACGCTGAGGGAGACTGAAATGGCACTCAATCCGCCGCTCACTGACTGGCAGGGCCAGCGCGTCTGGATCGTCGGTGCCTCCAGCGGCATTGGCCGCGCGCTGGCGGAAACGCTGGGGCGGCTGGGGGCGCGTGTGGCGATCAGTGCGCGCCGCGCTGCCGTGCTGGATGAGCTGGCGTTGCCGGACGATGCGCTGCGCCTGCCCTTTGATGCCTGCAGCAAGGCGGGCTGGGCTGCCGCGCTGGGTTTTCTACAGCAGCGCTGGGGTGGGGTAGACGTGTGGGTGCACTGCGCCGCTGATTACCAGCCCACGCGTGCCTGGCAGCTCGATGCTGGTGTGGCCAGCCGTGCGCTGGACGTGAATCTGCACAGCGTGTATCTCGGTCTTGCAACGATTATGCCGGTATTGCTCGCCAGCCAAAGCGGGCGTTTGGTTCTGCTGGCAAGCCCCTCGGGGTATTTCGGCATGCCTGAGGCGATCAACTATGGCCCGCACAAGGCAGCGCTGATCAATCTGGCCGAAATCCTGCACGTTGATCTGGCCGAGAAAGGTATTTCTGTCCATCTGGTTAACCCCGGCTTTGTTGCCACGCGGCTGACCGCGCGCAACGACTTTGCCATGCCCGCGCTGCAGACCCCACAGCAGGCAGCCGATGCCATCGTTGCCGGGCTGGCACGTGGCGAATTCGAAACCCATTTTCCGAGGCGCTTTACCCTATGGCTGAAACTGCTGCGACTGCTGCCCTTTGCCCTGCGCCGACCACTGCTGCGCCGGATTGCCCGCTAGAGGCCGACACGCTGCTGGCCGAGGGGCTGGCGCGCGTGCTGGCCTGCTATGCGGCGCTGGATCTGGCGAGCATTCCAGCGCTTGCGGCCTGCTATGCGCCGGAGGCGCGCTTTCGTGATCCGTTCAACGACGTGCGTGGTCGCGAGGCGATTGCCGCCATCTTCCGCCACATGTTTGCCGCAGTGGCGCAGCCGCAATTCCGCATCCTGCGGCACTGGCGCACCGGGCAGGACGCGATGGTCGAGTGGCAGTTCGATTTTGTCCTGCGCGGCAAGGCGCTGTCGTTTGACGGCTGCAGCCGGCTGGTGCTGGGCACGGACGGGCTGGTGCACTCGCATCTGGATTACTGGGATGCCGCCAGCGGCCTGTATGCCCATCTGCCCCTGGTGGGCGGGCTGATGGGCTGGCTGGCGGCGCGCATGCGATAATGGGGCGCAATGATGAACGAAGCCCGATTACTCCGCTATACGATTGCCGACGTTGAACGCGATACCGGCGTGAGCAAGGAATTGCTGCGCCAGTGGGAGCGTCGCTATGGGTATCCGCAGCCAGGCCGCGATGAGCATGGCGACCGCAGCTATACCCCGGACGATGTTGCCACGCTGAAGCTGCTGCGCCAGCTGATCGATCACGGCGGCCGGCCGCGCAAGCTGGTCGGCCTGCCGCTGCCCGAGCTGGAAGCCGAGTGGGTTAAGCTGGCTGTGCCCCCCCAAAAGAACGCAGCGGCTAGCGGTGCCGAGCCCTTGCTGGCGCACCTGCGCGGCAGCGATGCCGAGGCCGTGCGCGCTTACCTGCGTCTGCAGTTGCAGCGACAAGGGCTGGCAGGTTTTCTGCTGCAGGCCATGGCTCCCATCAGTATTGCGGTGGGCGAGGCCTGGGCGCGCGGCGAACTGGCCGTGCATCAGGAGCACCTCTATACCGAGGCCATCAAGGTCGTGCTGCGCGAGGAGATCGGGCGGCTGCCGGCGACGCGGCAGGCCCCGCGCGTGATGCTCACCACCATCCCGGGCGAGGCGCACAGCCTTGGGCTGCTGATGGTTGAAGGCCTGCTGCGCCTAAATGGCTGCGAATGCGTGTCCTTTGGCGTGGAAATGCCGTTCGAGGAAATCCTGCGTGCCAGCGAACGCTATGGCGTCGACATTCTGGTGCTGTCCTTCAGCGCCAACTGCACCCCCACCGACGCCTCCATCGCCTTGCTGGGCCTGCGGCAGGCGCTGGCCGCGTCGGTGACCATCTGGGCGGGCGGAGCTGGGCTGAGCGGCGTGCAGTTGCCGGTACCCGGCCTGCAGATTTTTGATCGCCTCGATGCCATCGCCCCGGCTGTGGCTGAGTGGCGTACGTGTGCCTGAACGCGGCTCGAGGTAACGCTCTGGCCGCTGCAGAGCACACGCAGCGCATTTTCTGCGCGCCCGGAGTTCAGTGGGCGAGCTGACGGAAATTGGCAGAGTTGTGATGTTTTTCCGTGGCATGATGAGCCAAATATGTCAGCCCCGGAAAAGAAATGCGCGTCATTCAGTTCGCCCTTGCTAGTCTTTTGGTCCTGTGCATCCCGGCACAGGCCATGCCGCTTGCCAGCCGCCCCAGCGAAAGCGGGCCCGCCAGTGCAAACTGGGAACCCGTCGCAGCCCAAAACGCTGAACCCTTGCTGCACTGGTCCGTGCCGGCAGGCCGTCGTGGCAGGCCGGAGCGAGCCACACAGGCGGTGTTGCTGGTGCCCTTGCCGGCAAGTGATGTGCAGGCCCGCCTTGCCGGGGTACTCAAGCGCGAAGGATTCAGGTTGCAGGAAACCACCGCCGTCCTGCTGGATAGTCAAGCCGGGTTTGGCGGAAGGGATCTGGCTGAGGGTGATCGCTGGTGGGGCTTGTATCTTTCGCATCATGCCGAAATCCTGCCCGAAGTCAGCGACGCGCGGCTTGATCCGTACTGGCAGAAAGGGCTTGCCAGCGGCGCCATCCTGCCGGCTGATCTTGAGGCGCTCAATCAGCGCCGGGTGCAGCAATTGCAAGGCAGTGTGCTTCGGGTTCCGGCCGCCAGGGCCGCAGCCGAACTGCGCAGCCCGCAAACCGTGTGGCAGGCCAGTCTGGAGCAGCGCTCGCGCTCCGGAGACCAGATACGCAGCGAAACCATCCGGATCTACGATGTCAGCCGCTTGCTGGGGGCAAGCTATACCGCAGTGACGCTCAGCCGCGAGGACAGCAACCGCAACCCGGACTACAACCCGTTCAAGATTGAGCTCTGCATGATGGGAGGCTGTGGCAAGTCAGCACGTTTGTCTTATAGGGTAGTGCCCTATGCCAGTCTGTCGCGCCTGCTGGCTGCGTTGCCAGCCGATACCCTGGTTGCTGATTCGCCGCTCTACTGGGCTAAGCCCGCGGCCGCTGCGCCTTTGCCCGATTATCGCGAAGTGCCTGCCGCGTCCGCTGCGGCGGTAGCGCTGGTCGGCGAGGGCTTTGACTGGGGTAACAAGAATGCCAGCCCTTCAGCCTTGCTGGTACTTCCAGACAGTGATCTGCTGCTGGCCGAGACCCGCCGCGCGACCGCTGCAGATTCAGATTCGTCGCATGTCAGTACTGTGTACCGCCATCGTTTTAGTAGCAGCGGCGTGCAGAGCCAGCAGCTGTGGCAGATCCCGAAGGAGAGCAGTTTCAGGCTGGCGCTGGCGCGCGATGGCAGAACCCTCTGGTTCAGTGCCCGCACCCGCGAAACGCTATATATGCAGCGCTACGATCTGCAAAGTGGCGAGGTGTTCAGCCAGGCCATGCCAGGGGATGATGGAAACTGGTTTATGTGGCAGCTCGATAGCGCGCAACTGCCGCGATTCTATGACGCGGTACCGGATTACCAAATCAGCCAGTGGCGCCCCGAGGGCGAGCCGCAGCAGCTGCTAGCCAAGACCCTGCGCGCGAATTTTTCCGGCCGGGAAGGCGTGGGCAAGCTTCAGCCCGTGTATGGGCACCTTACTGCCAGCGAGTGGGCTGCCGATGACTGGGGGCTGGCCGAGCTGGATCTCGCCAGTGGCAAGACGCTGCGCAGCATTCCCCTGCCGCAGGATGCACACAGCAGCTACTGGACCCCGTCGGCGCTGGCCGCCCCGGATGCCGGCTGGATTGCCCGGCCGTGGCTGCGAGACATGACCTATGCAGACGGCAAAAGCGGGCGTGGCTGGGGGGCGTATATCGTGGATACCCGGCAGGGTAAAATCCGTTTTTCAGCCGCACTGGATCAGCCTGGCAATGTGATGCCGGTCATGGCCCGCTCGGCCAACGGCCGCCTGCTGGCGCTGGGGCAGGAGTGGGATGGCAAGTTCAATAACCGCTTCGGACTGTGGGATGTCGCCAAGGGGACCAGCCCGCTCAATCTGCAATTGCCGGCGGGAATCGGGAATGGCTATCTGCGGGGACTGGCTTTCTCGCCGGACGGGAGGTTTCTGTATGCGCTCAGCGACCGGTGGCTGGTGCGCTGGGCGCTGCCGGCAGCCTTGCAGGACAAGGCTCTGCCTGGAAACTGGCCGGCGGAAGGCTGGAAATACTAGTGCCCGGCAAGGAGTTGGCAGACCATTGATGCGACCGTGGTGCTGATCGGGATGTCGCGGCGCTGCCGGCCCTGTTCCAGAAATGGCTTAAACCACCAGATTGTCGGCTTCGTCGAAAATCCAGCCGTCCTCGTAGCACACTTCGAAAAGATGCCCGTCGGGGTCACGGAAGTAGCCGGCCACGCCCCACGCGCTGGTGCTTGCCGGCTTGACGATGGTTCCGCCATGTTCCGCCGCTTGCTGCAGTACTTCGGCCACCTCGGCTGGATGCCGGGCGATGTACGCCAGTGCAAATCCCGCAAACCCGCTGCCCTCCGGATTGGCCTGATTTGCATCCTGCGCAAATGCCGTGCGTTCCTGAAGGGCAAGTACGACGCCGCCCAGATCGATTTTTACGAAGCCGGGATGGCTGCTGGCAGCCTGCGGCCAGCCCAGTGCTTGGAAAAAGGCGGCACTGCGGGCAACATCCTGCACACCGAGCAGGATCAGATTAAGGCGAGGGCGCATGGATCAGGCTTTCGTATTTTGTAGAACAAATGTTCTATTTTGCGGATGGTGTTGTCAAGCCTTGCCGCGCAAAGGGCATCGCGCTGTTGCGTCAGTCGGCCCGGTGCAGGATGCGCAGTCCCTGGGGAATAATGAGAAGGCAGGGGCCGAAAAGCATCATCAGCACACATAACGCGCTGGCGAACGACAGCAATGAATGGGCACTGAGCAGAAGCAGCAGCAGCGCCAGCAGCCAGACCGGTACGCTGCACGCCATCGCCGCCCAGATCCAGCCACCGGCATCAATACTGGCCATGTGGCAGACCAGCGCCCGGCTCAGTGAATACGCTCCGATCACGATGGCAAGGAGCCGCCCGCTGCTGTGGGCACTGCCTTCCATCGCCACCATCGTCGGTGTGGCTACATAGAGTATCGGGGCCAGAATCAAGCCAAAGAAAAGCGCCCACCAGCGATCCAGTTGCAGGGTTCCGATCAGCGTCGAGGCCTGCTCGTCGGCAAGGTCAAAGGTATAGCGGGGCATGAATGAATGGGTATCCTGCTAAGGCTTTTGCGATCAAATGGCTGCGTGGCAATGGGTCGAAGGGTATTGCACTATTGTGCAGGTTGGCATGTCAGCCGCATACCTTAGTGATCCGCTGGCACTTGTGCAAGACAAAGCTGATCGGCTACTGCAGGCAGGCTTGACGCGGCTGGTACAATGACGTTTTACCGAATGCAATGGAGAGTGCCCATGGCTGGCCTGAAACTGGCGCTGATTGGCGCGACACCCACTTTTCTCGAATTGCTGGCCGATAGTGGCCTGGCGGTGACCGCCCTGTACCCGCTGGCGGCAGAAGACGATGGCAGTCTGCTGGAACATGGCGACGAAGCGTGGCCGGTGATGGGTCTGGCCGATTTCGATTTCGAAGAAGTCGACCTGCTGCTGTTCCTTGCCGATGCACCTTTGTCCGCCAAAGCCATTCCGCAGGCGCTGGCCGCCGGCCTGACAGTGGTCGATGCCAGCCATTCCGGCGCTGAGGCCGCGAGCGGGAGCAAGGGGCGTCTGCTGGCGCTGCCGCACATGGCCGCGCTGTTGCTGGCCCGCCCGCTGCAGGCGCTGCAGCAACTGGGCAGCGTGATCGAAGCCGCCTCTGCCAGCGTGTTCCTGCCGGTATCGGCTGCCGGCCAAGCTGGCGTGGATGAGCTTTCCGAGCAGGTGCGCGGCCTCTTTGCGCATGGCGAACTCTCGCAGAAGGTCTTCAGCAAGCGCATCGCCTTCAACCTGCTGCCCGAAACCAGCGCCAGCCTGCGTGCCGGCATGGATACCCAGTTGGCTCGGCTGGCGAACGGCCTGCAGCTCGCTACGCTGCAGATCATCCACATGCCGGTGTTTTACGGCATGAGTGCCGCGCTCACCGTGCGCCTGGAAAGTGCAAGCGATGCGGCAGCGGTGCGTGCCGCGCTTGCCGCCAACGAGGGCCTGCTGCTGCTGCCCGAAGGCCAGGTGGTCAGCACACAGGACGTTATCGGCGCCGACAAGGTGTGGGTTGGCAATGTCGACGTCAGCGCTGATGGCCGCACGCTGCAGCTGTGGTTGCTGGCCGACAACGCCCGCCTGCAGGCAATGAGCGTGCTGGCCGTGTTGCTGCAATTGCGTGGTTCCGTGCACTGATGGCTTGGTCTGCCCCGGTGCGCAAAGCCGTTACCGCGGACTTTGTCACCGGTAGGCAGAACGGGTAATCTGCAGCGGATATATGCTGCGAGGTTGCTGGAATGACGCCCATAACGGGTTTTTCGGCACACCGGTCAAAAAGCATGCAAAGCAGAAGTAAGTGACTTTTTGGCTACACCCCGAAAGCGTGTTGCCTGCGTTGATTGTTTCGCAGCAGTGTGAACGGGCCGCTTCCTCATACCGGCGAAAGCCGGTATCCAGACAGCATCTATTAACCGAAACCACTGGATTCCTGCTTTTGCCGGAATGACGTTCAAATCGCCGCAGCAAGGTTTTAGGCACATCGCTTTTTCAGCTGGCGAGATGTGCCGTGTTCTGCCCGCCGCACGATGCAGTTGGTGCTCCTGTTTTTCGACACCAGGCACGCGGCGCCCCATGCTGCTCTGCTGTTTTACGATTGGAGTCCTGTCATGACGAATCTTCCACCCATTACTGTTTCCACTGTCGATCTTGAGCGTCTTTATCGGGTACTCGATGATGCCCCCGAAAGTGTCTACGCTACCGCCGTGGCGCTGGAAAACGAGCTGGCACGCGCGCAGGTGGTCGATCCCGAAGACATGCCGCCCGATGTGGTAACGATGCGCTCCATTGTGCGCTTCCAGATCATTCCCGGCGGGCGGGAGTTCGAGCTCACGCTCTGCTATCCGGACGAAATGGACAACAACCCGCACAAGGTATCGGTGCTGGCGCCGGTAGGCGCCGCGATACTTGGCCTCTCGGCCGGGCAGGAAATCGACTGGCCGGCGCCCGGCGGCGGGCAGGTGAAGGTGGTGGTGCTCGGTGTCACCTGGCAGCCGGAGCGCGCAGGCATGATTCGCCTGTAACACTGAGCCCGCGTGGCTGCTCTCAGTCACGTGTGATTTTGCTCGAATCCGGGGGCAAGCCGCGAGCGGGTCGCTTATCCGGCCGCAGCCAGCGCCAGCGGCAGATATTCGGCCAGCCTTTTCGCCCTGATATCATCCTGTGTCCGCAGTTTGATATGCCTGCGCCCCTTGCCGCTGCCTTCGAGCAGGCCGTGCGGGTCGCTGATCGCGGCGCCCGCACCGAATTCCACCGAGACGTGCTGCGTGTAGGCGAACACGCCGCCGAATTGCACGCTGCCGGAGGAAAACAGGATGCCGCCGTATTTCACTTCCTCGCTGATGTCCGGCAGCGTCGCGCGCACCAGGTCGCGCACGGCTTCGACCAGGGCGTAGCTGTCTTCGGATATCAGGCGCAGATCTTCAAGCAGGGACTGGACTGATCGGGCGGGCATGGAATCCTCGGTGGCCTGTCGGTTGGAGTGGTGTATAGCTGCACGTTTCGTGCAAGCCAGCCTAAGCAGGCTGGCGCCGGCTGTCAATCGTGCGCACGGGGCTGATGGAAGTGCTTGCGAAGACGTGTGCATGCTGCTTCGGTCTATTTTATCCGGATGGTGTGCGGCCTGACAGGTGCTTCATTGTCGGGAGTTTTGGGGTATTGATCTGTGGCCCTTTATTTGAAATGGTTGGGCGCCCGATCCCCGCTGGGTATATGAGGCATATCACCAAGCCTGCTGGCGTGCTGGCGCACCAGCTGCGCCAGCATGGCGATCTGTCCGTCCATCTCGTCAGCCGGTACCTGTGCGTAGCCGAGAATGAAGCCGTTGCTGGCGCTGTCCGGTTCGTTGCCAATGCGGTAGGCGCTCAAGGGGCGGGCGATCAGTCCGGCGGCGCGGGCCTGCTGGCTGATGAGCGAATCGGGAATGCTGGCGGGAATGCGAATGGCGAGGTGGATGCCGGACGAGCCGCCACAGACTTCGGCCAGCTCGCCGAAATGGCGGTGGATGGCGGCGAGCATGGCATCGCGGCGTTCGCTGTAGAGTTTGCGCATGCGGCGCAGGTGGGTGAGAAATTCGCCGTCGCGGATAAATCCGGCCAGCGCGCGCTGTTCGATCTGCCGGCCGCGCGGCTGGCATTGCGCCAGCGCGGCCTCGACCTGAACCACCAATGCCGCGGGCACAATCATGAAGCCGATGCGCAGTGCCGGAAACAGCGTCTTGCTGAAGGTGCCCAGATACACCACCGGGGCATCGGCTTCCAGCCCCTGCATGGCTGGCAGCGGCGGGCCGTCGCGGCGGAATTCGCTGTCGTAGTCATCCTCGATGATCAGCGTGCCATGCGCGCGGGCGTCGGCAATCAGCTGCAGGCGGCGCTCCAGCGACAGCACGCTGCCCAGCGGGTACTGGTGCGAGGGCGTCACGTAGATCAGCCGGGGCGGGTGCTGTTGCCAGTCGGCGGCCAGCGGGCGGAGGCCGTGCTCGTCGACCGCAATGCCTCGTACCTCCAGTTGCGCGGTGCGCCAGGCATTCAGTGCACCGTGGTAGCCGGGATTTTCGATCCAGGCCGTGTTGCCGGCATCGGCAAACAGTCGTGCACACAGATCCAGTCCGTGCTGTGTGCCGTCGGTAATGAAGAGTTGCGCGGTGTCGCAGCGCACGCCGCGCGTGCTGCGCAGATGGCTGGCGATTGCTTCGCGCAGCGCCGGTTCGCCCGCCGCCGGGCCATAGCCAATCGTGGCGGCATCGGCGCAGCGCCATGCCCTGGCCAGCCGTTTTTGCCAGCGGGCCAGCGGGAAGTCACCGAGTGCCGGTACGCCGGGGGTGAAGGCGCTGGCCGGCTCTGGTTCGGCAAAGGGCGTGCGGAAGGCACCACCGCGTTGCGACAGCTGCTGTGCTGCGGTGTGAGCGGCGGGCTGCAACTGCCCCGGGCGGTTCAGCGGGGCGACGACAGTACCACGTGCGGATGCGTGCACCAGTCCTTCGCTGGCGAGCTGTTCGTAGGCATAAACCACGGCATTGCGCGCGATGCGCAACTCGCCCGCCAGCTCGCGGCTGGCTGGCAGGCGTGTGCCCCCTGCCAGCCGGCCATCCAGAATGGCTGCACGCAGGCCAAGGTAGAGCTGCTGCTGCCTGGAGTGATTGCCGTGCGGGTCGAGCAGTAGCGCGTAATCCATGTAGTGGTTCCTGAATATTTGCGGCTAGTGGATCTTATGCTGGAACCACCTGGCTGGCTATGCTGACGTCCTCACCCATTTGCCGGAATATCATCATGAGCAGCGCACCGACTCCGCGTACCCGTATCCGCCGCATCCCAGACAATGCCGATTACCAGCGTGCCACGCTGCATGCGATTCTGGATGATGGCTATCTGTGCCACATCGCCTTTACCGACGAGGCGGGCGGGGTGCATTGCCTGCCGATGGCCTACTGGCGCGAAGGCGAGCATCTGTATATTCATGGCTCCAATGGCAGCCGCCTGATGAAACGGCTGGCTGGTGGTGCGGAAGTCAGCATCGCGGTCAGCCACCTCGACGGGCTGGTGCTGGCGCGCTCGGCGTTCAATCACTCGATGAATTACCGCTCCGCAGTGATTTACGGCGTCTTTGAAAAGGTAGAGGGCGAGGAGGCCAAGTCGGCGGCGCTGGATGCCTTCATGCACCATCTGGCCCCGGGGCGCGAAAATGAAGCGCGACGCGGTAGCCCGCAGGAGCTGGGTGCAACCATTGTCCTGCGGATTTCGCTGGCCGAGGCGGCCGCCAAGGTGCGCACGGGCGGGCCGCAGGACGATGAGAAGGATCTGGAGATTGCGGTGTGGACCGGCGTGCTGCCACTGGCCACCGTGCAGGGCGCTCCCGTTCCCGCCGATGATTGCCGCCAGGAGCCTCCGGCTTATGTGGCCGGGTGGAAGACAGCCTGAACGTCCTCTGGCTGAAACATTATGGCCTCGCCTGATCGTATTGCCATGTGTGCCGTGTTGGCGCAGGCAAGAAGAATTGGTCGCGTGAGTGGCAGTTTTATTTGGGGTATAAGACTGTAGCCATTTTAAATTGACGGTTCTGGGCTGATACAGGCTTATGTATCAGCCCATTTCCCGCTCGTTCAATTCAAGAGGCGTGTTGTTCCCGCTCGTGCATCGAGCCGGAAAATCGCGACGGAGGCCACGAGCCGTTCGGCCTGCTCCTGCAGGCTCTCCGCTGCGGCTGCGGCTTCTTCGACCAGTGCTGCATTATGCTGGGTGATTTCGTCGATTTGACCTACTGCCTGGGTAACCTGCTCGATACCGATGCTCTGCTCGCGACAGGCGCTGGCAATTTCCGTGACGAGGCGCGCCAGCTGATCGAAGCTGCTTACCAGGCTGTGCATCGACTCCCCGGCCTGGTTGACCTGTTTCGCACCCGCATCAACCTTGCTGCCCGATTCGTTGATCAAATCCTTGATTTCCTTGGCCGCAGTGGCACTGCGCAGTGCCAGATTGCGGACTTCACTGGCGACAACGGCAAAGCCGCGTCCCTGTTCGCCTGCTCGCGCAGCCTCAACGGCTGCATTGAGCGCCAGGATGTTGGTCTGAAACGCGATGCCGTCAATCACGCTGATGATATCGGCAATCTTGCCACTGCTTTCGGCAATACCCTGCATTGTCTGGACGATACCCTGCACGATCTGACCGCTGCTGCTGGCAATATCGTTGCTATTGCGCGCAAGACGGTTTGCCTGTTCGGCATTGCTGGCATTCTGCCTGACCGTACCGTTGAGTTCTTCCATTGAACTGGACGTTTCTTCAAGACTGCTGGCTTGCTCTTCGGTGCGGTTGGAGAGATCCGAATTGCCGGCGGCGATCTCTTTGGCTGCCACATTGATCTGGCTGGCAGCCTGCTGGATTTCGGCAACCACTTCACGCAGGTGCCTGATGGTTCCGTTAGTATGATCCTGCAACTCCCCGATCAAGCCTTGATACTCGCCATCAACCGTGCGGGTGAGGTCACCCTCGGTGACGGCCTTGAGTACAGCGCCTACCGCATTCAGGCCGGTTGCCACGGTGTGTGACAACTGGTTCAGCGCAGTCGAAATGGTGCGGTAGAAGCCTTCCTTGCCGGCCAGATCGAGGCGCGCGTCAAAATTGCCGGCCCCGGCCGCCAGAATCAGGTTCTCCACTTCGCGTTCGATCTGTACTTCGGCCGTACGATCCACCCATTCGGCCACGGCCCCCATGCGCTCGCCATGTTCGTTGATGACCGGATTGGCGGTAACCGTCATGCTTCTGCCGCCGATGACCAGTGACGAGGTGTAGGACTGGGTAAACTCGGCCAGCAGTTTTGCCTGGTGCGCCGGGTTCTTGTGGAAGCTGTCGATATTTGTTCCGAGCAGCTCATGGGCGTTGAAGCTCGGAATCTGTGTACGGATGGCATTTTCCGCGTACTGCAGCATGCGACAGACGGCCTTGTTGGCATAAACGATGTTGCGCTCGTTATCGACGATCATCGCTCCGGTACTCACATTGTCGAGCGCAATACGCACGCGCAGGTTGTCTGCCGCCAGAGCGGCTTCGCGCTCGGCTGCCGCCAGTTCGGCAGTGCGGTCGCGCCATTCGGCCACCGAGCCCAGCCGCTCGCCGGCGGAGTTGATGACCGGATTGGCAATCACCTGCATGCGCCGCACGCCAACTGCAAGATCGGCCGTGTACGACTGCTTCAGGTTGGCCAGCAGGTCTGCCTGCTTTTGCGGGCGCTGATGGAACTGGTCGATGTTCTGACCAACCAGCTGATCGGCATTGAAGGTGGGCAATACGCGACGGATGTCGGCCTCCGCGTCTTTCAGGATGTGCCGGACTGCCGTATTGGCATAAATGATCGTGCGGTTTACATCCGCGATCATGACACCGGTACTGACATTGTCGAGTGCAATGCGGATGCGCAGGTTTTCGTCCGCACATGCTTTGTCGCGGTTGAGACGCTCCAGCAATTGTTCCTGCATGGTCTTGATCGAGGCCAGCAGGCTGCTGTTGTCGCCCCGGCGCAACTGGATCGGGTTGTCAAGGCGCCCGGCGGCAATATTGTGCGTGATGCGCGCGGCGTCATCAGGCTCGCCACCAAGCTGGCGCAGGATGTTGCGGGTAATCAGGACGAGTAGTAATACAGTGAGCAGCAGAGTGGCGACAGTAATGGCAAGGTAGTTCTGCATGCTTGTTGCGGCCGTGCTGCGCAGTTGCTCCTGGCGACCGAGCAGGTCCGTTGCGAGCTGGCTTTCCACTTTTTTCAGTTGTTCGATACGGCCTGTGGCTGCCTGAAACCAGGCCGCGGGATCAGCATCAATGACAGGCTGATTGATGCCGGCTATGGCCAGCTGACGCAAACGCTGCGTTTCATCCGTGGCACTGCCCCGGTCCATCTGTGCGAGCAACGCTTCCTGTTCCGCAGTGGCGTAGTGTCTGAACTCATCGAAATAAACCTGCTGGGCTGAAAGGTTTTGCAAGAAGGCATCCAGCGTGGCTGGGCTGAACTGTTTGAGGGTGAAGACCGAAGTCAGCATGGCGCGCTCCCGGCCGGCGCGCTCCTTGGCTTGCAGCAAGCCGGAGTAGGCCGCGCTCAGCCTTGCAATCTCGCCATTACTGCTCAGTGTGGATACCATGGCCGGCACATCGAACAGATGACCGATCGTTCGGGTGTAATAGGCGGCCGACTCCGGGGCCGCCACTTGCTGGGCCGTGATCGCGGCACGGGTGCGCGCCATGTCCTGCAGGTCTTTTTTTGCAGTTGCCAGCGCGTCCTGCAGTTTGCTGCCAAACACTCCGGCATCGAACCCGTCCAGAGCTGCTTGCAGGCTGGCTACTTTCAGATCCGTCTGCTGGCGTTGCAGGGGCAGCTCAGTGGCATTGCTGCTGCCCTTGCTGCTGATGTAGCCGGCACTCAGGCCACGTTCTTTTTGCAACTCGTGGCCAAGTTCACCGATTTTGACCGACAGCTGTACCAGGTTTTCCAGCCTGCTGACCTCAGTCAGCTGTTCGCGTTTTTCCTGCACCGCCGTTACGGCAAAAAACAGCAGGGCCAGTGCCGGGATGCTTCCCATCAAAATCAGTTTGCTTCGTGTACGCAAAAACATGGCACTTCCTTTCTGTTTGTGTAACACAGTGTGTTATAGAAAGTGCCGGTGCAAAGCTCAATCATCCAGGAGAACTATATTGTCCGGGGCTGATCGCGCTGGTGAAGCGAACATGATCTGTGCAAAAACAATACCCGGATCTGGTACATATCCGGGTATTGCTGTGTAGGTGTTTCTCGTAAATGGCTGTGGCTGTATACCTGAGTCCTACAGCACCTCGGCCGCGTAGTCGGCCAGCCGCGAGCGTTCGCCGCGCGTCAGCGTGATGTGCCCGGAGTGATCCCAGAACTTGAAGCGGTCCACCACAAAGGTCAGGCCGGAAGATCCTTCCGTCAGGTAGGGCGTATCGATCTGGCTGATGTTGCCCAGGCACACTACCTTGGTACCGGGGCCGGCGCGGGTGATCAGCGTTTTCATCTGCTTGGGCGTCAGGTTCTGTGCTTCGTCGATGATGAGAAACTTGTTGAGGAAGGTACGCCCGCGCATGAAATTGAGCGACTTGACCTTGATGCGACTGCGGATCAGGTCGCGCGTGGCGGCGCGGCCCCAGTCGCCGGCTTCATTGTCGGTCTTGTTGAGCACATCCAGGTTGTCCTCCAGCGCGCCCATCCACGGCAGCATCTTTTCTTCCTCGGTGCCGGGCAGGAAGCCGATGTCCTCGCCCACCGGCACGGTGACGCGGGTCATGATGATTTCGCTGTAGATTTTCGATTCCAGGGTCTGGCACAGGCCTGCCGCCAGTGTGAGCAGCGTCTTGCCAGTGCCGGCCTGGCCCAGCAGCGAGACGAAGTCGATATCCGGGTTCATCAGCAGGTTGAGCGCGAAATTCTGTTCACGGTTGCGCGCGGTGATGCCCCAGATCGCGTTCTTGCTGTGGCTGTAGTCTTTCAGGCTTTCGATGGTGGCGGTCTTGCCCTCGACGCTGATCACGCGGGCCTGCAGCGGGGTGTCGCCACCCTGATACAGCAGCTGGTTCGGGTGCAGGTCGGGGACGTCGCCACCCTTGATGCGCCAGTAGCTGCGGCCGCCTTCCTGCCAGCTCTGCAGGTCCTTGCCGTTTTTCTCCCAGAAGGCCTGGTCGATTTCGCGCATGCCGGTGTAGAGCAGGTCGGTGTCTTCCAGTACCTTGTCGTTGAAGTAGTCTTCCGCCGCCAGCCCCATCGCACGCGCCTTGATGCGCATGTTGATGTCTTTCGACACCAGGATCACCTGGCGCTTGGGCCACATCTGCTGCAGGTGATGCACCACGCCGAGAATCTGGTTGTCGGCCTTGCCCATCGGCAATTGCGCGGGCAGCACACTGGTAATTGCTTCGGTCTGCAGGAAGAGCGAGCCGGTAGCCTGGCCGCGGCTGGCTTCTTCCAGCGGCACGCCGTCATGCAGCGAATGCTCCTTGCCGGCAATCAGCTCTTCCATGAAGCGGCTGGCCTGGCGGGCATTGCGCGAGACTTCGCTCATGCCTTTCTTGTTGTTGTCGAGTTCTTCCAGCGTCATCATCGGCAGGAAGATGTCGTGTTCCTGGAAGCGGTAAATCGAGGTGGGGTCGTGCATCAGCACGTTGGTGTCCAGCACGAAAAACTTGGTTTCTACCGGGGATTTGCGTTTGCGGGCTGCCATGACAATCTCCTTGCTGTTTTGATGTGTGCGGACAAACAAAAAGGCGACCGGGGGTCGCCTTCATTTATTTCAGCGTCTGAACAAACGCCAGTACTTCCTCCGCGTGGCCGGGGACCTTCACGCCACGCCACTCCCTGACGATCCGCCCCTCGCGGTCGATGACAAAGGTGCTGCGCTCGATGCCGCGCACCTGCTTGCCGTACATGTTTTTCAGCTTCATCACGCCGAAGGCTTCACACAGCGCTTCTTCCGGGTCACTGATCAGTTCGAACGGGTATTCCTGCTTGCACTTGAAGTTCTCGTGCGACTTGATCGAATCGCGCGATACGCCGAAGACCTCGCAGTCTGCTGCCAGGAACGCGGCATGGCGGTCGCGGAAGTCGCCGCCCTCGGTCGTGCAGCCCGGCGTGCTGTCCTTGGGGTAAAAATACAACACAAAATGCCGGCCCCGCAGCTGTGACGGGTCGAAGGTGCCCGCGCTGGTGGTGGGCAGCGTGATGGCCGGACAGGTTTCCTGCGTCATGGATTCTCCTTTGTTGGCGGGTGTCGCTCGCACCCTCATTTGATTGTCGGCAATTGTCTTCTTTGCGGCAAGTGCGGGGAGGGCGTCAGGTGGTTACAATACGGGAAATTTCGATCAACAGTTTTTCAGGGATGTGACAGCATGAGCATCAAGTCCGATAAATGGATCCGCCGCATGGCCATCGATCACGGCATGATCGAGCCCTTCATTCCCGGCCAGGTCAAGGAAGTCAACGGCGAGCGCATCGTTTCCTACGGTACGTCCAGCTACGGTTACGACATCCGCTGCGCGGACGAGTTCAAGGTGTTCACCAACCTGAACTCCACCATTGTCGACCCGAAGAATTTCGACGAGAACAGCTTTGTGAATGTCTCCGGCAAGGGCTACTGCATCATCCCGCCGAATTCCTTCGCCTTAGCGCGCACCGTCGAATATTTCCGCATTCCGCGCAATGCGCTCACCGTGTGCCTGGGCAAATCCACCTACGCGCGCTGCGGCATCATCGTGAACGTGACCCCCTTCGAGCCGGAGTGGGAAGGCTATGTGACGCTGGAATTTTCCAACACCACGCCGCTGCCGGCCAAGATCTACGCCAACGAAGGCGTGGCGCAGGTGCTGTTCTTCGAGGCTGATGAAGATGACGTCTGCGAAACCAGCTACCGCGATCGTGGCGGCAAGTACCAGGGCCAGGTTGGTGTGACGCTGCCGAAAACCTGACAACGTTAAGCGGCAGGCAAAACAGCCTGCCACCCATGCCGTTTCTGCCGCAGGCGGGAAATGGCCGGGCCGGGTAACCGGCCTTTTTCATTGGCCGGCCCGGCGCAATCCGTGGCAGTGTTTTTTTTGTGCATTTTTCCGGCTTTGCCGTGGAAAAGGCGATCGCAGGGTGTGTTCCAGCACCCCGCCCAGAATGGAGCAAGAGCATGACAACCGAATTCAAGCCGCTGGTGGCGGACATTTCATCCAAGCTGCGCGAGTTTGCCAAAGAGATTCCGGACACCTACAACGGCTTCCAGGCTACCGCGCTGGCGACGCATGCGGACGGCGCGCTGTCGAAAAAGAACAAGGAGCTCATGGCGATGGCGATTGCCATCTCGGCCCGTTGCAACGGCTGCCTCGGTTTTCATGCCAAGGCCTGCGTGAAGCTGGGGGTCAGCCGTGCCGAGTTTCTGGAAATGCTGCAAGTGGCGGTCTACATGGGCGGCGGCCCCAGCCTGATGACGGCGGCCGAAGCACTGCTGGCCTTTGAAGAATTCGGCGGCGAGAAAGCCGCCTGAACCGGACGGGCTGTCGCGGCCCTGCCGCAGCGGGGCTGCACGCGAAGTCGCGTCATGATCAGTCCACAACGCTTATGGGATACTCGCTGTCCCCCTGACACGGATACCACCTGCAATGCCATCACGTTCTTCTGCTTCTGACGTCGGCTTTTTCCAGCGCATCCGCCAACTGGGTGTCCAGGGCTATGGCCTGCTTGGTGCCAGTATCGTGCTGGTGGTGCTGGCCGTCTTGCTGATCCTTGGCGTGACCCGCGCCGTTGCCGCGCTGCGCGAGCCGCCACCGGCGCTGCTGCCGCAGGAGCTGCCGTATCACAAGGCCATGCCGGGAACCGCGCCGGACGAAACCGAGGCAGCCCGCAAGCGTTTCCAGCGCCATTTTGCCCGTCGCCTGACCTTCAGCGGCTACAAGGCCCAGGCGACCTGGGATGCCGTCTGGGCGAGCTGTCCGGAAAGCGATTGCAGCATTCCGTCGGCAGCGGGGGCTCGCCTGCTGCTGCCGCACACCAGCAATCCGGCCTTCTTCGAAAAGCAGTTCTGTGATTACGGCCTGCTGCCGGCGGAACGCAGCCAGCTGGGCGCGGCTGCGCTGCAGCTGGGCGAAACGGGCTGCCGCATCAGTGATTACGAGGGGTATCGCCAGAGTGTGCTGGCCGCAGCCGAAGCCCGGCGCGACAGCAAGATGCCGCACCTGATCTGGACCTCGGTCGCACTGGCGGCGGTGCTGCTGCTGCTGGTGCTGGTCTGGCGCAAGCTGCTCGACCAGCTCTCCAAGCTGTAATGAATAATGAGGGTATAGCCCTGCAGCCATTTGGATGAAATCGCTGCAGGGCTATACCCTTCGTTTTCGCTTAGCTGCCGGACTGGCCTTTCAGGCGGCGTTCGGCTTCTGCCAGCGTTTGCGATGCGTCGGGAACACGCTCGTATTCCAGCGTGGCACGCAGGATGCCGCGCAGGATATCCACTTCTTCCTGTTCGGGGCTGGCGCGCTGGTAGAGACGGCGCAGGCGCGGCATCAGGCGCTTGGGCGCGTAGGGTTTCAGGAAACCGATCTTCAGCAGTGCCTCTTCCAGCTTTTCGAAATACAGCTCCAGATATTCATGGCTGGCGAGCGGCGCCTTTTTCTCGAGGTGCGACACGTCATCGAGCAGCTGCGAGCGGATTTCGTAAGTGAGCACCTGCACGGCCTGCGACAGATTCAGGCTCGAATAATCGGGATTGGTCGGAATGGTGATCAGGCGGTTGCACAGGCGGACTTCGTCAATGGTCAGCCCGCTGGTTTCCGCACCGAAGAGCAGCGCCACCTCGCCACCGCTGTGTGCTTCCTGCAGCAGCTCGGGGACGAGTTGCCGCGGTGTCTGCAGCGGCTGGGTCAGCTCGCGGCGGCGCGCGGTCATTGCCACCTGCATGGTCGTACCGCGGAGGGCTTCCTCGACGCTGGAGCAGACAATGGCGTTATCGAGCACGTCGTCGGCGCTGGAGGCGAGCGCCACGGCGACGTCCGAAGGAAAGTCTTCCGGGTTGACAAGATAAAGCCGGGTCAGGCCCATGGTTTTCATCGCGCGCGCGGCCGAGCCGATGTTGCCGGGATGCGAGGTGTGGGAAAGAACAACGCGGAAGCGTTTGAGGCAATCGGTGCTGGGGCCGGTTTCCGGCAGGTCGGGTGAATCCACGTTTTAAAAAGTTCCAGTTTATTCAAAAGGCAAGGGCAGGTAGAATGGCGGCCAAATCAGTTCTTTCAAGTTGAAAATAGCCATGCATCCGATGCTGAACACCGCAGTGCGCGCCGCTCGCCGCGCTGCTGCCATTATCCAGCGTGCGTCCAACAATCTGGACCACATCACACCCGAGAAGAAAGGCCACAATGATTTTGTGTCCGAAGTTGACCGCGCAGCGGAAAACGCGATCATCGAAACCATCCTCGAGGCGTATCCGAGCCACGCGATTCTAGCAGAGGAGTCGGGTAGCCGCGGCAAATCGGATTACGTGTGGATCATCGACCCGCTTGATGGCACCACCAACTTCCTGCATGGCGTTCCGCAATATGCCGTTTCCATCGCGCTGGAACACAAGGGCGTCATCACGCAGGCCGTGATCTACGACCCGAACCACAATGACCTGTTCACCGCCACCCGTGGCGTCGGCGCCTTCCTGAACGACCGCCGCATCCGCGTTTCCAAGGTGCGCGAGCTCTCCGATGCCCTCGTCGGCACCGGCTTCCCCTACACCCGTTTCGACAACCTCGAAACCTATCTGAACATCTTCCGCGACATGGCGCAGAAAGCCGGTGGCGTTCGCCGTCCGGGTGCGGCCTCGCTGGATCTGGCTTGGGTGGCCTGCGGCCGCTTTGACGGTTTCTTCGAGTTCGACCTCAAGCCGCACGATATCGCGGCCGGTTCGCTGATCGTGCAGGAGGCTGGCGGCCTCGTTACCGATCTGAACGGCGAGGAAAAATTCATGGAATCCGGTGACATCCTCTGCGGCACGCCGAAAGTCTTTGGCCAGATGCTGCAGCTGATCCGGGGCCATCTGAAATAAAACGTCCGCACAGTCGCCAGTCAGGCCACCCTGTTGCAGGGTGGCCTTTTTCATTGGCGCTGCGGCACTCGCTGCGCTGTAAGCTTCTGTCACCCTGCTTTCTGCCGTTGTTTTAATCCAACGCCGGCGGTGACGTTGCAGCTTTGGCGACAGAAGGCTGCAGGTGTCCGCCTTGGGGCGCAGCAGGGAGGGGTGGCGGGTATGCCGGTATAACCCGCATCACTGCTTGGCTTGCGGCAGATAGCGTCATGCGCTGATGAATTGTGCCGCAACATGCGGCTTTTTCTGTCGCTGTCAAAAGCCGTTTATCACACTTGGCCTCGCTTGCACCAGCGCCAGAAACCCCCTAGTATTTGTGTCAACCTAAAGAGAGAAGCACAAGATATTGTGTTTCTTCACATAATATTCACACTTTATGCACAGCTGGAGAAACTTGCATGTACGCAACGCTTGAGAGCGCATCCATGAGCCGCTCGGCCGCCGATCTGGCCACGCCCACCACTTACGCTGACTACAAGATCATCCGCCGCAATGGCGCGGTGGTGCCGTTCGAGCCCTCCAAGATTGCCGTCGCCGTCACCAAGGCCTTTATCGCCGTACAGGGTAGCCATGCTGCCGCGTCGGCTGCCGTGCGCGAGCAGGTCGGCCGCCTGACCGACGCCGTAGTGAGCGCACTGATGCGCCGCAAGCCCGATGGTGGCGCCATCCACATCGAGGACGTGCAGGATCAGGTCGAGCTGGCGCTGATGCGCTCCGGCGAACATGACGTCGCGCGTGCCTACGTGCTCTATCGCGAGCAACGTGCGCAGGATCGTCACGCCAAGGGCGAAGACCAGGCCGCTGATGTCCATCACGCCATCAATGTGAAGCTGGAAAACGGCGACCTGCGTCCGCTCGATCTGGGCCGTCTCAAGGCGCTGATCGCCTCAGCCTGCCAGGGCTTTGACGGCATTACCGACCAGCAGCTCATCCTCAATGAAACACTGAAGAACATCTACAACGGCGTTTCCGCCGACGAAGTCAGCAAGTCCGTGATTCTGGCCGCCCGCCAGCAGATCGAAAAAGACCCGGCCTACAGCCAGGTGACTGCGCGCCTGCTGCTCGACGTGCTGCGCGCCGAAGTGCTTGGCGAGGAAACCAGCCATGAAGACATGGCTACCCGCTACGCTGAAGCCTTCCCCAAGCTGATCAAGAAGGGCATCGAGGCCGAGCTGCTCGACGAAAAGCTCGCGCAGTACGATCTGGCCAAGCTGGGTGCCGCGCTCGACTACACCCGCGATTACCAGTTCGGCTATCTGGGCCTGCAGACCCTGTTCGATCGCTATTTCCTGCACATCGACGGCACCCGCATCGAGCTGCCGCAGGTGTTCTTCATGCGCGTGGCCATGGGCCTGGCGCTGAACGAAATCGACCGCGAAACCCGCGCCATCGAGTTCTACAACGTGCTGTCCACGTTCGACTTCATGTCGTCCACACCGACGCTCTTCAATTCCGGCACCCGTCGCAGCCAGCTCTCCAGCTGCTATCTGACCACCGTTGCCGACGATCTGGACGGCATCTACGAAGCACTGAAGGAAAACGCGCTGCTGTCGAAATTTGCCGGTGGTCTGGGCAATGACTGGACGCCGGTGCGCGCGCTGGGCAGCCACATCAAGGGTACCAACGGCAAGTCTCAAGGCATCGTTCCCTTCCTGAAAGTGGTGAACGACACCGCTGTTGCGGTCAACCAGGGCGGCAAGCGCAAGGGCGCCGTGTGTGCGTACCTGGAAACCTGGCACGCCGACATCGAGGAATTCCTCGAGCTGCGCAAGAACACCGGTGACGACCGCCGCCGCACGCACGACATGAACACCGCGAACTGGATTCCGGATCTGTTCATGCGCCGCGTGATGGAAGGTGCCGACTGGACACTGTTCTCGCCCTCCGAGACGCCCGATCTGCACGACCTGTACGGCAAGGCATTTGAAGAAGCCTATGTGCGCTACGAAGCCAAGGCCGAACGCGGCGAGATGAAAGTCTCGAAGAAAATCCCGGCGCTGTCGCTCTGGCGCAAGATCCTCACCATGCTGTTCGAAACCGGCCACCCGTGGATCACCTTCAAGGACCCGTGCAACATCCGCAGCCCGCAGCAGCACATGGGCGTGGTGCACAGCTCCAACCTGTGTACCGAGATCACGCTGAACACCAACGAGAACGAGATTGCCGTGTGCAACCTCGGCTCGGTGAACATGGCCAACCACCTGAAGAAAAACGCGGATGGCGTGCTTGAACTCGATGGCGAGAAGATCGCCCGCACCGTGAAGGTGGCGATGCGCATGCTCGACAACGTCATCGACATCAACTTCTACCCGGTGCGCAAGGCGCGCAATTCCAACCTGCGTCACCGCCCCGTAGGCCTGGGCCTGATGGGCTTCCAGGACTGCCTGCACGCGCTGCGCATTCCGTATGCCTCGGAAGCCGCCGTCGAGTTCGCCGACGTATCGATGGAAACCATCGCCTACCACGCCTACTGGGCCTCGACCGAGCTGGCACAGGAGCGCGGCACCTACGCCTCCTTCCGCGGTTCGCTGTGGGACAAGGGCATCCTGCCGCACGATTCGCTCGACCTGCTGGCACAGGAACGCGGCGGCTATCTGGAAGTCGACCGCACCGAGCGCCTGGACTGGAACGCACTGCGCGAACGCATCAAGGAATACGGCATGCGCAATTCCAACTGCCTGGCGATTGCCCCGACCGCGACGATTTCCAACATCGTCGGTGTGGATGCCTCGATCGAGCCGACCTACCAGAATCTGTTCGTGAAATCGAACCTGTCCGGCGAATTCACCGTCATCAACGAACAACTGGTGCGCGACCTGAAGGAACGCGGCCTGTGGGACGAAGTGATGGTGTCCGACCTGAAATATTTCGATGGTTCGGTGCAAAAGATCGACCGCATCCCGCAGGATCTGCGCGACCTGTACGCCACCGCCTTCGAGATGGACCCGAAATGGCTGGTTGAAGCCGCCTCGCGTCGCCAGAAGTGGCTCGATCAGGCGCAATCGCTGAACATCTACATGGCCGGTGCCTCGGGCAAGCGTCTGGACGAGCTCTACAAGCACGCCTGGATTCGTGGCCTGAAAACCACCTACTACCTGCGCACGCTGGCAGCCACCAGCGCCGAGAAATCGACCGGCCGTGGCGGCGAGCTGAACGCCGTGCCGGTGGATGGCGGCTACAGTGCAGCTACTGCAGCGCAGGCCGCAATTGCCGCCGCCGCCGTGATCGATAACACTCCGGCGACCGATGCGAAGTTCTGCTCGATCGACAATCCGGATTGCGAGGCTTGCCAGTAAACAAGTAGGGCGGGTTAGGCCGGAAGGCTCTAATCCGCCTTTACCGTTTCGACTTTATAACAGATGCGAGAAGCGTTGTATGGGGATGACTCAAATTCAGCTGATACAGTCTCTGGGTAGCCATTTAGGGATGCTGGAGCAGGAGCTTGAATTTGATGTTCCCGCGACAGAGTTACGGCATCTGATTGGACGAATTGGTGAGTTGTACGCTGCGCTGCTTACGAATGGCCGGTTGGCTAGTGAAGTTAACCAACGCGGTCACGATGTTGTAGGGAAAAACGGTCAGCGCATATCAGTTAAAACTACCGCCAAAGCTCAACCTGGACAAGTATCTGTTAATGCCAATACCGCCAATGAATTCGATCGCCTTTTGATTCTGCGGGTTAATACAGATGAAATGGAAATCGAGGTTTTAAGAGATCTGGAAGGGGGTGAGCTAAGAGAGGCTCTTGGCAAAGAGAAAGACGGCAAGTATATAGTTAATGTTCATCGGCCTAGGGTTGAAAATAATTTGGTGAGGCCACTGAAAGTGGTTAGGTCGGTGGCAAAAATTGTTGCTGGGAATGAATTTGTAGTAAGTGAGTTGGAAAACGGTAGTGTGGAAATTAAGAAAAATGGTGTGGTTGAGAGTAATACAAAACAGGCGTGTCGATTGCTTGCAAGAGAAATTGGTATGTCAATTGTAAATGTTAGCGGAAATTTCCATAATACCCGGCAGCTTGGTTATTTGCTCATACGTAATTTGTCAGATATTTAGTGTTGTAGCCCGCGTAGTTACGAATAGCGAAGCGTATTCGTACGGACGTGTTTTCATTTATGGGATTTAAGCGCCTTCGGCGCATTGTTTTACACGCCGGTTCCGCCCGGCGGACGGGAAGGGGGATTTGTTTCGGCAAATCCCCCTTCACCCCAAAGCCGAGCCCGGTCAGCCGGCCGCCTGCGGCGGCTACCCTGCGATGCTCGGTTTTTCGGGGAAGGAGGACAACTCGGGGCTGCGCCCCTCAGACACGTCCTCCTTCTGATCCCGAAAAACCTGCGCTTCTCGGCGGCTTCAGGGCGGGGCGTGCTCATGGGCGGTAGTGGTGGCTGTAGGTTGGGTTGAGCGCTGCGAAACCCAACGGATTTGGTAGCCGAGTAGGGTGCGCAAATCCCTGCGGGATTTTCACGCCCTACGGTGTGTTGTTGTGTATGTGGCTGCAGCCATTGTTTTTGATTGCTTGTGGCTTGATGGGTGTTGATGTATTGCTTTGCCTCGTCTTTCTTCGGGCCGCTGTGTCTCTGTGCTTAAAAAGGTTTTGCCATGATGAATGAACATCCGCTGGACCAGCTGATCCGCGCTCTGCCGAAAGCCGAGCTGCATCTGCACATCGAGGGTTCGCTGGAACCGGAGATGATGTTCGCGCTGGCCGAGCGCAATGAAATCGAGCTGCCTTACGCCAGCGTCGAGGAAGTGCGCGCGGCGTACAACTTTACCGATCTGCAGTCTTTCCTCGATCTCTACTACGCCGGTGCCGGCGTGCTGATCACCGAGCAGGATTTCTACGATCTCACCTGGGCGTATCTGAAGCGCGCGCAGGCCGATCACATCGTCCACACCGAAATTTTCTTCGACCCGCAGACGCACACCGCGCGCGGCGTTGAATTCACCACCGTGCTCTCCGGCATTCTGCGTGCGCTGCGGCAGGCCGAGGATCAGTTCGGCATCACCTCGAAACTGATCATGTGCTTTCTGCGCCACCTCAGCGAGGAAGACGGCTTTGCCACGCTGGAGCTGGCCATGCCCTACCTCGACCGCATCGACGGCGTGGGGCTGGATTCGGGCGAGCGCGGCAACCCGCCGGAAAAATTCGCGCGGCTCTTCGCGCGCTGTGCCGAGCTTGGCCTGCCGGCCGTCGCCCACGCGGGCGAAGAAGGCCCGGCGGAGTACATCTGGCAGGCGCTCGATCTGCTGAACTCGCGCCGCATCGACCACGGCGTGCGCTGCACGGAAGACCCGGCGCTGGTAGCGCGCCTGGCGGCCGAGCGGATTCCGCTGACTGTGTGCCCGCTCTCCAACCTCAAGCTCTGCGTGGTGGACGATCTGGCGAAACACAACCTGCGCGAGCTGCTGGCCGCAGGTCTTGTCGCCATGGTCAATTCCGACGACCCGGCGTATTTTGGGGGTTACCTCAACCAGAATCTGCTGGCCTGCCGCGAGAAGCTGGCGCTCACCGCCGCTGAAATCATCCAGCTGGTGCGCAACAGCATCGAAGCCAGCTGGCTGCCGGATGACACGAAGGCCTTCTGGCAGGCCGAAATCACCCGGATCGCCGCCCGGCACGCACAAGGAGAATAGCCATGACACGCATCGCCGCCATCCGCCTGCTGCTGGCCGCCCTGGCTGCCACCTTTCTGGCCGGCTGCGCCGCCTTCAAGCCGCAGGTGAGCGAGGGCAGGCTGGTGCCGCCGCCCGGCACGGCCTATGCCGTGGTTGCTGTCACGCTCAAGAGCTTCGACAACATCACCTCGCTGCCGGATGCCGCACTGGAATTCACCGGCCCGGCCGGCCGCCACACGCTGTGGGGCAATACCTCCACCGCCGGCATTGTCGCTCCCGGTGACGAGCCGAATGGTGACGGCATCCTGAATGTTGTCGCGCTGCCGGCGGGCGACTATGTCACCACCCGCATGTTCGGCAGCTGGATGATGGAAAGCGCCGGCATGCGCTGGCGCGAATACGCCAATGTGCCGGTCACCGCGCGCTTCAGCCTGAAGGAAGGTGAAGTCGTCTACCTGGGCGATGCGCACCTGCGGCTCGATTTCCGGCCCGCGGTGCAGTTCTCCGGCCAGCAGCGGCGCGATTTCAACCACATGAAAGTACGCTGGGGCGTCACCGACACCAGCAATATCCGCATTGCCCCGCTGCAGGCCACCGCGCCCGCAGCGCAATAAACACCACTGAACACAACGAAACACCATAAGGATAAAACCATGTCGCTGAGCTTTGATGATGACGTGATCACCCCGGCCCGCCCGGCCGCCCCGCAAGCCCCCGCCACTGCGCCGTTCTCTGCCGCTGCCGTCGCAGCCCCAGCCCCGGCCGCCGCCGAAGCCAAGCGTGTCAACGCGGTCGACAAGAAAGTGATCAACGGCACCACCGACGTGAACCAGCTCGTGCCGTTCAAGCACAAGTGGGCGTGGGAAAAATACCTCGCGCAGTGCGCCAACCACTGGATGCCGCAGGAAGTGAACATGCAGCGCGACATCGAGCAGTGGAAGATGGGCGCGCTCACCGAAGACGAAATGCGCATCGTGAAGCGCAACCTCGGCTTCTTCACCACCGCCGACAGCCTCGCCGCCAATAACATCGTGCTCGGCACCTACCGCCAGATCACCAGCCCGGAATGCCGCCAGTTCCTGCTGCGCCAGGCGTTTGACGAAGCGATTCACACGCACGCCTACCAGTACATCGTCGAATCGCTGGGCCTCGACGAAGGCGAAGTGTTCAACGCCTACAACGAAATCAAGTCCATCCGCGACAAGGATGAATTCCTCATTCCCTTCATCGACATCCTGTGCAACCCGGAATTCAAGACCGGCACGCTGGAAACGGATCAACAGCTGCTGCGCTCGATCATCGTGTTCGCCTGCATCATGGAAGGCCTGTTCTTCTATGTGGGCTTCGTGCAGATCCTGGCGCTGGGGCGGCAAAACAAGATGACCGGCGCCGCCGAGCAGTACCAGTACATCCTGCGCGACGAATCCATGCACTGCAATTTCGGCATCGACCTGATCAACACGATCAAGATGGAAAACCCGCAGCTGTGGACGGAAGACTTCAAGAACGAGCTGTACGGCCTCTTCAACCGCGCCGTCGAGCTGGAATACGCCTACGCGGAAGACACCATGCCGCGCGGCGTGCTGGGCCTGAACGCCAGCCAGTTCAAGGAATACCTGCGCTTCATCGCCAACCGCCGTCTGCAGCAGATTGGTCTGAACGAGTTGTTCCCGGGTGCGACCAACCCCTTCCCGTGGATGAGCGAGATGATTGATCTGAAGAAGGAAAAGAACTTCTTCGAGACTCGCGTCACCGAGTATCAGACTGGCGGGGCGTTGAGCTGGGATTAATATTTAAGCCGCCTTATGGCGGCTTTTTCTTGCCGGGGTAAATATGGCTAGACTAAAAATTTTTATTAGTTCGACATACTATGATCTCAAGTCAATACGTGCTGATTTAGATCGACAGGTTCGTGAATTGGGGCACGAACCTGTGAGGTTTGAAGTTGGGCATATTCCCTTTGGATCAGATGCCTCTCCTGAAGTTGACTGTTATCGTGAAATTAGTAACTGTGATGTTCTTGTTTGTATTATCGGAGGGGTATTTGGGAGCTCATCTGCAGATGGTGGTTATTCCATTACCCAGCGTGAGCTAAAAACTGCTCAAGAGGAAGGAAAACAGATCTATATTTTTATAGATAAGCCAGTAAATCAAGAGTTTCAGTTTTTTAAAGCGAATAAAGATAATGATTCTGTTAGGTATACGTCCGTTAATAATAGAAAAATATTCGAATTTTTGGAGGAGATTCATTCTCTTCCGCGTGGAAATCCGATATTTTCATTTGAGACATCCCAAGATATAGGTAATTTACTTCGCGAGCAAATGAGCGGGTTGTTTCAGAGGCTGTTAAGGCAATACCATTCTTTGGAGCAGGTTAAGTTATCAGCTGAATTGAAGGATGGGATTTCAACTGTAAACAAAATGATAGAATTTATGGTTGAAAATAAATCGAATGAAAATAAAGATGTTGTCAATGAAATTTTAACGTCTAGCCACCCGGTTTTCCGTGCTGTTGGTATGGCCTTGGGTTTGTCTTTTAAGTGTTTCTTCTCTAGTAGAAAAGAGTTGATTGATTTGTTTAATGATTTTCGTTTTGAATATCTTGATTTGGAATCGTTTGGTGATGATTATTCTCACTTCAGGAAAATCAGCTTGCGTCGTCGCAGAACTAGAGATGGAATAAAAGAAGAGAGGATGGTTCATCTTATTAAAGTGAGTGATAAGATTTTTGATGAAAATGGAGCTTTAATCCCTGGGAGCGCCACCAAGTGGAGCGATGACTGGATTTTATCGTCTTCTGAGCTTGAGGCTTCTGAAGATGATGAGATTCCATTTTGATGTGGCAACCTAAGCACGGTAGGGCGCAATCGCCGCAGGTATTGCGCCGCTTGAATTGAACCGCCGGATTATCTACGGCGGTTTTGTTTTTTCTGTGCCTGCGGCACGGTGTTTTCATGCCGGTTCCGCCCGGCGGACGGGTTCATTTCTTTTGCTTCGCCAAAAGAAACGAACCAAAGAAAAGGCGAGCCCGGTCCGCCGGCCGCCTGCGGCGGCTGCCCTGCGATGCTCGTGGCGCTCAGCGGCTGGCTCAAACTCGGCCTGCGGCCTCAAACAGTCGCCAGCCGAAACCCTGATCACCACTGCGCTTCTCGGCGGCTTCAGGGCGGGGCGTGCTAATCGGCGGCGGTGGTGATTCGTAGGTTGGGCTGAATGCAATGAAGCCCAACGTGATTGCCGCTGAATTGTTGGGCTTCGCTGCGCTCAACCTAACCTACAGTGATGGGTATATCGCTGCATCCCTTTAAATTCATAGTCTGTGGAATTATCGATGCATGGGTATGCCGCATTGCGTTTAGAACGTGATGCCCTCGCAGCCGCCGAGAAGCGCAGCAAGCCACAGGGTTTCGCGGGTGAGATGTTTGAGCCCGCAGGGCGAGTTTCGAACCCGCGCTGTGGTTTGCGAGCATCGCAGGGCACCCGAAGGGCGGTGAAGCGGGCGCGGTTTGGGGTTGTCAGGGGGGTTGCCAAGACAAGCCCCCTGACGTGCAGCCGGGCACCCCCGGCATGCAAACACTGCGCCGCAGGCGCATAAACCCATGCGTACGAATACGCTGCGCTATTCGTACCTACTCGCTGGATTGTTGGGTTTCGCTGCGCTCAACCCAACCTACGGTGATGGGTATGCTGCTACAGCCCTTCAGATTATTAGGTTGTGGGCTTATCGCTGCATGGGTATGCGGCGATGCCGCTTAGGACGCGATGCCATCGCAGCCGCTGAGCGTTGCGAGTCCCCCAAGGGGATTTCCTGCGGGGCACATCGCAGGGCACCCGAAGGGCGGCGTCACCGCAGAGCTTGGCGGCTTTGCCGCCTAGCGCCGCGCGATGCAGAGCAAAGGGCGCGCCTTGGGGGGGGCGGGGGGGGCTTGGCAAGACAAGCCCCCTGACGTGCAGCCGGGCCCCCCCGGCATGCAAACACCGCGCCGCAGGCGCTTAAAATTCAGACACTATTGCCCGCGCGGTGTTTGCGCAGGCGGCGACCGCAGGCTGGCGCGATCAGAATTCGCAACCGAGCAGGTAGTACTTGTCCTGCTCTACGCCATCCCAGCCCTGGCTGACACTCAGCCGCATCTCGCTCAAGGGGCGGCCGTTCACGTCCCGCTCCTTGCTCGGGCGAGGCAGGGTGAAGCTGTACACCGGGTATTCCTTGCTGAAATTCTCGGTCGACATTTTGAACTCGCGGGCCTTGGCCATGATGTCGGCGGCGGGGGCCTTGCTGGGGATCAGCATCTGCACCGCGCCACCGCCGGCGTAGATCAGGTCACTGGTCATGCCGTTGGCGGTGATGGGTTTGGGCAGCCTGATGGCAGAGCGCATGGCCTGATGGCTTTTCACCAGCGGGTGATTGTCGCCCAGCGCGGGCAAGCCGCTGTCGGCATCGATTTTCATGTCGGCGGTGGTCGGGCGGCATTCCAGCAGGCGCACATAGCGGTCGAGGTCGACTTTGGGAGCGGCGTGGGCAGTGGCGGCGGCACTGAGCAGCAGGGCGGCGAGGAGACGGTTCATGGCGTTGGCAGGGTAGTGGTAATTGAACAGGGCGTAGATGATGCCGCGCTGAGCGTTTTCTGACAATGCATTGGTGCTTCTGCTTTCGATCTGCTTGCATGTGGTGTGGCGAGGCGCTGGCTGGATGGTGTATCTGGCCTGCGGGCGGCCTGCGAATACAAGCAGGTGCGGCAGTCTATGGTGCCGCGTGTGGGGAGAACGCAATTCTGGTTAAGCAATGCGGGGTATATGCCGGTATGCTTTAGAAGTATTGGCCTATGGGCGTATCACATGGTGGGTATTGCTGTCATTGCGCTGCACTGGCCAGGTTTGCAAATCAGTGTCACGGAGCCTTGCCCCTTGTTTAAAAAGCTCGAATGCGTGTGCATTCACACCAATGATATCGACCAGTCCCTGACGTTTTATGCCTCGATGGGCTTGCGCAAGCACTGGGAAATCCAGCGTCCGCTCGACAACGGATTGACCTGGCGTTTGCTGGGATTGCAGTTTCCGCAGGGGGCAGGCTCGGAGCTGGTGCTCAGCAATCATCCGGACAACCGCTTTACCGAAATCGAAATCCTGGTCGATGACGTGCAAGAGGCCTGCGCTACACTCAGCGGCAATCCGGCGGTGAAATGGATCAGAACGCCCTTTGCCACGGAATCCGGGCATGTGGCGGTCATGGAGGCGCCGGATGGCAATGTGTTCGTCCTGGTGGGACCGTGAGGCGCGGCGCGTCATCCGTGGCGCCACGTGCAGGATAAGCAGACATTGCCATGTCTGTGGGTATAGGTATGCAGCCCAACAAGGAAATGGATTTTGAAGGTATGGGTTGATATGTATGTGGCTGTGAACAAATTGCGCGGCCACATCGGCCTTTGCGCTGGAACCACTGCCGCCTGCGGCGGGTCGGATTCCATTTTGACCGGAGACCATGCGATGACCCATTCCGAACAGCAGGCCATTCTGGCGATTACCCTGCTTGCCGCCTTCTGCGATGGCGACAAGGACAGCCGCGAGCGCGATGCGATCAAGGGCATTGCGGCGTCGCTGGGCGGGCAGGGCGTCGATCTGCCGCGGCTGTATCAGGACGTGCTGCTCAAGCGCTATACGCAGGCCGATGCGGTGGCTGCGCTGCAGGACGAGGGCGCACGCCAGCTGGCCTATGAAATGGCCGTGTGCGTGGTTGATGCCGATGGCCGGCAGACGGCGGCCGAGACAGCCTTTCTGGCCGGGCTGAAAACGGCGCTCGGGCTGGATGTGGCGGCTGCGTCCATCGAAAGCGAAGCCAATGCCTGGTTTGGCTATGATGCCCCGGCGGTAACAGCCGCACCGCCGGTCGCCGTGCCCCCTGCACCGGCTGCGCAGCAGACCGCGCTGCTGACCCTGCCGCTGGAGGCCGAGCGCGCGCTCGATGCCGCGGTACTGCGCTTTGCGATTGTGTGCGGAGCGCTGGAGCTGTTGCCGCAATCGTGGGCGACGATGGCGATCGTGCCGCTGCAGCTGAAGCTGGTGCACAGCGTTGGCAAAGCCTACGGCGTCGAGCTGGATCAGGGCCACATCCGCGAATTTCTGGCCGCTGCCGGTGTCGGGCTGACCTCGCAGTACGTCGAGCAGTTCGGCCGCAAGCTGCTGGGCGGCTTCCTCGGCAAATACGCCGGCAAGACGGCCGGGATGATCGGCGGTGCGGCGACCGGCATCGCGTTCTCCTTTGCCACCACCTATGCGCTGGGCCAGCTGGCCAAGCGTTATTACGCGGGCGGGCGCAAGATGGAAACCGCGGTGCTCAGCGACACCTTCAATCAGCTGCTGGGGCCGGCCAAGCAATTGCAGAGCCAGTACCTGCCGCAAATCCAGCAGCAGGCGCGCACGCTGGATTACGGCACGGTGATGCAGCTGGTGAAAACCGGCGCCTGATGCGGCAGGCGGCCGCGCGCCGCCCTTGCCAGCCAGCGCCCGCCAGTGCATAAACGCAGCTGTGATGATCGAGCGGGGTGGCCATGACGGACGAGCTGCTGTTTTACTATGAACGCACCCGCCGCCAGCAGGCGGCTGTGCTGGCGTTCAACATGCTCTTCCTGCCACTGGTGCTGTGGCTATTGCTGCTGCTGATCGATGATGCGGCGGTGTACCGGAAGTTCGCGGCGGTGCTGCAGCCAATGCTGATTGCCTGCGAGCTGGCCATGCTGGGCGTGCTGCTGTGGCTGCTGGCGTGCCCGGCCGCGTTCACGATCAGCCTTTCCCACACGGCGTTTTCCTCGCATCATCCGCAGTTCAGCGCATGGTGCTTTGCGGTGCATCCGCAGGACATCGCCGAGATCAGCTATGGCAACCGCCGCAAGGGGCAGTCGGCCATCCGCATCGTGCTGAAGGACGGGCAGCAGGTGGCGCTCAGCCCGAATTTCGCCTTCAGCCATCGCAAGCTCTTTGCCGCCCTGCAGCAGGCAAATCCGGCCATCCGCGTCCCCGATCCCTTCTGGTCGTTCGGCGGGCTACAGGCATAGGGGTCTTGCATTCCAGTCTCGCTCGACTGATTGCACACTTTTGAATCGCCCTTGCCGAGCTGGCTCGTCAAGCCATGCTCGGCGCGGCGGATTGGTGTTTGTGCGACTTGCCGTGCCGGAAGCGGATAAAATGCAGTCAGGCCGGCGCCGGGGGCGTGGCCAGGACGCGGGGAGTTGCCTTGACCACCATTGTTATCGTGAAAAAAGCCGGGCAGATTGCGATTGCCGGCGACAGCCAGTCCACCTTCGGCGATACGCGGCTTTCCGCCGTGGATGATGCCCGCTGGGACAAGATCTTTGCCGCGCATGGTGCGTTTTTTGCGATTTCCGGCAGCGCCGCGCACGATCTGGTGCTGAAATCGCTGTTGTCAAAAGCCAAGAAGCTTGATTTTTCGAGCCGGCCCGCCATCTTCGAAACATTCCGCAAGCTGCACCCCAAGCTTAAAGACCAGTTTTTCCTCAAGCCCGACGAGGATGAGGATGACCCCTACGAATCCAGCCAGATGACGGTGCTGCTGGCCAGCCCGCACGGCATCTTTGCCGTGTTCAGCATGCGCGAGGTGTATGAATACCAGCGCTTCTGGGCGATCGGCTCCGGTTCCGACTTTGCCATCGGTGCGATGAGCGCGGTCTACAGCAATCCGGAGCTGGATGCCGAGGCGATTGCGCGGATTGGTGTGAACGCTGGCTGTGAATTCGACATCAATTCGAGCCTGCCGATGAGCTGCCACGTCATCAGTGCGATCTGATTGCCGGGTATTGAGCTGCGGCCTTTTGAAATCAATGAATGTGTGGCAATAGGCCATGCAGTATGGAGTAGCAATGCACGATATTCTGGAGCGTTTCCTGTTTGACCATGCCGCCGTGCGTGGCGAGTCCGTGGTGCTGCGTGACAGCTATGCCGAAGTACTGGCTCGTCACCCGTACCCGCCAGTGCTGGCGCGGCTGCTCGGCGAACTGCTGGCCGCCGGCCAGCTGCTGGAGGCGACGCTGAAGTTCGACGGCACGATGATTCTGCAGCTGCACGGCAAGGGCCAGCTGAAAATGGCGGTGGTTGAAATCACCAGCCAGAAGACGCTGCGCGCCACCGCACGCTGGGAAGGCGAGATTCCCGATGTGTCGCTGGCCGAGCTGCTGGGTCAGGGCGGGCGTTTCGTGATCACCATCGACCCCGATCAGGGCGAGCCGTATCAGGGCATCGTCGGTTTCGAGAAGGGCGAATCGGTGGCGACGATCATCGAGCATTACATGCAGCGCTCGGCGCAGATCGATACCCGCCTGTGGCTGGCCTGTGATGGCAAGATTGCCAGCGGGCTGATGCTGCAGCGCATGCCGCTCGAAGGCGGCAGCGGTGCGGAAGACGAGGATGCCTGGCCGCGCGTGCAGAAACTGGCGGAAACCACCACCAGTGAAGAATTGCTGACCCTGCCGCCGCGCGATTTGCTGCATCGCCTGTTCCATCAGGAGCCGGTGCGCATGTTCGACCCGGCCACGCCGGTATTCAAGTGCACCTGTTCGCGCGAGCGTGTGGGCAGCATGATGGAAATGGTTGGCCGCGAGGAAATCGACAGCGTGCTGGCCGAGCGCGGGCAGGTGGAGATCGTGTGCGATTTCTGCGGCAAGCATTATCACTTCGACAAGGTGGATGTGGCGCAGCTTTTTGCCGGGCAGGGTGTCCAGGCCGGCGGCAGCGCGCTGCAGTAAGCGTCGCCTGGCTGCAAGCGCGTTCAATACAGAGGGGCGCGCCTGCGGCACACTGGTGGGGCGCGCCTTGCGCAAGGAGCCGTCATGCCCGAATTTCTGCCGCTGTACACGCTTGCCGACCAGCCTGCCATTCTGGCCGTGCCTGAACTGGGCGGGCTTGAATGCCTGCAGGCCGGTACCGGTCGCGAGCCGCTGGCCGCCCACTTCCACGAAGAATGGGTGATCGGGGTAAACACCACCGGCGAGCAGCATTTCGACCATCGCGGCAGCCGCCATGTCAGCGGGCCGGGCTGGCTTACCACCATCAACCCTGAAGACGTGCATGCCTGCTATGGCGGCGCGCAGCAGTGGCATTACGTGTCCTATCATCTCAGCCCCGTCTTTGTGCGGACGCTGGCCGATGAAATTGGTGCTGCCTCGCTGCCTCGCTTTGCCGGCAGCACGGTGGAGGATGCCGGCATGGCTCGCCGGCTCCTTGGTCTTTTCCTTGTGCTGGCTGGCAGTGATTGCCCCTTGCAGCGCGAAACCGGGCTACTGGAGACCTTTGCCGAACTGGCGCAGCGCCACATGCAGGGCAGGGCAGCTGCTCCGCTGCTGCACACCAGCCTGGCGCGTGCCCGCGATCGCCTGGCGGATGCGCTGGATGACGAAATCACGCTGCAGTTGCTGGCGGACGACTGCGGCCTGTCCCGCTGGCAATTCTGCCGTCTGTTTCGCGAGCAGTATGGCCTGGCACCATTGCAGTGGCGCAAACAGCTGCGCGTCATGCGCAGCCGCCAGCTGCTGCGCCGGGGGCTGGCACCTGGTGAGGTGGCCGTGCAGCTGGGCTTTGCTGATCAGCCGCATTTCACCCGTGCCTTCAAGGGGGCTTTTGGCGTCACGCCGGCGCGCTATCAGCGCGGTTTTGCCGGCTGAAGCGATTTGAAGGAGCGCAATCGCGTTCAAGACAGCGGCATCCTGTCCGGTTACAGTGGCACTTCATGGTTACCGGAGAAAACACTGTGACTGAAGCGGCTTCCCTGCGGGCGGGCGTGCTGGCCATGCTGCCGCTGATGCTTGGCGTGCTGCCTTTCGGCCTGATTTTCGGCACGCTGGCGATCAGCAGCGGGTTGACGCCCTGGCAGGGCATGGGCATGTCGGCGCTGGTGTTTGCCGGCTCGGCGCAGTTCATCGCGCTCAGCCTGCTGGCGGCGGGAACGAGCATTCCGGTGCTGCTGGCGACCACTCTCGTCATCAATCTGCGCCATGTGCTGTATTCCGCGACGGTGCAGCCCGGTGTCGCGCACTGGCCGCGCCGCTGGCGCTGGCTGCTGAGTTTCATGCTGACTGACGAGCTGTTCGCCGTATTCAGCGTGCGCCTGCAGCACGAGGGCGGCAGCGAGGCCATGCGCTGGTATCTGCTGGGCAATGGCCTGGCGATGTACGGCACGTGGCTCTTGGCTACTCTGGCCGGCATCGTGCTCGGCCAGCAGATTCCCGATCTCTCGCAGTGGGGGCTGGAATTCGCCATGGTGGCGACCTTTGCCGCCATCGTCGGTACTCAGCTGCACGACCGCGCGATGCTGGCTGCCGCGCTGGCGGCGGGCGCGGCGGCGCTGCTGCTGCGTGGCATGCCCTACAAGCTCGACCTGATTCTGGCCGCGCTGGCCGGCATTGTTGCCGGCCTGCTGGCTGAAAACTCGACTACGGCGCGTGTGGTGGAGGCAAAGCCATGAGCCTGTGGCTGACCATCCTTGCCATGGGTGCGATCACCTTTCTGCTGCGTGCTTCCTTTGTGCTGCCCGGCGAGCGCCTGCGGCTGCCGCCGCTGTTTCGTCGCGCCCTGCGCTTTGTGCCCGTCGCGGTGCTGACGGCGCTGATCGTGCCGATGGCGCTGGCTCCTTCCGGCACGCTGGATTTCAGCTGGCGCAATCCCTGGCTGGCCGGCATGCTGGCGGCCTTGCTGATTGCCTGCGCCACCCGGCGTACCCTGCTGGCCATGCTGCTGAGCTTTGCGGTTTACAGTCTGTGGCGCTGGGGGCCGCAGTTTTTCTGAGTGTCTTGCGAGCAAGCTCACACGCTGTTTGTAACTATGACACGGCGATGTGCGTGTAAATGCGGGTAAAGTCTGGCCAGACAGGGCAAAAGGGAGCGCAGGCTCCCATTTTCTTGCGTTATATTTGCCCACTTACTTATTCATGCGGGCCCCGGCGCTGGCCCGCTGTGCGAGGCTACTCATGGTTTTACTCAGGAAACTGGCCAGCGGCTGGCGATGGCTGGGCCGCTGGCGCTGGCTGCTGCTGGCGGGCGTGCTGGTTGCGTGCTACCTGTTCTGGGGGCGCCAGCCGCCGGATCCAGCCAGCCAGGTGATCACGGCGGCAGTTGGGCGCGGCGATGTAGAAGTCACCGTGCTGGCCACCGGCGTGGTGGAAGCCGCGAAAACGGTGGAAGTGGGTGCGCAGGCGTCCGGTCAGATCAAGCGCCTGGTCGTGCAGCTGGGTGATCGCGTGAAAAAGGGCGACCTGCTGGCGGAAATCGACCCCGAAGTTTCGCAGAATGCGCTGGATGATGCGGTAGCCAATATCGAAAGCCTGAAAATCCAGCAGACCATCAAGCAGCTGGCCGTTGACGAAGCCCGGCAGGAGCTGGCGCGCCAGCAGACCATGATGGCGGGCGATGCGACACCGAAGAAAGAGCTCGACAGCGCACAGACCGCGCTGAAAATGCGCGAGGCCGAGCTGAAACAGCTGGCCACGCAATTGCACCAGGCCGAACTCAAGCGCGCGACCGCGCAGGCCAATCTCGGCTATACGCGCATCGTGGCGCCGATGGATGGCGTGGTGGTGTCGATTGCCGCGAAGGAAGGGCAGACGGTGAATGCGATCCAGACCGCGCCCACCATCCTGACGCTGGCCGTGCTGGACAAGATGAACATCAAGGCCCAGGTGGCCGAAGCCGACGTCATCCGCCTGAAGAACGGCACGCCGCTCTATTTCAGCGTGCTCGGTGCACCGGACAAGCGCTTCGAGGCCAAGGTCGCCGGCATCGAGCCGCTGCCGCAGACGATCAATAATGCCATCTTCTACAATGCGCTCTTCCAGGTGCCCAACGAACAGGGCCTGTTGCGTCCGCAGATGACGGCGCAGGTGACTTTCGTGCTGGATGCCGCCCGCAAGGTGCTCACGGTTCCGGTCGGCGCACTGGCCGGCAAGGAAGGCAAAACCACGGTCACGGTGCTGGATGCCGCCGGCAAGCTCGCGCAGCGGCAAGTTGAGGTCGGCGTGCGCGGCAATGTGAATGCCGAAGTGAAATCCGGCCTGAAAGAAGGCGAGCGCGTCGTGGTTGGCAATGCGGCGGCGGCCGACAACACCGGCAATGTCAGGGGCGGGCCGCCACCGGGGCCACGCTGATGAATGAAGCCACTGCTGCCCAGCCGGTGATCGCGCTGAGCCATGTCTGCCGCAGCTTTCCGGCTGGCGATCAGGATATCCGCATCCTCGACGACATCAATCTGACCATTAATCGTGGCGAGATGGTGGCGATCATCGGGCAGTCCGGCTCGGGCAAGTCGACGCTGATGAACATTCTGGGCGGGCTCGACAGCGCCAGCTCGGGTTCCTACCGTTTCAACGGTCGCGAAGTGGGCGAGCTGGAAGCCGACGAGCTGGCCCGCTTGCGGCGCGATCATTTCGGCTTCATTTTCCAGCGCTATCACCTGCTGGGCGCGCTCTCGGCCACGGAAAACGTCGCCATGCCGGCGATCTACGCGGGCATGCCGGTGGCCAGCCGCCAGCAGCGCGCAGCCGAATTGCTGCGCCGGCTGGGCCTTGGCGACCGGCTCGAACACAAGCCGCGCCAGCTCTCGGGCGGGCAGCAGCAGCGTGTATCGATTGCGCGCGCGCTGATGAATGGCGGCGAGGTCATTCTGGCCGACGAGCCGACCGGCGCGCTCGATTCGAAAAGCGGTGCCGATGTGCTGCAGATCCTGCGCGAGCTGCACGAGCACGGCCACACCGTCATTCTGGTGACGCACGACAGCAAGGTCGCAGCACAGGCCGACCGCATCATCGAAATCCGCGACGGCCGCATCATTGCTGATGCGCCCAATCCGGCCGCCGATCCTGTCCGTCTGGCTGAGGATGCGCCGCCACCGCGTCTGCCGGACAGCACGCCGCAGGCGATGTTCGGCCGCTGGCAGGAGGCATTCGCGATGGCCTTGCGCGCGCTGCTGGCGAATCGCATGCGCAGCCTGCTGACCATGCTGGGCATCATCATCGGCATCGCTTCGGTGGTGTCGATCATGGCACTGGGCGAGGGGATGGAGCGCAAGGTGCTCGACAATTTCGCCGGGCTTGGCACCAACAACATCAGCGTTTACCCCGGCGCCTATCCGGGTGACGACAAGGCGGGCAGCATCAAGACGCTGCGCGAAAGCGATCTGGTGCAGCTGGCGCAGGAAAGTTATCTGGCCGCCGTGACGCCGGTGTCGATGACGGGCCTGCGCGTGCGCTACGCCAGCAATGATGCGAACGCGACTGTTATGGGCGTGGCACCGGCGTATTTTGCGGTGCGCAACCAGGCCATGAAAGACGGTGTGGCATTCAGTGACGATGATGTGCGCCGGCAGGCGCAGGTGGCCGTGATCGGCGAAACGTTGCGCGAGCGCCTGTTCGGTGCGGGCCGTGGCGTGGGCGAGATCATCCTGCTGGGCAATATGCCCGTGCAGGTGATCGGCGTGGCGGAAACCAAGTCCGGCGGCTTTGGCGACAGCGACCGCCTGGAGGTCTGGCTGCCCTACAGCACGGCAGGCAGCCGGCTGTTCGGTCAGCAGCATTTCAGCAGCCTCACCGTGCAGGTGGCGGCCGGCCTGCCGGTGAAAGCCGCCGAAGCGGCCTTGCAGCAAAAACTGGCGCTGCTGCACGGGAAAAAGGATTTCTACACGCGCACGATGGAGGACATGATGAAGTCCTTCGAGAGCACGGCCAGCAGCATCAAGCTCTTTCTGCTGATGATCGGCGTGATTTCGCTGGTGGTCGGCGGTATCGGTGTGATGAACATCATGCTGGTGTCGGTGACCGAGCGCACCCACGAAATCGGTATCCGCATGGCGGTGGGCGCACGGCAATCGGACATCCGCAGCCAGTTCCTGATCGAGGCCGTACTGGTGTGCCTGCTGGGCGCGGCGATTGGCATCGGCCTGTCGGCGCTGCTCGGCATGACGGTGAATGCACTCTTCAAGGATTTCCAGATGCTGCTGACCGGCACCTCGATCATGACCGCGGTGGCCTGCGCCAGCGGTATCGGCATTGTTTTCGGTTTCCTGCCCGCACGCCGGGCCGCGCAGTTGGCGCCGATCGAAGCGCTAGCGCGGGAATAGGTGGGTATATGAACAAAGCCATTTCAATAAAAGGGCTGCAGCCTTATGGGTTTTTGGGTATGACGACGAGGGCGCCGGCAATTGCACTGGCCCTGTTGCTGAGTGCCTGCGCCAGCCCGGACTGGCAGCAGCCGCAGCTTGCCTTGCCAGCGCAGTGGGATGCATTGGCGCCAGTGGCGGCAGGCACCGTGCCGGCTGCAGCTCCAACCCCGCTTGCCGCCAACGATGCGGCCTTCTGGCAGGGCTACGGCGATGCGCAGCTTGTGCAGCTGCTGCAAACGGCTTCCGTGCAGAACAACGATCTGGCTGCGGCCGCCATCCGGCTGCGCAAGGCAGGCCTCGCGGTTGACCAGCGCGGGCAGGACAGGCTGCCGAACGTGACGCTGGGCGCATCGTCGGGTGCCAGCTGGGAAGTCGACCCCACTCGCCATGTCAACGACAACTTCAGCGCCAGCTTCGGCGTATCGTGGGAAATCGATCTCTGGGGCCGGCTTGCCGATCAGCAGGCCGCTGCCCGCTGGCGCCAGACCGCCAGCCAGGCCGAGCTGGATGCGCTGCAGCTCAGCATCCGCACCGATGTGGCCACCGCCTACTGGACGATTGCCCGCGACCAGGAGGCGCTGACGCAGGCCAGTGAAGAACTGGTCCGCGCACAGCAACTGCAGCAGCAGGTCGACAAACGCTATGCCGCCGGTGTGGTATCGGGGCTCGATGTGACGCAGGCGCGTGCTAACGTGATCCAGCAGCAGAACCGCGTGGCCAGCGCCCGGCTTGCCCTGGCGAAAAGCCGCTGGGCGCTGGGTGTTCTTCTGAACCAGACACCGGAAAGCACGTCTGGCATCAGCGCTGTACTACCCGAGACATTCCCGGCGGTGCCGGCCGGTTTGCCAGCCGAAGTGCTCGATCGCCGCCCCGATCTGGCGGCGGCAACAGCCAGCCTGCGCGCGGCCTTTGCCGATCAGGAGGCCAGCCGCAAGAGCTGGTATCCGACGCTGTCGCTCACCGGCTCGCTGGGCAGCAACAGCCTTGATCTGGTCGATCTGCTTGCCAATCCCGCCGCATCGTTGGGTGCCGGGCTGGCGCTGCCCTTCATCCAGTGGAACGAGATGCAGACTGCGCTCAAGATCAGCGAGGCCGATTACGAGCTGGCGGTGATTGCCTACCGCCAGAAGCTGCTGGGGGCGCTGCAGGAGGTGGAAAACGCGCTGGCCACGCGCAGCCAGCTGATTGATGCGCTGCCGCGCAGCGAACAGCTTTACGCCGACAATCGCAAGAGCGAAGCGCAGACGCTGCTGCGCTATCAGGCTGGTGCGGTTTCCTTCGAGGCGGTGCTCAATGCCCAGACCCGGCGCAAGGCGGCGGAGCTGGACTGGCTGCAGGACCGCTACCAGCTGGCGCTTGCCAATGTGCAGGTCTACAAGGTGCTGGGCGGCGTGCCTGCGGTCACGGAGCAGTAGTCACTCTGGCCTGCCTCGTCAGTGTTTTGCCCCACAGACTGGTGTGTAAATGTGCGGCTGCTGACGCGCAATGGCGCAGATTCTGCCCCTTTTGCGGCAATGCGGAGACATGACCGCCCACGAGGGCGGTACTTGCTAGACTGTGCCAGACCTGATGCCGGGCTGACAGATGGCCGGGGTTCATGCCCCGGCTTTTTTGTTTTCACGATAGCGAACCGCTCCTGGCGCTCGGGTTTTTCTTTTCAGGAGGCATTGCATTCATGCGAACACATCCATTTTCCGCACTCATTCTGCTGGCCATGCTGCTGGCAGGCCCGGCGCAGGCACGCAACGAGGGCAGCGAGATACTGCAAAGCGGGCTGGCCTCGATTGTGATGTCGCCCTTGCTGTCGCTGCAGGGCGAGCCCGTCGAGGCGTCGGCTGCGCTGGGGCTGGGTACGGGGCTCACTGTGGTCGGCATCGTCACTGTCGCGGGTGAGGGCAGCAAACTCACGCTGGAAAAAGCCGGTGACGGCAGCCGCTATGTCGTCAGGGTAAGCGAAGGCGTGATGACCGAGGTCGGTGTGACGGTGGGCGCTTCGGTGCGGGCGATGCCCGAGGCAACCGGTTACGCGCTGGTGGCTTCCGGCAAGCTGCTCGCCTTTATTCCGAACGAAGTGGGCATGGCGCTGCTGCACCAGTCGCGCATTGCCGCCGAGTAAGGAGGGGCCATGCTCAGAAAACTGTTTATCGTATTGCTGCTGAATCTGATTGCCGCCAGCGCCTGGGCCGGACGCACCTGCAAGGATGAACCACCCAAGGCCGAGGTGTTCCGCAAGGCCATGGCGGCAGGCCATGCCAGCCAGCAAAAGCTCGATGAATTGCAGCCGCAGGTGGCGCTGATCGCGCGCGTGGGGCAGGATTTGTCCGACTACAAGCTGCGCTTCTCGCATGTCGGCTTTGTGTGGCGCGACCCGGCTGCGGGTGGCCAGTGGCGGGTGATGCATCTGCTCAACCAGTGTGGCACGACGCAATCCGACCTGTGGCGCGAAGGGCTGGGCAACTTTTTCATGGATGACCCATTTGCCTACGATGCGCTGATTATCGTGCCGGCGCCGGCGGTGCAGCAGAAACTGCAGGCCTGGTTGCGCACACCGGCCGCCATGCAGGCATTGCGGGGTGAGCGCTACAACATGGTGGCGTATCCCTTCTCGACGCAATACCAGAATTCCAACCAATGGGTGCTGGAAGGGCTGGCCGCCGCGATGAGCCAGGATCTGGCGATCAAAAACCGCGCGCAGGCACAGCAATGGCTGAAGCTGATGGGCTACCAGCCGACCGAGTTGCGCATCAACACGGCCAAGCGGCTGGGCGGGCGCATGTTCCGCGCCAATATTGCCTTTGACGACCATCCGACCGACCGGCGCATGAGCGGCAAGATCGATACCGTGACGGTGGATTCGGTGCTGGCCTTCCTGCAGGCGCAGAGCAGGGATGTTCGGACCCATGTGGTGCCGGCACCGGTGGTGCCGGCGTTGCAGTAATCCGGCGGCTTCTGCTGATGGTGATATGTGTATTTCCATGCGGCCTCCGAATTTAAAAGGCTGTACGGCAATACCCATTATGAATGTGTTTTCCAGTCTGCCGGACTGGCTACGCCTTCGGCCACGCAAGCGGTCTGGCCGCGAAAGGCGTGCCGTCAATCGAGTGCTCTGCTGCGTTGCCGCTGTGGTATCTGCCCGCCCTGTCAGCTGGCAAGGGTTCGTTCCAGTTGATGCGGGGCTGAATGAGGGTAGGCTTTCATCCATTGCGCGCGATACAGTCTGGCCGGAGTACTCCGTAACGCACGGAGCAGCGCACGTGCAAAAGGTCGTGCCGCTGCTGAACCAAGAGGCTGCATGGTAACGGACCCGATTGCGTCGACTGCTTCTGCAAGCGACCATGGCGCCGTATCGCCGCTGAAACTGTGCAGCTGGAAGGTCAGGATGTCATCAATGCGGCTGATTTCCAGTAAATCGGCCGAAGGCTCGTATTGAAACAGGATGAACTGCCTGTCCGCACCCTTTAGCAGGGCGGTCACCGCAGAAACCAGCGCAGCAGGGCTGTCAACGACATAGGAAAATGAATGGAACAGGACTGGCTCGTTATCGGGCAGGCTCAACCGCATTGACATCCAGCCACTACCTGACAATTCCGTATCTGAAACGAGAAACTGGATCATGGTTTTTGCATGAAATCGTTGTGGCGTGATTGTAAATCTGTGTAGTTTTCGCACCTACAGCACCATTAGGATCTGGAAAATCCTTGTGGGGATAAAACCCCCTGATTGCGGATGCCAAGTAGAACGCTCAAGCGCTGGCATTCCTCTTTGGCTTCCTCCTTGCCACCAGCAGTCAGCAGTACGAGTTCATCGCGGCGGATGCTGAACAGCCTGATCTGAAAAGCGCCGTGCCGGTTCGTGCCGGCATACAGGTAGGAAAAATCGGCGAGCGGGAGGGTTCGGGTTCTGAAAGGCGTTTTCCATAGCCGGTTTGTCACGCAAAGGGTCTGGTCATGCGGGTCAAAGGTGATGTTCTTGCGCAAGAGGCACAGCAGCAAAATGACTTGCAGCGCCACGATGAATGCGATCTGCTCGTGCAAGCCGCCGGCCAGGGCTTCGTTTGACCATTCGAGCATCATCCACGTCAGGCTGAGTATGGCGATGGCAAGGTTGAGCCTGGTTATCCAGCCCGTTGTTTGGTTGGCGATAAGAATCGGGGTTTTCATGCTGAATTTGCTTGTCCGGGTTAGGAGGCTAGGCGGCGAGCCGATACAGCCAGCCTTCCTCATGCTCATTGCTTGTCGGCGCTATTTTTTGCCAGCCCAATGCCGCAGCGATCTTGTGGCTGGCCGTGTTTTCCGTGGCGATGAATACATGCAGGTCAGCCAGCGTCATTTCCTGCTCGAGTCGGGCAATGGCCATGTGGCACATGACTTTGGCCAGACCCTTTCCCCAGTAAGCCTTGCGCAGGAAATAGCCGAAATCCGGCTTGCCATCGAGCGACTTCACCCCGCAGAAACCGATCAGCTCGCCATTTTCGCACTCGCGGAAGGCGAAACGGCTGGGGGCTTGCAGCTCGGCGGCAAACCAGTTCTCTGCTTCCGGGGCTGTCATTGCCCGGCGCGGGCCAAGAAAGCGCATCACTTCCGGGTCTTGCAGCAGATCAAAAACAGCCGCCTTGTCCTGCAGGGTGAGGCGTGAAATTTCAATCTGCATCAGTCGTTCCGTAGACGGCCCCGGCCAGCGGCGCATACAGCGTTTCCAGCCACGCCTCGTACCCCGGCTCGGCCAGCAGGCTGTCATAGTCCGCCCACCTCAGGCCGAAATAGGGGTCGTAGCCGAGCAGCCCGCCAGTCATATAGCCGTCGCCTTCCAGTGTCCTGCGTGCGGCCTCGTGGGCTTTGCTGCGGTCCTGCGCTTTGCCCAGCTCGAAGAACCAGCTGCTGGCGAGTTCCAGCCGGGCGGGCAGTGGCGACTGCATGCCGGCCACCCAGGCGTCGAGCAGTGTGGCAAGCAGGGCTCCGGCTTCGCTGGCGGCCAGCACGGGTAGCGCCAGCGTGGTATCGAAGCCGATCAGCTGCGTCTGGCAGGGGGCCAGGCTGTTGAGCGCCAGGTGGCAGACCCAGGATTCGGCGAAACGGTGCAGCTTGATCTGGCCCTTGCTGCTTTTCAGCCCGCCATTGAGCAGCACCAGCCGCGCGCGCTCACCAGTGGCACTGGCAAACAACTGGTCGATACCGCCTTCCAGTGCCGGATGCGCCGCGGTGGCGGGACGGAAATACGGGCAGGGTTTGAGTGCCTCTGGCCATGCCGCACGCGCGCTGCGATAGTGCCTGGCTGCCTGCCGCGCCTGGGCGCTGAGACGCTGCATGGCGGCGTCCGAAAAGCCGGCAACGGGCAGGCTGCCGGCACGCTGCAGTGCTTCGACGCGTGCAGCGATGGCCTGGTCCTGGTATTCCGGTTCCGCAGCAAGTGCCGTGGCGACCAGGCCGGTTTCGAATTGCGTTTCCTGCAGGCGGTCGATGGTGAACGGTTCGTCGTCTTCCGTGCTGGCGTCGTCGTTGCGCCAGTCAACGCGCAGTCGGTCGCGGTAGTAGCCGGCGACCGGGTCGCGGTAGAAACGCGCGAGCTCAGTGAGCGTGAGCGGCGTGTCGCGTGTGAGCGGCGGCAGGGTGATGTCGATGGCCTGGCTGTTGCTGGCAGCGTGCCAGTGCGCGGCGTAGGTGAACAGTTGCGGCTGGCCGGCCAGGTAGGCGCGACTGAAGGGCTGCAGCGGGTGATGCGTGGTGAGGTGGGCGGTGAGCGCCGGGGTGTTTTCGTCCGCCAGCATTGCACTGCGGTCGAGGTAATCGCGCAACTGCTCGACGAGAATCGAGGCGGGGCGTTCGCTGTTGTCGCGCACGCTGGCGCCCACCCAGGAAATGTAGAACTGCCGGCGTGCGGACAGCAGCGCTTCCAGCAGCAGATAGCGGTCGTCGTCGCGCCGCGCGCGATCACCCGGGCGGGTTTTGCGGCCGCCGTCTTGCTGCCTGTGGCTCGCCATCAGGTCGAAATCGTTGGTTTCCTGTCGGCGCGGGTAGGCGCCGTCGTGCAAACCCAGCAGGCACACCACCTGATACGGAATCGCGCGCATCGGCATCAGCGTGGCGAAGGTCACGCTCGCCGCCGGATAGCGCTGGCCGCGACTCTTCGCATCGACCTCGGCCAGCCAGGCCTCGCGCACAATGGCCAGCGTCAGCGTGCCGGAAAAGGCTGATTCTTCGCAGGCCGCCTGCCAGTCGGCGAGCGTGCGCCGCAGGTCGGCCAGCAGCGCCAGATCGTCTTCATCGATGGCGCTGAAAAAATCATCCAGCAAGGCCGATAGCCGCGCTTGCCAGACTGCTGGCGTGGCGGGTGTTTGCAGGGTTTGCCAGGCGGCATCAAGCGCGTGCACCAGATTGGCCAGCTTGCCGGCACTGGCGGCAGCCAGGCCGGCTACTTCGTCATAGGGCTCGATGCCTTGCCACGCGCCGGCATCGCCAATCGCGTAGCCCAGCAGCATGCGTTTCAGCCCTGCCAGCCAGGTGTTCTGCGCCACCGCCGGCACGCCAAAGGCGGCATTGCGGTGCTGTGCGGAGATACCCCAGCGCACGCCGGCGCCGTGTACCCAGGCCTGCAGCTGCGGCAGTTCGTCGTCATTGATGCCGAAGCGCGCCCGCAGCGCCGGCACGTCGAGCAGATCGAACACGGTGCTGGCGGTGAGACGTTCGTGATCGAGCGCCAGCAGTGTGTCGAGCGCGACCAGCAGCGGATGGCGGCGGCGCACGCCCTGATCGGCAATGGCATAGGGTATGTGCGTAGAGCCCTTGTCATTCATGCCGAAGACGGCGGAGATATGGGGGGTATATTCCGCGATGTCCGGCACCATCACGATGATGTCGCGCGGGGTAAGGGTCTGGTCTGCCTCGAACAGTGCCAGCAGCTGATCGTGCAGGATTTCCATTTCGCGCTGCGGGCTGTGCGCGACGTGAAAGGCAATCGAGCGATCGGTCTGGGCCACTTTCCAGCGCCGGCTGCTATCCGCTGGCGGCGGTTCCAGCTCCAGCATCGTGCGCTGCACGTGGGCGAGCAGCGTGTCCTCGGCCGGCGGCGTGAAGCATTCCACGCGCAAGGTGTCGGTATGGCGTTCCTGCCAGTAACCGGTTTCGTCGCGCGCGTCGAGCAGACGGATGTAATCGCGCCCCTGCCTGCCCCACTGTGCCAGCAGCGGATGGCTGGCCAGATGCAGCGCTTCGCGGTCGAGCCTGATTTCCCTGCCGATACCGGTTTTTTTGCCTTTGACGCGCTGGTGTTCGCGGCGCAGCAGCCATTTCTCGTCGACCACATCACCCCAGTAATACTGGCTGGGGTTGAGTACCGCAATGATGACCTGCGTGTGGCGGCCGAGCGCGGCCAGCGCGTCGAGCCACTGCTGCGGCAGCGCGGAAATGCCGAATACGACGACGCGCGGCGGCAGGGCGTTCCGGATTGCAGCGGGCAGCGTGTCCTGCCGCAGCGCGGCCAGATACTGCTCGTGAATGTCGGCGCGGCTGAGAAAGGCGTCTTTACCCAGGTCGGTGCGGATCGCCCGCCACAGTGCCGGCTGCCAGCGCTGCTCGTCGGGAACCGGATCGGTGAAATCGTCCAGCACATCCTGCCCGCTGGCCCAGTGGCTTAACCAGTCGGCGCGGTAAACCTGATACTGGTCGAAGAGGTCGGCGAGCTTTTGCGCCAGCTGAAAGGGCTTGCGCCCGTCGCTGTCATCGGCCAGAAAACGCGCCAGCGGCGCATAGACCGGATCAGCCAGCAGGCCGGGCAGGAGCCGCAGCAGGCGCCACTGCAGCTGTTCCTTGTCGAACGGGCTTTCGCGCGGCACGCGCTCGCGCCCCAGCACGGTGCGGTACATGCGCCAGAGAAAGCGCGACGGCAGTTCGGTATCCAGCCCGGCGGCCACGCGCGTTGCCGGGTGGCTGGCAATCGCGATCTTGAGCCACTGCGCAATGCCCGTGCTCTGGATCAAGAGCGTTTCGCTGGCCAGTGGGGCGAGCGGGTGCGCGGTCAGCCATTCGAGAGTCAGGTCACGCAGGTCTTCAAGGCGGTTGCCGTGCAGGACAATCAGGCCGGGGGCGGGGGAAGTCATGGGATGCAATCAGGAAAGCAGTGCTGCATCGTAGCGCGGTGGCAGGCTGGTGTCAGCCGTGTGGCGGTTTACTGTGCCTTCTGGCCGGTGTATTTGCTCACGATGCGGGCGTAGCTGCCATCCTGATGAATCGCATTGAGTGTAGCTTCAAGCTGACGGGCCAGTTGCTCGCGTTCCGGCACTGCCGCACGACGCGAAATGACCAGAAACGCGGGCCTGTGCTCCTGCAGCAGGCGCGGCAGCAGCCGCAGGCTGGCGGTCGCCCCGCTATTGCGCAGCGCGTACTGCGTAGAAATCACATTGGCTGCGAAGAGGTCGATGCGCCCGGCCTGGAGCTTGCGGATATTCTGCTCGACCGCGTTGACTTCTTCGATCTGCAGACGCCCTTCACGCACGGCACGGTCGAACTCATCCTGCAGCACAAAACCGCGATTGATCCCGAGCCGCTTGCCGTCAAGGTCGGCCAGGCCGGTAAACCGCAGGGTGCTGTTTGCGGGCGCAAAGAGCCCCAGCGCGCTGTAATGCACCGGGCCGGTGTATTGGGCAAACTGCTCGCGCTCCGGGGTTCGGAACAGCGGGCTGGCCAGTGCCACCTGGCCTTGCTCCACCTGCTGCAGCACGCGCTTCCAGGGCAGCAGCTCGATCCTGAAGCGGATATCCAGGCGGCGGCCCACTTCGTTGAGCACGTCAATGTCGATGCCGGCCGGCTGACCACTGGCGTCGCGGAAACTGTAGGGCGCGAGGTTTTCATCGCTCGCCACCCGATACTCCGCGGCTTGCAGCGGCTGGGCGAGCAGGCAGACGAACAGCAGTAGCAGGCGCAGGAATGCATCAGGCATGGCGGGCAGACCGGGAGATGGTACCCGCTCATTCTAGTTCAGCCTTGCGTCAGCCGTTCATGCTACCGGACTGATTCTTCTTGCTCTCAGATGTGGCAGGCTGGTGCTTGGCCGGCCTGCTGCGGGCCAAGCTGCAGCTCGTATCGTCATGCCGCTGGCTGGCGATGCGGTACATCAGGCGCGCATTCATGATTTGAATGGGTATTTCTATGTGGCCATTTCAAATAAAGGGCTTTGTACTGATACATTGATGGGTATTTGTGCTGCCTGCCGGCTTATTCCAGCCTTGCCAGGAAGTCGAGCACGAAACGTCCGGTACCGGCCGGGTTTTCCCATGCCGGGAAACTGCCGGCATCGGGAATCTCGGCAAGCCGGGCATTGGGCAGGTTGGCGGCCAGGAACTGGCTGGCGCGCTTGAGGTCATCGATTTCTTCCGCGCCGTGATAGAGCAGCACGGGCTGGCGGATGAGCAGCAGGCGGCCGGCGAGCTGGGTGAGCTTGCGCGGCTGGAAGGGCGACAGCCAGGGCGCACCGTCAAATTCGCGCGCCATGCTGTCAAAGGCGTCCGCACGGCAGCGTTTCGGGTGCGCGTGCAGGTATCTGAACCAGTCGGCCTTGCCCAGCCAGTCATCCCTTGCGGCCTGCACGCCGTGAGTCAACGCCAGGGTGCGCGACTGAAGGTGCAGTGTACGGGCGTGCGGCATGTCGAAGCCGGGCAGAAAGCCGCTTTCGAGCACCAGCCCGGAGAACAGCTGTGGCTGGCGGTTGGCGAGCAGCAGGCCGACTGCCGCGCCGGTGTGGCTGCCCCAGAAGCGGGCCTGGATGATCTTTTTATCGGCCAGCGTCTTTTCAATGTCGTCGGCATATTCTTCCAGCCCGAAGGGTCCGGGTTGCCGGGCGTGGTGGCCGTGGCCGCGCAACTCCAGCGGCAGCAGCCGGTAATCGTCTTCGAGCGCGGCGATCTGCGGTTTGAAGTAGCTGGCATTCAGGCCAAAGCCGTGCAGCAGCACAAGCCAGGGGCGGCGGTCGGTGTTCATGGCGTGCATTCCCGCTAACTGGTCGTCAACACAAAGGACTACACGCTTACTATAAATGCCCGCTGGCAATTGTCAGGCTGGCCGTGAAGCGCCAGCCGATGGATGCGCGGCCGCAGGCGTGGGTCAGCAGTCGCCGGCGCGCCTGGCCTTGCCCTGCTGGACAAGCGGTGCTGCGCTGCCCCGTTCGACACGGTGCTCGAAGGTGTAGCTGTCGCGCGCTGCACTGAACTGATATTGCCCGGTCAGGGTCAGCGGGTCGGGCTGGCTGCAGCGGTATTCGACGCTGAGCGTATTGCCTTTTGCATTGAACATCGGGGCTGCGCAGTCGGATGCCCCCTGCAATTCCGACATGCCCGGATACCAGCTTGCGAGTGCCTGCTTGCTCAGGCAGACGGTGACGGTACGCGTACCGGCTTTCAGGTCATAGTGCAGCTGGTTCTGCTCCAGCGCCTTCAGCGTGGCGCTGTCGATGCCGCGCAGGATGTCCAGCTGCTCGGTGCTGAGAGCAGTCGTGATCGCCCATTCGCCGGGCAGCGGAGTAATTGGTGCCGTTTCAGAAGCCAGGACAAACGGGGAGAGGCTGGCAGTAAGCAGCAGGGAAACGCAGAGACGCATGGCAGTTCCAGATCGGATCAGTGTTGACGGGCGTGCGTACTGTAGCCGAGCGCGCAGGCCGTGTCAGCTGCCGGTGCGGCACTGTTTCCCTGCGGGTGTTGCGTTCAGCAGTCGCCGATGCGCTGGGCCTTGCCGTTCATGTCCATGACGCGGCCTTCGGTTTCCATGTGGTGCTGGAAGGTGTAGCCATCCCGCGCGGGACTGAACTGGTAGACGCTGTGCATGGTCATGGGCCGCGGTGCGGAGCATTTCAGATCCATCGTCATCGTATTGCCGCTGACGCTATACGCCGGCTTGTCGCAGCGGGTGTCTTTCGAAGCCCGGTCGCCGGCGCGGTTCCATTCGCCGATGGTCTGCTTGTTCAGGCAGAGCTTCATCGTCATCGTGCCCGCTTTCAGGTCGTAGCTCATGCCGTGCTGCTCCATGGCTTTCATGGACTTGGCATCCATGCCCTGCATGGCCGCCTTCTGGTCGGGCGGCATGCTGGTGGTGATCTGCCATTGCCCCAGCACGGGCATCATCGGGGGCAGGTCGGCGGCACTGGCACTGCTGGCCAGCAGAACGGGAACGAGGGCGAACAGGATGCGCATGGCGTTTCTCCGGCAGGGCAACGATGACCTCACTGTAGTGCCTGCGTGTGCATGTGCAGCAGCAAATGCCGCTTTTCCGGCCGGATCTTCCGCCGGCCGGCGCTCAACCATGCTCGCGCTGCAGATGCTGGCGCGTACGGTGCAACCCCCACGCGACTGTGCCGGCGACAAAGGGAATCAGCAGCGCGGTGCTCAGCTCGACATCCAGATGCAGGCCGCCGGCTTTCAGTCCTTTCAGTGCATAGCCCAGCAGCCCCAGCAGGTAATAGCTGATGGCGGCAACCGAGAGACCCTCCACCGTCTCCTGCAGGCGCAACTGCAGCGTGGCGCGGCGCTCCATCGAGCCCAGCAACTCCTGGTTCTGCTGCTCAAGGCTGATGTCGACGCGCGTGCGCAGCAGGGCGGTCGCGCGGCTGACGCGCTCGGCCAGTTCGCGCTGGCGCTGTGCGACCACCGTGCAGTGCTCCATCGCCGGGGTGAGCTGCCGGCCAACGAACTGGCTGAAGGGCTGCAGGCCCTGGATGCGGACTTCGCGCAGTTCAGTCAGCCGCCGCGTGACGCTTTCCGCCGAGCTGTGCGCGGCGGAAAAGCGGTAGTCGGTGCGTGCGACGGCGCTTTCGATGCGCGCAGCCAGCTGCGTGAGGCGGTCGAGCAGCGCGGCTTCGTCGTCCTGGCGCGCCTGCGGCATGGCACCGGTCAGCTCGGCGAGTTCGCGCTCGGCTGCCGCAAGTTCCGGATCGATGCTTTTGGCCAGTGGCGCTGCCAGCATCGCCAGCTGACGGTGGCAATCGATATCGAACAGACGCTGCAGCATGCGGCCGGCCTGCCGGCGCCCCATCACGCGGTCGGCGAGCACGTAGCGGCTGAAGCCGTCGGCATGGATTGCGCCGTCGCTGTAGGCAATGCCGGCACCGTCGCCGATTTCCGCTCCGATCAGCTCGTGGTGCTCGAAATAGCTGGCGGCCAGATGCGGAATGCTGATCGGCACCTTGTTGTAGGGCAGCACCAGCGCGTGCGCCGCCATCAGCACATTGCCCGGCAGTTGCGCCAGCCAGTCGGCCGGCAGCTCCAGAATCGCAGGGTCGGCAAAGCCGGCGTCCGCTGACGCTGCCATGCTCACGCTCAGTGTCGAGTATTCGCTGTGCCGCGTCCAGAGTACCTGGCAGCCGGGCAGCTCCAGCCTGGCGTGCGTCGCCGGCAGGCGCGGCGGTGTCTGGCCGAAATGCAGCGCCAGTTCGGCAATCAGCCAGATTTCCTGCACGGCGCTCAGGTTGCGGTTCAGCCAGGCAAGGTGGCTGATGCGCCCCGGTGTCGGCACGGTGGGGTAGGGATGGGCAAGCGCCTCGGCGGCAATGGCGTGGCGCTGCGGGTGGTCATGCAGCCTGAGGGTAAAGGCCGGGCGGGTGGCGGTGGCATCCATGGCGTTCTCCTTGTGGGATAGGCTGCGCAGACTGCAACGGGCAGGGCATCCCGGTCTGCGCCCAGATGCAGCCAAGCATGGGCTGTGCCTGTTACGGTTTTGTGCCGGCAGGTGGGCGCTGGCGCGGCGCGCCATACCGCGATTTGTCTCGTAAAATCGTTGGGTATATGGCTATGGCCATTTTGAATGAAGGGCTTCAGGCATATACATCTGCTTGTATTTAGGCCTCCGCCCTCGGATTGTCCTGCGTGTGCGAATGTTGCAGTGTGTACGATGCCGCCTGGCGTGTTGCATGCGCGCACGCAGCCTGACTGCAACTGTTCCTATGCACTGTTGCAGTGCAGCATGGGCGGGCGATGACGGTGCCGGTGTGCCCGGCGCGCGCGTATTCATTGCATAATGCGTGCTTTCCCTGATGCTGCGGATCGCACATGACCGAGACTACCGTTCCCCTGCTTTCCCTTGCCGAAACCCGCGTGCTGGGTGTGCTGATCGAAAAGCAGCAGACTGTTCCCGATACTTATCCTTTGTCGCTCAACAGCCTGCTGGCTGGCTGCAACCAGAAAAGCAGCCGCGATCCGGTACTCGAACTGGCCGATGGCGACGTGCTGGCCGCGCTGGGTCGTCTGCGCGAGCTGGGCCTGGTTGACGAGGTATTCGGCAACCGCGTGACGCGCTACGAGCATTTTTTCGGCAAGGCACTGCAGATTCCCAGCCAGTCGGTCGCTCTGCTGGCGGTACTGATGCTGCGTGGCCCACAGACCGCCGGCGAATTGCGCCTGAATTGCGAGCGTCTGCACCGCTTCTCCGACATTTCCGCCGTGGAAGGGTTTCTGGAAGAGCTGGCCGGGCGCCCGGCCGGCGCGCTGGCCATCAAGCTGCCGCGCCAGCCCGGTTCCCGCGAGGCGCGCTGGGCGCACCTGCTGTCGGGCGACGTGGATGTGTCTGCGCCCCAGCCCGTGGCAGCGGCACGTGGCGGCAGCGGTGAAGTGGCCGAATTGCGCGCGGAGGTGGCGGCACTGGGCGAGGAAGTCGCGCGGCTGAAAACCCTGCTGGCGCGCGTGTGCGGCGAACTGGGCATCGCCGCTGATGCGGCAGACTGACAATTCCCCCGCAAAGCCGGTGGATTGTGACGCAAGCATCAACGGGGTCTAGTCACTAAGTAGTAATGCCCTGGTCCTTCGTCCGACTAACTGTAAGGCACACGCCAAACGCTTAGACTGATGCAGTGAGGAAACCGCCATGACGACTGCCATCGACCCCGCCGCATCCGCCAATCTGTCCGACCGCGCGAGCCTGAGCGACCGCTTTGGCCGCAGCGTGCGTTACCTGCGCCTGTCCGTCACGGATCGCTGCGACCTGCGCTGCAATTATTGCCTGCCCAAAGGCTTCGACGGCTATGCCGAGCCTGCCGAGTGGCTGAGTTTTGCCGAGGTCGAACGGGTGGTCGCCGCGTTTGCCCGCATGGGCGTATCGCGCGTGCGCCTCACCGGCGGCGAGCCGCTGCTGCGGCGCAATCTTGTCGATCTGGTCGGCAATCTGGCGGCAATTGACGGCGTGCGCGACCTCTCGCTGTCCACCAATGCCACGCAGCTGGGCAAGCATGCGCATGCGCTCAAACGTGCCGGCCTGGCGCGCATCAATGTCAGCCTCGATTCGCTCGACAAGGCCTGTCTGAATTCGGTGACCGGGCGCGACAGTTTCGACGCCATCATGGCTGGCATCATGGCCGGCAAGGAAGCGGGTTTCAGTCCGATCAAGCTCAATATGGTGGCCATGCGCGGCGTGAACGATCACGAAATCGAACGCATGGCGCAGTTCTGTCTTGATGAGGGCTTCATTCTGCGCCTGATCGAAACCATGCCGGTCGGCGATACCGGTCGTAATGCGCAATATCTGCCGCTCGACGACGTGCGCCCGCAGCTCATCGAACGTTTCGGCCTTGTGCCCTGCGTGCAGGAATTGGGCGGAGGCCCGGCGCGCTACTGGCAGACTGCGGACGGACGCGGGCAGATCGGCTTCATCACGCCGATTTCGCAGCATTTCTGTGCCACCTGCAACCGCGTGCGCTTATCAGTGGATGGCACGCTCTACCTGTGTCTGGGGCAGGAAGAGAAATTCGAACTGCGCCCCTTGCTGCGCGCGGGATGTTCCGATGCCGAGCTGGATGCAGCGATTCGTGCTGCCATCGAATTGAAGCCCGAGCGCCACGAATTCATCGAGCAGCCGGCCAAGATCATCCGCTTCATGTCGCAGACGGGGGGCTGAGCATGCCGGTGACGAAGGCGGTCTTCGGCATCTGCGGCTGGTCGGGCTCGGGCAAGACGACACTGATCGAGCAATTGCTGCCGGTCTTGATGGGTATGGGGCTGCGGGTCAATGTCATCAAGCATTCACACCATATACCCGCGATGGAACCGCCGACGAAAGATAGCGCGCGCTTCCGTGATGCCGGCGCGCAGGAAGTCATGCTCGCCACGCCCTGGGGCTATGTGCTCAGCCACCCCTTGCGCGAGGCCGCCGAGCCGTCCTTGCCTGAATTGCTGGCGCGGCTTGCTCCGGCCGACCTGACGCTGGTCGAGGGCTTCAAGCAGGAAGCGATCCCGCGCCTGGAAGTCTGGCGCGCGGCCACTGGCAAACCCTTGCTGGCGCCGGATGATTGCGGCATTGTGGCCATCGCCTGCGACAGTACGCCGGCAGCCATCGATTCTCGCGCCAGTCAGGTGCCACTGCTGGCTCTCAATGACATCAACGCGGTGGCGGCATTCATTGTCCGCCACCTCAAACTCGATACCGCCCGCCATGCTTGATTTTGATACCGCCCTTGGCCAGCTGCTGGCCGCCGCCCGCCGCCAGACACAGACTGAAACCGTGCCGCTGGCCGGTGCTGACGACCGCGTGCTGGTTGCCGACGTGATTGCGCCGCTCGCTGTTCCGAGTTTCGACAACAGCGCGATGGATGGCTACGCGCTCAATGTGCCCGATTTTGCCGCTGCACCGCAGGCCTATCCGGTGGTCGCGCGCATTGCCGCTGGCGATGTGCCGGCGCCGCTGCTGCCGGGCACTGCCGCGCGCATTTTCACCGGTGCACCAATACCTGCCGGGTGTAATGCGGTAGAAATGCAGGAAAATGCAAGGCTGCAGGGCGATACCCTGCATCTGGAACGTGCCCCGCGCGCCGGCCAGCATATTCGCTGCACTGGAGAAGACATCGCCAGCGGCGCTGTCGTGCTGCATGCCGGCCACCGTCTTGAGCCGGCCGCGCTGGCGCTGCTCGCCTCGCTGGGCATTGCAGAAGTCAGCGTGTTTGTGCCGCTCAAGGTCGCATTGCTCAATACCGGCGACGAGCTGGTCGAGCCGGGCCAGCCGCTGGCTCCCGGCCAGATCTACAACAGCAACCGCTACGCGCTGGCCGCTTTGCTGCAGCGCCTTGGCTGCGAGCTGACCATTGCCGGCCTCGTTGCCGACGATTTCGAGAGCACCCGCAGCGAACTGGCCCGGCTGGCGGCCAGCCACGATGTGGTCATCAGTACCGGTGGCGTGTCGGTGGGCGAGGAAGACCATGTGAAGGCGGCAGTGCAGGCGCTGGGCGAGCTGAATGTGTGGAAAATCGCCATCAAGCCCGGCAAGCCCTTTGCATTCGGACGCATTGCCGACGCCGATTTCATCGGCCTGCCCGGCAATCCGGTGTCGGCCTTCGTGACCTTCCTGATGCTGGTGCGTCCATTCCTGCTGGCGCGCAGCGGCGCAGCACAGACCGCGTCTGTCGCATTGCCGTTGCCGGCCGGTTTTGCCTGGCCCAAAGCCGGCGACCGGCGTGAATTTCTGCGCGTGAAGCTGGGGGATGACGGCCGCGTGCTGCTGTATCCGCATCAGGGCTCGGCAGTGATGACGTCGCTGGCCTGGGCCGATGGGCTGGTCGACCTGCCGGCCGGGCAGACCGTTGCCGCCGGCGACATCGTGCGCTATCTGCCCCTGGCGGGCCTGCTGTAAGAGGATGAACATGGCAAGCATGACGATCCGGGTGCTGTATTTCGCCCGCCTGCGCGATGTGCTGCGCACCAGCGAAGAAACGCTGGCGCTGCCCGAAGGTGCGACACTGGCCGATCTGGTGGCGCTGCTGGTGGCTCGCGGCGGCGACTGGGCGACGGAATTCGGTGGCGCACGCGTTTTCCGTGCCGCCATCAATCAGGACATGGCAAGCCTTGCCGAGGTGATTCCGGCCGATGCCGAGGTGGCGCTGTTTCCGCCGGTCACCGGTGGCTGAGGAGCGCAGCATGGACGTGACGATCCGCGTGCAGGAGGCCGATTTTTCGCTGGCCGATGAATACGCGCTCCTGGCTGGCCGTGCTGAAGTCGGCGCGGTGGTCGCCTTTGTCGGCCTCGTGCGCGACGTGCCCGGGCGGCTCGCCGGCATGACGCTGGAACACTATCCCGGCATGACGGAGAAACAGCTGGGCATGATCGTGGCTCAGGCCGGCGAACGCTGGCCGCTGTCCGCCGTGACGGTGGTTCACCGTGTGGGCGAGCTGAAACTCTCAGAGCAGATCGTGCTGCTGCTGGTAGCCAGCGCGCATCGCGATGCCGCTTTTGCCGCCAGCCAGTTCATCATGGATTTTCTGAAAAATGAAGCGCCATTCTGGAAAAAGGAAACCACGGGCGAGGGCGCGGCGTGGGTAGAGGCCAAAGACAGCGACGCCGCAGCCTTGCTGCGCTGGAGCCGTGAGTGATGAACGGATTGCCGGTGGGCGCCCCGGATAAATCAACAGCGCCGCCACCGCGCATCGCCGCCGTGATTCTCGCCGGCGGGCGCGGCAGCCGCATGGGCGGGGTGGACAAGGGCTGGCAGCGCCTGGCCGGCCAGCCACTGGTGCTGCATGTGCTGGCCCGGCTGCGTGAGCAGACGCTGCCACCAGCGGAAATACTGATTTCGGCCAACCGCAACCAGGCCGATTACGCCGCGCTGGGTTTGCCGGTGCTGGCGGACAACTGGCCGGATTATCCCGGCCCGCTCGCCGGTATCGAGGCGGCGCTGGCCGCCAGCCAGGCGGATTATCTGCTGGTGGTTCCCTGCGATGTGCCTGGTCTGCCGGCCGATCTGCTGGAAAAACTGCTGGCGTGCTGTCAGGATGGGCCGCTGGCGGCCTATGCCAGCAGTGCTGGTGAAGCCCATCCGGCCATCTGCCTGCTGGCGCGCCAGCTGCTGCCTGCCTTGCGGGCGCGGCTTGCCAGCGGGCACGGCCGCTTGCGGCAATGGCTGGATGAGATGGGGGGTATGCCCGTAGAGCTCAATGAAAGCCAGTTTGAAAACCTTAATACCCCAGAGGATATGCAGCGCATGACAGACAAACTGCAGGGCGCAAGCGCGGAGCTGACGCATTTCGATGCCGACGGCCAGGCGCACATGGTGAATGTCGGCGGCAAGACGCCAACCCAGCGCGTGGCGCGTGCCGCCGGGCGCATCGTCATGCTGCCGGAAACGCTGGCCAGGATCGCCGCCGGCACGCACAAGAAGGGCGACGTGCTGGGGATTGCCCGCATTGCCGCCATCATGGGGGCCAAGCGCACTTCGGACCTGGTGCCGCTGTGCCATCCACTGCCGCTGTCCGGTGTCGAGGTGGCATTCCGGCTGGATGAGGCCGCCAGCTGTGTGCACTGCGAAGTGACCGCGTCGACCTTCGGCGTCACCGGCGTGGAAATGGAAGCGCTGACTGCTGTGCAGGTCGCGCTGCTCACCATCTACGACATGTGCAAGGCGGTGGACAAGGGCATGGAAATGTCCGGTATCCGCCTGCTGGAAAAAACCGGCGGCAAATCCGGCCACTGGCTGGCGGAACCCCGCTGATGTTCAGCACCAGCCTGCTGCCGCGCCGGCGGCTTTCGACGCGGGTCGTGAGCTTCCTGATGCTGTCGCTGCTGATCGGCCTGACCGTCATCGGCGCCACGCTGTATCTGTCGTGGCAGCTGGAAGGCGGCGCTGCGGCCATCAATGCCGCAGGCAGCCTCAGAAAGCAGACCTACCAGCTCGGTCTGTCGATGCAGGAATACGCGACAGACCGCAACCCGGCACTCAAGCAGCGCATTCTGGACGAACGCAATGCCTTTGCCGCCACGCTGGACCTGCTGCAGCATGGCGATCCGGCGCGGCCGCTCTATCTGCCCAATGATGACGAAGTGCGGGATGTGTTCGCGCGCATCCGCCAGCAATACGACAGCCAGATCGCCCGCTGGGCCGACGATGTGCTGCAGGGGCGGCGCCTGCCGGCATGGACCGACCTGCGCAGCGATTCCGACCGTTTTGTTGCCGACGTCGACCGCCTGGTCGGGCTGGTCGAGCGCTACAACGAACGCCGCACGCTGTTCCTGCGCCTCTCGCAGCTGGTGCTGATCGCGATGGCGGTCGCCGGCTGTGTCGCGCAGATCTACCTGATGTTCCTGCTGGTATTCCGCCCGCTGGAAACGCTGCAGGAAGGCATGCAGCGCATGGCGCAGCGCGATCTTGCAGTGCGGTTGCCGGTGGAAACGAGCGACGAATTCGGCGCGCTGGCCGCCGGCTTCAACCGCATGGCTGACCGGCTTTCCGAGTCCTACGCCACGCTGGAAGCGCGCGTCGAGGAAAAAACCGCCACGCTCAACGGCCAGAACCGCGAATTGTCGCTGCTCTATGGCACCGCCGCCTTCCTGAACGAAACGCACGCTGCGCAAGAGCTGTGCCGCGGTTTCATCGAGCGCATGCGCGAATGGTTCGGCGCGGATGCCGCCAGCGTGCGCGTGCTCGACCCCGCGCAGCAGAATGCGCACCTGATGGTGGCCGATCACCTGCCCGACGTGCTGCTTGCTGCGCCGCAATGCCGGCAGATCAACGACTGCCTGTGCGGTGCGGTCGTGCAGAGCAATAGCGCGGTGATCCACGATTTCCGCAAGGGTATCCCCGGCAGCGCCGCGCGCGAGTGCGAGCAGCAGGGTTTCGCGCAGGTTACCGCCTTTCCGATCCGTGCCCGCCAGGAGCAGACCGGCTATTTCAATCTGTATTTCCAGCAGCCGCACGAGTTCACCGCCCGCGAGCTGCAGCTGCTCGACACGCTTGGCCACCACCTGGGCAATGCGCTGGAAAACCAGCGCCTGGCTGCCAGCGAGCGCGAGCTCGCGGTCACGCAGGAGCGCAATCTGCTCGCGCAGGGCTTGCATGACAGCATCGCGCAGGGCCTGTCCTTCCTGAACCTGCAGGTGCAGATGCTGGAAGACTGCCTCGAAAGGGATAATCTGGCCGAGGCACGCGAGATTGTGCCGCTGCTGCACGCCGGCGTGCAGGAAAGCTACGAGGACGTGCGCGACCTGCTGCTGAATTTCCGCAGCCGGCTGGGCGAGGGCGATCTCAATGCCGCGCTGGAGGCCACTGCAGCCAAATTCCGGCGGCAAACCGGCATGAAAGTCTCCTTCACCAGCAGTGGCCACGGCGTGCCGCTGCCGCCCGACGAGCAGATCCAGATCCTCTTCATCCTGCAGGAAGCACTGTCGAACGTGCGCAAGCATGCCGTCAGTGCCGACCAGGTCACCGTCACTTTTGTCGAAGGGCCGGATCTGCTGCTCGCGATCCACGATAACGGCCCCGGTTTCGACGCCGCGCTGATGGCGTCCCGCGCCGAGCGCCACGTGGGCCTGCGCATCATGCAGGAGCGCGCCGCCCGGGTTGGTGCGACACTGACTATCGAATCTGCCAATGGCGTCACCGTGCGCCTGCTGCTGCCCGAAGCGCAGCGTCACAAACCATCAAGGAACGAGCATGCCTGAGCAAGCTGAACCCGCCACCTTCATTCGCGTGCTGCTGATCGACGACCACACGCTGTTTCGCAGCGGCGTGAAGCTGCTGCTCTCCAAACAGGCCGATTTGCAGATCGTCGGTGAAGCCGCCGACGGTGCCGAGGGACTCAAGCGCGTGAACGAGCTGAAACCCGATGTGGTGCTGCTCGACCTCAATATGCCGGGCCTCTCGGGCCTGGAAGTGCTGCAACTGATCCTGCAGGATTCGCCCGACACGGCAGTGCTGATGCTCACCGTTTCGGAAGATGCCGAAGACCTTGCCACCGCGCTGCGCAACGGTGCGCGCGGCTACCTGCTGAAGAACATCGACGCCGATTACCTGGTCAATGCCGTGCGCCGTGCCTTTGATGGTGAAGCGGTGATCGCCGAAGGCATGACCGCCAAGCTGGTGCAGCAATTCCGCGCCGCCGGCGCCGCGCCGATTGCGGTGGAAAAGGACAAGCTCACCCCGCGCGAGCGCGAAATTCTCGCCTGCCTCGCGCACGGCTCCAGCAACAAGGTGATCGCCCGCCAGCTCGACGTGGCAGAGAGCACCGTGAAAATCCATGTGCAGAACATCCTGAAAAAGCTCGGGCTATCGAGCCGTGTGCAGGCAGCAGTGTATGCTGTTGAACACGGCATACAGTAAGGGCTGTGTTCTGATACTGGTGGCGGTATAGAGATAAGGCGGCAATGGCCAAGAAAGTCCCGCTCAACCCCGCCCACCCCGAGCGCATCTGCTGGGGCTGCGACCGCTACTGTGCCGCTGATGACCTGCGCTGCGGCAACGGCGCCGGCCGCACGCAGCATCCCGTGGAAATCTGGGGCGAGGACTGGGCGACGTGGGAAGAGGAAACCGGAAGTGCTGAAGGGAACGCCGCTGCGGGTAAGGTGTAGGACGTCAATGAGTGCAGCGAACGTCCCAGAGGAAGTCCCCCTTCGGGATTGCGCCGAAGGATGATGACCTCGTCTGCCTGCGCTTCGGGAACATCCTGCGGTGGCTTCGCCTTGTGCCTTGCCTTCTGCACGGACACCTTGCCCCGATGGTTGCGCCTGCCCCTGCGCCATTCGCACTGCGCAATTCACGCGGTGAGCCTTGCCGGATACAGTTTTAAAAAAATCGGTAAAATCAGGAAAAGTTAAAAAAAGTGTGAAGGCGTAGAAAAAATGCGCAATCTTGCCCGAGGTGACCTGCTTGGCTAGGTAAGGTCTTGGTCTTTATGATGTGTACAGGATTTTATTGTGACTGACTGTAGAAGTGAAGATTTGACATACTGCGTCCCCAGATTTCTTTCTGTCGTAAACCTTGCTTATCTCTATGAGGCAGCAAAGACTGCAGATAAAGTTTTTGATGATCAGGTAAAAAAGGCGATGACTGAAGGGGGTGATGATTCCATAGGCAATATTAATGCTGCTCGACAAAGCCTTTTGAGAGCTGTCTTTATTTCTGCCTACGGTGTTCTTGAACAGAATATCGATGAAATAATCGATGTGAAAAGAGCCGCTGCTGATATTTCACTACTTCCTTCCGATTTAAGTCACAAAGGAATTATCAGGTCTGTAGTGTATGCCGAGAAAGTTCTTGGTAAAAAAGTGGATCGCAGCACAGAAGTCTGGCAGGATTTAAAATTTCTGCAGAAAGTGAGGAATCATCTGGTTCATTACGGCGAGGGCTTCTCCAATTCCAATGACCACACAAAAATACATAGTCAGTGTATGAAGTCAAAATATCTAACGTGCAGACCGGAAATTTGTTTCTCTATTGATCAGATTGGAGCAATTTTTAACCTCTATGTTGCCTTTGTGGAGCACTTCTCTCATTGCTGCTCAGCAAGCGCAGTCTCTCCAAATTGATGCAGGTTTTGCAAGCCGTCAGGTTTGCGAACGCGGTCATACACCCCCCTCCTGTTTATTTGAATCGCGGTGCGGTGCGCAAATCCCTGCGGGTTTTGTACACCCTACGGTCCATTTTTTGCGAGTTATTCCATGCCTGATCCCGTCAAAATCGGCCTTGTATCCACTTCCGACCGCGCCAGCCTCGGCGTGTATGAGGACAAGGGCATTCCGGCGCTGCGCGAGTGGCTGTCCGGTGCCTTGCTGAACCCCTGTGAGTTTGTCGAGCGGCTGATTGCGGACGAGCAGGCCGAAATCGAGGCCACGCTGATCGAACTGGTCGACGAGCACGGCTGCGATCTGGTGCTGACCACTGGCGGCACCGGGCCGGCGCTGCGTGATGTGACGCCGGATGCGACGCTGGCGGTGGCCGATCGGGTGATGCCGGGCTTTGGCGAGCAGATGCGCCAGGTCAGCCTGCATTATGTGCCGACCGCGATTCTCAGCCGGCAGGTGGGGGTGATCCGCGGGCGCTGCCTGATTCTGAATCTGCCGGGCCAGCCCAAGTCGATCAAGGAAACGCTGGAAGGCGTGAAGGACTCTGAGGGCAAGACGCTGGTGCATGGCGTGTTTGCCGCCGTGCCGTATTGCGTGCAGCTGCTGGAAGGGCCGTATCTGGAAACGCGCGCGGAGGTGGTGGCGTCGTTTCGGCCGAAATCCGCGCAACGATAGTTAAGGGTATGTGGCCATGACCCTTTTGAGGTAGATGTTATGGCCATATACGTGGCAGTCTATATGGTAGGCCGCCAGCCCCCTGCGGGGCTGGCCTGCGTCCACGGCAGCGGCCTCAGCCGGCGAATCCGGCGGCATCGGCCGCTTGCAAGAGGGCTAGCTCGGCATCCAGCGTTTCCGCCAATGCCGGGCTGGCCGGCTCGAAGGGCTGGCGCAGCGTGTTTTCGCACCAGCCCTGGGCGGCCAGCACTGCCTTCAGCGGCGTGGGATTGGCTTCGGCGAACAGCGCTCGAATGAGGGGCTGAAGTGCAACGGCCAGACTGCGGGCTCGAGGCAGTTCGCCTCGGCGCAGCAAGTCGACAATGCGCACATGCCAGTGCGGCAGCAAATGCGCGGATGCGGCAATGGTGCCGTGGGCGCCCAGGCAGAGTGCGGCGAAATTCTGGTTGTCGTCGCCAGAAAGCACCCGCAAAGGTGTTTCGTGCACCAGCCGCAGCAGGCGTTCGCTGTTGCCGCCGCATTCCTTGATGCCGGCAATGCGCGGGTCGCTGGCTAACTGCTTCAGGGTGTCCAGCTCGACATTCACGCCGGTGCGGTAGGGAATGTTATAGACCAGGACGGGCAGGTCAGCGGCTTCGACGATGGCTTCAAAATGGCGGCGCAGGCCCTGTTGTCCGGGCCGCACATAGGGAGGCGGGGTGACCAGCAGCCCTTCCGGATGCAGGGCGGCCAGTATTCTGGCCTGGCATGCCGCCGTCTGGGTGGCTGCATGCGAAAGCCCCAGAACGACCGGCAGGCCGGGCGCGGCTTGCCGCAGGGTTGCAAAGACCGCTGCCTGCTCGTCCAGACTGAGCAGCGCTCCTTCTCCGGTGGTGGCGGCAGCGATCAGCCCGGCAATGCCCTGTCCGGCCAAATGCGCCGCCAGTCGGTGCAGTGCCGGATGGTCAATGGAGTCGCCGCTGAATGGCGTGATGATGGGAACCCAGATACCTTCAAATGCAGTGAACATGTGCAACCTCGTCAGAACGAATGTATGGAAACGTTCCGCCGGCAGGTGCCGGCACGAGGGGCAAAGGCTGGATTGCTGTTGTTTACCCCGTCCGGCATTCCGCCAGACGGGACAGACATCCCCGTCAGCGGAGAAGTCGTTTTTTGGATTTCAATCCGGCCACACGCACCTGTGCTTGCCACAGGATGGCGGCAGGCAGTTCGCAGTGGAGGAGCAGTGCATCGCGCATGGCTTCGGGCTTCTACGGATTGAAAGGCAATGCTAGCGCAGTGCAAATTGCCACAAAAGCCTGCGCGTGTAACGGAATGCCGCCGTGATCAGTCCTGATCACGCTGCTGTTGCGCTTCGCGGCGCAGCCGGGCGTCGAGTTCTTCGACCTTGGCGCGTGCCCAGGGTGTGCGGCGCAGGAATTTCAGGCTGGATTTGATCGAGGGCTCGTTGTAGAAGCACTGGATGGGAATCTGCCGCGCCAGCTCCTTCCAGCCGAAATAATCCACCAGATCGAGCAGCATGCGCTCCAGCGTGATGCCGTGCTGCGGGTTGTTCTTTTGCGTGTCGTTCATCAGCGTTGTCTGGTCAGGCCGGGCGGGAAGCTGCGCAGTATAACCGCCAGCCGGTTTGTTCCAAAGCGGCCTGCGGTGTGGCCGGCATGATGGTCCGTTGCGCCTAGTTTGCCGGTGCCAGCCGCAGTAGCGCGCCGTCACCATCGTCCGTCAGCAGGTAGATCAGTCCGTCCGGGCCGACGCGCACGTCGCGGATGCGCCCGAAAGCATCCTTGAGCAGGCGCTCTTCGTGCACCACGCGCTCGCCGTCGAGTTCGAGCCGCACCAGCATCTGGTATTTCAGTGCACCAGCGAAGAGATTGCCGCGCCAGCCGGGAAACGCGCGGCCTTCGTAAAAGGCGAGGCCCGATGGCGCAATCGACGGCGTCCACTGGTGGATGGGCTGCTCCATGCCCGGTTTGCTTGTGCCTTCGCCGATTTTCGTGCCGGTGCCGTAGTTGGCGCCGTAGGTGATCACCGGCCAGCCGTAATTGCGCCCGGCGCGGATGATGTTGAGCTCGTCGCCACCCTGCGGGCCGTGTTCTGTTGCCCACAGTTCGCCCGTTTTCGGGTTGAGTGCCGCGCCCTGCATATTGCGGTTGCCCAGGCTGTAGATTTCCGGCCGCGATCCTTCCTTGCCGGCAAAGGGGTTGTCGGGCGGGAAGCGGCCATCGTCGAAGAGGCGCACGGTCTTACCGGCGAGGTCGTCCGGCTTTTGCGCGCGGGCCATTTCGCCACGGTCGCCCTGCGTGATGTAGAGCATGCCTCGGCCATCGAACACCAGGCGCGAGCCGAAGTGCTGGCCGGCGCTGCTGCCGGGGCGCTGGCGGTAGATCTGCTGCACATTGTCCAGCCGGTAGCCGTTTGTGTCCGCAACCAGCCTGCCGCGCGCGACCTGCGTGGCATAGCCCTGGCCCTCGCGTCCGGCATAGGAGAAATACACCCAGCCATTGCGGGCAAAATCCGGATGCAGCGCCACGTCGAGCAAGCCGCCCTGGCCATGCGCTGCGATGGGCGACAGGCCGGCGACCGGCCGCGGATCGGGCTTGCCGCTGGCGTCCAGCACGCGCAACCGCCCCGGGCGCTCGGTGACCAGCATGCGCCCGTCGGGCAGGAAGGCCAGACTCCAGGGGTTTTCCAGTCCGCGCGTGAGCGTGCTGACGCGGAAGGCATGCTTTTCGCTGCGGATGAGCATGTCGGCCGCCTGGGCGCCAGCGGTGCAGGCGAGGCCAAGCAGGGGCAGGAGAGCAAGGCGGGCGAGGGGCATGGCAGGCTCCGTTTCTGGCTGTTGGACGCGCGAATCAAAGGTCATGGCGCATGTGCGAGCGATAGCGCTTGGTGCAGACGGTTTTGCAGGAGTTCCCAGCCCGCAGCCAGTGCGTCCTGGCCGGTAGCGCTGAGCGGCTGATCCAGCTCAAAGGTATTGCCCTGCAGCTCAAGCAGATAAACGGCTTGAGGGGGGGTACCTACATGGGTTTGGCAGTGCCACAGCACTTCAGCCGGTGAACTGGCATGGCTGGCCCAGGCTGTGGGCTGGCGTGCGGCCACGCTGTGCCAGCTGGCAGGGCTGTCCGCCTTGCGGCTGGCGTCGGCGAAGATCACCAGCTCGCGCCCGGCCAGATCAAACGCATGCTCGGGGCTGAGCTGGAAATCGGTGAGGATGTCGATCCGCTCGCCCAGCTCGTGTTTGGCTACCCATGCGGCCAGCCGTTCGCCCAGCAGCGGCCCCAGCGCGTCGTCGCCGCGCGAGGGATTGCCGTAGCCGAAAAACAGGATGGGCGCAGGTCTTGTCATTTCTGCATCATTCCTGCGCGATGCGGCCATCGTCGTGGCGCAGCAGCCTGCTTTGCAGCGAACCATCAGGATTGAGCGCTTCGATAATCAGCGGCATCTGGCCCAGCGCGTGCGTGGCGCACGACAGGCAGGGGTCATAGGCGCGGATCGCGACTTCGATGCGGTTGAGCAGCCCTTCGCTGATTTCGCGGCCATCGAAATATTTGTCTGCCACCGCGCGAACCGAATCATTCATGCCGCGATTGTTGTGTGTGGTCGAGACGATCAGATTGGCGTAGCTGATGGTTTCGTCGTCAGCAATTTTGTAATGGTGGATCAGCGTGCCGCGCGGCGCCTCGATGACGCCCACGCCTTCGCGTGCCGGCTCAGATGGCTGCGCCATCAAGTCGCTGCCAAGCAGCTCCGGGTCGTCGAGCAGCTCGCGGATGGTTTCCGCGCACATCAGCGTATCGATCATCCGCGCCCAGTGCTGCGCCAGCGCGGCCTGCACCGGCTTGCCGCCGCCATAGTCGACGAATTCGCGCCGTGCGGCTTCCGCCAGCGGCGTGGGCATGAAATCGGCATTGTTGATGCGCGCGAGCGGCCCGACGCGGTAATAGCCGGCATCGTGGCCGAAGGGGGCGAGGTAGGGAAACTTCATGTACGACCACGGTTTGACTTCCTCGCGGATCAGGTCGAGGTAGCGCGCGGGGTCGTGATTGTCGACGATGATTTCGCCGGCGGCGTTTTTCACGCGCAGCACGCCATCATAGAGTTCCGCCGCGCCATCGCGGCTGACCAGCGACATGAACGCCGACTCGGATTCGCCAAAGCCGCGGAATTCCGCCTCGTTGGCGAGGTAGTTGTCGCGCGCCAGCGCATTGCTCGCCACGCACCAGTCAACGATCTGGTCGATGTCTCTCAGCATTGCATCGCGCTCAGGCGCACTCAACGGCTTCAGAAAACCGCCCGGCGCACTGCCAGTGCCGTGCACGCGTTTGCCAGTGAGGTGGCGGATGACTTCCTGGCCGTATTTGCGGATGCGGATGCCCCTGAGGCCCAGTTCCTTGTGATCTGCCAGCACGCCGATCACGTTGCGGTGTGCAACGGCATCGTCAAAGCCGAAGAGCAGGTCGGGCGAGGCCAGGTGGAAAAAATGCAGCGCATTCGATTGCAGCACCTGGCCGTGGTGCAGCAGCCGGCGCAGTTTTTCGGCGGTCGGCGTGATGCGCGCGTTGCCAAGCACAAAGGGATCGCAGGCCTTGGACGCCGCCAGCAGGTGGCTCACCGGGCAGATGCCGCACAGGCGCTGCACCAGCGTCGGCACCTCGCGAAACGGGCGGCCCTGGATGAAACGCTCGAAGCCGCGAAATTCGACAATGTGCAGGCGTGCCTGGCGCACGCGGCGCTCATCGTCGAGCAGCAGCGTGACCTTGCCGTGCCCCTCGACACGCGAGACCGGCTCGATGACGACCCGGCTGAGCCCGGTGATGTCGGAAGCGGTTTCCAGATGTTCGTGCATGGCGTGCTCCTTTGGGCTTCCTGTGCTGGCGGACGCTGTGTCACTGGATTCCCGCGTTCGCGGGAATGACGAGGCTGGTAATTTCCGTAATGACGTCATGCCCGCGCAGGCGGGCATCCAGTTGGAATTCCGCAAATGTCGTCCCATAAATCCCGCCACTGTGGGTTGACTGACTCGATCAGTTGCAGTTTCCAGTCACGATTCCACTTCTTGAGCTGCTTTTCCCGCGTTATGGCGGCGTCCATGCTGGCGTGCTGCTCGTAATAAGCCAGTAGGTGTATGTTGTAGCGCCTGGTGAATCCTTCCGTGACATCATTTTTGTGCTCCCAGATACGCTTGAGCAGATTGGATGTCACACCGATATACAGTGTGCCGTTTCGCTTGCTGGCAAGGATGTAAACAGCTGGTGACATGCATTTGGCAGGCATCTGTCGCAATCCTAGTCAAACCGCCGCAGCGGATAGGCCAGCTCCGGCTCGCGCCCGGCAAGGAGCGCGGTCAGCAACTCCCAGAAGGCATCCGCCGGCGGCGGGCAGCCGGGCAGTACGTGGTCGATGCGCACGACCTCGTGTAGCGGATAGACGCGGTCGAGCAGCAGTGGCAGCTCGGGGTCGTCGGGAACCTGCGGCGCTTCGATGCCCGGCCCCTGCAGATAGGCTTCGGCAAAGCATTCTTCGAGCGGGATGCGGTTGCGCAGCGCCGGCACGCCGCCCGACAGCGCGCAGGCGCCGACCGCGACCAGAATGCGGCAGCGGCTGCGGAATTCGCGCAGCGTGTGCACGTTTTCCGCATTGCACACGCCGCCCTCGACCAGGCCAATGTCGATGCCTGCTGCATCGACTTCCTTGATGTCGGTGAGCGGGCTGCGGTCGAAGTCGACCAGCTCGGCCAGCTCGGCAATGCGCTCGTCGATATCCAGAAACGACATGTGGCAGCCGAAACAGCCGGCCAGCGAACAGGTCGCGATGCGGATTTTTGCCATGTCATTTCTCCCCGGCCGCCTTGCTGGAAGGCTGCCTGTGGCCCACGCGGGCTATGTCCTTGGCATCGTAGAGCCGCGCGCCAATGGGTAGCGGGTAACCCTCGCGTTTCGGGATCAGCGCGCCGGTGGGGCAGATGCGCGCGGCAAAGTCGGTAATGCTGAAGTCGGAATCACCCAGCAATCCCGATTCGCTGTTGACGACCAGCTGCGTGCGCGTGCCGCGCCCGGAGAGACCAAAAACCGCCTTGCCGTCGGTTTCGCGGCTGGCGCGCACGCACAGCTCGCATTGGATGCAGCGGTCACGGTCGAGCAGCATGTCGGGGTGCGAGGCGTCGACATTGCGTAAGGGGTAGAAATGCGGGTAATGCGAATCCTGCATGCCGACGTGGTAGGCCACCGCCTGCAGCTGGCAGTTGCCACTTTTTTCGCAGAAGGGGCAGTAATGGTTGCCTTCGACAAACAGCATCTGCACGACACGCCGGCGCATCGCGGTGAGCTCGTCGGTGTCGTTGTCGACCTGCATGCCGGGCTGCACCGGCATGGTGCAGGCGGTGCCGAAGTGGCCGTTGATCTTTACTGTGCAGAGCTTGCAGCTGCCGCGCGGGCGGTATTCCTCGTGGTAGCACAGGTGCGGGATATAGACGCCGGCTTGCGTCGCGGCTTCCATGATGGTCTGGCCGGGCTCGAAAGGGATGTTTTCGCCATCGAGCACAAAGGTGAAGTCGTTGCCGTTCATGTGCCTTCTCCCGCTTTGGCGGCATTGATGGTGCAGCCGTGTTCGTCGCAGCGCTGGCCCAGGTGGGCTGCGGCGTCGTCGCGCTTGCTCAGCTCGCGCGAGATCGCCAGCGCGCCGTCGAGATCAAAACCCGGAACGAAATCGAGCGAGGTCAGCCGCGATTCGTAGAGCGGGCGCATGCGCTTGATGGTGTCGAGCAGCGGGTTGGCAGCCGTTTGCCCCAGCCCGCAGTGGCTCATGTCCTTGATGCACTGCGCGGTCTCGGCAATGTCCGCGAGCTCGCGCGCGGTCGCGTGGCCGGCCATGATCTTGTCGATCGACTGCCGCAGCAGCTGCGTGCCGATGCGGCAGGGCGAGCAGAAGCCGCAGGATTCGCCAGCGAAGAAGTGCGTGAAGTTCTGTACTACGGCCAGCATGTCGCGGCTGCGGTTGAACACCATGAAGGAGCCGCCGGTCGAGAGATCCTCGAAGCTGATCGCGCGGGCGAATTCGATGGGCGTGATGCAGGTGCCCGACGGGCCGCCAACTTGCACGGCCTGGGTATCCGTCGCTCCGCAAGAATCCAGAATGGTCTGCACGCTAACCCCGAAGGGGTATTCATAAATGCCGGGCCGCGCGACGTCGCCGCTGACGGAAAGCAGCTTGGTTCCAGGTGAGTGGCGCGTGCCGGACTCCAGAAACCAGTCGGCACCGTGCCTGGCGATCAGTGCGGTTTTGACATAGGTTTCGACGTTGTTGCAGATCGTCGGCTGGTTCAGGTAGCCGTGCGTGGCGGTATAGGGCGGGCGCGTGCGCGGCACGGCGCGTTTGCCTTCCAGCGATTCGATCAGCGCGCTTTCCTCGCCGGCCACGTAGGCACCAGCGCCGAGATGAATGTCGATGTCGAAGGAGAAATTTCGCCCGAGGATGTGCTCGCCCAGCAGATGCTCGGCGCGCCGGCGCGCCAGCACGGCAACCAGATGCGGGTAGAGCCAGGCGTATTCCGCGCGCAGATAGAGAAAGCCTTTTTCCGCGCCGATCACATACGCGCCCAGCGTCATGCCTTCGAAGACTTCGTCGGCGAAGCGGGTCAGCAGCGTGCGGTCCTTGAAGGTGCCGGGCTCGCCCTCGTCGGCGTTGCACACCACATAGTGCGCCTTGCCCGGCGCATCGCGGCAGACGCGCCATTTCAGTGCCGTGCGAAAGCCGGCGCCACCACGCCCGCGCAGGCCCGACCTGTCGATCTCCTTGAGAAAACGCTCCGGGCCCAGTGCCAGCGCCGCCTGCAGTGCCCGGCCTGGCTCGCTGCGTTCCGCCAGTACGGGGCCGGCCACGCGCAGCGCTTCCTCGACCTGGAACCAGCCGGCCGGCCAGGTGGCTATGGGCTCGCCGACCTCGATCTTGCTCGCGATTTCAGCTGCCAGCCCGGTCGTCAGCCGCGTGATCGGCCGGCCGTTGACCAGCAGCGCCGGGCCCTGGTCGCACAGGCCGGTGCACGAGGTGTAATCGACAAACACGCGCCCGTCAGCACGCGGTTTGCCGCGCGTAACGCCGAGTTTTTCCAGCAGCGTCGCCATGATCTTTTCATTGCCGAGCATGCGGTCAGTGATGTTGTCGGAGACATAGATGCGGTAGTCGCCCAGGCGTTCGGTGGAGAGGAAATGATAGAACTCGACCACACCGTGCACCTGGGCCAGCGGCACGTCGAGCGCCTTGGCCACGTAATTGCGCAAGGGATCTGTGCAGCCGCCGTATTCGTTCTGGATGGCAATCAGGATTTGCACCAGCTGCAGCGGATTGCGCCGGTGTTCATCGAGAATCTGGTTGATGCGACGGTAATTGATGGCCTGCATACGGGTCTCCTGTTGAGAGCCGGTTTGGTGAGGCAATGGTCACTCTTTGGCTGCTTTCGTTCTAGGCTACAGGCTCCGCTTTCGGGTGGCGAAATGCCGGTGCAGCAGATTCGCGGTTGCTGCACGCTTGGTGCTGCGCTGCTGAAATTGCCGGAAAAGTCGATAGGCGCGCATTCATCTTGGCGTGGGCCCTGTCGTCAAGGCCATCGGTTTGCTGCATGAATTGCCTGTGCCTGAGGCAAACGGGTATGGCCGCTTGATGGCTAGCTGTCGCCATAAATCAGGAACGCATCTGCCGCACGGGCGAGCGTGCTGCGTGCCTTGCTGTTTCCGCTGGCAGCAGGGGGCGCTTCCTGGTCGGTTGTGCTCAGTGCCAGCAGCAACGCTTGCGGCTGTGCCAGCCATGCAATGCCAGAGGGTGCATCTGCTGAGGCGTGGAAAAGCAGGTAATACAGCGCAGAAAAAGGCAGTGTGACGGCGAGAACCTCTTCGCCGGGGGCCAGGCTGGCCGGCAGCGTCGCCTGCGGGTGGCGCTGCAGGGCAAGCACGGGGCGCGTTCGGCTCTGCAGGTATTCGCTCTCGCTCGCATTGGGCATGAGTTCTCCGGCGAGCGAGGCCAGGTTTGCCGCCATGACGGCCATCGGTCTGGAGTTCAGCCCGGCAGCGCGCAAGCGCGTGATTGCGACCGCATTGCGGGCATCACAACAAAGGTGCACGCCACTCTCGCTCTCGATGGCGATGATCGCGCCGTTGCGCAGCAAGGCGAGGCTTGCGGCAATGGCGTAGCCGGTATGCAGTTCATCGCCATGCCTGTCGCAGGCAATTGACGCCCCGTTGCCGAGTTGCAGGTCGAGGTGCGGCCCGCAGCGGGGGCATGGGCCGTCAGAAGAGGGGACGCGGCTGTCATCCTGCCGGGCTGCGGTCCGCAGGCATGCACTGCATGGCTGGATGAGTTGTTGCCTGCTGTCGGCAGATGGATTCTTGCAGTGCCTGCAGCTGGTAAATGCATACTGCCAGCAGCAATCGGCGGGATCGAACATGCGTTCCAGGCAGGCCGCACAGGGAGCAGGCTTTGCATCCCCCGGCAGCAATGAACTTGCCCTGCTTGCGAGCGGGTTTTCCGTCCTGCCGGCAGAGTCTGGTGTCAGCGCACCTGATGATGTGGCTTTTGCGGCTACGGCTTGCATGGCGTGTTTCCCCGGTCATTCCCGTTACACTATGGGTAATGGATGGGGCTGATGCCAGTGCAGCAATGAAATAATTATTGCATTGCAATATCCGTGTCGGGCAGAGCATCAAACGCAACAGCCGGGCGTTTGGCCCGGCTGTTGAATTCATTACGGTTATATCAAGGGCTGTATTTACACCGTGGCCTCATGCGCCACGCAGCTTGTTCACTGCCTTGAACGCCAGCAGGCTGAGTGTGCCGGCGATCAGGCCGACGACGATGTCGAGCAGCGAAGGAACGACGGCCTTCAGGAAACCGGCGCCTGCGGCAATGTGCTCGATGCCATGATGCAGGAAGGGCACCGCGTGGCTGATGATGCTGCCGCCGACCATGAACATGGCTACCGTGCCGATGACGGTGAGTGCCTTCATCAGCTTGGGCGCGGCTGCCAGCAGGATGTTGCCGATGAAGGTTGCCACTGCACCGCCCTTGCGTTTCAGATAGAAGCCGATGTCGTCCATTTTCACGATGCCGGCGACAAGACCATACACGCCTGCCGTCATGATCAGGCCGATCCCGGCAAGCACCACTGCTTTCATCGCAAACGGGCTGTCCTTGACCGTGTCCAGCGCGATCACGATGATTTCGGCCGACAGCACGAAATCGGTGCGGATCGCGCCCTTGATCTTGTCCTTTTCCATTGCCACGAGGTCGACGTTTTCATCGGCAACAGCGGCAATCAGCTCGGCGTGCTCGTGCTGTTCTTCAGCATGGCTATGGAGAAATTTGTGCGCGAGTTTTTCCATCCCCTCGAAACACAGGTAAAGACCGCCGATCATCAGCAGTGGCAGGATGGCTTGCGGCAGTGCCCAGCTGATCAAGAGCGCGGAGGGCACCAGAATCAGCTTGTTCTTCAGCGAACCGACGGCGACCGCCCACACGACCGGCAATTCGCGCTCTGCGCGCACGCCGGACACCTGCTCGGCATTGAGTGCCAGATCGTCCCCCAGTACACCGGCCGTTTTCTTGGCGGCAACTTTGGTCATCAGCGCCACGTCGTCGAGTACGCTGGCAATGTCGTCTATCAGTGTCAGGAGGCTGGCGCCGGCCATGGGACAATCCTTTTCTTCGGGGCAGTTTCAAATTGGCATTTCATGCTGGAAAGCGTACTGCAAGCACATGCCTGCAGGCGCGTAATGCTATTCGTTCACGGTGCCAATGTCATCCTTGCTGCTGCATTATGCCGGTTTGCCGCGAGCGGGTAATCCGCCTGCGCTGCACAGCAAGGCCGTGCTGCCTTGACGCACTGTGGCGCAATCGTTACTGTTGGAGGATTTTTCACCTGCGGATGGTTCATGGCCAAGGCGAATAAACTCCCCGGCAATTTTGAAGCCGGGCTGACCGAACTGGAGCAGCTGGTTTCCGAGATGGAAAGCGGCAAGCTGCCGCTGGATGCGGCACTGCTGGCTTATCAGCGCGGCATCGAGCTGATGCGTTTCTGCCAGGGCAAGCTGTCGGACGCGGAACAGCAGATTCGCGTACTTGAATCCGGTGAACTCAAGCCCTTTGCGGCGGAACAAGGTGCTGGCGCTGCCAGCGAGCAAGAATAACCCCGCTTCGCAGCTATAAACTCCACACAGACTCACAATGGCCGAATTCGAATTCAAGAGCTGGATGAATGATGTCCAGCAGCGCATGGAAACCTGTCTGTCGGCCAGTCTGCCGGCTGAAACACACCTGCCTGAACGTCTGCATGACGCGATGCGCTACAGCGTGCTCGACGGCGGCAAGCGCGTGCGTCCCTTGCTGGCCTTTGCTGCCGGCATGGTGGTTGATGCGGACCCGGAACGCTTGCAGTATGTGGCGGCAGCCGTTGAGATGATCCATGCCTACTCGCTGGTGCATGATGACATGCCGGCAATGGATAATGATGTGCTGCGCCGTGGCAAGCCGACCGTTCATGTGGCCTTCGGCGAAGCAACTGCACTGCTGGCCGGTGATGCACTGCAGGCACAGGCTTTCGATGTACTGAGCGGCCATATGCTGGCCGATGCGCCTGCTGACCAGCTGAAAATGGTCAGCCTGCTGGCGCGTGCTTCCGGCAGCCTCGGCATGTGTGGCGGGCAGGGTGTTGATCTCTACAGCGTCGGCAAGGAACTGACCCTGCCCGAGCTGGAGCTGATGCACATCCTGAAAACCGGTGCGCTGATCCGCTGCGCCGTACTGCTCGGTTCCTACTGTGGCAAGCCGCTGGTAGATGACGACCGTGCGCGGCTCGATACCTATGCGAAGTGCATCGGGCTAGCTTTCCAGGTCGTCGACGACATTCTCGACTGCGAAGCCGATTCCGTCACACTGGGCAAGACTGCCGGCAAGGATGCCGCCAACAACAAGCCGACCTATGTGTCGCTGCTGGGGCTCTCCGGTGCCAGGGAAAAGGCCGCTGATCTGAAGGCCGAAGCACTGGCCGCACTGGCTCCGTTTGGCGACAGAGCCGCTGCACTGATGGCGCTGGCCGAATTCATCGTCGAGCGCCGCTCCTGAGACATGCAATGACCGTACCGATGACGTATTCCCTGCTTGATAAAATCAGTGTGCCGGCTGATCTGCGCCAGCTTGAACGCAGCGATCTGCCGCAACTGGCACGTGAACTGCGCGAGTTTCTGCTGGGCTCGATCAGCCAGACTGGCGGGCATTTTGCCTCCAACCTTGGCGCTGTCGATCTCACCATCGCGCTGCACTATGTGTTCAATACGCCGGAAGACCGGCTGGTCTGGGATGTGGGCCACCAGAGTTACCCGCACAAGGTGCTCACCGGCCGCAAGGCCATGATGCACACCATGCGCAAGCAGGGCGGGCTGGCCGGATTCCCGAAGCGCGAAGAAAGCGAATACGACACCTTCGGCGTCGGTCACTCGTCCACGTCCATCGGTGCCGCACTCGGCATGGCCGAAGCCGCGCTGCTGAAAGGCGAAAAACGCCGCGCGATTGCCGTGATCGGCGACGGGTCAATGACCGCCGGCCAGGCGATCGAGGCGCTCTTCAATGCCGGTCACCGCGACGACATTGACCTGCTGGTCATCCTGAATGACAACGAAATGTCGATCTCGCCCAATGTCGGTGCGTTCAACAATTATCTGGCCAAGCTGCTGTCGGGCAAGTTCTACAATGGCTTTCGCGATGCGTCCGGCCGTGTGCTCGACCGCATCCCCTCGCTGAAAGAGCTGGCGAAAAAGGGCGAGGAGCACGTCAAGGGCTTCTTCACGCCGGCATCCTTCTTCGAGGAACTGGGCTTCAACTACATCGGCCCGATTGATGGCCATGACATGGAAACGCTGGTGACCACGCTCACCAACATCCGTGGCCTCAAGGGCCCGCAGTTCCTGCATGTCGTCACCAAGAAGGGGCAGGGCTACAAGCTGGCTGTCGATGATCCGGTCAAATACCACGCCGTCACGCCGTTCACGCCCTGCGATGGCATGGCCGGTGGCAAGTCGGGGGGCAAGCCGACCTTCACGCAGATTTTTGGCGACTGGCTGTGCGACATGGCCGCCAGCGACAGCAGGCTCGTCGGCATTACGCCAGCCATGCGTGAAGGCAGCGGAATGGTCAGGTTTCACAATGAATACCCGAAGCGCTATTTCGATGTCGGTATCGCCGAGCAGCACGCGGTAACTTTTGCTGCCGGCCTTGCCTGTGAAGGGCTCAAGCCTGTGGTGGCGATCTACTCGACCTTCCTGCAGCGCGCCTACGACCAGCTGATCCACGATGTGGCGCTGCAAAACCTCGACGTCACCTTTGCCATCGACCGAGCCGGCCTTGTTGGCGCCGATGGTCCGACGCACGCCGGCTCGTTTGATCTTTCCTACCTGCGCTGCATTCCGAACATGGCCGTGCTTGCGCCGGCCGATGAAAACGAATGCCGGCAGATGCTGTTTTCCGCTTACCAGCACGAAGGTCCCGCAGCTGTCCGTTATCCACGCGGCAGCGGCATGGGCGTGACGGTTGAAAAAGCCATGACCGGCGTTGCCTGGGGCAAGGGCGTCATCCGTCGTGAAGGCGAGAAGGTCGCGATCCTGTCGTTTGGTACGCTGCTGGGCGCAGCGCTTGAAGCGGGTGAAGCGCTCAATGCGACGGTGGCCAACATGCGCTTTGTGAAGCCGCTGGATTGCGAACTGGTCAAACAGCTTGCCGCCAGCCACGATCTGCTGGTTACGGTTGAAGAAAACGCCGTCATGGGCGGAGCCGGCGCCGCCGTGCTGGAATGCCTGGCCAACTGTGGTGTATCGATTCCTGTGGTACAGCTCGGCCTGCCTGATCATTACGTCGAGCACGGCGAGCAGAAGGCATTGCTCGCCGATTGCGGGCTGGATGGAGAGGGGATTGCTGCAGCAGTGCGGCAGCGTCTCAATACCTGAGTATGTAGTCGTATATGACTATTGCAGCTCTTGGCACATAAGAAAATACCCGGCATAAGCCGGGTATTTTCTTATGTGCCATCAGCAATCCGGAGATTTCTGATGGACCTTGCTGATGAAAACAGGGCAAGGATGAAGCGGCCTGAAGGCCATCCCATCCTTGCCCTGAAAATGATCAGCTCGCAGCCTTGCCGAGCAGCGAATTGCGCCGGGCGTAGGCGAAGTAGGCCACCAGGCCGATCAGCAGCCAGATGCCGAAGGCCAGCCAGGTGATCGCGGCGAGCTGGGTCATCAGGAACACGCAGAAGGCAATCGCCAGCAAGGGCACGACCGGCATGCCAGGGCAGCGGAAGGCACGGTTCAGGTCGGGACGGGTGCGGCGCAGGATCAGCACCGCCAGCGAAATCAGGCTGAATGCGGCCAGCGTACCGATATTGATCAGCTCGGCCAGCACGTTCAGCGGCACCAGTGCGGCGATCAGCGCAAAAACGATACCGACGGCCCAGGTGGTGAAGAACGGTGTGGCAAAGCGCGGATGGATGCTAGAGAGGCGCGCCGGCAGCAGGCCATCGCGGCTCATGGCGAAAATGACGCGGCTCTGGCCGTAGGCCATGACGAGGATGACGGTAGTCATGCCGATGATGGCGCCCAGATCGATAAAGCCTGCCACCCAGTTCTGTCCCGCGTATTGCAGTGCCAGCGACACCGGATGATCCACCCCGGCAAAGCGGGCGTAAGGCACGATGCCGGTCATGATGGCCGCCACAATCACGTACAGCACGGTACACACCGCCAGCGAACCGATGATGCCGATCGGCAGGTCACGCTTGGGGTTGCGGACTTCTTCAGCCGCCGAGGTGACCGCATCGAAACCGATGAAGGCGAAGAACACCAGTGCGGCGGCACTGAATACACCGCTCATGCCGAAGGGGGTGAACGGGGCCCAGTTGGCAGGCTTCACATAGCCTGCACCCACCACGATGAACAGCAGTACGACGCTGATCTTGATGGTGACCATGATGTTGTTGAGTTTGGCAAAACCGCTCACGCCTAGCGAAAGCAGGGTGGTAATCGCGATGACGATCACGAAGGCGGGCAGATTGAAGAGCGTCTCGGCACCCGGAACCGCGCCGGGTGCGGCGGTCAGCAGGGTGGGTAGCGTGATGCCGAGGCCAGCCAGCAGCGACTGGAAATAGCCCGACCAGCCCACGGCGACCGCCGAGGTGGCCAGGCCGTATTCCAGCACCAGATCCCAGCCAATGATCCAGGCAACCAGCTCGCCCATGGTGGCGTACGAATAGGTATAGACCGAGCCGGAGACCGGAATCATCGAGGAAAACTCGGTATAGGCCAGCGCGGCGAAACCGCAGGCCATGGCGGCAATCACGAAAGACAGCATCAGGCCGGGGCCGGCGGTGAGTGCGCCGGTGCCGGTCAGCACGAAAATGCCGGTGCCAATGATGGCGCCGATTCCCAGAAAGACCAGGTCGAGCGGGCCCAGCACTTTTTTCAGGCCGCCTGGCCTGGTGTGGGCAGCGGCAATCATGGCATCGATGTTTTTGGTACGGAACAGACTCATGGCAACCTCGAAACGGACCGGATGAGTTTCGCCCAGGGCAAACTGATCCGGTCAGACGCGCTGCTTGCTGTCACCGTACCAGTACAGTTCCCGGCAAGAAGCGCCAAAGCAGTTACCGTATTCTTACAACTGCTTTTCCGCCATGAGAGATAGCGGCATCAGTGCAATCCCGATTGGGGGGATCCCTGATTCATCGTTGCCTTGCTCCGGCAATGCCTGCCGCGAAAGTGTTGGCGGGTCTCGAGCCGCAGTTGTCGGGTATTGCGGAGGCTGCGTGCATTGCTGCATGGGCAGCCCGCGCAAGGCCGGAAGATAAGGAGATGCCCAGGTTACATCGTTGGGTATATGGCTATAGCCATTTTAAGGTAATGGCTCTGTCCATATACCTGCCGATCAGGCTGGCTGGCGTGTCGCTGCCAGCACGATCTCGCGGATGCACACATTCTGCGGGGCGCTATAGGCGTAATGGATGGCTCTGGCCACATCGTCGGCCGCGAGCACGCCGCCCATCTCCTGTTTCCAGTCCTCGTAACCGGACTTGATCGCCGCATCCGAGGTGTGTCCCAGCAGCTCGGTTTCGACTGCGCCCGGTGCGATGGTGATCACGCGGACATTGCTGGCCGAGACTTCCTCGCGCAAATTCTCGCTGATCGCATGAACGGCGAATTTGGTGCCACAGTAGGCCACGTGATTCGGGAAGGTTTTGCGTCCGGCAATCGAGCTGATATTGATGATGGTGCCGTGGCGGCGTGCGACCATGCCGGCCAGCACCGCGTGGATGCCGTTGAGTACGCCGGTGATGTTCACATCCAGCATGCGCTGCCACTCGGCAGGATCCTGCTTGCTCATTTCACCCAGCAGCATTACGCCGGCATTGTTGACGATGGCATCCACCGGGCCGAACTGGGCTTCGGCCTCGCTGATGGCGGCAGCAAGTGCGCCGGCATCGGTGACGTCGACTGCACGGCACAGGGTGGCGGGCAGCGCCAGTGCCTGCAGACGCTCGATGCGGCGTGCCAGCAGCAGCAGCGGGTGGCCATGGCTGGACAGGAGTCGGGCGGTGGCGGCGCCGATTCCCGAGCTGGCACCGGTAATGACAATCAGACCCTTGGACATGAGCATGCTCCTTGCAGATGATTCATAATTGGTTTTGATGCTGGCTAGTCTAGTTGGCGTCGATCTGTCTGAGAAATGCCGTTTTCTTGTTGGTGGAATAAATAAAATTTATGGATGTGCGCCAGCTCAAGGCCTTTATTGCCGTGTTTGAAGAACGCAGCATCACGCGGGCCGCCGCGCGTCTGTTCATAACCCAGCCGGCGCTCTCGGTCACCATCCGCCAGCTGGAAGACGAGCTGGCCACCACCTTGTTTGTCCGCGAAGCGCGGGGCATGGCGGTCACCGAGGCTGCCCGTCTGCTGTACCCGCAGGCGCAGCGTCTGCTGCAGCAGATGAGTGCGCTGGCCGGGCAATTCCGCCAGCAGCACCATTGTCTGCCGCTGGCGCTGGGGGTCGACCAGGGGGATATCGCCGGGGCGCAGCTTGCCGCTGTGTGTCGCCGGCTGGTCGGCGCCGTGCCGGCCTTGCAGTTGCTGCTGCTGGATGGCTGCTCGGGCATGCTGCGGCTGGCAAGCGAGGCCAGCCGCTGCGAGGACGAGCTGTTCCTGCCGCTGGTGGATGAACCCTATGTGCTGGCGGTGCCGGAATCCGATGCGCTCAGCGGCGATGGCATTGATGTCGCCACGCTCGACATGGGCGAATGGCTGACCTGTCCAGCCCATCCCGCACACCAGCGCCTGCTGGCACTGCTGGGCACCGACACGGCCTTGCTGCAGAGCAGCCATCAGGCCGCGACGCTCAGCCAGCTGGGCTGGCTGGTGGCGGCCGGGCTGGGCCGGGCGCTGCTGCCGCAAAGCCTGGCGGTACTGCCCGGGATACGTACCCTGGATTTGCAGGGCGCCGTGCCGCGCCACCGCATCGGACTATGCTATACCGCCGCCCGCCGGGACGAACTGGTCGTGGGGCAAGTCATTCAGGCGCTGCAATCGGCCGGGTGAGGCCGGCAACAAAACCGGCTTGGTCAGCACGGCATTGTTGCCACGGTGCTTAGGACTCAAAGCCTTCCAGTACGATCTTGCCGCGCGCCTTGCCGCTTTCGAGCAGCGCATGGGCACGACGCAGGTTGGTGGCATTAATGCGTCCGAAGTGTTCGGCCTGAGTGGCCCGCACGGCGCCGGCGTCGACCAGCCTGGCCAGTTCATCCAGCAGCTCATGCTGGCAGAGCATGTCTTCAGTGGAAAAAAGCGAACGGGTGAACATCAGCTCCCAGTGCAGCGAGACGCTCTTGGCCTTCAGCTTTCGGATGTCGATCACCTCGGCCGGATCATCGATCAGCGCCAGTTTTCCCTGCGGGGCAATCAGTTCGCAGATGGTCGCAAAATGCTGCTCGGTGTGGGTGAGGCTGATGACATGACTGACGTCCGCGTAGCCAAGCGCCTGCAGTTGCGGCAGCAGTGGCAGGGTGTGGTCGATGACGTAATGTGCGCCATTCTGGCTGACCCAGTCACGGGTTTCCGGCCGTGATGCCGTGCCGATGATCGTCAGCCCGGTGAGCTGGCGGGCCAGCTGCACCAGTACCGATCCCACACCGCCGGCGGCGCCGATGATCAGCAGGCGATCCTTGCTGCTGCGCCGGTCGGCTGGCAAATGCAGGCGGTCGAACAGCAGCTCCCAGGCGGTGATGCCGGTCAGCGGCAACGAAGCGGCTGCCGCGAAATCCAGCGTCTGCGGCATGTGTCCGACGATGCGTTCGTCTACCAGTTGCAGCTCGGCATTGCTGCCGGCGCGGCGCAGGTCACCGGCATACCAGACGCGGTCTCCGGGCTTGAACAGCGTGACATCGGGGCCGACTGCGCGCACGACGCCGGCGGCATCCCAGCCCAGTACGACCCAGTCATCGCCGGCCGCTGCGCGGCTGGCTCGGACTTTGGTATCAACCGGATTGACGGAAACGGCGCGGACTTCGACCAGCAGATCGCGGCCCTGGGGGTGCGGGTCGGGCAGGGTGATGTCCTGCAGGGCGAGTTCGTCGGTAATGGCGGCAGGTTTCTGGTAGGCAACGGCTTTCATGCGGGGGCTCCCGTGGATTCAGGCAGTGTGGGCGGGGTAATCGGTATAGCCGGCGGCATTGCCGCCGAAGAGTGTTGTCGGGTCAGGACTGGCCTGTGTCGTGCCGGGCGTCGCATCGCGTCATCAGTTCAGCAGGTATGTCACCAGGCTGCTCGGTCCGGCAGCGCGTCATGGGTGCCATCACGATGCGGTTGGGCAGGGTCAGATGCCCAAGGTGGGCAGGGGTGAACAGCGGGTTGGTCATGGTGAGCCTCGGGTCAGCAGGGATGAGGCATGATCTGTCGTTCATGATTTTCAATCAATCGGCTGGATGTATAATTACTTTCAATAACTTATTGAAAGTTGGCCATGAAAGGTTTTCGCGAACTGGAACTCTTTGTGCGTGCCGCCGAAGCAGGCAGTCTGTCGATGGCGGCGCGGCTATTGGATCTGTCGCCGGCGGTGGCCAGTGCCATGCTCAAGCGGCTGGAAGCCGATCTCGGGGTGATGCTGTTTGTGCGCTCCACGCGCAGCCTGCGCCTCACGCAGGCTGGCGAGGCCTATCTGCAGCATGCACGGCAGGCGCTGCAGGAGCTGGCGGCCGGCTGGGATGCCATCCAGCAGGGCAGCCAGGCGCCGCGTGGCGTACTGCAGTTGTCACTGCCCTCCGATCTGGGGCGCAATCTGGTACTGCCCTGGCTGGATGAATTTCTGATGGCTTATCCCCAGCTGGAGCTGCGGCTGGATCTGAGCGACCAGCTGGCGGATGTGTACCGGCAGCGTGTCGATCTGGCGCTGCGCTACGGTATTCCCGACGATTCCGCGCTGGTGGCCTTGCCGGTCGCGCCGGAAAACCGCCGCATCCTGTGTGCCGCACCGTCCTATCTGCATCGACACGGCATGCCGGCAACGCTGGACGAGTTCGCCCATCATCGCTGCCTGTGTTTCATGCTCGACGGTTTTGTCTACAACCGCTGGCGGTTGCTTGGTGCAGGGCGCGAGCAGGTGATCGAAGTGCCGCCGATCCGCGTCTCATCTGATGGCGATGTGGTGCGGCGCTGGGCAGTGGCCGGGCAGGGGATTGCCTACAAGTCAGCGCTGGATATCAGCGAGGACCTGCTGGCGGGCCGTCTGGTCGCGCTATTGCCGCAGTATCAGGGCGAACCAGCTCCGCTGAATCTGGTCTGTCCCGGACGGCGGCAGATACTGCCGCACATCCAGGCATTGCATGCGCTGCTGCAGCAACGCAGCCGTGACCGTCTGGAGCAGCTGCAGCGCCTGCAAGTGCCCAGCCGGGCGGCCTTGCCATAGGCGCAAGCCCGGCCTGCAGGAGCAAATGGCTCAAACTGCTGCTGCTGCCTCGTGGTATGGCAGGCCATGCGCCTCGGCCACGGCCTTGCAGGTGAGCTTGCCTGCCGCCACGTTCAATCCGGCCAGAAAACCCGCATCGGCCCGCAGTGCGGCGCGCCAGCCCTGATCGGCAAGTTTCACGATATAGGGTAGCGTGGCGTTGTTGAGCGCGAAGGTGGATGTGCGCGCCACGGCGCCGGGCATGTTGGCGACGCAGTAATGCACGATGCCGTCGACCACGAAGACCGGGTTCTCATGTGTGGTCGGCCGCGAGGTTTCCGCGCAGCCGCCCTGGTCGATGGCGACATCGACAATCACCGATCCGGGCCGCATTCTGGCGAGATGGCCGCGGCGGATCAGTTTCGGCGCGGCGGCGCCTGGCAGCAGCACGGCGCCAACGATGAGGTCGGCGTCGAATAGCTGCTGTTCGGTGGCTTCCACGGTGGCGTAGATCAGTTTCACCGCACCGCCGAATTCGCAGTCAAGCCGGCGCAGCGTGTCGATATTGCGGTCGAGTACCGTCACGTCGGCGCGCAGCCCCAGCGCCATGCGTGCGGCGCTGGCTCCCACCACGCCGCCGCCGAGAATCACCACCCTGGCCGGTGCCACGCCGGGCACACCGCCGAGCAGGATGCCGGCGCCGCCCTGCGATTTTTCCAGTGCGCGCGCGCCAGCCTGGATGGCCATGCGCCCGGCGACCTCGGACATTGGTGCGAGCAGCGGCAGTGTGCCGGCGCGATCCGTCACCGTTTCATAGGCGATGGCAATTGCGCCGCTGGCGAGCAGCTCCTCCGTCTGCGGGCGATCAGGGGCAAGGTGGAGGTAGGTGAACAGCAGTTGCCCCGGTCGCAACTGGGCGCGCTCGCTGGCCTGCGGCTCCTTGACTTTCACGATCAGCTCGGCAGCGGCAAATACCTCGGCGGCGCTCGCGGCAATCTCCGCGCCGGCCGCGCGATAGACGTCGTCACCAAAACCGATGCCGGCACCTGCACCCGTTTCCACCAGCACGCGGTGGCCGCGCGAGGTCAGCTCGCGCACGCTCGCCGGCACCATGCCGACGCGGTATTCGTGAATCTTGATTTCCTTCGGGACGCCGATCTGCATGCTGCACCTCGCTGTGTGGTCGACCGGACCGAAATGGTGCCGGCGGGTGGATGACTCCTTTATAGCCTGTCGCGTGCTTGCTGGTTTGATCTGCAGGTATGGCTGTGTAGCCCTTTCAGCATAATGGCTATACGGCTATACCTATGTTCTTATGTGTCGAGTCTGTACAAATCAGGACATTGAGAACGGTTCTCGCCTATGGGGCAAGCGCGTAAACTTGCGGTTTGATCCTGCCGGTGCACATCCCCATGACCGAACGCCGCGAAATGCTGCTGTTGCTTGCCCTGATGCTGGTGATGTTCACCACCATCGTCGATTTCATGATCATGATGCCACTAGCAAGTTACCTGATGGCCGATCTGCGCATCAGCGCCAGCCAGTTCGGCCTGCTGGTGTCGTCCTATTCGCTGGCGGCTGGCGTGTCGGCCTTGCTGGCTTCCTCACAGGCCGACCGCTTCGATCGCCGCCATGCGCTGCTGTTCTGTTACGCGGGTCTGACCATTGCGACGCTGCTGTGCGCGCTGGCCGGCAGCTTTGCCAGCCTGCTGGCTGCGCGAGTCGTTGCCGGCGTGTTCGGCGGCGTGCTCGGTTCGATCTCGCTGGCGATTGTCGGTGATGTGATTCCGCTGGAGCGTCGCGGCCGGGCGATGAGCTGGGTGATGCTGGGTTTTTCGCTGTCGGCGGTGGCTGGCGTGCCGCTTGGCCTGTGGCTGGCCGCGCACCATGGCTGGCGTCTGCCGTTTCATGTGCTGGCTGCTGCCTGTGCGGTATTGTGGCTGGTGATGACCCGAGCCGTGCCACCGGTGCGCGCTCACCTGGCCATGGCGCACGCGCAGGCCGGCTGGCTGCAGAATTACCGCGAATTGCTCACGGAGCGCAATCACTGGTGGGCGGTGGGGCTGACGGCGCTGCTGATGGTCTCCGGCTTCTCGGTCATCCCCTTCATCGCGCCGACGATGGTGGCCAATGTGGGCCTCGCCCCCGAGCAACTGATGTACATCTATCTGGCCGGCGGTGCGGCGACCATCTTCAGCCGCCCCTTGATCGGCCGGCTCACTGACCGCTATACCCCGCGCCGCGTGGTGGGCTGGCTGATCGTTTGCAGCTTTGTTCCCATCGTGCTGGTCACGCAGACGCTGCAGGTGGGGCTGGTCGGCCAGCTGGCGATCTCGGTACTGTTCTTTGTGTTTGTCAGCGGGCGCTTCATTCCGGCTACAACGCAGATTACTGCCGCCACGCTGCCGGCCATGCGCGGGCGCCTGATGGCCTTCAATTCCGCCGTGCAGAACTTTGCTTCCGGCATTGCCTCGCTGCTGGCCGGGCTGGTGCTCACGCAGGATGCCCATGGCGCCTGGCACCATTACGGCTGGATTGGCCTTGCCAGCTGTCTGGCCGGGCTGCTGGCGATCCGCGTGGCCGGAAAGATCAGAACGGTATCGTGAATTCTGATTATGCCTCTCTTTCAGAAGCCTTTTCGTCATGCCCGCGCAGGCGGGCATCCAGAGCAAAGCCTGGCTTCACGCCGCTATCTGGATTCCCGCTTTCGCGGGAATGACGCTTCTGAAGCAGAGACATAATCAGGTCGTGATTTGGGGTATGGCCGGTTAGCCATTCATGTGAAAGGGCTTGCGGCATAAGGGTCTGTGAGTATTGGTCTGGCGGCCCTTCATTTGCAGCCACGGCGGCAAGCGGCACTTGCATTGGGCGACAGCGGCACCAGATACAGCCTGACCAACCCCGAGGATGATGCCCATGCTGTTCGAACCGTTTGATAATGGCCGCCTGCACCTGCAGAACCGTGTGGTGATGGCACCGCTGACCCGCTGCCGGGCCGTCGAGGCCAACACGCCCAATGCGCTGATGGCCGAGTATTACGGCCAGCGCGCCGGTGCCGGCCTGTTGATCACCGAGGGCACATCGCCTTCCCCCGATGGCCTGGGCTACGCGCGGATTCCGGGTCTGTTCAATGCGGCCCAGCGCGATGGCTGGCGGCAGGTAACCACTGCCGCGCATGCCGGTGGCGCGAAGATTTTCATCCAGCTCATGCACTGCGGCCGCGTCAGCGCGGCGGCCAATTTGCCGGCCGGTGCCCGTGTGGTCGGCCCGGTGGCCGAAGTGTGCCCCGGCGAAATGTATACCGATACCGCCGGCATGCAGCCGCACGCTGTCCCGCACGCATTGACCGAAGATGAAATTCCGGCGCTGGTGGCCGAATACGTCAAGGCCGCGCAATTGGCCATCGAGGCCGGCTTTGACGGCATCGAGCTGCACGCGGCCAACGGCTATCTGCTCGAGCAGTTCCTGAATGCCAATGTGAACACTCGCACGGATGGTTACGGTGGCTCGGCGGCGGCACGCAACCGGCTGGTGCTCGAAGTCGCCCGTGCCTGCGTTGCTGCCATCGGCGCTGATCGTGTCGGCATCCGCGTGTCGCCCTACGGCGTTTTCAACAGCACCGGCGCGTTCGAAGGTGTGGAAGAACAGTACATCGCGCTGGCGCGTGAACTCGCAGAAATCGGCCTCGTGTATCTGCATCTGGTTGACCACTCTGCCATGGGCGCGCCGGAAGTGCCGGCCAGCTTCAAGGCCGCGCTGCGTTCGGCATTCTCTGGCGCATTCATCGCCTCGGGCGGCTTTGCCGCTGCCAGCGCCGAAGCCGCGCTGCAGGAGGGGCGTGCCGATCTGGTGGCTTTTGGGCGCCCCTTCATCAGCAACCCCGATCTGGTGGCGCGTATGAAAGGCGATCTGCCGCTGGCCGAGCCGGATGCCAATACCTTCTACACACCGGGTGCAGCCGGTTATACGGATTATCCAGTAGCGACTTGATCGTCTGGTACATGCATGACAAAAGCCCGGCTCAGCCGGGCTTTTCTTCATTGCGGGCGGGCTTTCACGGGCGGTTCAGCCCAGCCGGTAGCGGAAATCCTCGCGCTCAAGCTGCACATCGTGCAGCAGCAACCTGAGCTGCTCGCAGCAGTCGGGCTCGCTGAGCTGATCGCTTGTGTAGGTCTGCCAGTCGATCTGCAGCGGGCCGGGCAGATCCGTGCCGAGTACGTCGAAGAGCGCGTCCAGATTGGCGGCGAAGTAATCCGGTGTGGCAATCTGGGCGGATAGCTGGCGGCAGGCATCGCCCACGCGGCGGATGTCGGTCCAGACGATGCGGGTCAGCGGCATGGCGGCACCTCATGGAAAGTCTCGTAGTGGTCAATGGTGATGTAGTTGCGGGCCGGAGTGAACACCAGGCGTTTGGCGTTGCGCTTGCCGCCGCGGTAGTCCAGATCGGCCTCGCGGTAGCGCCCGGCCGGCAGGCGGCCTTCACGATTGCCGAACGCATCGCCGCCGATGCTTTTCCCCGGCAGGACCTGCCACAGCGATTGCCCCGGCCGCCAGCCAGCGGCCTGCGCTTCGCGCTTGCTGACATAGCGATCCGGCAGTTTGCCACTGGCAGCCAGTGAAGCCAGTGTTTCGGCGAGTTCAGTGGCGTCCAGCCGGTAATCCCGACTGAGCTGTGCCGCCACATCGCGGCAACTGGCGGCGTGGCTTGCGCTGGCACTGATGGCAAGGAAAAGGCCGGCAAGGGCGGTATGAAATGCACTTGTCATGGCAGGAGCCTGTCGTGAAGGTGATCGAGTGTAAGCGCTGGTGCGGGTGCCCGCAATCGTGTGCCGGGCAGGTCGTTTTGTGATTTCTTTACCCCGGCTTTGCCGGGCCGTTCACAGACGCTTCAGCCCTGTGCAGGCATAATCCGCCCATTACTACGCAAGGAGTTCCCCCCGATGAAGAACCTGTCCCTGATCTGTGTCTCCCTCTTCGCTGCTGCCGGCAGTGTGGCCGCGCATGCAGCCGACGTGTACCGCTATCAGTGTGATGACCAGCAGGTGAGAACGGTGACGATGGCCGGCGAGGGCAGCATCTGGCTCGCGGAAGGGCATAGCAAGCAGTTCATGCAACAGGCCGTCAGTGCCTCGGGTGTCCGCTACACTGCCGGCAAGACCGAATGGTGGGAGCATGGCGGCGAAGCCACGCTGACCGTCGGCAAGGCTGCTCCCGTCAAGTGCGTGCCGCAGGAGCAGGTTGCGACCGATGGCAAGGTGGCGGCCAGAATCAGCTGGCTGCAGCGCCGCCTGTTCCCCGGTGCGACGCTGGAGGTGAAGCTGCTGGATGTGTCGCGCGCCGACGCGCCGGCAGTCACGATCAGCGAAAAAACCATGGTGCTTGCCGAAGGTGCTCCGCTGACGGTCGAGCTGCCCTTTGCCCGCAAGCAGATCGACCCGCGCATGACTTATTCTGTTCAGGCGCGGCTGACGCAGGACGGCAAGCTGCTGATGCTCAATACCACCCGTACTACGGTGTTGACGCACGGCGCCGGCGAGACCGCCGATGTGCTGCTGGTGCCCGTGCAGCGTTGAACTGCAGTGTTGTAAAAGCAGGTAAAGCACACCCGGCCTTGGTCGGGTTTTTTTATGGGTATTATCCTGTGGCCTTTTATTCAAAAGGGCTGTGATTTCATACATGGCAATGTATTTCTGTGGCGGCTGCGCTGTGACCTGCTTTCCAGCCGGTCAGCTTGTCCCGGTGGCCGGGCTGCGGCGAAAATGGCCTCCTTGCCGTCCGGAGCCAATGACCACCGAGAGTCTGCGCCCGGCCGGTTCCGGGAGGATGGAAATGACTGATTGCCTGAGCGGCCGCCGCGCGGCCTGGCCCTTTGCGGCTTTTTTTCTGCTGGTGTTCGTGCTTTTGCTGGTGCTCAACTGCTGGACGCCCACCTGGGGGGACGACTGGCACCGCACCGTGCCGCTGGCTGAACTGGGCCAGATGTTCGGCCGCATCCGCGATGAATACCTGACCTGGACCGGCCGCGCGTCAATCCTGGCAACCACCTTTGCCTTTCTGGCTATCTGGCCCGGCAGCCTGCTGCTGTTCAATGTCGTCAATGCGCTTGTGTTCTGCCTGTTGCTGGCGGCGCTGTTTCGCGTCGCGGTCGGGCGCTGGCCGGGGGCGGCGCGTACCGATCTGATGACCCTGCTGCTGGCGTGGATCGGTGTGTGGTTCTTTACGCAGTCTTTCGGCGAGGCCGTGCTGTGGAAAACCGGGGCGATTGCCTACCTGTGGGTGATGGTTGCGGCACTGCTGTTCATGTCGCCGTATCTGGACGTGCTGCTTGACAAGCGGGCGCAGGCCGATTCGCGCTCGCGTCTGTGGCTGTGGCCGCTGGGTGCATTCTGGCTGGGCATGGCGCTGGAAAATGTCAGCGTGGTGTTGCTGCTGCTGGTGGCAATCCTGCTGGTGCTTGCCCGGCGCCTGTTGCCGGCCCGCTTGCCACGCTGGTATGCCGTCAATGCCGCAGCACTGCTGGCCGGGGCAGCGGTGCTGTTTCTGGCGCCCGGCAACGCCGTGCGCTTTGCCATGCAGGACGATCATGTGCCGATGGCGCACCGGCTGGGCGAGCTGCTGGCGCTGATCTGGCAACATGTCACGCAGATTGCGCCGATCGGCCTGGTACTGGCTCTGCTGCTGGTGCTGACAGCAATCCGCAGCGGCCAGTTTGGGGGCAATGAGGGCGGGCACAATGAAAACGGCAGCGATGGCAATGCCCTGAAGCGCTGCTGGGTGCTGCTGGTGCTCGGCACGCTGCTGGCGCTGGCAATGGTCGGCTCCACCGGCATCAACTTTGCCGCGCGCACGGCCTTTCCGGCCGAAGTGCTGTGGATTGCCGCCGCGCTGGCACTCGCGCATCCGCTCTGGGCTGCGGGCTGGCGCGGCTATTGGCATGCTCCACTGCTCGCCGTCCTGCTGCCGGTGCTCGGCGCCGATGTGCTGACCACGCTCGAGCAGGGCTGGGCCACCCGGCAGCAGACCGCGCGGCGCGAAGCACTGATGGCGCAGTACCAGCAGCTGGGTCTGCGGCGCATCCTGCTGCCATCGATGCAGATTCCCTACCTGCCGCAGATCGTCGACGATTACACGCAGGGCCGCTACTTCCTGCGCGACATTCATGGCGACATGCCGGGCAATGGCTGGCGTAACGGCACCTATGGCGAGGATCACGGCTTTGAATTTGCCACGCGCCTGCCGCAGCCCCATGTGCTGCTGCTGCCGGAAGTCGGGCGCGAAAAGGTGCTGGCCAGCGGCGAGATGTTCGTTGCACTGCTGCGCGACGAGCCGCGGGGCTGGCGAATGCGTCCCGCGCTCTACCTGCTGATGCCGCGTGCGCAATGCCCTAGCCGGCTGGAAGTACGCTGGCTGGTGGCAGACAAGGATGAGCTGCCCCTGCTCGCACGCCGGCAGGGCTATGCCGGCGAGACATTGTCCTTCAGCGATAACGTTGCAGTACTGAACGCGCAGGGGCAGGTCACAGCCGATCAGTGCGCCTGGCGGATACCGGTGCCGGAGTATGCGGTGCGGGCCGAGTTGCGCAACGAGGCGGGGGCGCTGCTGCCGCTGGACTTGCGGCGCTAGGAATGGCGGTCAGGCGTGATTGGGGGCTGAGCGGATTTGCTCGGCCCCCGGCTTGCCGTCTTATTGATGTATGTGCATGTGGCCCTTTAGGGTGAAGGGTTTGGGGTCGATACCTTTAATGGTATCGACGCTGTTTGCATGCCGTAGCGCGCCCGGATTGCGGCGAGCTTTCCGTTTTTCTCAAGCCGGCCGATGGCGGCATTGAGCTGTCTGATATCGCCCTCGGTGGCATTCTTGCGGCTGAGCATCAGGTGGACGCTGTCATTGACCGGCAGGTAGGGCAGAAACTGCAGTTTGATGCCGAGCCGGCGTGCTTCCCAGTCCAGCGAACCCACATCGCCGAGAATCAGCAGGCCGCGACCGGCCTGCAGCATTTTCATACCCTGCGGTAATTCCTCGAAATGCGACAGCAGATGGGCGGCCTTTATCGTAGCCAGATGGTCGGCGTAGTCCTGCCCGTACCAGCCGCTGCTTGGACTGAGCAGGGTGATTTTTCTCGCCTGCAGGTCGGCAAAGGAATGGATCCCGGCAAGCTGCGCCGCGTTCTGTTGCAGCGCGGCGAGGCCGGTGCTCTCGTGGCGGTATGGCAGGGTGAACCAGCTATGCTGCCTGCGCTCGGGCGTGTCGGATGCGGCCAGCAGCAGTGCCAGCTCGCCCTCCTGGTGCATGAGCATGCGGCGCTTGCGCGGTACTTCGGCTTCGATGCGCAGCGTGCAGCCGGCTTCGGCAAAAATGGCCTGCACCAGTTCGATATCCAGCCCGGCCGGCTTGCCCCGAGCGTCGGTATACACATAGGGTGGCCAGTTTTCCATTGCCATGTTGAAAGGCTTGCTGCAGGCCGCATGGCCCGCAGGCAGTGGGCCAATGGCGAGCAGGCAGGCAATCGCTGCTGCGAGGAAGGAGTGGCGCATGGGGTGTGGATACAAGGGCGGAATCTGCAGACCAGTATATGAATGCGCGCATGATCTGTAAGGCACTTTTTGCAGATCGGCTGTTGCGGCGGTTCTTGTGATGGGCAAAGCCCTGTTTTTCATGGGGTTTTGACGTTTTTCCCGGTTTCCATGCCGTGGCAATCGCGCTACAATCGCGCCCCTTGAACGATTCCTCTGCTGCGAGCCGTCCCGATGACCCTGAAAGCCCCCGAATTGCTGTTGCCCGCTGGTGACCTTGAGCGCATGCGCGCCGCCTATGATTACGGCGCCGATGCCGTGTACGCCGGCCAGCCGCGCTATTCCCTGCGTGCGCGCAACAACGATTTCAAGCTGGAAAACCTGAAAACCGGCATCGAGGAAGCCCACGCACGTGGCAAGAAGCTGTTTGTCGCCAGCAACATCCTGCCGCACAACGCCAAGATCAAGACCTATCTGGCCGACATGGAGCCGGTGATCGCGATGAAGCCGGACGCGCTGATCATGGCCGACCCGGGGCTGATCATGATGGTGCGCGAAAAGTGGCCCGAGCAGGTGATTCATCTTTCCGTGCAGGCCAATACCGTGAACTACGCCGGTGTGAAGTTCTGGAAGTCGATGGGCGTCGAGCGCGTGATCCTGTCGCGCGAGCTGAGCCTCGATGAAGTCGAGGAAATCCGCCAGCAATGCCCGGATACCGAGCTGGAAGTGTTCGTGCATGGCGCGCTGTGCATTGCCTATTCCGGCCGCTGCCTGCTGTCGGGCTATTTCAACCACCGCGATCCGAACCAGGGCACCTGTACCAACGCCTGTCGCTGGGACTACAAGACCATCGACACGCAGGAAGACGATGCCGGCGACGTGAAGCCGCAGGTGATCCAGTTCGACTTCAACAAGGCGATGAGCGAGGCCAACCAGAGCTTTGCCGCCTGTGGCGGTGCCGAGCGTCATCCGCTGGCCGACAAGACCTATCTGATCGAAGAAGCCAACCGCCCCGGCGAGCTGATGCCGATCATGGAAGACGAGCACGGCACCTACATCATGAATTCCAAGGATCTGCGCGCGATCGAGCACATCGAGCGTCTGGTCAAGATCGGCGTCGATTCGCTGAAGATCGAGGGCCGCACCAAGAGCCTGTATTACGTGGCGCGAACCGCGCAGACTTACCGCCAGGCGATTGACGACGCCGTCGCTGGTCGCCCGTTCAACCCGGCGCTGCTGGCTGATCTGGACGGCCTGGCCAACCGTGGCTATACCGATGGCTTCTACGAGCGCCATCACACGCACGAATACCAGAACTACCTCGACGGGCATTCCAAGTCCAAGCGCAGCCAGTATGTCGGCGAGATCGGCGAGGTGCGCGACGGTTGGGCGCAGGTGAATGTGAAGAACCGCTTCGAAGTTGGTGACGAACTGGAGATCATTCATCCGAGTGGCAACATCGTCATCAAGCTCGACGCCATTCGTGGCAAGGGTGGGGCAATGGTCGACGCGGCGGCAGGCAATGGTGTGGAAGCGGCGATTCCGCTCGATGCGAAATATGCCAACGCGCTGATCGCGCGCATCCTGCCGGAAGCCTGAGATGGCAGTGCGACCGGTGCTGAAAATGGGCGAGCCGCTGCTGTTGCGCCGCGCCGAGCCGGTCGCCGAGTTCGATACGCCAGAGCTGCATGCGCTGGTGGCCGATCTGTTCGACACCATGGCAGCCACCGGCGGCGTCGGCATTGCCGCACCGCAGATTGGCGTATCACTGCAGGTGGTGATTTTCGGCTTCGAGAAAAGCGAGCGTTACCCGGATGCCGAGTCGGTACCGCAGACGGTGCTGATCAATCCGGAAATCGAATTGCTCGGGCAGGAGCAGGAAGAGGGCTGGGAGGGGTGTCTATCTGTACCCGGCTTGCGGGGCAGCGTGCCACGCCATACCCTGATCCGGTATCGTGGCTTTGATCAGTTCGGCCAGCGTATCGACCGTAGCGCCAGCGGCTTTCATGCTCGCGTGGTGCAGCATGAATGCGATCATCTTTGGGGTGTACTGTACCCGCAGCGCATTCGCGACATGACGAAGTTTGGTTTTACCGAGGTACTGTTTCCGGGGCTGGCTTAATCGGCCGCCTGGCGAAAGCCACAGTCCTCGCAATGCGTTGTACTGACGGGGTGGCAGGACTGATTGTCCTGTTCGGTTGCGGCAGCCTTGTTACTGCTGTGTTCAGCCCAGCGGCTTGCGGCGATGAAGAGTGCGATGGCGCCGGTGATTTCCAGAAGCAGGATCAGGGTGCTCATGCCGGAGTTTCCGTGAAGTGATGAATCAGCTTCGGAAATGCTGGTGCGCCTGTCAAGGCAGGAAAGTATCGGATTGAATCTGCTGGGTGAATGAACGCAAAAAAGCCCGGCGAACCGGGCTTTTTTCACAACGTCAAACCGCTGATTAGGCCGGCTTGATGTTGGAGGCTTGCTTGCCCTTTTGACCTTGAGTCACGTCGAAGGTGACGCGTTGGCCTTCAGCCAGGGTCTTGAAACCGTTGGACTGAATTTGGGAGAAGTGAGCGAACAGGTCGTCGCCGCCTTCGTCCGGAGTGATGAAGCCGAAGCCCTTGGAGTCATTGAACCACTTAACGGTACCGGTAGCCATGGAGTAAATCCCTTGGAATAAATATTAAAAAATGTCTCGTGCGCAATAGCGCTACCGAGTGCAGACAATCAAGGGAAATGGCAATCCGAGGAACTACTGAGGTTACGACGATATGCTGCAAATCACCGCCTGAGCATCTAGCGAGAGCCTTTTTACGCGAATCTGCGGCAGTACACAAGCGATTTCGTATGCCTTTCGCGAGGTTCTGTGCGGAATTAACCACAAAAACCAGTGCAATATGATGGGTATCCCCATGAAACATAATGGATTTAATGGTCTTGGAAGGGTGGGGTGGCAGGTATCGGATTTAATACGGGTGTTTGTGCCTGTTTCCGGGCAAATGACTCCGACTGGGCGGCAACCTGGTGGCGCTTGTTATCCAGGCGCCTTTTCCAGAAAGCGGTGGCAGCGGGTACAATGCCGTTTTTATTGCCAATCGTTCCCGATCCGGGACGCAAAGAACGCATGACCATTCAGCAACTGATTTCCTCGCGCGTGCAGGCCGCACTCGCCGCAGCCGGTGCGCCTGATGCGCCGGCAGTCGTTCAGCCCTCCGGCAAGCCGGAGTTCGGCGATTTCCAGGCCAATGGCGTGATGGGCGCAGCCAAGGCGCTCAAGACCAATCCGCGTGCCCTTGCGCAGACCGTTGTCGATAAGCTGGATCTCGCCGGCATCGCCGAGAAAATCGAGATCGCCGGCCCCGGTTTCATCAATATCCATCTTGCGCCGGAGTTTCTGGCTCAGCGCTTGCAGGCCGCGCTCGCCGATGATGCACTGGGCATCCGCAAGCCGGCGGCTCAGAAGGTAATGGTCGAGTATTCCTCGCCGAATCTGGCCAAGGAGATGCACGTTGGCCACCTGCGTTCGACCATCATCGGTGATGCCATTGCCCGCGTACTGGCCTTCATCGGCCATGATGTGACGCGCTGCAACCATGTGGGTGACTGGGGTACCCAGTTCGGCATGCTGGTGGCTTATCTGGTGGAAACACGCCAGAGCGGCGATGCTGAGCTGGAACTGGCCGATCTGGAGAATTTCTATCGCAAGTCGAAAATCCGCTTCGACGAAGATCCGCTCTTTGCCGATACCGCGCGCCAGTATGTCGTCAAGCTGCAAGGCGGCGATCCGGACGTACTGGCGCTGTGGGCGCAGTTTGTCGATGTATCGATGCACCATTGCCAGGCCGTGTACGACAAGCTGGGGGTTGGCCTTGACCGCACGGCCGTGCGGGGCGAGTCGGCCTACAATGCCGATCTGCCGGTGGTCGTCAGCGACCTGCGCGCGGCAGGACTTCTGGTGGAAGACCAGGGGGCGCAAGTGGTTTTCCTGCCGGAATTCAAGAATCCGGAAGGCGAGCCGCAGGCGATGATCATCCAGAAAAAGGATGGCGGCTACCTGTATGCCACCACTGATCTGGCCGCGATCCGCTATCGCCATCGTCAGCTTGGACTCACGCGCGTGGTGTATGTGGTCGATGCGCGGCAGAGCCTGCATTTCCAGCAATTGTTCACGCTGAGCCGCAAGGCCGGTTTTGCGCCGGCCGACATGCAGCTCGAGCATGTCGCGTTTGGCACGATGATGGGCGAGGACGGCAAGCCCTTCAAAACCCGCTCCGGTGATACTGTGAAGCTGGTCGAGTTGCTGGACGAGGCAATCGAGCGGGCGTATGCGCTGGTAAGCGAGAAAAATAGTGGGTTGCCGGAAGATACACGTCGCGGTATTGCCAAAGCGGTCGGGATTGGCGCGGTCAAATATGCCGACCTGTCGAAAAACCGCACCAGCGATTACATCTTCAACTGGGATACGATGCTTTCTTTCGAAGGTAATACCGCACCGTACCTGCAATACGCCTATACCCGCGTGCAGAGCGTTTTCCGCAAGGCGGGAGAGTTTGATCGCTGCGCAGCCATCATGATTGCCGAGCCGGCCGAGAAGCAGTTGGCCTTGCTGCTGGCCCAGTTTGACGAAGTGATCGAATCGGTTGCCGCTACCTGCCAGCCTCATCAGCTGTGCGGCTATCTGTTCAATCTTGCCCAGCAGTTCTCGCGCTTCTACGAAGCCTGCCCGATTCTTGCTGCCGAAGGTGATGTGCGGGTCAGTCGCCTGCAACTTGCCGCGCTGACTGCCCGGACTCTGAAAGCGGGGTTGTCATTGCTGGGAATTGACGTGCTGGATGAGATGTAACCCTGAACAGTACTTTCAGGGCTTGTTGGAAAGCAAAACACCGCCATTTGGCGGTGTTTTGCTTTCTGTAAGCTTATGTTGACTTGTTGTTGTTTGCCGGTTTTGGGAAAGAGAGTGCTTGGTAAGCGTCATCTGATCGGCTATACCGTAGAGCAAAGCACTCTGCCTGTGAGCCAGAGTTGCCGGAAAGCTGCGGCGGGACTCCCTTGCCGCTGCAAACGGCATATCCGGCGTTCTGCAGGCCGCAGACGGGGCCGTGATTCGTCCGGCTTCAGGAGGGCGCGGGCGCCCGGAACCAAGGAGAATGCAATGGCCAAGCGAATACTGACCGTGGATGATTCCGCCTCGATCCGCCAGATGGTGGCGTTTGCCCTGAAAAGCGCGGGCTATGAAGTTACCGAGGCTGTTGACGGGAACGCTGGCCTGACCCAGGCACGCAGCCAGGCCTTTGATCTGGTGTTGACCGATCAGAACATGCCCGGAATGGATGGTTTGACGCTGATCCGCAATTTGCGTGCGCTGCCGCAGTATGAAAAGACCCCCATTCTGATGCTGACTACTGAAGCAGGAGACAGCATGAAGCAGCAGGGACGAGCGGTGGGCGCTACCGGCTGGCTGGTCAAGCCGTTTGACCCGCAGAAACTGCTGGAAGTAACGCGCAAGGTGATCGGTTGACCTGTCTGCCCTGAAGGGGGTGATGACCATGACGATAGACATGAGCCAGTTCATCGGCGTTTTTTTTGATGAGGCCGCCGAGCATCTGGCCAATATGGAAAGCTTGCTGCTGCAGCTTGATCTGGCTAGCCCGGACGATGAATCCCTGAACGCAATATTCCGTGCAGCGCACTCGATCAAGGGCGGAGCGGCGACCTTCGGATTTTCTGACCTGGCCGATGTCACCCACATTCTGGAAAACTTGCTCGACCGCTTGCGCAAGCACGAATTGCCGCTGCAGGCCGTGATGGTCGATGTCTTCCTTCAGGCTGGTGATGTTTTGCGCAGCATGCTTGATGCCCATCGCGGCTTTGGCGTTGTCGACGATACAGCCATTGCCGGCGTGACCGCCAGGCTTGAGCAGCTGGCTGCCGTGCACGATTCGGCTGCGCCTCCCGTTCATGAAGAGCCGCCAAAGGACAGGGCGGGAGATGGCCGGCTTACCGGCTGGCTGCATATTGGCGCAGATCCGCAGTGTGATACCCGCAATTTCCTCGATAGCCTGCAGGCGCATGGTCATGTTCATGAAGTGGATGAAGCAGCCCGGTCCGGCAGTGTGCGCTATCGCATGACATTGCGCGGGCCACTGGAGGATTTGCTGAGTGAGCTCGAGTTTGCCCTGGCGCCGGAAGCGATCCGCTGGGAAGCGCTGCCAGTGGGGGGCATGGCAGTAAAAGATGATGGTGCGCAGCCAGTCCGGCTGTCTCCTGCGCAGGATGATGACCCTGGGTACGGGTTTTTCGAGCCGCTGGCGCAGGATTCCGCTGAAGAAAATGCTGCATACGGTTTTTTCGAGCCACTGGACAAGGAATCGGATGACACGGCGGCACAGGGTTACGGCTTTTTTGTTCCTCCCGAATCGCTGCCTGTTGTGCCTGATGCCAGCAGCAGACCGGCAGATGAGCCGGTGCTTGCCAGCTCTTCGGCCCCGGACAGAGAGGTTGCTGTGTCCGAGTCTTCCGGGGGAGGCACGACAAGACCGGCGGTGCCGGGAAAAAGTGTTGCCGTGCATGAAACATCGATCCGGGTCGGTGTCGAGAAAGTTGACCAGCTGCTGAATTTGGTCGGCGAACTCGTCATCACGCAATCCATGCTGGCGCAGAATGTCGGTGTGCTTGATCCGGCTCTGTATGGCCACCTTATCAGCGGAGTACAGCAGCTTGAACGCAATACCCGCGAGTTGCAGGAATCGGTGATGTCGATCCGCATGATGCCGATTTCTTCGGTATTCAACCGTTTTCCGCGCCTGGTGCATGATCTTGCGGCCAAGCTCGACAAGAAAGTCGAGCTGCGCATGCTGGGTGAACAGACCGAACTGGATAAGGGATTCATCGAAAAGCTGGCCGACCCGCTGACCCATCTGGTACGCAACAGCCTGGATCACGGCATCGAAGCGCCCGAGGTTCGTCTTGCCGCCGGCAAGGCGGAAACCGGAACGCTGACCCTGAAGGCATTCCACCGCGGCGGCAGCATTGTGATCGAGGTTCGCGATGATGGTGCCGGCCTGCACCGGGAACGGATACTGGCAAAAGCCCGCGAGCGGGGAATGCCGGTATCCGATGCCATGACGGATGGCGAAGTCTGGCAGCTGATATTCGAAGCGGGTTTTTCCACCGCTGCCGAAGTGACGGATGTATCCGGGCGCGGTGTCGGCATGGATGTGGTGCGGCGCAATATCCAGGCTATGGGCGGACGTATCGAAATCGAATCCATGCAGGGAGTCGGTTCGACAATCAGCATCCGTTTGCCGCTCACCCTGGCGATTCTGGATGGCATGTCGATCCAGGTTGGTAGCGAAATCTACATCATTCCCCTGTCCTTCATCGTTGAGTCACTGCAGCCAGTCCGCGAAATGGTGAAAACCGTCACCGGACAGGGCAGAGTGATCAATGTGCGTGGCGAGTACCTGCCGGTTGTCGCGCTGCATGAGGTATTTCATGTCGAGCCTCGCATTGCCGAATTCCATCAGGGACTGATCATCATCGTCGAGGCTGACGGACAGAAAATCGCACTCTTTGTCGACGATCTGCTCGGGCAGCACCAGGTTGTGGTCAAAAACCTGGAAACCAATTATCGCCGGGTCGCGGGGGTTGCCGGGGCCACGATCATGGGAGATGGCAGGGTGGCGTTCATTTTGGATGTCTCTACCCTGGTACGCCTTGCCCAGAGCAAGCCGCAGCAGGTCCAGGAGCGGGAGCCTGCTTGAATCACAAGTTCGGAAGAGGTTGCTATGGAACAGATGCTGAATGGGGCTAATCAGGAATTGCTGGTGTTTACGCTGGGGGCCGAGGAATACGGAATCGATATTCTCAAGGTGCAGGAAATCCGTGGTTATGATGCAGTCACATCGATTGCCAATGCCCCGGCCTTCATCAAGGGGGTAATCAATCTGCGCGGGCATATCGTCCCGATTGTCGATATGCGCATCAAATTCAATCTCGGCAATGTGACTTACGATCAGTTTACCGTTGTCATCATTCTCAGTCTGGTCGGCAGGACGGTGGGGATTGTCGTTGACGGCGTATCCGATGTGGTTACCCTGACGCAGGAGCAGGTGCGCCCGGCGCCGGAATTTGGTGCTGCACTTGATACGAGTTTCATGCGTGGCCTGGGCTCGATCGAGGAGCGCATGATCATTTTGCTGGATATCGAGAAACTGATGACCAGCGAGGAAATGGCGCTGGTTGAAGAGGTTGCGGCCTGATCTGTCCCGTGCCTGTTGGCAAAACCGGGCGCAATCTGTGACGCGAGTCGTGCCGGAGGCTCCATGAACAGGCAGGATGCAGCGCATGCTTTGCAGGAGCAGGACGGCAATGCGGAAGAGGGGCGCGAATTTCACTACACCGCGAGGGATTTCTCTCGCGTGGTCAGGCTGATCCGTGAGCGTGCCGGCATCCGCCTGAATGCCAGCAAGGAACAGATGGTTTACAGCCGGCTGGTACGACGCGTGCGCAGCCTGGGTGAGGCCAGCTTCCAGTCCTATCTGGACAGGCTTGAGGCACAGCCTGACAGTCCTGAATGGCAGTTATTCATCAACGCACTAACTACCAATCTGACCGAATTTTTCCGTGAGGCACATCATTTCGACCTGCTGCGAGTGCATCTGCAACAGCATGCCGGAGCTGGCCGCTACCGGATCTGGTGCGCTGCATCTTCCACGGGAGAAGAGCCGTATAGCCTTGCAATGACCGTGCTGGAAGGGCTGCAGGGCAATACCTTCGATGTCGAAATTATTGCCTCTGATCTCGATACCCATGTTCTTGCTGTTGCCAGCGCTGCAATTTACCCGCTTGAGCGTCTGGACAAGCTGTCCTCCGAGCGCAAGCGGGCTTTCTTTTTGCGCGGCAAGGGCGAGCGCGCCGGCTTTGCCAGATTGAAAAGCGAGGTTCGCGAAATGGTTGATTTTCGCCAGATCAATTTGCAGCATGAGCACTGGCCTCTTGAGGGGCGCTTCGACGCCATTTTTTGTCGCAATGTCATGATCTATTTCGATCAGGCCGCGCAGCGCCGCATTCTGTTGCGCATTGCCGCGCTGCTCAAGCCGCATGGCTTGCTGTGTGTCGGTCACTCCGAAAGCCTGCATTTCATGGGGGATGTCTTCCGGCCCTGCGGCCGTACCGCATACGTGCCGTCCGAAGCTTTTATGCAAAAGGCGGCCTCGTGATGACTTCGGTGTTCGAAAATGTCCTCAGTCCGGCGGTGTATTTTGACCGCAATTTCGGTATCGAAGCGGCCAAGATCTTGCCGGGCGAATATTACACTACCAGCCGCGAAATGCTGATCGTTACTGTTCTGGGATCTTGCGTGGCGGCATGTCTGCGTGATCCGGTGACTCGCATTGGCGGCATGAATCATTTCATGCTGCCGGAAACCGATGAAAGCCTGGAGGCCATCACGGGTCTGCCGACGCGCTATGGCACATTTGCCATGGAAATGCTGATCAACCAGATGCTGAAAATGGGTGCCCAGCGCAGCCGCATCGAAGCCAAGATTTTTGGCGGCGGCAAGGTGCTGCATGGCTTTACCGTGTCCGATGTCGGGGCAAGGAATGCAGAATTTGTCAGGCATTTTCTCGAAGTCGAGAATATTCCGGTCGTGGCCGAGGATCTGCTCGATATTTACCCGCGCAAAGTGTATTTCTTTGCCCAGACCGGGCGGGTTTTGGTGAAAAAGCTGCGCTCGGTGCACAATAATACGATTATCGAGCGCGAAAGGGATTACAGTGCCCGCTTGCGTTACCAGGAGCCGGCTGGCGATGTCGAACTGTTCAGTTGAGAGGTGTTGTTCGTCATGAGCAAGGCAGGCATCCGTGTTGTGGTAGTCGATGATTCCGCGCTGATTCGCGGCCTGCTGCGCGAGATCATTGATGGTGCTGCTGATATGTCCTGTGTCGCGGTGGCGCCGGACCCCCTTGTTGCCCGTGAGCGCATTCGGGAGCTGAATCCCGATGTGATTACACTGGATGTGGAAATGCCGAAAATGGACGGGCTAGAGTTTCTGTCCCGTCTCATGAGGCTCAAGCCCACGCCGGTGGTGATGGTATCTTCGCTGACCGAACGGGGGACGGAAATCGCCTTGCGGGCACTGGAGCTCGGGGCCGTCGAGATCGTGGCCAAACCAAAAATGGATATCGTGAATGGAATGAATGGTTACGCTGACGAAATCCGGGAGAAAATCCGGGCCGCTGCACAGTCAACTGTTGGGAAAACGCCGATGATTTCGGTGCCGCCCAGTCACAGTGCGGATGCCGTGCTGCCCAAGCATTCGCGTCCGCTGCTTAAATCCGAAAAGCTGATCATTGTGGGGGCTTCAACAGGTGGGACGGAGGCATTGAAGGAATTTTTGCAGCCGATGCCGGCTGATGCCCCGGGCATTCTGATTGCCCAGCACATGCCGGAAATGTTTACCCGCTCTTTTGCGGCAAGGCTGGATTCCCTCTGCCGGATTACGGTCAAGGAGGCCGAGCATGGCGAGCGGGTGTTGCCTGGTCACGCCTATATCGCTCCAGGGCATTCACATCTGTTGCTGGGGGTGTCAGGGGCCAATTATGTGTGCGAGCTTTCGCAGGCACCACCGGTAAACCGGCATCGCCCTTCGGTTGATGTATTATTCCGCTCCGCTGCGAATGTGGCGGGTCGCAATGCGGTGGGAGTGATTCTCACCGGTATGGGCAGGGATGGAGCGCAGGGCATGCTGGAAATGAAGCAGGCGGGTGCCTACAACTTTGCCCAGGATGAGTCGAGCTGTGTGGTATTCGGTATGCCCAAAGAGGCTATTGCAGCGGGTGGTGTTGATGAAATACTGCCGCTGCGCGAAATTGCCCCGCGCCTGTTGAGCTGGCTGCATACCAAGGGTGGCCGGGCTACGCGCATCTAGCGGAGTGCTGGAAATGCGGTACAACCGCTTCTCGGGGGAAGGCAATTCAGGGCTCTCCCGGAGCGGAATGATCAATCAATTTGAACGGTGTACTTATGTATTTACCCATCCTGGTTGTGGAGGATGACGATGCCCTGCGTGAAGCGCTGGTCGATACGCTTGAGCTGGGCGGTTATCAGGTGCTTGCTGCCGAGGATGGGACGCGCGCGCTGGCCTTGCTGGCGTGCGAACGGGTCGGTTTGGTTCTCTCCGACGTACAGATGAAGCCGATGGATGGCGAGACCCTGCTCGCAGAGGTCAAGCAGCATTATCCATGGCTACCCTTTATTCTGATGACCGCATTCGGTGTTGTGGAGAAGGCCGTTGCAGCCTTGCACGCCGGTGCCTGTCATTACCTTCCCAAGCCCTTCGAGCCGGCCCGATTGCTGGCCGATGTGGAAAAGTACATCCTGCATGCCAGTGCAGAGTCCGAATTGATCGCGACTGATCCGCAGATGTGCCTGTTGCTGGAAATGGCTCAGCGTGTCGCCGCGACGGATGCGTCCGTGCTGATTACCGGTGAATCGGGTACAGGGAAGGAGGTTCTGGCGCGCTATATTCATGGCCACAGTCCTCGTTCTGACAAACCGTTTGTGGCGATCAATTGTGCGGCCATTCCGGAGCAGTTGCTGGAGTCGACCCTGTTCGGGCATGAGAAGGGCGCGTTTACCGGCGCCACCGGGCAGCATCAGGGCAAGTTCGAGCAGGCGCAAGGTGGAACCTTGCTGCTGGATGAAATTACCGAGATGCCGCTTGCTCTGCAGGCCAAGTTGCTGCGTGTTCTGCAGGAGCGCGAGCTTGAACGGGTGGGAGGAAACAAAAGCATCCGGCTAGATATCAGGGTTTTGTCGACATCGAACCGGGATCTGCAGGAAGAAGTTGCGGCTGGGCGGTTCCGTGAAGATCTGTTCTATCGGCTTAATGTGTTTCCCCTGCATCTGCCAGCACTGCGTGAACGCAAGGCGGATATCGTGCCGCTGGCACGTGCCTTGCTTGCCAAGCATGCAGCACGGCAGCAGCGGCGGCTACCCGTTCTGACTGTTAGTGCCGTGCAGAAGCTGGAAAATCATGATTGGCTGGGTAATATCCGAGAGCTGGATAATGTAATCCAGCGCGCGCTGATTCTTGCTCCCGGTGATGAGGTGCGTGCCGAAGAGATTTTTTTGCCGCAGGCGGCAAGAGTTGCCGCTCAGTCTGTTGTCCCCGAATCGCTTGCTGAGCCCGTGACTGACCTGAAAGAGATGGAAAAGCGCCATATTCTGGAGACGCTGAAGGCAGTTGGCGGTGTCAGAAAGCTGGCCGCCGAGCGCCTGAACATGAGCGAACGTACGCTCCGGCACAAGCTGGCCCAGTACCGCGAAGAGGATGGTACAGCCCCAGTTTGAGACATGGCGCAGGATTTGCTTGCTGCGTATTGCCAGCCCCCCTACAATTTTGCGCAGAAGGATAGGCAAACAAGATGAGTGTGCAAGGTATCGATCAGTTGCTGGGCGAATTGCGTTCGATGAGCGCATTGGCCTCGGGGCAATCTGCGACACCGGCAGCCGATGCAGCGGATCAGCCCGATTTTGGTTCAATGCTCAAGCAGTCGATTGACCAGGTCAGCCAGATGCAGCAAAGCGCCCAGGCCCAGCAGCAGGCATTCCAGTCCGGGGATGCAGAAACCAATCTGCAGGATGTGATGGTTTCACTGCAAAAAGCCAGTCTGAGTTTTCAGACGATGGTGCAGGTGCGTAACAAACTTGTCACTGCCTATCAGGAAATCATGAATATGCAGGTTTAACCTGCGGGCATTGACTTGGCTAGGGTATGGCAGAAGCAGGCACGGTAGCGCAGCGCACGATTATCGCAGGGCAAAGCATCAGCGGCTTTCAGCAACGCTTCGGTGAACTGTCATCTGCTCGCAAGATTCTGCTCATGGGGCTGGTCGCCGCCGTGATCGCAGCATTGATTGGCGGGCTGATCTGGTCAAAGGAGCCGTCTTACCGGGTGTTGTTTACCAACATTCCCGATAAGGAAGGTGGCGCAGTGGTGCAGTCACTGCAGCAAATGAACATCCCCTACAAGCTGGATGCGGGCGGAGCCATTTCCGTACCGGCCGACAAGATTTATGACGTCCGTCTCAAGCTGGCTGCCCAAGGCTTGCCGAAATCCGGCAATGTCGGCTTCGAGCTGCTCGACAACCAGAAATTCGGTGTTTCCCAGTTTACCGAGCAGGTCAATTACCAGCGCGCCATTGAGGGCGAGCTGGCCCGTTCCATCGAAACCGTTTCCGCTGTCGAAAAAGCCCGCGTTCATCTGGCAATTCCGAAGCAGTCCGTTTTCCTGCGAGATCAGCAGAAACCCACTGCATCCGTCATTCTGACCTTGCGTCCCGGTCGTACCCTGGATGGCGCCCAGGTAGCCGGTGTCGTTCATCTGGTTTCCAGCAGTGTCCCTGATCTGTTGGTCAAGAATGTCACCGTAGTCGACCAGGACGGCAATCTCCTGTCGAACAATAACCGCCTCAATCAGAGCAATCTTGACCAGAGCCAGCTGCAGTACGTGATGCAGATCGAGCGTGGCTATGTCGAGCGTGTGCAGGCCATTCTGGCGCCGCTGGTCGGCAAGGATAATGTCCGCGCAGAGATTACCGCGCAGGTCGATTTTGCCGAGGTCGAGCAGACCTCCGAGACCTTCAAGCCCAATTCGCCGCCCAATGCCGCGTCAATTCGCAGCCAGCAGACACTCGACCAGCAGGCTCGTTCGCCGGATGGTGCGGCAATGGGGGTGCCGGGCGCTCTGTCCAATCAGCCGCCGGGTGCTGCAACCGCGCCGATTACCGCGCCCGTTGCTTCTGGAGCCACCGGTGCCAGTGGCAGCGAAAGTGCCGGCAATTCCCGGCGTGAAGCAACGATCAATTACGAGGTCGACAAGACCATCCAGCATGTCAAGCAGCCTGTTGGCACGGTGAAACGTCTCTCAGCTGCCGTTGTGCTCAACTTCAAGCCGGGCAAGGACAAGGATGGCAAGGCCAGCTATGTGCCGTTCAGTGCCCAGGAAATGGCCCAGATCAACAATCTGGTGCGCGAAGCCATTGGCTACAACCAGGGGCGCGGTGATTCGGTGAATGTGGTCAATGCCGCCTTTGCGGATGCGGCTCCGCTGGAAGACCGGCCGGCTGTCGAAAAGGCGACCGACTATCTGCAGGCCAACTGGCCTACCGTGCTGAAGGTGCTATTGTTGGCCATCGCCGTTATCTATCTGCTGTTCTTTATCGTTCGTCCGCTGATGAAGGATATCGCCCGCGGCAGTGCCGACGGCAAATCGCTCCAGCTCGATCTGGGTGACGGGCTTGGAGCGCTTGGCGGGGAAGGTGAAAGCAGCGAGGCTGCGCGCAGTTCCGAAGAGGACCAGGCGCATCTGGCAGCCTTTGCCGATCTGATGCAGCAGGCCAAGGAACTGGCCAAGAATGATCCCCGCATGGTCGCAACCATCCTGCGCGAATGGATGAGCGATGAAGATGGCAAGAATGAAAATCCCAACAAGATTGGGTAAGGCAGGGTAATACAATGGCAGCCAGTCTGAATGAAGAAGGGGTGCGCAAGGGCGCGATCCTGCTGATGACGCTCGGTGAAGAAGCCGCAGTGGAAGTCTTCAAATTTCTTGGCCCCAAGGAAGTCCAGAAGCTGGGCTTCGCGATGGCCAACATGAATAACGTCAAGCGCGAAGAAGTGGATGTCGTACTGGGTGATTTTGTCGCCTCGACGCAGAACCGCGCGAACCTTGGCGCAGCCGATGAATACATCCGCTCGGTGCTGACCAAGGCGCTGGGTAGCGACAAGGCCGCCAACCTGCTGGACCGCATCCTGCAGGGCAATGACAACAACGGCATCGAGTCACTGAAGTGGATGGATTCAGCTGCCGTCGCTGAGTTGATCAAAAACGAGCACCCGCAGATCATTGCCACGATTCTGGTTCACCTCGAACCCGACCAGTCGTCCGAAATCCTGTCGAATTTTGTCGAGCGCCTGCGCAACGATGTGCTGCTGCGCATCGCCACGCTGGAAGGTGTACAGCCATCTGCGCTGCGCGAGCTCAATGACGTGCTGACCCAGCTCCTGTCCGGCTCGGACAAGATCAAGAAGAGCGCCATGGGTGGGGTGCACATGGCCGCCGACATCCTTAACTTCATGGGGGGCGTGGTCGAGGCCTCGGCGATTTCCAATATCCGCGAATACGACCCCGAGCTGGCACAGAAAATCCAGGACAAGATGTTCACCTTCGACAACATTCTGGATATCGACGATCGCGGCATCCAGCTGCTGTTGCGCGAGGTGCAGTCCGATGCGCTGATCATTGCCATGAAAGGCACCAGCCAGGCCTTGCGCGAAAAGATCTTCAAGAACATGTCATCACGGGCAGCAGAAATGCTGCGCGAAGATCTGGAGGCCAAGGGGCCGGTCAAGCTGTCCGAAGTCGAGGCCGAACAGAAGGAAATCCTCAAGATCGTGCGGCGGCTGGCCGACGAAGGCCAGATCGTGCTGGGTGGCAAGGGCGACGAAGGGCTGGTGGAATAAGCGATGTCATCCAATCCCCGTCGCGTGATTCCGCGCGAAGAGCTGTCCGGCTTCCAGCGCTGGCAATTTGGTTCGCTGCTGGATTCCCCGCCCGCACAGCCTGCTCCGGAGGTCGCGGAGTCTGTACCTGATGCTGTTGATACCGGTGCAGGTATTGAGGTTGAATCCATTTATCAGGAAGGGGTGCAGGGCTATACCCAGGAAGAAACTCCTTCCGGTGTGGTTGAGGCGCCGGCTTTGCCCTATCCGACGGCCGAAGAAATCGAAGCAATCCAGCAGCAGGCGCATGATGAAGGTTATCAGGCCGGACTGCAGGCTGGTCGCGAACAGGCTGTGGCCGAGGTGCAGCGCATGCAGGAGCTGGTAGCCCGCATGAGCGACTGGCTGACCGGCGCCGAGAGAGAGCTGGCTGAAGAAGTGCTCGATTTGTCGCTGACCATTGCCCGGCAGGTTGTACGCGATGAGCTGCATGCAGATCGTACCGTGCTGATGGCGGGTATCCGCGAGGTTCTGGCTGCGCTGCCTGCGGTGCGCTCGCCTGCGCGCATGCTGCTCAATCCCGATGATCTGGTGCTATTGCAATCCGATTTGCAGGTCGAGTTGCCGGAGGACGTCTGGCGTCTGGTTCCTGATCCTTCCTTGCCGGCTGGCGGCTGCAGGATCGAGACACCAGCATCGTCAGTCGATATTTCGCTGGCCACACGCTGGCAGAACCAGCTGGCCGTTTTGCGTCGCGATGATGTGCCGGCATTGGCCTGGGAATCCACCGCGGCCGTGCCGGCGGATAGTGATAAACGTGCCGTGAGCGCGACTGCAATGCCTCCGGTCAGCGCTGAGTTCGACAGTGAGTGAAGCTCTCGGGTTCTGCCGGCAATACCTCCGGGATTGCGCGGCAGCATCATCGTGGATGCGCCCCTGGACACCACAAGGGCGTCTGACCCGCGTTTCAGGCCTGGTACTGGAGGCCGTTGGCCTGCGCCTGCCGATCGGCACTTCCTGCGATGTGATCACGCCGGGCGGCCATCCCGTCGAGGCTGTCGTGGTCGGTTTTCAGGAAGACCGCCTGTTTCTGATGCCGATTGCCGAGTTGTACGGTGTCGAGCCCGGTGCGCGCGTGCTGCCGCATGAAGACATTGCAGCCCGCCAGCCGGATTATGGTGTCGCACGTGCAGTGCAGCGGCGCCTCGAAGACCATGGCCGGCAGATGCCGGTAGGCTGGGGGCTGCTGGGCCGGATTCTTGATGGCCTGGGACGTCCGCTGGACGGCAAGGGCAAACTGGAGTCGGATGCCTGGCAACCATTGTTTGCCCGCGCATACAATCCGATGGATCGTGAACCAGTACGCTATGTGATGGATGTGGGGGTTCGTGCCATCAACGCCATGCTGACCGTTGGGCGCGGGCAGCGGCTGGGCCTCTTTGCTGGCTCGGGGGTCGGCAAGTCGGTGTTGCTGGGGATGATGGCCCGGTTTACCACGGCCGATGTGGTGGTCGTCGGCCTGATCGGCGAGCGTGGCCGCGAAGTGAAGGATTTCATCGAGAACATTCTTGGCGAAGAGGGGTTGCAGCGCTCGGTGGTGATTGCCGCTCCCGCTGATACGCCGCCGCTGTTGCGCCTGTATGGCGCGGCCTACGCGACCGCAGTTGCCGAATATTTCCGCAATCAGGGTCAGCATGTGCTGCTGATCATGGACTCGCTTACACGTTACGCCATGGCGCAGCGTGAGATCGCTCTGGCGGTTGGCGAGCCGCCTGCGACCAAAGGCTATCCGGCCTCCGTGTTTGCGCGACTACCTCAACTCGTCGAGCGGGCCGGCAATGGTCGCGAGGGCAGCGGCTCGATTACCGCGTTCTATACCGTCCTTTCGGAAGGTGACGACCAGCAGGACCCGATTGCCGATAATGCCCGGGCGATTCTGGATGGCCACTTCGTACTCAGCCGGCAGCTGGCCGAATCGGGGCACTATCCGGCGATTGACATCGAGGCATCCATTTCGCGCGTGATGCACGACATCATTGCTCCGGAAGAATTCGAGCTGGTGCGGCGCTTCAAATACCTTTACTCGCGCTATCAGCGTAGCCGCGACCTGATCAGCGTTGGAGCCTATGTGCCCGGCTCGGATCCGGTGCTGGATGATGCCATCCGCCGGCATCCGTCCTTCGAGCAGTTTTTGCAGCAATCAATCAACGAACGTGAAGACTATGCCGGGGCTAGAATGAAGCTTTCCCAGCTCTTCATGATGTGAGGCAATGGCCCAGTTCCGTTTTGCTTTTCTGCTGCAACTCGCGCGTGACGAGCGCGAAGATGCTGCTCGCGCCATGCAGGAAGCACAGGCCCGCTGGCTGACTGCCCAGGGCAAGCTGGACCAGCTAGAAGGCTACCGGACCGAATACCGTTCGCGCCTTACTGGCCAGACCGGTGGCGGCATGACGGTTGCGCAGTGGCGTGATTACCAGCTGTTTCTTGCCAAGCTGGACGTGGCCTGCCAGCAGCAGCGGGAAGAAATCGCCCGCTTGCAGCAGCGTTACGACGATTTGCGTCTGGTCTGGCTGGAGAAAGAGCGCAAGGTCAAGGCATTTGAAGCGCTTGAGCAGCGGCACCACCAGAACGAGCAACTGAAGGAAAATCGTCGCGAGCAAAAAATGCTGGATGATTTCAATAGCCGCAGAAGTCGTTAGCAGGCTGAAATCCGTAATGTCTGCATTATTCGGGTGCTGCTTGGCAAGCTGGCTGCCCAAAGCGACCGGCTTTTGATAGAATGCGCTCGCCCGGCACATGCCGCGCAGGCAAGGCCCCTATAGTTAAATGGATATAATAAGCCCCTCCTAAGGGCTAGTTGCAGGTTCGATTCCTGCTGGGGGTGCCATCGATAGTTTTTACGGTAGCGCACAAACCGCCGCAAACCCAATCAAATCAAGGGTTACGGCGGTTTTTTGTTGCCTGCGTTCCTGTGCGATTTTTCGCAAGTTTTAGCAATTTTCTGTTGTCGAGTGTCCATGTTTTGTCCATGATTTGTCCATGGCAGATTAAGGGTATTGGGCGTGGCGACATTCACGAAACTCGCAAGCGGTTCATGGCAGGCAAAGGTGCGCAAGGCGGGAGTGTCTCGTTCTTGCACATGCAAAACCAAGGCGCAGGCACAGGCGTGGGCGGCGGAGGTCGAGGCGCAGATTGCCAGCGGGAAAGTGGCGGGCCTGTCGAATAAAACATTCGGTGATCTGCTGCAGCGCTATGCCAATGAGGTGAGCCCGACCAAGCGCTCTGATCGTTTTGAGCAATACCGCATCGAATCCTTTTGTGAGGATGAGATCGCCCAGGTGCAGCTGGCCAGCCTCGGGCCAGAGCATTTCGCGGCATGGCGTGATCGCCGGCTGAAGAGTGTTTCCGGATCCACGGTGATGCGCGAATGGCGAATACTCAGCCACGCCTGTACCGTCGCCGCGCGTGAATGGCGCTGGTTGCCGGAAAACCCGCTGTTGCGAGTCAGCAAGCCAAAGGAAGCGCCGCCCCGGCAGCGGCGCGTACACCCGGAAGAAATTGACCGTTTGCTGCTGGCGCTCGGCTATCTGGAAGGCGTACCGCCACAGACGGGCAGGGCGCGGGTGGGGGCGGCGCTGCTGTTTGCCATTGAAACCGCAATGCGGGCAGGTGAGATTTGCGCGATGTGCTGGCAGCACGTCGATCTTGCGCGCGGGCTGGTGCACATCCCGGTAACCAAAAACGGGCATCCGCGTGATGTTCCCTTATCCTCGCGCGCCCGGGCGCTGCTGGAGGTGTTGGGTGTGGTGCGTAACCCTGACGATGAGCGGGTTTTCCAGCTCAAGGTGGGGGTGCTGGACGCCGAATTCCGCAAGGCGCGTGATCGGGCGATGGTGCAGGATCTGCATTTTCACGACACCCGCCGTGAGGCGCTGACCAGGCTGGCGCAGAAAGTGGATGTGATGACGCTGGCCAAGATAAGCGGCCACCGCGATCTGCGCATTCTGCAGAATGTCTATTACGCGCCGGACATGGCGCACGTGGTGGCGAGGCTGGATTGAAGAAAGCCCGCTGCTGCGGGCTGGTGTTCAAAACAGAGCGAGCTGCGCGGGCAGTTGTCCGGTATTTCCGGATAACTCAGGCTGCCCATCGCATCGCTTCGATCACATCACGCGCAACGGGCGGGCATACGGCATTGCCCAGCATGTGCACGGCCAGCCGGTGCTGCGCTGGTAGCTGGTAATCGTCCGGAAATCCCATTGCTGCGCGGCATTCGTTGGCAGCCAGCATGCGCATGCGGTCGCCGTGGATGATTGCCCAGCGATCCCGGGTGGTGATCGTGCCGATGGGGCGGTGAATGCCGCGACCTGTCAGTCCAGATCCTGATCCGAAATACGGAGCAAGGAAGGTGTCGCCGTGCTGGCGGCGGCCATTGGCGATGCGTTCAAGTGTGGCCTTGGCCCGGCCTGGCTTATCAATGGGCGACCAGTTTCCAGCGTTCAGGTCGATAAAGCTGCTGGCCGGAACATGCTCACGGCGCGGCAGGTTCAGCAGCAGGGGGTGTTTCGCCCGGGCGGCGACGATGAAAAGCCGCTGCCGGTGCTGCGGAACGCCATGATCAGCGGCGTCCACGATATGCGGACTCAGACAGTAGCCGAGCGCTTCCATCGCCATACGCCATGCCGGGTAGAGCGACCATTGCACAAATTCCGGTACGTTTTCGATCACGGCAAAGGCTGGCCGGTGATACTCGGCGGCGCTGACAACAGCCCATGCGGTGCTGCGGCTGTTGTCGTGCTGCGGGTTTCCGTTGGCCTTGCCGCGTGCCTTGCTGTGGCCCTGGCAGCAGGGCGAGGCGAGCAGCAGATCATGCACCGGTACACGCTGCCAGTCGGCCTGATGCAAATCCTGGCAGACGTGCGCAGCCTCGGGATGGTTTGCGGCGTGGACTTCGACGGCAGACTGCCAGTGATTGGCCGCCCACACGACTTGCACGCCAGCCATGCGTGCGCCGGTTGAAAATCCGCCGGCACCGGCGAATAGGTCGATTGCTTTCATGGATGCTCCGGGCGTAGAAATCCCCGCATCAGCGGGGCTTTGGTGGGTAAGCAATGAATTTCGTACATCGGACTACCTTCGTTCCGTCCTTGTCGGTTTTCATCACCGGCATGGTGTGGAATGGGAGTCCGCTGCAGTTTTGGAGCAGGGCGGTTACGCAGCCTTGGCACATTGTTCCGCTGGGGCGATGGGTCATGGTGCTGGTTTGCACTGGATATACCCTCCGCTGATCATCTTTGCGATGCCGATTGCGCGGCAGTCGGCCATGGTCTGATCGTCACCCGGCATGTTTCCGAGCAGCATGCCAACCAAGAAGATCAGCACGCCATAGGGTAGGTTGCTCACGTCATCGCCCTCCCGATTTCAGCGGCAGCGCCACATGCCGCGAGAATTTCCGCTTCATTCTCAGCACGGCGATGGCCTTCTACTTGTGGCCGCATTTCTTCCTCGCTGTAGCCCATGTGCCGCCACCACTTCACGGCCAGGTCGATCAGGTGGTTTGCTTCCTCTTCCAGAGGGCGGAAGCGCCACACATCGCCTTGACGATAGTGACCGAAAATAAGATGCCCTTGATCTTGGAGTTTCTTACCGCGTCGGCGCATTACATCCATTGGAATATCAGGCGTGCAGCTTGTGAATGCGGAAATTAAGCAGCGGATGTGCGCGCGGTCGCTGTTAATTTGATAACGACCACCGACGTACTTCCGTAGTGACCATGAGAGAGTGTCTTTCAGCCACGCCGCCCGAATGGCCGCCATAATTTCATCGTCTGAATAGCGTTTCATTGCATCATTCCTCTGTTAAAAGGGTCGCCCAGCTCCAGCAGCCGCAGCGCCATTGCCGCCGGCACGCCAGTACGCTTTGCCGCCATGCGCTCGCGCTGCCGTCTGTTGACGCACAGGCGGCACACGTTGCTGTTGTGGCGGAAGTCAGAGGGCGGCCGGTCGTTGTCGCAGCCTTGGCAGATCATGGGCGGTTCTCCGCCCCGCAGCGACCGCAAGGCCCGCAGTAGTAATCGACGGCGGTTAGAAATACGCCGCAGCCGTAGCAGCGGAACCGCTCCTTCTTGATCTTCTCTGGCTTCGTTATGGTCAGGATGATTCCCGAGCCTTCCAGCGCCTCGTCACGTTTGACGTACTGCATGTCCACGGCTGGGCGGGTACGCGCCTCGATGTATTCGCACGGCCACGGAATGTCGGTGTGCCGGCAGTCGTGCTGCGCTTGAGCTTCGGCCAGCGTGTATTTCTGTGCCTTGCGCAGATCGGTGGTGTAGCCGGCGCCTTCCTGCGCCCAAAACATCATGTCGTTGCCAACATAGCCCCGGCTGTCCTGCAGGTAGAAAAGTGGTTCGCCCATCACGCACCTTCCTTGCCCTGCTGGGCGGCCAACACTAGACGGCCATCCATCAGCGCTTCCTTGATGGCGTTCCATTCCCAGCAATGGGTCTGCGCATCAACGTACACGCGCAGGCCGAGCCGGTAATCGTGTTTCTTGCGCTGGATGAATGCGTCTGCCGCCTCCTTGGTGAAGTGCGAGCAAACGTGCTCCCATTCATCTTCGTAACCGGTTACGGTGTGGTCGTCTAATTCGCCCAGCAAATCCCATTTCTGATACTCGCTAAGGTCAAGAAAAGCGCATTCATGCGCGTTTTGCGCAGCTTCATCAAGACTGGCTTTTTCTTCGTCGTCGAGGTCATCCCAATACGCTTGTGGGCTTAACCAGCTTTGATCTTCAAGGCAAACAGCCCATTTATCGGTGTAATCTCGGTCAACACCATAAGTTCGCTTTTTTGCCTGAACGGTGAACATGGCATCGGCTGTGCAGTGCCAGTCGACACCTTCGCCACGGCAGTGATGGCGTAGTCGAGTGACAAAATCGGCGAAGGTCTCGGGCGTCAGTGCTGCCCCTTTTGCTAGTGTTTCCATCACTCCCCCTCCTGCTTGCCCTGCATCGCGGCGTCAATTGCTGCACGCGGATCGTCTTTGTAGACCACGGCCACAATACGCGGCGTCCGTTCGCCGCAATGCCACTGCAACACGCGCCAACACACATCAGCGTCATCCCTACCGCCTGTCGGAGATGAGAACGGCTCAAGTGTGTAGTATTCGTCCGCGATTTCGTTCAGCCGCGCCGCGTCGGCGCTCTGTGCCAGTGCTGCGCGGGCGCTGATTAGTTGCGGGTACAAATAGCGCCATGCCTCAAATGCAAAAAACCGCTCATACTTCCCGCCGCCAGACCGGACAAATTGCCCGTGATCTTCCCACCATGCCGCGAACAGTTCGGAAAACTCGATGTCTGCGCAATGATCTGGTAGCGCGTCGCCGGCCCCAGTTGTCAAGGAATCCTTGACAGTTGCCACCGGCAGCGCGTCGCTGACCATATAGGTGGCTTCGACAAAATAGTTCGCCTTGTTATCGCAGCCCTTCGCCCACTGGCGAGCATCAGCCATGTCTGCGTCGGTGAACCCGATATGTGCTGCCAAATCGTCAACGCTGATGGTGTGCGACTCGCTCGGGGCGGGCTGGTCGATCAGGGCGCGGATTGCAGCGGCATCGCCAGTTACCGCACGATTGTGGGTTGTCGCCTCGCGGGAAGTGGCAAACATGCTGACAGTGCAAGTGCGGGACTCGCACATCTTCGCCGACTCTTCCAGCGCCTCACGGCGGGCGGCGGCTTCGATGGCGCGGGCGAACAGTTCCCTCCTTTCATCATCTCCAAGACTGTCCCACTGATTATGACTGTCAGCGCCAGCATTCCATTTGGAAATAGTCTGGATGTTTAATTCTTCAATCTGTTCATCACTCAGCATTGTCCGTTCTCCTTGGGCTGCGGGGCGGCGGCAGCCTGTAGGCAGTCGCGCTTGGCTTCCTGTTTCCATTCAACAAATTCAAGCAGCGCTGGCATCAGCTTCAGCCTTTTGAATGCGAAGTCGAGGCACCAAAAGAAAAGCCAAATGGTCGCCACAACCCCGGCGCACGCCATGACTGCATAGCCAAGCCACATTGCAAATGTGTTCATGCTCAGGACTCCTTGTTGTCGGGTTGCGGTGCGGCGGCGAGTGCGGCGCGTGCCTCGTCATACATGGTGCATTCGGCGCACGGCTTGCCGGCAATTCCTTCTGGATTTCCCTGATCCCAAATGTCGGGGATGGTGTGCCCATGCTGCGGTGATCCGCTGCGCCCGCGTCCTTTCAGATTCCACAGATCAACAAGCCCTTGCAGCGTACTGCGCTTGATCGGCACATACCCCTCCGGCACGGCAACCGGCTCCTGCTTCTCCAGCGCTTCCAGCTTCTCAGCCAGATCGTCGCGTGTTGAGCTCAGCTCACGCACTGCTGCTCTTAGCCCATCCAGCTCGTCCAGCAGGGCGAGGATGGCTTGCGGGTTCGCGGCGGCGATGTATTGACCATCCAACTCCCGATGGTATGGCTCACAGATAATTGCCGGGGCATCAAGCGGTCTGGGGAGAGCAACAAAATCGCCATCCCAGCGCCAAACACCTTGCGTTGCCCTCTGCGCCAGCTCGCGCAGCTCGTTGATCTGTTCGGGGGTCATGCTTCGTACTCCTTCAGCTTGCGCGCCGTGGCGATAATCACCTGGCGCATCTCATGCAAAATCGGCTTCATGTGCCGTGCAACGCCGGGCATGCGCAGGAACGCTTTGCGCTCGGCAATCAGCTCGGGCAGGTATTTGCGCTTGATGTGCGCCCGGGTGCAGGCGTCCGAGTAGCACGCCTGCATACACATGGCTTGCGCGTGGCTCATGCTGCTTTCTTCTCCTGCTTGAGGGATTCCGCCCAGCGGATCACTTCCACCATCTTCCAGCGGCGTTGATTGTTCTTGCCGGTGGCGGTGGGCAGCTCGATGGCGGCGGGGAAGTGCGACAGCGGGGCGATGCGCTGCTGGAAGTGCGCGGTGCTGACGCCCAGGTATTCAGCGCAGGCGGCGCCGGACCAGAGTTGCTTTTCGGGCGGGATAACGGCGCGCGGCTGGCTGAGGTGGTCGATCAGCAAGTCGAGCTTGTGGAGGAGTTGCTGGTCGGGAGTCATGCTGCTTTTCCTTCCTGGGCGTAGATCATGGTGTCTAGAAAAATGCTGGCGAGCCCGTGCAGGTGGGCGGTGCTGCTTGCGTTGTCCAGCCAGCGGTCGATGTAGCAGGTGGCGATGCCGCGTTCGCTGGCGTGGCCTTCGACCGGGGCGAGGTTGGGGCGGGTGATGTGCCAGATTTCGCCGCCAAGCTGGCTGAGCTGGATGGCTTCGTCGTCGAAGCGCACGTCGGTGATGACGACGGGGCCGCTGATGTCGGCCAGCTGGTGGGCCAGCGCGTCGCGCCAGTAGCTGTCGCCGAACCAGGCGCGGCGGAAGTCGGTGCCCCAGCGCTGCATGATCCAGCGCGGGCTGCGCGGCTGGGTGAGCTCAAGGTGCCATTTTTCGTCGGTGGCGGGGTCGTTCGGGTCATCCGCGTCGCTGATCAGCAGCTGGTACATCGCGAGTTTGAAGCGGCTGCACTGGCAATTGGCCAACGCGAGTACCGGCGTAGGTATTTCCTTGTTTTCGCGCGTCAGCAAAGGCTGCAGGTCGATACCCCAAGCGTGTGCGACTTCTTCGCGCAGCTTGTCGGCGTAGGCGAGACGCGCGAAGCCGTGCACGGCGCAGAGGTGATCGGCTACGGTGTCTTTGCCGCTGCCGGCGAGGCCGGTGAGGCCGATGATGGGGCGGGTCATGCTGCGGCCTCCGGCTCAATCGGGATATGCCCGTAATTGAATTTTTCGCTTCCGCCCTCCACGCTGGCGATTGCGGCAGCGATCCTGTTGGCGAGCTGGCCAAGCTTGATCTGGACGGCAAGTGGGTCAGAATTCCAGCTCAATAGAGTCATCGCTGAAGACAGCTCTTTGAGCTCGCCAAGCAGTTCGCTGCGCTGCTTCTCGGTAGTCTTTAATGATTTCCCGCCCTGTACGATGGCGACAATATCGCCCCACTGGTTTGCACTGATACGCGCACCAGTAAGCTCATAGGTGTAGCCGTCATCCGCTTTCAGCTTGCAGGAAAAGCTAGCGTCCTTGCTGTTCGGATCGTCGTTGTGTTGTTCGCTCACGGCCTACCCCTCAATCCAGATGCGAATGATGAAAATGATGGTCAGGGCTGCTGTGCCGGCGGTGGCCAGCAGCGCAAGTAGGAACAGGGCTTTCAGTTGGTCCATGGTTCTGCTCGTCGAAGAAGTCAATCAGCCAGCCGAAGCCGGCTACCAGTGCGATGCAGCCGAGGATGGCCAGCAACGTGTGGGTGGGGTGGCCGTACAGCACGATGCTGTCGACCCCGGCTTTGGCGAGCGCGGCCAGGCCCAGCAGGGCGATGGCCAGCGCGATCATCAGGCGCAGGAATGTCATGGCTGCAGCTCCAGTGTTTTGTGGGCGAGGAAGCGGCTGCTGCTGTTCCAGCAGGCGCGGATTTGCCATCCGGCGGCGCTCCAGGCGTTGATGACGCTGTGATCGTCGCTGTCGTCGGTGAGGTAGTGGATCAGGGTGAGCATGGTTTTCTCCTGAGGGTGGCAAGTCGCCACGCCACAGCCGCCTGCTGGCAAGCGGCTGCAGCCTGGGGGCTTAGTACGGCGGGTCTTCCTGTACGGTGTTCTTCAGCGCCGATTCGTCCTGCCAGTTTTCGGTTTGCTGGCCGTTCGTGTTCACGTAGCGAACGAAGTACCACGGCTCGCGGTTGTTGAATTCCGCGCGGCCGATCACCACGCCTTGCTCGCCGGACATGGCGAGCGTTACGTGCTGGTTAAGATCGAATTTGAATGGGGTCATGGTGTTTCCTTTGGCTGGTTGGGGCGGCTTAGTTCGGGGTACCAAAGAAGACCGGGAAGCCGGCCTGTTCCTTGATGCTGTCGACGATCACCTTGGCGGCGTCTTCGATGATCTTTTCAGGGCGCTGCAGCTCGTACATGAAGGCGATTTCGCCGCTGTTGCGGTCGATGCGATAGCGCAGTGCGGCTTTCACGCTGTAGGCCTCGCCGCCGAAGAAGGGGCGCACGCCGATGGTGAATTCCTTGAAGAGTTCGAGCTTGCCCTTGGTGGCGTCGCTGCCGTCTTCCACGAATTCGATCTGCACCATGCCGTTCTGCAGGTTCACGCCGCTGCGGTATTTGACGTTGCGCTGCTCTTCCAGCTGGGTGACGAAGGTCAGCACGTCGCTGCCGTTCGGGGCGACGATGTCGGGCAGGTTCTGTTCGAGGAAGTGGGCGAAATCGATCTGCTTTTTCCACTGCCCGCTGCCAGCCGTCCAGGTCTTCCATTCTTCGGTAATGCGCGGCTGCAGGGTGGCGGTGTGGTCGCGCCAGCCCGGCTGGTCTTCGTGGTCGTTGAAGATGGCCACGGCGCTGACCTGGTTCTTGGCGTAATCGGCGTTGATGTAGATGGCCGTCGAAGTCAGCGAGCCGATGCGCTTGGCGTAGGCGATGAAGCTGTCAGTGTCGTGCAGCGTGGTCCGGCCGGTGGCGCGGCGCGGGTGTGGCAGCAGGTGCTCGCAGTCGTGCAGTTGGTAGCCGACCGGAAGGGCGATCTGGCGTTCGTTGTCGAATTCATCGAACAGCACCACCGGCTTGCGGGCTTCGGTAGCGATGGTCTGGGCGTAATTTTCTTGCTGGGACATGGTGTTTCCTTGGGGAGAGGGGAACGGGTTTGCCCGACGATCAGGCGACTTTCTTCAGCTCGGTGGTGCCGTTCTCGACGGCCTTGAGGTTCAGCTCTTTCTGGCGCGGGTCTTGTGCCTGCAGGTTGAATTCGGGGGTGACGAACATCAGCGTTTCTCCCGCTGGCAGCTGCGGCAACTTGCTGGTGACCTTGTCCTGCACCGTCATCACGCCGCCGGCCTTGTTGGCGGGCTTGATGGTGAGCTGCAGAGTGAAGGTGCCGGCCTTGCCGGTTTCTTCCACGGCCTTGATGACTTTCAGCAGTTCGTCTTCGCAGTCGTTGAGGATTTCGCCGCGACGGACATCGCGGATCGTGTCGAGGAACGGACGTACGGACATGGTTTTCTCCTGGGGTTGTTGTCTGGTGCGCAGCAAGGTGTCGTTAGCTGGGAGAGTGCAATCGGCCCGGGTCACCGTCCGGCCTTGCTGCGCGGTGGTGACGGTTTGAACTTTAGTAAAACGCTAAATTGATGTCAATGGCAAAGCACTAAAAATTGTGTAAAAAACTAAAACGCTAGGCAAAAAGAAACCCGCCACTCGGGCGGGTTGGGCGGGCTTTGTCGGTTTATAAGTCGTAGTAGGTGTATTCGTCGCCGTATTTGGGGTGGAACTCGACACGTTTGAAGCCGTGTTTCAGCAGGCTGTCATGGATGCCGTCCGCTTTCATGAATTTGTTTGCGAAGACGCGGCCAACGCCGAAGCCGCTGATTTTCAGGGTTGTTCCATCTTTGCCGGTGGTGGTTACGCGCGAATCGACGCCATCATCAAGTAGTGCTTGCTCAATGTCCTTGGCCATGTTTTTGCGCTGTTGGGCCATGAGTTTTACAAAAGCCGCCTGTTCTTCGGCCTCTTGCTTTTTCTTCGCGGCGATCTGCTTCGGGGTCAGGGTCGGTTCTGGCGTTGGTGCTGGTGTCGGTTGAGCGGTTGGCTCGGCTTTGGCTATCGATTGATGCTCGCTTGCTGGGGCGCTTGCTTGCTGATTTTTGTCGTCAGGCAAGATCGCGCCAATTAGAAGGATGAATAGAGTGGGAAGGATGATGAAACTGAAGATGCTTCCGCCGATGACCAGGCCGATGATCCAGCCGGCCCGCGATTTTTTGTTGTCCTGTTGCATGTTTACTCTCCCAAGTAAGACAGGAGAAATTTACGCGCATGTCAGGCAAAAGAAAACCCGCCGCAGCGGGTGTGTGGTGGGGGCGGTGCGCTCAGCTCTGGCCCAGCTCATGGCGCAGTTCGTCGGTGGTGCTGGCGGGTACCAGCGTGACCTTGATGCGCATCAGGCGGGCGATCAGCTCTTCGGTGAGTGCCTGAGCGCTGGGGATGCTGGCGACGCTGTAGATGGTGGCGGCGTCGGTTTTCTTGCGCAGCTCGTTCAGACGCAGGGCGAGGTCGGCAATTTCGCCGGGGCTGCGCTCTTCGGTGCTGGTGTGCAGGGCGACCAGGCCTTCGTCGCTGCGCCAGATGTGGCTGCCGTGCCAGTCTTCGATGAAGTGCAGGTGCAGGTAGCGGGCGCGCAGGGTGAGCAGGGCGACATTGCTGGCTTGTTCGTCGTTCAGGCCGCTGCCGCCCCGGCTGGGCTGCCGCAGGATGCCGCGATGCAAGCCGGAGAAGAGTTCACGCAGCCGCTCTAGCGCGATGGTGGGCGTGGCGTAGATGAAATCGGTGGGTGGGTCGAGCACCAGCATGTCGGGTGCGGGGCTGATGAGGCGCTGGTGTTCGTCGCGCGGAAGCTGGTTGTGTTCGATCAGCCAGCGCAGGTCGGCAATGGCTTTGTGCCATTGCTTGAGGGTTTCGGCGTTGAAATCCGGCGCCAGCCCATCGGGGGCGTAGTCCTCCAGGTGGATGCTGCTGACGGGGGTGTGGAATTCGACGATGCAGCCCAGCGCGCCCTGTTCAGTGATGCCCTGGTAGCCGCGCAGGTTCAGCGGGGTGACGATCCCGGTGCATCCGCTGCCAGCGGTGTGCTGTGGGTTGATTTGCCCGGCAAGCCAATCGAGGGATTTATCGGCTGATGCCATGGTGTGTTCTCCAGATGGGTGCGGGCGGCCAGATGCGCATAGAGCGCCGCCGCCTCTTTGGTATCGGTGAGGCCGGTGGCCCAGTGCAGCACGGGGTCTTTCAGCGCGTAGAGCGTGACACTGATTCCGGTCAGTGCGCTTTGTATGTTTGTTATAGCCGTTTCCTGCGGGCGGAAGCGGTGATCATATAGGCGCAGCTGGTGGGCGAGCTTGTGAATAATGGGCCTTTTACCAAGTGTGGCGCTGGTCCAGTCGCTGCCGCCGAAGCATTCGCTGCCGTCGATGGTGGCCCAGCTGTCGTCATCGAGCAGGATCATGTTGCGGATGTGGGCGTCGGCATTTTCCAGAAACAGATCAATGGCCAGCATGCGCCACCAGGCCGGCCAGCGCAGCAGCTCGGCGGCGCGGTCGGGCGTGAGTGCCAGGCGGCGCGATTCGGGCGCAGGGGCGTCCAGCTCCTGCGTGACCCAGCACGGCACCAGCTCGCTGCCCCAGCTGTGCGTGGGCCAGTGGCGCTGCAGGCGCTGCGGATCGGCGAGCACTACCCATGCGCCTTCGGGGGCGCGCACGTCCATGGTATGGCACCAGAGCCAGCGGATGATTTCGCCCAGCAGGGCGCGATTGCCCAGCGGGCAGGGCTTGAGGTAGCAGCGGCGGGGCTGGCCGTCCTCGTCCACGATTTCTGCCAAGGCCACCGGGCTGCGGTACCCGCTGAGCGGGGTGCGGATGACGGATAGATTGGCATTGGCGAGGACGTGAACGACCGGGCGCCGGCTCACGATCGCCGCCGGCGGGCTAGCAGCAGCAGCGCGCGAGCGGTAGTGGCATCGATGGGATAGTGCAGCAGGTAGCTGATAAGCCTTTTCTGCGCGGGGTGGGCGGTGGCCAGCATATCGGCCGGCAGTTTACCGCCACTGTCAATCAGCGTCGAAAAATCCGATAAGTGGTCAGGTTTTAACCCGATTGCGGTTTCGATGCGGTTGGCGAGGCGGGTGCCGATGCGTTCGCTGGGGTTGCGCCCTGCGCAGCGTGAAAGGGTGCTCTTATCAATGCCTGTAAGCTCTGAAAAAGCAGCCAGCCCGCCATGCTGCTGGATCAGCTGGCGGAGCAGGTGGAGGCGGAGGTCGTAGACGTTCATGGCGCAGCTTCACGCAACGCGGGCTAAACGTCATTGACCCCCACTGTCAACGTTTTTGACCTGGCTGGCGAGAAAGGCGCTGGCTTGGCTGTTGTCGCCGGGCTGGGCTGGTTCCTGCTGCGGGGTGACGGCCTGCAGCAGGTTCACGACGCTTTCGGCCGTGCGCTTGGTGAGGCTATTGGACTGCCATGCTTCGAGGGCGGCGCGATAGATGGCTGCGACTTCGGGGGGCATTTCTGCGGTGTAGGTTTGCGCTTCTTCTTTTACCGGAGGATGTGCAGTCAATGGCCGGTAGTGGGAGTGTGATTTGTGATCACGATCCATCCAGCCGTGCTCAAGCCCCAACTTGCTTTCGATTTTGCGCGCCAAGTTCTTGCCCACGTTCGCGGGATGGCTTGAGCTGAGTATCTGGCTGATGTAGGCGGCAGAGGTATCCACCTTTTCGGCAAACGCGCCGTGGCTGCCGGCTTTTTCAAGCAGGGTGCGCAGGTTGGCGAGCCGAATTTCACTGATGTCCATTCGTGGATGATCCACTTTTTTAGTGTTTGCATAAATGTGCGAAACGCTAAATTCGGCTTGCCATTGATTTAGTAAAATACTAAACTCGCCGGTATGGAACTGAGACTGTGGATTAAAGCTGCGCGCGGACGGGCAAGCGCTCTGGCTGACCACTTGCATATCAAGCCCTCTTATCTCTCGCAGATTGCATCTGGTGGCCCGTGTTCGGTGCGCCTGGCAATCGAGATTGAAAAATTCACGAATGGTGCTGTGCGCTGTGAGTCGCTCCGTCCTGCTGATGAGGACTGGGCGTATCTGCGTGGCACTGCGTACTCCTCCTCCGGCGCGAAGCTCCCCAGCTAAGCGGCGGTTCGCCGCTCCCCAGCGGCTTTTTTATTACGTTCCCCGGTTCGCATTCTGGCGCGTCGGGGGTTGAAAACAACGAGCGTTTTTTCCTGATCGGCTCAGAAGGTGCGGCGATGTCTCTGAAACTGGCGATGTATGCAACGGTGCATGATTTCAAGGGTGGGGCTGAGGCTCTGGCGCCCATGTTGGGTTGTGGTGTTTCGACCTTGCGGAACAAGGTCAATCCGAATCTGGATACGCATCACCTGACGGTGGAAGAGGCAGACAAGCTGATGGCGGCCACCGGCCAGCACTGGATTCTGCATGCGCTGGCGAGCCGTCATGGCTATGTGGCGGTGCCGAATGTGGAGAATGCGCCGGCCAGCGATCTGGCGGTGTTGGAGCTGGTGACGAAGGTGTGGCGCGCCAATGGCGATGTGGGCGCGGCCGTCGATGATGCGCTGTCCGACGGGAAGATTGAGCCCCATGAGGTGAAGCGCGTGCGCGGTGAGGTGTATCGCGTGCAGGCGGCTTTGCATGAGCTGTTGCTGCGGCTGGAAGGAATGAGTGAATGAGCGGCGATCTGCTTCTGCGTGTCGAGCAGGTGGATTTTCAGGGCGATCTGCATTCAGCGATGGGTGAGCGGAATCTGCTGGCCGGCTATTTGATGCGGGCTTGGTATGACGCGGTGAGCTTTGCCCGGGTGCGCTCGGGCCAGATTAGCACCGGCGACTACGGTAGCGATGTTGATGGGCGTTCGGCCTTGCGCGTGGTGCTGCTGGATATGGGTTTCGGTGCGCGCCTGGCTGAGGTGACGCGGGTGCCGGTTGGCGAGCTCTTCAATATGGCCGGGCTTGGCGCGGTGAATGATTCGGCGCCCTTGCTGCCGGCGAACGATGCGGTGGGGCAATGAGCCATGAGTTTCCAGAGCGTGCAGTTGAAAAAGCAGGCGTGGATTGCGACCCGCCGTACGCCGAAGGCAGATCGCAAACAGGCCGTGCATCAGCTGTGCGCCGCGCTCGTGTCGATGCTGAGCGGCAACGCAATGGCCGTGTCTTCCGCATCCTGCGCCGCCGTGGGCGGTAGCGAACCCCGCCTCCCCATTGATGAAGTTCGCGCGGTTGCGGCAGGCGTTCACCTCGCGGGTGAACAAGCAGCAGCGGCAGGCGAGGCTGATGGCCGGTCGATGGGTCCTTCCCCCTACATCCCTCTGCGGGTAATTCGGACCCCGAATTCTCCCGACTGTGCGGGGCAAAAACATAGTGAACGCCACGAAGAGCGTCAGGAGAAGAAAGCAGCATGATCAACTATCAGGACGTTCTCGGACAGCTGCTGGCGTTCGGCCTGCAGGTCAATGATCTGGTTGTCGGGCGCATGCGGCGCTGTCGGGTCGACGGCAAGGACAAGGAAAAGCGCGGCTGGTATCTGCTACACGAAGTAACACGCGATGACGGCCAGACGATGCTGGTTGGCAGCTTCGGCGTCTGGCATGGCAACGACAGCAACACCCAGAAAGTGGTGCTGGCGAAAGAAAACCGCCTGACGCCTGAACAACTGGATGCGATCAAGGCGCAGCAGAAGCGTGCACAGCAGCAGGCCGAGGCCGACCGTAAACGGGCGGGCGAAGAGGCAGGAAAGAGAGCCGCCCGTGCCTGGGCGCAGTATACCGAAGCCGGCCATTGTGACTACCTCGACCGCAAGGGTGTGGCTGGACATGGCGTGCGCTACACCGGTGGCGGCAGCATCGCCATTCCGATGCTTGATACCAAGGGCAAAATCCACGGACTGCAGATCATTTACGGGTCGGAAGGCAAGCAGAAGAAGGGCCGCGACAAGGATTTCTGGCCGACTGGACTGCTCAAGAAAGGCCATTTCTTCCAGATCGGCGCCATCGGCCATCTGGTGATCATCGCCGAGGGCTATGCCACTGGCGCAAGCGTGCACCAGGCCACTGGCTATCCTGTGGTGATCGCATTCGATGCGGGCAACCTGCGGCCGGTGGCTGGGGCCATTCGCGCCAAGTACCCGAAGGCGAAGATCCTGATCGCCGCTGATGACGATTATTTCACCGCTGCCAAGTCTGGCAGCAACCCCGGCATCAGCTCTGCCGACGCCGCGGCCATCGCCGTAGGTGGCGCATGGGTTGCCCCGGTATTCGCCGCCGAGCGCCCCAGCGACAGCAAAGGCCCGACCGACTTCAACGACCTGCACGCGCTGGAAGGCCTGCACGTCGTGCGCACGCAGATCGAAGCCAAGCTCTCGGCATTGCAATGGGTCGGGGCGGCGGTGCAGCCGCGCGCTCGCGCTACCCAGGGGGGCGGGGATGGCGGCAAGCTGGCCATCGGTGATGTGGAAGAACTGTTCGCCCGCTATGCGCTGGTGTATGGCGCGGGCGGTGTTTGCTTCGATCACGACCACCACATGCTGGTGAAGCTCTCTGATGTGCGCGACGCCTGCGCCGACAAGAATTTCGTGCGTGACTGGCAGGCCGATATCGACCGCCGCAAGGTCGTCACCATGAAGGAGGTCGGCTTCGACCCGACCGAGCGCGATACCAGCATCAAGTGCAACCTGTGGGCCGGCTGGCCGACCGTGCCGAAGTCCGGCAGCTGCTCCGAGCTGCTGGATCTGCTGTACTACCTCTGCAGTGCCGAGCCGGAAGGCAACCGCGACACCATCTATCAATGGCTGCTCAAGTGGCTGGCTTATCCGATCCAGAACCCGGGCGCCAAGATGAAAACCGCGCTGGTGGTACACGGCCCGCAGGGCACCGGCAAGAACCTGTTCTTTGACTGCATTCGCGACATCTACGGCGAATACGGCAAGACCATCGATCAATCCGCGCTGGAAGACAAGCACAACGACTGGGCCAGCAAGAAGCTGTTCCTGATTGCCGACGAAGTGATCGCGCAGCAGGAAATGCACCACATCAAGAACAAGCTAAAGGGCATGGTGACGGGTGACACCATTCGCGTGAACCCGAAGCACGTCGCCGCGCATGAAGAGCGCAACCACGTCAACCTGGTGTTCCTGTCCAACGAGGCCAAGCCGCTGGTGCTCGAGCGTGACGACCGGCGCTATTTCGTGATGTGGACGCCGCCCAAGCTGGACGAAGTGAACTACCGGGCGATTGCCGAAGAGATCCGCAATGGCGGTGTTGCCGCGCTGCACGACTTTCTGCTGCGGGTCGATCTGTCCGACTTTGCCCCTGATGCCAAGGTGCCGATGACGCACGCCAAGCGCGAGCTGATCAACATCAGCATGGACGGCTGGGAGCAGTTCGCCATGAGCTGGGCCGAAGGCCTGCTGGCGCATCAGGGCGTACTGCCACTGCCGGTGGATTGCGACACGCTCTATCAGGCGTATTGCCGCTGGAGCGAGGAAAACGGCCAGCGCTTCAAGGAGCGCAAGAACGAATTCAGCAGCAAGGTCGGTAAGCTCAATGGTTACGGCAAGCGCGAGCGGCAGCACGTCATGATCGGCCACGCCAGGCGACAGGTAACGATGCTCTATCCGCTGAACCAGACCGAGCCGCCAGCTGGCACCACGCTATCCGCCTGGAATTCCGACTGCATCGCCAAGGTGCAGGACGCCATCAAGACCGCACGCAGCGGGGAATCCTATGAATACGCCTGATCGTGTTACGCATGTTACTCACCAAGTGAGCCATGAAACCAGCCGCAAACCCGCGCCAGCATTGGAATGTGAGTCATGTTACTCATGTTACTCACCAAACGTATGCGCGTGCGCGTAGCGGTGTGCCTCTCTTTTTTTTATCTCTCACATGTATATGTATGACTCACATGAGTAACGTGAGTAACAAGTAAACAAAATCAGCAACTTAGCCGGATTTCATGAGTAACAGAAGTGAGTAACATGAGTAACAAGCCGAATTTTGTCTTTTCCAGTGGTGATGCGGACGCCATTCCGGCTGAAACTGATCGCCGGTTCGCGGTGGCTAAGCCCGGCAATCTGCGCGAGGCCATGCCAGAAACCACTGCGTTTATTGACAGCCTGCGCGCCGTGTTCGGCGCCGATCTGATCAACCGGCAGATCAAGGGCGGCATGAATGGCCAGCCCACGTTCTACGCCCGCGAGAACGGCATTGAAGTGGGTACGCCGGTGGTGCAGGGCGGGAGGCTGGCGCGATGATCCGCATCAGCGTCGACACTTCGGCTGTCGCCCAGCTTGGCGACAAGATCGCCCGCAAGGCGCAGCGCTGCACCGCCATCGCGCTGACCAAAACCGCGCAGCACGCCCAGCGCGAGGTTGTCAGCGATCTGGGGCGAGTGCTGGATCGCCCCACGCCCTTCACTCAGCGCGCCACCGTGGTGAAGGCCGCCAAGTACGATCGGCCGAACCGGATGGTGGCCAGCGTGCAGTGGAAAGACTGGCAGGCCAAATACATGCAGCACATGGTGGCCGGCAATCCGGCGCAGCGGGCGCCCAAGCGCTTCGAGCTGGCCCTGCAGGCGGCCGGCGTGATGCCGCGGGGCTGGTATGCCGTGCCGGCGCGCGGGCTGGGGCTAGATGGTTACGGCAACGTTGGGCGCGGCTTCATCATGAAGATCATCAGCCAAATTGGCTCTGAGCTGCTGGATGGGTATTACAACCGCAGCCGCGATGCGAAAAAGCTGGCCGTTAACAAACGCCGGAACGGCTCCTTCTTTGTCAAGTTGCCCGGCAACCGCGAAGGCCTGCCGCCAGGCATATACCAGCGCATTGGCGGTGGGCTGGGCCAGAAAACCCGCATGGTGCTGGCCTATGTGCAGCATGCTGGCTATCGCCCGCGTTTCGACCTCGACCAGCGCGGCCAGCAGGCCGTAGACCGGCACTTTGCCACCGAATTCCAGAAGGCATTTGCAACATGAGCAACTTCGTCAACCAGGCCGAATTCGCCCGCATGCAGGGCTGGGCCAAATCGTATGTCACCAAACTCAAGCAGGCCGGCCGGCTGGTGTTCGATACCGAAGGGCGTATCGACGTGGCCGCCAGCCTCGACCTGATCGCCAAGACCGATGGCGGGGCGCGGCCGGATGTGTCGGCGCGGCATGCCGCAGGCCGTGGCGACGAGCCTGCCGACGACGGCGAGGCCGTGGGCGAGCTGCCCGACGGCATCCCGTACAAGATTGTCAGCGAGTCCAAGAAAGCCCACTACCAGGCACTGCAGGCGGAGGCCGACTACCGCCGGCGCATGGGCGAGCTGGTCGAAGCGCAGGACGTGGCCGCCGCCGTGGCCGATACCGTTATCACCCTGCGGCAGAGTCTGGAAAACCTGCCGGGGCGGCTGGCTAGCGAGCTGGTCGGCAAGGGGCTGGACGACATTCGCGCCGCGCTCAAGCAGGCGATCTTCGACAGTCTGGGCGAAATGGAGCGCAATTTTGACCGCCGGCTGGCGGAATTGGGGGAAGGGAATGATTGAGCGTGCACATCCAGCGGATTTGAGGAAGGCAATGATGGCTGCGGACCAATTAGCGCGGGCTGGGGTGCTGTTTGTTCCTATGCCCTGCCGAAATCTGGAGGAGATGAACGCGCTGCTGATCGCGTCAATGGAAAAACTTGACCAGATTGCCAATGAGGCAGAGGAGGTGGTGTGACCGCCAACGCCCACGCCATCACCTTCAAGGCCGCGCAGCGTGCTGTGCGCCCCAAGCAATTCCTGTCCGTGTCCGAATGGGCCGACCGCCACCGCAAGCTGGCCAGTGAAGGCAGTGCCGAGCATGGCGACTGGAAAACCAGCCGCACGCCGTACCTGCGCGAAATCATGGATGCACTGTCCGAGGATTCGCCGGTGCGCGAAGTGTGGTTCATGAAATCCTCACAGGTCGGCGGTACCGAGGCTGGCTCGAACTGGCTGGGCTACATCATGGCGCATGCCAAGGGGCCGGTGGGGGTGATCATGCCGACCGAGAAAGGCCTGCGCGACTGGTTCAGCCAGAAGTTCGACCCGATGAGTGAGCAGACGCCGGCCATCCGTGAAGTGTTGGCGGTGCGCGGGGCGAAGTCGGGCGACAACAGCGCCGAGCGCAAGCGCTTCATCGGCGGCATTCTGTACGCGAAAACCGCCGGTTCGACCACCGATCTGAAGTCCACCAGCTTGCGCTATGCGATGCTGGATGAGGTGGACGAGTACGACTGGTCCACCCTGCAAGGCGATCCGGTCGAGCTGATCAAGGTGCGGCTGACGACCTATCACGACCGCAAGCTGTTCGGCGTGAGCTCGCCCACCATCAAGGACGGCAGCAAGATCGAGGAAAAATTCCACGGTGGCGACCAGCGGCGTTTCCATGTGGCCTGCCCGCATTGCGGCGAGCGCCAGCATCTGCGCTGGTCGCAGCTGCAGTGGCAGCGCGTCGGCCCGCGTGTCGATCGCGCCTGGTATGTCTGCGAGCATTCCGGCTGCGTGATCGAGGAACACCACAAGACCGCCATGCTGGCCGGTGGTGTGTGGGTGGCCGACAACCCCGGTGCGCCGTATCGCAGCTACCACATCAGTGCGCTGTACTCGCCGGCTGGCCTCGGGCTTTCCTGGACGGAGCTGGCCAACGAATGGCTGGAGGCGCAGGACAAGCCGGAAAAGCTGATGGTGTTCATGAATACCCGCCTGGGTGAAACCTGGGCGGATCGCAGCCACGACATCAAGCCGAATGCGCTGATGGCCCGCGCCGATCTGTACGACCTGCGCACGGTGCCGCCCGGTGTGCTGGCGATCACGGCCGGCGTGGACGTGCAGGACAACCGGCTGGAAGTGCAGGTGGTCGGCTGGGGGCGCGACAGCCAGAGCTGGACGCTGGACTATCACACGCTACCCGGCAACCCGGCTGATGAACGCTTGTGGATGCAATTGGCCGAATACCTGAACACCCCGCTGATGAATGCCTGGGGCAAGCTGATGCGCATCGAAGCCACCGCCATCGACTCGGGCGGCCACTTCACGCATGACGTGTACGGCTTCGTGCGCCAGCAGGGCGGGCGGGTGATCGCCATCAAGGGCGCGAACACGCCCGGGCGGGCGATCCTGTCCAAGCCCAGCCAGCAGGACGTGAACTGGCGCGGCCAGACCATCAAAAAGGGCGTGGCGCTGTATACGGTGGGGGGGGACACCGCCAAACACCTGTTGTATGCACGGCTGAACGCCGAAACCGACCCCGAAGCCCCGCGCCGCATGGTGCACTTCAGCCACCAGCTCGACGCCAGCTATTACGACCAGCTGGTCAGCGAAACCTTCAACCCAAAGCGCAACCGCTGGGAAATCAAGAAGGGCAAGCGCAACGAGGCGCTGGACACCTGGGTATACGCCTGCGCCGCCAGCCATCACCCGGCGCTATACATCCACAAGTGGAAAAAGGCCGACTGGGATCGCCGCGAACTGCTGCTGCAGCCCGCCGCCGTCGAGCCGGAAGCCGTCGCGCTGCCGGTAGCTGACAGCCCCGCGCCAGAGCCTGCGCCAGTCGTGCGTCGCCAGCCTGTCGCACCGCCGCGCAGGGGTGGAGGCTTCGCGAAAAGGTGGTAAAATAGTGCCTACAAACAAAGCCTTGCGCTGCATGGGGTAGTGACAGGGCTAAGGAGGCTGAACCGAGGGAATAGGGGAGGCCGGAATGGCGTTATTGGTTGATTTTGATGCACAACTTTGTGCATTGGCGCGACTGATTGAAATGGAGGTCGTGAATTCGGGCGGCTATGCCCAGAACAAGTACGGTGAATCGGGAGGTGGCGGTTACGTTGATATGCTGCCATCCGGGCTGGTCTATCAGGTGTCGGTGCGCGGTTTTGATGGTCGGAAATACACGTTTCCGCGTGAAAAGCTGGAGCAGACCGCCGGCCTGATCCGTGCGCTGCCAAATCCGGCAGACCGGCAGACCATCGAGCTGGTGTATCTGACCTATGGATCGATGAAGGAAAAGGCCAGCCACATCGGCATTCATCCTGATTCGCTGGCGCGCAAGCGCAATCAGGCAGTCGAGCGCTTTGCATTTCACTGGCAGCAATTCCGCCAGGGGCAAATCCGCCTGCCGCGTGGCATGGGTGTGCTTTCGCATTTTGTGGTGCAGGAAGCCGCAAATGCCGCTTGACAGGGGTGTCGGGTGTAACGTACATTTCTGATAACGTGAAAATTATTGCGTCTGAATCAAAAGCCTCCGCGAAAGCGGGGGCTTTTTCATTTCCGCGTCATCATCGGTCTGCTGCGCTTGGTCGCCCACATGCGTCCCCCAAACGCGGGCTATCTTTCGCCTCCCTCCTACCCATTCCCCGGCGCTGATCCGGACTGAGGCAGCAGACCGATGCTGATGCATCATTCATCCCGCCATGCTGAGCCGCCGTTTCGAACGGCAGCAATATGCTCGGGACGCCCCGGCATACCACCGGGGCCCTATTCAAGACGGCGCCCGCCACTGCCATCCGGTACGCGGGCGTTTTCATTTTCTGGCCTGCTGCCGTTCAATCATTTTTGGTGGATTGTCGGACGTTAAACAGCCTGGCGGCGGGCCGCCCCTTTTGCTTCAACTCCTTGGGTGACACGACCCTTGCCCGCCTTGTGCGGGCTTTTTTATTCCGGAGCCTTGATGACTGCCCAAACCGACCGCGCCGAGTCGCTGGCCTTCGCCCGCGAGGCGCTGCTGGCGGTGCGCAATGCCTACAAGGCTTATCAATCTGGCGGCAATGGCGCCGTCAAATCCTACAGCGTGCAGGACCGGCGCATGGAATACCGCGACGCGGCTGATCTGCTGGCGCAGATCAAGCATTGGGAAAACGAAGTCGAGCGCCTGGAGCGCCTGGCTGGCAATCGGCCACCGCGCCGCATTCGGGTGAACTTCTGATGAACTGGCTGAAACGATTGTTCACTGGCAGCCGGGCAGAGGGAACCAGCCTCGGCCTGCCCAAGCGCATGCCGGGGCCAGCTGTGCGCGCCTTCAACGCCGCGCAATCCTCGCGGCTGACGCAAAGCCTGCCGACCACCCCGACCCACATCAACGACGACCTGAAGCGTGGCCTGCGCCAATTGCGGGCGCGGGCGCGTGATCTGGCGCGCAACAACGATTACGCTCGGCAGTTTGTCCGCATGGCGGTGCGTAATCTGGTCGGCCCCGATGGCTTCGGCCTGCAGGTGCAGTGCAAGAAACCGGACGGCAGCATTGATACGGTCGATGCCCGCACGATTCAGGATGCCTTCTGGCAGTGGGCGAAGCCCGGCAGCTGCGATGTCACCGGCAAATTGTCGTTTGTGACGCTGACGCGGCTGCTGGTGCAGACACTGGCCACCGATGGCGAAGTGCTGATCCGTCGCGTGCAGGGCCGTGGCCGTTTCGGCTACCAGCTGCAGCTGCTGGATGCCAGCCTGCTGGATGAGCAGTACAACAGCGGTCCGCTGGACGTGCCACGCATCGTCATGGGGGTGGAGCTGGACGAGTGGGAAGCGCCGGTCGCCTACCACCTGAAACAGCCCGGCCGCAATGGCGTCGAGCGTAAGCGCATTCCGGCTGACGAAATCTTCCACCTGTTCGTGCCGCATGAAATCGGCCAGGTGCGCGGCGTGCCGTGGACGACCACCGGCATGCTGCGGCTGGGCATGCTGGCCGGTTACGAAGAAGCCGCCGTGATCGCTGCCCGCGTGGGTGCATCCAAAATGGGCTTTTTCGTACCGCCCGAGCAGGACAACGGTGGCAGTGCGCTGGAAACCAGCAGCTACACCGCCGACCCGACGGTCACCGATGCCGAGCCGGGCGCCTTCGAGGTGCTGGGCGCTGGCTGGGATTTCAAGTCCTTCGACCCTGACTACCCGCACGCCAATTACGGCAGCTTTGTGAAGACCTGCCTGCGCGGCCTTTCTGCCGGTATGGGCGTTTCCTACAACACGCTGGCCAGTGATCTGGAGGGCGTGAACTACAGCAGCATCCGCGCCGGCCTGATCGACGAGCGCGACGAATGGATGACGCTGCAAAGCTGGCTGATCGAATCCTTCCTCGCCCCGCTGTATTCCGAGTGGCTGCCGCTGGCGATCGTGTCCGGGCGGCTGTCCTTGCCGATGGCGAAGCTGGCGAAGTTCGACGCCGCCCGCTGGCAGGGCCGCCGCTGGCAGTGGGTTGACCCCGAAAAGGACGTAAATGCCAGCGTACTGGCGATTCAGAACGGATTGTCCACCTGGTCGGACGTTTTGATTCAGCAGGGCGTCGATCCAGAAGAACTCAAGCAGCGCTTGCAGCGCGACATCGCCGAATTCGGCCCGTTGATCAAGGAAATGCAGGCGATTTCTGGCGGTGCGACTGGCGATGGCGGGGGGGGCGACAGCTTGAAAGCAATGGCTGACACCTATGGCGTGCTGGTGCGTGCGGGGGCGGTGACGCCGCAGGCCAGTGACGAAGACTTCATGCGCTCCGCAACCGGCTTGCCGCAGGCCAGCCCAGAAGTGCAGGACGCATGGGCTGACGTGGGTGGTGTGCGCCGCCCGATCACGCTGGCGGAAGCCAAAGCTGCCCCAGCAACTGACCAATCTACCGGAGGAGGCAATGCCGAAACCAACCCATAACACGGCGCATCGGCATTTCGAGGTGCGCGCAGATGCCATCAACGCTGAAGAACGCACGCTGACGCTCTCGTTTTCCAGCGAAGAACCCTACCAGCGCTGGTGGGGGGTGGAAATCCTCGATCACAAGCCTGAATCAGTGCGTATGGGGCGTCTGCTGAACAAGGCCCCGCTGCTGATGGATCACAACACCCGCGACCAGATCGGGGTGGTGGAATCCGCCACGCTCAATGGCCGCGGCGAATCTGTTGTCCGCTTTTCGCGTGCTGCCCGCGCCGATGAAATCTTTCAGGACGTCAAGGATGCCATCCGCACCAAGGTTTCGGTCGGGTACATCATTCACGACCTGGTTCTTGAAAGCAAAAACGGCGAACTCGAAACCTACCGGGTAACCGACTGGGAACCCTACGAAATCTCCATCGTGTCTGTCCCGGCAGACGACACGGTGGGAGTCGGCCGCAGTGCCGACGACTTCGACCCGCGCAGCCTGGCCGCGACGCGAGCCGACCCCGAGCCGGCAGACGATGCCGAGCCGCAAGCATCAACCGAAACCCCCGACATTCACGATCTTAACGAGGAAAAATCCATCATGACCGTACAGGTTCAGGATCCACAAGCAGCAGTCGCGGCCGAACGCAGCCGTGTTTCCGAAATCAACGCCATCGGCCGCCAGTTCGGCATGACCGATGCCGCCGCCCGCGCCGTGGAATCCGGCATGGCGGTCGATACCTTCCGCATCCAGGTGATGGACGATCTGTCCAAGCAGAAGGATAGCGGTGTGCGCCATGCCACTGCATCCGACGTCGATGTCGGCCTCACTGATCAGGAAGCCGACCGTTTCAGCCTTCGCCGTCTGGTAGCCTCGGTGGCTGACCCGACCACTGCGCACGCCGCCGGCTTCGAGCTGGAAGCCTGCCGTGCTGCTGCGCAGAAGCGTGGCCAGATTGCTAACGGCAAGGGCACCGCCTTCTGCATTCCGCAGGAAGTGGTGATGCGCAAGATCATGCGCCCGATGGCGCGTGATCTCGTGGTCGGTACGGCCTCGGCTGGCGGCAACCTGGTGGCCACCGACCTGGAGGTCGGCAGCTTCATCGAGCTGCTGATCAATCGTTTGGCGCTCACCCAGCTGGGTATCACCAAGATGACAGGCCTCGTCGGCAATATCGCGATCCCGCGCCAGACCGGCGGTGTGGCCACCTACTGGGTAGCGGAAAACGGCGCCCCGACTGAGTCGCAAGCCAGCTTCGACCAGATCGCGTTGACGCCCAAGACCATCGCCGCCTTCACCGAGGTATCGCGCCTGCTGCTCCAGCAGTCGTCGATCGACGTCGAGTCTTTCATGCAGTTTGACCTGCTGCGCAGCATGGGTCTGGGGCTGGATTTGGCCGGCATTGCTGGTAGCGGCGCATCCAACCAGCCGCGCGGCATTCTGAACACCGCCGGTATCGGCTCGGTGGCAGGCGGCGCGAATGGCGCAGCGATTACCTGGGATCACTTCGTGGATCTGGAATCGGCCGTCGCCAACCTGAACGCCGACGCCGGTGCCATGAAATACCTGACCAACACCAAGGTGCGGGGCAAGGCCAAGAAAACCCAGCAGTTCTCCGGCACCAACGGTTTCAGCCTGTGGGATGCGGTGAAAGACGACACCGTGATCAGCAACCAGATCCCGAGCAACCTGACCAAGGGCTCCAGCTCCGGTGTGTGTTCCGCAATCATCTATGGCAACTGGGCCGACTTGGTGATGGGCCTGTGGGGTGGACTCGATCTGCTGGTTGATCCGTACAGCAACAGCACCACCGGTGCCGTGCGCGTGACGGCCTTCCAGTCGGCCGATTTCAACGCGCGCCAGCCGGCAAGCTTCTCCGCCATGACCGACGCGCTGACCGTCTAATCCATAACCCCTGATGCTGCGCCGGCTCCGCACGGCGCAGCGGGAGCCCATGATGCCGAAACAAAAAATCCTGATCGTTGAGTCCTGCCTGATCGAGGGCCAGCATGTCGAAGCTGGTGAAACCGTCGAGCTGGACGAAGCCACCGCCCACGCGCTGATCGCCAGCCGCCGTGGCGTCGCCGCGCCCGAAGCGCCGGCTGAACCCGAGCCCGCGCCCGACAAAAAGGCCAAGTGATGACCGACGATCTGCAGCCCTTCCTGGCTGATTTCGGCGTGCCGCTGACCTTTGGCGCAAAGACCGAGCGCGTGCTGTTCGACGATGCGCAGGATCAGGCCTTTGGTGGCTATGTCGCCGGCCGTATTGTCACCATCCATTTCGACCGGGCTGATTTCCCCGGCCTCGATGTCGGCAGTGCGGTGACGGTGGCCGGACGCAACTGGACGCTGCAGAGCGCGCCCGTCAGCGATGGCGGGTTTCTCAAGGCAACCCTGGCAGAAGCGCCATGACTAGACTGCAACACATCATCAACCACCTGCAGGCCCAGATCAGCGCGGCTTTGCCTGGGGTTCCCATCGGTTTTTCCGAAGAGGCCGCCTTTGCCGGCACACAGCTGCGCGCCATCGTCACCCAGCCGCTGGATGCCGAGGCATCGAAGCAGGCCGGAGCCACGCTCAAGCAGACTGGTGTCACGCAAAGCTTTGCCATTACTGCCATCGCGCGCGGTGCTACGGCCTTTGCCGAAGTGGAAGCCATAAGCGCGGCGATCACGGCCGCGCTGCAAGCCGCGCCGCCCGAAACGTGCGGCTTTGACTGGCTGGGCGACCGCTTCGAGTTTGTGCAGGAAACCGCCGGCCTGATCGTCGCCAAGCGCAGCGTATACCGCTGCATGTATGCCGTCACGAAAGGCCAGCGCATTTAGCTACATATCCATACCCATCGTTTCCCCATCCGAACCAACCCCGCCAACCCGGCGGGGTTTTTTTTTGGAGCAAGCCCATGTACTTCCCCGAAGAGACGCGGATTTTCTTCCAGTCCGCCGAATCCACCCCGCAGAACATCACTGCGGTTACTGCCGGCAGCCCGGCCGTCATTACTTATGCCGGTACCGACCCGGCGAACGGCGATCTGGTTGCGCTGTACAACGTCTTCGGCATGACGCAGATCGACCAAGCGCTGGTGCAGGTGTCCAACGTCAACGCTGCGGCCAACACCTTCGAAGCCAAGGATCAGAACTTCACCGGTTACGATGCCTTCGCCAGCGGCCAGATGAAAGTCGTGACGATGGCGAACGAAATTACCATCGCTACCGGCTTCTCCAGCTCCGGCGGTGAACCGGAATATGCCGAATGGAAGCTGCTGTGGGACAAGATCAAGCGCAAAAAGCAGATCGGCACCAGCGCCATCAGCTTCGAAATCCCGCTGCTGTGGGAGCCGCTGAACCCGCAGATGCTGGCGATTCAGCAGGCCGCTGATGCCGGCAAGACCCTGGCCTTCAAATTCCGTTTCAAGGGTGGCATGGACATGCTGTTCTTCGGCGAAATCGCCGCCAACTCGCTGCCGACCAGTGTGTCGGACGGGCAGGCGATCAGCACCAAGATCACCATTTCGATGAACAGCCGCCCGCGTTACGTCAGCTACTAATCCGGTTTGACGCGGCCGGCAGGCCTTGCCTGTGCCGGTCCGCCTCCACCGGCTTTGGCCGCGTCACCCCTTGGAGGCACCAATTCCCATGCCCCGCCTTGCGCGGGGTTTTTATTTCCCATGGAGGCAAAACCATGTTCAAGCTCAACCCGAATCCGACCTTTTCCGCGACCTTTGGCCTGTCTGTGCCTGGCGGCAAGAAAGAGCAAGTCACCATCATCTTCAAGCACCTGCCGCGTGCCGAGCTGAAGCAGTTTTTCGAAGAGCTGGAAGGAAAGACTGCCGAAGAGATGCTGTCCGAAATCGTGGTCGGCTGGAAAGGCTTCAGTGAAGAATTTAGCCAGGAAGCACTCGAAGCGCTGTGCATCAACTACCACAAGGCTGGTGCAGAAATCTTCGACGCTTTCCGCCGCGAATTCCTGGATGCCCCCGCAAAAAACTGACGGCCATCGCGCGGCGGTTCGCCGGGCCTGTGCAGAAAAAGCAGGGCGGCATTGACCACGCCGCCGCCCTGGGCATGCCGCCCGAGCTGGTAGCCATGCTGGCTGCGCCCCCGCGCGATGAGCCAGCGGAAGAAATCGAGGTCTACCCCGAAAACTGGCCTGCGCTGCAGGTCTTTCTCGCCATGCAGACGCAGTGGCGGGTCGGCATGGCCGGCGCTACCGGGCTGGATTACACGGCTTTGCCGGCAGTGTTCGAGCTGACCGGCGTTAAAAAGCGCGACCGGCCCGACACCTTCGAGCGCCTGCGTGTGCTCGAAATCGAAACGCTCCGCGTGTGGGGCGAGCAAGCGAAGCAAAAAACCTGACCCCGCCTTGTGCGGGGTTTTCTCTTTTAGGGTGCCCCATGGCGAATGAAGTCAATATCCGCATTTCCGCCGACGCCAGCGGTGTGCAGCGTGGCGCCGATCAGGCTGAGCGCAGCCTGAAGGGTGTTGGCCGCAGTGCGTCCGATGCGTTCGATACGCGCGGGCTGGAAGGCTTCAAATCCGGCCTTGGTGGCATTGCTGCTATCGCGGCGACGGCAGCTACGGCACTGGCCGGGCTGGCCGTGGGCAAGCTGGTGGCTGTCGAGCGCGAATTTGGCACCCTGAATGCCCAGCTGAAAACCGCGACCGGCTCGGTGGCGGCGGCCAATGCCAAATTCGGCGAGATGGAAACGCTGGCCGGCAAGCTGCCGGAGTCGCTTGCTGATACCGTAGGCGCGTTTATCAAGCTGCAAAACCTCGGGCTGGACCCGAGCGAAAAAGCGATTGAGAGCTACAGCAACACTGCCTCGGCCATGGGCAAGTCGCTGACTGACATGATTGAGGCTGTGGCGGATGCGTCGACCGGCGAATTCGAGCGGCTGAAAGAGTTCGGCATCAAGGCCAGCAAGCAGGGCAATGAAGTCAAATTCACCTTTCAGGGCGTGACGACCACGGTCAAGAACAACGCCAGCGAAATCGAAGCCTATCTGCAGAAGATCGGCAATGTGAACTTTGCCGGTGCGTCCGCCGAGAAGATGAAAACGCTGGAAGGCGCGATCAGCAACCTGGGTGACACCTGGGATGGCGTATTCCGCAAGATCAATGGTGCCGGCTTCGGTGATCTGCTGGGTGATGGCATCCGTGGCATCACTGCCGAGCTGGGCAGCCTGGGCGATACGCTGGCGGCCGAGATCGGCGGCGCCGCCAAGGATATGTCGGCGTGGTTTGCCGAAAACCGCGAAGAGCTGGGCCTGATCTGGGATCAGACCAAGCTGCTGGTTGCGGACATCTGGGATGCCGGCAAGGCATTTGCCAGCTGGCTGTCCGAAATGGAGCAGGCCAACGATGGCCTTGAGCTGATCGGCACGGCAGTACTGGCCGTTCGCATTGGCTTTGCCGGGCTGGTGGATGGTGTAAAGATTCTGTCGGCAGGCATCGCCAAGATGGGCGCGATGATTTATGACGCAATGGTCTGGCCGCTGCTGAAAGTGCAGGAAGCCATGAGTGGCGTGCTGGCTGCCGGCAGCAAAATTGCCGATTTCTATGCCAAAGCGGCCGGCGTTATCGGTGCCGATGACATTGCCGCGCAGTGGCGCGGTGCGGCTGATTCAGCCAACAGCTTCAATGCCACCATCCAGAAAAGTGCCAAGTCGGTAAAGGATCATGCGTCCGGCTTCCACGAATTTGCCGATGGGATTTTTGCGGCCTTTGGGCGTGGCGATACCGCCGTCCAGCGCGTCCTGAACCCGACCGAGAAACTGGCCGAGGCAACCAAAAAAGCCGGTGCTGCAGCTGATGATTCGGCCGGCCGCCATCGCAAGCTGGCTGCAGACACCGATGCAGCGGGCAAGGCCGCCAAGGCTGCTGCCGATGCCTATGCGTCCCTGATCAACGGCCTGCAGGGCAAGCTGGTCAAGGTCGACGACAAGAGCGAAGTAGCTCGTGTCGAGCACGTGCTTGCGACCGACAAGGCGCTGAAAGGCTTGAGCGGAACCATGAAGGCCTACGCGCTTGGCCTCGCGGAAGCGGTCGATACTTCGGCAGCTTTCGAGAAAGTCCTTGCCGAGCAGGCAAAGGCCAGCGATGACGCCCACAAGGCCAATATGAAGCTGGTCGAATCCGCGCAGCAGGCTTTCGAGGCCGCGCGCGACGAGCTGGAAAACTACGGCAAGTCGCGGGGCGATATTGCCCGGGCAGTCTCAGAAAAGAAGCGGCTGGAAGTGGCAACGCTGGATCAGGCCATTGCCCAGCTTGAGTTCAATAAGGCGCAGCAGGGCGGCAATCTGCTGCTTGATGCTGAGATCGGGCTGCTGCGTGAAAAGCGCGGCGCGATTGCCAGGCTGGTTGAGCTGAACGACAAGGCGGCTGATGCCTTTGACGGCGTCGACGGCAAAAAGCTGGCGGATGACATGGCAAAGGCTGCCGCAGACGCAGCCAAAAAAGCCGAGGAGGACTGGAAATCCGCCGCGAACAGCATCAGCCAGAGCCTGACTGACGCGATTCTGCGTGGTTTCGAATCCGGCAAGGATTTCGCGCAGAACTTCAAGGATACCTTGAAGAACATGTTCCAGACGCTGGTGTTGCAGCCGACCATCAAGGCGATTATGGCACCCGTCGCGGGCGGGCTGGCTTCGCTGTTGCCGGGTACTGCCACGGCTGGCGGCTTGCCCAGCAGCCTGCTGGGTGGGGTCGGCGGCGGGTTTGATTTCTCCGGCATTTCGGGGTTTTTCTCGAAAGTCATGGGGTCGAACCTCGGCGCAGGGGCGTTTGATGTACTGGGCAGCACCGGCATGGGGCTGGCTACGCAATCCACCGGGCTGGGTGCGCTGGGCGGCTTGAGCGGCCTTAGTACGCTGGCCTTGCCGCTGCTCGGCCTTGCCATTCCGCTGATTTCGAAGCTGTTCAACAAAAAAGGCGGCCCGAAGGAGGGTGGCGAAGCGTGGTACGGCAACAAGGTATTTGATGCCTGGACGCCGGACGGCGCAGACGGCAAGGTCGGACAGGTGATGGGCAAGTTTGGCGACGCGCTGAGCGTGTCGCTGAAGGCGCTGGGCCTGAAGCAGCTGGATGGCTTGTCGGCCAATCTGGGTTTCGATTCGGACCCGAAAGGCACCGCCGGCAGCCGGGTGTCGTCCGGGCTGTTCGTGAACGGCAAGGAAATCTACGGTCAGCTTGCCGAGTTGGGCAAGGATGGTGACATCAGTGCCGAGATGGGCGTGCAGTTTGGCCGGCTGGTGCTGGCTGGCATCAAGGCCAGCGATCTGCCGGACGAGCTGGCGAAGGCTTTTGACGGTGTGGATATTTCCGCGCTCGACGAGGCCGGCGTGCAGGCGCTGCAAGCCAAGCTGCAAGGCATCAAGGCGGTGACGGATGCCTTTATCCAGCTCGGCGACACCATGCCGCAGCTGGCCGGGCTGAGCAGCGATGCGCGCATGGCGCTTGCTGAGGTTGCTGGCGGGCTGGATGCCATGGTGCAGGGTATCGGCAGCTACTACCAGAATTTTTACTCGGAATCCGAGCGCACCGGCATTGCTACACGCCAGCTCAGCGATGCGCTTGGAAAGCTGGGATACAGCCTGCCGGCCAATCGTGAAGAGTTCCGGAAGCTGGTGGAAGCACAGGACCTCAGCACCGAGGCTGGCCGGCAGAATTACGCCACGCTGATCAAGCTCTCCGGCGCATTTGCCGAGCTGAGTCAGGCGGCCTCTGGCCTGGGCGGCAGCCTGAGCGATCTGGCTGCCAATGCCCTTGCCGGGCTGGAGCGTTCGATCAATGCGCAGCGGCAGCAGATCAGCACCGATCTGGCCGGCAAGCTGGACGTGCTGCAGCAGCAGAAAGCCGAGCTGTCCGCGAAGTACGAAGCGGACAAGGCCATCCTGCAGGCGCAGGAGGCTGCCCGCAAGCAGGCCGCCAGTACTGCGGCGGCCAGCCTGCGGGAGTCGCTGTCTGGCCTGCAGCGGCTGTTCGATGCGCTTCAATCCGGCATTGATTCGCTGGTGCAGAAATCGGCGGCCAGCATGGCTGGCGCGCTGGATGCCGCACTGATCGCTGCGCGGGCAGGGGATTTCAGCAAGGCACAGCAGCTCGATATCGGCAGCATTACGCGTATCGACGAAAACGCCTTTGGCAGCGCCTTCGATCTGCAGCGCGCCAAGCTGCAGACCGCAGGAAAGCTGACCGAGCTGCAGGGGCTGGCCGGCGGCAAGCTCACGGCTGGCAATGCCCAGCTCGCCGCGCTGGAAAGTATCAGCTCGGCAGTGAGTGGCGCCGTCGAGGCGCTCGACCGGCAGTACAAGCTGGATGCCGAGCAGCTCGACAAGCAGATGGCCGAAGAGCGAAAGAAAGCAGAAGAGCAGCTGAAATCGCTGGACGACCTGCTTTCGAACGCTAAAGAGCAGCTGGAAATCGCCAATGGCACCTGGCAGGAAACCAAAAACCTGGGTGTGGCGCAGCGTGAGTACGCGGATGCAATCCGTGAGCTCGTGCAACAGCAGGGCAAGCGTTCCGAGGCCGCCGATGCGCGCTTCGAGGCGCTGCTGAAAGCGCAGCAGGAAATGGTCGCCGAGCTGCAGCAGCTGCGTGCCGAGCAGGCCGCGCAGGCCCGCGCCGTGGCAGCCAACACTCAGGCCACCGCCAAGGTGCTGCAACGCTGGGATGGTGATGGACAACCGGAGGTGAGAACGTGACAAGTGGCTTGAAAATTGTCGACCCGCTGCCGGTGGGTGATGCCCAGCTCACATCCAGCAGTGTGCCGGAGGCCGATTACCCGGCGTGGGCTTCCGGCACGACCTACACCGTTGGCCAGCGGGTGATCCGCACACAGACGCATTCTGTCTACGAGCGGGCCACCGCTGGCGGCGGCACGGCTCCGCCGGAAACCGATGCGGTGAACTGGGCGCGGGTAGGCCCGACGAATCGCTGGGCGATGTTCGACCAGGTGAACAGCACGCTGACCACTGCCAGCGGCTCGCTGATCGTGGAAGTAACGCCCGGGCGGGTATTCAATGCCCTGGCGCTGCTGAACGTGCAGGCCGATGCCGTACGCGTGGAAGTGATCGACCCGAACGACGGCACGGTGTACGACCGCACCATCGTGGCGAATGACAACACGCAGATCGGCAGCTGGTGGAGCTGGTTTTTCCAGCCCATCCGCCGCAAGAAAACACATGTTCTTACTGATCTGCCGAGCTATGGCACGGCGAAACTGCGGCTGACGCTGGTAGGCACGGCGGTAGCGGTAGGCACCTGCATTCTGGGCGTCATCAGCGAGTTCGGCGAGGGCATCGAAGCCGGCGCCAGCGCGGGGATTCAGGACTTTTCCCGCAAGGAACGCGATGCGTTTGGCAACTTTGTGCTCGTCGAGCGCAGCTTTGCCCGCACAGCGCGGTGGCAGATGAAGGTGCCGGCCGCACAGGTGGATGCGCTGATCGATTTTCTGGCGGCGCTGCGTGCCAAGCCGGCGCTGTTCATCGGCTCCGACCTGTATTCCGCCACGGTGATCTATGGCTTTTTCAAGGATTTCGACGTGGTGATCGCTTACCCAACATTTTCTGAGTGCTCCATTGAGCTGGAGGGGCTGACCTGATGACTGCACCCACTATTCCCACGCTGCCGCCTGCGCCGCAGCGTACCGACGCCGGCGACGTATTCGCCGCCCGCGCCGATGCCCATGTGGCCGCGCTGGCTGGCTGGACGATTAGCGCCAATCAGCTCGGCGAATGGATCAACGCCACGGCAGCAACGATTGACGCGGACAAGGTTTCCGCAGCGCTATCGGCTTCACAGTCTGCCGGTAGTGCCACGGCGGCCAGCAACAGCGCCAACAACGCCCAGGCCGCCGCGCTGGCCGCGCAAAATGCAGCCGGCCTGCCGCCCCTGCCCGGCGCGGGGCGGCTACTGAAAACCGAAGGGGCGGCGCTGATCATCAGCGGCCCGGTCGATCTGTCGTCCGGGCGCGCGTATGAGGTCGACACCAGCGCAGGGGCATTCCCCGTCAATTTGCCGGCAAGTCCTGTAGCGGGCGATATGGTCTGGATCAACGATCTGAAAGGCACTTTTGGTGTGAATGCGCTGACCGTTCAGCGCACCGGGAAAAAGATCATCGGTAGCGCGGAAGACTTCATTATTGATCTGGCGCGCTTCAGTTGCGTGTTGGTGTACATCAACGACGACTATGGATGGGCTGTTAAATGACTAGGGCATCACAACTGTTCGGCGGCGCAACGCCGATTTGCGACTCCGAGTTGTACCCGGATTCCGGAACCTTGCTCATCAAGCCAGACGCGAGCGAATGGCTGCGCAGCGGCGCGCTGGCGCCTGCGGCGGCATACCCGCTGGCGGCGCAGCACAAGCACCTGACAGTTCTGAATGAAACGCTGAATGTTCCGCTAAGTGCCGCAATCGGTACGGGGCAGTCTCAGCTCGCAACCGATGGCGCGGGCAACTGGATGCGGCCCAGTAATAATGCGGGAAAGATTCTGATCTCGACTGATGACGGCAAAACATGGGCTGAGCGCAACCTTCCGAACGCCTATGCAGTCACTGCGGTTGGTTATGGCTTCGGGAAATGGTGGGTGGTGCAAGTCAGTGGCACTACAGCCTATGCAACAAGCAGCGCTACGGCTGTCGATGGTAGCTGGGCGGCAAATCAGCAGGTCAGTAATGCATATACATCGGGCTCGCGCTGTGAAATCGTCTCGACGCCGTCTGCGCTGCTTGTATTTGTCGCCGTCTATGCAAGCGCATGGAACGGGGTTGACTGTGCTCGCTTCGCGGCTGGGTCTGGAGCCCCGACAACTGTTCGGGTGGCAAACAGCAGTGGCTTGAATTTTGGAGGCGCTGTCGCCGTGGGCGATTATGTTGCAACATGGTTCAGCGGCAGCAGCGCGGTTGGCTACTTTTATGTCAGCACGAACGCCGGTAGTGGCTGGGCGGCAGCCACCCCTACTGTTGATGGCTCGACCTGGAGCGGGGATGGTGCCCAGCAGCTTGCTGGCGATGGCGCAAACATTTACTTGCTAGGCAGGCGCACTAGTCAGGCAGATACCTATCGTCTGTCTCGCGGGGCGACGTTGGCCGCAATGACATCCGTGAGTCTGGCTGGACTGCCCGCGCGTCTGCAGACGAGCGGTGCGCTCTGGAATGGGATTGACGGCGCGCTGCTCACAGCTCTCGACGTCGGCAACGCAAGCCAGCTTCTGGGGCGGGTGGCTGCTGGTGCGGAATTCATCGGCCGCATTGCCACGCCAGCAGGTGGTGCAGCGGCCGTGCGCGAGAGTGCAAGCAGATTGCTTGTTGCCGGGGCGACTGAGGTCAACCGCTGCTCGAAGCCGTATGCGGCCGCTTATGTCGGTACGCTGGTGCTGGATCAGCCGAACGCCAGTTCGCCCGCAGTCCGTTACTACCGCATCAAATAGGAGGCGTGATGTCAGTTATCACCATGGATACCGGCACCAGCGCCCAGCGCGTCACCCGCTTCCAGGCGCGCTGCGCGCTGGATGCATGGCAGTTGCTCGATGACGTCGAGGCGCTGATCGCCTTGCCCGAAACACCCAAGGCAGTCCGCTTCGCCTGGCAGGATGCCAGTCATTTTTACCGGCAATCGCCGCTGATCGACTGGGCATCGCAACAGATCAGGCTGACCGATGCGCAGGTTGACGAGTTGTTCCGCCTCGCGGCAACGATCAACTTCGACAACTGACCGGTCATTCATCACACACAACCCCGCTTCGGCGGGGTTTTTTATTGCCCGAGGGAGGGCGTATGGCAGACACAGAGCAGATCCTCGCGAAGCTGGAGGCGCTGGAAGAGCGTTGCGCGCGGCTTGAGGCTGGGCAGGAGCAGCGTGAGAAGCACGACGCATTTGTCGACCGCCGGCTTGATGATGGTGTGGAGCGGTTCGCGCGGCTGGAAGGGCGTACCCAGCAGGCTGAAATTTTGATCGCAGCGCACGCCTCGCACGTCGAGGAAATGAAGGGTCTGCTGAAAGAACTGCGCGACCTGATCGAAACCTTCAGCGCCCTGCGTGGCGCCGCGAAGACGATCAGTGTACTCGGCAGGGTGGTGGGCTGGGGTGCAGGCATTCTCGGCAGCCTGATCGGCGTCTGGTACGCCCTGCGCAAGTGAGGGCGCCATGAGCAAAGCGAAAATCGCCACCGCGGTAGCAGTCTCGGCCATCGCCGGGGCTGCTGTTTTACTGCTGAGCCGCGATCCGCAGGACTTGCATACATCCATCCGGGCGAGTGCCGTGACTGCCGTCGCGGAAATGGACGCTGTGGCGCAGCGGCAGGGCAAGCGGGTGAAATTCACCACGACCTATCGGCCACAAGCTGAACAGGATTGGCTGTACGCGCAGGGGCGCACGACGCCTGGCCCGATTGTGACCTGGTTGAAAACCGGCGCACACAACACCGATCTGCCCGATACGCCGCGCGGCGATGCCGAGGCCTTTGATTTCGGCGTGTTTCAGGATGGCAAGTATCTCGGCAACGACCCGCTGTATCAGAAGCTCGGCCCGATCTGCGAGCGCTACGGCCTCGCGTGGGGCGGGCGCTGGAAGTCGCCGGATATGCCGCACTGCGAGCGCATCAACTGGAGGAATCTGCGATGACACTGCAACCCCCGCAAGCCCTTGCCGCCCGGGCGCTGGTAGTGCTGATTGCTGCACTGGTATTGCTGGCGACCGGAAGTGCTGCTGGCTGGCTGGTGAATGGCTGGCGATGGCAGGGCAAATATGAGGCGCAAAAGGCCGCATACGCGGCGAAGGATGCCGCCGCAGCCAGCACCGTTGCAAGGCTGCAAGCCGATACCCGTCAAAAGGAAGCACAAGCCGCCAGCCGCGTGGCTGCGCTCGATGTCAAATACCAGAAGGAAATCACCCATGCCCAAGCTGAGAACGACAAGCTCCGTGCTGCTGTGCGCGCTGGTGATGTGCGCCTGCGCATCGCTGTACGATCTGCCGCCGCAGCCAGTGGACCCGCCGCGCAAACCGAATCCGCCGGCCGCACTGATGATCGAACGACAGCCGAACTTGACCCAGCGGCTGCTGATTGGCTTGTCGGCATCACAAGTGAAGGCGACGACGCCATCAGGCAACTGACGGCGCTGCAGGGGTTTGTGCGGGCGGAGTGTGGGCGGGATTAACCGCGCGTATTTTTTAGCACAGAAGCGGCGGCTTCTTCCATCGATATTCCGGCCAGAGCTATCCTGATTCCTTCGCTCAGGTTGCCATTTCCAAGCGCCTGAGCTTTGGCAATGGATTGCGCGTCCAGGTAGACGTTCACGCGTTTTCCTTGGTCCAGTTCTGAGGGGCGGCCCAGCGCACCGATTGCGGATGCAACTTTGCGCCCATCAAGGCGTTTGATCGCACCTGCGCATGCCAGCGCATAGTTTCCCGTCTGCTTGTGCCTCAACAGCGCTCCAGCGTCATCGCCAGTATTTACTTCGCCGATGATTTCCCATCCCGGCAGATCAGTGGGCTGATACAGCCGGGGCTTCCCCGGCTGGATGACGGTGATGCGGTTGCGGTTTTCGTGGCTCATTCCATCACCTCATTGATTTAGCAGCTTGTTGACGCCGGCAGTGTGCTCGGCATACCAGGCTTCGCTTTGTTCTGCAGCTTGTGCAGCGGCTTTGCTCGCCGATTTGTATGCGGCCACAATCTCCTGCACTTTAGCAACGTACTCTGCAGGCACTTGGATGGTGATCTTGCCCATTTGAGCTTCGAGGGCATAAGCACCTTGGTGGGTTGTCTCGCCCCAGAACGGCACGCGGGAGCCGTTGCCAGTGATTACCAGCTCGTTGACCTTGCGTCCATATTCGAAGCCATCAAGAGAGTTAGTTTCAGCGGTAACGTGTTCTACCGAGATTTTCATGCCTTTGCTGGTGGTCCATTCGATTTTCATTTGCTTGCTCCACCCCTGATTGCCGCGAGGTGCCGGTAGGTCGTCTGACCTGATGAGCTAATTATATACACACCTAATTAACATGCAAGCATTTATGTGTGTATATATCTACCGTTCGTCGCCTAGCCGCGCAGCTTTTCCAGCAACTCACCTTCCAGCTTGGCCGGCCGCCCTGTCTCGGTGTTCACGAACACCAGCTTGCACAGGGCGGTGACGGCCGGCTTCCCCGCGCGCTTGATCGTCTGCGCAACCCACGCCTCGCCGTTGTCGAGGTTGTGCCAGCTGCACTCGATGTCGAGCTCGTCGCCCAGCACGCACTGGCGCTTGAATTTCACCTCGGCGTATTCCGCCACCCAGCAGCCGATTTTCCGCTCGTCAAACCATTCCTTGCCGTGCGCCAGCCAGAAGTCGAGGCGGGCGCTCTGCAGGAACTCGAAATAGCGTGCCTGGTTGACGTGCTGATTGCCGTCGATGTGGCAATCGAAAACCCGAATTTTTGTCGTCGTAGTAATCATCACAGGAGGCCGCATGGCGGCAAATGCTAAGTTGCGAAAACTGACCCCGCGCCAGCGTGAAGTGGTGCGTGTCTGGAATGATCTGGCAGGGTATCCACTGGTGAAAGACGTGGCAAGCAAGCTGGGGCTGGATACGTCACCGCTGTGGCGCATCCGCCAGCGCATCGAGGAGGCCGCCCCGGGCGTGCTGATCGACCGCCAGCGCGTGCAGCAGCAGGAGGTGAAGCCAGCGGCGAATGATCCAACCCAGCCGGCCAGCAAGGCGGTGCCGGATATGGAAACCAAGGCACTGCGCGCGCAAATTGCCGCGCTGAAAGCTGAGACGCTGGATGCCGACTATGTGAAGCGACAGATTTTCAAGCTGGCTGAAACGCCAGTCGAGCTGCCGCGCTGGCTGGTCGACACCACACCGGAGGCCGGTAGCCTGGGCGTGCCAACGCTGTTTGCATCCGACTGGCACTGGGCGGAAGTGGTTGACCCGCGCCAGATCAATGGCGTGAACGAATACAATCTCGAAATCGCCCATCAGCGCGCCAGCAAGCTGATCCAGAAGACGATCAGCCTGCTGCGCCATGAGTTCACCCGGCCGTGCCACCCCGGCATCGTGTTCGCGCTGGGTGGCGATATGGTGAGCGGTGATATCCATGATGAGCTGATGGCCACCAATGCCGTCGAGATCATGCCAGCCGTGCACGATCTGATCGGCGTGCTAGCCTGGTGCATCACGACGTTGGCCGATGAATTCGGCGCAGTGTTTGTGCCGTGTGTGTCCGGCAACCATGGCCGCAATACCCACAAGACCCGTGCCAAGGGACGCAACTACACCAGCTTTGACTGGCTGGCCTATGTGACGCTGGCGCGGTTGTTCGAAAACGACAAGCGCATCACGTTCCTGATTCCGGACGGGCCGGATGCGTATTACCGCGTGTTTGGCACGCGCTACCTGCTGACGCATGGCGACCAGTTCCGCGGCGGTGACGGCATGATCGGCGCCCTTGGCCCGATCATCCGTGGCGACCACCGCAAGCGCAGCCGCAACGGCCAGATCGATGCCGGCTATGACGTGATGCTGCTCGGGCATTGGCACCAGTACATCCACCTGCAGCGCTTGATCGTGAATGGCAGCCTGAAGGGCTATGACGAATACGCCTACAGCAACAACTTCGGCTTCGAGCGGGCGCGGCAGGCGCTGTGGATCACGCATCCGGTGCACGGCATCACCTTCCCATTCGCGGTCAATGTGGATGACGACCAGGGCGAGATCGTCACCGACTGGGTGAGTGTGGCGGCGTGAGCTGTCAAGGATTCCTTGACAGCTCAGTTGTCCACAGAATCGGTGGATAACTGCCCGCCCGCATCGCGCAAGCCCCTGATCCGCCGGCCTCGTGCTGGCCTGCCCAAAAATTGACCCGCTCCGGTTCGCGCCGGGGCGGGTTTTTGCGTTTATACTTTATCAAGTGTCCTGAAGATCAGCTTCAGCGGTTTTGAAAAAGCCTGATCGCACTGTCCATAATTTGTCCACGCGCCGGAAATTTTCCATCTAAATCAGATGGTTTGTTTTCCTGCTGGGGGTGCCACCGGTTTCGGTGGCAAAGCACGACAAACCGCCACAAACCCCGCATAAAGCGAGGCTTCTGGCGGTTTTTTTGCGCGAGTTATCGGTATCGGGAAGGTCGCCGCCAGTGTGCGGACTCTGCGTCATGATCGTACTGTCATGGTGCCTGATGTGGGGCGACGAAAGCTGTTGTTCCGGGCTGATCTTTGTCAGTTTCGCGCCCCGCCTTTTGCCGTGACTTGCGTCCTTGCATTACAATCTGCGGTTTGCTATCGGGAGTTTTCACATGACCAGTTCTGCTGATCAGGCACAACTACTGGCCGCAGTGCCGGGAATTTCGCTGTTGTCTTCGGAGCAGCTGTATCCGGGGCGTGGAACCGGATTGCCACTACTGGTCATCGAGAATGCCCATGGTCGTGCCGTGCTGGCATTGCAAGGAGCTCATGTGCTGTCGTTCACGCCCGCAGGCGGTCGTGACTTGCTTTGGCTCTCGCCGCTGGCGAAATTCAATCATGGCAAGGCCATCCGTGGTGGCATTCCGCTGTGCCTGCCCTGGTTTGGCGGGCATCCGGACAAGGCGCGCGGCTTGCCTGCGCATGGCTTTGCCCGCAGCAGCGATTGGAGCATCGAAGCGGCCGAGCAACTGGATGATGGTTCGCATCGTATCGTCCTCGGGCTCAAGGACAGTCTGCAGACCCGAGAAATGTGGCCGCACCATTTCCATTTCCGTTTTGCCGTCAGCGTGGGATCCGTTCTCAAGGTTGAACTGGCTGCGGAGCATTTGGGGAAGGAGGCCGTTCCTTTCAGCGCCGCCATGCACTCGTATTTCGCTGTCCCCGATGTGGCCGAATGCGTGATTGAAGGGTTGGCAGGCTGCGAACAGATCAATACCCTTGGTGGCATCACCCGCCTGTTCAACGAAGGCGATGTGGTAATCAGTAATATGCATGACTCGGTGTATCTCGATGTTCCGGCCGAGCAGATTATCCGTACCGCTGCAGGCGATACCCATATCGTGAGTGATTGCAAGAGTGCAGTGGTCTGGAACCCGGGCACAGCCGCACTCAAGGGAGGGGATATTGGTGCCGCCTACTCCGGTTTTGTCTGTGTCGAGCGGGGTGATGTTTTTGACAATGCCGTGACCTTGCAGCCGGGTGAAAGTTACCAGGTCAGCATGACCATCTCTGCGTGATTGTGAATCACGCCTAAATCAATAAACGCCCGATTCAGTCGGGCGTTTTTGTCGGGGGCCGCATGAAATATCACGACTTACGCGACTTTATTGCTCAGCTTGAACGGCAGGGGGAATTGCGCAGGCTGGCGCAGCCTGTATCTCCCAGGCTGGAAATGACCGAATTGTGTGACCGCATCTTGCGGGCACAGGGCCCGGCGGTGCTGTTCGAGAATGTGCCGGGTTACCGGATGCCTGTACTGGGTAACCTGTTTGGTACGCCGCGCCGCGTGGCGCTTGGCATGGGGGCGCAGGACGTGTCGGCCCTGCGCGAAATCGGCAAGACGCTGGCCTATCTGAAGGAGCCCGAGCCGCCCAAGGGGCTGAAGGATGCGTGGGACAAGCTTCCGCTGCTGAAACAGGTATTGTCGATGTCGCCGAAGGAAGTGGGGCGCGGGCAGGTTCAACAGAATGTCATCGAAGGTAGCGATGTTGATCTGGGTGTCATTCCTGTCCAGCATTGCTGGCCAGGTGATGTGGCACCCTTGATCACATGGGGACTGGTCGTGACGCGCGGCCCGGGCAAGAAACGCCAGAATCTGGGAATCTACCGCCAGCAGGTGATCGCCCGGAACCAGGTCATCATGCGCTGGCTGGCACATCGTGGGGGCGCACTCGATTTTCGCGAGCATTCCCGCCAGTATCCGGGCGAGCCCTTCCCGATTGCTGTGGTGCTCGGTTGTGATCCGGCGACCATTCTCGGTGCTGTCACTCCGGTGCCCGATACGCTGTCCGAGTATCAGTTTGCCGGTTTGCTGCGTGGCAGTAAAACCGAGCTGACCCGCTGCATCGGCTTTGATTTGCAGGTGCCTGCGACCGCTGAAATCGTGCTTGAAGGCGCAATCAAGCCCTGCGCTCCCGGTTTTGCAGGAGTTTCCGAACATGGCGTACCGGTAAAGGAAATCAACGGCTACCTCCATGCACTCGAAGGCCCCTACGGTGACCATACCGGCTACTACAACGAGCAGGACTGGTTTCCTGTATTCGAGATCGACCGCATCACGCATCGCGACAATCCGGTTTATCACAGCACCTATACCGGCAAACCGCCGGATGAGCCGGCCATGCTGGGCGTGGCGCTCAACGAAGTATTCGTTCCCATCCTGCAGAAGCAGTTTCCTGAAATCACGGATTTCTATCTGCCTGCAGAGGGCTGCAGTTACCGGATGGCGATTGTCTCGATCAGGAAACAATATCCCGGCCATGCCAAGCGGGTACTGTTCGGGGTCTGGTCATTCCTGCGCCAGTTCATGTATACCAAGTACATCGTCGTCGTCGATGACGATATCGATGCGCGTGACTGGAAAGAGGTCATCTGGGCAATTACCACCCGCATGGATCCTGTACGCGATACGGTGCTGGTGGAAAACACGCCAATCGATTATCTCGACTTTGCATCACCCGTGAGCGGGCTCGGCGGCAAGATGGGGCTGGATGCCACCAACAAATGGCCGGGAGAAACCACGCGTGAATGGGGGCGGGTCATCGAGCGCGATGCGGCGTCGGTTGCCCGTATTGATGCCTTGCTGGCAGAGATCGGCCCATCGATGGTCGGTCTGGATTGATCGTAGTGACTGACTAGGGGCAGGATGGCTGCCCGCGTGCTATATCCAATGGAGGCGGAGCGGCTTGTTCCGCCGCCGTGACCAGCTGATAACGAGTGAAGCCATGATTTCAAACTCCCGTGAATTCCAGTTTACCGAAGCGGATTTCGAGAAAATCCGCAAAATGATCTACGACTATGCGGGGATCGCGCTGGCACCTTCCAAGCAGGACATGGTGTATGGCCGTCTGGCCAAGCGATTGCGCGCCCTCAATCTGCATACGTTCAATGACTACCTGCATGTCCTGTCGCGGGGTGACAGCAAGGAATTCGAACTTTTCACCAACTCGCTGACCACCAATCTGACCTCCTTCTTCCGTGAGGCTCACCATTTTCCGATTCTGGCCGAGCATCTCAAGAAAGTGCGCAACAGCAGTGTCGGGGGCATGAATGTCTGGTGTTCGGCATCCAGCACCGGCGAAGAACCCTACACGATTGCAATCACCGCCTGTGAGGCATTCGATACCCTGCGCCCGCCAGTCAAGATTGTCGCGACCGACCTGGATACCAATGTGCTGGAAGTGGCCAAAACGGGCATATACAACGGTGAGGAAGTGCAGAAACTTGGCCCTGCCCGCGTGAGCCGCTTTTTTGACAAGCAGGCCGATGGACGCACCTACCGTGTGAAGCAGGAACTGCGTGACATGATCACGTTCCGCAAGCTCAATCTGATCGAGACGAGCTGGCTGATCCGCGGACCGTTTGATGCCATTTTCTGCCGCAACGTGATGATCTATTTCGACAAGCCGACGCAGCTTAAAATCCTGCAGCGATTTGCGCCACTGATGAAATCCGATGGTCTGCTTTTTGTCGGGCACTCGGAAAACCTGTACCACGCTGCCGATTACTTCCGCCTGCAGGGCAAGACGGTTTATGAACTGGTCAAGCCAGCAGGCGCCGCAGTGCCGCCGCGCGGTTACTAGCGGGTAATGGAGCAGACGGCCTGGCCGCGGCTCTCTGGTCATTACACAGTAGACTCCGGTCAGCCTCCAAACAGCCATGCAGCAAGGGCTGTGCAGCATCCACCTGCGTAGTCTTGACGACCGTAGACGGGGAGGTGGCTGACTGCCTGATCTGATTGTGTCCCTTTGACGAATCGCGGGCGTGGCTACTTTGAATGGATACTGTCCCAGTTTCCAGCCTGCGCCAGTATTTTCCGCAGTTTGCGATAGCAGCGGCGCAGGCCGTTCATCAGCCATAGTGGCAGCGGAACGGGGTCGTCCAGCAAGAGCGGTGCGTAGAGGTAGTCGTACACCTTGCGGAAATCGCTCCAGCGCTGGCAGGGTCCGGTCTTGTAGAAGTCGGAAATGTCGACGATGTAGCCGCGGCCTTCGTGCTGCATGACGTTCTTGGCGTGCACGTCGTGCGGGTTGAGCTGGCGCTCGGCGGCCCAGGCCATGGCTGCGTCGATGTCGGCGATGCACTGGCGCGTGATGGGAGTCCCGTCAAGGCAGCATTGCCAGAGCGTTTTGCCGTAAATTCGCCGCAGGATCAGGTAATCTGCGCCGACATGCAGGGCGGCCGAGTAGGCGGGGTGGTCGCCCAGCCGGGCGTAGACGCCGGCTTCTTCCGCCAGGCCAGGGCGGCCGGGGGCGTAGCGCTTGACGACCAGGCCGGGATGATCCGGATGACACACGACAGCCGCATAGTTGCCGCAGCCCAGTAGTTGCCACGGTGCCGGCAGTGCGGCGACCTCGACAGGCTCGTGCTCGTCAGTGCTCTGCAACTGCCAGTGAGGCAGCAGGGCGGATTCCACCAGTGCAATGAAGTGCCCGATCTCTGCGCTGGCGGGTGAGTGCGAGTGTGCGTTCATGCGGGTGACCTGCATTAGGGACTTGCCGTGATCAGCCAGCCAGTGCGCGACCGGCCTGGAGCAGCCAGCCGAAAATCAGCGGAAAGCTGACGAGGGTGAGCAGCCAGCCGCGCCAGAACAGTTTCCACAGCCAGCCATCCGCTGTGCGCTTGCGGAAGGCATAGACGGGGGCGATCAGCGCGAAGGTCAGCACCACGCCGGAGAGCCAGGCCTTGTCGGCGTGCTGGGCCGGGGCGGGCCAGGCCAGCGCGAAGCCGACCATGATGCCGAGCCCGCCGATGCCACCCAGCCAGCGTTTTTCTTTCTTGCCTGCCAGCATCAGAATGGCACTGAAGGTGGCGTACAGCACCATGGCAGCGCCGAGGCTGAAAATGATGGCGCCAAGGACGGTGAGACTGCTCCAGAATTCCATGCTGATAGTTCCTTGCCAGGTATGTTGCTGCAAACCTTTTAATTAAAGGGCTGCATGGCGATAGGGGTGTTGATATGGCAATGATCCGCCGGCTTCAGACCGGCAGCTCGCCGCCGAGTGCGTCGATGATGGCAGGAAGGAACTGGCGCAGTTCGCCCACGGTGAGCGCAAAGCTCGATTCGAACAGCGCATCCTGGCTGTCGGCGTCGGCGTTTTTCAGGTCGTCCTGCAACACGTCGAGCATCGCCAGGCGCTTGAGCTCCAGCTTTTCGGTGAGCTGGAAACTGATGCGCTCGTTCCAGCTCATGCCCATTTTGGTGACGAGCTTGCCGCTTTCCAGATGCTGGCGCACTTCGTCGGCATTCAGATCCTGGCGGGTGAAGCGCGCAACCGCGCCGTCGTCGCCGGGGAAGCGCAGCTCGCAGTCGGCGTCGAGCGTGAAATCATCCGGCGCGCCCTGTTCCAGCCAGATCGTCATGGCCGTCTGTGGCGTGGTGCTGGTCTGTAGCAGCCGTGTGGGCAGGCTGCCCAGTGCTTCGCGCAGGTCCGACAGCAGATTTTCCGCGCGGCTGCTGGACGCGCTCTCGACCAGCACCAGATTGCTCTGCAGGTCGATGATGGCACGCTGCACGCCCTGCTTGGTGAAGGCTCGCGGCAGCAGTTCTTCAGCGACGCGGTCGCGGATTTCCTTGGTTTCCTTGCGGCCGACCTTGCGGGCTTCTTCTTCTTCGATGTGGCGGATGCGCTCGTCGGCTTCCTGCCGGATCACGATGGCGGGCAGCAGCTTGGTTTCGGTTTTCAGTGCCACCAGCACGGCATCCTGCTGGGTGTAGGTGATTTCGTCGGGGCGATGCTTGGCCGGGGCGATCCAGCCTGCGCTGGAAACATCCATGCTGCCGCAGGGAACGAAGGGCTTTTTCTCGAGGCTGGCGCGGATGCTGTCGGCGCTCATGCCGTGATCAGCGGAAAGACGGAATACTTGCAGGTTGCGGAACCACAGCATGCGGGAAATCCTTTTGTTGCTCGGTGCAAAATCGTAATGGCCGCTGATTGTAGCTGCTGGGGGCGCTTCTTCACAGGCTTGACCGGGTGTTTGGGCTGTGTGCAGCGAGCGGCGCTCGCCACTTTCCCGCGTTGCAGCCTGTATTGCTGCGGGTTTGCTGCCACACTCAGGGCTTGCTTTTGCTCTACTACAACGAACCTAAATATTAGATGGAACGGTAATTTTGATATTGAGAATGGTTGTTGTTTGAATTATTATTGAGTGATTGTAATCAATGCCCCGCACATGGAGTTTCCTCCCGATGAAAAAGTTGCTTCTTGCCCCGCTGGCGCTGGCTTTGCTCGCTGGCAATGTTCTGGCCGAATCCGTCACCGTCTATTCGGCGCGCAATGAACAGCTGATCAAACCGCTGCTTGACGCGTTCACCAAGGAAACCGGTGTTGAAGTCAAGCTGCGCAGCGACAAGGAAGGCCCGCTCATGGAGCGCCTGAAAGCCGAAGGCGCCAACACCCCTGCTGATGTGCTGATCACGGTGGATGCCGGCAATCTGTGGCAGGCCTCGAATATGGGGCTTTTGCGTGCGATCAAGTCGCCGGTGCTTGAAGCCAATATCCCGGCGCACCTGCGTGACCCGAAAAACGAATGGTTTGGCCTGTCGGTGCGCGCGCGCACCATCGTTTACAACAAGAGCACGGTGAAGCCGGAGCAACTTTCCACCTATGCCGATCTGGCCGATCCGAAGTGGAAGGGCAAGCTGTGCCTGCGCACCAGCAAGAAGGTGTACAACCAGTCGCTGGTTGCCACCATGATCGATGAGCTGGGCGAAAAGAAAGCCGAATCCATCGTGCGCGGCTGGGTGGCCAATCTGGCGACCGATGTGTTTGCCGACGATACCGCGCTGCTGAAGGCCATTGCTGCCGGCCAGTGCCAGGTGGGCATTGCCAATACCTATTACCTCGGCCGCATTGTCGACAAGGAAAAGGATTTCCCGGTGACTGTATTCTGGGCAAACCAGAAAGAGCAGGGCACACATGTGAATGTGTCGGGTGCCGGCGTGACCCGTCATGCCAAGAACGCCGCCGGCGCACAGAAGCTGATCGAGTGGTTATCAAGCGACAAGGCGCAGTTCATCTACACGGACAAGGATCTGGAATACCCGGCCAATCCGAAAATCCAGCCGGATTCTGTAATCAAATCCTGGGGGCCGTTCAAGCAGGACACGATCAACGTCGCCAAGGCGGGTGAACTGCAGGCGGAAGCCACCAAGCTGATGGACCGCGCGGGCTACCGTTAAGCGGCTTTGGCTGACACAACGGTAACGTTGCATTTTCTGCACGCTTTCCGTGCAAACACTGAGCCCGGTCATGCCGGGCTTTTTGTTGTCCGGCAAGCGGCGTAGGCTCGAGTTCCGCTGGTGCTTTGTTCGGGAATTGCGAGGAGGCGATATGCAAGCATCCGACTTATCAAAGAATGAGCTGGCCGTGCTGGAAGGCCACTTGAGGCAGGGTGAGTTTTTGGCTGATGCCCGCGCATCGGGGGCATTGCCGGATGCGCAGCGCTGGCAGGCCTGGCTGTGGCAGTTGCCGGCGCTGGCGGGGCTGCTGTGTGTGCTCTCCGGCATCATCATGGTGTTTGCCGCCAACTGGTGGACCTGGCCGGCCTTGCTGCGCGTGGGTGTGGCGGAAGCATTGTGGCTGCTGGCGGTTGCTGGCTGGTGGTGCTGGCGCGAGAAGGCGGCCGGTGTCTGGCTGGCATTTGCCATCGTGGTGCTCACCGGCGCGTGGCTGGCGGTGATCGGCCAGACTTACCAGACCGGGGCTGATGAATGGGAGCTGTTCGCAATCTGGGCGCTGCTGGCCCTGCCATGGGCGCTGTGGGCGCGGCACGAGCCGGTGTGGGGGCTGTGGCTGCTGATCGCCAGCGTCGCTGTCGTCCTGTTCAACAACACGACCGGCGGTTGGCGCGGTCGCTGGCCGGAATACGGACTGTGGCCGCTGCATCTCATCTGGCTGGCGACGTGTGCATGGGTGATGTTCCGATCAGTGCGGCGCGGGGTGTTTGCCCATGGCGTCGTCCTGATCGCATCCTTTGTGGTGGCGATTCCGGCATGGCTGGCCGTGCTGGATTTGCGGCTGGATCCTGATTTCATGGCGGCAAGTCAGCAGCTGCTGGTTATCCATCCATGGCTCGCTGCCCTGATCTGGCTGCTGCTCAATCTGGCAGGTGCGTGGCATTTCCGCCGGCAGGGGCCGCTGCTGTGGCTGGCCTGCCCGGTGTATTCGCTTTGGGTGGGTTTTCTGATTGCATTCGGCCGCATGCTCGGGGATTTCTCGGGGCTTGGCATGCTGCTGCTGGCGCTGATCGCCGTTGGCAGCTTTGCTGCAGTGGGTATCTGGCTCAGAAAAGCGGCGGCAGAACGCAGGGAGTACGCTCATGACTAATGTTGCCCTGCCAATCACGGTGCGCGCGCTGCAGGCACTGGGCGCGTGGTTCTGCGCCATCCTGCTGATGGTTGCCGTGGCCATCGGGCCGATGTCCTTTTCTGCCAAGGAAAGTGCGCTGGTGCTGGCGCCTCTGTTCGGCATCTCCGGCTACTGGCTTGCCAGCCGGCAGCAGGGCGGTTTCCTGTCCGATATGGGCGTGCCGCTGTGCATGGCCGGCGTGGGTCTGCTGCCGCTGGTGTTCGAGGCACTGAATGGTGGCCGCTCGTGGTGGAATTATCTGGATCTTATCTATGTGCTGCCCGCTGCGGCCATCTGGTGGTTTTCCGGCAATGCCGCGCTGCGTTTTGTTGCCGCACTGGTGCTGGCGGTGATCGGCTGGTACTGGAGCGGGCTGGACGTGTACTGGCTGGATGATCGCGGACTGTATCCCTACGCAGCTCCGCTGCGCGATACCGTGGTCGTGGCGCTGCTGGCCTGGTGGTGGTTGCAGCCGCCGGCCTGGGGCGAACGCCTGCACGCCCTGCGGCTTGCGGTAGTACTGGTTGCGCTGGGCTTTACGCTGTCCGAGCACCAGCATCTGTGGCGCAGTGCGAATCTGCCCTGGCAGCAGGAAGGCTGGATGCTATACACCGTTCGCCAGCAATTCCTGCCGACGCTGGCACTGGTGCTGGTTGTGCTCCATGGCCTGCGCCGCGAGCAGATCGCGTGGCGTCTGGTCTTGCCGTGGCTGGCGATTCTGCCGCTGCTGCTGATGAGCGAGCTGTTTCTCTATCCGGTACTGCTGCTGTGGCTGGCGATGCTGGTGCCGGGCCGCCAGCGGCTGCTGGCTTTTCTCGGGGGCGCTGGTGCCCTGTATGCCTTCAGCCGTTTTTACTACCTGCTGGACTGGGCGCTGCTCCACAAGGGGCTGGTGCTGATTATGGCCGGCCTGGCCCTGCTTGGGCTGGCCTGGCTGGTGAAGAAGGAGTCGCTGCAATGAAGAAAATCCTGCTTCCCACTCTGGCCATCATTGCCACGCTGCTGATGCTGAACTTAGGGGTATATCGCCACGAGCAATTGCTGAAAACGGGTGCAGTAGTATACCTGCCATTGGCGCCGGTTGATCCGCGCTCGCTGATGCAGGGCGATTTCATGGCGCTGGATTATGCGGTGGTACGGGACGTCGATCAGGCCATAGGGCAGCATTCCACTCTCGACTGGCCGGAACGCGGTTGGCTGACTGTGCTGCTGAAACTCGATAGCCGCCGCATCGCCACCGCAACGTGGGTCGGCGTGAAGCCACGTCCGGCCGGCGCTGGCGAGCAGTTCTTGCAGGTCAAGGCTTTGCCCGGTTATGGCTTATCGAGGGTCCAGCTGCCCAGCCACGCCTATTTCTTTGCCGAGGGCGATGCGGAGCGCTACAGCAGGGCGCGCTATGCGATACTGCGCGTCTCAAAGGAGGGGCGCAGTCTGCTTGCCGGCCTGGCCGATGAACACCTGAAGCCGCTGTGAGGCCTTTGTCTCCCTGATGGTCGCCCCCATTTGCAACCGATCCGAAGCGTTTTCCTGCCGCATGTCCCGACTTTCCGCCCTGAAAGGGCCGCTCTACCTTTTGCCCATTGCCCTGCTGACGGTTGTGCCGCTGCTGGTGGTGCTGGCGTCCTTTCTTGATCCGCAGCCCGAAATCTGGTCGCACCTGAGTGAATTCGTACTGCCGCGAGTGCTCTTGAATACCGTCTGGCTGGTGCTGGGTGTTGGGCTGGGCGTGCTGCTGCTGGGGGTGCCGCTGGCCTGGCTCACTGCCGTGTGCGAGTTTCCGGGGCGCAAGTTCTTCAGCTGGGCGCTGATGCTGCCGCTGGCGATGCCTGCCTATGTGCTGGCTTTCGTGCAGGTCGGGCTGTTTGACTTTACCGGGCCGGTGCAGACGCTCCTGCGCCAGATATTCGGCAGCTCGGCGTGGTTTCCGCCGATCCGCTCGACCGGCGGCGTGATTCTGGTGCTGACGCTGTCCTTCTACCCTTACGTTTACCTGCTGGCACGCAATGCCTTTCTCACGCAGGGTACGCGTGCGCTCGAAGCCGCGCAGATGCTGGGCCTGAACCGCTGGCAGGCGTTCTGGCGTGTGGCGCTGCCGCTGGCGCGGCCGTGGATCGTCGGCGGCGTGATGCTGGCGCTGATGGAAACGCTGGCCGACTTCGGCACCGTGTCCGTCTTCAATTACGACACCTTCACCACCGCCATCTACAAATCCTGGTTCGCGCTCTTCAATCTGCCGGCTGCCGCCCAGCTGGCCTCGCTGCTGGTGCTGATCGTGCTGGTGTTCGCGCTGATCGAGCACCGCAGCCGCGGCAGGCGCCAGTACCACAGCCGGCTTTCTTCCAGTGCGCGCATCCGGCTCGCCCGTGGGCAGGGCGCACTGGCAGCACTGTTTGCCGGTGCCGTGCTGCTGCTGGCGTTTGTCGTGCCGGTGATCCAGTTGCTGCTGTGGGCCAAGGGTGTGTGGGTGGAGGATTTCGACGAGCGCTATCCCGGTTTCATCGGCCGCTCGCTGTTGCTGGGCGCGCTGGCCGCACTGCTGCTGATTGTGCTGGCGCTGTGGCTGAGCTTTGTGCAGCGGCGTTATCGCGGCTGGGCGGTGCAGCTGATGGCGAAGTTGTCCGTGCTCGGCTATGCCGTACCCGGTACCGTGCTGGCCGTGGGCGTGTTCATTCCGGTGGCCTGGTTTGATGGTGTGCTGCTGGACTGGCTCAAGCCACTGGGTTTTACCGGCAGCGAAGTCATCAAGGGTTCGATTGCCGTGATGCTGCTTGCACTGGCCGCGCGTTTTCTGGTGGTTGCTTTCCAGCCGGTTGACAGCGCCATGCAGCGTATCACGCGCAATCAGGAAGACGCCGCGCGTTCACTGGGCTGCAGCGGCCGCGCCTTGCTTTGGCGGCTGTATGTGCCGCTGCTGCGCGGAGGTTTGTTCACCGCCGTGCTGATGGCCTTTGTCGATGTGATGAAGGAAATGCCGATCACGCTGATGACGCGCCCCTTCGGCTGGGACACGCTGGCGGTGCGCGTCTTCGAGATGACATCGGAAGGCATGTGGGAGCGTGCTGCACTGCCCAGCCTCTTTATCGTGCTGGCTGGCCTGTTGCCGGTTATTCTGCTGGTGCGCCGTAGTGAGGGCTGAGCCTTTCTGTCGCTGGATACGAAGTTGCTCGCTGGGTATTGCCCTGTAGCCATTTGCAAGAAAAGGCTGTCGCTGTATACCCTGCCTTTTAACTGGCAAAGTAAAGCCCCGCATTCAGGGCGGGGCAGGATAATCGGTGGCGGCGCATTTCTGGCCGCTGGCTGTGTACTGCCTAGTGAGGCAGGAAAGGCGTGATGCCGGCTGCCAGCTTCTTGGCCTGCTTGGCGTGCTTTTTTTCTTTCTGGGTGAGAAGGGGTTGTTTCTTGGTTTCCTTGTTGCTTTGTTTCAGCTTGCCCATAAGCGGTACTCCTTGAAGACATGCCACAACGGGATGTCGCGTACCGAGTATAGGCGCCTGCCACCCTTCCGGGTGGCTTATATTTGCCGATCACGGAGCGTACAGGCAGGGCGGCACTTCTGCGCCAGAACAAGATAGGGCGGGGTGACACTGCTAGTATTGCCGGCAGTAGTGGCCGCGTGCCGGCGCACGTGTTGCCGTGGCGACGTTTCACAGGGTATCCAGCGAGGAAATGAACATGAGCAAACAGGGCAAGTTTTCGGTTCTTTTTGTCTGCACCGGCAATATTTGTCGCAGCCCCACTGCCGATGGCGTGATGCGCCATCTGGTGCGCGATGCCGGTCTCGAGCATTGCATCGAGGTGGATTCTGCCGGCACTTACGATTACCACGTCGGCGAAGCGCCGGACCGCCGCGCCCAGCAACACGCCAGAAAGCGCGGTTATGACCTGTCCTTCCTGCGCGCGCGCGAAGTTTCCCATGCCGATTTTGCTCGCTTTGACCTGATTCTTGCGATGGACAACAGCCACATGGCCGTGCTGCAGCGTCGTTGCCCGGCCGATCAGCAGCATCGCCTGCGCATGTTCATGGATTTCGCCGGCATGGAGCATGAGCGTGAAGTGCCTGATCCCTACTATGGTGGCGCGGATGGCTTCGAGCAGGTCCTCGACATGGTCGAAGCGGCCTGCAACGGCATTCTGGAGCACGCCCGTACCATGCTGACGGCTCGCTGCGAGGGCTGAGGAGCGGTGCGGGATAACCGCAGTTGGTGATTTTCGCTGGCTGCAGGTAAGATGCCGCTTTTGCCCTTCGGGGGAGTAGTCGCCCGCGGTGTTCAGCGGGGGCCGCATCAACAGACTTGCAGCCTGTTTTTCAGCCTGCATGGTGCGGTCAGCCGGTTTTCCGGCCTGACAAGACCCGAGGCGCGCAGTCGTGCTCCGGGTGGGTCATGGCCGCGTCGCCTCGCGTCGATCTACCCGCCCCGGAGAAACACATTCAATGGACGCTCTTCTCGTCTCCACCGGCGTGGTCGCCGTTGCCGAAATCGGCGACAAGACCCAGCTGCTATCGCTGATTCTCGCGGCGCGCTTTCGCCGCCCCTGGCCGATCGTACTCGGCATCTTCTGTGCGACCATCCTCAATCATTTCATGGCCGGCTGGCTGGGCCAGCTTGTAGCCGGCTTTATATCGCCCGAAGTGCTGCGCTGGGTCATCGGCATCAGCTTTCTGGCCATTGCCGCCTGGGCGCTGATCCCCGACGAAATGGAAGAAGGCGAAGCCGTCGTCAAACCCTATGGCGCCTTCCTGGCGACACTGGTGGCATTTTTCCTGGCAGAAATGGGTGACAAAACGCAAGTCGCCACCGTGGCGCTTGCGGTCAAATATCACCCGCTGTGGCAGGTCGTGCTCGGTACCACGATCGGCATGATGCTGGCCAATGTGCCGGCTGTCTGGCTGGGTAACTGGATTTCATCGCGCATGCATTATCTGCGCATGGTGCGCTTTGCCGCTGCCGCCCTGTTTGCGATACTGGGCCTGCTTGCGCTTTTCAATGTCGGGCAGCTGACCTGAGCGGCTGTTTTGAAGTTTGACAATTTCGGTTTCACAACAATAGTCGTATCAATCCCGGAGGAGGGGCAGCAATGCTCGAATCGTTTTTCAAACTAAAGGAACACGGCACGACGGTGAAAACCGAAGTGATCGCCGGTTTCACTACCTTCCTGACGATGGCTTACATCATCTTCGTCAATCCGACCATCCTGGCCAAGACCGGCATGGACTTCAACGCCGTCTTCGTGGCGACCTGCCTGGCCGCCGCGCTGGGTACGGCCATCATGGGACTGGTGGCGAATTACCCGATCGCACTGGCGCCGGGCATGGGCCTGAATGCCTATTTCACCTTCACGGTCGTGATGGGCATGAAGATGAGCTGGCAGGAGGCGCTGGGTGCCGTCTTCATTTCCGGTATTGTTTTCCTGATTGTCAGTCTGTTTAAAGTGCGGGAAGCACTGGTGAACGCGATTCCGCACTCGCTGAAACTCGCCATTTCGGCCGGTGTGGGCATGTTCCTCGCCATCATCGGCCTGAAGAGCGCCGGCGTGGTGATCGGTAGCGAAGCCACGCTGGTGACGCTGGGCAATCTGGCTGATCCGAAAGTGCTGCTGGCGATTTTCGGCTTCTTCCTGATTATCGTGCTGGAATATCGCAAGATTACCGGCTCGATCATCATCGGCGTGCTGGCGGTTACCGTTCTCTCCATCGTGCTGGGTCTGCAGCAGTTCGGTGGTGTTGCATCCGCCATTCCGTCGATGGCACCGACCTTCATGCAGATGGACCTCTCCGCCTTCATGACGCCGGCCGGCCTCTTCAATGGCGCGCTGCTGGGCGTGGTGTTCGTCTTCTTCTTCGTTGATCTGTTCGATACCACCGGCACGCTGGTTGGCGTATCGCACCGCGCAGGCCTGCTCGACAAGGATGGCAAGCTGCCCCGCCTGAAAAAGGCGCTGCTGGCCGATTCCGTGGCGATTACCGCCGGTGCCGTGATGGGCACGTCGTCGACCACTGCCTATATCGAATCAGCTGCTGGTACTGCCGTTGGTGGCCGTACTGGTTTGACTGCAGTGGTGGTGGCCGGCCTCTTCCTGCTGGCGCTGTTCTTCTCGCCGCTGGCCGGTTCCGTTCCTGCCTACGCGACTGCGCCGGCACTGTGCTACGTGGCCGTGCTGATGACGCGTGGTCTGGCCGAAATCGAATGGGATGACCTGACCGAATCCGCTCCGGCCGTGATGACCGCGCTGGCAATGCCGTTCACCTTCTCGATTGCCGACGGCATTGCCTTCGGTTTCATCAGCTACGTGGTGATCAAGGCGCTGGCAGGCCGCTTCCGCGACCTGAGCCCGGCGGTGATCATCATTGCCGCGCTGTGGGTGGTGAAGTTCGCGTTCTTCCACTAAAACGACTCAATCAAGGCAGTGCAACGGTGCGCGGGGCGAAAAGGCCCCGCTGCCCGTTTCAGCGCCGATTTCAGTGATTTGCCGGACGACCCGCACGGAGCGGGAAGGATGAAAGCCAGATGAAGCCAGATGCCGTGATTACCGAGCCGCCTTATTCGGAGTACATCCGTTCGCGCATCCGCACCGTGCCGGACTGGCCGCAGGCAGGCGTGCAGTTCCGCGACATCACGCCGCTGTTGCAGGACAAGAAGACTTTCCGCGTACTGGTCGATATTTTCGTGCACCGTTATATGGATCAGCAGCTTGATCTGGTGGCTGGTGTCGATGCGCGCGGGTTCATCCTCGGCGCCGTCGTGGCCTACGAACTGAACCTCGGCTTTGTGCCGGTCCGTAAAAAAGGCAAGTTGCCGTTTAATACCATTGCCGAAGAATATGAACTCGAATATGGTTCGGCCACGGTCGAGCTGCATTCCGACGCCTGCCAGGCCGGCCAGCGCATCCTGCTGATCGACGACCTGGTCGCCACCGGCGGCACGATGATTGCCGCAGCAAAGCTGCTGCAGCGCATTGGCGCCACCGTGGTCGAAGCGGCCGCGATTGTCGATTTGCCCGAGCTGGGCGGCTCGAATCTGATCCGCGAGCAGGGCATCGAACTTTTTACCGTATGCGATTTTGCCGGGCACTGAGCGCCGGGCATTTCCGTTTCCAGATAACCCTTTTTTGCCCCGATAAGGACAAGTCCATGACGATGGAACTCCCTGAAGCCCGTACCATTCTTGACAACGCCGACTGCCTGCACGATGAAACCGAAGTGCTGGCCGCACTGGATGAAATGGGCCGGGTCATTTCTGCGCGTCTGGCCAATAGCAATCCGATTGTCTACACCGTGCTCAATGGCGGCCTGATCGTCTCGGGGCACCTGCTGCCGCGCCTGCGTTTCCCGCTGGAAATGTCCTACATGCACGCCACGCGCTACCGCAAGGAAACCAGCGGCGGCGAGCTGGACTGGAAGGTCAAGCCGCGTGACGACATGAAGGGCCGCACGGTGCTGATCGTTGACGACATTCTCGACGAAGGCCACACACTGGCCGCCATCATTGATTACTGCAAGCAGCAGGGCGCTTCTGAGGTGCTGGTCGCCGTGCTCATCGACAAGAAACACAACCGCAAGGCCGAAGGCGTGCAGGCCGATTTCGTCGGCATGGAAGTTGAAGACCGCTTCCTCTTTGGCTGCGGCATGGATTACCAGGGCTATTGGCGCAACACGCTGGCCATCTACGCCGTGAAGGGCCTGTAAAGGTTTGTGATTGATCCGGTTTGTGATTGATCAGTAAAGCGTGAATAGTGCCTCGCCAGCGTGCCCGCGCAGGCGTAAGCTTCACCAGAACACAGCCACCAAGCCACGCTGCCGGTGGCTGTTTTCACGTCTGCCGCTGCAGGTTATACATTGCCATGTATAAGCCTGTAGTCATTTATTCGTGAAGGTTACAGAGGTATAGGTCATGCATATCGAGCAGGAAATCAAGCTGGATTTCAAGGACGTCCTGATCCGTCCCAAGCGCAGCACGCTGGCCTCGCGCAGCGAGGTCGACATCCGCCGCGAATACGTGTTTGTGCACTCCGGCAAGCAGTATCAGGGCATCCCGCTGATCGCCGCCAATATGGATACCGTGGGTACCATGGAAATGGCGCGCGCCTTTGCCGATCAGCAATTGTCGGTGGCGCTGCACAAGCATTACCAGGCCGATGAACTGGTGGCGTTCTTCGGCGGCTTGCCGGTCAAGAGCAATGCCTTCTACAGCATGGGTATCGGTGCGGCGGACTACGCCAAATTCCAGGACGTGATGGCGCGCGCGCCCGGCGCCGTCGAATACGTGTGCATCGACGTCGCCAACGGCTATTCCGAGCAGTTTGTCGCCTTCGTGAAGAAGGTGCGCGCGGCGTATCCGCAGCTTGTCATCATGGCCGGTAATGTGGTGACGGGTGACATGACCGAAGAGCTGATTCTCGCCGGCGTCGACATCGTAAAAGTGGGCATCGGCCCCGGTAGCGTGTGTACCACGCGCAAGATGACCGGCGTGGGCTACCCGCAGCTGTCCGCCATCATCGAATGCGCCGACGCCGCGCATGGGCTCGGCGGCCTGATCTGCGCCGACGGCGGCTGCACGGTGCCGGGGGATCTGGCCAAGGCCTTCGGCGGCGGCGCGGATTTCGTGATGCTGGGCGGCATGCTCGCCGGCCACGACGAAACCGAAGGCGAAGTGATTGCGCGCGACGGCGCGCAGTACAAGCGCTTCTACGGCATGTCCAGCCGTGCGGCGATGGAAAAATACGCCGGCGGCGTCGCCGAATACCGCGCGAGCGAAGGCAAGGAAGTGCTGATTCCCTACCGCGGCCCGGTCGCCAATACCCTGCAGGACCTGCTCGGCGGCATCCGCTCCGCCTGCACCTACGTCGGCGCCCGCCGCCTGAAGGAATTGTCCAAGCGCACCACCTTCATTCGCGTCACCCAGCAGATCAATGAAGTCTTTGGCAAAAGCTGAGGCCGAGTGCTGATACGTTGATTTGTATAAGGCTGTAGCCTTTCAAGACAAAGGGTATGCGAGGCATACCCTTTGTTTTTATGATGATCTGTTTTGCCGTGAGGTGGCGGCTGCTGTTAAACTGACGGAGGGCTTGCGGCGCCCGATTTATGCATCAATCGGCATATTGTTTCTTTAGTGCGGGATATATTACCCGAAAATGATTGATTGATTTCAACGAAAAATAGTGGAATGGATAGGTAATGGACACACTGATAATCCTCGAGCCCTATTTTTTGGCTGTTTCTTATTCCATAATGGTTGGTATTGGTCCTGGGGTTTTAGTGAATGTGGTGGCTAAGGTTCTGGCAATGAGGCACTGCATCAGTCATGGTTATCTCAAAAAAGAAGTGTTCATGACACAAAACGGCCCGCTGCGTGAAACTGGAAGGCTGTTGTTAACAAAAGAGTATAAGGCTTTTGATGATGATAAGCTTAATTTATATGCCTGGTTTGTGAATGTTGTCTCTACCGTATTGGCGGTAGCTGGATTTCTGGTTGCCATTATTGGTGTATTTTTTTATGGCTTTTAGCCGAAGAATGGGTGCGCAAATCAGAGGCGGTGCGTGAGGAATGCTCTCAAACAAATTGGCCGTCGGGACTTCGTGTTCTGTGTCCATATTTCTGCGCGGCATGAGCTTCCTTGCTTTGTCTCCGGGGCTCGGCATCAGCGTAGTCGCTCGTTCTGCCAAGGTGGCTGACCTGTGATGATCGTCAAGCCGGCAGATTTTCCTCTTGCACAGCCTCTCGGCTATGCTTGTAAGCCAAACCCGCCGGAGTTCCCGTCATGTCCGAGCCCCTTGTTCGCCATTTCCGCCAGATCCTGATCTGGCCGCTGCAGCTGATGCCGCTGGCGCACGGGCAGATGGGGCGGCAGTGGGAGCTGATGCAGCAGGCGGTGAAAAAGAGCGGCTCAATGTGGGAGGCGCGCAGTACCGAATTCGATTGCCCGCCGGATGAATTCCAGGAGCGGCATTACCGCGAGTTCGTCACCTTTCTGCCCTATGTGCAGCGCTTTCTGTATGGCGAGGGGATCACCGAGGCAGCCGACGCGGCATCCTGGGGGCGTTCGCCCATGCACGTGTTCCGCCGCACCGACATCAGGACGGTGCGCATGACCTACAAGGATGGCGCGCAGGCCGATTTCCGCGTGGCGCACATCGATCTGTATTTCTTCTTCGACATCGATGTGGCGATTCTGGCCTTCGAGATCATGGCCGATGATCAGCCGCTCAGGCGTGTGCAGGATACGATGTTCCGGCTGGGGCGGGCGTTTCCGGCGCAGTGGGATGAGGAAGAGCACGCCACCAATTGCCCGACGCGCGTCGAGTGGCTGGGGGCGGACGGCGCGGTGCTGTGCGAATCGGATTATGAAGACCGCAAGGCGTTTCTCGCGCACGTGGGGGAATTCCGCTCGACGCGCATGGCGGCGCACTGGGATTACCTGCTGCATCCGCTGGTGCCGCATCACTCGGATGAGGAGGGGGCGATCCGTTACCGGCAGCTGGAATATCACCGCATGCCGCTGATGGCCTATCTGTCGTTTGACGATCCCTTTGCCTTGCGTGAAGAAGATTTCTACCGGCTCGGAATGGTGACCAAGCCGGGCGATGGCGATGCGCTGCCGTATTCGCCCAGGGTGTTCGAGGAATTCGAGCGCAACTGCTGCTACGACCGCTTCTGGGTGCCCGAGCGCCAGCATCCGGCCACCTCGACGCGGATGATGTGCAACGGCCACGCCTTCGTGCTGGTCGGCATGCACGGCAATGCGTTTTTCTCCGACCCGCGCACCGGCGCACTGGGGCAGTTCCGTCACCAGCATTTCCTGTTAACGATGGTGGCGCATTTTCACAAGGCGTCGCTGCTCTTGCTGCGCGACCGGCTGGCGGTGGCGATGTCGCAGCTCAACATCCGCAATGACATTTCGGTGCGGTTTTTCAAACGCGAAATCCGCCAGTGCCTGGAGGGCTTTCTGCGCTTCAACCAGCGCTACTGGTTCCGTGAAGTATCGAATCAGGTGCTGACCGATCAGCTCTTCCAGATGCTGCGCCGGCATCTGGATACCGAGAGCCTGTATACCGACGTGCGCGAATCGGTGCAGGGCATGAATCAATACCTCGAAAACGACGATCTGCGCCGCCAGGCCGATACCGTCGTGCGCCTGACGGTAGTCACGATTCTGGGGATGATCGGCACGACGGTCACGGGCTTCCTGGGGATGAATCTCTTCGACTACGCCGGCCAGCCGCCGGTGGTGAAGCTGGGCATATTCCTGCTGGCCTTGCTGCCGGTGTTCGTGCTGACCATGCTGACGGTGGTGAAATCGCGCCAGCTGTCCGAGTTTCTCGATGGCGTGGCCGATCAACGCCTGCGCTGGCCGGCCAAGCTGCTGCTGCTGGGACGGGTGTTCCAGCGCACGAGGCGATAGGTTAATGGGTATTGATCGCTAGCCATTCAATATGAATGGCTGTGTTGATATACCTATGATTATTTCGGGCGCGCTTCTCGTGCCGTCGGCCTGGTGGGCAAGTCGTGAAGCAGGGTCATGGCGGCATGAACGAAGCGAAACAAGAAATGTTCCCGCTCATGCTAGAATCCGGCTTTGATTTTTTTGACTGCCGGAAAGCCCAGCCATGTTCTCCAAATCTGTCACCATCGAAAAATACGATCCCGAACTCGCCGCCGCCATCGCCGGCGAAGTGGTGCGCCAGCACGAACACATCGAGCTGATCGCCTCGGAAAACTACACCAGCCCGGCGGTCATGGAAGCACAAGGCTCCCAGTTGACCAACAAGTATGCCGAAGGCTACCCGGGCAAGCGTTTCTATGGTGGCTGTGAACACGTTGACGTGATCGAGCAACTGGCGATTGACCGTGTGAAGGCGCTGTTCGGTGCGGAATACGCCAATGTGCAGCCGCACTCCGGCTCGCAAGCCAACCAGGCCGTGTACTTCTCGATCCTGAAGCCGGGCGACACCGTGATGGGCATGAACCTGGGTCACGGCGGTCACCTGACCCACGGCTCGCCGGCCAACCTGTCGGGCAAGCTGTTCAACATCGTGGCCTACGGCCTCGATGCCAACGAAGAAATCGACTACGACGACATGGAGCGTGTGGCACTGGAAACCAAGCCGAAGCTGATCATCGGTGGCGCTTCCGCTTACGCCCTGCGTTTTGACTGGGCGCGCATGCGCGAAATCGCCGACAAGGTTGGCGCCTACTTCATGGTCGACATGGCGCACTATGCCGGTCTGATCGCCGCTGGCGTTTACCCGAACCCGGTACCGCACGCGCACTTCGTGACCTCGACCACCCACAAGACCCTGCGTGGTCCGCGTGGTGGCATCATCCTGGCCAAGGCCGAGTTCGAGAAGTCGCTGAACTCCAACGTGTTCCCGACCCTGCAGGGCGGCCCGCTGATGCACGTGATCGCCGGCAAGGCCGTCGCCTTCAAGGAAGCTGCGACTGAGGAATTCAAGGCCTACCAGAAACAGGTGCTGCTGAATGCTGCAGCCATGGCCAAGACCCTGGCCGAGCGTGGCCTGCGCATCATTTCCGGCCGCACCGAGAGCCACGTGTTCCTGGTTGACCTGCGTCCGAAGGGCCTGACCGGCAAGGCGGCCGATGCCTATCTGGGCAAGGCACATATCACTGTGAACAAGAACGCCATTCCGAACGATCCGGAAAGCCCGTTCGTGACCTCCGGTATCCGCATCGGCGCTCCGGCGATCACCACCCGCGGCTTCAAGGAAGAAGAAGCCATCCAGGTCGCTCACCTGATTGCTGATGTGCTCGACAATCCGGAAGACGAAGCCAATCTGGCTGCCGTTGCCGAGAAGGTGAAGGCACTGACCGCACGCTTCCCGGTTTACGGCGCGTAATGTAATACCGGCTGGCCTGGCCAGCCGTGCAAGGGTGGGTCCTTCCGGGCTCACCCTTTTGGTTTTTCTGCATTGCGTATCTTGCACAATGCCGGTAGAAACCCTATCTGTTCTTTGACTGATCTTTGCGCGGGAGCCCGTCCCGATGGAGTTGCCTTCATGAAATGCCCGTTCTGCGGTTCGCCCGACACCCAGGTTGTCGACTCGCGTGTTTCTGATGAAGGCGACACGGTCCGTCGCCGGCGCCGCTGCAATGTCTGCGACAAACGCTTCACCACGTTCGAGACGGCCGAAGTACGGCTGCCGCAAGTGGTGAAACAGAACGGCCAGCGCTCGGAATTCGACCGCGAAAAAATCCGCGTCAGCTTTCACCGCGCGCTGCACAAGCGCCCGGTGCCCACCCAACTGGTCGACGAAGCCATTTCCCGCATCCTGCAAAAAGCGCTGGCTATTGGCGAGCGCGAAATTCCCAGTCGCCAGATCGGCGAGATGGTGATGACGGAGCTGGCCAAGCTCGACAAGGTCGCCTACATCCGCTTTGCCTCGGTGTACCGTTCCTTCTCCGATGTGGAAGATTTCCGCGATGTGATCCGCGAAGTCAGCAAGAAGGATTGAGCCGCGCATGATGCAGACTGCGGCGGTGTTTACCGCACAAGATCATGGGTATATGCAGCAAGCCCTTATGTTTGCAGGGTTGGGGCTCTATACCACCACACCCAATCCCCGCGTGGGTTGCGTGATCGTGCGCGACGGCGTGGTCGTGGGCGAGGGCTGGCACGTGCGTGCCGGCGAAGCGCACGCTGAAGTGCATGCCCTGCGCCAGGCCGGCGAGCTGGCGCGCGGCGCCACCGCCTATGTGACACTGGAGCCGTGCAGCCATCACGGCCGCACGCCGCCGTGCGCGGATGCCCTGCTGGCTGCCGGTGTTGCCCGCGTTGTTGCCGCCATGCAGGACCCGAATCCGCAGGTGGCCGGTCGCGGTCTGGCGCGGCTGGCGGCTGCCGGCGTTACGGTTGCCAGCGGCCTCTTGGAAGCGCAGGCGCGCGAACTGAATATCGGCTTCATTGCACGGATGACGCGCGGGCGTCCGTGGCTGCGCATCAAGATGGCCAGCAGCCTCGATGGCAGAACGGCCTTGCCCGATGGTGAATCGAAATGGATTACCGGCCCGGCCGCACGTGCCGATGTGCAACGCCTGCGTGCGCGCTCGTGCGCGATGCTGACCGGCATCGGCACCGTTCTGGCGGACGATCCGCAACTGACGGTGCGTGAGCTCGCTGATTGGCCAGGCCCGGTCGAGCGTCAGCCGCTGCGCGTGGTGCTCGACAGCCAGCTGCGTACGCCGCCCACTGCCCGCCTGCTGGCGGAGCCGGGCGTGCTGCTGGTGACTGCCGTTACCGATTCCGCGCGGCACCGCCCCCTGCTTGATGCCGGTGCCGAGATTGCCGTGCAGGAGTCTGCCAGCGGTCGCCCGGACCTGACTGCCGTGCTGGCGAGCCTGGCTGCGCGTCACTGTAATGAAGTCACCGTCGAGGCAGGGGCGACGCTTGCCGGTGCCCTGCTACGACAGGGGCTGGCCGATGAAATGCTGCTTTATCAGGCCCCCGTGCTGCTGGGGGACCCGGCGCGCGGCATCGCGCAGCTGGATCTGACCGGCATGGCCCAGAAACTGACCCCTCGGGTGCTGGAGCGCCGCCTCGTTGGCGATGATCTGCGTACCCGGCTACTGTTTACCGACATGCATACTCTGAAGGAGCCCGCATGAGCGACAATCCGAGCATTCCCTGCCCCGACTGTGGCAAGCCGCTGGATGTGATGAAGGCTTGCGGGGCGACCCAGTATTTCTGCCCGCACTGCAACTCGCTGAAATCCGGCACGCGCGTGCGCGAATATCTGTCGCAACAGTGCGATCCTGCTGCTCCTGCAACTCCGGCACCGATCACGAATCAAGACTGAGGAAACCCCATGTTTACAGGTATTGTCCAGGCTGTCGGCACGATTGCCGATGTGGCGCCATTCCCCGGCGGGGTCAGGCTCACGGTACACGCGCCGCAGCTTGATCTCTCCGATGTGCAGCTCGGCGACAGCATCTCGCACAATGGCGCGTGCATGACGGTGATCGAACTTTTCGAGGGTGGCTACCGCATCGATGTTTCCGATGAATCGCTGCGCTGCACCGCTGGGCTCGATCAGGCCGGACGCGCGCTGAATCTGGAAAAGGCGATGCGTCTGGGTGACATGCTGGGCGGGCATCTGGTTTCGGGTCATGTCGATGGTGTCGGCACCGTGGTCAGCTTTGATCCGGTGGGCGATAACCGCGAGCTGGTCGTGCGAGCCCCCAAAGATCTGGCGCGTTTTCTGGCCGTGAAGGGCTCGGTGGTCGTCAACGGTGTGTCGCTGACAACGAATTTTGTGCGTGACGTGGCTGAGGGCTGCGAGTTTTCGATCAACCTGATTCCGCACACGCTGGCAGTGACCACGCTGGGGCAGATCCGGCCCGGTGATCGCGTCAATCTCGAAATCGACCTGATCGCCCGTTACGTCGAGCGCATGGTAAGCCTGGAGGCCAGGGCATGAGCGTCACCATTTCTCCCGTACAGGACATCGTTGCCGAGTTGCGTGCCGGCCGTATGGTCGTGCTCGTCGACGAAGAAGATCGCGAGAACGAAGGCGATCTGGTGCTGGCCGCCGATTTTGTTACGCCGGAAGCGATCAATTTCATGGCGAAATACGGCCGTGGCCTGATCTGCCTGACGCTGACCGCCGATCGCTGTCGCCAGATCGGTCTGGCGCCCATGGTGAAGCAGAATGCCTCATCGTTTGGCACCAACTTCACGGCCTCGATCGAGGCCGCCGAAGGCGTGTCGACCGGCATTTCCGCGCATGACCGCGCGCTGACCATCCAGAAGGCCGTGGCCATTGGCGCCAAAGCAAGCGATCTGGTGTCGCCGGGGCACGTGTTTCCGATCCAGGCGCAGCCCGGTGGCGTGCTGGTGCGGGCAGGGCATACGGAAGCCGGCTGCGATCTGGCTGCGATGGCTGGCTTGAGCCCGGCGTCCGTCATCTGCGAAATCATGAATGATGACGGCACGATGTCGCGCTTGCCGCAATTGCTGGAATTTGCCGCCGAACACAATCTCAAGATCGGCACGATTGCCGATCTGATCCATTACCGCAGCCGCACGGAAACGCTGATCGAATGCATGGGTCGGCGCATGGTGAAAACCGTGGCAGGCGAATTCGAGCTGGTTGCCTATCGCGACAAGATGAACAATGCCACGCACCTTGCACTGGTGAAGGGCAAACCCGATCCGCTGACCGATACGCTGGTGCGCGTGCATGAGCCGCTTTCCGCCATCGACTGGATTGATCTGGGCAGTACCCCGCATTCCTGGGGCGTGCAGCCGGCACTCGAAGCCATCGCCGCTGCCGGTTGCGGGGTGATGGTGCTCTTGCACCGCGCTGAAACGAGTGAAGACCTGCTGGCGCGTGCCTTGCCCGAGCTGGCTCTCGGTACACCAAAGAAATGGGACATGCGCACTTACGGGATTGGCGCCCAGATGCTGCGTCATCTTGGTGTGGGCAAGATGCAGATCATGAGCCCGTCGCGCAAGATGCCGAGCATGGCCGGCTTCGGGCTGGAAGTAACCGGATTCGTGCCGCCTGTCGCCTGAGTGAATGCGTCCGGCCCGCAGCAAAACGGCTGACGGATGAATGAAGAACTGACAATTAGGAATTGGATGACGGAGGGCCGATGCCTGTTTCTCCGCATCGCAGATTAGTGCAGGGGGCCTGGAGATGGCGTCCTGTCCACCAACACACAGAAAGGAAGCAATGATGACATTGGCAACAAAAGTGCCCTATATCGCCCCCAATCTCGACGGCAAAGGTCTGCGTGTCGCCGTGGTGATGGCGCGTTTCAATACTCCGGTGTGCGAAGGGCTGCGCGATGCCTGCCTCGCTGAGCTTGAAACCCTGGGCGTCAACCTGCAGGACGTGCTGCTGATGACCGTGCCCGGCGCACTGGAAATCCCGCTGGTGCTGCAGACGCTGGCCGAGAGCGAGCGCTATGACGCGCTGATCGCCCTGGGCGCGGTCATTCGTGGCGAAACCTATCATTTCGAACTGGTGGCCAATGAGTCTGGTGCCGGCATTACCCGTGTCGGCCTGGATTGCGCGATTCCGGTGGCCAATGCTGTGCTGACGACTGAAACCGACGAGCAGGCGGAAGTCCGCATGGTCGAAAAAGGCCGGGATGCGGCCCGTGTTGCCGTTGAAATGGCCAATCTGCAAAAGGCGCTGCAAGCATGACCGAACAAGCCGCTACCCCGCAAAAGCCCGCCGGCAAACCGAAATCCGCCCGCCGCCGTGCGCGCGAATTCGCCGTGCAGGGCGTGTATCACTGGCTGATGACTGGCGATACGGCCAACAGCATCGACCGCTTCCTGCATGACACCAGCACCAGCTATGGTCGTGCCGATGCCGATCTGCTGAAAACAGCCCTGTTCGGCACGGTGAAAGAGGCTGAGGGTCTTAAGGTCGCGCTGAAGCCGCACGTTGATCGCCCGATGGATGAAGTCAGCCCGGTCGAGCTTTCCGTACTGCTGGTGGCCTCGTATGAAATCCTGCACATGCCGGAAACGCCGTACCCGGTCATCATCAATGAGGCCATCGAACTGGCCAAGACCTTCGGTGGTGCCGATGGCCACAAGTTCGTCAATGGCGTGCTGGATCGCCTCGCCAGTCATGTGCGCGAAGAAGAGTTCGTGAATCTGCGTCAGCGCAAGCCGCGCGGCTGAACCTGCTGGCATGATCCGCGTGAGGCCATCTGCCCTGAAGGCTGGTGGCCGACCAAGCTGCCCGGGCCTGTGCCCGGGCTTTGTACTGTCTGACAGGCTGCGGAAACAGTCGGTTTCTCCATTCTCACCAGGTTCCGGGCGAAGCCCGGCGCAGGGCGGAGGCGGTGAAATCGAGGGGGTGTTTCCTGGCTTTCATGTGTTTTTTCCGGTTTGACCGGAAAATCGGGACGCAGGGTGTTTTGGCACCCTGCCAACGGTGGCGCAGCCACCTGAGCAGAGGCTGATTTGAACGAATTTGGTCTGATTGCGCGCTATTTCACCCGCCCGGCTCACAATGCCGACCTCGGCGTGGGCGATGATTGCGCGCTGATGAGCGTGCGCACCGGCATGCAGCTGGCGGTGTCGGTCGACATGCTGGTGAGCGGGCGGCATTTTTTCCCCGATGTCGATGCGGAAAGCCTCGGGCACAAGGCGCTCGCGGTCAATCTGTCCGATCTGGCCGCGATGGGGGCCGAGCCGCGCTGGTTTACACTGTCGCTGGCGTTGCCGGAACTGGATGAGGCCTGGCTGGCGGGCTTCAGTCATGGCCTGCACACCCTTGCCGATGAGCACGGCATTTCGCTGGTGGGTGGTGATACAACGCGGGGGCCGCTGACGATCTCGATCCAGGTCGCGGGTGAGCTGCCGCAAGGCAGCGGACTTTTGCGCAGCGCCGGCCTGCCGGGGGACGATCTCTGGGTCTCGGGCACGCTGGGTGCTGCGGCCGCCGGCGTGATGCATGGCACCGGACGCATCGTCCTGCCGGAAGCCGAGCGGCTGGCGGCGTATGCCCGGCTGGAGCGGCCGACGCCGCGTGTCGCGCTCGGCATGGCATTGCGTGGCATTGCCCATGCCGCGCTCGATTTATCCGACGGACTGGCGGGCGATCTGCGCCATATCTGCACGCGCTCCGGCTGCGCCTCCGAGCTGTGGCTGGAGGCCATCCCTGCCGCGGAATGTCTTGCCGTACTGCCGGAGCCGCTGCGACGCGAGGCGGTGTTGTCGGGTGGCGATGATTACGAGCTCTGCTTCAGTGCGCCGTCAGTAGCGCGCGGGCAAATCCAGGCCTTGAGCACAGCGCTGGACGTTCCACTGCACCGCATTGGCCGGCTGACCGAGGGGGAGGGGGTGAGGGTGCTGCTGGATGGTTGCGACCTCAACTGGCAACATGGTGGTTTTGACCACTTTGGACAGGCATGAGTACACAGACCAAGCCCCGTTCCTTGCGACCCGCAGTCGGGTTCATCTGGCAGCATCCGGCGCATTTCATTGCGCTGGGTTTCGGTAGCGGACTGATTTATCCCGCACCGGGTACATGGGGTACCCTAATGGGTGTTGCCATGTATCCATTGATTTTATTTGGCTGCAAGGCAATACCCATGCCTTTGTATGCCGTGGTGCTGGCCCTGTGTCTGCTGGTGTTTGTGCTGGGATGCTTCTGCGCTGACCGCGCCGGGCGTGCGCTGGGCGTGCCGGATCATGGCAGCATTGTGATTGACGAGATCGTTGCCGTCTGGCTGGTGCTGCTGACCGTGCCGGCGACCTTCACCGGCTGGCTGGCTGCATTTCTGGCTTTCCGTTTATTCGATATCCTGAAGCCCTGGCCGATCCGCTGGCTGGACCGGCGCGTAAAGGGCGGTTTTGGCGTGATGATCGACGATGTGCTGGCCGCCGTGTTTGCCATCGCAGCCTTGCAGGGGGTGCAATTGCTGTTGCCCTTGCGCTGATCGTGCCAGTTCGCACCAATAACAAAAGGACAGCAATTGCTGTCCTTTTGTTTGCAGGTTACCGCATAAACCTTATTTGAGCTGGGCCTGCAGTGCTGCCAGCAGTTTCTGTTCCAGTGCGGCATTCGGCGCGGTGCCTTCCTGGGGGGTCAGCGAAATGCGCGTACCATTGCCTTCCTGAACCAGCTTCAGCGTGTATTCCGGCAGCTTGGCTTTCTCGGTTGATTTCTTGCTGCGCCAGAAGGCCAGCGAATCGGTCCAGCTGCTGCTTTCTTCCTTGCCGATATCAATTTCAGCCTGGCGGATCAGGTAACTGCCCTGCGAACGGTCACGGTCATAGACGACGAAGCCGCTGCGCTCAACGGCCAAGCCGACACGGCGCCATGCGCGATCGAAACTGTCTGCCAGATAGAGGGTTTTGCCGTCGCTGTTGACCTTGGCCTGTTCCGCTTGTGGCTTGGATTGCGTAACCACAACCTGTGCAGCATCCTTGTCGTAACCCAGTTGCTGCAGCATCATCGCCAGCATCTGGGCTTCCAGTACCGGATCTGACGGGCGCGGAGTCCAGATCGTCGATGTTTCGCCCTGAACTGTGCCGGAATCACCCAGTTTCAGTTCGGTCGAGCCATCACGGAACACTTCAACCATACCCCGGTGACTCAGGTAGATCTCGGTGGTGCCCGGTTCGCGACCCGGTTCGATGCGGGTGCGATAGCTGTCCATTTCCCCGGTGGAGAGGAAACGCCCAGCAACCTTGCTCAGCAGCTTGGTCACCATATCTGGCGGCAGATTGGCGCGGTTTTCCAGCCAGTCGGTTTCCATGGCTCCGATGGTCGGGTTGTCAATGGTCAGCAGGAAGCCCTGGGCCAGCCAGAATTCGCGCAGATCGTTCCACACCTTGTCAGGAGCCTTGTTGACTACCAGCCAGCGCTGGGCACCCGCGCGCTCCAGTTTCGCTTTCGGCGTATCCGGCATCACTTTTTGCGGACCGCTGGCCTGTGCGGCCTTGGCAAAATCTTTTGCGCTGTTCTGGCTGCGGCTCAGGGTGTAATTGCTGCTGGCTGCCGGCGAAGTCAGATCGGGCGGTACTTCCAGCGGATTCTTGTTCACGCTGTCGCTGCCGGAACGGTAATCGACCTTGCTTTGCAGCATCATCTGGTCGGACGAGCAGGCAGTCAGTGCCAGCAGGGCAGCAAGCGGGACCAGTTTCAGGGTTTTGCTATGGGATCGCATTGGTTTCACGGGCGTTAGCTAACTCGAAAAGTGACAGGGGATAAACAGGAAAAGCATGCTATCACGCCAGACCAGCCTGCTGCAGAGCTGACTGAACAATTTGCTGGTGCTCGCTTGACAGTCGGGTCAGCGGCAAACGGATTCCCGTGCCGATTTTCCCCAGTGTCTCGAGAGCCCATTTGACCGGAATCGGATTGGCTTCGATGAACAGGTTCTTGTGCAGGCCCTGCAGGGGCGTGTCGATGGCCTGTGCTGCAGTGAAGTCGCCGGCGAGGGCGAGGCGGCACATTTCGCTCATCGCTTTCGGGGCGACATTGGCAGTCACCGAAATGGTGCCATGGCCGCCAAGCTTGATGAATTCGAGCGTGGTGGCGTCGTCGCCGCTCAGAATTGCGAAGTCTTTCGGGAGGCGGGCGACCAGGTCGGCGGCGCGTTCCAGATTGCCGGTGGCATCCTTGATGCCGACGATGCCGGGGATCGAAGACAGGCGCACGACGGTGTCGTTGTGCATGTCGGCGACAGTACGGCCCGGTACGTTATAGAGCAGGGTGGGCAGGCCGCCTTGCTCGGCAATGGCCTTGAAATGCTGGAAGAGGCCTTCCTGCGTCGGTTTGTTGTAGTAGGGAACGACCGACAGGCCGAAGTCGGCGCCGACCGATTTGGCGCGCTGCGACAGGTGGATGGCTTCGCGGGTCGAATTCGCCCCGGTGCCGGCGATCACTGGTACGCGCCCGGCTGCGTGTTCAACCACCGTGCGGATGATTTCGATGTGTTCTTCAACGTCGACCGTCGGCGATTCGCCGGTGGTGCCAACGGCGATAAGGCCATTGCTGCCCTGCTCGATATGCCAGTCGACCAGACGACGCAGCGCGTCGAAATCCAGTGAACCATCAGCGTGCATGGGGGTGACCAATGCGACCAGACTACCTGTAAGCATGAGGTTGAATACCATGGTGAAAACTGAAGTGCGCATTCTAACCGAGCAAACAGCCAGCGGAAAGCAACCTTTGCCGGGTTTCGCTGCGTAAAGCGGACGAAATCGCGTAGTGTGCAAGCAGCATGCTACGGTTTGATGACGACCGAATTGGTCTTTGTAAAGATATGTTGCAAATGGTCAAGAAGTGATTCCCCGCTTGCCCGATTTGCGCAAGCTCAAGATGATTGGTGTTGCGAGATGTAAATCTCACGATTGTTCGCCGGTGAAGGTGTTTTTCGTCACGGTGTTCGGGCTTTGCATCCTGCGTTGCTATCCTGTTTTTCCGTAGTTTGTCGTGTTTTGCCTACAGAAAACCAGTGGCGATGTTCACGAAAGGACTGATTTCATTGGCCCTTTTGTAACGTGGGGTACAGTATTTGCTGTTTTAGTGTTGTGCCGCATGCAGGTCGGGTAAATAATCCAGTCAGGTTTTATCCCTGACGGGTAGTGCCTGAGGCTGGCTCGATTGTTTGTCAATCAATAACAGGAGGAGGCGAACGTATCTGTTTTCCGGCTGGCGCCAAGCTGGCAAGAAAGCATTGGTTGGATCTTGCTGCCGCTGCAACAAATTCGTGTTTGACTGCAGTTGGCAAGTCTTGCTGAAAGGTCGTTTCGTTATTTTCTATATGAGGAAACCAAAGTGAGCGTTCTAGGCTATTTGCAAAAAATTGGTCGCGCGCTGATGGTGCCGGTGGCAGTTCTGCCGGCCGCAGCGATTATGATGGGTGTCGGTTACTGGCTTGATCCGAACGGTTGGGGTGCTGACAGCGCCGTTGCCGCCTTCCTGATCCAAGCGGGTGCGGCAATTATCGACAAGATGGCAATCCTGTTTGCTGTCGGTGTTGCTTATGGTATGTCGAAAGACAAGGACGGTGCTGCCGCCCTTGCTGGTCTGGTTGGCTATCTGGTGCTGACTACCCTCCTGAAGCCGAACGTTGTGGCCCAGATTCAGGGTATTCCGCTGGAGCAGGTTCCGGCTGCGTTCAAGAAAATCGAGAACCAGTTTGTCGGTATCCTGTGCGGTGTGATTGCTGCAGAACTCTATAACCGCTTCAGCGGTGTCGAGCTGCACAAGGCACTGGCCTTCTTCTCTGGCCGTCGTCTGGTGCCGATCGTCACTTCCGTAGTGATGATTTTCGTTTCCTTCGCAATGATGGTGATCTGGCCGGCAATCTACGGTGCACTGGTTCATTTCGGTGAGTCCATCGTTAGCCTGGGTTCGGTTGGCGCCGGTATCTACGCTTTCTTCAACCGTCTGCTGATTCCGATCGGTCTGCACCACGCCCTCAACAGCGTGTTCTGGTTCGACGTTGCCGGCATCAACGACATCCCGAACTTCCTGGGTGGCGCCAAGTCCCTGGCTGAAGGCAAGGCTGTCCTGGGTGTAACCGGCATGTATCAGGCTGGCTTCTTCCCGATCATGATGTTCGGTCTGCCGGGCGCTGCCCTGGCGATCTACCATGCTGCCAAGCCGCAGAACAAGGCCCGTGTTGCTTCCCTGATGATTGCCGCCGGTTTTGCTTCCTTCTTCACCGGTGTAACCGAACCGCTTGAATTCGCGTTCATGTTCGTCGCTCCGGTGCTGTATGTGCTGCACGCCTTCCTGACTGGTGTATCGGTATTCATCGCCGCGCAGATGCACTGGATTGCCGGTTTCGGTTTCAGTGCCGGTCTGGTGGATATGGTGCTGTCTGCCCGCAACCCGCTGGCGGTTAACTGGTTCATGCTGATCGTGCAAGGCCTGGTGTTCTTCGCGATTTACTACTTCTCGTTCACTGCTGTCATCAAGATGCTGAATCTGAAGACTCCGGGTCGTGAAGATGATGAAGTTGCCGATGCAGGTGTTGCCGCAGCCGCTCCGGTTGCTGCTGCCGGTGCAAGCGATACCGACACTCTCGCTCAGACTTATCTGAACGTGATTGGTGGTGCTGCCAACATTTCCGACATCGATGCATGCATTACCCGTCTGCGTCTGACTCTGGTGGATACCGCCAAGGTTGACGAGGCTGCTGCCAAGCGCGCAGGCGCCAGCGGTGTCATCAAGCTCAACAGCACCAACGTCCAGATCATTATCGGACCGAAGGCTGAGCTCGTAGCGGCTGCCATGCGCAAGCTGCTCGGGGGTGATGCAGCAAAAAAGTAAGTGAGGCCGCACCAGCAGCGCCGGTGTCCGCACCGGCTGCGAGTGGCGCTACCGCAACTGCAGATGGCATTGTCCTGCTGGCTCCGGTCAGTGGCGAGATTGTCCAGCTCGAGGATGTACCGGATGCCGCTTTTGCGAGCAAGGCAGTGGGCGATGGCGTAGCCATCCGCCCGACCGGGAAAACCGTGGTGGCTCCGGCTGATGGTGTTCTGGCCAAGATCTTCAATACCAACCATGCGTTCGCGCTGGTTGCCGATAGCGGTGCCGAACTCATTGTTCACATCGGTATCGAAACGGTAAAACTGGGAGGTCAGGGCTTTACCCGCCTGGCTGAACAGGGTAGTCGCGTAAAGGCGGGTGATCCGGTGCTTGAGCTGGATCTGGATTATCTGGCTGCCAATGCAGCTTCGATCATCAGCCCGGTGGTGCTGAGCAATTCCGACGATTTTTCCGGACTTGCCCAGGTGGCCAGCGGTCAGGTCGAAGCAGGCAAGACAGCGCTTTACACGATCAAGACCAAGTAAGAAAGTCAGGCTGACTCAAATAGCCGATTGCAGGACAGGGGCGGACTTCGGTTCGCCCCTGTTCATTTCCGTATGCAAAAGCCGTGTTTGTCGCCAGACAGGAGCGGGCGGGCTGCTTTTTCGCTACAATCCTGCCTTTGTTTTCTTGATTAGATCAGCGACGATGAGCACCGATGCGCCAGCAGTAAATCCGGTCGTAAACCACTTTATCCGCACGATCATTGATAACGATCTCGCGAGCGGCAAGCATGCCGCGATCCAGACCCGCTTTCCTCCCGAACCCAATGGCTATCTGCACGTTGGCCACGCCAAGGCCATCTGCCTGAATTTCGGCCTGGCGCAGGATTACCAGGGCAAGTGCAATCTGCGCATGGACGACACCAATCCGGAAAAGGAAGAAGACGAATACGTCAACGCCATTCGCGAAGATGTGAGCTGGCTGGGCTTTAACTGGGCTGGCGAGGTGCGCTATGCGTCCGATTACTTCCAGCAGCTTTACGATTTCGCCGAAGAGCTGATCCAGAAAGGCTTGGCCTTCGTCTGCGAGCTCAATGCCGAAGAAATGCGTGCACACCGTGGCGATTTTGTGACGCCAGGCAAGAACAGCCCCTACCGCGAACGCAGCATCGAGGAAAACCTCGACCTGTTCCGCCGCATGAAGGCCGGCGAATTTCCGGATGGCAGCAAGACGCTGCGCCTGAAAATCGACATGGCCTCGCCGAACCTGAACCTGCGTGATCCGGTGATCTACCGCATCCGCCGTGCGCATCACCACCGCACTGGCGATGCGTGGTGCATCTACCCGATGTACGACTACACGCACTGCATTTCGGATGCGCTCGAAGGCATCACGCACAGCCTGTGCACGCTGGAATTCGAGGCGCACCGACCGCTGTATGACTGGGTGCTCGACAATATCTCGATTGGCTGCCACCCGCAGCAGATCGAGTTTTCGCGACTCGAGCTGCTCTCGTCCATCACCTCCAAGCGCAAGCTCAACCAGCTGGTGACTGATGGGCTGGTGACCGGCTGGGATGATCCGCGCATGCCGACCATCTCGGGCATGCGCCGCCGTGGTTATTCGCCGGAAGGCATCCGCCTGTTTGCCCAGCGCTGCGGCATTTCCAAGTCGGAAAACATCATCGAGTTTTCCGTGCTCGAAGGCGCGGTGCGGGAAGAGCTGGAAGCCAGCAGCCCGCGCGTGATGGCGGTGCTCAACCCGATCAAGGTGACCCTCACCAATTTCGAGCCGGGCGTGACAGGCTCGCGCAGTGCGCCATTCCACCCGCATCATCCCGAATTCGGCGAGCGTGAAGTGCCGCTGGCGCGGGAAATCTGGATCGAGCGTGACGATTTTGCCGAGGAACCCCCGAAGGGCTGGCAGCGTCTGTTCCCCGGTGGCGAAGTGCGGCTGCGCTACTCCTACGTCATCAAGTGCGACGAAGTCATCAAGGATGCTGCCGGCAACGTCGTCGAGCTGAAGTGCTCGCTCGACCCGGACACGCTGGGGCAGAATCCGGTCGGCCGCAAGGTCAAGGGCGTGATCCACTGGGTTTCTGCCGAGCACGCGGTCGAAGCCGAGGTGCGCCTCTATGACCGTCTGTTTACCGAGGACCGCCCCGACGCCATCCGTGGCGAAGACGGCCAGTATCTCGACTTCAAGCAATTCATCAATCCGGCCTCGCTGACCGTGGTGACGGGCTATATCGAGCCGGTGGTGAAAGACCTGCCTTCTGAAGCGCGCTACCAGTTCGAACGCCTTGGCTATTTCGTCACCGACCGTGTTGATCATGTCGCCGGCGAGAAGATTGTTTTCAACCGTACTGTCACGCTCAAGGATTCCTGGGCGAAGGAGAGCAAGTGATGCGTTTTGCCGCTGGATTTGCATTGATGATGGGTTTGCTGTCAGCAGCTCCTGCCTGGTCGGCCGATGCGCCGGCTGCAGAGGCCGCCAGCGGCGTAGCTGCGGCCAGCCGCCCGGTCTATGTCGGTGATGCTGGCGCAGCACCGGTGCAGGTCGTTTATGCCTGGCTTGCCGACCGGATTGCCGATGAGCATGGCCTGTTTGATTATCAGAAGCTGGACATCCGGCAAACTGGTAAGGGTGAAGACATTCGGCAGGTCGAGATGGTCGTGCAGATGGATGGCTTGCTGGACGACTCGGTGAAGACCCAGCGCTATCAGCTCAGGCTGGATTTTGTCGGGGCACAGTGGCAGATCGTATCTGCCCGGCAAGACTGGACCTGCCGCCGTGGCGGCAAGGGCTGGACGCAGCGCCCCTGCAAATAGTGCATGTATTGTTCTACAGCCATTGATGGTCAATGGCTGTGGCACTATACACTGCTATGTATCATTGCCGGGACCACTCTATGAACACGACAGACCAACTTGCCCAGACCACGACGATGCGCGAGCTGCTGCCTCATTTCTGGCAACTGGCTCGCCCTTTCTGGACATCAAAGGAGAAGTACAAGGCCTGGGGTTTGCTGCTTCTGGTGATCGCTCTGACCCTGCTGACCGTGTACCTGAGCGTGCAGCTCAACGGTGTCTACCGTACCCTGTGGGATGCCGTCGAGAAGGCCGAGGCTGCGGCATTCTTTGATTCGATCAGCCGTTTTACCGGACTGGCACTGCTGAATATTGCCGTGGTCGTGTATGCGATCTATTTCCAGCAGATGCTGGAAATCAAGTGGCGCCGCTGGCTGACGGACAGCATGACGTCGCGCTGGCTGCAGAATCAGCATTTCTACCGCATCCAGTTGCTCGACAGGGCGACTGACAACCCCGACCAGCGGATTGCCGAAGATTGCGGGCAATTTGTCACTCTCACGCTTGGACTTACACTTGGCCTGCTGAAGGCCGTCATTACATTCCTGTCGTTTGTAACCATTCTGTGGGGCCTGTCAGGCCCACTGGTCTTTTCTGTGCTGGGTAGCCAGTGGACCATTCCCGGCTATATGGTCTGGGCTGCGGTTCTGTACGCCTTGCTCGGCACCTGGCTGACCACGGTCGTGGGCCGGCGCCTGGTCTCACTCAATTTCATCCAGCAGCGCCGCGAGGCGGATTTCCGCTTTTCGCTGGTACGCATCCGTGAAAACAGCGAGTCGATTGCACTGTATCGCGGTGAAGCGCAGGAAAAGCAGCGACTTGACGTCCGTTTTGCCGAGGTGGTTTCCAACTTCTGGCACATCATGCGCTACGAGAAGCGCGTCAATGCATTTACCAATTTCTGGGGGCAACTGGCCATCCTTTTCCCCTTGCTGGTGGTTTCGCCGCGGATTTTTGCCAAGCAGCTCAGCGTCGGTGGCGTCATGCAGATCCTGCAGGCCTTCAACAAGGTCTATGACTCGCTTGAGTTCTTTATCAGCAGCTTTAAGAGTCTGGCGACTTGGAAAGCGGTTCTGGATCGTTTGGCGACGTTCAACCAGAGCCTGTTGCAGGCCGAGCAGCTGCAAGTTCTGCAGCCCCAGGCTGCTGCGGCAGGGGTTCGTCTGGCCGGTGTGACCGTGGCGCGCCCCGATGGGCAGACGCTGATTGCCGATCTGGATCTGGAACTGGCTGCCGGCGAGCGTCTGCTGGTACAGGGCCCCTCCGGAAGTGGCAAGAGTACCCTGTTGCGTACCCTGGCCGGAATCTGGCCCTATGCCACCGGCAGCATTGCCTGCTACAAGGACGGTGGCGTACTGTTTCTCTCGCAGAAACCCTATCTGCCGCTGGGTACGCTGCGTGCAGCGCTGTGCTATCCGCACGCTTGTACAGTCGGTGATGCCGAACTGCAGGCGCTGCTGCAGGAGGTTGGCCTGGGACAACTGGTACCCCGCCTGAATGAAGAGGACAACTGGTCCCATATTCTCAGCGGTGGTGAGCAGCAGCGCATCGCCATTATCCGGGCGCTGTTGCTCAAGCCGGCCCTGTTGGTGCTTGATGAAGCAACCAGTGCCATTGATGAAGCGGCCGAGAGCCGTCTGTATGGCCTGCTGATCGAGCGCTTGCCAGCGGCGATCATGGTCAGCGTTGGGCATCGCAGCACGCTGAAAGTGCATCACACCCGCCAGCTTGACCTGTCGTCGCAGCAGGCCTGAGTAGCGCCATGCATCAGTATCTTGAATCGGGCCTGCTGCTTTTCGTGCTGCTCAACCCCTTTCTGATGAGCATCTACCTGCTCGAATTCATCACCACGCTGTCAGCGCGGCAGTTTGCTGGCGTACTGGCGCGCGGGGCGCTGATCAGTGGCGTGGTGTTCGGCATCTTCGCCTGGGGCGGGGATACCATTTTTCGCGATGTGCTGCAGGTGCGCTTTGAGGCGTTTCAGATATTTGGCGGGCTGATTTTTCTGGTGATCGGCATCAAGTTCGTTTTCGAAGGTTCGGCGGCAATGGTCAAGCTGCGCGGCGAACCGGAGCAACTGGCGGGCACCATTGCCATGCCCTTCATGATCGGACCCGGCACGGTGAGTGCAGCGGTAGTGATCGGCAACCGCCTTCCCCTGGTCTCGGCCTGGGTCGTGATCGGGGTATCGCTCGCGACAACAGTCATCATGCTGGTTGCACTCAAATACCTTCATGATCATGTCAAGACGCGCAATGCGCGCCTGACGGATCGCTATATCGACATCGTCGGGCGCGTATCGGCATTGCTGATCGGCACTTTTGCGCTCGATATGATTCTTTCCGGCCTGAGCGGCGCGCTCAAGCCTTTGCTGAACTAGGATTTCCATGCTCAAGAACGATACCTTCCTGCGCGCACTGCAGCGCCAGCCCGTTGACTATACCCCCGTCTGGCTGATGCGCCAGGCAGGCCGTTACCTGCCGGAATATTGCGCTACCCGCAAGGTGGCTGGCTCGTTCCTGCAGCTTTGCAAATCGAAAGAACTGGCGACCGAAGTGACGCTGCAGCCGCTGGAGCGCTTCCCGCTGGATGCCGCCATCCTGTTCTCCGACATTCTGACCGTGCCGGACGCAATGGGGCTGGGGCTCTATTTTGCGGAAGGCGAGGGGCCGAAATTCGAGCGCCCACTGCGTGACGAAGCTGCCATCAAGGCGCTGGCGGTGCCCGACATGCACGAACTGCAGTACGTGTTCGATGCGGTGTCGAGCATCCGCGCCGCGCTCGATAATCGTGTACCGCTGATCGGTTTTTCTGGCAGCCCCTTTACGCTGGCCTGTTACATGATCGAAGGCGGCGGTTCGGATGACTTCAGACGCGTGAAAACGATGATGTATGACCGCCCGGACCTGCTACACCATATCCTGGAAATCAACGCACTGACCGTCATCGATTACCTGAATGCACAGATCGATGCCGGCGCGCAGGCCGTGCAGATTTTTGATACCTGGGGTGGCGCGCTGGCCTATGGCAAGTACCAGGAATTTTCGCTTGCCTATATGTCGAAAATTGTCGCGGGCCTCAAGCGCGAGAAGGACGGGCAGCGTATCCCCGTGATTCTGTTCACGAAAGGTGGCGGGCAGTGGCTGGAAGATCTGGCCGCAACGGGGTGCGATGCACTGGGACTGGACTGGACCGTGAATCTTGCGGAGGCGCGCCGCCGCGTTGGCGACAAGGTGGCGCTACAGGGAAATTTTGATCCGAACGCCCTGTTTGCCAAGCCAGTGGCGATCGAGCAGGAAGTGAAACGCTTGCTGGCCGACTACGGCAACGGCAGTGGCCATGTGTTCAATCTGGGGCATGGCATCTCGCAGTTTACCAATCCCGAGCATGTTGCCGCACTGGTGGAAGCTGTCCATCGGCACTCAAAAGCTTACAAATAAGGTATTTTTTAGTAATTTCATTGTTTTTCAATGATATGGGCGCAGTTTATGAAGTTCTTTGCCAGTAATGCGCTGCAAGTTATGCACAGTGCTGGTGCGCCCGTATCTGCCTTGTCAATAGCCCCGAAGAAATATTTGATTTTCGTTGCATTTTTGCAAGTCTTTGATTTTATTGTATTTTAATTTTAGTTTAATTTTTGGGCAATCTAGCGAAACTGCAGGGTTTACTGGACTTTGCGCACTTTTTCGCAGTTTCTCCACATAGTTATCCACAAAATCTGTGAATAAGCCGGAGGCTGCGGGCAGGCCCCGGAGTTGTGAAAGAAAGATGACAGAAAAATGGGTTCAGGTCGCTCTCGACGTGCCGCTGAGCAGGTCCTTTGCCTACGGTTCGGGCGGCCTGCCGGTGCAGCCGGGCGAGCGCGTGCTGGTGCCGTTCGGTGCGCGTCGCCTGTCTGGGATCGTGCTTTCTGTTGATGCGGATGCTGGTGACTATGCCGGCAAAACCAGGGCCATTCTTGCCGCGCCGGGTGACATGCCGGCACTACCGGAAGACGTGCTGCGGCTGTGCCGTTTTGTCGCTGATTACTACCATCACCCGCTTGGTGCCGTACTTGCGGCAGCCATTCCCGTCGTGTTCCGTGGTACCGGGATATTTGTGCCTCCGCAGCCGGAGGCGCGTTTTCAGGCCGCCGACCCGGTCGCACTCCTTGCCGGTATTGGCCCGCGCGCGCATGCGCAGCAGAAGGTGGCGCAATTGCTTGCGGCCCCGGTGTCGGAATCCGCCCTGCGCGCGGCACATGCCAGTGCCCTGCGCTGGGTGCGCGACTGGCAGGCGGCAGGGCTGGTGCAACAGCTGGCCGGAATCGAAGCGCCTGCGCCGGCCCTGCAGTTGGGGACCCAGCCCGAACTCAATGCCGAGCAGGGGCGGGCCGTTGCGGCCATTGCGGCGGCGGAAGGCTTTGAGCCTTTTCTGCTGTATGGCATCACCGGCAGCGGCAAGACGGAAGTCTATCTGCAGGCGATTGCCCGTCAGCTGGAGGCCGGGCGGCAGGTGCTGGTTCTTGTGCCGGAGATCAATCTTACTCCGCAGCTCGAAGGACGTTTCAGGGCGCGGTTTCCGGCCAGCGATATCGTCAGCCTGCACAGCGGCATGACGGATAGGCAGCGTGCGATTAACTGGCTGGCGGCAGCCAGCGGGCGTGCCGCCATCGTGCTGGGAACGCGCCTGGCGGTATTCACGCCCATGCCGTGCCTTGGCTTGCTGGTGATCGACGAAGAACACGATCCATCCTACAAGCAGCAGGAAGGGGTGCGTTATTCCGCGCGCGATGTGGCCGTCTACCGGGCACGGCAGCGCGGCATTCCGGTGGTGCTCGGTTCTGCCACCCCCAGCATCGAGAGCTGGCAGAACGCCATGGCCCGGCGCTATACCCTATTACCCTTGCATCAGAGGGCTGTAAAGGGAGCGGGCTTGCCGTCGATACGTCTGCTTCCGGTTAAAAAAATCCGGGCCAGTGAAGGCTTGCACCCGCTGGCGCAGGAGGCGATTGAGCGTGCATTGGCCGCTGGTCAGCAGGCGCTGGTCTTCATCAACCGGCGCGGCTATGCGCCGGTGCTGGCGTGTACTGAATGCGGCTGGATGGCCAGCTGCAAACATTGTGCCGCACGGCTGGTGCTGCATCTGAACGAGCGGCGCCTGCGTTGCCACCATTGCGGTTTTGAAGAAGCCATCACCCCGAGCTGCCCGGATTGTGGCAACCATGATCTGCAGCCCATCGGACATGGCACGCAAAGGCTGGAAGACATCGTCGCCCGGCAGTTTGCCGGCGCGCGCGTGCTGCGCATTGATCGCGACAGCACGCGGCGCAAGGGGGAGCTCGATGCCGCGCTCAAGCAGGTGCACGACGGTGATGCTGACATTCTGATCGGAACGCAGATGCTCGCCAAAGGGCATGACTTCCCCAGGCTGTCGTGCGTTGTGGTGCTCAATGCCGATACCGGGCTCTACAGCATGGATTTCCGCGCCGAAGAGCGTCTGTTTGCCTTGCTGACCCAGGTGGCAGGCCGGGCGGGACGGCACGGGCAGGGCGGCGAGGTGCTGATCCAGACAATGTTCGAGGATCATCCCTTTTATACGCAGCTGCTGGATGGTGATTACGCCCGGCTGGCCAATCGCTTGCTGGCCGAGCGCCAGCAATTGCGTCTGCCACCGGTGAGCCAGTGGGCGATGCTTCGTGCCGAAGCACCTCAGCTGGAACGGGTTCAAGCGTTTCTGAGCGCGGCACGCGCCTGCTTTCCCGTCCTGCGCGGGCTGACCGTTCACGAGCCGGTCGCCGCCAGCATGACGCGCCGTGCCGGCCATGAACGCATGCAACTGCTCATTGCTTCTGACAGCCGCACGGTACTGCACCAGGCGCTTGATACGGCCGTGCCGCTGATTGACGCACTGCCGGTCAGCCAGATTCGCTGGTCGCTGGATGTTGACCCTCTGGAAGTTTGAGGCAGGGTACTGTCGCCGCCAGAGCAACGCGATTGTGCTTCGGTTTGGGGGCGGAAGCTGAAATGCACTATGCTGGCTTGCAGCTACCGACAGTCCTTTTCCGGAGTATTCCATGCAGCAGTTCAAGACCCCGTTCGGCAATATCGAGATTGATCCCGATACCATCATCGAATTTCCGCAAGGCCTGCCCGGCTTTGAGGATTGTCACCGTTTCAAGCTGCTGCACGAAGAAGCCGCCAATCCGACTGTGCACTGGCTGCAGTCGCTCGATCAGGCCGATGTCAGCTTTAGCATTGTCGAAGCGAGCCGGCTGGGTCTGAGCTACCAGGTGAAACTCGATGACGATGAATGCGCACTGATCGATCTGCAAAGTGCCGATGAGGCGCTGCTGCTGCTGATTCTGGCGCGGGATGACGCTTCGGAAAAAATCAAGGCGCTCACCCAGGCTCCGCTGGTGCTGAACCTGCGTGCGCGCAAGGCATTGCAGAAGGTTGGCCTGCGGGCCAATATCGTGTTCAGCAACGACTGAGCGCATGCCCGGCCAAGCGCAAGTGGCCGGCAGAATGACCACCAGAGCCCGGCTGCATGCCGGGCTTTCTGCCGCCGGTAGAGCCTGCGTTTATCGCGGATGGCGGCTGCAGGATGGTGTAGTGCGTCGCCTTACGGTATCATGGCGGGATTTTGCGTCTGCCAGGAATGGCGGATTGGGCAGCTTGCGCCTTGGAGATTAGCCAGCTATGAAAACCACCTTTCTCGACTTCGAGCAGCCGATTGCCGAGCTGGAAAACAAGATCGAGGAACTGCGCTTTGTGCAGGACGATTCCGCCGTCGACATTTCGGTAGAAATTTCGCATCTGGAAAAGAAAAGCCAGGAACTGACCAAAACCATCTACGGCAAACTCACGCCGTGGCAGATTTCCCAGGTGGCGCGCCATCCGCAGCGCCCCTACACACTGGATTACATCGCCGGCATCTTCACCGATTTCGAAGAGCTGCATGGCGACCGTGCCTTTGCCGATGACACTGCCATCGTGGGGGGCGTTGCCCGCTTCAATGGTCAGTCGGTCATGGTGATCGGCCATCAGAAGGGCCGCGACACCAAGGAGAGGCAGTACCGCAATTTCGGCATGCCGCGTCCCGAGGGCTACCGCAAGGCGCTGCGCCTGATGAAGCTGGCCGAGAAATTCAATCTGCCTATCATCACTTTCATTGACACGCCGGGAGCCTATCCGGGCATCGGCGCCGAAGAGCGCGGGCAGTCCGAGGCCATTGGCCGCAATCTCTATGAGATGACCAAGCTGCGCGTGCCGGTAATCTGCACCGTGATCGGCGAGGGGGGCTCGGGTGGTGCGCTGGCCATTGCCGTGGGCGACGTCGTGCAGATGCTGCAATACTCGACTTACTCGGTCATCTCGCCCGAAGGCTGCGCGTCGATTCTCTGGAAGACGGCCGAGCGCGCTGCGGATGCTGCCGATGCGCTGGGGATTACCGCCAGCCGCCTCAAGACGCTGGGCCTGATCGACAAGGTCATCAACGAGCCGGTCGGTGGTGCGCACCGCAATCCGGTGCAGATGATGGCCACCATGAAGAAGGCAATTGCCGATGCATTGCGTGCCCAGCAGGAAAAGTCCATCGACGAACTGCTGGAAACCCGCTTCGACCGCCTGATGGATTATGGCCAGTTCAAGGAAGAAGCCATCGCCTGACGGTCTGGCCGGGCTGCTCGCCTGCTGGCTGAGTCGCCATCTGCCTGACCTGGCACAGCAAGTGCAAGGCCGCCCCGTCCACCTCTGCGTGGCACTCTCGGGCGGCCTTGATTCCATTGTGCTGCTGGATTTGCTCGCCCGCCTGCGGACCAGTACGCAGCCCGCTTTCAACCTTTCCGCCCTGCATGTTCACCATGGCCTGCAGCCCTGTGCTGACGATTGGGGGCTGTTCGTGCAGCAGCAATGCGCCAGCCGTAACGTCGCCTGTGCCGTCATGCGCGTGCAGGTGGCGCAGGATGCCGGCAAGGGCATTGAAGCAGCCGCCCGCAACGCGCGCTATGCCGCCTTTGCCTGCCATGCTGCCTCGGCTGGCGTGGATGCCTTTGTGCTCGCCCAGCATCGCAGTGACCAGGCCGAAACCGTGCTGCACCATCTGCTGCGCGGCAACGGGCTGGCGGGGCTTGCTGCCATGCCGGCTGTCCGTACACTGCCCGGCTCATCCGCCATGCTTTGGCGCCCCCTGCTGACCGAGTCGCGCGCAACGCTGGTGGCCTGGGCAGAAAAACAGGGCCTGGAATGGGTCGACGATCCGAGCAATGCCGATCAGCGCTACACGCGCAATGCCATCCGGCACGCCATCCTGCCGGTGCTGGCGGGCCATTTTCCGGCCGCCGAGGCGACTCTCGCCCGCGTTGCTGCCCATGCCGGCGAAGCGTCGGCGCTGCTGGCCGATCTGGCTGCCACAGACATGATTCCCGCCGTGCAGGATGGCTGGTACGAGCCTGCGCAACTGGCGTCCTTGCCGGAGCGCCGCCAGCGCAATGCCCTGCGCCACTGGCTGCGACAGCAGGGCATGGTCTGCGAGGCGGATGCCTTTGAAAATCTGTGGGTATCTCTTGCTGGCCTCGATAGTGAAAGCGCTCTGGAGTTATCGGTGGGCGGGTATGTATTGCGCAGTTATCGCCGCCGCCTTTGCGTGACACCGGCCAGCCTGTCCACCGGTTCCAGCTATGTGCTGGCCGGAGTGGATAACGCAGTTGCCGCCGCCATGGCGAGGGAACATGGCTGGTCACTCGGCATCGTCTGGCAGTGGCGACGTGGCGGGCTGCCTGCGGAAACACTGGCTGGCGGCATGCGGGTGCGTTTGCGCCGGGCTGGCGAACATCTGCGCAGCAACGGCATGGGCCGCGATTTCAAGAAACTCTGCCAGCAGGCTGGCGTTCCTGCCTGGCAGCGTGCGCTGCTGCCCAGTCTTGAAATTGACGGCCGGCTGGCTGCGATTGTCGGTGTCGGTGTGGATGACATGTTTGCGGCTGCAAATGGCTGGTGGCCCGGATTGGTCTGGGTGTCTGCTGGCGAAGGCTGAAACTGGCTTGAGCCGGGCTAGTTCTCGCCAATTCGGGAGAAGCGCGGCACGCTCTGGCCGTCGACGGTCACCGTTTCCAGGAACATGGCATATGGACGTACCCAGAGGGCACCTTCACCGTACAGCGGGCGGTATACCACCAGCCATTCGAGCGTCTCGCTATGGCGTGCAAGGTCGATCACCTCATATTCATTCCCCTTGTAATGGCGGTAGCGCCCTGGCGTGAGGGGTGGGCGGGGAAGGAGTGATTCCATGGGTATGTTCCTGTGGCCTAATTGAATAATTGGTCTTGGCGTAATGGGTGTTGGCGTATAAAAAACGGCCACCGCTGCGGGTGGCCGTTTTGCCGCGTTGCTGGCGGGTTTACAGCTTGCCTTCCAGCCAGGTGGCAGCGGCTTTGAGGGCTTCGCTGATCTTGCCGGTTTCCGTGCCGCCAGCCTGCGCCATGTCCGGGCGACCGCCGCCCTTGCCGCCGACGATCTGTGCGGCGACATTGACCAGTTCGCCGGCCTTCACCTTGCCAGTCAGGTCTTTCGACACGCGCGCGATCAGGCTGACCTTGCCGTCGCAAGCAGAGGCAAGCAGTGCCACGCCGCTTTCCATGCGGTCCATCAGCTTGTCGCTCATCTCGCGCAGCGTGCCGGCGTCAACGCCTTCCACATTGCTGCCCACGCATTTCACGCCGTTGATGGTGCGCATGCCGACGCCAATCAGGTTGTCGAGTTGCGAGAACGCCATTTGGCCCTTCAGTGCATTCACTTCTTTCTGCGCAGCCTTGAGTTCGGCCTGCAGGCGTTCCAGCTTGCTGACCAGCTCGCCGGCTTGGGCACCTGCGACGCCGGTTGCAGTCTTCAGTTCGTTGTCGAGTGCCTGCACAAAGGCCAGCGCGCCTTCTCCGGTCATGGCCTCAATGCGGCGGATGCCGGCAGCAACGCCACCTTCCGCGACGATCTTGAAGAAGCCGATGTCACCGGTGCGGTGCACGTGTGTACCGCCGCACAGCTCGGTCGAGAAGTCGCCCATCTTCAGCACGCGCACTTCGTCGCCGTATTTCTCACCAAACAGCGCCATCGCACCGGCCTTGATCGCATCGTCGTAGCTCATCAGGCCGACTTCGACGCCGTAGTTCTGCATGATCACGTGGTTGACCACGGCTTCGATTTTCGCGATTTCTTCCGGGCTGACGGCTTTCGGGTGGCTGAAGTCGAAGCGGGTGCGTTCCGCAGTCACCAGCGAGCCTTTCTGCTCGACGTGCGTGCCCAGCACTTCGCGCAGCGCAGCGTGCAAGAGGTGGGTGGCGCTGTGGTTGCGTTCAGTCGAACGGCGGGCGTGCAGGTTGATGGTGGCGGTGATCTCATCGCCCACCTTCAGGCTGCCGCGTGCCAGCTTGCCCTGATGGCCGAACACATCGGCCTTGATCTTTTGCGTATCAAGCACGTCGAACAGCGCATTCAGGCCGCCGGCGGTGAAAATCTCGCCGCTGTCGCCTGCCTGGCCGCCGGATTCGGCGTAGAAAGGCGTGTGGTCGAGCACGACCACGCCTTCGTCGCCTTCATTGAGTTGCGATACCTGCTCGCTGCCCTTGTAGAGCGCAATCACCTTGGCATCGCGGCTGGTCAGCTCGTAGCCGTGGAAGCAGGAGGCGTCGCCCTCGTAGGCCAGACCCGCGCTCATCTTGAAGCTGCCGGCGGCCTTTGACTGCTGGCGCTGGGCTTCGAGTGCGGCTTCGAACACGGCAATGTCAACGGTCACATTGCGCTCGCGGCACACGTCGGCAGTCAGGTCGATCGGGAAGCCATAGGTGTCGTGCAGCTTGAAGGCCACTTCGCCGTCGAGGATGTGGCGGCCACCACCAAGTACGGTGTCCAGCAGGTTCATGCCGTTTTCCAGCGTGCGGCCGAAGACTTCTTCTTCCTGGCGCAGTGCGTCTTCGATCACAGCCTGTTTCTGGCGCAGTTCCGGATAGGCATCGCCCATCACCTCCGCCAGCGGTGCAACCAGCTTGTGGAAGAAATAGCCCTTCTGGCCGAGCTTGTAGCCATGACGAACCGCGCGGCGGATGATCCGGCGCAGCACATAGCCGCGACCATCGTTGGACGGCATCGCGCCATCGGCAATCAGGAAGGAGCAGGAACGGATGTGATCCGCGATCACGCGCAGCGACGGGCTGTCGGCATCCGCTGCGCCGGTTTCACGCTGTGCCGCTTTCAGCAGGTGCTGGAACAGGTCGATTTCGTAGTTGGCGTGCACGCCCTGCATGATGGCGGAAATGCGCTCCAGACCCATGCCGGTATCGACCGAGGGCTTGGGTAGCGGATGCAGTACGCCGGCTTCGTCGCGGTTGAACTGCATGAACACGTTGTTCCAGATCTCGATAAAGCGGTCGCCGTCTTCATCCGGGCTGCCCGGAGGGCCGCCGGCGATGTGGTCGCCGTGATCGTAGAAAATCTCGGTACACGGGCCGCAGGGGCCGGTGTCGCCCATCTGCCAGAAGTTGTCCGAAGCCCCCGGACCCTTGTTGTCGCCGATGCGAACGATCTTGTCTGCCGGTACGCCGACTTCCTTGTTCCAGATTTCGAAGGCTTCGTCGTCCGTCGCGTAGACGGTGACCATCAGTTTTTCCTTCGGAATGGCCAGCCACTGGGGCGAGGTCAGGAATTCCCAGGCGTAGAGGATGGCATCGCGCTTGAAGTAGTCGCCAAAGCTGAAGTTACCAAGCATTTCGAAGAAGGTGTGGTGGCGCGCGGTGTAGCCGACGTTTTCCAGATCGTTGTGCTTGCCGCCGGCGCGGACGCATTTCTGCGAGGTGGTCGCGCGGGTATAGGGGCGCTTGTCGAAGCCGAGAAACACGTCCTTGAACTGGTTCATGCCCGCATTGGTGAACAGCAGTGTCGGGTCGTTGTGCGGAATCAGGCTGCTGGAGCCGACAATCTGATGGCCCTTGGTGGCGAAGAACTCAAGGAATTTGGAACGAATCTCGGCTGCTTTCATGGCTAGCGGACCTGAATGGAAAAGAGAACAAAGGCCGTGATTTTACGGGAAATCAGCGCAGTGGCGATAGCGCTTTTGCCTGCAGCGTGCGGCCTGATGCCGCACCGGGCGGATGCTGATGGTGGCAGCGGCGCCTTGCTCTGGCCGTACCAGCGCTGGCTAGTACGGTCTGCACTGCGGGGCGGGGTGGCTAGCGTCCTGCCTGCAGAGGATGTTTATGACGGTAAAAATTGCGTTTTAACGGGTATATGATTGTATCCATTTATTTTAAATGGTTGCCTGACCATACGTGCATGCGTATTTGTATTGTGGCGGGCAGGACTGATTAACGGTAAATGAGAATGCTTGCCAACTACATTGTTTTTGTGAACAATGAGACGTGTTATCAATAGGGGGCGCCATGTACGTCTGCATCTGCAACAGTGTGACCGATAAACAGATCCATCAGGCCGTTGCCGGCGGGGTCGAGTCATTCCTTGAGCTGCAGTTCGAAACCGGCGTGGCCACCTGCTGCGGCAAATGCGAAAGCTGTGCGAAGGACGTGATGAGCGACGCACTCTGTACAAAGAGCAGCAGCATTGCCTGGTTTCCCAACCCGGGGCTGGCCTTGCAGGCGGCGTGAGCGGCGGGATTTTGCCAACAAAAAACGGGAAGCGTGGCTTCCCGTTTTTTGTTGTCCGGCCGAAGCAGGATGAGCCCGGAAGCTCAGCTCATTTGCGATTGCAGGTAGTTTTGCAGGCCGACATGCTTGATGAGGTGCAATTGCTGTTCCAGCCAGTGTGCGTGGTCGACTTCGGTGTCGTCCAGCAGCTGGGTCAGCATGTCGCGGGTGATGTAGTCCTGCTCGGTCTCACACAGGGCGATCACCGCTTTCAGCGCGTGAGCGACATCGTATTCGGTGTCGAGATCGTTCTTCAGCATGGCCTCTACGTCAGTACCGATGCGCAGCGCCGTGCGGGCGGCCACATTCGGTGTACCTTCCAGAAACAGGATGCGCTCGATCAGCTTCGTGGCGTGGCCAAGTTCGTCGTCGCGCTCGTGATGGATGCGCTCGTAGAGTTTTTGAAAGCCCCAGTTGCGGTACATCTCGCTGTGCACGAAATACTGGTCGACCGAGGTCAGCTCGGCAGCCAGAAGGCCGTTGAGTGCGTCGATGACGGATTGTTTGCCTTGCATGGTGTTCTCCTTGTGCCTCATTCGCCCATCTGCGACTGCAGATAATTGGCGAGACCGACATCCTTGATCAGGGTCTGCTGGGTTTCCAGCCAGTCGAGGAATTCTTCTTCGTCTTCCAGCATTTCGGTCAGTTCTTCGCGGCTGACGTAATCCTGCTCGGTTTCACACACGGCAATGGCCTCGCGCAGCGCGGCGATGTGCCCGGTGACGAGCCGCTGGTCACAGGCCAGCATTTCCTGCGGGTTTTCGCCGATCAGCAGCTTGCCCAGCTGCTGCAGGTTCGGCAGTCCTTCCAGAAACAGGATGCGCTCGATCAGCTTGTCGGCACGTTTCATGGCATCGATGGACTCGCGGTAGTCCTTGTCGTTCAGGCCCTTGTAGCCCCAGTTCTTGTACATGCGGGCATGCAGGAAATACTGGTTGATGGCGGTCAGCTCGTTGCCGAGCACGGTGTTGAGCTGTGTCAGCACCTTCTTGTCACCTTGCATGGCGGTTCTCCTGGTGATGTGGTTGGAGCAGTCTGTGCTGCTTGCTGCGTAACAGTGTATGCCCGCGTGGCGGGAATACAACCTTGTTTTGATTGCTGTTTTTCGTATTGATAAGCGTTCTTTCTATGCGGCCAGTGCCTTGCTGATGATCTCGTTCGTATCGCCCGACAAATCCGGGTGTGCGGCGATGCGTTCCAGCTCGGTGCGCATCAGTACGCGGCGGTGCGTGTCCACCTTGGTCCAGCGGTTGAAGCAGGTCGCCAGCCGTGCGGCGATTTGCGGGTTGATGGCATCGAGTTCGATGATGCGGTCTGCCGCAAAGGCGTAGCCGTAACCGTCGGCGGCATGGAAGTGCGCCGGGTTCTGCAGGCAGAAGGCATTGATTAGCGAGCGCACCTTGTTCGGGTTTCTGATCGAGAACGCCGGATGGCCGAGCAGGGTCTGCACGCGGGTTAGCGTCCCCGGGCGGCGGCTGGTTGCCTGCAGCGCAAACCATTTGTCCATCACCAGCGCGTCCGCAGCCCAGGTGCCGGCGAAATCGGCCAGCTGGGCTTCGCCGCCATCACGGTTGACCAGTGCCCGCAGAGCAGCCAGTCGGTCGGTCATGTTGTCGGCCTTGCGGTATTGCTGGGCGAGCAGCTCGCCGATCATCGATTCGTCCAGCTCGGCCAGATAGTCGAGGCAGATGTTCTTCAGGCTGCGGCGTGCCACCTGCTCGCCGCTGTAGTGATAGGGCTGGCCGTCGTTGAGTTGCTGGTAGCGCAGCCAGAGCTGCGGGCGCAGCGAGCGGGCCAGCTGCTGGCGCACGCTCTGGCAAGTTTGCGCGAGTTTCACCGGGTCGACATCATCGAGCTGCTCCAGCAGGTAGTTTTCGCGTGGCAGGTCCAGCATCAGTGCGACCAGCGCCGGATCAAGCGCCGTGTTTTCGAGCAGCGCGCGGAAGGCTTCGCAGAACTGTTCCGGCACCACGACCTTTTCGCCGCGCAGCACGGCAGCATACTGCTGGCACAGGAGGCGAACCGCATAGCTGTTGGCTGCTTCCCAGCGGGCGAAGGCATCGTCGTCGTGCGCCATCAGGAAGACGAGCTCATCGTCGCTGTAGGGGTAGGCGAGCGTCACCGGTGCGGAGAAATCGCGCAGCAGCGATGGCACCGGATGGCAGGGCAGGTTGACGAAGGTAAAGCGGTGCTCCGCTTCACGCAGCTCAAGCACGCGATGGTGTGCGCCTGCCGCGCCGTCAGTGGCGCAGCTTTCATCGGCCAGGTGCAGCGGCAAAGTCTGGCCACGGCGATCGATCAGTGCAACGGCCAGCGGAATGTGCATGGGCAACTTCTCGGCCTGGCCAGGTGTGGGCGGCACGCTCTGGCGCACGGTCAGCGTGAAACGCTGTGCGGCGTCGTCCCAGTGGCTGGCGATGTCCAGATGCGGCGTGCCGGCCTGGCTGTACCACAGGGCAAACTGATCCAGATCGGCGTGGTTGGCATCTGCCATGGCAGCACGGAAATCGTCGCAAGTCACCGCCTGGCCATCGTGGCGCTTGAAATACAGATCCATGCCGCGGCGGAAGCCTTCGCGGCCGAGCAGCGTGGCGTACATGCGTACCACCTCGCTGCCTTTTTCGTAGACCGTCCAGGTATAGAAGTTGTTGATTTCCTGGTATTCGTCCGGTCGCACCGGATGCGCCTGCGGGCCGGCATCTTCCGCGAACTGATACTCGCGCAAGGCGCGCACGTTCTGGATGCGCTGCACTGCACGCGAGCCGATATCGCTGGAAAATTCCTGGTCGCGGTAAACGGTGAGGCCCTCTTTCAGCGAGAGCTGGAACCAGTCGCGACACGTCACGCGGTTTCCCGTCCAGTTGTGGAAGTACTCGTGCGCCACAACCGAGTCGATGCCGTCGAAGTCGGCATCGGTGGCCGTGTCGGGCCTGGCCAGCACGTACTTGGTATTGAAGATGTTCAGGCCCTTGTTTTCCATCGCCCCCATATTGAAGTCGCTGGTCGCCACGATCATGTAGGTATCGAGATCGTATTCAAGGCCGAAACGCTCCTCGTCCCACTGCATGGCCTTTTTCGCGGCGGCGACCGCGTGCGCGCACTTGTCCAGGTTGCCCGGCTCGACGTACACCTCGATGGCCACCGAGCGCCCGGAGCCGGTGACGTGCGTGTCGCATTGAGCGACCAGCTTGCCGGCGACCAGCGCGAACAGATAACTGGGCTTGCGGAACGGGTCGACCCATTTCACCCAGTGGCGACCACGGTCCATCTGCCCGCTGCCGACGCGGTTACCGTTCGAGAGCAGTACCGGATATTTCTGCTTGTCGGCAATCAGCGTGGTGGTGAATTTCGCCATCACGTCGGGGCGATCGAGGTAATAGCTGATGCGGCGGAAGCCCTCGGCTTCGCACTGGGTAAACAGGTTGCCGTTCGAGGCGTACAGCCCGGAAAGCGCGGTATTGCTGGCCGGATTGATGCGGGTGACGATTTCCAGAATTGCCTCATCAGGCATGTCCGGGATGGTCAGTGTTGCATCGTCGCGCTGGTAGGCACTGGCAGGCAGCGGAGCGCCGTCGAGCTTGATGCTCTCCAGCTGCAAGGCCTCGCCGGCAAGAATAAGTGGGGTATTGCTCTGCAGCCCTTTGTTCTTCTTGATGACCAGTCTGCTACTTACCCGGGTATCAGTTTCATCCAGCTCGAAGGTCAGATCGACGCGATCAATCAGAAAGGCGGGGGCGGTGTAGTCGAGGCGGTGGATGGCTTGGTGTGCGGTCATGTCCGGATAAGCTGGCAATAAGCAAAATGGCCGTAGCTTAACCTCTGTATCGGGATGTAACAATCGGTGATTGTTGCATTGCTTGCTGTGGCGCAAAACGGCAGTCGGCAAGATGCGCTGTCATATAGCTTTTTTAGAACGTCTTAGACACAAATATTCGTTTTGCCTATATGCAAACCTAGGTATAGTTCCTAACTTGCCAAAGGCACCGCCCCTTATACCCAGACAGAGCGCAGATCAGATGTACATCTACGACGAATACGACCAGAAAATCGTGGACCAGCGCGTAGCGCAATACCGCGACCAGACCCGCCGCTACCTCGCCGGTGAGCTTACCGACGACGAATTCCGCCCGCTGCGCCTGCAGAATGGCCTCTACATCCAGCGCCATGCGCCGATGTTCCGTGTCGCCATTCCCTACGGCAACCTGCGCAGCGATCAGGTGCGCAAGCTTGCCGAACTGTCGCGCAAATACGACCACAGCTATGTGCATTTCACCACTCGGCAGAACGTGCAGTTCAACTGGCCGGCGCTGGAAAACGTGCCCGAGATGCTGGCCGAGCTCGCTTCTGTCCAGATGCACGCCATCCAGACTTCCGGAAACTGCATCCGCAATACCACGTCCGACCAGTTCGCCGGTGTGGCGTATGACGAAATCGTCGATCCGCGACCGTGGTGCGAAATCATCCGCCAGTGGTCGACCTTCCATCCCGAATTCGCTCACCTGCCGCGCAAGTTCAAGATCGCTGTCAATGGCGCGAAGGAAGACCGCGCTGCCGTGCTGGTGCATGACATCGGCATCAATGTGAAGCTGAACGCTGAAGGCCAGGTCGGCTTTGAAATCTATGTCGGCGGTGGCCTGGGCCGCACGCCGATGATCGGCGACCTGATCAAGCCCTGGCTGGAGCCCGCGCACCTGCTGACTTATCTGGATTCGGTGCTGCGTGTCTACAACCGCTATGGTCGTCGCGACAACAAGTACAAGGCGCGCATCAAGATTCTGGTGAAAGCGATGACGCCGGAAGTGTTCGCCGCCAAGGTTGACCAGGAATGGGCGTTCCTGAAAAACGGCCCGCAAACGCTGACTGACGAAGAAATCGCGCGCAATCACCGTTTCTTCACCGCGCCGGCGTATGAAAGCCTGCCAGGCGATGATCCGTCCTTCCTCGCCGCACTCGAAGCCAACCCGGCCTTCTCGCGCTGGGTGGATCGCAATGTGTTCGCGCACAAGGTGCCGGGCTACGCTGCCGTGACACTGAGCCTGAAGCAGCATGGCGTGCCGCCGGGCGATGCTACAGATGTCCAGCTCGATGCCGTGGCTGATCTGGCCGACCGTTTCAGCTTCGGCGAGGTGCGCGTGTCGCACGGCCAGAATCTGATTCTGGCCGACGTCAAGGAAAGCGATCTCTTCGCGCTGTGGGAAGAAGCCAAGCGCATCGGCTTTGCCACGCCGAATATCGGCCTTCTGACCGACCTGATCTGCTGCCCGGGCGGCGATTTCTGTTCGCTCGCCAACGCCAAATCGCTGCCGGTGGCCAAGTCCGTGCAGGAGCGCTTTGACGACCTCGATTTCCTGTTCGACCTCGGTGAAATCGACATCAACATCTCGGGCTGTATCAACGCCTGTGGTCACCACCACATCGGCCACATCGGCATTCTGGGGGTGGACAAGAACAACGCCGAGTTCTACCAGATCACGCTGGGCGGCCGCCAGGGCGTCGATGCGCAGATCGGCAAGGTGATCGGGCCATCCTTCGCACAGGAAGAAATGGCCGATGTAATGAGCAAGATCATCCAGGTCTTCGTCGACAACCGCGAAGGCGACGAGCGCTTTATTGATACTTTCGACCGTATCGGCGTTGATCCCTTCAAGAACAAGGTGTACGAAGGCAGACCTGCCGGCCGCGCCAAGAAGGAGGTGGAAGCATGAGCCGCATCATCGTAGACAAACAGATCGTCGACTGCGACGCCCCCATCCTGCGCGTCGGTGAAGACGGCAGCTTCCCCACTGTGCCGGCTGCGGGCCTTGTATTCGTATCGCTGCCGCAGTATCTGGCGCAAAAAAGCGAGCTTGCCGCCCGTGGCGACGTTGGCGTGTGGTTCGCACCGGCTGACGAGCCCGAGCAGCTTGGCGCGGACGCCGCGCAGCTTGCCTTCATTGCCGTCGAATTCCCGGCCTTCACCGATGGCCGCGGCTTTTCGATCGGGCGGCTCTTGCGCGAGCGTTACGGCTTCACCGGCCAGCTGCGCGCCTTTGGTGACGTGTTCAAAGACACGCTGAATTACCTCGCCCGCTGCGGCTTCAATGCCTTTGTCGTGCGTGCGGACAAGGATATCGACGATGCGGTCAAGGGCATTGACGACTTCACCGAGTTCTATCAGAGCGCGGTCGGCCAGCCGCAACCGCTGTTCCGCCGTCGCTGATAAGAGGGTATTGCTCTGTAGCCTTTTGAATGAAAGGGCTTTGGCTTAATACTCTTTCCATATAAACAACGCCCGTCCTTGCGACGGGCGTTGTTCTTCTGTCTGCGGTCCGCTGCGCCGGGTGTGAGGTAGCAGTGATTGCACCTGTCTATTTCGCATCAGCAGCCGGTCTTCCGGCAAGCTCGTCCGGCGGGCTGAGGTTACCCGCACTTTCCGGCTACCAAGGTAGCGGTTATGCGGCCAGTTTTTCTCGTTCCAGCCAGGCTGCGTAATGGGTTGCCGGTGATTCGTAATTCAGCGACGAATGCCGGCGCTTGCGATTGTAAAACACCTCGATGTAATCAAAGAGGTCTGCCTTGGCTGTCGCCCGCGTCGCGTAGCGTCGGTGGAATACCCGCTCGTTCTTCAGGCTGTTGAAGAAGCTCTCCATCGGCGCGTTGTCCCAGCAGTTGCCCTTGCGACTCATCGACACCGTCATGCCATAGTTACGCAGCAGTTGCTGGTAATCGTGGCTGCAGTACTGGCTGCCCCGATCCGAATGGTGCAGCAC
>NZ_KE387260.1:236459-333859 GCF_000430805.1 Chitinilyticum aquatile DSM 21506 | reverse complement strand
GTCGATGAGTCGCAAGGGCAACTGCTGGGACAACGCGCCGATGGAGAGCTTCTTCAACAGCCTGAAGAACGAGCGGGTATTCCACCGACGCTACGCGACGCGGGCGACAGCCAAGGCAGACCTCTTTGATTACATCGAGGTGTTTTACAATCGCAAGCGCCGGCATTCGTCGCTGAATTACGAATCACCGGCAACCCATTACGCAGCCTGGCTGGAGCGAGAAAAGCTGGCCGCATAACCGCTACCTTGGTAGCCGGAAAGTGCGGGTAACCTCAAAGCAACGGCAAAAAATCAGCAAGTGAACGACTGTGTTGCTTGAGCTGGGAGGTGGACATGAGTGGCTGTAAGCGAAGAAAAGTTTACTGTAACCAAATGGCGGATCAGCGTCCATGCCGGTACCCGGCTGGCGCAGTCTATGTGACAGCATTGTCATCGGCGCTCCTGGTTGGGCTTTAGCGCATTCAACCCAACAGTGCTTCATGGTGATTTTTTGGGTATAAGGCCACAGCCTTGTATTTAATTTGGTCTTGGCCTTATGGGTTTGTGGGTATGTGTCAGAGCCGCTTGATCCGCCCGCGCAGCGCGTCGATGTGGGCGGCGTTACTGGCGTCACCCGCATCACCGTTGGCACTTTGCCAGACCGGTGGCGTGATGCCGCGCGCAGCCAGCTCGGCCACGGTGGCGGTAGCGAGCGCCTGCAGCAGCGCGCTGCCCACCGCGGTGGATGAGGCGGAAACGGGCACCGGGCAGCCGGGGATGCTGATCAGTGCATCGCCATCGGCCCCGTAGTTGTCGAACACTACGTCGGCCACGTCGAGCAGGCGCTGGCCGCTGGCGTGCCGCGAGGCCACCGTCTGCGAGAAGCGCACCGAGGTCAGCGCCAGCACCGTCGCGCCGCGCTCGCGCGCGCCCAGCGCCATTTCGATCGGCACGGCATTGCGCCCGGAGTTGGAAATCACGATGACCACATCGCCCGCACTCACCGGCTCGTCCTGCAGCAATTGGCCGGCATAGCCGGGCACGCGTTCCAGCCAGGTCGAGCGGCGCGCAGCGACCATGACTGACAACGGCAGGTCGAGAATCGCGTTCACCGGAACGAGGCCGCCGGCGCGGTAAAACAGTTCGGCGGCCAGCAGCTGCGAATGCCCGCTGCCGAATACATGCAGCAGGCCGCCTGCGGCGAGGCTGTCGGCAATGCGGGTGGCGGCATCCTGCAATTGCGGCAGCTGCTCGTCGTGCACGCGCTGGATCAGCGTGATGACGGCCTGCAGGTAATCGGCGGCATAGGGGCTGACTGCCGGGCTGCGTTCACTGTGCGGCATGCTGGACTCCCTGTGTTGTTGCAGCGGCTTGCGGGCGGAAGCCGCTGGTCTTGAAGCCCATGCCGGCGATCAGCTCGCGCAGGGCGTCGCTGGCCATCAGCTCGAAATCGGCAACCCGGCCGCGCCAGTCACGGGCGATGGCCTGCAGCTCGGGCGTGTTGCTGGCCGGATGGCCGACCAGGCAGTACACGCCGGGACCGTCGAAGCGGGCGAGTTCCGTCGCTACCCATGCAAGCCGCTCGGCCTGCGTGGTGTGCGAATGCAGCGGCAGTACGGTCATGCCGGTTACCGGCAGCAGCTCGCCACGCGCGATGGCGGCATCCAGCAGCGCACAGGCGGCGGCGGCTTCGGGTTCCGGCAGGCAGGCGGCCTGCATCATGCCAGGCGTATTGATGTTCGGCAGCAGCAGGGGCAGGGCATGTTCCTTGCCAAGTGCCAGCATGTGGGTCAGCAGCGCCGGATGCCAGAGCGTGAGCATGTGGCTGTCGAGGTGGGTGAGCGGCAGACCAAGCTGCTGCGCCAGTGCAATCTGCGCTTCCAGCTCGTCGCGGGCGGCGGCCAGGTCGGATTCGCGGTAGGTGTCGGCGGCCAGCCGGCGCAGCGTGCCGTCCTCGCCGCAAAGGCGGGCGGGGTGAGCGGAGCCGGTGAGCGGGCGCCAGCGGTAGTTCGGCCATTCGCAGTTCAGCGTCAGGTGCAGACCCATGTCGGCCGCCGGCCCGGCTTCGCGCACGGCATCGACTGCGCCATGAAACCAGGGGCAGGGCGGCATGGCCGACGCCGAGGTCAGGTTGCTGCCCTGCAGCGCGCGCCAGGCGCTCACCGTCGCTTCGCACATGCCGACATCATCGGCATGGGTAATCAGGACACGATCATCCGGCGAAAAGCCGAGGTATTCCTGCAGGGTGCTCATGGTGCGCTCCGGTCCGGGTTCGGGTGATGACGCTGATTATCTGCCTGCCAGCATGCCATGACTTTCCCCGCTTTGCGCAATCGCCGGCTGGCGTTGCGCGCGTGAACTACACTCCAGCCATGTCATCCACACCGGAATGCCCATGCCCGCATCACTGAAACTGGCCGAACTCATCAGCTCGCTCAGCCATGCGCTTGATCTCACCGAGGGTCAGCCGGAAGGGCACTGCGTGCGCTGCTGCTGGATCGGTGTGCACATCGGCCGGCAGATCGGCCTGCCCGAGCAGGAGATCTGGCAGCTGTATTACACGCTGCTCCTGAAAGACCTCGGCTGCAGCAGCAATGCCGCACGCATCTGCGAGCTGTATCTCACCGATGACCAGAGCTTCAAGCATGATTTCAAGCTGGTCGGCTCCAACCTGTCACAGGTGCTGGGCTTCGTGTTCACGCACACCGGACGGCATGAAAGCTGGAGCCGCCGCCTGACGGCCATCCTCAACATCATGCGCAATGGCGAGCGCATTGCCGACGAGCTGATCCAGACGCGCTGCGAGCGCGGTGCGCAGATTGCGCGGCAGCTGCGCTTCCCCGAGCCGGTGGCGCAGGGCGTGCATGCGCTGGATGAGCACTGGGATGGCAGTGGCCGGCCCGACGGCAAGGCCGGAGCCGCGATTCCGCTGCTGGCGCGCATCGCGCTGCTCAGCCAGGTGATCGATGTGTTTCATTTCGCCAGCGGTCGCGAGGCGGCGCTGGCGGAGGCCCGCACGCGCAGCGGTAGCTGGTTCGACCCGGAGCTGGTTGCCGCGTTCGAGGCGGTGGCGCGCGACGAGGGCTTCTGGCAGACGCTGGCCAGCAACGATCTGCCGCAGGCGGTGCTGCAGCTGGAGCCACCGCAGTATGCGCTGCCGCTCGACGATGACTACATGGACGACATTGCCTCGGCCTTCGGCCAGGTGGTCGACTCGAAAAGCCCGTTTACCGCCGGGCACAGCGAACGGGTGGGTTTCTACACCGAGCTGATCGCCAGCGAGATGGGCATTCCCGCTCCCGAGCGGCGCTGGTTGCGGCGGGCGGCCCTGCTGCACGATGTCGGCAAGCTGGGCGTGAGCAGTGCGATTCTCGAAAAACCGGGCAAGCTCACCGACGAGGAATTCCGCGCCGTGCAGTTGCACGCGCAGTACACCGAGGAGATTCTCGCCAAGGTGCCGGCCTTTGCCGAGCTGGCCTTTGTCGCCGGCGCGCACCACGAACGGCTGGATGGGCGCGGTTACCCGCGCCGGCTCACTGCCGGGGCCATCCGGCTGGAAACACGCATCATCACGGTGGCCGACATTTTCGACGCCATCAGCGCCGAGCGCCCCTACCACGCCGCCACACCGCCGGATAAAACGCTGCAGATCATGAGCGGCATGGTCGGCAATGCCATTGATGGCGACTGTTTTGCCGCGCTGCAGGGCATCATCGCGCGCGAACAGGTGCAGCTTGCCGAGGTCTTGCCGGCCTGAGCGGCTGCATCTCGTTATACATTGAATGGTATTGCCATGAAACCAAACATATAAAATGGCTTGATACGTATACCTGTGTGAGTTTCTGTGTGTGACACACGGCCGGGGCAATCCTTCCGCCCGGACGTATAATCGGCCGGCTCAGCCGCTGCGGGGTTCCGCCGGCGCTCATCCGGCAGGCGTTCGCCCTGCCACCGACCGGGATGCTCATGGAAGCCACCAACTGGTTTGTCGTACTCCGCCCCAACCACGATCGCAAGCTCGCCGCCAAAAGCAAGATGTACCGGCTGCGCCACAACCAGCCCGAGCGCATCGCGTTGCTGGAAGAAATCGTCGGCGATGCGCAATTCAAGTACAACCGCTTCAAGCGCGTGATCGATTCCCCCGAGCAATACCTGATCGACCGCCTGCGCCGCGCCTGCGTCGAAAAAATCGGCCACGACCGTGACCTGCTGCACTACCTCATCGCGATTGCGCTGGAGCAGAGCGAGGCGCGCTAAGCGCCGCTTGCGACCGGCTCGGCGGGAATGATCTTCGGCGGTTCGGCCAGCATCTGCAGGAAGGCCGCCAGCGGCACCGGCCGGCCAAACCAGTAGCCCTGGCCGTAGCGCACGCCCATCTTTCTGAGCAGGCCGGCCTGCTGTGCGTTTTCCACGCCCTCGGCAATGATGTCGGCCTGCACCGCGCTGGCGATGGCGACGATTTCCGGAATCAGGCTGGCACGCAGCGTGTCGTCTTCCATGTCATGCACGAAAGAGCGGTCGATCTTCAGGAAATCCGGCGCCAGGCGCTTGACGGTGCCGAGGTTGGAATAGCCGGTACCGAAATCGTCGACCGAGATCAGGTAGCGGTCCGCGCGCAGCCGTGCCACATCGTCGAACAGATTGTCGCTCATGCCGTATTCGGTCACTTCGACATTGATGGCCAGGCACTCGTGCTGCAATGGCTGCAGCAAAGCATGCAGGCGCGCGTGGTTGATGTTGTCCGGAAAAAAATTGAGTGCCACCTTGAAAGGCTGCGCCGCTGACGTTGCCGGCAGGGCAGCCGCCAGATCGCGCAGCGCGCGTTCGCTCACCGCGCTGTCCAGCGCCCAGCCGAGCTTCTGTTCCAGAATCAGCGGAATCACGCGATCGGGGAAGATCACTTTGTCGCCATCCTGCAGGCGCATCAGCACCTCGCAGCCGGTAATGCGGCCGCTGGCCAGTTCCACGATGGGCTGGTACATGCAGATGATGTGTTCGGGGCGGCACAGCTTGCCAATGCGGTAGTTCAGCGTGGTCATGCGCTGCAGGCGCCGTGCCAGCAGCAGGCCGCCAAACGTGCCGGTCAGCACAGCCAGCAGCACCAGCCCGAGCAGCAGATAGGCATTCTGATTGGCGATCACGCGCCAGTCCTGATAGGACTGGATGAAAAAGCCTGTCTCCGGAATATTGCTGCCGACGATCATCCGGCCGTGCTGCCAGTCCACCCTTGACCAGTATTCCTGTGTGCCGGAGTAGCGCAGTTGCAGATGGGTCGGTGCCTGCAGAGCCTTTTCTTCTGGCGCCGACCAGACGAGCTGGGCCCGGCCCTCGTGTTCGGCATGGTGATTGAGCCAGAGCGCGTCAATGTCTGCATTGCGCAGCGTGTCCAGGGTGACATGGGGGTCGGCCAGGGTGATGAAGGCGCCCATCCCCGTGAGGCTGACGCGGAGCTCCTGGTTATCGAGCCGGAAGGGGAAGTTCTGCCAGGTCTGCACCTGTCCAGCGTCGGTCAGGTCGGGTGCCGGCAGGCGGTAAGCCTTGGCAAGCCGGCCCAGATTGGTACTGCACATCACGTAGCCCTGTGCATCGCGCAGGCCGATGCCACGGATATGGTTGTATTGCAGCAGCAGCAGGCGCAGGCGGGTCAGATTGGCCTCGCTGCAGTCACTGCTGTAATCCTGCTGCAGGCGGGTGAGAAGCTGCCGGTTTTCAACGACCACCTGCGCCAGCTGCTGGCTGGCCCTGGACTGGATTGCAGCCAGATGCAGGCGTTCGGCGCCGAGTATTGCCGCGATTCCCGCGACCAGGACGAGCACGCCGGCCAGAATGCCTGCCGTGATGCCGATGCTGCGGCTATGCTGGCCAAGCCAGTGTGAGTGCGTACCGGATGCCATGCTGGGAATCCTCCGGGGATAAGGCCATGTCATATTACATGATGACATGATCTGTAATCAGGCGGGATGGGGTAAACCCGCAGGGGCTTTGTCAGTGCTGAACATTGTCTTGCATGCCCAGGCCTGCCGCAGCCGATTGGCTGCATACCCGCTTGCGCCCGGCGTGCTTGGCGGCGTAGAGCGCCCGGTCGGCGTGCTGCATGGCCTCTTCCAGGCTTGATCCATGATCCGGAATGGCGGCGACACCGGCCGAGAAGGTGACGGCCAGCGTCTGCCCGCCCGCCTGCGCGGGGGAGAGGCCGAGGCTGGCCAGCCAGCCCTCCGCCAGCGCCACGGCTTCGTCGCGGGTGGTATCGGGCAGCAGCGCAAGGAATTCCTCGCCGCCGATGCGGAACAGGAAATCGCTCTGGCGCGCGTGTTCCTGCAGCAGGCCGGCAACGTGCGCGAGCACCGCATCGCCGGCAGCATGACCGTAGCGATCATTGATGGCCTTGAAGTGGTCGAGGTCGAGCATGACCAGCGCCAGCGGCTGGGTGGCACGCACGGCGCTCGCCAGCAGCTTGGGGCTGATTTCGGCCAGAAAACGGCGGTTGTGCAGGCCGGTGAGCGGATCGCGGATGGCGGCTTCGCGCAGCTGCGCCTGCAGTGCCGCATTCGAGTCGAGCTGGTCTTCCAGCGATTGCAGGGCCTGGTGCAGCTCCAGCTGCACATGCTTGCGCTGCGTGATGTCGTGCAGCACCAGCAGGAGGCCGACCGGATGCCGGCGGTAATGCACCGTCACCGCGCGCAGGTCGTAATAGCGCTCGGCAATGCCGATTTCGCACTCGGTCCGGCCGGCCTGCTCCCACAGCGCGGGCAGCAGCGCCTGCAATTCGCCGCAGCCCGTCAGCGGCATGCCGATGGCCGGCTGCGGCATGCCCGGCAGTGCCTGTGCGGCGCGGTTGAGCTGGGCGATGCAGTGCCGGTCATTGATGACGAGCACGGCGTCGGGAACCGCATCGAGCAACACATCGTGCGCGATGGGAAGAAGATCGAACAGCTGGCGGCGCGAGATCAGCCAGTAGAATACCAGCCCCATGACGAGGAAGCTGAAGGGCGTCGGGTCATACTGGAAGAACAGCAGCAGGCCGGTGACATGCGCGGCGTTCACCAGCCAGGGAATCGCCATCGCCAGCGCAAAGCCCAGGTAGTGACGCTGGTAGAGCGTATTCGAGCGCGCCAGTGCATTGATGATCACCAGCATGCTCAGCGTCATGTAGCCGTACAGATAAAGCGTGCAGAAAAAGAACCATGGCCCGTGCCGGTAGTCGATGGCTGCACCCGGCTCGGCGCTGACCGGCAGTGTGCTCAGGTACATCAGATGGTGACTGTCATTGCTGAGCGCGATGGCGCAGGTCAGTACCGGCATCACCAGCAGGCCGAGATGCCAGGCGAGCGGCGGACGCTGGTAATCGCCCTTCACATACGCCCAGATGAAGAGCGTCCAGTAACTGGGGGCGGCAACGATGCCCGGCCAGGCCAGCTTGGCGGCCAGTACCTTGTCCTGCGGGCTGCTCACCGCCAGCTCGATGCCGGCAGCCGCACTCCACCAGGATGCGGCCAGCAGCATCGCGATGTAGTGGAATTTGCCGGGGAAGGCGCGCTGGCGCTGCGTATGGGCGGCGAGCGCCAGTGTCAGCAGCGTACCGACCAGCAGCAGCAGGGTGGGAAGATTCATCGCATCCGCGCTTTCGCCAGAGCAAGCGGAAGATGAGTGGGCGTGAAAGTGACGAGCATGTACGCAGTCTAAACCATGTCCGTGGCTTGCAGATGTCATTCCGCGGGCGTGCTTGCGAATACCAGTTCCCGGCAAGTGTCGCCTGCCGCATACGCCGGGCGGTGCAAATGCGGCTGCCGCCGGGCTGGCGTTTTACACTGGCTGCATACTCATCCGGATGAGAACTCCATGAACTGCACCGGCTGTGGCGCACCGCTGGCGGCGGATGCGCTGGTCTGCCCCTTCTGCGGCCTGCATAACGCCGTCGACCTGCTGGCGATTCGCGATTTCAGACTGCTGGCGGAGCACAGCGAGCTGCGCTGCCCCAATGGCTGCGGTGACCTGCAGCTGCTGGAGCTGGGGGCCGGTCTTGATACCACCATCGGCTTCTGTCCCGCGTGCAAGGGGCTGAAGTTTGCCCCGGGCGCCCTGCAGATCGCGCTCGACAAGGTGGCCGGCCAGGTGCGCGAAATCAATCACGACCGCCTCGCCGCCATCCTGAGTGAGCGGGTGCCGCGCGAGGCGGTGCGTTACCGCCCCTGCCCGGCCTGCGCGAAGATGATGCACCGCGCGGCCTTCAATTCCCGCATCCCGCTGATCATCGACGAGTGCCGCGCGCACGGCACCTGGCTCGATGGCGGCGAATTCACCGTACTGGCGGAATGGATGGAGGCAGGCGGGGCGCAGATGGCGCAGCTGGAAGCCGAGCGCCAGGCGCGCATCAGCCGGGCCGTCGGCAATGTGCATGCCGATTTTCTGGTGCCGCCCGGCCAGGCCAGCCCGGTGCCGCAGCCGGAGCCTCGCCCCTGGATGACGCCCCCGCTCGCGCTGGCGCTGCTGGGGAGTGCCTGGTACGCCCTTTTCAGCAGCAACGTCCTGCCTTTATTGCTGGCCGTGCTGGTTACCGTGCTGTGGTGGCGCTGGTTTCGCTAGCCCTGATTTGGTCTGGTCAGGGTATCGGTCCATAGCCCTTTATCCGGAAGGGCCCTGATGCAATAGGTATGGTGTATCCGGGTTGCCGTTGCGGCTAGCGGCGTGCGTCGATGTCGGCCAGCGATTCGGCGCCCTTGGCGGTAACAGAGTAGCCGCCTTCCTCACGCTCGCTGACATGCCCCTTCTTCAGCAGGAAGGTCAGCGCCTCCGGGTCGACCTTGCCCAGCGGGTCGCGCGTGAGCAGGCGCAGGCCATCGATGCAGCGTTTCAGGAACAGCGTCTGGCGGCCTTTTTCGGTGATGGTCAGGATGCCGTTGCGGGCGTATTCGGCGTACTTCAGGCCGCTGAGCACCTTGGCGTGCTTGAACACGCGCGGGCTGAGGCGCTTGCTGCGCAGGCCGCGGCCAACTTCAACGAGCGCTTCGAGTTCATCGGTCGAAAGGGCTTCATTCTTCAAAGGGAGCATCCTGCAGGCGTTGGAATCAGGGGCGTCATGTTACGCGCACTTCCCGCCGCCTGCATGACCCTCCGTCATATCAGCATTTTCTGAATTGCCTGCCGCCCGGCGCTGCAGATGACCGCTTACGCTCTACTGGCAACCGCTTGCTGTTTTTCCTGTCTTTTCTGACCGTGCTGCCGGCACACTGTGGTCAGCTGCCCCGGCGCGCGACATGCCCGGGGCAGGAACAAGAACAATACAAGGGGACTCCGCTCATGTTCATCCGTCATTTATTGCAGCGCTGGCGCGTCGGTACGCGCCTGCTGGCACTGTGCCTGCTGGCCATCCTGATTCTGGGCGCAATCGGAGCATTGTCGCTTGCCGATCTGCGCCGCAGCATGTTCGAAGAGCGCCAGGCCAAGGTGCGTGCGCAGGTCGAATCGGCTGTCGGCGTGGTGAACTATTTCCGCGCACGGGAAGCCGCCGGGCAGCTCAGCCGCGAGGACGCGCAGGCCCAGGCCGCCGCCGCGCTGCGCGACGTGCGCTTCGACAGGAACGAATACTTCTTCATCATCGACACGGGCATGGTTTACCGCATGCACCCGATGAAGCCGGAATTCGTCGGCCAGTACAAGGGCGAGCTGAAAGACAGCAACGGCGTGATGATCCTGCGCGATCTGGTCACCGCCGCGCAGAAGGGTGGCGATTTTTCCTATTTCCATTTCGCCAAGCCCGGCGTGAAGGAGCCGCAGCCCAAGATTGCCTACTCGCTGCTGGTGCCGGACTGGAACTGGGTGGTGTGCACCGGCGTTTACGAGGATGACCTCAATGTCGCCTTCCTGCACAAGCTGATGCTTGGCGGCGCGCAATTGCTGGTGCTGGCGCTGCTGCTGGGCTGGGTGTCATGGGTGATTTCACGCTCGATTCTGCAGCAGCTCGGCGGCGAGCCGCGCGAGGCCATGGCGCTGATGGGTGAAATTGCCGCCGGCAATCTGCAGGTGGACATCCGCAGCAATCACCCCGACAGCCTGCTCGCCTCGCTCGAAACCATGGTCAATGGCCTGCGCGGCATGCTGCGTGCCGTCCAGCAGCATGCCGGCACGCTGGGGCAACAGTCCTCGCAGATTGCCCAGTCCAGCCGTGCGATTGCGCAGGCTGCCGCCAGACAGGCCGACGCCACCACCTCGATGGCTGCCGCGATGGAAGAGCTGACGGTGAGCATCACGCACATCTCCGACAATTCCAGCATCACCGAACATTCCTCGCAGGATGCCACGCAGCTCGCGCGCACCGGCGTGGCGCAGGTCGGCGAGGCCACGCAGGCGATGGAGCACATCGCGGCCAGCGTGGCGGATGCCACCGGCCAGATCCAGCTGCTCGACAGCAAGGCGCGCGAGATTTCCGGTATCGCCGCCGTCATCAAGGAAATTGCCGGCCAGACCAATCTGCTGGCACTCAATGCCGCCATCGAAGCGGCGCGCGCCGGCGAGCAGGGCCGCGGCTTTGCCGTGGTGGCCGATGAAGTGCGCAAGCTCGCCGAGCGCACGTCGAGCGCCACGGTGGATATCGAGGGCATGCTCTCGACCATCCAGGGCGAAACCGAACAGATTGTCGGGCTGATGCATGCGGCGCTGCCGGAAGTGCAGCGCGGCGTAGCGCTGGCACGCGAGGTGTCCGGCTCGCTGGCGCACATTCATGCCGGTGCCGAATCGACGCTGGAGCACCTGCACGAGGTGGCCTCGGCCACGCGCGAGCAGAGCATCGCCAGCAACAGCATTGCCGTGCGCGTCGAGGACATTTCGCAGATGGTCGAGGAAACCAGCGTCGCCATCCGCAATGCATCGGACAGCGCCGCCGGTGTCGAGCAGGTGGCTGCCGAGCTGAAAGAAATGGTGGGGCGCTTCCGCATCTAGCGCGTACGGGCTCCGGCGCGCCTTGGCCGTCATGCCCGCGCAGGCGGGCATCCAGGGAGGCGCCGTGAACTGGATTCCCGCCTGCGCGGGAATGACGCCTCAAATATACCGATGTGATCCGGTTTAATTTAGGGTATATGGCTGAAGCCATTTAATTTGAATGGCTGCAGATCTATACATTTATGGGATTAGCCAATGCAGGCGCGCAGCTCCTGCTCCCAGTTCACGCTCTGCCAGCTCTGGCCCATCACGAAGCTGCGGTAGCTGTCGCCACGGAAGCGGCGGTCGATTTCGACAAGCACGTACACGCCTTCCGGGCGCGGGATGCAGGTGATTTCCACTTCCTGTACGTCACCGAATCCGCCATTCACCGGGCGGAATTCGAATTCCTGATAGCAGCCCAGGCTGCTCTGGATATTGCCGATGCGTGCGGCGCCGGCTTCGACGTCGGTGCTGGCGTGGGCGTAACCCAGCCGCGCCATCGCGGCGATCAGCGCCTGCATCTGCGGCAGCGGGCGGATGTCGAGGAAGTCACGGTCGCTGGCGTCGACAGCCGAGGCAATTGCCAGATCGGTGTGAATCCAGACCGCAGCGTTCACACGCGGAGCCCACGGGCTGCCGGGACTGGCGAGCAGCTGCGCGTTGTTCACCGGTGTTTCCAGCGGCAGCGGCAGCGCGAAGGGGATGATGATTTCCTGGCCGGCAGCAAGTGTGGTCGCGCCGGCCGCGCGGTAGGCGCACAGCGCGCGGGCGGTGCGGATCTTGTCGTCACCGGATTCCTGCTCGACTTCGGCCATTAGCACCAGATCAACGTGTTCCAGGCGCTGTTCGACCTGGCCGCCGCGCAGCACGATCTGGCCATTGAGGGTTTCGCCCGGCTGCAGGCCGGGATTGCTGATGACGGTATCGACGGTGGCGCCGCCTACACCCATGGCGGCAAGCATTTTCTTGAACATCGTGGCGATCTCTTGGTGGTCGGGATGAATGCAGTCTGTGCTGCGGGCTTCTGAGTGCGACACGTGCAAATGGTTCCGCCCGCTTGTGTTTGTTCGTTGTTACGTAGTTTCACTACAAATTGATCTGGTTAATCCTTTTGATTTCCATGGTTTTTTGTTTGGCAAAGTTGTAGTAAATTTGCAGCCGTGCGAATAAATATACGAAAGAAATCTACATGCAGATCGATCCGGTAGTTCTCTTCTTCCTGCTGGGGCTGGCGGCGGGCTGGGCCAAATCCGACCTCAAGCTGCCCAGCGCGCTCTACGACACCCTGTCGGTATTCCTGCTGCTTGCCATCGGCATCAAGGGCGGGCTGGAGCTGGCGAAGCAGCCGTTTCTGGCCATCCTGCCGCAGGCGCTGCTGGTGCTGCTGATGGGCTTCCTGATTCCGCTGCTGGCCTACCCGCTCTTGCGCTGGCGGCTGCCGCAAGTCGATGCCGCCAGTATCGCTGCGCACTATGGCTCGGTATCGGTCGTTACCTACGCGGTGGGCGTGGCCTACCTCACCCGCCAGGGCGTGAGCTTCGAGTCGCAGACCACGCTCTTCCTCGTACTGCTGGAAATGCCGGCGCTGGTGGTCGGCGTGGTGCTGGCGCGGCTGGGTGCACGGCAGGCGGCAGGCGACGTCACGCCTTCTGCCGGTCACGGCTGGGGCAAGCTGCTGCATGAAGTGCTGCTGGGCAAGAGCATGGTGCTGCTGCTGGGCGGGCTGGCCATTGGTGCGCTGGCCGGGCCGGATGGCATCAAGCCGCTCGACCGGCTCTATATCGATCTCTTCAAGCCGGTGCTGACACTCTTCCTGCTGGAAATGGGGCTGGTGGTGGCCGGCAAGCTCGGCATATTGCGCCGCGAAGGCTTCTTCCTTGTGGGTATCGGCGTGGGGCTTCCGCTGATGTTAAGCTGGGTAGGGATAGGTTTCGGGGTATTGATGGGACTCAGCCCCGGCGGTGTCACCATGCTGGCGGTGCTGGCCGCGTCTGCTTCTTATATTGCTGCGCCTGCCGCGATGCGCATGGCCGTGCCGCAGGCCAACCCGGCGCTATCGCTGGGCGCCGCGCTCGGCATTACCTTCCCCTTCAACCTGCTGGTGGGCATTCCGCTCTACCACCAGTTCGCTACTGCTGTTACCGGAGGCTAGAGCATGCAGCTTCATATCCGCACGATGCTGACCATCGTCACCGAAGGTCGCCTGGAAAACGATCTGGTCGAGCTGTTCGAAGAACGCCGCATCCGCGGCTGGACCATCGTCGAGGCGCGCGGCAAGGGCGCGCACGGCGAACAGCACGGCAGCTTCGACGCCAACCACAATATCCAGATCGAGCTGATTGCCGAGGCCGCGACCGCCGAGGCGCTGGCCGAAACCATCCAGCAGCGCTACGGCGCGCACTTCGCGCTGGTGCAGTGGCTCTCGGACGTGCGCGTGCTGCGGCCGCAGAAATTCTAAGGATTTTTCACGCCAGCCTTCCTGCGATGGCTCCGTCCTGCAATCCCGCTGCGGCGGGGCTGCCGCCATGCGGGTCACCGCAGGAAAGCGGAAGCCGCGCTGATCACAGGCCCGGCGCGGCGGCCAGCTCCGTCCTTGCCAGTTTCACGACCGCAATGCCGGACGAAAGCGCCAGCCAGGCCATGATCAGCGCCACGGCCAGATCCGGCCAGGCCGTGCCGGTGCCGAACACCCCGGCTGCGGCCAGCAGGACGGCCACATTGCCGATGGCATCATTGCGGCTGCACAGCCATACCGAGCGCATGTTCGCGTCGCCATCGCGAAACGCATACAGCAGCAGCGCCACGCCGGCGTTGGCCAGCAGGGCCAGCAGCGCGATCACGCTCATGGTGAAGGGCTCCGGCGCAACGCCATGCAGGCCGGACCAGACCGTCTTGCCGATCACGAACACGCCGAACGCCGCCATCGACAGGCCCTTGACCATCGCCGCGCGCGAGCGCCACGCCAGCCCCAGCGACAGCACTGCCAGCGAGATGCCGTAATTGGCGGCATCTCCGGCAAAATCGACCGCATCAGCCAGCAGCGATACCGACCCGGAGCGCAAGCCCCCGACGATTTCCACGCCAAACATCGCTGCATTGATGATCAGCGCAATCCACAGGGCCTTGCGAAAACGCGGGCTGACGCGGGAAGTGGAGCAATGCGCGTTCGCGCAGCAATGTCCGGCCATGATGTTTCTCCAGTAATCAGCAATGAGTAGTCCGGTATTGCACACCCTGTAGTGACTACAGGGTCAAGCGCCTATACTGCGCAGAACCATCCAACAGGAAGCCGCCATGAAAACCGGCATGCGCATCAGCGAGCTGGGCGCCGCAACGGGCGTCGATACCGAGACCATCCGCTACTACGAGAAAGCCGGCCTGCTGCCCGCGCCAGCGCGCAGCGCCAACGGCTATCGCAGCTATGGCGATGTCCATCTGGAGCGGCTTGCCTTCATCCGGCACTGCCGGGCGCTGGATATTTCGCTGGCGGATACCCGGCGCCTGCTGGATTTTCTGGCCCATCCCGAAGCCGATTGTGGCGATATCGACCAGCTGATTGATGCCCAGCTGGCACGGGTACAGGCGCGGCTGGCCAGCATGCAGGCGCTGGAGCAGCAGCTGCTCGCGCTGCGTGGGCAGTGTGGTGAACACCGCTGCGCCAGGGATTGCGGCATCCTGCAGGAGCTGGTCGCCGCCGCGCATGGCGAAGCCTGCGCCTGCCACGGCAGCCGCACCTAAGGCGCGCTGCACGCGGCAGACCCGTTGCGGCACAGCGCCGCCGGTTTGCATGGCTATCAGGGTATGGATTTGCAGCCCTTTCAATGAAAGGGTTGCTGACATATACCTTTTATAATCGCGCGGTGCGGGGGGCTGCATGGTTGATCCGCTGCTCTGCGGGCATAAGCCGCAGCAGCGAACCAGCCCGTGGTCCGTCAGGCTTCGCGCATACCCAAGGGGGAGTGCCTGCGGGGCGCAAGCGTGCTCCCGCCAAACTTCAGCCTTCAGATGGCCGGATTATCGGGGCGCATTGGCCGCAGAGTCTGATTGCTGCTGTGCTGCGGCGTCTTCCGCCGGCTTGCCCGCACACACCCTCGGGTCGGCGTGGTCGGCCGTCTGGCAGTCAATCACCAGCCGCTTTGATTCCCACTGCCCGTTCTGCTGCTCGCAGTAGCCGATCTCCAGCGTGCTGACCTGCCGCTTTTCGTCCAGCTCCATCCTCAGCTGGGCGATGTCAGTCAGGTCCAGCGCCGCCATGCGGGTGTATTCCTCGCCGCAGAAAAAACTGCTGCGCCAGCCCTGGCCATCGCCTTGCCAGCCCGCGATCCAGCGCTCCTTCTCATAGAGCCTTTGCACCCATCCCCCTGCCGGCAGCGCAATGCCGTGGATGCTGCTGCCCGGCTGCAGCAGGCAGTGCTCAAGCCGCACCGCGCCGTTTTCCAGTTTGGCCATGACCGTATCCCTGCACAGCCAGCCGTCGATGTGCTGCGGGTGGGTCAGAAACAGCGTGGGCTTGTCGTTATGCCATTCCAGGCCGATCAGCGAGAATTCGTTCAGCCACACCGGCTGCAGTGCATAGGCGCGGGCGATGAAGTCGGGTTCGTTCGCCCAGTGAAAGGTTGTGCTGCCCGCTGGAAACCATACCCCGCTCAGCGAAAACGGCGCCGTCGCCGTCGCCGATGCCGGCTCCTCCGGCGTTGTGCGCCGCGGCTCTTTCTGCCCGCAGCCGCTCAGGGCCAGCACAGACAGCAGCGCGGCAATGCACAGCCAGCGCGCCAGCCGCGCAGTTGATCCGTGGGGGATATCTCTGGTTTGCATGTCAGATGAAAGCAGGGCGCAAGGTGCCGCAGCATAGCACGCCCGCCGCGCCGCGCACTGTGGCGCCGCTCGCAGCGCGGGGCTCAGGTATCCATGAACACCGGCACGCCATGCACGCCCGCATGCGCTGCCGCGAATACAAAGCGCTTGAACTGCGCCGTGCATTCATCGTCGCCGGGCTGTGGCAGATTGTCCGGTTGCGCGCGGTATTCGAATTCGTCGTCCAGATAGCCCAGGAAAAAGCCCAGCATCTTCGCGTGCGCCGGCTGCAGGTGGCCGACGGGAATGATCATGTGGAGGATCTGGCTGGACGAAATCACCGTCTTGCGCGCGAAAAACCCGCCCCATTTGCGTACCGGCGCCGTGCTGCTGGCGTACAGCTCTTTGCGGCTGCGCGCCGCATCGATGCACGCGCCGTCATAATCGAAATCCGCAATCGCCTGCAGCAGCAGCTGGCCGCGCGCGGACTTCAGATCATCGGGCAGGCGCGACAGCAGCCACTGCTCGGCCGCCGCGCTGATCGGATAATTGATTGCACCACCGCAGCCGAAATCGGCATTGCGATGATTCGCCACACAGCCCGCGCAATGCCGCGCCAGCGCATCCAGCGGCGCCGATTCGGCCAGCAGATCGCCGATCTTCACCTCGACCTGCACCGGCCCATCGGGGCGCAGCACCTGCGTGATGAAGGTCCATTCTTCTTCGGGTTGATCTTTCGGCGTACCCGGATGGCTGCGCATCAGCTCGACCACGCAGCTGGCACGGGTGCGGGCTTTTTCCATCGTCAGCAAGGCTTCGTCGCTGACGGAATCACGCACGGGGCAGGGGTGGGAGGCGTAGTACTCGATGCTCATGTTACTGCGTGTAAAAGAAGCGTTTTAGCAAGAACCAGGGCCCCATTCCCACTGACCACTTACTGGATTGTATTTATTCTTTGCCCGGAATTTTACTTTTTTTCCTGTGTCGTAAGTTCTGTAGCATTCACTGTTGTAACACTGTGTGTTGCATGTGATTGAACCGCTGACCTTATTTGGTTTTTCTGGATATGGGGAGTCATTTTTTTCGGTGTTTTCATTCTTTGTTTTGTTTGATTCAAGGCTAGCTGTTTTTGAAATATTTGAGTTAATTGTGCTTGTGAGCTTATTGCTTTTTAGTATCTGATCTGTTATTTGTGATGCTTGCTTTATTTGCTTTTCGTTGAGTTCTTTTTTGATTCGCTCTGCATTATTGTATGTGATCTCGTCGTGTCTTTTTGACAAGGCAGTTTTATAGAGGGCGTATGCTATCGTACGATTTTTCTGGACTGAGCGGCCGTTCTCAAACATGTAGGCAAGATTATTGATCCCCATGGGCTCAAACTTGTCAGCCGCTTGTGAAAAATAATCGAAAGCGCTCGCGTCACTTTGGGGGAGTCCGTTTCCTTCTAAATATAAAATACCTACATTGGTTTGAGCTTCAGGCAGGCCAAGAATTGCTGCAGTTAAATAATAACTAGCGGCTTGGCTCTTGTTAATAGTGACGCCGCGCCCTTGTTCATACATAAGGCCGAGGCTAAACATGGCATCGGGATTGCCTTCCTCGGCTGATTTTTTGTACCACGTAAATGCTTTTACGTAATCTTTTGGGAGAGGGGCGCCTCTTTCGTAAGCTGCACCAATTGCCAGTGAGGCTTTAGAATCCATAGGCTTCTTGGAGAAAGACATGATCTCAAGAAAGGCTGTTGCTGTATTTTGATCTTGTTTTGCAAGGTCAAGAAGAAGGTCGACCGCCTTTTTGCTGTCCTGCTTTACACCGTCGCCCATAAAATACATGGTTGCTAGGGCATATTTTGCCTTGGGGTTATCGAGAGCTAATTCATGCTCGTACTCTTCTAGAGCTTTCTCGTAGTTTTTTGCCTGATGTGCAGCGAACCCTGCATCGAAGTCAGCTTGCGCGTATTGAATGGAGCAGCTTAAAGCAACAATAATCGAACAGATTGTGATATTTAGCGTTCTCATATGTACACCAAGGTTGTTTTATGTATTGTACGTATATTGAAATTGTGACGAAAGCTTTCTGACTGCTTTGTTGTGCGCATGCTGCGAAGGCACAATATGCATGAAGATGCTTAAACTTAAACAAGAGGATGAGCGATAAGTAGCGAGCTCTTGCTACACTGCCCACTTCCAACCTTTGCCCGGAGCCGCCCATGTCCGAATTGAAAACCCCGCCGTCCGGTGGCTGGGGGGCCCTGAAGGCGACGCTGGCGAGCATTCAGCCGGCCAATGCGGCGCGCGCGGTGATTGCGCTGGCGAACGCTAACCAGCCCGGCGGTTTTGATTGCCCCGGCTGTGCGTGGCCGGACAAGCCGGATACGAAAATCAATTTCTGCGAAAACGGCGCGAAGGCGATCAACCACGAGCTGGATCGCCGGCTGGCCGATGCGGCCTTCTTTGCGCGGCATACCGTTGCCGAGATGCTGGGCTGGGACGATTACACGCTGGAACAGCAGGGCCGGCTGGCTGAGCCCATGCGCTATGACGCGGCCAGCGACAAGTACCTGCCGATCACCTGGGACGCAGCCTTTGCGCTGGTGGGCGAGCATCTGCGCGCGGTCAGCCCGGACGAGGCGCATTTCTATACATCGGGGCGCACCGGCAACGAGACGGCGTTTCTGTATCAGCTGTTCGTGCGGCTCTTTGGCAGCAACCATTTCCCCGATTGTTCGAACATGTGCCACGAGCCCAGCGGGCGGGCGCTGAATGCCAGCATCGGCGTGGGCAAGGGCACGGTAACGCTGGACGATTTCGAGCACGCCAGCGCGGTGTTCATGTTCGGCCAGAATCCGGCGACCAATCACCCGCGCATGCTGGGCACGCTGCGCGAGGCCGCGCTGCGCGGCTGCAAGGTGGTGGTGATCAACCCGCTGCGCGAGGCTGGCCTGCTGCGCTTTCAGGACCCGCAGCAGCCGCTGGAAATGCTGGGCAACGGCGCGACCAATATCGCCAGCCATTATTTCCAGCCCAGGCTCGGCGGTGATCTGGCGATTGCCAAGGCACTGATCAAGAGTGTGCTGGAAGCCGGCGCGCACGACGAAGCGTTTATCGAGGCGCACACCGAGGGCTTCACCGCGCTGGCCGAGGATATTCTCGCCACCAGCTGGGACGAGCTGGTTGAGGCCAGCGGCCTTGGCCGCGACGAGCTGGCCGAACTCGGCCGCCTGTATTGCGAAAGCCCGGCCAGCATCATCACCTGGGGCATGGGCATCACCCAGCACCGCCATGCGGTGGCGACGATCCAGATGCTGGTGAACGCGCTGCTGGTGAAGGGCAATCTGGGTAAGCCCGGCGCCGGCGCCTGCCCGGTGCGTGGGCATTCCAATGTGCAGGGCGACCGCACGATGGGCATCAACGAGCGGCCGTCGCCGGCGTTTCTGGAGCGCCTCGGCAAGGCGGTGGGCTTCACGCCGCCGCTTGAGCACGGCCGCAATGTGGTCGAGACGATTGCCGCGATGGAAGACGGCCGCGGCAAGGTGTTCATCGCGCTGGGCGGCAATTTCGCGGCGGCCACGCCGGATTCGCCGCGTACCTGGGCCGGTTTGCGTAAACAGAACCTCACCGTGCACATCACAACGAAGCTGAATCGCTCGCACCTGCTGCCCGGCCGCGACGCACTGATCCTGCCTTGCCTCGGCCGCACCGAGGTCGACGAAACCGGCGGCATTGCGCAGCAGATCACGGTGGAAGATTCGATGAGCATGGTGCACCTCACGCGCGGGGTGAAGCCGCCAGCGTCACCGCACTTGCTATCCGAGCCGGCGATTGTCGCGGGTATCGCCAAGGCTACGCTTGCCAACAGCCCGGTCGATTTCGACTGGCTGGTGGCCGATTACGACCGTATTCGCGATCTGATCGCGCAGGTCGTTCCCGGCTTTGCCGATTTCAACCGCAGGGTGCGTGCGCCCGGCGGCTTCTATCTGGGCAACAGTGCGCGCGAGCTGCGCTGGACGACCGCCGTGGGGCGCGCCCGTTTCCAGGTGCATGCGCTGCAGCCGGCGCTGCTCGACGAGCTGCAGGGGCTGACCGCGCAACGCCTGCTGCTGCTGACCACCGTGCGCAGCCACGACCAGTACAACACCACGATCTACCAGCGCAACGATCGCTATCGCGGCATCCGCAACGAGCGCCGCGTACTCTTCGCCAATGCCGAAGACCTCGCCGCGCTGGGCCTCGCGCCCGACCAGCGCGTGGCGATCGTGTCGGTCTGGCATGATGGCGAGCGGCGCGTGAACGATTTCCGCCTGCAGGTGCACGATATTCCGCGCGGCTGTCTCGCCGCGTATTTTCCCGAGACCAACCCGCTGGTGCCGCTGGACCACTACGCCGCAGAGGCGATGACGCCGGCAAGCAAGTCGATTCCGGTCTACCTGAAGGCCATGCCGCACTGATGGGCTGGCCGGGGAGGGGATGTTGCGAATGCTATTGATCAGTTCTGCGCCTTCGGCGCGGTGTTGAACTGCCGGTGTGCCGGCGGCACGTCGGGGGGCTTGTCTTGCCAAGCCCCCCGACACCCCCGGGCGCGCCCATTTCGCAGCCCGCCTGCGGCGGGTGCCCTGCGATACTCGCAAGCAACAGCGCGGGTTCGAAACTCGCCCTGCGGGCTCAGACATCTCACCCGCGAAACCCTGTTGCCTGCTGCGTTTCTCGGCTGCTGCAAGGGCAAGGGGGTGCTAAGGGCAGCAGTGTATCTCCGCCGGCATTCGGGGGTAGGTGCAGCTCTAGTGTGATTATGTTGGGTATCTTGCTGTAGCTTTCTAATTTCATGGGCTCTGTCTGTATGCGGTATTGGGTATATGCACGATAAATTGTTTCCCGGCATCAAGCCGGCACGCGTGCTGCGTCTGCAGAAGGGCGAAAGTACGGAGGCCGACGAACTGCTGGCCGACGAGGCGCCGCTGGCGCTCCATTACAACGGCGTCGAGCAGCTGGTGACGCTGTGCACGCCGGCCGATCTGGAAGAGCTCGCCATCGGCTTTACGCTCAGCGAGGGCATCGTGCCGGCCTATCACCAGATCCTCGATGTGGCGATCCGCCGCGAGGCCGACTGCTACCGCGCCGACATCCGCATCCCCGAGCAATACGCCGCGCTGCTGCGAGCACAGGCGCCACGGCTGGCGAGCCGTACGAGCTGCGGGCTGTGCGGCAGCCGGCTGGAGCAGGTGCTGCGCCCGCTGCCGGTGGCCGAGTCGAATGAATGCTTCCCCGTCGATGCGATTCACGCCGGGCTGGAGCGCCTCGCCGAAAAGCAGCTGCTCAACCAGGCCTGCGGTGGCCAGCACGCGGCGGGCTGGCTGGGCGATTTCGACGACGGCCTGCTGGTGCGCGAGGACATCGGCCGGCACAACGCGCTGGACAAGCTGATCGGCGCGCTGGCCCACGAGCGCGAACGCGGCGACGGCGTGCTGCTGCTGACTTCGCGCGTGTCGCTGGAAATGCTGCAAAAGGCCGCGCGCGCGGCGATGCCGGTGGTGGTCGCCATTTCCGCGCCGACCGCGCTGGCGGTGGACTGGGCGCAGCAAGCCGGCATCACGCTCGCGGGTTTCGCGAGGCAGCAGCGGATGACGGTGTACACGCACCCGCAGCGCATTGCCGGCTGAAACGCGGGACTGCTGCCGCGCATGTTTGCGCCACGGCCTTTGTCGGCGTGGCCGCGGTCTGCTGATGGCGACTTCCATTTCCGGTTTGGTGTTTGCAGCAAAGTCTTCCTAGCATGAAAGACCCGTCCGCACCCAAACCAAATACAGGGAGACCACACATGGAGTTAGCTGAAGTATTTGACCGGGCCGCCGCCAAGCTGCCCAGCGTACCCAAAGTCGTGCAGGAGCTGATCGCCAGTTTCGACAAGGCCGAAGCCGACATCGATGAAATTTCCCGCAAGGTTTCCCACGATCAGGTCATCACCGCCAAGGTGCTGCGCATGGCCAACAGCGCCAAGTTCAGCGGCGGCAACCCGGTCAGGACCATTGATGATGCGGTCGTGCGGCTGGGCTTTGACGCGCTGCGCGTGCTGGTCATCGCCTCGGGCATTTCGTCCATGCAGGTGCCCAATGACACCTTCAACCGCCAGGCGTTCTGGCGCCACAGCTTCGAGATCGCCAATACCTGCAAATGGCTGGCCAAATATGCCGGCCTGGATGGCAACCAGGCCTACACCTGCGGCCTGCTGTCCAATATCGGCGAATTGCTGATTCACGTGGCCTTTCCGGGGCAGGCGCTCAAGATCGACCGGCTGGTGGAAAACGGCGGCGACCGCATCCAGCTGGAAAGCATGGAGCTGGGGCTGGATCTGACCCAGGTCGGCGAGGAGCTGGCCAGACGCTGGCAATTCCCGGCCGACATCCAGCGCGCCATTCGCCAGCAGCGCAACCCGGCGGCGCACAGTCCCTTCGAGCCCTACGCCGGCCTGATTGCACTGGCCGAGTTGCTGGTGCAGCTTTTCACGAGCAAGGCCTCGCCCGACGAAGTAGTCGAGGCCTTGCCCAGCAGCATGGTACAGCTGCTGAACATCAATCTGGACAAGCTGATCAGCAATCTTGAACAGGGGCGCGAGGTCTGCCTGGCCGTCGACGATCTGCTCTGACAGCATCGTTCTGCAGCAGAAACGGCAGCCGCGGCTGCCGTTTTCATTGGCGCGGCCTGAAACCAGCCGACGAAGAGCGTAGTTCTGTCATCGCCGGGTCATCATCAGCGAGTGTACTTGCGGAAATTCTGACCGGAAGGAGTCCGCCATGCTCTTGCTTTGTCGTAATGTCCTGATTTTCATGTGTTCTGCCCTGCTGCTTGCCGCCTGCGACCAGGCTGCTCCGCCGTCCGGAGCCAGTCAGGCCGTGGCGCAGGACCAGGCACCGAGCACGCCGGCCGTGCCTGATGCGCCAGAAGCGGGGGCCGGCTCCGGCGTGGTGAAATTCAGGGTCGGCAATGACGAAGTGGTCAGCAATGTCTGGACATTTGCCCGCTTCAGCAATGATGGCGACTACAACTTCACCAGCAATATGCATCGCGATCCGCGCACGCTGACGATCAATCTGCGTGAACCCGGTGCCGGAAAAACGCTGGTGTTTGGCCAGAACATGAGCAGCGGCAATTACGGCAGCTATATGCCGGAGTACGGCAAGCCAGACCAGATCCACACGATCCAGAGCGGGACGCTGACCTTCACTGCCTATGACGATGTGCAGCATACCTTTTCGGCCCGGTTCGACTTTGTCGTCACGAATCCGGCAGGCAAGTCCGAGACGCTGACCGGTAGCATCGAGAATGCGCAGATTGGTGAACCGCAGATCATGAACTGAGGCAGCGGCGATGGGGGCCTGGCAATCAGCCAGCGCAGCTTTGGCGAAGCGTGCAGGCTCGACAGTCCTGTTGTCGTCCTTGCTGCTGGGTAATTGTGGGTGCACTTCAGTGCCGACCATGGCGCGACAGGCGCTGGCGGGCGGCGAGATCGCCGTGTTCAGTCGCCCGGGCAGTGCGCCGATCGTGGTCTTCGAAGCCGGGCTGGGTGATGGCAAGGCCGTATGGGGGCCGGTGATCGAGCGCTTGCCGAAGGGCCAGGCCGTGCTGGCCTATGATCGCCCCGGCTATGGCGACAGTGCCGCCCGCAACGGCGAGCGCTCGCCCTGCACGATTTCCGCCGAGCTGGCCGAATTGCTGGCGCAGCAGGCCGCGGATGCGCCGGTTATTCTGGTTGGTCATTCGCTGGGCGGGCTCTATGCCTATTGCTTTGCGCGCCAGTACCCGCAGCGGCTGGCTGGGCTGCTGCTGCTCGATCCCACGCACCCGGAGCACTGGCCGCGCATCCAGAGCGGGGCGTCGGAAATGGCGGCACTGGTCATCGGTTTGCGCCATACGCTGTTTACGCCGGCAATGCGGCAGGAATTCGACGAGCAGGCGCTGTGCCCGCAGGCCGCCGCACGGCCCGAGCCGCGCGCCGTACCCACGGTGCTGATGTTCAGCGGCCGGCGGCGTCCGGAAGAACTTGGCCGCTTCCAGACCGTGCTGGAGTCCCTGCGGCGCGACTGGCAGGCGCGCTTGCCGCAGGCACAGGTACTCACGCTGCCGATGACCGGGCATTACATCCAGACCGAAGCGCCGGAGCGGGTGGCTGCAGCTATCCGCGCCTTGCTGGCGCAGGGAGACAAACCGCGTCTGCAGTGACGCGTGTGCTACTCAGGGTAGGCAGGCGAGTGCTCGCTCCAGTTCTGCTACGAGCGCCTGATTCTCAGCTTCCGGGTTGAAATGCCCGCGCAGCGTCGTACTGCGTTCGCGGAATGCCGGTTCTTTCAGCAGATTTTCCACTGTGCGAGCCAGCCGTGCCGGGCTAAGGCGGCTCGCGGGCAGGCGCAGGCCGCAGCCCAGTGCGGCGATGCGTGCGCCGTTATCGAACTGGTCCCAGGCAAACGGCGTGATCAGTTGCGGGATACCGGCACGCAGCGCTTCGGCGGTGGTGCCGATGCCGCCGTGATGCACCAGCGCGGTTGCGTGCGGCAGCAGTTGCGCCAGCGGCACATACGGCTGCCACAGCACGCTGGCGGGCAATTCGGCAGGGATTTGCGCGCGCTCGCGGCTCAAGAGCAGCGCACGCTGGCCCAGCCGCTGCGAGGCGGCGAGCGCGCAGGCGAAAAAGCGCGCCGCGTGCAGATTGCCGGTGCCGGCGGTGAACACCAGCGGCGGCTCGCCAGCCGCCAGAAACGCCGCCAGTTCGTTCGGCAGGGGCTGGCCGGCGTCGATCTCGAACAGCGGAAAGTCGCCGCGCAGCAGCGGCTGCGGCCAGTCGGGCTGCGTGGGGGCGAACCAGTCGGGAAACAGCGCCAGCGACAGATCGGGTGCGTGCGCCAGGTGATTCATGAAGGACGCGACCGGCGCCAGCCCCTGCTCGCGGCGCAGCGTGTTGATCTCGCCCAGCGCCACCGGGTCGATCCAGCCGCGCTCGACCAAGCGCCAGTAGGCGCGCCGCCAGCTCATGGGAACCCAGCTCGGTACGCTCAGTGGGCCGATGGTTAGCGGGTCGTGGCAGGTTTTCAGGTTCGACGGCGCCAGGATGCCGGCCACGACGTGCGCCACCAGCCCCTGCTCGCGGGCGATGGCAGCGGCCGGCACGGCAAACGGGTGGCAGATCACGACGCTGGATGCCGGTGCGCCAAGCTGGCTGATCGCCATGCCGATCTCGCGCAGGCCATCGGCGTAGTTGGCCAGCAGCGCGGCAAACGATTTCTGCGGGTGCCAGATGTCCGGATTGCGCAGCAGCGCCAGATAGTCTTCGTCATTGCCGAGCGCGATGCAGCGCAGGCCGGCAGCTTCGACCCGTGCGGCATGGTAGCTGTGCGTGAGCACCGTGACCGTGCGGCCCAGCGCCTGCAGCTGGCTGGCGAGGCTGACAAAGGGATGCAGATCACCGGTTGAACCGACGGTGATCACGAGGTAGTGCGGGCTGGCTTGCGGCATTGGTGGCCTGCGATCTGCGTTGTCGCGATGCCGCTGAGTGTAGCGCTGCAGGGCTAGTGCGGGCTGCGCCGGGATTGCGATTGTGCTGTGTGGCAGTAAGGGCTGGAGGTGTACTTCTGATGCTTGGCCATGATCAGTAATGAATTCCTGATTATGTTTCTGCTTCAGAATCGCCATTCCCGCGTACGCTGGAATCCAGATGAGGATGTGAAATCAAGCTTTGCTCTGGATGCCCGCCTTCGCGGGCATGATGAGAAATGGGTTTCTGAAAGAGAGACGTAATCAGGAATGAAATAAGGGTATATCGACACGGCCATTCCTTATAAAGGGCTGTGACGATATACCCGTCAATTTGCTGCGTGAGGAAGAGCGTTCCGGCCGGTCTGGCTCCGGCCGGGAGGGTTACTTCGCGGCGACTTTGGTCAGTCGTGCGTTCCACAGCTTCGCGGCTTCTTCCAGTGCGGCCTTGGCTGGTTTGCGACCCTCGATGGCCAGCTGCATCTGGTCGTTGAACTGCTTCATCATCGTGGTTTCATCCGGCAGTGAGCCCGGCGGCAGCATCGGTGTGCGGGCGTATTGCATCGATTGCGCGGCGGCGGCGCGGGCACGTTCGACCGGAATCTTGCTGCTGGCGCCGGCGGTGAAGTACTTGTCCTGCACGGCCTTGCCCGACGAGGGGAACGTGGTTTCGGTGGTGCGGGCGAAGGCCAGCTGGCGCTCGTCGCCGGTGAGATAAAGCCCGAGTTTGACCGCCGCTTCCGGCTTGGCGTAGTTCTTCGGCACCACGAAGCTCATCAGCCAGGCACCCATGGCCATCTTGCCGCCGGCGACTGGGAAGGACATCACGTCGGTCTTGCTGTATACGGCGTTGTTGTCGATCTCGACGCGCTTGAGCGCAGTAGGCGAGGTCGTCATCATGGCCAGTTTGCCCGAGGTGTAGGCCGCAATTTCCTGCTCATATTCCAGACGGAAGCTGTCTTTCGGAATCACGCCCTTGCGGTAGAGCTCGGCGAACAGCTCGACGGTCTTCACGTGTTCGGGGCTGGTAAAGGCGGCCTTGCCGTTGTCGAAAACCGGCAATCCCAGATACATGAACCAGCGCAGCATGCCGCCGTCGCCGCTCTTGGTGGCAAGCTTGGGCGAAAAGGCGGCCACGCCGGTCTTGTCGCGGATCTGTTTTGCCTGGGCGATGAATTGCTCGAAATTCTGCGGCTGGCTGCTGATGCCGGCCTTGCCGAAGACATCCTTGTTGTAGGCAATCACCGAAACGCTGTTGTAGAAGGGGAAGCCGTAGAGCTGCTGGTTCACGGTCAGGTCGTTCAGTGCCACCGGCAGGTAGGTCTGGCGCTGGTTGCCGATCAGCTTGTCCAGCGGCTGGATATTGCCCCTGCGCGCAAATTCATGCGTCCACGGCACGTTGAAGTTCACCAGTGCCGGCGGCGAGCCGGCCGCCATCGCCGAAATCAGCTTGGGCTGGATCTGGTCCCAGTTCATGTCGACCCACTTTGCTTCGAGCTCCGGGTTGCTGGCGTTGAAGGTCTTCACCGATTCTTCGAAATAGGGCGCGAAGGAGGACAGGTTGAAGGTCCAGAACTCGACCGGGGTTTTCTGGGCATGAACCATGCCGCTGGCCAGTAGTGCAACCAGTGGCAAACACGTAAACAGCTTGCTGCTTTTCTTCATGGTGAACTCCGCATTCTTCCGGGGATGGCAATTGGATTGGCCGGCGCGGCCCATCCGCTGCATGTAATGAGCCGGTGGTGCACTACATGCGAATCATTTTCTGGAATTGGCGGCCGGAAAACTCCTGTAATGGTTCTATTTTCTCCATGATTGGTGATAAATTTGCTGACTGGCGCTGCGCAAAAGCTTACTCGGTCGGCATGGCGCAAACAGGAGCGCTGCCCGCATGCCGTTTCGCGAATGGATTACCAACCCCCGCCACCAGCCCTGGCACTACCAGCAGTACATCGTGCCGGAGATCCCGTTTCGCGTGCATTACCATCCCGAGTACGAGCTGACCTTCACCCGCAACGCGCGCGGCCTGCGTTATGTGAGCGGCGAGATGGGCAGTTTCGACGAGGTCGATCTGGTGCTGGTCGCGCCCAACCAGCCGCACAGCTGGCAATCTTCGCGCAACACGGATGGCAGCAGCCAGACGCTGCAGATCGTGTTCTTCAACGAATACTGGCTGAAAACGCTGGCCGAGCAGGGTTTGCCCGAGTTGCGGCAGATCTGCAGCTGGCTGGCGCGCATCCGGCATGGCCTGCTGTTCAGTCCGGTGCTCAGTGCCAGCCTCGTGCCGCTGTTTGCCGAGCTGCACGAGGCGCGCGGCCTGGCGCGCATCAATCTGCTGTTTTCACTGTTTGCCGCTCTGCAGCGCGACGAAGGTGCGCGGCCCCTGGGCGATGCACTGGCACCGCGCGCGCCCGAACCGCGGGTCGAGCTGGCGCTGGCCTATCTGCGCAGCCATTACACCCGCCGCGTGACGCTGGCGGAAGCTGCCGCTGCCGCACACACCAGCGAGGCCAATCTCAAGCGCCTGCTGGACGAGGTGCTGGGACGCAGCTTCAGCGCGATTCTTGCCCAGCTGCGCATCACGCATGCGCGCAATCTCCTGATCAGTACCACGCAGAGCATGGACAGCATTGCCAGCGACAGCGGCTTTCCCAGCCCGAGCAATTTCTACCGCCTGTTCGCCCTGCACACGGGGATGACGCCGGCAGCCTTCCGCCGCCTGCGCGATTCGGTCTGAGCCACTGCCGTCATGGCATCGCCTTTCGGGCGGACTGGACGCCACTTCGTCCAGCCGGCGCTGCCGGACAGGGCTAGATTGAAAGCAGGATTGGTCAATGCTGGCCGGCGGCCTGCCGGTACTGGAGGGCATCATGTATCAGCGCATTATGGTTCCGATTGACGAGAGCGCCGCCGCGCAGGCGGCCTTTGCCCAGGCGCTGCAGCTCGCGCAGCTCACCGGCGCGCGGCTCTACCTGCTGCATGTCGAGGATGTGTCGCGGCCGGCGCTGGCACCGGTCGGGCTGCCGGGCATGGAATTCGCCAGCTACACCGAGGCGCGGCAGGAGAATGTCGCCCACAGCGAGGGCATGCTGCAGAGTCTGGCGCACACAGCGGAAGCTGCCGGTGTCACTGCCGAGACGAAGCTGATCCAGGCCTGGGGCGGCAGCCCGGCGAAAACGCTGCTGGCTGCGGCTGACGAGTGGCAGGCGGACCTCATTGTCATGGGTACGCACGGCTATTCGGGCTTCATGCACCTGCTGTTCGGCAGCGTGGCTGAAAGCCTGCTGCACCACGCGCATGTGCCCGTGCTGCTGGTGCGCAAGGATGAAGAAGCCGAAGAAGACGATGACTGAGGCCGCTGGCGTACTGCGCTAGAGCATGACTTCAAGCAGGCGGGCGCCGTAGGCCGGTGCCAGCGGATGCTGCAGCGTGTGCCACAGCGCGATGGCACCGGCCGCGCAGGCGAGCGGCGTGCTCCAGCGCAGCGCGGCCGGCAGGGCCAGCACATTGCCGCGCAGCAGGCCATCACGCACGGCGCGGGTCAACAGCCAGCCAGCCAGCGCGAGCAGCCCGCAGGCGAGCAGCAGCAGCGTACTGAAGGACATGCCGTCGTGCGGGGCAAGCCCGACCGCCGCGCCGGCGAGAATGCCGGGCAGCAGATAGGCCGGAGTCCAGAACAGGCAGGCAAACAGGCAGGCAGGAAAGAAACGGCGCTGCGGCATCGCCAGCATGCCGGCCACCATGGGCAGGACCGGGCGGCTTGGGCCGAAGAAACGTCCGGCCACGATGCCGGCCGGGCCGTGCCGGCGCAGCACCTGGCGCGCCTGCAGCAGCAGGCCGCGATGCGGGCGTATCCAGCGGTGCCGCTGCAGTGGTCGCCGGTAGCGGTGCCCCAGCCAGTAGGACAATCCATCTCCCAGGGCGGCCGCGACAAAACCGGCGGCACACGCCTGCCAGAAATCGAGCTGCCCCTGGCCGATCAGTGTGCCCACGGCCACCATCAGCACCGTGCCGGGAATCAGCAGGCCGACCAGTGCGGTGGATTCGGCCAGTACGATCAGAAAGAGGGCGAGCAGTGCCAGCTCGCCGGAATGCAGCAGGATCTGGTTGAAGAAGTTTTCCATGGGGCCGTTCGCAGAATGGATGCCGGCGTTGGAGGAGGAAAATGGCACCGGGTTCCCTGCCGTTCGGCGCCGCAGCCACTGCCCGCTGCCAGACTGGCTTCCGTGATTGCTTGTTTATGGGTATAGGTCTGTAGCCATTATGCTTGTTTGGCTACAGGGCATTACTTTTCAGGGTATTGGCTGTGGCTGGCTAGCGTGCGTTGCACTGTTTCAGCAGTGCCGCATTTTCCGCTGCGGACCAGCTCATTCCCGCATCGTTGTAGTAGTAATCCAGCGGCCCGACGAGGCGGGACAGCTCGCGGCAGACCTTCATGTTCAGGCCGCGCCCGTAGGGGCCAGAGAGCTGGCAGGTGCCGCCGGAACATTGCCAAACAAGGCCAAAGGTACTGACCTGGCCTGTGTAACTCGAGCCTGCGTACCATGTGTGGTACTCCGTGGCAGGGTCACTGGCGGCACTGGCAAGGCCGGCGGTGGCGGCCAGCAGCAGGGCAATCATCAGACGTTTCATGGTGGTCTCCGGTGTATGCCGCAGCCTGTGCGCGGCCTGCAGCCACTCTAGTCCAGCGATTGCCTTTCTGCCGGCCGGCCGTGTCAGCGCGGGAAGTAGCTGCTCAGGTTCTGCTTCAGGTGCAGCAGCCACAATTCGGTCGCTTCCTTGTTGGCCTTGAGTACATAGCTGCCCTCCGCCAGCTTGCCGTCGACGACCAGGCCGTCTTCCGCATCCTTGCTGGCGGCCCCCTCGATGCCGGCTTTCAGGCCGAAATCGTTGTCGTTGATCAGCGCGATGCGCCCTTCGACCAGCGCGAGGCCCTCGGCCTTTTCGGCTTCCCAGCCCAGTTCGCGCAGATCGACGATGCGCTGCTTGCGGATCATTTTCAGGCCGGCGAGTTCTTCCTTGCCGGCGTATTCATAGTCGCGGCCGTCAGCCAGTTTCTTGCTGCCCAGATCGTCGGCGCCGGCAATGTCGATCACGTAGAGCACATTGCGCATTTTCTTGTCGGCGCCCTTGCCCTGCTCGATGGTCAGGAAACGCGTGTTGTCGATGGCCACCAGATCGCCCATCTTGGCGTCACCGTTCTTCTTGTAAACCGGGTCGATGGGGTAGGCGAACATGCGCGTCTGACCATTGGCCGGGTCGTATTCCATCACGCGGATCAGGCCGGCCGTGGCCCTGGTTTCCCTGTTGATATCGAGGGTGGATTGCACGATGGCGTAAACCTTGCCGTTCGGTGCAACGGCCACTCCTTCAAAGCCGCGGTTGGGCTGGCGGTTGGCCAGCACTTCCGGCAGTCCCTTGCCCGGTGCCAGCTGCTGCAGAATCTGGCCACTGGCCGGATCGACACGCATGATGAAGGGGCCGTATTCGTCCGAAACCCACAGCTTGCCTCCCTTGTCGACCGATACGCCTTCCGGATCAATGCCGCGCTGCGACGGTGCCAGCGTGGTCAGGGTGTCGCCCAGCGCCACTTCACCGGTGCTGCCGGTGGTGCCGGCAGGCAGCGGCAGGCCGCTGGCCATGTCGTTGCCAAAGCGCAGCGGCTGGCTCTGGGTCACGGTTGCGCGCTCGGCGAGGCTGACGCGGATCTCGGCCAGTTGCGGGACGAAGGCTGGCGCAGGGAATACCTTGCCGGCGAGTTTTTTGTCGCCTTGCTGCACCCTGGGTGCATCGCCATTGGGGCCGCGATCGCTCACCGCCCAGAAGACGAGGCTGCCATCCTTGTCAATCTTCTTCAGTGCCAGCCCGGAGCCGGGGGCAAACGGAAATCCGCCCGGAAACGCGCTCCTGAATTCTCCGTTGTACGGGATGCTGAAGCGTGCCGGGCTCTGCAGTTCGTAGCGTTCGACAATCGACACTGCCGCGTGGTCGGGGTTGTTCAGGGCATAGGGAGCGGCTTGCGCAAAGGCACTGGCAAGCAGCAGAACGGGAAGGGCGAAGGGACGCAGCATGGCGGTTCCGGCAGAAAGGAATGAGGTATGTGATTGTAAGGTGCATTCATGACTGCACGGTGACAGTTCATTGGCAGTAATGGCGGTACAGTCCGGGTGATGCTCTGACTGTCAATGTGTTGTTTGCCAAGCACATTTGCCCGGCCGGCCCGCGTGCCGGTTTGCGAAAAGCCGGGCATGCGACTAAAAAGGGTGGCATTGCATCAGCTTGCCGATGCAAATACACAAATAACCAGACCTATTGCATTCCGGAGATCGATACGATGAGCATTGTCCGTTACAGCCTGATGGCTGCTGCCGTGATGTCCCTTGCCGCTTGCGGTGAAAAGAAAACCGAAGTCGCCGCTCCTGAAGCCAGCGCGCCTGTCGCCAGCGCTCCGGCTCCGGAGAAAAAGGCCGAATCCGACGTGATCGTGATCGGTCATGCAGGTCCCCTGACCGGCTCGATTGCCCACCTCGGCAAGGACAACGAGTACGGCGTGAAGATGGCCATCGACGAAATCAACGAAGCGGGTGGCGTTGACATCGGCGGCAAGAAGATGAAGATCGAAATGGTCTCCGAAGATGACCAGGCCGATCCGAAAGTCGCCACCACCATCGCCCAGCGCTTTGTCGACAAGAAGGTCAATGGTGTTATCGGCCACCTGAATTCCGGCACCACCATTCCGGCGTCCAAGATCTACAGTGAAGCCGGCATTGCGCAGATTTCCCCGTCTGCCACGGCCGTGGCCTATACCGCCCAGGGCTTCAAGACCGCCTTCCGCGTGATGGCCAACGATGCACAGCAGGGCAAGGTGCTGGGTGAATACGCCGTGAAGAAGCTGGGCGCGAAGAAGGTGGCCATCGTTGATGACCGCACCGCCTATGGCCAGGGCCTGGCCGACCAGTTCGAGGCTGCTGCCAAGGCGGCTGGCGCCGAAGTGGTCAAGCGTGAGTTCACCAGCAATTCCGAGACCGATTTCAGCTCCATCCTTACCAACATCAAGGGCGCGAAGCCCGATCTGGTGTTCTTCGGCGGCATGGACGCACAGGCTGCGCCGATGAAGAAGCAACTCGCCAAGCTCGGCATCAAGGCGAAAATGATGGGCGGCGACGGCGCGCAAACGCCGGAATTCGTGAAGCTCTCGGGTGCGGACGCCGAGGGCATGGTCGCATCGATTCCGGGTGTGCCGAAAGAGCAGATGGCTGGCGGCAAGGAATTCCTGGAAAAGTTCAAGGCCAAGAATGGCGTGGAAGTCCAGCTCTACGCACCATTCTGCTATGACGCCGTGATGGTGATGGTCGATGCGATGAAGCGCGCCGGCTCGACCGACCCTGCCAAGTACCTGCCGGAACTGGCCAAGACCGAGTACAAGGGTGTGACCGGCGATATCGCCTTCGACGAAAAGGGTGACATCAAGAATGGTGCCGTTACCCTCTACACCGTCAAGGGCGGCAAGTGGGAAGTGCTTGACGTCGTGGGTGGCGCTGCTGCAGCCAAGTAAGCCTGCGCAATGCAACAAAAAGGGAGCCGCGAGGCTCCTTTTTTGTTGTACTGGCGATCCCGTTCAGTCGTGCCGGTTCTGCTGCAGGACCTTGCCGATCAGCGCGCGGATTACCGCCGGTTCGAAGGGTTTGTCGCAGATGCCGGATACGCCGGCCTGCTCGACGGCGGCCAGCCGCCCGGCATTACTCTCTGACGATACCATCAGGATGGGCAGATCACTTTGCCAGCTGTCCTTGCGGATATATTCGATGAGCTGCTGGCCATCCATTTCCGGCATGTTGTAATCGGTGAGCACCAGATCGAAGCTGCTGGCTTCGAGCAGGTTCATGGCTTCCCGGCCATTGGCGGCTTCGGTGATCAGGCGCACGCCGACATTGCCCAGTACCTGGCGCATGTAGTTGCGCGCGGCGCGCGAGTCATCCACCAGCAGCACGCGCAGGCTGTCCAGCGACACTTCTTCATCAAACGACGTATCGTCGGACAGATAGTCGAGCGTGGTATTCAGTGCGCGCTGCAGCAGATCCTGCGTGAACGGCTTGGGCACAATGGCGCATACGCCCAGCTGGCGTACCGGCTCCAGCATTTGCGGGCGGGTTTCGCTGGAGACCAGAATGAATGCAAGGTTCTGTGTTTCCGGCAGGCTGCGCATCAGCGTCAGCAGCTCGACGCCGGTCATGTCTGCCAGATACATGGCGGAAAGCACCAGCTCGTACTCGTTTTTCTGCAAGTGGGTCATCGCCTGCTGTGCTGTAGTGACATGCTCGATGTGCGAGGCGCCGAGTTTCTGCAGATAGCTGGTGATGACGCTGGCCTGCACGCCGGACGGCTCGATCAGCAGGATGCGCAGTTGTGTGGTGGAGTAGTGTCTGGCCATTGCGGATTCCTTGTTGCCAGCTTCTTATCGTAGAACGCCCTGTCAGGAAAGAAAGGAAACCCCAACCTGGCGTAAACTGGTGCTTTCATCCACCGGACTTTCACGATGAACATCACCGTGCTGTTTCCGACCTCGACCGAGGCGCGCCATTTTTCGCATCCTGCCGCCAGCGTGGCCTATTGCGGAGTCGGGCTGACACGCGCGGCCCATGCGACGACCAGGCTGCTGGCGGATTCCCGCCCCGATGTGCTGATTCTGGCCGGCATCGCCGGCGTCTATCCCGGCTCAAGGCTGCAGGTCGGTGATACCGTACTGGTGGCCAGCGAGCAGGAGGCCGACCTGGGCTTTTTCGGCAAGGACGGCTTCCGGCATCTGGCGGATGTCGATATCGATATGGAATTTGATGTGAGCAAGGTGCGCCCCTGCCCCTGGCTTACCGGGCAGGAACCGTTGCCGCATGCGCACGGCAATTCGCTGAATGCAGCCATGGCACCGTTTGCTCCGACTGCCGGCATCGATCTGGAAAACATGGAAGGGGCCGCCTTTTTCCACGTCTGCCTGCAGGAAAACCAGCGCTTCTACGAAGTACGCTCGATTTCCAATCGCGTGACACTGGACGAGGAGGCCTGGGATTTCGATGCCTCGATCCGCAATCTGGCCGGCGGTCTGCATGAATTCATCGACTGGCTGCTGCAAGCTGGTTGATCGCTTGCGTCGCAAGCGTTTGCCAAATTATTACTGCTAATGTAAAAAATTGCTTGCCAAGCCATGCCGGAACTGGCTATACCTGAATATCCAAATAAAATCAGGGAATTGCCGTGCCCGTGCGTGATGGCCTTCTGGAATCCGTACCGCTGTTTGCGTCCGTGCCAGGCCAGCCGCGTGCCAGCCAGGGTTTGCCGCTGCGCATCCTGCGGCACTGGCAGCAGCCCGCCGTCCAGCGTTTGGCGCTGCTGTGGATTCTGAATCTGCTGGTGTGCATCGTTTTCGGCCTGCTGGTCGTGCAATGGCAATGGTTTGCCATCTCCATGCATTTCGGCGGCACCGACCTGCATGTCACGGTCTATCCCCCCATGATTCTCTGCCTGTTGTGGGTGATGTGGTTCGGTGTGATCTGGGGGGCCATTCCCGCCTATTTGTCGACCTTCGTTCTGGCGCTCTATTCCGGCATGCCGCTGCAGTGGGCGCTTCTGTTCGGGCTGGCCGATCCGCTGGGCCTGCTGGTCATCGGTACGGTGTATCGCGCAATCCAGATGCCGGTGGTGCTCAATACCGCGAGCCAGTGGCTCTTCTTCATGGCCATCTGTTTCATTGCCAGCGTGTTCAGTGCCACAGGCTCGTTCGTGTGGAGCCATACCAGCCAGCTGGGCGATGCGGGCTTGTTTGGAATCTGGCAGGGCTGGTGGCTGGGGGGCTTTCTGCAGGCAAGCCTGATCAATGGCCCGATCATGGCGCTGGCCAGCCCGGCCGTGTTGCGCTGGCGAATGCAGCATTTTCCGCAGCCGCAGATCCGGCTGATGGAAAAATGGCGCTTGCTGCTCACCTCGGCGCTGGGCGTGCTGGGCGTGCTGGGTTTCCTGTGGCTGTCGCTGTTTTTCAGCACCGGCAGCCTGCGCATCAGCCAGCCCAACTCGCTGGCCGATTGGCAGCACCTGGCGCTGGTTACGCGGGAGTCGACGATTGCCGTGTACTGGGTGATGACGGTGCTGTTTCTGGCGATGGTCTTTCTTGGCTATCGCTTTTTTCTGCACTGGACGCACGAACTGGAGCGTGCCGCGGCCAAGACGGCGGCCGAGCGTGATATTGCGCTGCGCCGGCAGGCCGAGGCCGAAGCCGCGCGCGCGGACATGGAACTGCTCAACCAGGAACTGGCAATCCGGATGGTCGAGGTGGAAAGCCTGCAGTTCCAGCTGCAGGAGCAGGCCACCCGCGACCCGCTGACCTATCTGTACAACCGCCGTTATCTGCACGAAACCCTGCCGATCGAATTGCAGCGGGCGCAACGCCAGCAGTATTCGGTTTGCGTGGTCATGATCGATCTGGATTTTTTCAAGGCGGTCAACGACCGGCACGGCCATGCCGTGGGCGATGCGGTGCTCGTGACGCTGGCCGGCGTGCTGCGCACGGGCCTGCGGGCGGTGGATTTTTCGGCGCGCTATGGTGGCGAGGAATTCTGCCTGGTTCTTGCCGACATCGATCTCGTGATGGCGCAGCAGTGTGTCGAGCAACTGCAGCGCTGTTATGCCAGCCAGCACATCCGTGGTGTTGGCGGCGATCTGACCGGCCTGACCTTCTCGGCCGGCATTGCCTGCTGTCCACTCCACGGTGCCGATGAAAAAAGCCTGCTGCGCGCGGCGGATCGTGCGCTCTACAAGGCGAAGGCAGACGGACGCAACTGCATTCGGCTGGCCCCAGATGGTCTGCTGGATGCCGAAATGGATACGCTGGCCTGATACATTTACCTGATTATGTCCCTGTTTCAGAAGCGTCATTCCCGCGAAAGCGGGAATCCAGATAGCGGCGTGAAGCCAAGCTTTGCTCTGGATGCCCGCCTACGCGCGCATGACGAAAAAGGCTTTCTGAAAGAGAAGTATAATCAGATACATTTATGGGTATGCGCCTGAGGCTATTTCAATGAAATGGTCAAGGGTGTATACCCGCCATTTTGTTGCGGCATAAGGCACATTTAAAAGCCGCCCCGTAGGGCGGCCTGAGCGGGCGTGGCGCGCTTACTCGGCGGCCAGCAGCGCCAGCGCTGCGGCGACATCGGCATGTGCAATGCCGTCACCCAGGCTGACCGGTGCATCATTCAGCGCCGCTGCGCCTTCCTTCTTCAGCTTGCCTACCCACTGTCCGGCATCACGGCCGGCGTCGAAGGCTGCGCTTTGCAGCAGTACGCGGCCATCGTGGCTGGTGAGCTTGAAGTAGAAGCGGCCATCGGCCTCGCGGTACTGCTTGAAGAGCGGCAGCGCCGCCTTTGCTTTCTCGGCGTGGTCAGCCGGTTTGGCGATGGCATTGAAGCGGCGCAGGCCAACAGCATGACGCAGTTCGGTGAGGAAAGGCGTGGCAATTGCCCGCGCCTTCTGTGCGCCGATCTGCAGCAATTCTTCAATCTGTTCCGGATTGGCCATCAGCGCTTCATAGCGGGCGCGCATCGGCGCGATTTCTCGCTCGATCAGCTGCACCAGCTGCTGCTTGGCTTCGCCCCAGCCGAGGCCAGCCATCAGCGCGGCGCGGAAGGCCGCCACTTCACCGGCACTGGCGAAGGCTTCATAGATGGTCACGAGGTGCGAATTGTCCGGGTCTTTCGGCTCGCCCGGCAGTTTCGAATCGGTGACGATGCGGGCGATGGCATCCTTGATGGCCTTCGCGCCGCCTTCGAACAGCGGAATGGTATTGTCGTAGGACTTGCTCATCTTGCGGCCATCGAGCCCTGGCAGCGTGGCCACGTGTTCCTCGATGTGCGCTTCCGGCAGCACGAAGAGTTCGCGCCCCTGCCCGAAGGTGTGATTGAAGCGGGCAGCGACATCGCGCGCCATTTCGATGTGCTGGATCTGGTCGCGGCCGACCGGAATCTTGTGCGCGTTGAACATCAGGATGTCCGCCGCCATCAGGATCGGGTAGCAGAACAGGCCCATGGTCACGCCGTGATCGGGGTCTTCGCCGGCCGCTTCGTTGATGTCGGTGCTGGCCTTGTAGGCATGCGCGCGGTTCATCTGGCCCTTGGCGGTGACGCAGGTCAAAAGCCAGTTGAGTTCGGTGATCTCCGGCACGTCGCTCTGGCGGTAGAAGGTCACGCGTTCCGGGTCGAGGCCGGCGGCCAGCCAGGTGGCGGCGATTTCGATGCGCGAGCGTTCGATGCGTGCCGGATCATCGCACTTGATCAGCGCGTGATAGTCGGCCAGAAAGAAAAACGCATCCACATCGGCCTTGCGGCTGGCTTCGATGGCCGGGCGGATCGCGCCGACGTAGTTGCCAAGGTGGGGAGTGCCGGTCGTGGTAACGCCGGTCAGCACGCGCGTAGTCATATCGTCGTCCTTCGTCTTGAACCGCAGAGAAGGGCGCAGTCTAGCAGCTGGCCGCCGATTTGGCAGCCGGCGGGCGCGTGCTTACTGATATTGCGCAGGGACTTTCCATCGGCTCAGCGCGTCGAAAATACGCTGGCGGATTTCCGGCGGCAGGCTGTCCTTGCGGAAGGCGAGGTAGACGGGGTCGCTTTGTACTGGTTTATCCAGCGTCACCAGCTTGCCCGCGCGCGCCATCAGTTCGGGGTCGGTGCGCTGCACTTCGCGCACGGCGTCTTCCAGCGCTTTCACGTTGGACGACATCAGAATGCAGTCGATATTGCCGGCGAGCAGATTGCGCAGGCGGACTTCAATGCTGGTGTCGCGGATCATGGTGATGCTGCCGGTCTTGACCGCGTTATCGATCTCTTCGCCATAGCTGGCACCGAGTTGTCCGCCGACTTTCCGTCCCCGCAGCGAATGGACGCCGTCAAAGGGGAAGGCTCGGTTCTGCAGCATGGTCAGGCGGATTTGCGATTCATAGATCAAGGGGGAGTAGTCAAAAAGCTGCGCGCGCTCACGGGTATGCGACAGACCGATCACGCCGCCCTCGCCGGCCAGCGCCGCCTTGTAGCTGCGGTTCCACGGTTGCAGTACCAGGCGCACCGGCAGGCCGGTGCTGCGGCGGATATGTGCGACCGCCGCCACCGCCAGACCGTGCATTTCACCGTTTTCCTGCCAGGATACTGGCTTGTAATCAATGTCGCCGAAGATGAGGATTTCCTTGTCTTCGGCCTGTGCCGTGCCGGTGACGGCCAGGCCCAGCACGAGCAGCAGCAGGATGAGCAGGTGACGCATGGCCGCCTCCCGGATTGCGTTGCAGTATACGGATTTCCAGTCTAGGCATGATCTGACGGCTGCGCAGTGCTGCTAGACTGACGGCATGACAAGCCTCTCGTTATCCACGCCGCCATCGCCCTGCATCAAGCGCTGTGAACTTGATGCTGCAGGGGTGTGCACCGGCTGCCGCCGCACGATTGACGAAATCACCCGCTGGCAGGCGATGGGCGATGCGGAAAAGCAGGCCGTCTGGCAGCGCCTGCTGGCCCTGCCGCCACGCCCGGGCGGGAAGCGGTGCAGCGCCTGCGGGCAATGGTTTGTCTGTGGCAGCGGCGGCAGGGAGGGTGGCTGCTGGTGTGCCGATCTGCCGGCAACGCTGCCGCTGGGTGGCGGCGCAGATTGTTTGTGTCCGCAGTGCCTGCGGGCGCGCATTGACGGATAGTTGCGACCGGATTTTCGGGTTGTATTATGGGTATCTGCTTGTAGCCATTTCAATACGATGGCTTCGAGCACATACATGATGGAGTATTCATGAGCGTCGACATGCCGGTTTCGCTGGATACCGCCGCCCGCTGGGCCTTGCTGCAGCGTAATCCCGGCCTCACCGCACTGGCTGAAGCTTGCCCGGACGACTGGCTGGCGGTGCGGGATGAACTGGCTGCGGTATTTGCGCGCCGCGATCCGGCCGAGCTGAAAGCGCTGATCACGCGCGCCGCGCAGCGCCACCGGCCCGATGCGCGTTTTCTGAGTGGCGAGCGCGACGGCCGGGCGTTTGCGCTGTTTGTCAGCCAGCAGGTGCGCTTGCGGCTGACCGAGCTGGCGCTGCGCCAGCATGCGTTCAGCGCAGCGACGGGCGTGAGCAAAGGCAAGGCGCGTTTCAATCTGTGGAGCGGCCTGCTGGCACAAAAGCTGTTCTTCGAGCGCGATCTGGTGCGCAAGCCCGTTTCGCTGCGGACGTTCCGGCTGATCTGGCCGCTTATCGGGCAGAAGCGGCTGCTGATGCCGCTGGTGGAAAAGCGCGGGATCTGGTGTTTCTACAGCCGCGAGCTGATCGCCGGACTGGCCGCGCTGATTGCCGGGCGCCGCACGCTGGAAATCGCCGCAGGCGATGGCATGCTGAGCCGCTTTCTGGCTGCCGCCGGCACGGACGTCACCGCGAGCGATGATTACAGCTGGCAGGGCGCGGTGAATTACCCCGAGTCGGTGCAGAAACTGGATGCGCTTGCCGCCGTGCAGCGCTTCCAGCCGCAGGTGGTGATCTGCTGCTGGCCGCCTTCGGGCAACGTGTTCGAAAAACAGCTGTTCCGTCAGCGCTGTGTCGAGACTTATATCGTGATCGGTAGCCGCTCGCGCTTTATCACGGGTAACTGGCGCGAATACGAGGCGCAGACCGCATTTGTCTGGCGCGAAGCCCCCGAGCTGAGCCGGCTGGTGCTGCCCCCCGAATTGCAGGCGGGCGTCTGGGTGTTCGAGCGCAAACAGTAAATCGCAACCTCGCAATACAGAACGGGCAGCCCGCAAGGCTGCCCGTGTATTTTACTTCTGGTCTATTTACGGCACTGCCGGCTTACTTGGCCAGCTTGTCGAAGTAGGCGCGGTGCTGGGTGCTGAATTCAAAGCTGTTGAACTTGTCCCAGTTCACCGACCAGGTCATCAGTCCGCGCAGGTTCGGGTAGACGGCATGCGGCTTGTAGTTGCCGCAGCCGGTGCCCTTCATCAGGCAATCCAGCGCCGTTTGCACGTCGGCGACGCTGGTGAAGCCGCCGCCGGCATTGCCGTTGGCCGGCAGGCCGATGGCAATCTGCTCCTGACGCAGTGCCGGGAACTGGAAGTTCGTGCCAGCCACCTTGAAGCCGGTCAGCAGCATGTCGGTCATGGCGACGTGGAAGTCCGCGTTGCCCATGGTGTGATAGCTGTTGTCCAGCCCGGTGATCGGCCCGGAGTTGTAGTCCTGCACGTGCAACAGCGTCAGATCGTCACGCATCGCGTAGATCACCGGCAGATAGGCACCGGCGCGCGTATCGCAACCCGCGCAATTGCCACCGTAGAAGCTGTAGCCCAGTTGCACGAAGAAGGTTTCCGGCGCCATGGTCAGCGTGAACTTGCTGCCGTATTTCGCCTTCAGTTGTTTCAGCGCGCTGATCAGGTTCACCACGACCGGCGTGGTCGGCTTGGCCAGATCATTGTCACCGGGATTGAGCTGCAGCGAGTGGCCCTCGAAATCGACGTCCAGACCATCCAGACCATATTTGTCGATGATGGCGGAAACCGAATTGACGAAGCTGGTCACCGCTGCGGCATTTTCCAGACGAACCTGGCCGTTGGCGCCACCGATGGAGATCTGCACCTTCTTGCCCTGTGCCTGCTTGGCCTTGATCGCCGCGATGAATTCGGCTTCCGATTCCACATTCGGGCATTCGGATACCGGGCACATCTTGAAGGCGACTTGGCCGGAGGTCGACGAGGTCGGCTCGGCAAACGACAGGTTGATGATGTCCCACTTGTCCGACACATCGCTCATGCGGATGTAACCCGAGCCGTTGGCAAAGCTGGCGTGCAGATAGCCGACGAGCACGTGCTTGGGCAGATCAGTTGGCGTGCCGGTCGGTGTCACGGTGGGGGTCACGGTCGGCGTGACTGTTGGTGTCGGTGTGACGGGCGGAGTCGGGTCGACCAGTACGGCCGGCTGGCTCAGGACGCAGCCCGTGTAGTTTTCAGCACAAACCTGGATGCGTACGCTGCGGTCGCTGGTCGAGCCGGTGCCCGTCCAGTAGCTCTTCCCGGCATCATCGACCACGCTGATGACACGGCTGTCGCCGCTCCAGCCATTCTTGCCGATGATGATGCGCCAGACTGCCGGCGTGCCGGAATACGCACTGCGGTCCAGCTTCCAGCTCAGGGTGTTGCCGCTGAGAATGACCTGCTGGAAGGTGACCGTGCTGCCAGCCGGCATGGTGATGTTCGGGCATTGCAGTGTCGGGTCGTAGGCGCTGACAAAGCCAGGAATCGGCGTCGGCATCGGACAGATCGGGGGTGTCGGTGTCGGCGTCACCGGTGGCGTCGGTGTGCCGGTGGTACCGCCGCAGAGGCCGAGGTCTTTCCAGACGCCCCATTCGGTCGATTTGCTCGGATCATCGCCCTGCGTCCACCACTTCGCGCTGTAGTTGCGGCCGTTGTAGCTGACCGAGGCACCGCCGTTATAGGCCGTTGTGGCATTCCAGGCCGCGGCGCAATTGCCGGCGGGCTGGCTCGGGGTCACCGTGGGCGGGATGGTCGGCGTCGGTGTGAATGTCGGCAGCTGCGTCGGGGTCACCGTTACCACTGGCGTCGGAGTGGGAGTGGGCGAAACCGTGCCCGAGCTGCCCATGTCCTGCCACAGCGTCGGTGTACCGGATGGTGTCCAGCCGGCGCCGACATAGGCGGTGTGAGTGACGAGGGCCTTGTAGTCGTGGCCATTGAAGCTGACGACGGTGCCCGCCGTGTACGTGTTGCCTTCCTGCCATTGCGGCGCGGCATGCGCCAGTGCTGAAATCAGCAGCGCGGCGAGGGTGAGCGACAGGCGCGAGCGCCCGCGCGATGAACGTGCAGTCATGCGTACTCCTCCATTCCATCAAACGGTCATTGTCATTGCGGGTCTGCTGCCCGCAGGGCATTGTTCAACGCATGACGGAGCATGACAAGCTATTGATAAAAATAAGAAATTAAGTGCTTTATGATATGACTGGATCTGTCGCTGTCTTGTCAGCTGGCATGCCTCTCGCGCCCCGTATGACCGTAGGCTGACACTTCATCCGGTGTTGTTTTCAGCAGACACTGGCGGCAATGCGCTTGCCGGTGCCGATGGGGGCCGTGACGTGCGCGGGCGGAGATCGTGGCTTGCCAGGTGCGGAATGGTTCTGCCAGCAATAAAAGCGGGAGTCGCGGCCCTGCTTGGGCGAGGGGCTGGCATGCAGGAGATGGATGTCGTTTTCCATGCACAGCGACAGCGGCACTGTTATTCTGCCCGCCTGGATTATGGAGAAATGTATGCAAGCATTTGAAGTGGAACTGGATCAGGAATATATCGCCCTCAATGATCTGCTGAAGATCACCGGCGTCGTTGATACCGGTGGCGCCGGCAAGCTGATGGTGGCTTCCGGCGTGGTGCAGGTGGACGGGCAGCAGGAGTTGCGCAAGACCTGTAAGATTCGTCCCGGGCAGGTGGTCGAGGTGGATGGCGAAGTGCGCATCACCGTGCTGCAGATGCCGCCGGAAGAGTGACCGGTCCGGCTGGCAGAATGTGCTGATTTGATGGGTATATGTTGCTAGCCATTTTCAAATAATGGCTTTGGTGCAATACCTTGTGCTGTATCAGGCTGGCAGGCGCCGCCGCAGTTCGTCCAGCAACTCGGCGTCGGCGTGCCAGTGGCTGGCGTGCTGCGCGGCCAGGGTGTTGCCGCGCTCGCGATAATGGCTGGCAGCGGTAAGCTGGCCGAGTGCGGCGGCATAGTCTGCTGCCTGCGCGCACAGGCCGGCTTCGACGTGCGTCATCTTGTCTTCTTCGGCGATGCGCAAGGCGTGCTGGATCAGGCTGAAGGCCAGCGACAGATTGTCCTGCCCGGCATTGATGGTGGCGAGCAGGCCCAGCAGCTTGGCTTCGCACCAGTGCGAAGGAGTATGCACGAGCATGCTCAGCCCTTCTTCGGCCAACTGCTCGGCTTGGTCGATCTGCCCCCGGTCCAGCGTGATTTCCGCCAGCCGCAACAGCAGCTCGGCCTGGAAGAAATTGAATCCGTTTTCCCGGCACAGCCTCAGCGCGTCTTCCAGCAATTGCCAGGCTTCATCCGGCTGCCCGGCGACGCGCAGGTCCCAGGCCAGGCTGATGCCCAGTTTGGCGGTGAGGTAGATGTCATCAAGCGGTGCGATGAGGCGCTGGGCCAGTCGATGGTAAGCCAGTGCCAGCCCGTTTTCACCCAGTGCGCTGCAGCAGTGCCCCAGGCCGATGCAGGCCATGCCGGATTCGCTGGCGGGGCCGCCGAGCTCGCGGCACTGGTCAAGGCAGGAGAGCCAGTGCAGCGCTGCCTGCCGGTATTCGCCAGCCGTGTAGGCTTCGCGCCCCAGGCGCTCCTGCACGACCGGTTCAAGCTCTGTGAGCTGATGCTGGCGGCACCAGGCCAGCGCCTGCAGCAGTTCGGCGCGGGCGCCGACGCTTTCGCCCAGCTGGTCTTCGATCAGCGAGAGCAGGTTGGCTGCCTGCACGAAGCCTTGCGGGTCCTGCCCGTCACGCAGGTGGTTGAGGACGCCACGGCACAATTGCAGCGCAGTGACCGGTTCATTGAACAGGATCTGCTCGATGTGCAGCAGCTCGCTCTCGTGCGTCATGCCCGCTCGGACTGCAGGGAGAGGCCGGGATCGCCGCCGCGCAGCACGCGCTGCACCTGCCGGCTGGCGGGCTGCAGGCTGTCGCAGAGGCTGGCGAGCGCCGCGTCGCTTTCTGCCTGCCCGCACATGAACAGGTCGAGCGCGGCGTAGCCATGCTCCGGCCAGGTGTGGATGCTGATGTGTGATTCCATCAGCAGCAGCACGCCGGTGACGCCCTGCTGCGGGCCGAAGTGATGAAAATGCTGCTGCAGCACGGTGGCGCGGCCGGCCCCGGCTGCGGCCAGCAGCAGGCTGGCAATACGCTCCGGGTTGGCGAGCAGTGCCGCGTCGCAACCGTAGAAGTCGGCCAGCAGGTGCCGGCCCAGCGGGGAAGCCATTACTTGTGGCCTCCGCCCGAGCTCCAGCCGCCGGAGGAAAAACCGCTGCCCCAGCCGCGGGTGGATGTGCCTGAACTGCTGCACGAGCTCATGTTGAACAGGGTGCTCAGCGACACGATGGCGATGCAGTAAGCCTTGAAGAGTCCGCGTCCCATGCGCTTAGTTGTCCTTGTTGAATTTGAGCGGCAGGCGCAACAGCCACCACGCCAGCCCGGTCCAGATCAGGCCGGAGAAAAAGTTGCCGAACAGCATGATGGGCACATTGATCACCAGTAGGATGATGGTGGCCAGCGTTGCCATGCTGCTGAGGTCATTATCGGCCGGGGCGGCGGTGCTGCTGTATTTGGGTGTGACGATTTCCTGCTTGCCGAACCACTGGGCGACCAGTTCGTTGGTCAGTTTCTTCGACGTGGTCCAGTTGACTTCACTGCGCGTGCTTTCCTTGCCCAGCCGCACGCCATTGCGCTCGTAATCGCGATAGGTCGTCACGTCGCCCACTTTCACCCGCCAGTTGAAGGCACCGGCAGCGTAAGTAACGCGGCCGTCGTAGGCCGGGTAGAGCTTGCGGTATTGTTCCTTGTTGAAGGTCGCCGAGTTCTCGCCCCAGGCATCCGGCCATTTGTCGAGTACCCTTGCCTCGTACCAGCCATCACTCGTTTCCACCAGCCATTTGAAGCCTTTCTTGGCATGGTAGAGCAGGTATTCGCTCCAGCCCGAATCGTCGTCGCCGACTTCTTCGAGCTCGATCAGGCCGATTACCGTCCACCAGTTGTCGCCCTCGATTGTCGCCTTGTCGCCGATGTCGAGCGTGGCGTGGTAGCGGTTGGCTTCCTCGTGCTTGGCGAGTACCGTCGCGCGGTCGCCCGAGCAATCCACTTCGCTGGTGCAGGCTGGGCAGACGATCTGCGTGGCGACACCGGCCTTGTAATTGAGCGGGCTGCCGCAGTTCGGGCAGTCGAGCACATTGTTTGCGCCCTTGAGCTTGCCGGCGGTTTGCAGAATCTGGTCGCCATCGCGCAACAGCTGGCAGTTCAATTCGTCCAGCACCACCGCCGAGCCGGCATAGAGGCGTGGCGTTCCGTCCGAATAATCGATGGTCAGGAAGCGGTCGCCCGAGCGGCAGTCAACCACCTTCGCCTCGTAGCCTTCGCCCACGATAAAGGGCAGCTCGCCCTGGCCGCCGACACAGCGTGCCGTGCGCACATCGGTGGCGATAAAGCTGCGCCCGGCGTGTTCATAGCGGAATTCCGGGTGCATCTGCTCGAAAGGCGTGGCATTTTTCGCCGGACCGATATCGAGCGTGAACATGTACTGCCCTGACGCATCGGCCAGCCAGCCGCCGCTGCCGTCATCGAACATCACGTACCACTCGTTCCACAGGCCTGCGTCGTAGTGCAGCTGGATGCGGCCGACCACGGTGAAATTGCGCTTGGCAAAGGTACCCGAGGTGCCGATCTGGATCGGCGAATAATCTTCGAGCACGCGGCCGATCTTGCCGATGTCTTTTACTTCATCGGCATCGCGCAGCACGGTGCTCTGGCAGTACTCGCAGACGGCGATCGTCGAGATCGTCGAGCGGAACAGCACTTCGGCGCCACAACTGGGGCAGGCGGTACGGTACATGGCGGGTTTCTTGTAAGTAGGTGGCCGGGTATTGCCATGCAACCCTTTGATTCAAATGGCTGCGTGGCAATACCTTTTGGTTTAGCCCAGCAGCTTCTTCAGCACCTCGGCCTTGGCCGTGTCGTAATCGGCCTGGCTGATCAGGCCGGCGTCGAGCAGGCCCTTGAGTTTGGCCAGCTTGGCCTGCGGGTCGTCCGCCGCTGGCGCGGCCGGAGCAGCTGAGGTGACACCCGCGCCCGCAACCATGCCGACACCGACGCCACCATCCGCGCCCATGACCACACCGGCTGCAGCCGGAGCGACCGGCTGCTGGGCCGCGCCCGGGTTCAGGGCTGTGTTCATCGCGCCCGCCATCACCTGACCCATGCCGATGCCGGCGGCCATGCTGGCACCGATGCCGGCCATGCCGCCTTCGTTCTGTGCCGCGAGCGGAATCGCGTTGGCAGCCTGGTACTGCGTGTAGGTCTGCATATTGCCGATCATGCCCATGCTGATCCGGGTATCGAGCGCCTTCTGCAGTTCTTCCGGCAGCGAGACATTTTCAACGGCGAAGTTGTCGAGTTCGAGGCCGTACTTGGCAAATACCGGGACCAGTGCTTCCTTGATCTTCTCGCCCATCAGGCCCTGGTTGCCGGCCATGTCGATGAAGGGAACGCCGGATGAACCCAGCGCGCTGGTCATGGTGGAAATCACCAGATTGCGCAGCTGCTGCTCGACTTCGTCACGGGTGTAAGTCTCGCGCGTGCCGCTGATTTCGGTGTAGAACAGTTTCGGGTCGGCGATCTTGTACGAGTAGATGCCGAAGGCGCGCATGCGCACCATGCCGAAATCCGCATCGCGGATGGTAATCGGCTGCGGCGTGCCCCACTTGCGGCCGAGCTGCACGCGGGTGCTGAAGAAGTACACGTCCGACTTGAAGGGCGACTGGAACAGCTTGTCCCAGTTCTTCAGGTAGGTGAGTACCGGCAGGGTTTGCGTGGTCAGCTTGTGCATGCCGGCCGGGAACACGTCGGCCACCTTGCCTTCATTGACGAACACCGCAGCCTGCGATTCGCGCACGGTGAGGCTGCCGCCATACTGGATTTCGTTGTCGGCCATCGGATAGCGCCAGGCCAGGATGCCGTCCTGATCCTCCTGCCATTCCAGGATGTCGATAAACTGTTTCTTGATGAATGAACCGAGACCCATGATGTACTCCTGATCAGTAAAGGTGAGGCGCTGTCGCGTGTTATTGCGGGCAGTTGTTCTGAGCTTTCAGTTTGGCGATTTCAGCCTTGGCACGCTTGGCCTGACCGGCGAGCATGACATTGTTGACGTCAGTTTTTTTCTCGGCAGCCAGTCGCTGCAGCTCGGCGTCGATATCGGCCTCGTTATTGGCCAGATCCTGGCAGACCCTGGCGTTTCCATTCTGCGGGGCGCTGGCGGTGGCAACTGCGCTGGCGGGGGCCGATGCCGTGCTCTGCGGTTTGCCCGAAACAGGAGCCTTGATCTGCTTGACCTCCTGGCCACCGCTTGTGCTGCAGGGCTGGTCGCTATAGGTCGTGCCGCCCTGAGGGTTCTTGCACTTGTAGACGGTTGCAGCAGTGGGCAGGCTAACGATTAGCAGCAGGATCAGACAGGCAGGTTTCAGCATGGTGAAGCTCACTCTCGCAGAATGAACGGAATCAGGACAGCGCGCCGGCGTTGATGATGCCGACGGCCAGAGAAACGGCGCCGGCAAAGCTGCCGACAGCGATATTGTTTTCAATCAGCGCCTGTGGCAGACCCTTGATGCAGCGGCCCAGCACCAGATGCACCGCAATCTGCGCAATCATGGCGAGCAAACCCCAGATCAGGAAATATTCCAGCCGGTTTACATGCCAGGCACTCGACGCAATGGTGAGCGAAAACCCGATCAGCGCGCCGCCATACGACAGTGCGGCGGCCGTGCAGCCTTCGCGGATGAGCTTGAGCTCATCAATGGGTGTTACCCAGGCGTAGATCACCGAGAACACAACAAGCAGGGCAATGCCGGCACCCAGGTAAGTCAGATAAGTCAGCAGCAGTGGCAGGGCAGTCTGGAGCATGCGGGTTCCTCGCGGCAATCAGGCATAATGCTGTGCATTCTTACCCAAATCACAAGAAATATCCATGAGAGACCGGCTGCTGATCCTTTCCGTGTTCATTGTTGCATCCTGTGGTCTTGCTTACGAATTGATTGCGGGTGCGCTGGCCAGCTATCTGCTGGGCGATTCGGTGCTGCAGTTTTCCTCGATCATCGGCACCTATCTGTTCGCGATGGGGCTGGGCTCCCACTGCTCGAAGTATGTGAAGGAAGAGCGCGCGCTGGGGACCTTTATTGATGTCGAGCTGCTGGTCGGCCTGATCGGTGGCTTGTCGGCCCTGTTCCTGTTTCTGGTATTTGCCTGGGCCAATGCACCGTTCCGCACCGTGCTGTATGCGCTGGTGCTGATCTGTGGCGCGCTGGTCGGTATGGAAATTCCGCTGGTGATGCGTGTGCTCAACCAGCGCAAGACGGCCTTTGCCGACATCGTCAGCCGCGTGCTGACCTTCGATTACATGGGGGCGCTGGCGGTATCGCTGCTGTTTCCGCTGGTACTGGCACCCAAGCTGGGGTTGGCGCGCACGGCGCTGCTGTTTGGCCTCCTGAATGTGGGCGTTGCGCTGTGGACGGCGCGGGTGTTTCGTCATGAGCTGAAAAATCCGCTGCACTTCTACCTGCGCGGCGGCATTGTGCTGATGCTGCTGGCCGGCTCCTTTGTTGCTGCCGAGCGGCTGACAGCCTGGAGCGAGAAGGCCATCTACGGTGATGAAATCATCCACGCGCAGACTTCGCCGTATCAGCGGCTGGTGCTGACCAAGTGGCAGGATGATCTGCGCCTCTACATCAATGGCAACCTGCAGTTCTCCAGCCGCGACGAATACCGCTACCACGAGGCGCTTGTGCATCCGGTGCTGGAAAAAACGCCCTGGGCGAAGCGCGTGCTGGTGCTCGGCGGCGGCGACGGGCTGGCAATGCGGGAAATCCTGCGCTACCCGCAGATCGAGCACATTACGCTGGTCGACCTCGACCCGGCGATGACGACGCTGTTTTCCACCTCCGCGCCGCTGGTGGCACTGAACAAGGGGGCGCTGAAGGACAAACGCGCCCACGTGGTCAATGAAGACGCTGGTCAGTGGCTGGAGAAAAACAATGGCGTGTTTGACGCCATCATCATCGACTTCCCCGACCCCAGCAATTTCGCGCTCGGCAAGCTGTATTCGGTGCCGATGTTCCGGCTGGTGAACCGCCATCTGGCGCAGAACGGCCTGATGGTGGTGCAGTCCACCTCGCCGATGCATGCCCCGCGCTCGTACTGGAGCATCAACAAGACGCTGGAAGAGGCGGGTTTTGTCACTACGCCGTACCACGCTTATGTTCCCTCGTTCGGCGAATGGGGTTTCATCATCGGGGCGAAACAGGCCGGCTATACGCCGCCCACCGCGTACCGCTTGCCAATGAAATTCCTCGACACTGAGTCGACCCGGCAGATGTTCTTCTTCCCGCCGGACATGCAGAAAATCGAAGTCGAAGCGAACCGGCTCAACAACCAGTCGCTGGTGCATTACTTCGAGCAGGACTGGTCACGGGTGCTGCGCTGATGGAGCTGACACGGCGCAAGGTGCTGCAGCTGGGGCTGGGTCTGCTTGCAGGGGGGGGAGCGGGAATGGCGCTGGGCGGCTGCAAGCTGCTGCAGCTCGGGCTCAACATCAAGGGGTATTGGCCTGGCATGCTTGAAGGCCATTGGTTGCGAGGTCATACCCAGCTTCCTGCTCCCTCGGTTGAACGCAAGGTCGGTGTCGCCATTCTCGGCGGTGGCGCGGCTGGCCTGTTTGCCGCATGGAAACTGGTGCGTGGCGGTCGCAAGGATGTGCTGCTGGTCGATGGTCCCGAGTTCGGTGGCAATTGTGCGGCGGGGGCGCTGGGCGGGCTGGCCCATCCTCGTGGCGCGCATTATCTGCCGCTGCCTTCGCTGGAGTCGCGCCATGTGCGCGAGCTGCTGGCCGACATGGGCGTGATCGAGCGTGATGCGTTCACCGCGAAGCCTTACTTTGACGAGCGGGTACTGGTGCATGCGCCGGAAGAACGCCTCTGGGTCGACGGCCGCTGGCAGGAAGGGCTGATGCCCCGCACCGGCATGGATGCCGACGAGCTGAAACAGCAGCAGCGTTTTCTGGATTTTGTCGCGGGCTTGCGCGACAAGACCGGCAGCGATGGTCGGCGTGTGTTCGCCATTCCGCTGGTTCTGTCCTCCACTGACCCGCAATGGCGGGCGCTTGATCAACTCAGTTTTGCGCAATGGCTCAAGCGCGAGGGTTATACCGCGCCGGGGCTGCTGTGGTATCTGGATTACGCCTGCCGCGATGATTATGGTGCCGGTAGCGCTCAGACCTCGGCCTGGGCAGGGCTGCATTATTTCGCCAGCCGTGGCGGCCACGCGGCGAATGCTGAAGAGGGCGCCATCCTGACCTGGCCGGACGGCATCAACCCGCTGGTGCGCCATCTCGCCTCAGTGCTCGCGCCTGCGCAGCGCATGGGCGGCATGGCGGTGAAGGCGACGGAAGTCGGCAAGGTAGTACATGTTGACGTGCTCGATGTGGTCAGCCGCAAGGTGACGCGGCTGGTCGCCGAGCAGGTGATCTGTGCCATGCCGCTGCATGTTGCCGCGCACGTGGTCAGCGGCTTGCGCGATTTCGGCTACGACCCGGCGCAGCACGCACTACCTCATGCGGCCTGGCAGGTCAGCAATTTCCTGATCGACCGCTTCCCGGATGAGCCGAAAGACCATCCGCTGGCGTGGGACAACGTCGTGTACGGCAGCAACAGCCTTGGCTTCGTCAACAGCACGCACCAGCTGATTCGCCAGTACAAGCCGGCGCACAGCGTATTTACGGCCTACCATGCCTTTGCCAATGAAGACCCGCGAGCGGTGCGCGCACGACTCGAACACGCCAGTGCCGATGATCTGTACGACGTTGCCGCGCAGGATCTGCACGCGGTGTACGGCTGGCGCTGGCGGCAGGCCGTGCAGCAGGTCGAAATCACCGTGCGCGGCCACGCCATGAGTACGCCCGCGCCGGGCTTTCTTGGGAATGCCGGCCTCGCCGCGCTGCGCGCGCTCGATGGCCGCATCCGCTTTGCGCACGCCGATCTATCCGGTCTTTCGGTATTCGAGGAGGCCAGCTGGTGGGGTAATCAGGCGGCCGAAGCACTGTTGTGATTTGGCGGGTATCTGCCTATAGCCCTTTTTGCTAGATCGCTGAAGGCATATGGCCATACGGGTATAAGCAGCTTCAGAGCTCGACTTGCATGCCCATTTCCACAACGCGGTTGGGCGGAATGCCGAAGAAGCTGGTGATACGGGCAGCGTTGCGCATCATCAGGCTGAACAGCATGCGCCGCCAGCGTGCCATTTCCGGATATCTGCTCTCGACGATGGTTTCCCGGCTCAGGAAATAGGACAGCTGCATTGGCTCGCAATGCAGCTGCGGCTCCCTGGTCGCTGCCAGCGCCAGCGCGGCGGGAATGTCCGGTGTGTCCTTGAAACCGCAGCAGATCAGAATCTGGAAAACCTGATTGCCCAGTTGCGTGATCGTCAGCTGCTGCGCCGGAGGGATGAGAGGCACATCAGCCGTGCTGACGGTGAGCAGGATCACCTGCTCGTGCAGGATCTTGTTGTGTTTCAGGTTGTGCAGCAGCGCGTGCGGTACGGTATCGCTGCTGGCCGTCAGAAAGACGGCAGTGCCTTCCACCCGTGCGATGGTGCTGCTTTCCAGTGTGCCGACAAAGCCTGCCAGCGGCATTTCGCCTTCACGCAGCTTGCGCATCAGCAGCATGCGGCCGCGTTTCCACGTCATCATCATCGTGAACAGCACCAGACCGACCAGCAGGGGCATCCAGCCTCCGTCGGCAATTTTCAGCGAATTGGCGGCGAAAAAGGCCAGATCGACCAGCAGCAATCCACCCAGCACGGCAAACATTCCCAGGCGGCGCAATGGGGTGCTGTATTTGCCGAGTACCAGAAAGGCCAGCAGTGTGGTGATGACCATCGTGCAGGTCACAGCAAAGCCGTAGGCGGACGCTAGCGCGCCGGACGAGCGGAAGGAAAGGATGAGAATGATGACGGCAAGCAGCAGTGCCCAGTTGATCTGGCTGATGAAGATCTGTCCCTTTTCAGATGCCGAGGTATGGCGGATCTCCATGCGCGGCGTAAAGCCTAGCTGGATGGCCTGGCTGGCCATCGAATACGCGCCGGAAATCACCGCCTGCGAGGCGATCACCGTAGCGAATGTTGCCAGCAGCACCAGCGGGATCAGCCCCCAGCCGGGAGCCAGCAGGAAAAACGGATTCTTGATGGCCTGCGGGTTCTGCAGCAGCAGCGCGCCCTGGCCGAAGTAATTGAGCACCAGCGCCGGCAGTACCAGCCCGTACCAGGCATTGCGGATTGCAGCCTTGCCGAAATGCCCCATGTCGGCATACAGCGCCTCGCCACCGGTCAGGCAGAGCACGACCGCGCCCAGCAGGATGAAACTGGAGCCGGGGGCGGCGAGGAAAAAGCGGACTGCGTGCAGCGGATTGAGTGCGGCGAGAACTTCCGGTGCGTGGACGATGCTGGCGATGCCCATCACCGCGAGTATGGCGAACCACAGCAGCATCACAGGTCCGAAGATCTTGCCGACGGTGGCGGTGCCGTGTGATTGCACGGCAAACAGGCCGATGATGATGCCGATGCACAGGGGGACGATCATCTGGTCCAGTTTGTGCGATACGACGCTGATCCCCTCAACTGCCGAGAGTACCGAAATCGCCGGGGTAATGATGCAGTCACCATAGAACAGGGCGGCGCCGAAAATGCCGAGTATGGCTACGCAGCGGGTCAGCCGCGGGCGACCCGCCGTTTCGCGCTGGGCGAGTGCCAGCAGCGCCAGAATGCCGCCCTCGCCCTTGTTGTCGGCACGCAGAATGATGCTGACGTATTTGAGCGAGACCACCAGCATCAGCGCCCAGAAAATCAGCGACAGGATGCCCAGGATGTTGAAGGGGGTGAGCGCCAGCCCGACCGGCCCGGCAAAACACTCCTTGAGCGTGTAGAGCGGGCTGGTGCCGATGTCGCCGTAGACCACGCCGAGTGCGGCGAGGGTGAGTGCGCGCGAGCCGGAGTGCTGTGAGCCTGCCGAGGTCATGACTTCCCTCCCGGGAAATGAAGGCGGCGATCATAGCGCCGCGAACTGCGGCCTCGCCTTGATTCAAGTCTGCTTTTGCTTGCTGCCCTAGCGCCGGAATCACGGCGGGTGTGGCAGGCAGGTCTGCATGCTAGACAGGTCTTCTCGAGCAGGCGCTTAAATATTGTTAATGCAGCCGGTTTTTGAGTGGCGCTGCTTTGGATTGAGTATTGGCAATGTATAAGGCCGCAGCCATTTCCAGAAAATGGCTGCGGCCTTATGGGGTGGCGGGTATGGCTGTTGTGCTGACTGAGGGAGTTACAGGCCGATCACGCCGCCATCGTCACGGGTAATGACCACGGTGCCCGAGCGCGGGCGGCCGCCGAGTGCACCGTTGGGCCAGCTGGAAATCGCTTTCGGATTGGCCGGGTCATTGCGTTCGCTGTCCGGCTCGCCGGGGTGCTGGATATTCACGAACAGCGTCTTGTGATCCGGCGTGAAGGCGATGCCGGTGATCTCGCAACCGCGCGGGCCGGTGAGGAAACGACGGGCTTCGCCGGTTTCCGGCACCATCGCGACCATCTGGTTGTTGCCCATGCCGGCATATTCCTTCTTGTTCAGTGTGGTGGTCGAGACATCGGTCTGTACCCACAGCAGGCCGTTGGCATCAAAGTGCAGGCCATCCGGGCTGCCGAAAACATCGCCCTTGATATTGCCCTTGTGCTCATCCTTGGCGGCCTTGTCATTGCCAGCCAGCACCAGAATGTTCCACTGGAAGGTGGTGGCAGCCGGATTATTGCCGGCTTCCACCCAGCGCATGATGTGACCGAACAGATTGTTGGCACGCGGGTTGGCCGCGTCCGGCCCCGGCTTGCCTTCCTTGCCGCGTTCGCTGTTGTTGGTCAGCGTGCAGAAGATTTCGCCCTGGTTATGCGGGTTGACGGTCGTCCATTCCGGACGGTCCATCTTGGTCGCGCCGACATGGTCGGCGGCAAGACGGGTTTTCACCAGCAGTTCGCCCTGGTCGGCAAAGCCGTTGGCCGCAGTCAGGCCGTTCTTGCCGTGCGTGAGCTCCAGCCATTCGCCGCTGCCATCGGCGTTGAATTTCGCCACATACAGCGTGCCTTCGTCGAGCAGGTTGGCGTTTGCACGGCGGTTCTTCGCGTCATACGGGCGCTTGGTGACGAATTTGTAGATGTACTCGAAGCGCTCGTCGTCGCCCATGTAGAACACGCAGCGCTGATCGGGTGCGATGGCCAGTGCGGCGCCTTCGTGCTTGAAGCGGCCGAGCGCGGTGCGCTTCACCGGTTTGCTGTCCGGATGGTAGGGGTCGATCTCGACCACCCAGCCGAAGCGGTTGGGCTCGTGCGGGTTGAGCTGGGCATCGAAGCGCAGGTCGTGCTCGGCCCAGCGATAGCCGGCGTCCTTTTCCTTCACGCCGTAGCGTTTGGCGTTGAAGCCATCCGGCTTCATATTGTTCGACCAGTCGACGAAGTAGCCATTCCAGTTTTCTTCGCAGGTCAGGTAAGTGCCCCACGGTGTCCAGCCATTGGCGCAGTTGTTCAGCGTGCCGAGCACTTCGCGGCCGGTCGGATCATCCACCGTTTTCATCAGCGCATGGCCGGCCGCCGGGCCGGAAATCGCACAGGCGGTCAGGGTGCTGACACGGCGGGCGTAGCTGGAGGGCAGAACTTGCTGCCAGCCAGCTTCGCCCTTTTTCACTTCGATGATCGACACGCCGTGTGCGGCTTGCGCCTTTCTCACTTTCTCGGCGGTCCAGGTCTTCATGCCGTCGGTGTGCAGCAGACCGTCATCGGTGTATTCGTGATTGATCGCCAGCAGGCCGTGGGCACTGTTCTGCGAGCCGTAGGGCAGCGGGAAGAAGTGCATGCCGTCGTGGTGCATGCCGGATTGCGCCATCTGCTCGACGAAGCTGTTGCTGCCATCCTGCTTGAAGGCAGGCAAATTGCCGGCCAGGCCGACGGCATCACCCCAGGCATTGACGAGCTGCGCGCGATAGCCGGCGGGAACGGTCACAGTGTCGGCGTCCGAGAGCGGGATGCCGGCAAAGCCGAGTGCAGCCGGTTTCAGCGCCTTGCCGGCGCGAGCGGCGGACTGTGCAGCGGCAGACGCCAGATCAGGCAGTCCGGCCAGCAAAAGGCCGGTGGCAGCGGCGCCACTGCCGGTGAGCAGGGAGCGGCGGCTCAGGTTCAGGTTGATGGCTGAAGCGATCTGGCTGAACGCCGGATTGGTGGAGTCGTTGCAGATGACGTTTTTGTCGGAATAGCTTTTGGTCATGGCAAGCAGGTCAGTGGCTATGGAAAGCCGCCATCATCGGGCTTGCCGATGACGCCCGTATGACATCGCGATGCCTGCCCCCATCTGCTGGGTATTGCCATGCAGCCCTTTGGAATGGAGGGCTTTGGCACTAAAGGGGGGTGGGTATAAATCGGGAGCGCAAAAAAACCGGCCCCGCAGGGCCGGTTTTCCGATGCGTGCTACTGCATCATCCCGGGGGCGACAATCAAGCCTTGGCGCCGTTCAGGATGGCAACAGCCAGATCGTTGCCGCGCAGCAGGCTGACCAGCTCGACACCTTCCGGCAGCTTCAGGTCGGACAGGTGAACGGCGGTATTGCCAACGGCCAGGGCGCCCAGATCCACTTCGACATAATCCGGGATCTTGGTGGCAACGGCACGGATCTGAACTTCGTTCAGTGCGTGAGCGATGGAACCGCCTTGCAGCTTGACGCCCAGGCAGGTGTCGCCATTCACGAAGTGCAGCGGAACCTTGATTTCAACCTTGGTGGCATCATCAACGCGCTGGAAGTCAACGTGCAGGACTTGCTGCTTGAACGGGTGGTACTGAACTGCGCGCAGCAGAACCTGTTCGATGGCGCCTTCCACATTCAGCTTGATCAGCGCGGTGTGGAATTTTTCGTCTTGCAGGGTGTAGTACATTTCGTTGTGGTCCAGGGACACGGCGATCGCGTCCTTGCTGCCACCGTAAACGACTGCCGGCAGACGGCCAGCCTTGCGCAGGCGGCGGCTCGCTCCGGTGCCCTGCGCAGGACGGCTTTGTGCATTGATTTCAAAAGACATCTTAAATACTCCGTTTCGTAATTAAACGCTCGTCCCCCGCGACCAGGGCGACCAGCGATTCCGGGGGTATTCCCCTGAATGCATTTGCCCCGCCAGGTTGCAGGTGTATACCTGCAGGCTAACGGGGCTGGTGTTGCTTAATCGACGAAGAGGGTGGAAACCGACTCTTCGTTGTTGATGCGGCGCATCGTTTCGGCCAGCAGGCCGGCAATCGATACCACGCGGATGCGACCGGTGGCCTGTGCCGCTTCCGGTACCGGAATGGTGTCGGTCACGACCACTTCATCCAGCTCGGAATTCAGGATGCGCTCGATGGCGGCACCGGAGAACACCGGGTGGGTGGCGTAGGCCATCACGCGCTTGGCACCGAACTTCTTCAGCGCTTCTGCGGCCTTGCACAGCGTATTGGCGGTGTCGATCATGTCATCGATGATCACGCAGGTGCGGTCTTTGACGTCACCGATGATGTGCATGACTTCGGCAACGTTGGCCTTCGGACGGCGCTTGTCAATGATGGCCATGTCGACATTGAGCTGCTTGGCCATCGCGCGGGCACGCAATACGCCACCGACGTCCGGGCTGACGACCATCAGGTCTTCGTAGCGCTTTTCGCGGATGTCGGCGAGCAGCACGGGCGTCGAATAGATGTTGTCGACCGGAATGTCGAAGAAGCCCTGGATCTGGTCGGCATGCACATCAACGGTCAGGACACGGTCTACACCGGCGACGGTGAGCATGTTGGCGACGACCTTGGCCGAAATCGGTACGCGGGCGGAACGCGGGCGGCGATCTTGGCGGGCATAGCCGAAATAGGGAATGGCGGCGGTAATCCGGCCGGCGGAAGCGCGCTTGAGCGCGTCAACCATCAGCATGATTTCCATCAGGTTGTCGTTGGTCGGTACACAGGTGGACTGCAGAACGAAGACGTCGCGGCCGCGTACGTTTTCGAGCAGCTCCACCGTCACTTCACCATCCGAGAAACGGCCGACAGTGGCACGTACCAAGGAGATGTCGAGGTGATTGACCACTTGTTCGGCAAGGCGCGGGTTAGCGTTGCCGGTGAATACCATGAGGCTGTCGTAAGCCATTTTCCAATCCCAGAAACGAGAAAAGCGTGTAATTTGTGGATTACACGCTTTTCTTTCTAAAAGTGGCAGGGGAAGAAGGATTCGAACCTTCGCATGTCGGAATCAAAATCCGATGCCTTAACCAACTTGGCGACTCCCCTATATAAACCTGCCAATCAACATAATTAATCAGCAAATTCATGTAACTGGTGTTGACTCAATGATCTGGCAATAAAGCCTTTCATTTCGTCGGGAAGCTGCGATATTACTTGATTTGCCGCAGTTTGTGAAGCGAATTTCGCAAACACACAACTTCCTGATCCGGTCATTCTCGCTTCACCAAACTGGCTCAACCAGTCGAGATGTTTCTGTATTAGCGGGAACTTCCTGCTCGCCACCGCCTGCAAGTCGTTTTGCGTTGCTGCGTTGTCGAGGACGCGAACTATAAGGGGGGGCGTATTGCGTGTCAAGCCTTCGTCGCAAAAAATTTCAGGGGTAGGTACGTGCACTTGCGGGTGCAGCACGACAAACCATTGATCTTCTGACGGAACCGCTGTCATGCGCTCGCCGATGCCCTCGACGAAGGCCGTTTGCCCGAACAGGAAGAAGGGAACATCGGCGCCAAGCGTCACGCCCCAGTCCATCAGTGTCTGCCTGGGCAGGTGCAGTTGCCAGAGCCGGTTGAGCGCCAGCATGACGGTTGCTGCATCCGAGCTGCCACCGCCGACGCCGCCGCCCATGGGCAGTCGCTTGGTAATGCCAAGGTCGACTCCCTGCGTGCAGCCGGTTTTTTCCTGCATGAGGCGTGCGGCCCTGATGCAGAGATCATGTTCCGGTGCCACGCCCGGGATGGGGTTGCGGTGCAACAGTTGTCCGTCATCGCGCACCCGCAGGGAAATGGTGTCACTGTAATCGATCAGCTGGAAGGTTGACTGCAGCAGGTGGTAGCCGTCAGGGCGGCGGCCGATGATGTGCAGGAAGAGATTGAGTTTGGCGGGCGCCGGAAAGTCGTAAAAACCGTCCGTGCTGGCAAAGGCGTCAAGATTCATGGTGTGGTTTGCAAGTCGGTGCTGGCGTCGGAAATCACGATGCGGAGCTGGATGTCATCACGGCGCGCATCAATGCGGTATGGCTGCTGGTGCTGACCCAGCGGACGGAAGTCGCGAGCTTCGATCTGCCAGCCATCCTGGCGGAGGGTGACCGTGCCGTCGGTTTCGCTGCGCTCGGCGGGGGAGAATGGGGCTGCCTCACCACGCAGCCACCAGCGCAGACCGCCAAGCGGGAGTGAAAGGCCGGTCAGCTGGTAGAGCAGGGCCTGCGGATCAGATGCGGTGACGGGTGTAGTGCCACCCTGTTCCAGCGTGGCGGATACGGGGTACCCGCTACTGTCGTACTGGATGGTAAGGGCTGCCAGTGTCTGGCCGAGAGGGCTGTCGAAGCTGAGTCTGTCCTGTGCCGCGCTCGTCTGCCAACCGAACAGGGCTTGCTGGTTCTGCTTGCCGTCACGGATGCTGAGACGCCCGCTGAGTGCGTAGCCGCTGGCGGGCGCAGTCGGCAGTTGCGCGCAGGCAGTCAGCAAGAGAAGCCCCAGCAACAGAAGCCAGTGCCGCATCAGAGTCCCAGTCGCTCGCGTGTTGCCGCCAGCTCGCGGTTGCCGGCATCCAGCTTCTGCACGGCTTCGATGACGCCGCGTGCTTCCCTGGTCTTGCCGAGTTTGACGAGCGCCTCGGCGAGGTGCAGGCCGATTTCGGGTTCATTGCTGTCGTGCCATGCTTTCTGCAAAAGTTCTGCGGCTTCGGCGTAGCGCCCCTGCTTGAGGCGCAGCCAGCCCATGCTGTCAAGGAAGGCCGGGTTGTCCGGTTCCTGTGCCAGTGCGGCTTCAATCAGGGGCTCGGCCTCGGCATACCGTTCGCTGCGGTTGGTCAGCAGGTAGCCCAGCGCATTCTGCCCGGCGGCATTATCTGGATTCAGCAGCAGGTTCTGGCGCAAGTCGGCTTCGGCGCCGGTGATGTCGCCCAGTTCGTCGGCATAGATCGAGCGGTCGTAGTACAAGTCTGCATTTTTCGGGTGGCGGCGCAGTGCTTCGCTGAGTGTTGTCCGGGCGCGGTTGAGGTCGCCCAGCTCCTTCCATACCATGGCTTCTGCCTGTGCCTTGCTGACTTGCTGGTTTTCCGTTGCAACTGGCAGTGCCGCAACCGCTTGCAGTGCGGCCTCCCGCTGCCCTGCGCGTGCCATGACCCTGGGCAGGCGCAGGTTGAGCTTTTCGAGGTGCTGCGGATCATTGACCTGCTTGTACCAGTCAAGCGCGGTTTGCCACTGGCGCTGTTCTTCCGCAATTTGCCCCAGATAGAGATAGAAAAGGCTTGGTTCGGCCGGTTTGCGTTCGATAATCTGTTCCAGCAGGATGCGGGCTTCGTCCAGCCGGCGCAGATCCAGCGCCGTGATGGCGCTGCCGATCATGGCTTCCATATTCTCCGGATGTTGCTGCAGGATGCGCTGGTAAGTGGCATGCGCCGCATCGATCTGGTTCTGCTCGGCCTGCAGCCTTGCCTGGGCAAGCAGGAGTGCGAGTGACATCGGATTGGCCGCACTGGCCGTTTTCAGTAGCGCAAGACTGGCCTGCGGATCCTTGCCGGCCAGCAGCTGTGCCTTGTAGAGCGCTGCGGCTTCCCAGTCCGGGCGTAATGCCAGCGCCTGATCAAGGTCGGCAATCGCTTCCGGATTCTTGCCGGCATTGGCTGAAGCCACCGAACGGGCGAAGTGAGCTTCGGGCAATTGCGGGTAACGGGCTGCCAGCCGCGTCGTTGTCGCCAGGACCGCATTGCGGTCGGCATTTTTGCCCCACAGCAGATGGAGTTGCATGAAAAATGGTGCGATTTCCCTGGGGGTGCTCTGCATCAGCGCGAGCAGATAGGGGTCAACATCATTGATGCGGTTGGCCCGGATCAGCAAGCCTATCATGAGCTGCTGCGCATCCTTGGAGTAAGGATCCGTCCTGTTCCAGCGCTCTGCTGCATCCAGTGCCAGCCCGAGTTGGCCGCTATTGATGCCCAGCTCGGTTGCCCGGCGCGCAATGCGCGGGTCGTTCGTGCGTTTTGCCAGCTCATGCCAGAGCTGGGCCGCAAGCACTCCGTCACCGCGCTGTGCCGCGATATCGCCGACCAGCATCAGCTGCAGCAGCTCGGGTGTGAGCGGCAAATTGGGCAATGGCGCGCTTAACGCCTCATCGGGAGAGGAAGTGTTTTCTTCCTTGTCGGGAGCCGCTGCATGTGCAAAGCCGGTGCTGCCCAGGGAAAACAGCCCGGCAACAAGGGCGGAGTAAACAATACGCAGGCTGGGCATGAATTCAGTCCGGGCAGGATGGAATGGCGATATTAGGTAAACTGGCGGCAAAGTCCAAGTGATTGCCACAATTTACTTTCCATTCTACGTCTGCGGAGAGCATGCCGGTGCCTGAATTACCCGAAGTTGAAACCACTCGTCGCGGAATTGCGGGGCATGTGGCCGGAGCTGCGGTCAAGGAGCTGATTGTCCGTAATTCGCGCCTGCGCTGGCCTGTGCCGGAAGAACTGGGTGAGCGGGTTGCGGGACAGGTCATCCGCCGTGTCAGCCGGCGCGCCAAGTATTTGCTGTTCGAGTTCGATAGCGGAGTTCTGCTGGTTCATCTGGGCATGTCGGGCAGTTTGCGGGCCTTGAGCCAGCCCTTTCCGCCGGAGAAGCATGAGCACATTGATCTTGTACTGGATAACGGCATGAGGCTGCGATATCGGGATCCACGCCGCTTCGGCGCCTGGCTGTGGGCCGAAGCTGACGGGCAAGCGCATCCGCTGCTGGCAGAGCTAGGCCCCGAGCCGCTTTCCGGCCAGTTTTCGCCGGACTGGCTGGCTAAATGCTGTGCTGGGCGCAAGACCGCGATCAAATCGCTGATCATGGACAATCACCATGTGGTTGGTGTCGGTAATATCTATGCGGCCGAGAGTCTGTTCCGCGCCGGAATTCATCCCCTGCGTCCGGCCGGATTACTTGCGGCCAGGGAAATCGCCGTACTGGTCGAAGCAATCAAGGCCGTGCTGACGGAGGCCATCACTGCGGGTGGCAGCACCTTGCGCGATTATGTGGATACAGATGGCAAGGCTGGTTATTTCATGCTCAATTGCTTTGCGTATGGCCGGGAGGGACTGCCTTGCCGCGTTTGCGGCACGCCCATGCAGCAGATCCGGCTGGGGCAGCGGGCGAGCTGCTTTTGCCCGAAATGCCAGCCGAATTGATGTGTAAAATACAGTACGTATGGCGATCGGGCGGACAAAGTTGCCGCTGCGCGATTTAGCACGCAAAATCAGATAGAACAATCAAGAACATATTCCGGGACCGGGGGTGACATGAGCACCGATTATCTGCATCAGGACAGTATTGCCGCCAATGATTACATGGTGGCCGATTTCCAGGCCTACAGCGCCTGGCGCGCTCATCTCACCCAGCAAATTGCACAACTGCAACGCTGGCTGGCCGAGCAGGATCTCAACGATGCGCAGACCGATCTGCGCATCAGGGCGCTGACCGAGAAGCTGCGCGAAGACAAGCTGAATATTGCCTTTGTCGCCGAGTTCTCGCGTGGCAAGTCCGAGCTGATCAACGCCATTTTCTTCGCGCATTATGGTCAGCGCATTCTGCCGTCGTCTGCAGGTCGCACGACGATGTGTCCGACCGAACTGCTGTACGACGCCGACAAGACCCCGTCCATCCAGCTGCTGCCGATCGAAACCCGCGCCGGCAATGTCACGACGCAGGAATATCGCCGCTACCGCGATGAGTGGCACACCATCGAGCTGGATCTGGACAGCCCGGAAGCCTTGCTGGAGGCGTTCCGGGAGATTGGTGCCACCTGCCGAGTCAGTGTCGATACCGCCAAGCAGTACGGCCTCTTTGATGAAAATGACCCTGATCAGGTCATCACGGTCGACGCGGAAGGCAAGGTCGAAATCCCGTGCTGGCGCCATGCCGTGATCAATTTCCCGCATCCCCTGCTCGAACAGGGGCTCGTCATCCTAGACACCCCGGGCTTGAATGCCATCGGTACAGAGCCGGAGCTGACGCTGAATCTGCTGCCGAATGCTCACGCGATCCTTTTCATTCTTGCCGCCGACACTGGTGTGACCAAGAGCGACATCGACGTCTGGCGCAATCACATCGCCCGCGGACAGGGTAATCGTCATGGCCGCCTCGTGGTGCTCAACAAGATCGATGGCCTGTGGGATCCGCTGAAAACCGAGGCCGAAGTCCAGGCCGAACTCGACAAGCAGATCCGCACCACCTCCGAATTGCTGAACGTCACGCCGCAGCAGGTGTTCCCGGTATCGGCGCAGAAAGCGCTGGTGGCCAAGGTGCAGCAGGATGACGCACTGCTGGCGAAGAGCCAGCTTGCCCACCTTGAGCGCGCCCTGTCGGATGATCTGCTGCCGGGCAAGCAGGACATTGTCCGCGATGCCACGCAAGGCGAGGTCGAGGACATCGTGCTGGCGATCCGCTCGATTCTCAACACCCGCCAGGAGGGCGTGAACGAGCAACTCACCGAGCTGACCGGCCTCAGGGGCAAGAACCAGGATGTCATCCTGCAGATGATGGACAAGGTGCAGGAAGACAAGAAGCACTTCGAACAGGGCCTCGTGCGCTTCCAGGCCTTGCGCAGCGTGTTCAGCCAGCAGACCAACAAGCTGTATTCGCTGCTGGGCAAGGATGCGCTGAAGAACGAAATTACCCGCATCCGCACGCAGATGGAGCGCAGCATCTTCTCCTTTGGCGAAGGCGGCCTGCGCAATACGATGGACCGTTTCTTCCTTGATGTGAATGCCTCGATCGCCAAGTCGGCCGAACAGGTGGCCGAAATCCAGGCGATGATGGCTGCGATGTACAAGAAGTTCAGCGAAGAACACGGCCTTGGCCAGGTGACGCCGCCGCCGTTTTCCACGCTGAAATACCACAAGGAACTGGCGCGGCTTGAGCGCTCCTTCCGTGAGCATTTCAATACCGTCGGCAACATCCTGACCACCAGCCAGGGGCGTCTGACGCGCAAGTTCTTCGAAACCATCGCCAGCCGTGTGATCTATGTGTTCGATGTGGCCAATCGCGACGTGGAAAACTGGCTGAAGGCCGTGATGGCACCGATGGAAACACAGGTGCGCGAGCATCAGCTGCAACTGCGCCGCCGTCTGGAAAGCATCAAGCGCATCCACAAGGCCACCGATACGCTGGAAGATCGCATCAAGGAACTCAACGAATTCAGCGCCCAGCTCGACGAACAACTGCACAGCATCGATGCGCAGTTGCGCGGCATCTACAGCACGCTGAATGCAGAAATTCGCGACTTCTCGCAGTCAAAAGCTGCCTGAGATGCTGTGAAGCCAGCCGACAACGCCGCGCAGTCGCGCGGCGTTGTGCATTTCTACCGTGCATCCGTGCGCCGCATGCGCTACAACCGCTGTGATTCAATCCGGAGAACAACATGACTGATGGAGTATTGCTGGAAATCTGTGCCGGCTCGGTGGCGTCCTGCCTTGCTGCGCAGGAAGGTGGCGCAGGCCGTGTCGAATTCTGCGACAACCTGCTGGAAGGTGGCACCACCCCGAGTCATGGCCAGATCGCCGTGGCCCGTGATCGCCTCTGGATCGGTTTCAATGTCATCATTCGCCCGCGTGGTGGCGATTTTCTCTACACCGATCTGGAATTCGAGGTGATGGAGCGCGACGTGCTCGCCTGCAGGAAACTGGGGGTTGATGGGGTGGTGATCGGCATTCTGACTGCCGATGGTGATGTCGATGTGGCGCGGTGCAAGCGGCTGGTCGAGCTGGCTGCGCCGATGCAGGTCACGTTTCACCGCGCCTTTGATGTGGCGCGCTTGCCGGAGCAGGCGCTGGAGGATGTGATTGCCTGTGGCTGCAATCGCCTGCTCTCCAGCGGTCAGGCGGCAACGGCGCTGGAAGGTGCCGGCTTGCTGCGAGCACTCCAGCAGCAGGCGGGCGAGCGTCTGGTCGTGATGCCTGGCGCCGGGGTACGGGGCGGGAATATTGCCGAACTGGCGCGCCAGACCGGTTGCCGCGAATTTCACAGCTCGGCCCGGGCTCCGTTTCCCAGTGGCATGCGGTACCACAATCCGGCCGTGCACATGGGTATTCCGGGGCAGGATGAATATGCGCTGGTTGAAACGCAGGTCGATCTGGTGCGTGAGCTGGTGCAGCAGGCGCAGGAAGGCTATGCGAGCTTGATGGGTATGTGATCGCAAGCATTTTGCTTGAATGGCTGTATGGCAATACCGGCTAATGTATTGCGACGCACACTGTTTGAGTATAAAAAAGCGGGCACCCGAATCAGGTGCCCGTCAATCAGGGAGGAGATGAGCAATATGCACTTTGCAATTGCCTGATGAAGCAGCACGCTGCTCCATACCTCCCGTATGACAGGCCTCACCGCCGATGGTTCCCACGCCATGCTTAATTATCGTTCATGGCTCCTTGCCAGGCTGCTTGCCCCCAAACGGGATGGGCTGCGTATAATCGCGCGCTAAACTGCCTAAGCGAGTGTCGTTCATGGAATTCGTACTGCTGTTCAAGGCCCTGGTCATGGGGATTGTCGAAGGGATTACCGAATTCCTTCCGATTTCGAGTACCGGCCACCTGATTCTTACCGGTGATCTGCTGGGTTTCTTGAGCAAGGAAAAACGCGATGTATTCGAGATTTTCATCCAGCTCGGCGCCATGCTGGCGGTGGTCTGGGAATACCGCCGCAAGATCGCTACAACGCTGAGCGGCGCCCGTCACGCGGGCAGCGAACGCAATCTGCTTTTGGGCGTGCTGATTGCCTTTATCCCGGCGGCAATTCTCGGCAAGCTGTTTTCCGAGGCGATCAAGATGCACCTCTTCAAGCCGGTGCCGGTGGCACTGGCCTTCATCGTGGGCGGGCTGGTCATTCTGTGGGCCGAGAAGCGGCAGCATCAGGTGAAAGTGGAGACGGTCGATGACTTGAGTCTCATGGACGCGCTCAAGGTTGGCCTTGCCCAGTGTCTGGCGCTGATTCCGGGCACCAGCCGCTCGGGGGCGACCATCATCGGTGGCTTGTTCCTCGGCTTGTCGCGCAAGGCCGCAACCGAGTTTTCCTTCTTCCTGGGCGTGCCGACACTGGGCGCGGCCTCGCTCTATAGCCTCTACAAGCACCGTCATGTGCTGGATGCCGGCGACGTTCCGGTTTTTGCCGTTGGCTTTGTTGCCTCCTTCGTATTTGCTTTTCTGGCCATCCGGGCGCTGATCCGCTTTGTGTCCACGCATACCTTCATCGCGTTTGCCTGGTACCGGATCGCTTTCGGCCTGATCGTACTGGTCACCGCTTATTCCGGTCTTGTGAACTGGAGCATCTGATCCCGAGGCCCGGCGCCTGTGGCGCTTTGCCACTGCGACCGGCGTAACGGTTTGCCTGCATGGGAGCGCACGCTACACTGCAGTCATGAATACCGTGCGCCCCTATTCGTTTTCCTCGCCACCCTATCTGGATGCCGCAGTCGGTGATCCGGATGATCTGGCTGCGCTGAAATTTCTGGTGATCGACCCGGTTGCCGACATGCGCACCACCATGGGGATGACGCTGGGGCAGTTCGGCGTGCGCCAGCTCGAGCATGCCAGCCGTTCCAGCGATGCACTGGCGCTGATCAAGCGCACCGAATATGACGTGATTCTGTGCGAATATGATCTCGGGCACGGCTTTGATGGCTTATTCCTGTTCGATGAACTGCGCCGGCACGAAATGCTGAAAGCGTCGTGTGCGTTTCTGATCATTACCGGCGAGCGGCGCGCCCAGAAAGTACTGGGGGCCGCAGAGCTGGTGCCTGACGCCATCGTGCTCAAGCCCTTTACTGGCGATGCGCTCTTCGCCCGCCTGCAGCGTGCCTTGCACCGCAAGCGCCGTTTCCAGCCGATCGACAGTGCCATCCTCAGGCATGACTTTCTATATGCAATCCGCCTGTGCAACCAGGAAATCAAGCTTGGCGGCCCGGACATGCTGGAATTCGTGCGCATGAAGACGCACCTGATGCTGCGGATTTCCGACTGGGCCGGTGTACGGGATTTGTGCCGCACCCTGCTGACCCGGCAGGATGTTCCCTGGGCGAAGATGGCGCTAGGCAAGTCATTATTCGAGCTGCGCAAGCTGGATGAGGCCGGACAATTGTTCCAGGGCGTGATTAGCGAGCATGAACTGGTTCTGGATGCCTACGACTGGCTGGCCAGGGTGAAGCAGGCGCAGGGTGACCTCGCTGGTGCGCGTGGAACCCTTGATCAGGCCGTGCAGCGCTCGCCCTATGTCGTGGCGCGTCAACGCGAGCTGGGCGATGTGGCATGGCGCAGTGGTGATCTGGCGACGGCACAAGTGGCGCTGCAGGAGACTGTTGCCTTGTCGCGCTATTCGTTCTGGCGCGACCCCGCTGATCACGGGCGGCTGGCCGAGGTGCTGATTGGGCAGGGTGAAATCGGCGAGGCGAGGAAAATTCTGGCGGAGGTTCGCAAGCAGTTCCGTCAACCGCAGGTGGGCATCATGGCAGAACTGCAGGAGGCCGATATCCTGCGCCGGCAGGGCGATCATGCCGCAGCAGAAAAGAAAATTTCCGCAGCGCTTGCCGCTCTGAATGCCTTGGATGAACCGCCTGCAGCCGCGCTGGGGATGTGTATTGCCCGCAGCTGCTTTGCCATGAAGCAAGAAGGTGCCGCTACAGTGCTGATGCAGCAATTGCTACGCAACCATCATGATGATCTGGGGCTAGCCGGACAGGTGAAGGCGCTGTATCAGGCGGCAGGGCGCGAAAACGAAGCGGATGACCTGATCGAAGCCGTTACGTCCAATATCGTCGGTCTGAATAATGAAGCTGTCCAGCTTGCCCAGGCTGGCGACCTGGCCGCTGCCGCTGAGTTGTTCCTGCGTGCGGTGAGCGATATGCCGGCCAACCTCCAAGTGCTATTCAACGCCATTAACGCGCTGCTGGCCTATGTGAACCAGAATGGCTGGCATGTCAGTTATATGGAGCGGGCCGAGCAGTTGCTGGAGAAGGTGCGTCAGCTGAACCCTGCGCATGGGCGAGGGTTGCAGCTGGCGGAAATTTGCCGGAAAACCAGGAAGAAATACGGCGTGGGATCTTGATTTTACTCTCGGTGAGATTAGATTAATGAAAGCCGTCAACCGGCAGAGAATCCAGCCAGCGACCTTGTTTATCAAAAACGGCAATCCAGTCCAGCGTTTTTGAAGAGACTAAAGGGAGATAATAGAGGTCTTGCCGGCTGGCATAAGTGGCGCCTTTCAAGGCGAGCAATTTGTCATGACTTGGCTTGGATAGTGCCGACAGACCTTGCAGGCGGATTTGAATCGCCGGAGATTTCCAGTCCCACTTCTGCCATGTCACCGGACGCATGGCCGGTGATACGCCCTGCAGTGACAAATCAATGCTATCGAGGCTGGTTTTTGTGTTGGCAATATGCCAGCTTGTACCCCAAAGCCCGGGTGCTGGCGGGCACATGTCTTTGCAGTCGCCGGTGTAGAGCTCATTTTTGGCGACGATGACGAGGCGATCCTGTTCGAAGACCAAGGCCACCGGTCGGGCGGTTTCCAGGGTATAGAGGCCATAGCCAAGTGCCGCCAGTTGGATCAGCCCGACCAAGCTCAAGTCCGAAATCAATTCTCGGCGCGGCTTGCCAGGCGCAGCCAGAATCAGTGTAAGCAATGGGCCGCAACAGGCATCCACCACCAGCAGGATGCTGTAAATATGAGCGACATTGAGCAATGCGGCCATTGGAGATGGATACCACAGCAGAAAAACCAGCGCTGCGGCAAGACCCGCGATCAGCAGGGAAACTAGCAGATGCCCGGCTGCATAGCGGGCGGCAAAGTACAGACGTTTTTTCATGATGCCGTGACGAGGAAAATGGCGGATCAATTGTAACGCATGGAATTATTGCACTGATAAGACCTTCGCAGATATGTAGGTTTGGACTGCGACGTTAGTACGAACGGTGCGCTTCGTATAAGTAATTGACAGATCTGCGGTGCAGACAAGCGAAGCGATCCACTCTAGTTACGCAGCTTTGCGGTGCGTATGGTCAGCGGCATTCGGCCGGAGTGTAACGGGCGGGTAGTGTGGCGGGGGTAAGGCTGGTCGCCATGCCGCGCGCGCTGGCAAGCAGGTGACTGGCTGACGCGCAGGCCCAGTCAATGCTGCCGGTCTGCCCGTTGTTCATGGCGGTATCCAGCGGTATAAAACCGGCAGCGGTGCGGATATAGGGTTTCAGCCGCAATGTATTTGAAGTTCCAGGCAGGCCGACAGTGGCTGCGTGATAAGTGATGAGGATTTCACCATTTCCTGTGTGGATGAGCACGGTATCCACATATTTTGATGTGCTCCCCGTATTGGTCTGCCGGGCGTTCCATGTGTTGGCGATGGTCAGCAGATCCATCAGTGACGCAGCTTCATTGACTGCCAAACGGGCTTCGGTGGCCTGTATGAGTCCCTCACTGATTCTTGCGCGCACGATGTAATCCTGATAGGCGGGTAGAGCTGCGCTGGCGAGGATGCCAATGATGGCAACCACCATCATCAACTCGATCAGGGTGAAGCCTTGCTGCAATGTGCGGGAGATAAGCATGGCGTTCTCCGAAAAAAATAGGGAAGGCATAAGCCTTCCCTATTTTTATAGTACTTATGTATCAGACGTTGGTCAGACGGTACTGCTTAGCGGCATTCGGCCGGCGCATATTTGGCTGCCAATGTCCCTGGAACAATTCCTGCATCCATGCCGCGTGCAGTTGCTGTGGCGTTAGTGGCAGAAGCGCATGCCCAATCAATAGGTCCGGTGTTACCTGCGGCGATTGCTGCCTCCAAGGCTTGGAATGTGGTTGCGTTAGTTTTTACAAACGGCTTCAAAGTCAGCGTGGGGTTGGCTGCGCCACCCGCACCAACAGTAGTTCTGTCATAAGTAATGGTGATTACGCCTGTAGTGTCAGTAATCAGTGTAGAAGCGACATATTTGGATGTGGCTCCAAGATTATTCTGCTGTGCATTCCATGTGGCAGCCGCAACATCCAAGTCATTTTGAGTCGCTACTTCATTGATCATGGCCTTTGCGCCGCCAGCGAGGTTCAAGCCTTCAGTAATACGGGTCCGGATGGTGTAGTCCTGATAGGCCGGCAGTGCGACAGCAGCCAGAATACCGATAATCGCGACAACGATCATCAGTTCGATCAGTGTAAAACCTTGTTGCATCTTTTTCATGGTGATTCTCCTTGAGGGTGATCAGGCAAGTGATCTTGCTTGGTGAACTGGGAAGCAAATGGCGTGCCAAGTCATGTCCGCCTAGTGCTGATTTTGGTTTAGTTCAATCCCTTGGTGGTTCTTCGGGATGGATATTATGCATGCGTTGCATGGATGGGGTTTACCGGCCAAGCTGTTTATTTCTGGCTGGTGTGACGTTTTTGGTCATGTCGGTTGCCGCAATGCGGCTCCTGATTGGGTGGCCGGCGCAACAAGTCGTCATGCCGGCGAAGGCCAGCGTCCAGAACGCTACTCGAACAGGCCATCGCAGATAGATTCCCACTTGCGCGGGAATGACAAATTGTTCTTTGATGAAGTGGCTGTCTAATCATGACGCGGCTTACTGCTAATCAAGTGATGTACCGGATGTCGCAAATTGCCACTGCTGTGCTGATGTGCGAATGTGTTGCGTCCGCATAAAAGTAAGATCTTAAAACGCGCTGGGTGCTTGTGGGGGGGCTTTTGAAGCGGCTATGATCAGCAAGCGCATGCGATCGATCCATTTCAACGGTGTTTTTTGACTAGCTGTTCGCTGTGTGACGACCTTTTAATAGATGGAGTTAGCCGGATGTCCGAACTTGCTGGTGTCAAAGTCATGGTCATCGACGACAGTAATACCATACGCCGCAGCGCCGAGATTTTTCTGGGGCAAGCCGGATGCGATGTGATTCTGGCCGAGGACGGTTTTGATGCGCTTGCAAAAATCGCCGATCATCATCCTGACCTGATCTTCGTCGATGTGATGATGCCGAGGCTGGATGGTTACCAGACCTGTTCACTCATCAAGAAAAATCCCCGTTTCAAGGCGACTCCGGTCATCATGCTGTCCAGCAAGGACGGGCTGTTTGATCGTGCGCGCGGACGCATGGTCGGCTCGGACGAGTATCTGACCAAGCCCTTTACCAAAGACAGTTTACTGGCTGCCGTGGGTGCCCACGTGCAGCAACGCTAATTTTCAATTTCCAGAAAGTAATCAATCATGCCAATCAAAAAAATCCTGATCGTCGATGATTCCCCGACCGAGCGCCATTTCCTTGGCGAATTGCTGACCAAGAACGGCTTTCAGGTCATTGCGCTGGAGTCGGGTGAGGAAGCTGTGGCCAAAACCAAGGAATTGCTGCCGGACCTGATCCTCATGGATGTTGTCATGCCGGGCATGAATGGCTTCCAGGCAACCCGCACGATCAGCAAGGATGAAGCAACCAAGCATATCCCGATCATCATGTGTACATCCAAGAACCAGGAAACCGATATGGTCTGGGCGCGCCGGCAGGGAGCTACCGAGTACGTGGTCAAACCGGTTGACCCACAGGAATTGCTGACCAAGATCGGCAAGCTGTGACCATTTACGTCACTTTCCTGACCGGAGGTTGAGCATGGCAAAGCGGGTTAGCTTGCGGGAGTACCAGGAGGGCGTGGTCGCCCGTCTGCAAAGTGCGGCCGCCGTTGCACAGGTCGATGCCAGGCTTGGCGTCCAGATTGGCGGAAACAACTGGCTGGTAGATCTGGCCGACGTTGCCGAAGTGATGCCGGTGCCTGCTATCGCTGGCGTTCCGCTGGCGCATGGCTGGTTTCGTGGCGTGGCCAATATTCGCGGCAATCTGGTCAGCGTGACCGATGCGGCGGCTTTTTTTGGCGAGTCCCCGCTTAACCAGACTCCGGCCAGCCGGCTGCTGCTCATTCAGCCCAGGCTCTTGCCGCATGCGGCAATTCTGGTCAGCAGAATGCTGGGCCTGAAGCACTTGGCAGATTTGACGGTGGAGCCAGTTGAAGAGCCTGCTGCTGCCTGGCAGGGGGAGCTGTATCGGGATGCAGCAGGAGCGGTCTGGCGTACGCTCAAGGTTGAGCAACTGGCAAGTTCACCGGCTTTCTTACAGGTTGGTATCGCATAACAAAGCAATGTACCGCGCGCACTGGCGACGGGAGGAGAAGGTAGCATGGCAATGATGGAGCGCATCCGCAGCCTGTTTTCCGGGGCTGGCAAGGACAGTCCCGAAAAACCGGCGGCAGAGAAAAAAGGGTTTGACCCGCTGAAAACCACATGGATTCTGGATCGCATCCGCGTTCCCGATGCCGATGAAACAAAGCTGCTGAAACCTTTGCCATTTATCGGCCACTGGACTGCCCGTCAGCAGATGGCCTTGCTGCTGCTGGTGATGCTGGTTGCGGGTCTGGCATTCGTCATTCTGGCCTTGCTGTCCTTCCAGGCCTCCAACCGTAATGCCGAGCGCCGCTCGATTGCCACCGAAATGCAGATGCTTTCGCAGCGGATTGCGCGTGCATCAACACAATCCGTGCAGGGGCTTCCGGCGGCCTTCCCCGTTCTCAAGGATTCGTACGAAAAGTTCAACCAGAACCTGACCGAGCTGCAGGACAGCCGCGGCTTCTTCTCAATGAGCATGGGCGTCAGCGATGACCTGGACAAGATCAACAAGACTTGGTCCACTTATTTCCGCCCCGATGCCCAGCCGCCCCGTCCGAACGTCGAAACGATCCTGAAGCAGCAGAAATCGCTGGAGGCCGTGGGCAAGGCCGTATCGGGCATTAACGCCAATGACTCGAACCTTTTGGAACAAATCCAGCAATTCAGTGGCTCGCTGGCCGAGAACGGCGCTACTCCGCGCGAACTCGAAGCGGCCAGCCAGCTGGCTACGCTGTCGCAACGCATGGCGAAAAACGCCAATGCGACGCTGGCCAGCGAACTGATCAACCCTGACGTCGTATTCCTGCTGGGCAAGGATGTAGCGACCTTCAAGGACATCGTCGAAGGCTTCCTGCAGGGTAGTGCCGAACTCGGTCTGCGCCCGGTGCCATCCTCCGGTCTGGTTGCCGATCTGAACGCGATCAAGACTTCCTTTGCCGATTTCGAACAGGTTGTAACCTCGTTCTCGAAAAACATGCAGCCGCTGGTTGATACCCGCAAGGCCAACCAGAGCATCGTGCAGAATTCCGAAGTGCTGCTGACCGATACCAAGTCACTCGCAGAAGGATACGAGAACAAGACCGGCAATCTGGTTACTTCGGTGCTTGAGGTTGTATTTGCCGTGCTGGCCATCGGCTCGCTCTACCTGCTGATCCGCGTGTTCAACCAGGAGTCGGTTCGCCGCCGCATGAACTCGGAAGCGGAAAACCGCAAGAATCAGGACGCGATTTTGCGGCTGCTGAACGAAATGTCCGATCTGGCTGATGGTGACCTGACTGTGCGCGCATCGGTAACTGAAGACCTGACTGGCGCGATTGCCGACTCGATCAACTACACCATTGAAGAGCTGCGAACGCTGATTGGCGGGATTAACCGCGCCACCGAACAGGTAAACACTACTGCCGCCCAGGCCCAGGCGATTTCCGACGAGCTGATTGCTGCTGCGGAGCGCCAATCTCATGAAATCGAGCAGACTTCCAGCAACGTTGACCGGATGGCGCGCTCCATCCAGGGCGTATCGGTGAACGCCGCACAATCTGCCAAGGTGGCGCAATCCTCGCTGGAGGCCGCAGGGCAAGGTGCCGATGCGGTAAATAACCAGATCAAGGGCATGGGCGAAATTCGCGAGCAGATTCAGGAAACCGCGAAGCGCATCAAGCGTCTGGGTGAATCCTCGCAGGAAATTGGTGAAATCGTAGAGCTGATCTCCGACATTACCGAACAGACCAACGTTCTGGCGCTGAACGCGGCGATCCAGGCTGCAGCAGCGGGTGAGGCCGGCCGTGGCTTCTCGGTGGTTGCTGAAGAAGTGCAGCGACTGGCCGAACGCTCGGCCGAAGCGACCAAGCAGATCGGCGCGATTGTGAAGACGATTCAGACCGATACGCATGATGCGGTTGCGGCGATGGAGCTCTCCACACAGGGTGTAGTGGAAGGCGCCAAACTGTCTGATGCAGCTGGTACCGCGCTGACCGAAATCGGTCGCGTATCGCAAGAACTGGCCCGTCTGATTGAAACCATCGCGAAGGAAACCGAGGCGCAGACTACTCTGGCCGGACGCGTGACCGAAGCGATGCGCGACATTCTTGCCATTACTCAGCAAACCACAACGGGTACCAAGCAATCTGCGGATTCGGTTGGCCGTATTTCGACTCTGGCTGCCGAATTGAAGTCTTCGGTATCGGGCTTCAAGCTGTCCTGATCGCCGGCTGGTCGCTGTTATCACTGTGCAGGCCCGGGTTTTCTGACCGGGGCTGCCTCTGCTACGGGTTTCTCCCATGAGCATTCATACCGAATTTGATAAAGGCTCGCTGATCTGGGTAAAGGGCGAAATCGACAGTGCCCTGCAGCGCACCCGCGAGGCTCTGGCTCAGGCTGCCACCAGTGGCGACACGGCCTCCCTGCGGCATGCCCGCACGCATCTGCACCAGGCGTATGGCGCCCTTGAACTGGTCGAACTGACCGGCCTTGCCCGTTTCTGCGAGGAAGCGGAGCAACTGATCCAGTTCCTCGAGGCTCAGCCTGAAGTTGATGTGCCGGCCGTTCTCGAGCAAGCCTTGCATGAAATGGCTCAGTATCTGGAGCGTATTGCGGCAGGAATGCCGAATGTGCCCCTGGCTTTGCTCCCGACCTTCGTGCAACTGGCTGCGGCGCGTGGCGGAGCTGCAACCGGTGCCGAGCTGTTCCATCCCCAGCTGATGCTCGAACTGCCGGAAGGTTTGCCCAAGCGACCGGTAAGTGAGGCCGAATGGGCCGGTTTCGTGCGTCAGCGCCGGGCTCTATTCGAGAGCGGTTTGCTGCGTCTGCTGAAGGGCCAGCCCCGTGTCGCTCCCCTGATGGCGGGCGCCCTGGCTGATCTGGCCAAGGCGCAAACATCGGCGGTCCCCCGTGCTTTCTGGTGGACGGCGACCGCGTTGCTGGACGCGCTGGAAAACAGCAGAAACATTGCTGCGATTGACCTGCCGCCACGGCAGTTGCTGCTGCGCTTGAATCTGCAACTTCGCCGTCTGGCTGACGGCTCAAACCGTGTTGCCGAACGGCTTTTCCGCGACATGCTGTATGTGCTGGCGCATCTGGAGACCGATAGCACACTGGCCCGTCGTCTTGTGGCCGCTTTCGAGCTTGCCAGCCTGTTGCCGGGCGCGGATAGCGACATGTCCGAGGCCGCACAGCTGGCTTTGCGTGATGCACGCCGCCTGCGGGAAGAGCTGGCTCACCTGAAGGATGGCTGGTCCAGGCTGGCCGCAGGCCAGCGCGAGCGTCTGCCGGCGCTGACCCAGCAGATGTCGGATATTTCCGGCCGTGTTGCTGGCTTGGGCGTTGCCGAGCTTGACCGCCTCTGTTCCGGCATGGCCGAATCCCTGGCGCAGGTTGGTGACGGTCTGACCGAGGCCTTTGCGCTGGAATTCGCGACCGGCCTGCTGCTGGCCGATCATGCGCTGGCCGCCTTCCCGCAACAGGCCGAAGATTTCGAACTTCAGGTGGATACCTTGCTGGGCCGTCTGGTCAATCCGGGACATGCTGGCGATGTGCCGCATCTGGATGCCATCAGCCAGGCCGCCCAGGAACGATTGCTGCTGGCGCAACTGGCGCATGAAATGCGCACGAACCTGCATGATCTGGAAGAAGTGCTGGATGCATTCTTCCGCAGTCCCGAGCAGACCGAGGACCTGCACAAGGCCGAACCCATGCTGCGGCAGGTGCAGGGGGCACTACTGATGCTGGAGCGCCCGCTCGCGGTGAGCCTGCTGGAAGAATGCCGTCTGCGTATCAATGACTATGCGCATGGCAGACTGCCGAGCGAGCAAGGCGAGCTGGAGCAGTTGGCGGAAGCCTTGTCCGCGCTGGGATTTTTTGTGGACGACCTCGAGCAAAGCCGCGATCAGGAGGCACTGCTGCAGCCTTTGCTTGCCAAGCTCAAGGGGCAGAATGATGTCGCCGCGCCGGCTACCGATGAGCTGGCCACCGCGCTGGAACAGGAGCAGGTTCCCGAGCATCTGATGCCTGCCGGCGCAGTGCCGGCGGCGCCAGCGGTCCCCGTTGCCGAGCCTGAGGTTCCGGCACCAGCTCGTCCATTGCCGGTCTCCGAAGTGGCGGTCGATGCCGAGCTTCTGGAGGTCTATCTGGAAGAAGCCGTCGAGGTGCTGGCCACCATCGACAGCCATCTTGAGCAATGTCGTGCCGCTCCGCATGACCGTGAAGCGCTGACCGTCATCCGCCGTGGCTACCATACCCTCAAGGGCAGCGGGCGCATGGTTGGTCTCAATCAGCTGGGTGAAGTGGCCTGGGTGATCGAGCAGGTTCTCAACAAATGGCTGCAGGCCGAGCGTCCGGCATCGCGCGGCCTGTTCGAACTGATTGCCATGTCCCATGCCGCGTTTGGCGAATGGGTGGCGCAGCTGCAGGCGTCGGGCGTGGCAGCAGTCGAAGCCAGCGCGATTGACGAAAAAGCCGAGCAGGTCAGACGCAGCCTTGAGGCTCCCGCCGAATCGGACGAAATCGACGAAGTCGCGCCCGAGCCTGCCGAGCTGAGCGTCAGCATTGCTGATGAGCTGCATATTGGCAACGTGACCGTATCTAGTACGCTGTTTGACATATTCCGTGATGAAGCAGCCGGCCGCCTGGCTACGCTGCAGCATGGCGTCTCGGTTCTGGCCGAGCGCGGTATTGTCGAAGAGGATTTCGTCCTTTCCGCGCACACGCTGGGTGGCATCGTTTCGACTACCGGATTCCGCGCCCAGGGCGAACTCGCGTATGCCCTTGAGCATGCGCTGCAGCAACTGGGGCGCGAGGCCGCTGATCATGTGCCGGTCTTTGTCGATGCCGTTGCCCTGCTGAGTGGCATGCTGGATGACATTTTCGCACTGCGCGAACCGCAGGGGGCGCCGCAATGGGTCGCCCGCCTTGAAGCGATGCGCCCCCGCGAAGAGGAAGCTGCTGCAGAGACCATCGAGCTCGATATTCCTGTCCTGCTCGAAGAAGAGCAGCCAGCCCTTCCGGAGGAAGTTGTGACCGCTCAGGTCGAGCTCGCCGTTGCCGCGCCAGCCGCAATCGAACTGACGGCAACCGCTGACGATTCCGCAGTGGAGCTGCTCGCACCAGCCATCCCGCAGGAAGATGAGCCGCCCCAGCAGGCTGCTCCCGAAGAACTCTTCGCTGAACCGCTGGATCTGGTACTGGATCTGGGGGATGACATCGCCACCCATGCCGCTCCAGAGCTTGAACTGCCCGATCTCGAGGCCCTGCCATCTCTGGATCTTGATGATCTGGTTACGCTGGATATTCCTGCCGATTCCGGGGTGACGCTCGATCTGGCCGATGAGGCGCTGTTGCAGGGTATTGAGTTGCAACCCTTGCAGGAATTGGGCTCTAGCGATATCCATGAAAGTGTATTGCCAGACTTGCCGCTGATGAGCGACCTGCAGGACGAGTTGACGCTGACTGTTGCGGAAGACTTGCCCGAGTTGCTTACCGGGCAGGACACTGTTGCCGAAGCCGAAGCCGAAGCCGAATTGCCGATGCCGGGCATGTTCGAGCCGGCCGATGAGCAGATCAGCGTGGCTAGCCACGTTGCGCAGGAAGCGGATTCCGTTAGCCCCGAGCAACTGCTTGCCGGCTTGCCGGATGTCGAATATGCGGTTGTCGCTGGTGCGGCGGTGCCCGAATTGCTGGCGCAGGACGCGCCGCGGCATGACGTTCATGTCGAAATCGATCCGGCGCTGGCTGATGATATCGACGATCAGCTCCTGCCGATTTTCATCGAAGAAGCCGACGAACTGCTGCCGCAGCTGTCTCGCCAGTTGCGCGAGCTGGCCAGCGATGACGCCGATGCGGTCGAGCTCTTCAAGGGAATGAAGCGCACGCTGCACACGATCAAGGGCAGCGCGCGGATGTCGGGTGCCATGCGCATGGGCGAAGTCGCCCACCACATGGAATCCCGCATCATCGACGCTGGCTCTGCCATCAGCCCGACACTTCTGGCGGGGCTGGATGCCGAATACGATCTGATGCAATCGCTGTACGATGAGCTGAGTGGTCGTTCCGACAGCGCGCCTGCCGCTGCTGCGGAACAGGCTGGTTCTGCCGCCGTCGCCGCACCGGAGATCACCGCAGCGCCAGCCCGCGATGTACCGCGCCAGCTGCTTGCCGCCGCCGAAACCGACAGCAAGACGTCGATCCGCGTGAAGTCCGAGCTGGTTGACCAGCTGGTCAACCAGGCTGGTGAAGTTGCGATTTCGCGTTCGCGTATCGAAGCAGAAATGCTGGCGCTGAAAGCCTCGCTGATGGATCTGACCGAAAACGTCTCGCGTCTGCGCAATCAGCTGCGCGAGCTGGAAATCCAGGCCGAATCGCAGATGCAGGCGCGTAACCGCGAGCTGCAGGACACCGACAGCGATTTCGATCCGCTGGAGTTCGACCGTTTCACCCGCCTGCAGGAAATCACCCGTTTCATGGCCGAAAGCGTGAACGACGTGGCGACCGTGCAGCACAACCTGTTGAAGAACCTGGATGAATCCAGTGCCGCGCTGCTTGCGCAGTCGCGCATGACCAAGGAGCTGCAGCAGAGCCTGATGCGCGTGCGCATGGTGCCCTTCGGCAGTGTCTCCGACCGTCTGTACCGCCTGACGCGCCAGGCCGGCAAGGAAACCGGCAAGAAGGTCAACTTGGAGCTGAAAGGCGCCCGTGTCGACATTGACCGCGGCGTGCTGGAAAAAATGATTCCGCCCTTCGAGCACATGCTCCGCAACGCAGTCGATCACGGACTGGAAGCGCCCGAGGCGCGGCTGGCGGCCGGCAAGCCCGAGTTCGGTGAAATCCAGATCGAAGTGCGCCAGGAAGGTAACGAACTGGTACTGCAACTCAGAGATGATGGCCAGGGCCTGAATCTGGAGCGCATCCGCGCCAAGGCGATCGAGAAGGGGCTGATCACGGCTGATCAGCAGTTGTCGCAGCAGGATCTCTGCCAGCTGATTTTCGAGCCGGGCTTCTCGACGGCCAGCCAGGTGACGCAGCTGTCCGGCCGCGGCATCGGCATGGACGTGGTGAAGAACGAAATTTCCAACCTCGGCGGCAAGGTCGATGTGAGTACCGAGGCTGGTGCGGGCTCGACCTTCACCATCCATCTGCCGCTGACGCTGGCCGTGACGCAGGTCCTGCTGGTGAAAGCCGGCGAGCGCCTGATCGCCATTCCGTCGGTGATGGTCGAGCAGGTACAGGAAGTGAAGCAGGAAGCACTGCAGCGCCTGTACGACACCCGCGAGCAGGAATGGCTGGGTCACCGTTACCGCTTTGCCTATCTGCCGCGCCTCCTGGGCGACAGCACGACACTACCGGACCAGAAGCGTTACAACACAGTATTGTTGCTGCGCTCCGGCTCTGACCGCATCGCGCTGCATCTGGATGAACTGGTGAAGAACCAGGAAGTCGTGGTGAAGCCGATCGGCCCGCAGCTGGCACGTGTGCCGGGTGTGGTTGGCGCGACGGTACTGGGTACTGGCGAGATCGTGCTGATCATGAACCCGCTGGTGCTGCAGGCCATGGCAACGCAGCTCAGCCATGCCGCCAGCCAGCAGCAGGTACACGTGCAGGAAGGTGGCAAGGCAGTGGCGAGCGCCGCCGAGCAGCTTACCGTGGCACCGGTGGTGATGGTGGTGGACGATTCGCTGACGGTACGCAAGATCACCAGTCGTCTGCTGGCCCGAGAAGGTTATCAGGTCGTCACCGCCAAGGATGGCGTCGATGCCCTGCAGCAGCTGCATGATGTGAAGCCGGCGGTGATGCTGGTGGATATCGAAATGCCGCGCATGGATGGCTTCGAACTGACGCGGAATATCCGCGCCGATGAGGGCACCCGCGCGATTCCGATCATCATGATTACCTCGCGTACCGCCGACAAGCACAAGAACTATGCTTTCGAGCTGGGAGTAAATGTTTTCCTCGGCAAGCCGTATCAGGAAGACGAGCTGCTGGGGCACATCCGGCACTTTGCCGGCCAGTAAGCCGGAACATGGTGCTCAAACAAACAGGCCCGCGCAAGCGGGCCTGTTTGTTTTTCAATCGGAAGGCTGTGCTGCTTCTGCAGTGGAAAGCCCGGCATGTCACGGCTGCATGAAACCGGCCGGGAACACAGGTGAAGGCTGATTTCTGGTGGGTATCTGCCTGTACCCCTTTCAATCTGATGGCTTTGGGCTTATAGGGTGTTAGGTAAGTCCAGCTCTTCCTGCGCCGCCAGTTCGGCCAGCAGACGGCTGCGTTCCTTGCGGGCAATGTCCTGCCAGTGCCGCCCGCTCAGCGCGCCCTCCAGTGCCCAGAGCAGGTTGAGGCTGACCGCACTGCCGGCATGGCGGCGTATCTGTCGCCAGGCGCTGACGGCGCCCAGTTTTTCCAGTGCCGCACGGTCGCGGATGCCGGCATTTTCGAGCAGGGCTTGCGATTTCGGCCCGAGGCCGGGCAGGCTGGCCAGGCTTGTCACTGCGGTGACTGCGGCAGATCGGGCAGGCCGTAGGCGCTCAGAATGTAATCAAAACGATCCGGGTCGAGCGGCTCGGGAGCCCATGGCTGCAGCTGCAGCAGGCGGGGGGCGTCCAGCAGGTAGGCCAGTTTCATTTCGGGGTCGGGCTGGTCCTGCTCGTTGCAGAATAGCGCGTAGAGCAGTGCGGTCGGAATGTCGTCGGCGAGTGGCAGCGTGCCCAGCGGCGCGCCATCCATGCCTTTTTCCCAGACTTCAAGGATGCGCTTGAGTTGCATCGGGAATCTCCCCAATCGGTCAGGCCGCGATTATAGGCTCTGTTGAGGTTTGATTGGTTTTTACGCCGCCCCGGCGACCAGCAGGAGCAGCAATCCGCTTTCCACCAGTTCGATGCCGGCACCGAGGCAGTCGCCGGTGACGCCGCCGAGGCGACGCTGCAGCCAGAAACGGTAAGCGAGGCACAGCAGCGGTGCCAGCAGCAACAGTGGTGCGAGCCAGGCGCTCAGCGCGGCGAGAATGATCAGGTTCAGCCAGGGCGCGAGGCGCGAGCGCTGCCAGCCGAATTGCTCTGCCATGCCGCTGGCCAGTGGCGGCAAACCCTGCCAGAGATACACCCCCCAGCGTGCCCATGCCGGAACAAGTAATAGCAATGGATATAAGGCAATACATTGCTGGTTTCTGGCGAGCAGCATCAGCAGAACCAGCTTGGCACCGCACTGCCCGATCAGCGTCAGCACACCGAAGCTGCCAAGGTGCGGGTCTTTCAGTACCGCCAGAAAGCGTTGCGGGTCGCGATGTGATGCGCCCAGCCCATCGGCCATGTCGGCGAGACCATCGAGATGCAGGCCGCCGGTGAGCGCCATCCAGCCGAGCAGGCCCAGCAGCGCGGCCAGCCAGGGGTCGACGAGTTGCCCGGCACTGACCAGTGCGCCCAGCAGGGCTCCCAGCAGCAGGCCGACCAGCGGAAACCAGCTCACCGAGCGTGCCAGCAGGGCTGGCTCGAAATCACGCACCGCCGGGGTCGGCAAGCGCGTGAGAAACTGCACGGCGAGAATGGCAGGGCGCAGGTCGGGCATGCCGGATCAGTCCGCTGCGGCCGGCTGGGTGTTGTCGAGCCCCAGCAGGAGCGGCGGCCAGCCGGCTTCGCTGTCATCGTCCCACCACAGGCTGACGACGCCTGCTGGCGCCAGCCAGAACTGGCTGTGGCGGGTGGCAGGCAGGCCGAAGGCGTGCAGCAGCAGCACCTTGATCGTGCCCTGATGGGCAAACAGCAGGCGATGTTCGGCATCCGGCGTTTGCGCCAGCCACTGCCGGAAGGCCGCCAGCGTGCGTGCGCTGAAGGTATCCCAGTCTTCACCCTCGGGCAGTGGGTTCTGTTGTGGGTCACGCTGCCAGGCATCCCAGGCCTGCTGTTCGCTTTCCAGCCAGTCTGCCTTCGGCTTGCCGTCGAGCGTACCGAGATGCTGTTCGGAAAAGCCGCGATCCAGGTGCAGCGACAAGTTGAGGCTGGCGGCTGCGTCCAGGGCGAAGTCGGCGCAACGGGCCAGTGTCGATGAGGCCATGGCATCAATCGGCTGCGCGCTCAGCGCCTGCCAGCGGGCCAGCAGCTGCTCGCGGCCCTGTGCTGAAAGCGCGGCATTGGTCTGGCCGAAAACCGCAGCCTGGCTGCCCTGGGCGGTGCCGTGACGAACGAGGGTGAGCCGGAAGGCCGCCATCAGATGTGATCCACGCCGGCCTGGGCGAAGGTCGCCATGTCGCGATGCAGCGCCAGCGCGGTTTGCAGCAGCGGAATCGCCAGCGCGGCGCCGCTGCCTTCGCCAAGCCGCAGGCCAAGGTCGAAGAGCGGCGTGAGGCCGAGTTCAGCCAGTGCCCGGCGATGGCCGAGTTCCTGTGAGGCATGGCTCGCCAGCAGCCAGTCGCCAACCGAGCTGTCGCAGCGCACTGCGACGAGTGCGGCGGCCGTGCTGATGAAGCCATCCAGTACGACCGGAATGCCCAGCGCCGCGGCTTCGGTATAAAAACCGGCCAGTGCGGCGATTTCCAGCCCGCCTACCTGCGCCAGCCAGTCCTGCGGGGTCGTGGCGCCGGCAGCGCGCGCGCGTGCCAGCGCTTCGCGGACGACCGCAATCTTGTGCTCGCGCGCGGCGGCATCGATGCCGGTGCCGCTGCCGACAATGTCCGCCGGGTCGGTATCGGTGAGCGCGCAGATCAGTGCTGCGGCCGCCGTGGTGTTGCCGATGCCCATTTCGCCGCCGATCAGCAGATTCTTGCTGCGTTCCTGCGCCTGGCGTGCAACCTGTACGCCGATCTGCCAGGCCTTGCTGCAATCCTCGCTGCTCATGGCCGCTTCGATGCGCAGATTGCCGCTGCCGGCGCGCACCGGCAGGCGGAAATAGCGCATGCCGGGGCTGAGTTCGCCGCTAGGCAGCGGGTAGGGCGTAGCGACGCCCACGTCAATGACGACGAGTCCGGCCTGATGTTCGCGCGCAATCACATTGATCGCGGCCCCGCCGGCGATGAAATTGAGCACCATCTGGCTGGTGACACTGGGCGGATACGCCGATACCCCCTCGGCAGCCACACCGTGGTCGGCGGCGAAGATGACGATGGCCGGCTTGAGGCGGCCCGGCGTGCTGTTGCCTAGGCGTTCGGCAAACCAGATAGCCAGCTCTTCCAGCCGGCCAAGGCTGCCGGCAGGTTTGGTCAGCTGGCTCTGGCGCGCGCGCGCGGCGTCGGCGCTTTTCAGGTCAAGGAAATGCATGCGGTAGCCCCGGGTTCTGTACTGGCGCGACCTTACGCGCTCGGGCCGGATTGGGCAAGCAGGGGCGTGCACTGCAGCAATGGTGGTATTAACGCACGAGTGTATTGCTCGCTGGCCTTCGCAGGACAAGGGCTGTGGCTAGATACCCCGGATGCAGCTATGCCCGCTCTGCAGGGTTTTGCGGTAGCTGGCGGCAAAGGTCATTACCTTCTCCATCTGCAGATCGGTGACATCCAGCCCCGGAATGTTTGGCACACCATGCAGGATCAGCGGCGGCTGCAGCACCATGCCGGTGAGGTGGGCGGTGGCTTCGAGCGGGCGCAGCAGCTCCGCCATCGTGAAGCGGTTGTAGCCCGTCGCCGCGTAGGCGCTGGCCGGCGCGCCACTGCTGATGACGAGCTGCAGCGGCTTGTTGCGCAGGCGCTGCCCCTTGCTGCCGTACGCCCAGCCGTAGCTCAGCACGTCATCAAGCCAGCGCTTGAGCATGGGCGGCGTGCTGTAGGAATAGAAGGGGAACTGGAACACCAGCCGGCTGGCGTGTTCGCAGGCGGATTGTTCCGCTTCGACATCGATATCGCCCTGCGGATACATCGCCTCCAGATGGTGGATATGCACGTCGGGCAGGTCGTCGATAGTATCGATCAGTGTGCGGTGCACCCGCGATGTGGCGAGGTGGGGATGCGAAAAAATGACCAGCGTTTTCATGATGGATGCTCCGCAGGGTGCCTGTTTTCATCCTAGCCCACGGCGCTGGCGCGTGCCGTGTCCGGCGAGTTTGCCTTGCGTCAGCCGCAGGTGAAAATCCTGTGCAACTTCGTGCGCAAGCGCATACATTGCTAGTTCCGGACTGGGCAGGGAGCGGGCAATGCGACTGGAGCACGTGGAGGACATGGAAACGCAGGCCGTGGTAAAAGCCATGGTCGAGGCCGAAGGACTGGTCAGCAGCGATCTGGATGAGGACGACGTGGAGCTGATGGTGCTGCGCGACGGCATCAGTGTCGTTGCCTGCGGCGGGCTGGAGATCATGGGGCCGGATGTGCTGCTGCGCTCGCTGGTCGTCCGCGACGGCTGGCGCGGACGCGGAATTGGTGTCATGCTGCTGGCCGCAATGGAAGCCGCAGCGAAGCAGCGCGGAGTCGCTACCGCCTGGCTGCTGACAACCGGCCCCGTGGATTATTTCCGGCGCCGGGGTTACGAGGTGGTCGACCGCCAGAATGTCGTTGCCACCATTGCCGGCTCCCGCCAGTTCAAAAGCCTGTGCCCCGCTTCAGCGTTCTGCATGCGCAAGGCGCTGACTGAAACCACCAACAAGGAATAGATATGAGCATTACCGTCAATGGCACGGCCATTACCGCTGCAATGATCGAAGAAGAAATCGCCCACCATCAGGACGCTGCCGATCCGCGCGATGCGGCCACCCAGAACCTGATCGTGCGCGAACTGCTGCTGCAGCGTGCCAACGAACTGGGTGTGCCCGCCGGTGAAGATGACCAGCGCATCGGCCAGCTGTTCGATCAGGAGCTGAGCATCACTCCGGCCGACGAAGCAGCCTGCCGCGAGTTCTACGATCACAATCCGGAAAGCTTCAAGCGTGGCGAGCAGGTCGAGGCCAGCCACATCCTGTTTACGCCGGAAGAAGGCTTGGCCGGCTCGCTGGTTCGTGCCAAGGCTGAAGGCGTGCTGGAAGAGCTCAAGCTCAATCCGCACCGCTTTGGTGAGCTGGCGCGTGAACATTCCGCCTGCCCGTCCGGCCGCCAGGGCGGCGATCTGGGTGCATTCGGCCGTGGCCAGATGGTGCCGGAGTTCGAACAGGCCGCGTTCAGCCTGGGCGACAACGAGCTGTATGACGGGCTGGTGGAAACCCAGTTCGGCCTGCACATCATCCGTTCGGGCAAGAAATCCACTGGCGAAGCCGTGAGCTTCGATGAAGCCAAGGAACGCATCGGCCAGTTCCTCAACAGCATGGCCTCGCAACGTGCCGTGCACGAGTACATCAGCGGCCTGTTTGCCAAGGCCGACATCCAGGGCTATCAGCCGGCAGCACAGCAGTAAGGCTGCGGTTACGACCGCCAGACAAAGGGAGCCGCGGCTCCTTTTGTTGTTTGTGCCGTTTGTCGGCGGCAGCGGCTTGCCGGCGCAGGCAGGCTGCGCCATAGTTTGGGGATCGCGTGAATATTCACGAAGCAGGACGGGAGCAGGGCATGATGATGGTTGATGCCGTCATCCTCGCAGGCGGTGCGGGGCGACGTATGAACGGGCGGGACAAGGGGCTGGTCGAGCTGTCCGGCCGGCCGCTGGTCGGCTGGGTGATCGAAGCTCTGCAGCAGCAGTCCGTACGCATGGGGCATATCCTCATCTCGGCCAACCGCAACCTGCCCGACTATTCGCGCTTCGGTTATCCGGTACTGCGCGATGTGTATCCCGGTTTTCCGGGGCCGCTGGCCGGCGTGCATGCCGCTGCACTGGCATCGCCTTCCGACGCATTGCTGGTATTGCCGTGCGACGCGCCTTTCCTGCCGGAAAACCTGCTCGCCAGCATGCTGACCGAGCTGGAAAAAGGTGCCAATGCCGTCACCGTGCGCTGCGGCGGAACGATGCAGCCGCATCTGTGCCTGCTGCATCGCAGTGTGCTGCCGCAACTGATCGAGCGCATGGCGCGAGGCGAGTTCGGCCTGGCCGAGTGGCTGTCCGAGCTGAAAGCGGCAACGGTCGAGGTGCCCGCCGGCAGCATTGCTAATATCAACAGTTTTGACGATCTGGCCATGCTGGCTGCGCGGCTGGCAGGGGTTGAAACCATCAGCCTTGCCGGTCAGTCGCTGGGCAGCGTGGCTGCGCAGAAGCACGCCACGCGGGCCAGCGGCGAGTTGCGCATGCAGGCTGATACGCTGCAGCAGTTCGAAAGCGGCAGTCTGTCGGAGTTGCAGGGCATTGCACGTGCTGCTGCCATGCTGGCCGCCAAACGTGCGGCCGATCTGGTGCCGCAGCGCAATCCGCACACCGTGACCGCCGTGAAGGTCGACTTCATGACCGACCGTCTGCGCAATACGCTGCACTGCCATGTGACTGTCGAATGCCGTGAAGGGCAGGCCGAAACCGAGGCCTTGCTGGCAGTGAACCTGGCGCTCGTCACGTTGATGGAAAGCTGCCGCGAGCACGATCGCAGCCTCACCATCGCCGAGGTTCGCCTGCAGGATGCGGCCAGCCCTGCACCGGGTGTTCTGCCGGCCATTCTCTGACCGGCACAGGCCTGTCAGAGCAGGCCCAGCGTTGCCGAGCGCATGATGGCAACGAGTACCACATAAGCCAGCACGGCCAGCGCGGCGATAAAGGCCGCCAGCCGGCCGCGCGGGGTCCGCGCCCGCTTCAGCGCCAGCGTGCCCAGCACGATGTAGGCAATCAGGCCGAGGACCTTGACTGTCAGCCAGCCCTGCGCCAGCGGATACTGCCCGGTCGTCAGCGCCAGTCCGATGGCCGCCGCCAGCAGCAGCGTATCATTGGCATGCGGCAGCCAGCGCAGCACCGGCCAGCGCGATTTCCAGTCGCAGCCGCGCAGTGTGAGCACGCCGCGCGCGATGAAGAGAGTGGCCGTGATGACCACGCAGGTGATATGCAGGTGGCGCAGGGCCAGATAACTGAGCATGATGAACTGACGGTCAGGGGGGAAAGCGGCAGTTTACACTGCCGCCCGACCCGTGGCGGGAAGTCCACGATGCGGGCCGGCGCGCATTGCGTTACCATCCCGCCTTTCCGGTCAAACAGTCCGGCAGAATCAAACCGAACGAGCGAGTAGCAAAATGAGTGAACCACTGCGCCTGTCCAAACGCATGGCCGAACTGGGCCTGTGCAGCCGCCGCGAAGCCGATGAATACATTGCCAAGGGCTGGGTCAAGGTCGATGGCGTGGTGGTGGATGTGCTGGGCAGCAAGGTGCTGCCCGAGCAGCGCATCACGCTCGACCGCCAGGGGCACGCCGCGCAGGCCAACCGCGTCACGGTGCTGATCAACAAGCCGGTGGGCTACGTCTCCGGTCAAGCCGAGGATGGCTACAAGCCAGCGTCAGTGCTGGTGCTGCCGGAAAACCACTGGGTGGATGATCCGTCCGGCATCCGCTTCTCGCCCGGCCACTTGCGCGGGCTGGCACCGGCCGGGCGGCTGGATATCGATTCGGTGGGGCTGCTGGTGCTCACGCAGGACGGCCGCATCGCCAAGCAGCTGATCGGCGAAAACTCGGTGATCGAGAAGGAATACCTGGTTCGCGTCGAGGGCACGCTCTCCGCGCCCGATCTGCGCCTGCTGAACTATGGTCTGTCGCTCGATGGCGAGAAGCTCAAGCCCGCGCGCGTCGAATGGCAAAACGAAGACCAGCTGCGCTTTGTGCTCACCGAGGGCAAGAAGCGCCAGATCCGCCGCATGTGCGAGCTGGTCGGCCTGAAGGTTACCGGCCTCAAGCGTGTGCGCATCGGCAAGATCATGCTCGGCAATATCCCCACCGGGCAATACCGCTACCTCGGCCCGACCGAACGTTTCGATTGATGATGTTGCCATGGGTATATGGCTATAGCCCTTTCTAAATAATGGCTGTGTTCATATACCCTTCGATCAAAAATGACTTTCCTCGAAAATCGCATGCCCGCCCATCCTGGCTTCGCGGCGCAGCCGAAAAGGGATTCCCGGCATGGCCCGCGCTGATCTGCTCCTCGTTGAACTCGGCCTCGCCGCCTCGCGCACGGCTGCGCAGACGATGATCGCTGCCGGACGCGTCAGCGTGGATGGCAAGGCAGTGACGAAGGCCAGCCAGAACCTGAATGCGGCAGCCGACATCACGATTGCACCCGACGAGCTGGACCGCTACGTGTCGCGTGGCGGCCTGAAGCTCGCCGGTGCGCTGCAGCAGGCGGCGCTGAATGTGGCCGGCATGCAGGCGCTCGATGTCGGCATTTCGACTGGGGGTTTTTCAGATTGCCTGCTGCAGGAAGGCGCGCGCAAGGTGATCGGCATCGAGGTCGGCCACGGCCAGCTGCATCCGCGCCTGCTGGCCGATCCCCGTATCACGCAATTCGAAGGCGTCAATGCGCGCCATCTGGCGCCGGAGCTGATTACCGGTGCGCAAGATGGACCGCTCGATCTGGTGGTTGGTGACGTGTCCTTCATTTCGCTGACGCTGGTGCTGCCGGCCTTGCGCAGCGTGCTGCCTGAAGGTGGCTTGCTGCTGTTCCTGGTCAAGCCGCAGTTTGAAGTCGGGCCCGAAGGGCTGGGCAAGGGCGGCATCGTGCGCGATGAGGCACTGTATCCGCAGGTCGCCGCCAAGGTCTGCGCCGCAGCGACAGTCGCCGGATATTCCGTGCTCGATTACTTCGAAAGCCCGATCCAGGGTGGCGACGGCAACCGCGAATTTTTCATCTACGCCCGCGCGGTGTGACTGCTGCTACGGCCGGATTTCATTTTTCTTGGGTATGTGGCTTTGCCCTTTTTAAATTAAAGGCTGCGGCGAATTACATTGCCAGGTATTGCGCTTATTGCCCCAGTGTCTGCGCCGTCACTACCGTATCCTGTCCGCGATCATCAAAGCGGAAAACACGGTTGGTCTGCGCGTCGAAGCCGGTGATGGTTTCGTACTGCCGCGTGTCGAATTTGCGCCAGCTGCGACCCTGATCGGCCGAGTAGTAATACGCTGTCGCCGAAATGCTGGCTTCGCGCCCGCTCGGCAGGATGCTGCCCGGCCTGTGCCGGGCGTACACCTCGATCAGCAGCACGCCTTTGCCGGCGCGCAGACTCGTAATGCTGCTACTTCCCGGGAAGGGGGCGAACAGATTGGGCGCGTCACCGCGCTTATCCCAGCGCTGCTGTACAGGGTCGAATTGCCAGATTTCATCCGGTTGCTTGCCCGGGCCGGATTTGACGGCGAAGATCTGGCCGTCGCTGCCTTGCCGAATGGTTTCGAAGGCCATTGGCGCGCTGATTACGGCCGGTGCAGCCTGCCAGGCTTGTCCCTTGCGGTTCAGGGTGACAAGCCGGGTGAAGGCGGTGTGCTGATCGCCGAGTTGGTCACCGGTTTGCGTGGTCAGTTCCACGCTTTGCCACAGCAGGATCTGGTCGGGTGATAGCGGGGTGAGGGTGAGTTCATTTTTTTTGAAGACCACCTCACCGTGCGGGCGCAGCGGGGCAATGTATTGCTCGGAGATTGGCAGTGATGCGCTATTGAGCAGGTATTGCCATGTGCTGCCCTGATCGGCGGAGTACGCCAGCAACTGAGTCGGTGTCTCCCCATCTGCGAGAGGCGCAGGCGTTACGCGATCATCCTCATAGAGCGCCCAGCGCTCATTCGCGGAAGGGAAGATCAGCCGGTAATCATGCGGATATTTGTCTGCAACCGGACTGAGTTTTTGCTTCTCCAGTTGCCAGCTTTGCCCATGATCGCTGCTGCGGGCATTGGCCTGCTGGCGATCGCCGGGTTCGCCGGGCAGCTGCAGTGTCGTGCGCAGCCAGAGGGTGCGCCCGTCGTGGCTGACGTCCGCACAGGGCGTATCCGGCAGAATGGCGCTGTAGCGCACGCTCCCTTTCGTGTCGGCTGTCAGCACGATGGTGCCGTTCTGCTTGCCCAGCATGCTGCTGAACGCACCCGGTTCGGGCTGCTCGCCAATCAGCGTCAGGAAATCCAGCGCTGGCGGCTTGGCATTCAGCGCCTCTTTATTCTGGTAATCGCTACCCTCGGTGAAGAACCAGAGCCCCTGCGTTGTCTGCAGCACGCCATCACACAGGCTGGTAGCCGGGGTCTGGTAGCCGGGCAATACGGCCAAGGTGGTGCTGGCAGGGCTATCCCCTCCCAGCGCCAGTTTGGCGCTTAGCAGCACCCAGGCATACAGCGCAAACGGCGAGATCAGTGCCGCGATGCCGGCGACCATAAGTAGCTTGCGGGTAGAAACTTTGCAGGTGGAAAGCGATGCTGGCAGAGGCATTGGGAGTGTGCTGTCTGAATGCGGAATGGAGGCGCAGCATGCATTTATCATGTTGCGCAGTCAATGACAGGTCAGCTTCCTGAATGAATTTGGCGGAATTTTGTGAGGCAGTTCGCAAAAAAACCCGGCTGGCTGGCCGGGTTTTCAGAGTCGCGATACGGGATTACTTCAGCAACTGGCTGACGTCCTTGGCCTCCCAGTGCGGGAAGTGTTTGCGCACCAGGGCGTTCAGCTCGACTTCAAAGGCGCGCAGGCGGCTGAGTTCGTCCAGATCGCTGGCGTTCGCGCTGCTGGTGGCGGCTTCGATGACCATGCCGGCGCCAGCGGTGGCATTGCTGAGACGGTCGATGATGATGAAGCTGCCGGTGCCGCGACACTCGGTGTAGGGGTCGAACACCACCGGGGCGTTGACTTCGATGGTGACGCGGGCGATTTCGTTCAGCTTCAGCTCGGCAGCCGGGGCGTGCTCGAGGGTATTCACGTCAATGCGATGCTGGATCTGGGCTACACGGCCATACACTTGCTTGCCGGCCAGCTTGAATGCGTACTCCTTGCCGACGGTCAGCGTGCTGTCGTTCATCCAGACCACGTGCGCGGCAAAGGCCTGACTGACTTGCGGCTGGGCATCCTGCGCACGCACGATCATGTCGCCGCGGCTGATGTCGATTTCGTCTTCCAGCGTCAGCGTGATGGCCTGACCGGAAAAGGCGGCCTGCAGGTTGCCGTCGAAGGTAACGATGTCCTTCACTTTCGAGCGACGCCCGGACGGCAGTGCGACGATTTCATCGCCCGGCAGGATGTGGCCGGCGGCGATGGTGCCGCAGAAGCCGCGGAAATCCAGATTCGGGCGGTTGACGTACTGCACCGGCAGGCGGAAGGCATCGAGCTTGGCATCCTTGCTGATCTGCACGGATTCCAGCAGCCCCATCAGCGTGTCGCCCTCGTACCACGGGGTTTGCGTGGATTCGTTCACCACATTGTCGCCGCGCAGCGCGGAAATCGGCACGAAGCGGATGTCGGCAATGTCGAGCTGCTTGGCGAATTCGAGGTATTGCTGCTTGATTTCGTTGAAGCGCGCTTCGCTGAATTCGACCAGATCCATCTTGTTGACCGCGACGAGCACGTGCTTGATGCCCAGCAGCGAAACGATGTAGCTGTGGCGACGAGTCTGCGTCTGCACGCCGTAGCGGGCGTCGATCAGGATGATGGCCAGGTCGCAGGTGGAGGCACCGGTGGCCATGTTGCGGGTGTACTGCTCGTGCCCCGGGCAGTCGGCGATGATGAATTTGCGCTTCTCAGTCGAGAAGTAGCGGTAGGCCACGTCGATGGTGATGCCCTGTTCGCGCTCGGCCTGCAGGCCGTCCACCAGCAATGCCAGATCGATTTCCTGGTCGGTGGTGTTGTACTTCTGGCTGTCTTTCTGGATCGCGGCCAGATGGTCTTCGAAGATCAGCTTGGAATCATGCAGCAGGCGGCCGATCAGCGTGGACTTGCCGTCATCGACGTTGCCGCAGGTGATGAAGCGCAGCAGATCCTTGTTTTCGTGCTGTTTCAGGTACGCCAGGATGTCGCTGGCGATCAGGTCGGATTGGTGGGACATAGTGGGTCTCGCGTAGGGTGGGTGCGTAACCCACCGGGCAATCAATAATGGCGTCGCTGCGGTGGGTTACGGTCTGCGACCTAACCCACCCTACATCTCTCAATTTCTGTGGTGAAGGTGTTTAGAAATAACCTTCCATCTTTTTCTTTTCCATCGACCCTGCGCTGTCATGGTCGATGGCGCGGCCCTGGCGTTCGCTGGTGGTGGTCAGCAGCATTTCCTGGATGATTTCCGGCAGGGTCTGCGCTTTGGACTGCACGGCACCGGTCAGCGGGTAGCAGCCCAGCGTACGGAAGCGCACCCATTCCTTGCGGCGGGTCGCGAGCTGTTCCGGGGTCAGGTAAGCGAGGCAGCGCTCATCGTCGATCATGATGGTGGTGCCGTTGTAGTCCACGACATCGCGCTCGGCCGAGTAGTACAGCGGCACGATTTCGATGTTTTCCAGATAGATGTATTGCCAGATATCCAGCTCGGTCCAGTTGGAAATCGGGAAGACGCGGATGGATTCACCCTTGTCGATGCGGCTGTTGTAGATGTTCCAGAGTTCCGGTCGCTGGTTTTTCGGATCCCAGCGGTGATTCTTGTCGCGGAAGGAGTACACGCGCTCCTTGGCGCGGCTCTTTTCCTCGTCGCGGCGGGCGCCACCGAACGCGGCGTCGAAGCCGTACTTGTTCAGTGCCTGCTTCAGGCCTTCGGTCTTCATCACGTCGGTGTGCTTGGCGCTACCAGCGGTGAAGGGGTTGATGCCGGCCGCAACACCTTCCTCGTTCACGTGGGTGATCAGCTTCCAGCCTTCGGCTTTCTGCTTGTCACGCAGCTTGTACATGTCCTGGAATTTCCAGGTGGTGTCGACGTGCATCAGCGGGAAGGGCGGAATGCCGGGAGCAAAGGCCTTCCTGGCCAGATGCAGCATCACGGCGGAATCCTTGCCGATGGAATAGAGCATCACCGGGTTTTCGAACTCGGCGGCAACTTCACGGATGATGTGGATGGACTCGGCTTCCAGCTGCTTGAGGTGAGTCAGTCTCGCTTCACTGATGGTATTCATGGGGCGTGCTTCGGCTCGGATTGTCGTTATAACGTGGGCGCAGGCTGCGCCAGCAAGAATGTACCGGAATAAGTTATATTTTAAAAATAACCAGTCGTGCTAAGCATATAGATCAAGCGGCAATAAAAAAGCCGATGGTTTCCCATCAGCTTTTTTTGCTATCCGCCCGATCAGACCGCTGACCAGGCCTTGCCCAGCGGGTTGAAGGTCGGCTTCTGGCCGCCCCACAGCTGTTCCAGATCGTAGTAATCGCGGACTGCCGGCAGCATCACGTGCACGACCAGTTCACCGGCATCGACCAGCACCCATTCACCAGATTCTTCACCTTCGGTTGAAATGATCTCGTAGCCCTTGGCTTTCAGCTCGACGGCCACATTATTGGCCAGCGCGCGTACCTGGCGGTTGGAGTCGCCGGTGGCGACGATCATGCATTCGAACAGCTCGGAGAGCTTGGTGGTATCCAGGGCCAGAATATCCTTGCCCTTGATGTCTTCCAGGGCCGCCACGGCAACGTCGCGCATGGCGAGGGTGATTTCATTCATGTTCAATCCTTGTAAAGGCCACTGGCCGAGGTACCGAGATAAAGGCCACTGGCCGTAATGGCTGCGGCAACAGGGGTCAGCGCGCTGACGTCTTCGCCCCGGGCCAGTCGCTGGCGCAGTTCCGTGCTGGAGACGGAAAGCAGCGGAGCAGGCAAAACGCTGATTTTACCGTGACTTAAGCCATCTGGCGAAGCAATTACCAGTCTTTTCTGCAATTCACGGGCGATGGGCGGCGGTAGTGCATCCAGATCACTGCCCGGGCGGCATGCCACTACCAGATGGCCAAGATCCAGCAACGCTTGCCAGCGATGCCATTGCGGCAGATTTGCCAGCGAATCCGCTCCGATCAGCCATACCAGCAGATGGTCCGGCAACTCCTGCTGCAATTCCTGCAGCGTGTCGAAGGTATAGCAGTAGCCATTCCGCCTGACTTCGCGCTCGTCAAGGCTCAGTCCGGGCCGGCCGGCTATCGCCAGCCGCACCCAGTCGGCGCGTTGCAGCGGCGAAACCGGTGGCGGTGGACGATGGGGGGGTAATCCAGTGGGTATAAGCCGGACACCTTCGAGTTTGAAGGTGTCCATGAAGATACCGGCCAGTGTAATGTGACCATAATGAATGGGGTCGAAGGTGCCGCCGAAAATGCCGATTGCCTGCATGTTCAAACCGTTTTGCCAGGAAAAGGCCCGCTGCTAATAGGCCTGCTATCCGCAGCTTAATGGGGCGCTCGCGGTTTGCCCAGCGGGATGAACGCTTCTTTGTCGGGGAGTCCAATGACCCGTTTTCGTGTTTCTGTATTCATAGACGACCGGCGACTCAGTCATACAGCAAACGCCCCGGCAGCCAGTTGCTGGCGAGGGCATTGCCCTGTTGTTCGATTTCTGCGCTGACCGGGTGCTCAATCAGGTAACGAATGGCCCTGGCATTGCCGCTTTGCCGCGCGAGAGCCAGCCATGCATAGCCACCAACCTGATCAAGCGGGCGACCTTCGCCCCTGCTGAGAAGTACACCGAGCAGGAACTGTGCCTCGCCATGCCCCTGACGGGCCGCCTGTGCGTAATATTGTTCGGCGCGACGGATGTCCACATCTACGCCGCGTCCACGCTGATACATCCAGCCAAGCCCGGTGAGCGCATAGGCGTCATTATCCCTGGCCGCCACCTCAAGCAGTTCGCGGGCGCGCTCCGGGTTTTGCGGAACGCCGTAGTTTCCGGTCATGAATGCCCAGCCAAGCAATCCCGCGGCATTGCTGTTGCCCTGCTGGATGGCTTTTTCCAGCCAGAGCATGCCGCGCTCCCGGTCCGGTGCGATGCCGTGCCCGGTCAGAAAAACACGCCCCAGACGGGATGCCGCGAATGGATCGCCTTTTTTTGCCGCTGTTTCCAGCAAGGTGATTGCTCTTGGCATGTCTTCCTTGCAGGGGCCGTCCTTGAGCAGATATAGCCCCAGATTGGACTCGGCGACGAGCAATTTCTGTGCTGCCGCTTTTTCCAGTAGTGCGCAGCCCTGTTCGGTGTCGAGTGGTGTGCCATCGCCGTTGACCATCATGACAGCGAGCGCATTCTGGGCATGGGGGTTGCCCTGCGCGGCCGAGCGCTTGTACCACATTACCGCCTTCTGCGGGTGGCGCTCGGTTCCTTCGCCAGTGTCATAAAACCAGCCGGTTCGTGCCTGATCGTCGGCAGCGCCACCCCCGGCCGCTGCTTCCTGCCAGCGCAGGGCCTGCTTCATGTCTTTGGCAACGCCCCGGCCATCTTCATACCGATAGGCCAGTTCACGCTGGGCATCGTGATTGCCTTGCTCGGCCTGCTTGAGCAGCTCGGGCAGAGGAAGCGTCTTTGGATGCATTGGTGCATCGGCCCCCGGGACAATCTGTCTCAGGATAGCGCCGTCCCTGACTGTGAACAGGCAGGCAAGAATCACAACGATGATGAGATAAATGGCGATGCGGATTTTCATGCCGTAAACCTTACTTTTTTCTGCTGTGATTTGTCAAAAAAAGCAGGGTAACGTAAGGTTTGGAGCCGGGCAGGGGGGGCGCTGTTTGACAATACCTGTGTACCTATTGATCGATAGCCCTTCTGAAACAAGCACTGTGAGTTCATACACTTCGGGCGAAAAAAAGCCACCGGCATGCCGGTGGCTGTGTCATGCTTAGTGAGCTCAGGCGCGGATTTCGCCGTCGCCCAGCACGATCCATTTTTCCGAGGTCAGCCCTTCGAGCCCAACCGGGCCGCGGGCGTGGATCTTGTCGGTGGAAATGCCGATTTCCGCGCCCAGGCCATATTCAAAGCCGTCGGCAAAGCGCGTCGAGGCATTGACCATCACCGAGGCTGAATCCACTTCGCGCAGGAACTGGCGCGCCTTGCTGTAGTTCTCAGTAATGATGGCATCGGTGTGATGGCTGCCCCACTGGTTGATGTGCGCAATGGCCTCGTCCAGATCGGCGACGACCTTCACCGCCAGAATCGGTGCCAGGTATTCGGTTGCCCAGTCTTCATCCGTTGCGGCGACAATGCCCGGCAGAATCGCACGGGTCTTGTCGCAGCCGCGCAGCTCTACCGCTTTAGTGGCGTAGACTTTCGCCAGCTCCGGCAGGATCAGCTCGGCGACGTTGTCGTTCACCAGCAGCGTTTCCATGGTGTTGCAGGTGCCGTAGCGATGCGTCTTGGCGTTGTCGGAGATGCGGATGGCTTTCTCCGGATCGGCTTCGTCATCGATGTACACGTGACAGATGCCGTCGAGGTGCTTGATCACCGGTACGCGTGCATCGCGGCTGATGCGTTCGATCAGGCCCTTGCCGCCGCGCGGCACGATGACGTCGACAAATTCGCTCATGGTGATCAGTTCGCCCACCGCGGCGCGGTCGGGCGTTTCGATGATCTGCACGGCGGCTTCCGGCAAGCCGGCGCGGCTCAGGCCTTCCTTCACGCAGGCGGCAATGGCCTGGTTGCAGTGGAAGGCTTCACGGCCGCCGCGCAGGATGGTGGCGTTGCCGGACTTGATGCACAGGCCGGCGGCGTCGGCCGTCACATTCGGGCGGGCTTCGTAGATGATGCCGATCACGCCCAGTGGTACGCGCATCTTGCCGACCTGGATGCCGGACGGACGGTATTTGAAATCGCCCATATTGCCGATCGGATCGGGCAGGGCCACCATCTCGCGCAGCCCCTGCGCCATGGTGGCGATGGTTTTTTCCGTCAGTTGCAGGCGATCCAGCATGGCTGGCTCGAGCCCGTCGGCGCGGGCCTGCTCCATATCCTGCTGGTTGGCGGCGAGCAGCCTGGCGGCATCTCGTTCGATGGCGTCGGCGATGGCATTCAGTGCGGCATTCTTGGCACCGGTCGAGGCGCGGGCCATGGCGCGGCTGGCGGCGCGGGCCTGACGCCCGACGGTCTGCATGTAGGCTTGGATATCCATGACGGTGATTCCGGGCAATCAATCAGAATCGGTCATTGTAATCCGAACTGCGGCAGATCATGTGCCGCGAACACACAGTGTCACAGAAACGGTCGGCGGCCTTGCTGCCTTCAGCTTTTCCCGCTCAGTTCGGCGCGGGCGGCAGCTGCAGGATGCTGACGGCGACATTGTCGGCGATGCCGCGGTTGAACCAGTCCGGGGCCGAGCTTTGCACCGCGATCAGGCGCGGGCCGGCCGGCGTGTCGGCAAACAGTGGCGAGCCGGAGTCGCCCGATAGCGTATCGCACTGGTGATAGAAGGTATTGTTGCTGCGCAGCTCGGTAATCAGGCAGCCGCGATGCGTGGTCAGCCGGTCGTCATGATCCTCGGCGTAACCAGCCTGGCTGGCACGATAGTTCGTGGCCCCCAGGGTTTTTTTCAGGGTATCAAGGTTTTTATCGAGGATGGGTAAGGGCTGTGGGGCAATACCCTCGATTTTTTCAAGCCGGAGCCATGCGATGTCATAGGCGGCGGCCGCCGGGTCAATGTAGACATCATCGCCCTTGTAGCGCAGGCCCTTGCGGAATCGCGGATGGAAAGTCTGGCCGATCACCGCGTATTTCGCGCCGAAAGCACCGGCGTGATATGCCGTATAGAACCACTTGCCGGGGTCGATCCGGCGAGGTTCCATCAGAAAACAGTGCGCAGCGGTCACCGCCAGCGTGTCGCTGACCAGCGTTGCCGTGCAGGTGCTGCCGGCCGCCGTTTCCAGGCGGCCAATCGCCGCATAGGGCGCAGGGTAGGGTTGCTGGACGAAGCTGCGGTCATCCTTGCCAAAAAACAGTGCCAGCCGCTGGCGCTGGATTTCGCGCTCTGCCGGGCTTGGTTCCCGACCTTCGGGCGTGGCCGGCGTGGCGGCGGGCGCACTGGCCATTTTCGGCTGAATGGCATGCGGTGTACGACAGAGGATCAGGCCGTAGAACAAAGCCGCGGTGGCAAGTGGCGGAATGAGGTAGGGAAGGCGTCGCAGCATGGCAATCCTTGAAACGCAAAAACGGGACCGAAGTCCCGTTTTTGATCATACAACTTTCAGAGCAGGCGCTGATTACTTGGCAGCGGAAGCTACGGAAGCAGCGGAAGCCTTCTTGGCTTGAGCCTT